>CAWHBF010000005.1:0-53326 GCA_963827515.1 uncultured Acidobacteriota bacterium | reverse complement strand
TCGTCGCGAGTCCACGTAAATCGTGTTGTACATCGACCCGCCGCGCGGGATGTAGCCCTGCGACGCCAGGTATCTGGTGATCCTAGACGGCCTGCCGAACTTCGTCATCGGAACCGCTTCGGCACAGATGGCCCCTGGACGAAGGCGTGACAGATCGAGTGTTCGGAGGATGGCATAGTCCAGGCCCTCGATGTCCGTGGACACCAGGTCGGGCGCCCGCCCCCAGTGTTCCAGGATCACGCGATTGATGTTGAGCAATGGCATTTTCACAACGCGTTCGACGACACTTTCGGTCTTGCCGCGCTGCAGGTATGCGACCTGCTCTGCCGAGAAGGTGTTGAGCATCGGATTGCCTTTGATCTCGTAATAGTCCGCCTCGGCGGTGTCAGCGACGCCGATACCGGCCTCGATCACCGTGTCGCCAGGGCGATGGCGTCGTAACTGCGTAGCGAACACCGAGTTCGGCTCGACCAGCACGCCGCGCGCGCCGGTCGTGTAGAGAAGGTAAGTATTGTTGCTGCGCACCGGGGAGGCGGCGCCGACGTCCAGGTATGTTGGCGCCACGATCTTCAGCAACTCGTGCATCACGTGAAATAGCACGATGTCCTCGCCTTGCTGCGAGAAGCTCAGCCGCGCATGCTCCGGCAGCGGCGGTGGCTGCTGAGCTGGTGACGGCGTCGGAGGCGTGATCGGATCCGAACTGCTCCGCCGCCAACGGCGGTGGCCGAGCCACACACGACGCCGCCTATGAAATGGCGTCGGCTGATCACGTGCGGCGGCGTCCCGGTGGCGTTGGAACTCTTGACTGTGTCGCCTCCTCGATTCATTGAACCCTCCTCGCACGCGCCTTGCCCGCTGTGCCGTTATCAGAAAAATCTGAGGTGTCCTGCTTGAGCCCTTGCCCGCTTACCTGTCCGCTCCGTCCACAATATCCAGCAAGACATGGACGAAGCGACATCTTCCGTGAGGACTCTTGCATTATTCCCCGAACGCCACAGGTTCGCTTATGCGCTCGATCCTGAGGCGGGGCCGAATCACCTCGGCGCGTCGGCCCCGCCGTCCCCTGGCAGCGATCTCCGTATAGGACTGGACTATCCCGCTATCTCAAATCCACGAGCTGTCGAAATGCGACGGGGATTGCGGCGCATCATCACTTACTCAAGTTGATCTGTCCTTCGAACGATCCGTATCCAGTCGCCTTGCCCGTCGCGAAATCGATGGTGCCCGTGACCCCACCTCCCCCATTCAACATCGTTCAAGACTGGCAGGCGGCCCTTCCGAAGTGATGTGCAGTCCAATCTTGTTGTGCCGCTCAGGGGAAAGGTGTAAGGTGGCTGTCAGGGTTCACGCTTTCCTGAGACTCCGACCACATCGCTGGGCGTTCTCCAGCCCTGGCCCTGCCCTCATCAAGGCTCGTTTCCTCAGAAATCAGGCGCTATGATCACTGACCCCCCTCCTCGCTCCGCACCACTTGCCGCACTGCTGCAGGAAGTCCGCGAACAATACCGAGAAATGCCGGGGCTGACACTAACGAAGCCGCAGGCCATGCGGTTATTTGGAGTGGCACCCTCGGTGTGCGCCGCCATGCTCAGGGCACTCGTGATGGAGAATTTTCTATCCCGCGCCGATGGTGGCCTGTTTGTGCGATCGACCACATATTAGCGAACGGGCTCACAGCGACCCGCGTGCGCGCGATTCCTCGACTGGATTGGAGAAACGCGCGAACTTGCCCCCTGGGCGCTGCTCGAGAAAGCCCGTCTCGATGAGGTTCCGAAGCAACACCTGGCACACCTGCCTGTCGAGGCCTGCCATCAGCGCGGCGTCAGCGGTGGTAAGCGTTACGCCGCGTGTCTCCATGAACAGATGCTGGACACGTGCGAGCGCCTCTTTGAAACACCGCGTCTGGGGTGGCTGCCTCATGTGCGCTGCTCCTCACGGCTCCTGGCGAGATGGCTTCCGGTGAACGAGACCGATCGCCGTGCAGAGCCGTTGGGTTGATGTGTGCGGAGATTGCGTTCGCCCATCGCTCGCCCCGCGCCGTGCCAGGGCTTTGATGAAGGCTGATGCGTGACGGGCCTCGCGCAGGCGAGAATCAGGCAACAGGTTCAGGAAAGCAGTGCCGCGACTCTACTCCATTCGCCACGCGATTGCGAACTCAGTGGATGAACGACGTCGGGAGGACATCGGCGCGGCTTGCCAGCGCGGCTGCTCCGGCCTATACTCATGAGTGCAAGACCTTCCTGAGCACTGCCGCCCATCGCCGGATGTGATCCGGCCCCGAGCCACAGCCCTCATCAAGAGCGCGTCGTCGATTCTTCGCTCGGTTAGACGGAGCGACGGCTTCTGTCGCTTCCGCTGACGAGAGATTCGTCAACACCTCCTCGCCCGATGGGAGTCACGTCATGCATGTCAGACCACTACACGACCGGATTCTGGTTCAACGCCTCGACGAAGGAGAACAGCACATCGGCGCCATCATCGTCCCGGATTCCGCCAAGGAAAAACCGCAGCGGGGCACGGTGATCGCCGCGGGCAAAGGCCGAGTGAACGACGACGGCGAACGGGTGAAGCTCGACGTGAAAGCGGGCGACACCATCCTCTTCGGCAAGTACTCTGGCCAGGAGATCAAACTGGACGGCGTGGACTACCTGATCATGAAAGAAGACGACGTCCTTGCCGCGATCGAGGGCGCCAGCACTGCCAAAGCCGTGACTGCCAAGCCGGCGACGGGAAAAGCCGCCACCAGGAAGGGACGCTAACATGGCAAAACTCATTACGTACGGCGACGCGTCACGCCAGGCCATTCTCCGCGGGGTGAACGGGCTGGCCAATGCGGTCAAGGTCACCCTCGGACCGAAGGGACGCAACGTCATCCTGAGCAAGTCCTTCGGATCGCCCACGATCACCAAGGACGGCGTCACGGTGGCCAAGGAAATCGACCTGCCGGATCCGCTCGAGAATATGGGCGCCCAGATGGTGCGCGAAGTCGCGAGCAAGACCTCCGACGTCGCGGGAGACGGCACGACGACAGCCACGGTGCTGGCGCAAGCCATCTATCGTGAAGGCGCGAAAAACGTCACGGCCGGGGCCAACCCGATGGCCATCAAACGCGGGATCTTCGCAGCGGTCGAGGCGGTCGTCGCGTCACTCAAGCAGCAGTCCAAGCCGGTGAGTGGTCCCATGATTGCGCAGGTGGGTACGATCTCGGCGAACCACGACGAGACCATTGGCCGGATCATCGCGGAAGCGATGGACAAAGTGGGCAAAGACGGCGTGATCACCGTCGAGGAGGCCAAGACGATCGAGACCTCGCTCGAGGTGGTCGACGGGATGCAGTTCGACCGCGGCTACCTCTCGCCGTATTTCGTGACCGACCCCGACCGCATGGAAGTGGTGCTCGAGAATCCGGTCATCCTGATCCACGAGAAGAAGATCAGCGCGATGAAAGACCTGCTGCCCCTGCTCGAGCAAGTGGCGCAGGCGGGCCGTCCGCTGCTCATCCTCGCGGACGACCTCGAAGGCGACGCACTGGCGACGCTCGTCGTCAACAAGCTCCGAGGCACGCTCAAGGTCGCGGCTGTCAAAGCGCCGGGCTACGGCGATCGCCGTAAGGCGATGCTCGAAGACGTCGCCATCCTGACCAACGGCAAGGCCGTCACGGAGGACCTGGGGATCAAGCTCGAGTCGGTGAAGCTCGAGGACCTGGGACAGGCGAAGAAGGTCACGATCGACAAGGACACCACGACGATCATCGAAGGTGCGGGCACCACGCAGGCCATCGAAGGGCGCGTGAAGCAACTGCGCACGCAGATCGAGGACACGACGTCTGACTACGACCGCGAAAAGCTCCAGGAGCGACTCGCCAAGCTCGTGGGCGGCGTGGCCATCATCAAAGTCGGGGCAGCCACCGAGACCGAGATGAAAGAGAAGAAGGCCCGCGTCGAGGACGCGATGCACGCCACCAAGGCCGCCGTCGAGGAAGGCATCGTGGCCGGGGGCGGCGTGGCGCTGCTCAGGGCCGCGCAAGGGCTCCAGTCGATCACGCTCGACGGCGACGAGCAACTCGGCGTCAACATCATCATGCGGGCCATCGAGGAGCCGTTGCGCTGGATCGCGACCAACGCGGGCCACGAGGGGGCCATCGTCGTGCAGCGCGTCAAGGACATGGCCGGTGACGAGGGCTTCAACGCCCAGACGGAACAGTACGAGAACCTCGTGAAGGCCGGCGTCATCGACCCGGCCAAGGTCGTCCGCTCGGCACTGCAGAACGCCGCGTCGATCGCCTCGCTTCTACTGACGACCGAGGCGGTCATCTCGCAGGCGCCGGACGACCGCAAGGCGGCCGCGGAGAACGGCGGCATGGGCGGAGGGATGTACTCAGCGGAATGGGTCCTCTGCGAGAGCTTCTCGCGACCGATCATCGGCAGGCGCTGGAATTCTTCTTCCAGCGCCTGAAGGACGTCTCCGGACCAGACGTCGATCACCCGGAACTCCTCTACAACGCCAGCGTGCTGGCGCACTACGCCCAGGTATCAACGCACGCCACGGTCGATCTCTCGACCCCGGCAAACCTCAGCGCGGTCTTCGATCACTTCGTGGTGGATTCGACGCTGCTGGCCGACGGCCTGATGATGGAAACCGCCGGCGCCCAGGCTGATGATGGAAACCGCCGGTGCCCAGTGTCTGGTGCTGGCGGGATTCTTCGAGGATCAGATGCGCCGGCGGCACAACATCCGTTGGTATGCCGAACTCGGCGCCGGTTTCTTCGGGCGGGCGGCCACGCGAGAAGCGTCTCCGAGCAAGGCCCAGCTACTGGGCACGATCGCGAGGCACTTCGAGGCTTGGCGCCAGCGCCAGGCGCGGCTCAGTCGCGCCTTGCGCGACCAGCCTTTTCTGCTTACTCCACCTCAGCCTCCCACGTAGAGGCTGTCGGTGCCCCATCATCAACGATTCGCGGACTGCTCATTCCCGCAGATTGCGTGGCAGCACTGGGCGTAGAACGGTAATTCTCTCCCCTTCGCCTCACGTTCCAGGACCCGTACTCCCCAGGGTATGGGGTAAGGAACGCTCGGTTCCCAGAAGTCCCGATCGCCAGGTCCGCTCCTCTGGGTTTCTCTTCTGATTTTCACTTTAACCACGAGTGCGACTGCTTGACACAGGTCGGCAGACCGGAATCGGACTCTGACGGATCCTCTGGGTCTGTAAGTTACAGATGTCACGTTGCCGTCGTTTCCGCGGTTGCCAGGAGTGCCCGGGCGCCTTGCACGCTGAACGTTCGTCTTACGCCCCCAATCGCACGCACGAATGGGCGGACGCGCTGGCGTGCAGCGTTTTTTTCATCGGGCAGCTACGGATGCGCCAATGCTGTTCGACCATAGGCGCAGGGAACTCCACGCAGCGGCGTCCCCAGTCTCACGCTTCGATCGCGAACACATCCGCCTTGACACCGGTGCCATCGATGCGGGTCGCTGCGGGCGAGTCGTAGCACACCATGAGCGTGAGCGGAGCATCGGTGGCGACGGATAAGCCCTCCGCGTGGTCCTTCGAAACTCCAAAGGGCACTGTCAACACTCTCGTCAAGTCCCTCTTCCCGATAAGCGTGTCGGCACGCAGATTTAAAGCGTCCTTCCAGCGATAGATAAACACGGGCCCGTCGAGATCCATGGAGGGACCAGCCAGAATCAGCAGATCGTCCCCGGTAATGACAAGCTCGCGAACGCCGAGTCCATCTAGTTGCAACAGGTGCTTCAGATAGGGTCGCCCGGACGATCCGATCGTGTCGAGCGTAAGGGTGCCATCGCCCGACGTGTTGAGCTGCAGTTCGATGACGGAAGCCCAGCCACGAACGACCGGACCGCGGAGTCCCAGAAACACCCGGTTGCCAGTCACAGCCAGCCCTTCGACGTCGAACCCATTGTCCTTGCTGGGGATTCCTGCGATGGATCCGTCCGGCATAACGCGTGGAACGAACCGTCCCACATGAGGATCGCCTCTTAGAGCTTCGGTAAGCAGATTCGCATTGGCATCGCCCTTCAAGCGCGCCGCCGTCAAGTCGCCGAGAGCGGCTACGGGGGTTGCCGCGTTGTCCAGAGGCACCCTGGCGAGCATGAAGCGGTTTCCGGCCGCCTCGATCTTGGTGAGACGTTGAATGTTCTCTTCCGCGGGCTTGTCGTCTTCGGTCTTCTTCCGCTTGGCACTATGGGACCCAATCAACCACAAGTAACCGCCATGAACATCCAAACCTTCGATGTCGATCTCCTCTTTCGCCGGGCCGGGCAGATCGAGCATCTCTTTCAACTCGAAACTTGTGTGATCGCCAAAGTCTCCTGACGCATCAAGGGTCATCCGGTGGATGGAGGCACCTTCATCGCCCCCCAGCCAGAGGTGATTCCCGTCCAGCACGATGGCTGACAGGTTGTCGCGAATCTTCTCGAGGTCCTTCTTGGCAAGGGCTGGGTCAAACCGCAGGAAGGGAGAACTCTTGGGCACATCCGCCATGAAATGACTCCTCTACGTAGCGTTCGGCCGCCCGATGGCAAGGCCACGACCCTCCGGCACGGGATTTACGAGAACCGCCAGATCCACGCCGAGATTGGGGCCATGTCGGACGGTTGCCGCAAAGTCTACCTCCACACGTGCTCGGCGGGATATTCAACGGTAGCAGCGGCACCGGCGTGGCCTTCGGGCAAGGGAGTGTGAACCTGCAAAGGTCGAATCTATGCGTGGATCAATTTGCCTGCCATGAGGCGCGACGACAGGGCGCTGTCGGAAACGCAGCTGTAGAGGCGGCCATCAGGCTGCATCCCGATGTGATCGTGATGGAGATCGGGTTGCCTCTAGGCTCAATAGCTATGACGCGGCTCGTGAATCCGCGAACAGATCCCCGCTCTGGCTCGCCGGAGTTGATGGCCCTCCCTCTGTCATGCTGGCGCTACGGTCGATGTCTTCAATCAACTGGGCTCGTTCGTCGGGTCATGATGATGATTCCACCTGCTGCCTGCGTTCACTATCGTCTGCGAGTGCTGCGTTTCAGATTGTCGGATTCGTGCTTAAACTTCTTCGTCCCCGGACCATCACCACCTGGCTTGTGCGAACCGACTGAGCTACGGCCCGCTGGCGAGCTGGCCGTTCGGTAATTCTGACCCTTGCTACCTTCATTCCCACCCGCGTCCTTACCCACCTTATCCGCTGGCCCGCGCTGCTTCTTGCCTGACACCATCTTCTGGTGGTCGTTGTCGGTCGTTCCTTTCGAGCGATTCATGAATACCTCACGGAGGAATCTACACATTTATGCGGACGAGGTAAGGGGCTGAGCGTCGTCAAATGCGTCGTCGTCATCATCCACATCAACATCGTTATCACCGCCGTGCCGGACTATATGTTCAGGGTCTGAGCGTGCTGGGGGTTCGAAGTGCCGCGTGTTGGCGGATTTTCCCGGTCTTAGGGTCAGTCATTGTTGATCTCCAAGAGAAGTGATCATCATGTCGGCTGCTGGAGGTGTTTTGCAGCGGCAAGAAGCGGAGGGAAGCTATCGACCTGACGATGGCGGTCTGCAGCGTCGGGTTCCAAGAAGCCGCTGAGCAATTGAGAGCCTTGGGTAGGCTCTACTGTTTTCGCCAAAACCCACGACGCCACAGACATCATCAGAAACCGCTGTACGAGAACCACATTGTAAATTCCCCTTAGGAGCTAGCCCCGCGGCGGACGTCCCATCGCCACCCGGACGGCCCAGTACGCGACCACAAGACCCATTACCAGGAGGACCATTTGCGTTATCGTCATCGGAGAATTCCCCTTCAGCGCCGGTACCACAAGTACTTCTACTTCGTCGAATCGTCCTGGCTCGCAAAACGCGGATTTGAGTCCAGGACCGACGTGGGGAATACAATAACCCTGCCAAGTAACGGATCTCCTACGTTGAAGATCGGAGCCATTTCCATTTGCGTATTCAAAAACGGACGGCTGGAGTCGGCAACAATCTGCGCGACAGTGACTCCTTTGGCTGTCGCCTCACTAGGGACGACACCTCAGCTGTACCCTATCCCGGATAGGCCGTGAGGTTCTTCACGGCTGCTCGCCGGTAGCTGCCTGGGTCTGTCCCTCGTCTCTGATTGGGCGGTGCTGAAATCGGCCACAAGTCTAGTAAGGACCACGTTGTCCACTGGCTTAACCAAATGGGCGCGACTCAGCCGACATACTCGCCTCGTTGCTCGAGTTCACGGCGCACGAGACCTGTTCACGACGGTCGGATCGGATGTCCCCGGTCCGGCGGTTTGGCGATATGCTGCGAGGGTGGTAGGCCAACCTCGCTAGGCTGGTCGGCCTACTATTACTTGGGCGGAACACGTCAGAGCGACCGGAGACGTCGAGTGAACAGCATCATAAAAGACTCTCGAACCTTCCCGTCGCGACGTGCTTCGCCTCCTCTCCTCCGCAGCGATCGGCAGGGCCAACGATCCGTGTTGATCGTTGGCGATACACGATTAGATCTCGAGCTCGCTCGACGTGGACCTCACGACAAGCGCCATATCAGCGTGTGTTTCGCCAGACTCAGTCGTAATCAGGAACGCTGCGTGGTGGCACGAATGGAGCCAATCAGACGAGCGTATCCGATCGTCGTCGGCCCACTGTCCCTATTCGCCCACAAGGAGCTTTATGAGCCTCAATCACTTCGCCCGCGCGAGCATGACAGCCTGCGCCATCGTTCTGACGGCCGCCGCCCTGCAGGCACAATCGTTCGATGTCGTGGCCTCCGGGTTGAACAATCCCCGTGGACTTGCCTTCGCACCCAACGGGGATCTCTATGTTCTGGAGGCCGGCACCGGTGGCACTGAAGCTTGTCATATCGGGCCCACGGGACTTCGTTGCTTTGGCCTGAGCGGAGCTGTCATTCGGATTGATCTCAGACGCGGAACCGCCGAGATCATGGTGGACGGTCTGCCGTCCCTTGCCCCTCCGAGTGGCGCTTCCGCGACTGGTGCGCACGACATCGGGTTCCAGGGGCAGGGCAACCTCTACTTCACGATCGGGTTCGCCGGTCATCCGGATCTGCGAGGCTCAGAGCTAGGCGACGCCGGAGCGAGCATGGCCCAGGTGGCGAGACTGCTGCCGAACGGTTCTGTCCGGTTGACGGCGGACCTGGGCACCTACGAAGTCATTAACGATCCGGATGCCGACGCACCGGACTCGAATCCGTACGGCCTCTTGGTCCTCCCGGGTCGGCGCATCGTCGCGGATGCCGGCGCCAACGCTCTGCTAGAGCTCAGTGCCAATGGAGGCATTCGGACGCTCGCGGTATTTCCGGAGTTCCAACTCCCTGGGGGTCGGGACGCTGTGCCAACCGGCCTCGCGCTTGGCCCCGATGGCGCGTACTACGTTGGACAACTCACAGGTGCGCCATTCGCCGTCGGCTTGGCGAAGGTCTACCGTGTTCCACCCGAGGGCGGCGAACCGGAGATGTACGCTGAAGGGTTCACGAACATCATCGACATCGAGTTCGGCCCGGACGGGAGCCTTTATGTTCTCCAGATTGCCAATCCTATTCCGAACTTCGGCGGTGGAGCGCTGTTACGAGTCGCACCGGATGGGACGAGAACGCAGTTTACTGTGCCGCTCTTCGCGCCTGGCGGAATTGCGATCGCCAAAGACGGGACCATCTACGTCACGAACAGGAGCACCTCGCCCGGCGCTGGCGAGCTTCTACGTATTCGCCCGTAGGACAATCACCCGGACGGGCGTGAGTCTCTCTGGGGCACTGTACGAATCGATCGCGACGGGGCCGTTGCCGATTGCCCCGGGTCCTCCTCTACTGTGAGCGAGACAACCACACAGGGGCGACTGCTGGCCGGGGCCATCCTACGAGAAGGCACGCGCGTGACACACGTCGTTCTGCGCACAGTGCTCCTGCTGATAGTCGGGGTGTTTGCATTCGCCTGTGGCGAGCAGTCCCCCGGTCAGAGTCCTACGTCACCTTCCGTCCCAACACCGTGACCTTCGGTCCCACCACAACCACCGACCATGCCAGTCGGTATCGGCTTTGTGGGATGCCTATGGGCAAGATAGATGGGTTATTCGCACTCAAGGTCAACGTCAGTCGCCCGGTGTATCTATCAGTAGGTCCGTGGGCCGATGCGGTCGTTGACTTTGAACTACCATGACGCGAAGGTGCCGGCGGCCATGTGATCGGCGATTCCCAGCGTGAGGACGGTCTGTAAGGCCGCCGATGCCATGTAGCCTGTGCCGATTTGAACAAGATCGACGACCGCGAAGCGGCACTCGCGGGCGCATACGCCACCAGCCCGGTGGCGCCGCCGTCATGATTGAGGTCTTGCACCAAGAAGTCAGCGAACCGACTTCCCCGATCCGCCATGCTCAACGCGCACGGACACACAATGCGCGCGCCTCGGGTAATTCTTCGATCTTCTTGCGGAGGATGATTGGCGTAATGTTTATGCGGGTGAACTCGAAGTGCGCCCACCAGGTGCGCCCACCACTGCTGCCTGACAGCCTGCGTACTATGTCGCTACGTTACTGGTTGTCGACGTTTCTAGCAGCGAACCAGCGAGCGGCGAGAGGATTGTGAACGAGGCTCGCAACCAACACGGTGACGAGAGCCCAGCCCTGACCGGGCTGGAGAAGCACTCAGCAACCCTCCTTTCCGACCGCGTTCCGCAAACTCTCGTTAGCGTCCTGCGCGACGACCCAGGGGATGTCCCGACCGCTGTTGAAACTCCGCGGCGGCTCGGGTGAGATTCTACGCGACGTTCGCCTCTTGGGACCTGAGGCCCAGTCGTTCGTCGCGTGCGCGTAGTGCGGCGACCAAACGCGGCATATCGCCGCATCCCTTCAAACGCCGGAAGCCCTTGACGGCTTCGAGGACACCGGCGGCCACCCACCGCAGCATCATCTGCCCACCACGCCAGCGCTTGACGTTCCGCTTCACGTGGCGGGTGCGACTCAGCAGACTCTCGGCGGCGTTGGTCGTGGCGAGCGATCGCTGCAATCGCGCCGAGAGCTGCAGCGTGAGGACGGTCAGCGTCTCCTCGAGCCCTTCACGCACACTGCCGGCGGCGCTGGGATACTCGTCCTCCAGGCGCTTCGCGAGATCCGTGAGCAGCCGCGTCGCCGCCTTGACGTCGGTCGCCTGATAGGCGCGCCGCACGATCGCCTGGACCCACGGGCGCTGTCGCTCCGGCAAGTGGTCGAGGATGTTGCGGAGCTTGTGGACCTGGCACCGCTGAATGAGGGCGGCCTCGCCGAAGACCGCGCGCGTGGCTTTGTGCAGGGCCTGCGCGCCGTCGAGAATGACCAGGAGGCTGCGGTCCGTGCGCAGCCCGCGGCTCTGGAGATTCGCGAGCAGGCTCTGACACACGGCGGCGTTCTCGGTCG
Source organism: uncultured Acidobacteriota bacterium (assembly GCA_963827515.1). Classification (GTDB taxonomy): domain Bacteria; phylum Acidobacteriota; class Vicinamibacteria; order Vicinamibacterales; family UBA2999; genus JABFSA01. Next base: position 41,938 of record CAWHBF010000005.1, on the reverse strand, counting down.
CGCCTTCCCACAGCCCGAGCGCGTGTTTCTGGCCATCGGCCGCAATCCCGAGCGCCACCACGAGGCAGTGCTCGCCAATGTGCACGCCGTCGAGGATGAGCGCGACGAGCTCAAGGCCGTCGAGCGGGGCGGCTTGCCATGCCCGCAGCTGCGCCGTCGTCTTGGTCACGAACCGCCGGCTGACACTGCTCTTGCTCGTCCCGCGACTCACCACCCCGGCCGGGACCGGCTCCAGACTCCGCGCATACTGGCGGGTCGCGACGCCCACCAGCATCTGGTCGACGACGCGACGATTCAACGGGTCCGTGTGCGCCATGGCCTGGAACGTCGGCAGCGGGACCTCACGCCCGTCGGCGCGCACCCGCGGCCGTGACACCTCCACCTTGCGTCCGCCCAGCACCACCTCGCTGGGCACCGTGCCCGCGCGAGACGCGGCACGCGCGGGCTGATGCGCATACCGGGGACCGCACAGCGTCGTGCGATCCTCCTCGAGCATCGCGTCGAGCACGCGAAGACCCGAGCGGACCATCAGCTCGAAGAGTTCGGCCTTCGTGTCGACGAGGAGTTCAACGAGCGGAAGGGACCGGGTGGACGGAGATTCAACAACGACGGACGGACGTGCTGTGCGAGACTTCCTCATGGCGGCTCCTTTACTGAGAGGCGTGTTGCCTCGGGTTTGGTCACCACTCGTCTACCACGAGCAGTGACGGAGCCGCCGCTTCAAATTTCAACAGTCAGTGGGACATCCCCGACGACCCATGGGCCGTAATGGGTCGCCGCGCCGCTCACCAGTTGCTCAATGTTTTCCGTGCTTTGTGCGCGTCGTCACGTAGATGTCGTTCGCTCCGAAGCCACCATCGCGCGTCGAGGTAAAGAAGAGCGTCTCGCCGTCGGGCGAGATGGCGACGAGAAAATCGATGGCCGCGCTGTTCACAACAGTCCCCAAGGACTCGGGCGCGGACCAGGGCTCGAGCACGCTCTTCCGCACCGACGAATACAGGTCGTTCCCTGCACTCCCCGTGCGGTTGGAGTGGAAGAAGACCTCGAGCCCGTCGGCGGTAATCGATGGCTTCGAGTCGTTCCCCGTGCTGTTCAGTTCGTTCACCGGCACCGCCGAACCGAACGCGTCAGCGACGTAGATGTCGCTAAGGGCGCCCCCGGGCCGGACACTAGAGAAGAAGAGCTGCGGCAATCCCCGCTTCCTGTTCTCGAAATAGCCGGGTCCTGCCTCTGTGTCGGGGGTGTTGACCCCCGGACCGAGGGGTACCGGCAACTGCCATCCGCCGTCTCCCAGGTCATCGTGAACGTTCTTCCGGTAGGAAACCCAAATCTCCCCTGAGGTTCGATTGAAGAACAGATGGTGTTCATTCCGAGAAAGCGCCGGAAAGCCTTCGAAGGCAGCGGTGTTGATCTTCGCGCCCAGATTCACGGGCCAGTCCCAGGGAAGGTCCACGCTCTCGCGCCGAGCGACGTACAGGTCTTGATCACCGAAAGCGTCGGGAGGGACGCCTGGGCGATTGGAAACGAAATACAAGGTAAGGCCATCCTCGGAGATGGCCGGGGCGGCCTCGGAAAATGACGTATTGATGCCCGCCCCAAGGTTGACCGGTGCCGACCACTCGGCCCCCTTCGAATCCCGCGAAGCATCGGCCGGTGGTGTCAGCATCATGACCATCGCTACCGTTCCACACGCTGCTACGAGTTGTCGCATCATTTGAGTCTCCTCCCAGTTGTGCGCGACCACGGGCCGAGAACGGGCAGTGGCGATCCGGCCTCGGCGCGCTTCCCTTCGACTGCTGCCGCCGAGCAGCACCGCATACATGGCGAGCGCTGGGTTCGTGGTTCTGTCATGACGAAAGTCCATTCGCGCGTGCTCGGTGGCAACCCCGATTCGGCTCACCTGACGCGAATAAGGAAATGCGGCACGGGAGGTTACAGCCTCAGCGCGAAGAGGTATAGGATGCCGCTGTCAGGATGAAATGCCAGACTGTCCACGGTGCGGAGCGGAACTGACCTCCGGTGATCCCGAGGGACTCTGCCCGACGTGTCTGATTCAGGGCGCACTCGGGAGCTCAGGTAGCGACGAGCTCGGGACCGAGACGCCTGGCCCTGCCTCAGGTGCGGCCCTGGATGACGACTTCGGCCGCTATCGCATTATCGAGTCCCTGGGCGAAGGTGGGATGGGCACGGTGTCCCTCGCCGAGCAGCGTGAACCCATTCGCCGGCGCGTGGCGCTCAAAGTCGTGAAGGTCGGCATGGACACCGCAGCGGTGCTCGCCCGCTTCGCCAACGAACGCCAGGCGCTCGCGATGATGGACCACCCGAACATCGCCCAGATCTTCGACGCCGGCGCGACCAGCAAAGGGCGCCCGTACTTCGTGATGGAGTACATCGAAGGGGCGCTCATCACCCAGTTTTGCGATCGCAAGCGAATGACGACCAAGGAGCGGCTCGCCTTGTTCCTCGCGGTGTGCGATGCGATCCACCATGCGCACCGGAAGGGTGTGATCCACCGTGACGTGAAGCCGTCGAACGTGCTGGTGATGGAACGGGACGGCACGCCGATTCCCAAAGTCATCGATTTCGGGATAGCAAAGGCCACCGACAAGTGGGCTGTGGAGAAAAGCTTGCTCACCCACTTCGGCCAGATTGTGGGGACGCCGGAGTACGCCAGCCCAGAGCAGGTGGACACGATGGGGGGAGACGTCGATGAGAGCTCCGACGTCTATTCGCTCGGCGTGCTCTTGTACGAGCTGCTGATCGGCGCCGTGCCGTTCGACACGGCGACGCTGCGCAGCGCCGGTCTGGCCGAAATGCTGCGGATCATCCGCGAAGACGAGGCCCCTTCGCTCTCCCGAAAGCTCACCTCGTTGGGCGCGGCGGTGACCGACATTGCCGAGCGCCGGCAGACCGACCCGGTCTCGTTGCGCCGTCTCGTGGACGGCGACCTGAACTCGATCACGATGAAGGCACTGGAGAAGGCGCGCGAGCGGCGCTACGCGTCGGTCGCTGACCTCGCAGCCGATATCCAGAATCACCTGGAGCACCGGCCTGTGCTGGCCGCGCCGCCGGGCCGGCTGTACCGAACCCGGAAGTTTCTACGCAGGCACCGGGCTGCCGCTCTCGGCACAGCCGCCGGACTGGTCCTCCTCGTGTCGATCGGGGTGACGGCCTGGTCGCTCTCCTCTCGCGTTTCGCCGATGAGACCCACGCTGACCGAGAAGGACACCATCGTGCTGGTGGACTTCACGAACCAGACCGGCGATCCCGTCTTCGACGGTGCGCTCCGTCAAGGGCTGTCGTTCGAGCTCGAACAATCGCCATTTGCAGTGATTTCGGACACCAAGGTCCAAGAGACCCTGGCGCTGATGGGCCAGCCGAGAGACGCGCGGGTGACTCCGGAAATCGCGCACCAGATCTGCGAGCGAACAGCGAGTGCGGCGACTCTGGAGGGGTCGATTGCCAGTCTTGGCAGCCAATACGTGCTGGGCTTGCGCGCAAGGAACTGCACGACGGGCCGCATCCTCGATCAACAGCAGATCCAGGCGGCTCGGCAAGAGGGCGTCCTCAACGCCCTGAGTCAGATCGCGCGAAGATTCAGAACCCGGGCGGGCGAATCGCTGGCCACTGTTGAAAAGCACGCGCCCCTGCCCGAAACCACGACATCATCCATCGAAGCCTTGAAAGCGTACAGCGCCGGAGGGAGGGCGGTCCTCTCCTCCGGCAACAACGCGGCAGGAATCGCCTTTTATCGCCGCGCGGTCGAACTCGATCCCGGGTTCGCGATGGCGCACGCCCGGCTGGGACTGTCGTACAGCGGCATTGGGGAATCAAAGCTGTCGGCCGAGAGCACCAGGAAAGCGTGGCTCCTGCGAGATCGCGTCAGCGATCGCGAAAGGTTCTACATCGACTTCACCTACGACCGTCAAGTCACGGGAAATCTGGAAAAGGCCTATCAAACGCTCGAATTGTGGTTTCAGACGTATCCCCGCGCGGAACAACCCAATCCCCATACTCTGTTTGGCGGCATATCCACCCGTGGGACCGGCCGTTACGACAGGGCGATCGAAGCATCTCGAAAAGAAATCGCGGCTGATCCCGACTTGGGCATGGGGTATGGCAATCTTGCGGGAAGCTATTTCCTCACCGGTCGCTTCGCGGAAGCCGAGAGGACGATTCAGGCGGCTTTCGAGCGCAAGCTGGAATTCGAAGGTCTGTTCGTCATCCGGTACAAGATCGCGGTGCTGAAGGGTGACCAGGAGCAGATGGCCCGGTCAGTCGCGCTGGCCAGGGGCAAGCGCAGGGTGGAACACTGGACCGCGCACGCGCAGTCTCTCGCGCTGGCTCGTTCCGGCCGTTTGCAGGCCGCCCGGCGGTCGTCCGACCGCGCCCTGGAGCTCGCGCTGCAGGAGGGACAACGTGAGACGGCGGCGATCTATCAGGCCGCACGAGCGACGTGGGAAGCCCTTTGCGGGAATGCTGGCGAAGGGACAAGCAAGGCGATGGCAGCGCTGGAGCGTTCGAACGGTCGGGAGGTTGAATACGCCGCGGCCCTGGCCCTGGGTCTTTCCGGAGGTTCTTCTCGATCGGAGGCGCTCGCCGGCGATTTAGAACAGCGTTTTCCGGAAGATACCTTCGTCAAATTCACCTATGTACCAGTTCTTCGCGGGTTAGCCGAACTGAGGCGAGGCAAGCCGGAAAACAGCCTGGAGCGGCTGCAGGTCGCGCTCCGTTATGAGCTGGCAGCGAACGGCCTCAACTTCGCCAGTTACGCGGGCGGTTTGCACTCGGCCTACGTGCGCGGCGAGGCCCTGATGGCCGCGCGACGGTATGCCGAAGCGGCGGCCGAATTCCAGAAGGTTCTCGATCATCCCGGTATCGTAGCCACCGATCCCATCGGCGTGCTGGCATACCTGCAACTCGGTCGGGTGTTCGTTCTGTCGGGAGATAGGACCAAGGCCAAGGTTGCCTATGAGACATTCCTGGCATTGTGGAAGGATGCTGACGCCGATATCCCGGTCCTGAAGCGCGCCAAAGCTGAGTACGCGCGGCTGCAGCCGGCACACCAGCGATGAGCGCGGTGTAACCATTGGCTTCCAATTCCTTATGCCTGTTGTGGAGCGGCACAGGCTGAGCGCATGACCGGCAATCCCGGAAACACCGCAGGCGGAACGATGCACACGCTGGCGGGGGGATCTGCTTTCCCGACCACATGGTGGACGCTGGTGATCGCGGCCGCCGATTCCCGCCGGCCCGAGGCTCGCTCCGCCTTGGTGTCGCTGTGCGAGGGTTACTGGTATCCGCTCTACGCCTACGTTCGCCGCCGCGGGTATCCGGCTGACCAAGCGCAGGATCTCACGCAGGAGTTCTTCATCCGCGTGATGGAAGGCCGATATCTCGATCGCGCAGACCCGGAAAAGGGTCGATTCCGGTCGTTCATCCTGACCTCCCTGAAATTCTTCCTCGCCGACGAAGCCGATCGCAGTCGCGCGCAGAAACGCGGCGGAGGGAAGGTCCTGTCGCTTGAAATCGCTTCCGGCGAGGATCGGTATCAACGCGAGCCGGCGCACAACGAGACGCCTGAGCGGATCTTCGAGCGGCGCTGGGCACTCTCAGTGCTCGACAGAGTCGTGGACAGACTCCGTGCCGAGTTCGTGGAACATGGACGTCTGGATCATTTCAACCGGTTGAAGGTCTTCCTGCTCGATCAAGCCGACGCGCCGTATGCCACACTCGCACGAGAAATGGGCACATCGGAGGGTGCGCTCAAGGTCGCCATTCACAGGCTCCGCAAGCGGTATCGCGACCTCTTCCGGCAAGAGATCGCGGAGACGCTGGCCGATGGCGAAGAGGTGGAATCCGAACTCCGATATCTGGCGGCTGCGCTGACGCGGCGATAGTGGCGTGACGCCGCAGGATTCGCCAACCGCGTCACCAATGGCTGCAATAGCTTGGTATGCTCGCGCCCTGTCGGCGAGATGCCTCAGATCGACTTCCCCACCGCGCGACCACAAGTTGGAAGGGACGTAGACGGGTGCGCACCTCGTGCAAGTCTTCGATCTTTTTGCGGAGGATGATTGGCGTATCTCTAACGACGTCGGCGGTGTCAAGACAGACCTTCTCCGTTCAGGCCGCCGGAGCCGGCTCTCATAAGCCAAAGAGCTGGCGGAGGCGGCCGTGGCGCCGATCGCCGGATTCCTTCGATGTCCACGCTCAGCGCTCACTCCGTGTCACTGCATCACGACGGTGTCCTGCACCAAACATCTCTTCGGTCACGATGGACCATGATGACTCGTGCGAACTCCCTCCACGTGAGGGAGGCGGGTCGCCCAATCAATGTTTCGGTCACTCGCGCACGAGGACCAACGCCAACACGGGCATCCCCGCACAGACACCGCTCTTACGTCTGCCGCGCCAGGCCACGACGGCAGAACTCCGCGTAATCGATCTGATCGCGCAACATGATCCAGAGGCGAATCCCGAGCTTCCGAGCCGCCGCGACGCGGGCTTTTGCGAATCCCTTCTGCACGGCCTTCCGTCGATAGAAGCGCTGCAGGTCGGGATCCCGGCGCACGGCATGCGCCGCCGCCTCGCACCAGAGAAACCGCAGGAACGGATTCCCCTGTTTGCTGAGCGCGCCGAGTCGCTGCCGTGTGCCACTCGAGTACTCGCGAGGGATCATGCCCACGTAGCTCGCGAGTGCCTTTCCGTCGAGAAACCGGATGGGGTCGCCGACGAAGACGTCGGTCGCCAACGCCGTGACGGGGCCGACGCCCGGATGGGTCATGAGCAACGTCGCTCGAGGCCGCTCGTCGGCGACGTGCTTGACCTGCTCGTCGAGTCGATCGATGTGCGCCTGTAAGTGCTGATAGAGCGCTTGGAGCTCACTGCGGCGATCCGCTGTGTACGGCGCCAGCGGCAAGGACGCGAGCAGCGCCTGGCCGTCGCGATTCCACAACCTGTGGCCGCGCCGCACGCCGTGCGCCAGCACGATCGCGTGGAGCGCGTTCTGCACGCGCGTCCGCATGCGGACCCACTGATGGCGGTGCAGGAGTAAGGAGCGGAGATCCCGGTACTCGGTCGACGGCATCCAGATCGCCGGAAACCGATTCTCCACCAAAGCTGCAGCAACAGCGCCGCGTCGCGCCGGTCGTGTTTCTGTCGGCGCGTCTCCGCTTTCCGAATCGCCGTGGGATGCCCCACGCGACACTCGATCGCCAGCTCCTCCATCAACCGCAGAAACCAGCCCATCGAGCCCGTCGCTTCGATTCCGACCACGACCGGCGGCGGAACCGAGGCATAGAACTCGCGGACGGCCCCACCCTCGTGCATCAATGTCTTCTCGACGACCACACCGGTGTCACGACACAGCATCGCAATCGATTGCTGGCTCGCATGTAAGTCGCATCCGATCAGTCTCATCTCGGCCTCCTTCAACCCGAGCGCTGTAGCGTGGACCATGCCAGTCTACGCGCGTCGATCCGAGGCCGACGTCGTTATGACATCAATGTTTATGCGGGTGAACTCGTGGTGCGCCCACCAGGTGCGCCCACCACTGCCGGGACACAAGGGGTCAGCGGTCGGTAAACCCTTGCAGACTCACGACCAACCGCCGAGCGGGCGGCCCATCGGGAAATGGCCGCGAGCTCCCAGTTCAAATCCCAGACGCCCAGCCAAAGAACAATAGGCGGAGTCCTTCGTAACTCTCACCGACACAGTGCGTTGCGAGTTCTCGATCGACGGCCAGTTTCTCGCACGCGCGCGCGAACCTGTTCCCTTTGGCGAATCGCCGCTCGTCGAACGTGCTCCTGAACTGGTTCTCGCTACTCACACATTCATCATCCAGACATCACCCCGATAGTCGCCCAGCACGAAGATGATCTGATCGGGCGCGGCGATAGGCGCGATGCCGGGCAACATCGCGGGCACGATCATCTCGCTCAGGGTCAGCACGTCGAAGGCTTCGCCGTCGACGTGACCGGTGGACGGATCGAACCGTCGGGCGGCGACCCGATTTCGGAATGTCCAGGCTCGGATCGTTGGAAGGTAGTAGAGCAGACGGCCGTCGCGCGACCAGAACGGATGGCTGGCCGACATCTGAACGGTGACCCACTCCGCCTCGTTCGAGGCGGTGCTGCCTCGATCCGCGCGACCGCCACCGCCGGCGATCCGCCGGGATGCGCGGCGTCGAACGCGAGCCAGCGGCCGTCGGGTGAGACGCGGGGATTGGAGACCCTGCGATTGATCGATGAGAGCAGCGGACGCTGAGTTCCGTCGTGCGTCTCGACGACGACGAAGGAGTTCAGTCCGGCGCCGAACGTTTCGACGAGCAGCGTCCGTTCATCGAGCCATTGGCGCGGGCGGCCACCACAGTCGTCGCGGACCATTCGCGTCTCGCCGTCAGCGAGGCTCGTGAGAAACACCGGACGCTGCACCGGCGGTCCCGGCACGATCGCCCCGTAGGCGATCTGCTGCCCCGTTTGGGGAGATCACCGGAAACCCGCGATTGGCGCAGATCCCCACCGACCATCGTGTCGGCGCCGCTCTCCAGCTCTCTGACATGCAGCTCGCCGCCGTATCGACCGCGCCGCAAAATACGCGAGCGTGCGCCCGTCCCGCGACAGCGTGAGATGACTGACGATGCCTGCGCCCCGCGTGAGACGCCGAAGCGGGCCAGAGGCGGTGCCGGCTGGCGGCGTCGATGGCGACGGACCAGAGATTGATGTCGGCGTGAGTGCCGAGGAAGCTCAATTTCCCGCGCGGCCGCCGCCGGATAGAACGAGTGCTCCGCGCCGGGCGTCATGAGCTCCGGCTCGCCGATGGGCTCGAACGTCGCCGGTGAGATCCGCTGCCGCCAGACATGCAGGCCCTGCCGCCCGGCCGCGGAGTAGAACATTGAATCACCGGTCCATGCGGGCGGCATCGGAGATAATCACGAAGCCCTGCTGCCGCGCTCGTCTCAGGACACCGGTGTCGACTGGCGTCCCGCCATCCACTGGCACGACCCAGTAGTCGAGGTCAACCGAAGGATTCGGATGCGCCAACACGAGCAGGTGACGGCTGTCGTCGGACCACGTGACGAACGCGATATCGACGAGGCCTGACGCCAGCGCGCGCTCGTCGCCGCCGGCGGTCGGCGCCAGTCGAATCGTGTCGCGCGGCTCGAGCGCGATGTAGGCCAGCCACTTCCCATCCGGCGAGAACCTCGCGTTGCGCGCCGCCCGCTTCAACACGCGCGGCGGCCCGCCCAGTGTTGGAATTTCGTAGACGTTCCGGCGTCGATTCGCCGGTGGCGCTGAAGATCACGCGCGTGTCGTCGGCGGAGAATGCCGGCTCCGCGCAATCCCGCAGGCCGGTTGTCAGCTGCACCGCCGCACCACCAATCTGCTGCAGCCACACCTGCGGCGTTGCGCCATCCGTTCCCGCCATCCGAGACGTACACGACCATGCGCGCGTCCGACGACAGCGCGGGCCACAACGTCGCCGCCGTCGTGCTCGTGACGCGCTGGAGACGCGGCGCACTGGCAGTGTCGGGCCCTGCGGCCGGCTTCGGCGTCGGGCTTGATCTGACGGCTCTCCCACCAGGCGGACAGCTCCTTCGGGTCGGCGAACACGCTGCCGCGCTGTGCGTGCGCCAGGCGGTGGACGGGCAAGCCCTCCTCGCGTTCCCACCGCTGGACGGTGCGAATCCCCCGCCCGAGAAACGAGGCGATCTCCTTCCACGAGTCCAGCCGACGCTCCGCGGACGCGGAGCCCTGCGGGGTGCGCTCCGGCGTCTTGGTCATGTCGCCGGACAAGGATATCGCAGCGGTGCGCCATTACGCGCCATCGACCGATTCGGCGTCTCGTTGCGCTTGAGCGCTCGAGAACCACGTTGGACACTGCGGGTGCGAGCCATTCGGCTCGCCCGACGGACAACGCACAAGGAGGTTTCGATGTCGACTCACTCGAGACTCTTGATGTCGTGCTCGGTTCTCTTTCTGGCGCTCTCAGCCGGCATCACGCGTGACGCCGGCCGCACAGGAGCAGAAGGCACGCTCCATGGCGTCGTGGCGAACCGTCGAGGTCGTGGTGCCGGGCGCGCCGAGCCGCACGTTCAGGCCCCAGTCGACGCTCGCCATCTTCCACGGCCGCCACTACAGCCGGGTCGAGGTGCATGCCGAACAGCCGCGGCCGCCGCTGGCCGACCCGGCGAGCGCTTCCGCCGACCAGCTTCGCGCTGTCTGGGGACCCTTCGTCGGCGAGGCGGGAACCTTCGAGGTGAACGGCAACGAGATCACGATGCAGGCGACGGTCGCGAAGAATCCGGCCGCCATGACGAAAGGCGCGCGTCAGCGTCTACACCTACCGGCGCGACGGCAACATGCTGACGCTGACGCAGGTTCGCACGCACGCGGGGCCGAGCCCGAATCCGGTCACCATCAAGGCTGACGCGCGTCGAGTGACGCGGCTGCTCGAATGGAGGACACGGTCATGACTTCACCACGTCGCGCGTCGTTGCTCGTCGTTCTGGCGCATCCCGACGACGAGATCTTTCATGGCGGCATCCTGGCGCATCTGAGCGAGCGTGGCGTTCGCGTCACGCTCGTGTGTGCCACGAACGGCGAGGCGGGCAAACCGCATCCCTCGATCGGAGCGGTCGACGACCTGGGTGCGTTGCGCGTCGAGGAACTGCGCCTGTCCTGCGCCAGGCTCGGCATCGAAGAGCCGGTGCTCCTCGGATTCCACGATTCCGCCCGCAAGGACCGGCAACGGCATGACGACCCGCGGGCGCTGGCGAACGTCGACATGCTCGACGTGGAAGCCGCCATCCGAGGCGTCATTCACGAGAGTGACGCCGCACGTGATCGTGACGTTCGATCCGCATGGCGGCTACTACCATCCCGACCACCTGGCGATACAGCGCGCCACGACGGCCGCGTTCTTCTCGAGCGGTGTCATGGGAGAGGCGGCGCCGGAACGGCTGTTCTATGCGGACGATCGACGCGACGATGTTTCAGGTCCTCGCCGAGAAGAGCCGCGGACGAGGCATCACCGACGGCCTCGACCCCGACGTGTTCGGGACGACCAGCGGCATGATCGCAGTGTCGTTCGATGCCGCGACGGTCATGGACCGAAATGGTCGGCGCTCGCCGCGCACCGGTCGGCCTTCGGCGTCACGGAGGAGATGGTGAGCAGTCCCCCGCCAGGCGTCAGCCAGATGCTGGACGCCTTCCGTCCCGTCCTGAACGTGAAATGTTCACTCTCGGCGGTACGCGTGTCGCCGTGACCACGTGGCCGCTGAGCGATTTCTTCGACGGTGTACGGTCGGCGGAATTCGCGTAACGGTAATAGCCCTTGCGATCTAATTTAGAAAGGTACATGTGATGTCCACGGACGACAACAAAGCGATCGTTCGTCGCTTTCTGCAGTTGCTCGACGAGCAGAACTTCGATGCACTCAAGGAGCATCCGGGCCTCTACCAGACGGTCGTGCGGCACCCGATGGTGCGCGCCGCGTTTCCCGATCTCCAAACGACGGTCGACCATCAGATCGCGGAAGGCGATACCGTCGCAACCCGCGCGACGCTCACCGGTACTCACTTGGGCACATTTATGGGAATCGCACCCACGAATCAACGCCTGACATGGAATGTCCTGCTCATGGACCGGATCGCCGAGGGCAAAATCGTGCTGCATCACGCGAATGCCGACTGGCTCGGCGTGCTGGTAAAGCTGGGCGTCGTTGCACCGCCGCCCAGCGCGACACCGCAACCGCGAGCGAGTGAAAGGTGACCGCCACAGGAGTGGTCTGCAGTAACTGTCCATCAGTGTTGAGACCCCGACGTGAGGCCGTTCGCGTGGTCACGAACGAGGAGCAAGCGAGAGCGGAACTTCAGGAGCTGGTTGCGAAAGGGGTCGACTCTATCAAGGTCTGGCAGGACAGCCGGCGTGTGCTGATGCCCAGGCCTGTCACCGAATTTCTGGTCGCCGAGGCTTACCGGAACAACCTCGCGTCTTTGCGCACACTCATGCGCTGGCGGATTTCAAGGATCTGTTGCGATCCGGGGTCGATGCATTCGCCGATCCACCTGGTGCCAGGCGGACGTGGCACCGGTGGACGATGAGCTCATCGCGCTCGTCAAGGTCCACTCTGGCGCGTCTTGCGACTCGTCAGTTCCTGGCGTAGGGTGAACTGGAGACTCTTCGATCCTCTCTCTCAATAGGACGGGCGCAATGTCCTCCTCGACTGCAATCCCGGCCTCTTCGGGCGTGGGAATCGACCGCGACGACACCGACCTCGCGCGGGCAACGATGCGACGCGTGAGTCTTCGACTCTTGCCGTTCCTCTTCCTTCTCTACATCTTCAACTTTCTCGACCGGACGAACGTCGCGATCGCGGCGTTGCAGATGAATCGCGACCTGGGCTTCAGCGCGACCGCCTACGGCTTCGGTGCGGGGATCTTCTCCCTCGGCTACGCGCTCTTCGAGGTGCCGAGCAATCTCGTGCTCGCGCGCGTGGGGGCGCGGTGCTGGATCGCCCGCATCATGATCACCTGGGGCTCGTCGCCGCGGCGATGATGTTCGTGCACACACCAATCCAGTTCTACGCCTTGCGCTTCCTCCTCGGCGTCGCCGAGGCGGGCTTCTTTCCCGGGATCATCTACTACCTGAGCGGGTGGTTCCCGCACCGCAGCGCGCGCGGGCGCTGTCTCGCTTCCTGATCGCCATCCCGATCTCCGCGCGCAATCGGCAACCCCTTGAGCGCTTGGCTGCTCGGGCTCGACGGCCTGCGGGGACTCGCCGGATGGCAGTGGCTCTTCCTCCTCGAAGGCATTCCGCCGGTGCTTCTCGGCTTCGTGGTGCTCGCCTACCTCCCCGACCACCCCGCTGGCGCGCGCTGGCTCCCCGTCGAGCAGCGCGATTGGCTTACGGCACGCTTGCGGCGGGACGCCGATGAATCGCCCGCGCCACACGGTGTCGCGCCGCTCCGCGCTCTTGTGCTCCCGATGGTCTGGCTGGCGTCCCTGCCGTACTTCCTTCTCCTCACAACGCAGTACGGCTACACCTTCTGGGCGCCGACGATGATCCGTGACGCGCTCCAGGCGAGCAACACGACGACAGGACTCATCACTGGGGGAATCGCTTGCGTGGCCGCAGGCGTGATGCTCGCGGTTGGAGCGAGCTCCGACCGCACGGGGGAGCGTTTCTTCCACGCCAGTGCGTGCGCAGTCCTGGCTGCGCTCGGGTGCGTGAGCGCTGCGCTCCTGCCGCATCCGCTGGCGCGCGTCGCGGGCCTGGCGCTCGTGTCGATCGGCGTCCACGCCTTTTACGCACCGTTTTGGTGCGTGCCCACGGCGCTCTTGGCGGGACCGCCGCGGCTGCGGGCATCGCCTTGGTGGGTTCTCTGGGCCACGTGGGCGGCTTCGTGGGGCCGTACGTGCTAGGGCTGCTCACGGACACGACCGGGAGCACGACCGTCGCCCTCCTCGGACTCGCATCCCTGGCGCTGACCGCGGCGGCGCTGTGCTTCGTGCTGCGGAGGCAGGTAGCACTCGCCTCCCGTGGACCCAGTTGAGGCGTAGTCCTCGCACACTCCACGCGCCATGAGTCGTTCCTGGTTTGCCAGCTAGCTCGGCAATGAAGCTGACGAAGCAGTCCTATTCGTTCGCTGTCTTGAGCCCCTCTTGAGCCGCTTTGCAGCTTATTGCCAACGTTACCCGTGATAAACGACGACGTGTTTTTCGATAATGGCGACTTCCATCGACGGGGCCCTGTCACCCGTGCCGGCAGCGACCCTTCCGGGAACACCTCGAGACAGAGCGACGCGACCCGACAATTGCTGGCGTACGCGCAGCGCGAAAGCCAAAGAATTTCGGCACACAACGCCTGCATCCCAGAATTCCGGATGGTCTTCGATCTGATTGCGGAGGATGGTCGGCGTTAATGTTTATAGGGGTGAACTTGAAGTGCGCCCACCAGGTGCGCCCACCACCGGGGCCCGACACAGAGGAGCGTGGCTGTTGGGTAAACCCTTGGCGACCGCTCGTTAGCAACCGTCAGGTATTGCGCTTGTGAAGACGCGATTAGCTACAAGGACTCGCAGCTAATCACGCCCTCCGTTTCCGCAGTCGGGGTACGTAACGGCCCGACGGACTGGTGGTTACGCTCAAAGAACAAACCTCGACGTGATGACTTTGGCTGCAGCCTGCCGCAGCCAACCACGCCGCTCGCCGCAAACCAACGAGCGGATCGTGTAACGCAGCACGGTGCTATCATCCCGCCAGCCTTGGAGTTGCCACACGAGTCGCGAGGTATTTCCACCGGCTCGACTGTGGATGGATAGTCCCTGCGGCGTATATCAGGAGTAATCCGACTGCTACACCTTTAGAGCCGGCGTGAATCACCCTTCAGACCTGACGTAACCCGGGCTCAGGCCTCGACCGGTCATCGCATTAGAGGCGCCGCACGCGTTGTACGACTTCCGACTCGACGAAGCGCTGCCGGATTGTCTCATTGGGTAATGCAGATGAAATGCGAACGTCGAGCGCCCGCGCTTCGGCTAACGACTCGTCGTCGCCATCGAGTGCGAGTAATGCGTCGAGCGCCAGCAGGAGCAGCGCGGGATCGACCGTGACGCGCGCGACGACGACAGCTCTTCTGGCGTCGGCGATCGCGTCGCGCGTGCGACCAAGGCCGTGCAAGGCGTGCGTCCTCGTGACGAGCCCGAGTGCCTCGTACTTCGGGCGCATTCTGGCGCGACTCTGGTCGATGCCTTCGGCGGCTTCGATGACGGCAGTGTCAAACGCGCCCCGCGCCAGGGCCAATTCCGCGCGGGCCTGGCACAAGCGCAATTGCCACAGCCATTCATGCCAACCCGGCGTGGTCGCCGTTGCGGTCACCGTTTCCGACAACAGCGCCTCGGCAGCGCCCGGATCGTGGCGACGGGCGAGCGTGAGCAGGAGGTCGATGCTCGCACTCACAACGGTCGGGGCGAAGGCGACGCTTTGTCCAAGCTCGCGCGCCTCGCGCTGAAGCAGCTCGGCGCCTTCGAAGTCGAACACGCTCAGATGAAAGCCGGCCGACATCGCCGTGGCGCGGGCGAGCAGCGGAAGCACACCGTACCTACGCCCGAACTGGCGAGCCTCGTCGAACGCTGTCGCGGCCTCGCGGTATCGTCCAATACTCCCGAGGCTCAAACCGAGATGCGGAAGGGCAAACATGACGAACGTCGCGTCGCGGGACGACCGGGCGATCTCGACCCCCGGGACACCGAGAGCGACCGCCTCGGTCGCTCGGCCCGCGAGATACAGCGTGAGTGGCCCCTGGACATGAGAGACCGTCGCGGCCCTGCCTGCCCTTGCGATGGCCGTGGCTTCAATCTCGATCGCCCCTCCAAGATCGCCTCGGGCCTTGCGGCATTGTGCCAGCCACGCGATCGCGTTGGCCGCGAGATCCGACCGATGCATCCGTTCAGCCAGTTCCAGGGCTTCCGTTGCAAGTGGCTCGACCACGCGAGTATCGAGCAGGAAAAACCAAGCGGCCCCCAGCTCGAGCAGGAGTTCGCAGCGTCGTTCGATCTGCTGCGGATCGAGATGAAGAAGCGCCTGCTCGATCTCGGCTTTCTGGAGCGCCCACTGTGCGAGAGCACCGAACGCGCGCGCCCGCCGCGCATGAAGGTCGATGCGCCGCACCTGGCTTTCGGGGCCCGGGGGCTTGAACTCGAGCGACTGGAGCGCCATGTCGTAGAACCGTGCCGCTTCTTCGTGCGCCAGTGTGTCGGCCGCACGATCGCCCGCGCGAGTTGCGTAGTCGATCGCTTTGTCGGCGACATCGGCCGACGCGGCCTGAACGAAGTGGTAGGCCAAATCCGCGAGTGGCGGATCGGACCGTCCTTGCGCCAGACGTTCGATCGCCTCGCCCACGCGCCGGTGGAGCCTGTACGCGACGTGTCGTCGTCAGTTCCCCGTACAGCGTCTCGCGAATGAGCGCGTGCACAAAGCTGAACCGGCCGGCTCGAACCGCCGCTTCGGCGATCAACTGCGCCTGAACCCCTTCGTCGATGGCGTCGAGGAGGCGATCTTCCGGCAGGTCTCCGAGCGCTTCAAGGATCTCGATGTCGAACTCGCGTCCGAGAACCGCCGCAAGACTGAGCGTTCGATTGCACGCCTCGCTCAGGCGCGACAGCCGCCGGCCGATGACCTCCTTGACCCCTTCGGGCAAGCCCAGGGCCGCGGCGCTCTTGCCGCCGGCAGACCCCGTGTGAAACGCCGTCAGCGCACCGGTTTCCGTCAGGTGTCTGAGCATTTCGCCGATGAAAAACGGATTTCCTTCGGTGCTTCCGGCCATGAGCTGTGTAAGCCGCGGCGGCGCATCCTGGCCAACCAACGCGTCGATCAGCCCCTTGACCTGGGCTTCCTCGAGACCGCGCAGCGACAGCCGCGTCACCGCCGGCTCCCGGCGCAGGTCCGACAGCATTTCGGCCAGCGGGTGCGTGCGCGTCAACTCGTTCTCACGATACGTGCCGACGATGCAGAGAGGGGCCGCGCTGGACGCGCGCACGACGTGTCGCAGCAGGAGCAACGTGGGCTTATCGGCCCAGTGCAGGTCATCGAACATGAGCATCATCGGGCGCACCATGGCCGCCTGGGCCAGTAGCCCGGCGACGGCTTCGAACAGCCGATATCGCTGGCCTTCTGGATTCATGGCCGGCTGCGTCGGGAGATCCGGCACCCGGCGCAGCACCTCCGGAATCAACGGTCCAAGCTCAGCGCCGCCGCCAATGGCGGCCAACTGCGCGCGCAAGTCGCGCTCCGGGCACACGCGCACGTACCAGCTCAGGGCTTCGACAAACGGTTGGTACGGCACGAGGGCTTCCTCGTCGCATCGTCCCACGAGCACCGTCGCCGCCGACGCGGATCGCACGCGCGCGAATTCCGACGCGAGGCGGGTCTTCCCGATGCCCGGCTCGCCGGCGAGCAGGATCAATTGGCGCTCGGCGCCGGTCACTCGCGTCCACACCAGATCCATCTGCGCGAGCTCGCGGTCTCGTCCGACGAAACCGGTCTGGCCGATGGTCAGGCCGAGCAAAGGAGACGGTGGGAGAGGCGCCCCCGTTGAGACGCGTGGGTCTGATGGCACGTCACGACGGCGGAGACCGGAGGCGACGGCTTCGAGCACGAGCCGCACGTCAGCCGCGCGTTGATAGCGCTCTGCGGGATCTTTCGCGAGACATTTTTGCACGATCTCCGGCAGCGGGTTGGACAGGCTCGGCGGCCACGGCGCCGGCGGGTCTCGCAGAATGGACGAAAGCAGTTCCGCAACCGTCGCACCGTTGAACGGTCGCGTGCCCAGCAGCATTTCGTACAGCAGGACACCGAGCGCCCAAAGATCGGTGCGCGCATCGGCTGCGAGTCCCCGCACCTGCTCCGGCGCCATGGCGTACGGCGTGCCGACCGCGGCACCCACGCCCACGATCGACGCCTCGGTCGTGGCGTCAGACATCAGCGCATCGGTTCGGCGGGCCAGGCCGAAATCCACGATCTTCAGGCGGCCGCTCGCTGAGACGATGGCGTTCGCCGCCTTGAGATCGCGATGCACGACGCCGCGATCGTGCGCGTGCGCGAGCGCGTCGGCAGCCTCGATCGCGTATCGAACGGCGTCCTCCACCGGGAGCGAGCCGCCATCGACGAGATCGCGCAACGAACGGCCGTCGACGTATTCCATGGCGATAAACGCCAAGCCGCTGCCTTCGCCCACCTCGTAGACCGTGCAGATGTTCGGGTGGTTGAGCGCGGAGGCGCTTCGCGCCTCCCGGAGCAGCCGCGCATGCGACGCCTCGTCGTCGCCCGGCGATCCCAGCACCTTGATCGCGACCTCTCGCCGCAGCCGCGCATCGAACGCCTTGTAGACCTGGCCCATGCCGCCCGTGCCCAGGAGGCTGAGAATCTGATAGGGCCCCAGTTGTGACCCGGGGGTCAGCTGCAAGGTGCCGCGCGAAGGACTCGGGTCGGGGAGTGACGCCGATGCGAACCGCTGGTCTTCGCCAAGCTGGGTTGCGACATCGGCGGCCGGTCTCTCGACAAACCCCTCGCCCGACGCCGCCTGCGCCAGCAGCAGTTCGACTTCGCGTCGGAGCGCCGGGTTGCCGGAACACTCCTCGCGCACGAACGCGGAGCGCGCCTCGCCCTCACGCGTGAGTGCTGCGCGATACACCGCCTCGGCCCGCTGCCAGAGCTCTGGCGTCATGCAAACAGGCAGAAACCGCGGCCCCCAACGGGCACCGCGCCGACCGAAGACTGTCGACGACACAGACTGGAACAGCTCATTGTCTCGAATCCGATTGGTCGCTGCGTGTCAGCTCCCGCAACAGCCAAGACTTCGTCGGCTTCCAACCCCGCATGACGGTGTCGGGTGAGCCTGCAAGGTCTCGACGATCTCTCCGACCGTCACGCTGTCACGCCGAGAAATTTCGCCTCCTGACAGTTGCCTCACTCCGAAAATCCGTATCCGAACCTCCGTCGCGCGAGTCTCTTGATGACGCAAGTCTGCGGATTATACGAGGGGAGCCCGCGAAGGAACGCACTTTCTGATGTGCTTCGCAGCAGGTTCACCTTCTGTAATGCTCAGCTATCGAATAGACGCGACCATGAATGGGTTGTGGCGGGCCGTGAAGCGGCCCGACTCACTACCTCAGTCCCGCGGCCCAATTCTCCACGACCCTCACTGGAATCCCAAGGGGAAGAATGTAGCTTCGCGCGGCAGATAGGTCCGCATAAGTCGCTAGCGTTCATCGGAAGTGCCTCGGCCCGAAATGGTCGGGCGGGGCACCGATGCTGATGCCGAGGCACTTTCGATAACGAGACTTGAAGGAAGCCGCTGGCGAAAAAGGCGGGCGCGGTGCTGCTATGGAGCTAGATATGAGCGGCTTTTAGAATCAAACACTTATAAAGCCCCTGAGGTGCGAAAGACGCAAGCGGTCGAAGCATAGGTTGTCCAAGTATTTCACGCGTAGCGGCCGCCGCGCCAGCGGCTCTTCGCCCGTCCGTCTCGACGGCCTGCGCGTGCTCGTCGTCGACGATGAAGCCGACGCCCGGCGTATTCTGGTCATGGTGCTGGAACAGGTGGGTGCCATCGTGACCGCAGCGAGTAGCGCGCAGACCGCTATTGAATTACTTCCTGCGGCACAGCCCGACGTTTTGGTCAGCGACCTCGGTATGCCGGACCAGGACGGTTTCGATCTGATCCGGCAGGTGCGGAAACTCGGGCATGACGAGAAGCAGCTACCCGCCGTGGCCCTGACGGCGTTTGTTCATACGGATGACGCGCGCTTGGCGTTAGCGGCTGGGTTTCAAATCCACGTTCCCAAGCCTGTTGACCCGCACGATCTGACGTCAGTCATCGCGAGACTCGTGGGGCGGACCTAATACACGTGCCGTTGTCGGTGAACTGGGCATCGCCTCCCCCGCCTTGTTCTGTGCATCCGGAAAAGGTCGCTGACAGGCTCAGGAATTACGGAGACGGTCTTAGCGATTCTGAAGACCGTATAGCTCTTAAAATTGGTCAGGGAACGCTCGAATTACAAAATTCCAGATGATCTTCGATCTTTTTGCGGAGGATGATTGGCGTAATGTTTACGCGGGTAAACTCGAAGTGCGCCCACCAGGTGCGCCCACCAGTGGATGGAATGGAACGGTGCTCGGCCGGATAGGTCCAGGGCAACTGACGCAGGACCAATCGCTATTTGCCGCGGTCCATTCCGAAGGCCTCTGCGCCAGCCAGGCGGTCAGGGTTCGAATCCCTGTTAGCCAGCCAGCTCTTCCGCAAAGGCGCACGTCCGCCTACCTAACAGAACTCGGATTTCGCGAGAAACCGTACATCGCGGTCTGCCGCGTTGCTCGCCTTCCCCGTAGGGTCACGCTGTGGTCGGGTGACGCGTGTGCCACGCCGTCGCCTGTTCGTAGGCGTACGCGATGCGGCACAACGTGGCTTCGGAGAGGCGTCGGCCAGTGAACTGAATACTGTACGGCAAACCGTCGGGTGAGAAGCCGCTCGGCAGGCAGATCGCCGGCACGCCCGCGAGATCCATGGGCATCGTGAACTCGGCGCTGCGGGGATGCGCGGCGGACCACGCCTTGTGGTACTCCGGAAGCGAGCCGACTTGGAGTGCGTGTGTGATGGGCCATGCCGGATCGCCGCCTGCGGGACTGGCGACCGCATCGACCGACTCGAGCACGGCCGTCAATTGCATCGTGAGTGCAGTGCGTCGCTCCCGCGCCGCCGCGAGCTGTTGCGGGGTGACGCGCGAGCCCGCCGCCAGGAACTGCTGCATATAGGGACCGTACTCCCTCGCGCGCGCCGGATAGGTCGCCGCATGCGCTATCACAATCTCGGCGCCGCAGATGGCAATCCATGTCTCGACCACGTCGGCAAGGTCCGGCAGGCGGATGTCGACGATCTGCGCGCCCAGTCCTTTCAATACTTCCAGCGCTGTATCGATGGCCGCGGCCTGACCAGCGTCGATGCCCGTCAGGGCGTACTGCCGATCGAGGCCGATGCGCACGCCTCTAATGGGCTCAGCGAGATCCTGGAACGCGTTGGGAGCGGCCGTGTCGAGCGATGTCGAATCCTTCGGGTCACGTCCCGCGATGGCGTCGAACATGATCGCCACGTCGGCGACGCTGCGGGCCATCGGACCGACGTGATCGAGCGACTCCGACATCGCCAGCACGCCGGATCGACTCACACGGCCGTACGTCGGCTTGAGACCAACCACGCCGTTGGCGGACGACGGGTTTCGAATCGAACCTCCTGTGTCCGTACCGATGGCGGCGTAACACAACCCAGCTGCGGTCGCGACCCCGGATCCACTCGACGACATGCCCGGCCATCGATCCGGATTCCACGGATTGAGCGGCACGTCGAATGCCGGGTTGTAGCCGGCGGCCGCACCCTCGGACAGATTCAGCTTCCCAAGCAGCACCGCGCCGGCGTCTCGCAGCTTCGACACCACCGTGGCATCAACATCCGGTACGAAATCCTTGCGGACGGCGGTACCGCCCATCGTGCGGATACCCTTCGTGAAGCACAGGTCCTTCACCGCAATCGGCACGCCATGCAACGGCCCGCGGTACTTACCCGCTGCGATCTCGCGCTCGGCTGCGCGGGCCGCTTCCCTCGCAACCTCACTCGTGACCGTCGCGTAGCTCTTGAGGGCAGGATCGAACCTTCCGATTCGATCCAGCATGTGTTCGGTCAGGTCCACGGGTGACACGTCACGTGAGGCGATGCGTCGGCCGATGTCCACAAGCGTGAAATAGTGAACGACGTCCGCCGTCGCGGCCGGAGTGGGTGGAGTCGACGACGCGCGGCCACAGCCCGCGACCTGCGCAACGGCAGTCGCGCCGAGCAGGCCCAATGCGGTGCGTCTGGAGATGAGCCTCTCGATGAAGGCCGACGATTGGCCATCGCGAACTCGTCGAATGTGCGGCTTGCTCATCAGTCTTGACTCGCTCCCAGAATTGAGTCGCGCGCCCAGTGGCATGGTCGGGCAGTTGCTCCGGTGAACGGCGGGATTGTACTGCTGAGCCTCGCCGAGGCTTCAACGAAATGATCTCTTCGACTTTGTGGCCGCTGCGTGTGCTCGACGTGAGGCTGCCGAAATCCAAAAGTCTGTCATTGACGGTTGAAAGTGTCGGTCATGGGTTCCGCCCCTTCTTCCGTTTGAGCGTCTGCCGTGACGTCGGGTTCACGGCTCCAGCCGTTGGCAGGTGGGGCCCGACTACGATCCGGTTTCCGGCTGGGTCATGCAGCTCAACTTGGCTACCGAAGAACCAGGGCTTCGATTCGACGTTGAACTCCGCGGCAATCGCCTCGACGTCAGACACACCGATGATGACCACGCTGCCCGGTCGACCGTCTTCCTGACGGTTCGACAAGATCAAGTGAATCGCCCCGCGCTTGACCACGGCAACGGTCTGGTTGAAACCAGGTCCAGCCGAATGTTCCCATTCGAGACGGAATCCGAGACGCTGATACCACACCAGGGCATCGGGCACATGCTCGACCCTAAGGATCGGCGCCAGCGATTCAGTACTCATATTCATGCCGGAATACTAGCCCATGGGCGATCGTGCCCACACCCGAGACAATCAAAAAGGAACGCTACCTTTCCAGAATTCCTGATGGTCCTCGATCTGATTGCGGAGGATGGTTGGCGTAGTGTTTATGCGGGTGAACTCGATGTGCGCCCACCAGGTGCCCACCACCCGGTCGGATCAGTTCGTCGGCACCAGACGTTTCAAGCTCTTCTGTCCAGTTTTGGACGACGATAACGCTAGCGCGCTCGGTGGCCTGATCCAGGCCGCCGGCCTCCTTGATCGTCAAGAACCGCTGGCCGTCCGGCGACGCCGCAATTGATCACCAGCCGAGGCACGGGCAATTGTGTCGCTACGGCCTTGTTGGCAGATCGATCAGAACGATGTCCGAGTTCTCCCGCAAACGGTCGAACACGATCTCCTTGCCGTCCGGTGTCACGTCAAAGGTACGCGTCAGGCGGCTGTCAAAATTCGCGAGCTGGCGCGATTTCTTAGTAGCCAGATCCAGCAGCCAAAAGTTCTCGGCGGCTGTCTGGGAGGCTGTCGGGACGTACACCAGTTCCTGCCGTCCGGGCATAAAGCGGTAACGTTCACTGCGCCGCGCGGACTCGGATGGCGGGCGCCTCGACGGGCGTGCCGTCTGGGCGAATCATGAGAAGCGGTCCGGTGGGGCCCACCACCGCACCCGTGTAGACAATGACCGATCCGTCCGGCGACCACACTGGGTTGGTTGCCGTTCCGTTCGCCAGACGCTGTGGATCCCCGCCCTCTACCGGGATCTTGAAGAGCCCTGGGCCCGTGCCGTCCACCCCGCCCGCCACGATCCAATTCCCATCGGGTGACCAACTCGCCGCGCTCGTGACGTCGATCGCCTGTGCCAGAGGGCGGACATCGCTGCCATCCGAGGCGAGCGTGTTCAACGTGCGCCTGCCTTGCTTCCGCAGAATGACGGCAACGCGGGTGCGCCGATGGAATCCGAGCGGGACACCGACGAGGACACCGCCGGAGGTTCGAAGAGCGCCCCGTCGGTCCCTCTCCAGATTTCGGTGGCTTGACCATTCTCATAGCGCCATAGTCCGTCGCCCCCGCCGCGTGAGGACAAGTAAAAAAGCGAAGCGCCTGCGAAGCGCGGAGCGTAGGCCCGCACGCTCGACACGCTGAAGGGCGTCACGTCCTTTTCTTCCGCGGGCCGGTCGAGAATGGGGACGCTCCACAAGTTGGCTGTCGGATTGGAAACCGCGGCCGCCAGACGGCGTCCGTCTGCGCTGGCGTCCACCGACGAGTAGACTTCGAGCCCAGAGCTGATCCGCCGGCTCACCTTGCGTTCCAGATCGAGGGCCCACAGCCAGGGTCCCGCGCCATTCTGGTCGGGCGATACGTACACGATCGTCCGCTCGTCGAGCAGAGTCAGGTAACGCATATCGCTGTTCTGATTCGTGAGCCGCTCCGGCGTTCCACCCGAAGGTCGGATACGCCAAATGTCCATTTCCCTGGTGTCCCACACGCCGCTCACAAAGTAGATCCACTGCGCGTCCGCGGACCAGATCGGGTAATGGTTGTGCCCACCGGCCTTCAGCGTGAAAATCTGCCGTGGGTTGGCGCCCTTGCTGTCCGCGACGAACATCGGGTCGCCGTCCTCATTCGTATGGAATACGAGCTGGGAACCATCCTGCGACCACGCAAGGTTCATAGTGCGCTCGGAGAGAAACGGACGCGGCGTGCCGCCCATCGATGGCGTCAAACGCATGCGGTCGCCGCCACCGACGGCGGCGAACCAGATTTCAGAACCATCCGGCACGAAACCGGCATTTCGGACCGGCACCGATGGCCGCGCTCCGTTGGTCAGGTTGAGGAAGCGGCCGCTACCCACTTGGCTGACCCACGTATCCACGGGGCCATCGCGATCCGATCGAAAAGCCACGAAGCGGCCATCGCGCGAAATGGCCGCGTCGTTCTCGGAACCCTCAAAATCCGTGATGCGCGTGAACTGAGCGTTGGCCAGGGGATTCGCAGGCGCGCTCGATCCGTTCGAGTACACCCACAGCCCGGCCGTAAGCGCCGCCAGCGCGGTGAATCCAGCGATTAACCACGGTACCCTGCGGGGCGGTGCCGGCGGCGCAGCAAGGGCTGACGTGCTGAGGACCGTCTCTCCCCGCAGTGCGTCTTCAATCTCGATTCTCGCATCGGCAATGTCGTGCAACCGTCGCTTGGGATCCTTCTCGATGCACCGGAGGAGGACCCTCCGAATCGCCGGAGAGACTGACAACGGTAGGGCCTTCCAGTCCGGCTCACGGTCAACGACGGCCGCGAGCGTGTCGGTCAGGGTGCTCCGCGCAAATGGCGAGCGGCCTGTCAGCATTTCGTACAGGACGCACCCGAAGGCCCAGATGTCGGTACGCTTGTCGACGGCCTGGCCGCGCGCCTGCTCCGGGCTCATGTATGGGGCCGTGCCCAGCAGCACCCCAACGCCGGTCATCATCGCCGGCGAAGTGATCGTCGGTGACTGCGACATGCTCGGCGAGGATCCGGGCGCCGGCTCCATCGCCTTCGCCAGCCCGAAGTCGAGCACCTTCACCGTGCCGTCAGGACGCACCTTGATGTTCGCGGGCTTGAGATCGCGATGGATGATTGCCTGCTCGTGCGCGGCTTCGAGCGCCTCGGCGATCTGCTTGGCGATGGGCAGCGCCTCATCGATGGGGATCGCTCCCTGGGCGATGCGGTCCGCCAGCGTCGGGCCCTCGACAAGCTCCATCACCGAGCGCGGTCATGCCGCCGGACCTTTCGAGGCCATAGATCGCCGCGATGTTCGGATGATTAAGCGACGGCGAGAACTTCTGGCCTCACGCTGGAACCGCGCCAGCCGCTCGGTATCGCCGCGCAAAGACGCGGGCAGCACCTTGATCGCCACCGCGCGCTTCAGGTTGGTGTCGCGTCGCCCGGTACACCTCCCCCATGCCGCCCACGCCGATCTGGGCGGTGATTTCGTAGGGACCGAGGCGGGTGCCTGGAACGAGGGCCATCTAGTTCGTCGGCACGAGGCGCTTCAGCTCCTCGATCCAGTTCAACGCCACCTGAATCCGATCCGATCCGTTGGTGGGTCGGGATGCATCGGCTGGACGCGGAGGAACCGCTGGCCGTCCGCGCTCACGTCATAGCTGGCGACGGCGTTTGTGCCGAGGACGTAGCGGCCCTCGAACAGCGTCTGGGCTGGGCCCGCCGCGAATGTTGGCGACGTCCGGATCTCGACGGCCATCATGGCGTCGCCGTTGAGATAGAACAGCTCTCGCCCATCGCGAGACCACACGGGCTCGATGCCGCCATCGTGGAAATCTGTGTCCGGCCGCCCGGCTCCGGGGAACGACTGCACGAGCACTTCATCACGGCCGGATTCGTTGGAGGTGTACGCGAGCCACCGACCATCTGGCGACAGCCTCGGGTGGCGTTCGGCAAATGGTGTCATGCACGATAACGCGTGGCAAGCGGTCGCCGCCGGACGGCAGGGCCCAGATGTCGGCATCCGTTCTTGGGTCGCCCTGGTAGTAGACCAGCCATTGCCCGTCTCCCGACCATGACCCCGGCGTCTGCATGAACTCGCCGGTCGTCAAACGCTCTTCGTTTGCGGTGTCGTCCACCGTCTTCCACCAGAGGTTCCGGAATCCCGCCCGTGTGCCGCGGTAAACGATACGCGTCCCGTCGGGGGTCCAGCGCGGTGCCTGGCTGCTCCCCTTCCCGGTCGTCAGCGGCGTCAGCGTGGCGCGCATGAAATCGTAGAGCCACACGCCGACCGTTCCGGCGTCGATGTCCACAGCCGCTCGCCGTCCATCCGGCGAGATCGCGGCATTGCCGTTGTAGTAGCGTGGAGGCGCCGCCAGCGGCTCGACGCGGCCATCGCGGCCCACCCACACCAGCCGGCGTTCGTATCGACGAGGGCTTCCGGCGACAGCGACGAACACTCCGTTGTCCGACACCGCATACTGAGCGCCCTCGGCCCCGCCCCACACCGAATCGCCCAGACGGTCGGCTTGCGCGGCCCCCCGCAATGTCTCGAGATTCGAACGGGAGGGCGAACAACTCGTCTCCGCGAGCGTAGATCACATGGCCCGATGCGACGTAGCGGCCCGTTCCCCTCCCGGAACCACGACCGTGCGTTCCCCGCTGTCTAACCGCTGAACATAACATGCCTTTCGTCCTTTCCAGGGCCCGTCCACACGGTGAACATCAGCGCCCTACCGCCGGGCAACACCTGTGGCCACCGGTGGCTCACTTCACCCTTAGCGCGATCGAGTGTCGTGACTTCGAGTGGCGTTCCCCCGTCAGCCGACACCTTCGAGACAGGCCGGCAGCTCGTGCCGCAAGTAGATGTCGTCACCCGCCCAGCTTCCGCCGCGTGCGGTCGGGCGCGTCGCACAGCGTCTGGGTCGTCCCTGCCGCGACAGAGACCTTCTTCAGCTTTCCCTGCGCGAAGAAGCCGATCCACTGCCCGTCGGGCGAGAAGAACGGATTGGTGGCATCGTCGGTCCCCGCCAACGCCTTGGACTCGATGCCATCGACGGCTCGTACGTGGAGCTGCTGTCGGCCGCCGCTCTGCGCCGCGTACGCCACGAGCGTGCCCTCAGGCGAAACGGCCAACGCGGGATTCTCGAGGTCGGAGAAACGCTGATTGTCCGGAAGCGTTATGGCTAACCGTGCGATTGGAGACACGGCCCTTGGCGTCGGACGCGAGAGCATCCAAACGACCCCACCCACCGCTACGGACGCCACCACTGCCGCGGCTCCCGCAAGGCGGAGCGCCGTGGTCCGTGTCCACTGCACGTCTGGCGACACAACCGCCGCCATCGTGTGCGGCCCAGCGGTCTCGAAAGCGCCCTCGAGCGCAAGACGAATGTCGTGGATATCCCCGGCGCGCTGCCTCTGGTCCTTACGTAGACACACGCGCAGCACCGGACCCACGCGAGCCGGCAGCGCGGCCGGAAGGGCGTCAAAGTCCGGTTCCCGCTGCAACACCATCGACAGCGTCATCGAGACGTCCTCGGCCTCGAATGCCCGCTTGGCCGTGAGCATCTCGAACAGCACGGCGCCGAACGCCCAGATGTCGGTGCGCTTGTCGACGGCCTTGCCACGCGCCTGCTCGGGACTCATGTAAGCGGCCGTTCCTAGGATCATGCCCGTCCCCGTGACGAGCGCGGGCGTCGTGATGGTCGGCGACATCGACGCACTCAACGGTCCTGCACCCGCGGGCTCCATCGCCTTCGCGAGGCCGAAGTCGAGGACCTTCACGGTGCCGTCAGGCCGCACCTTGATGTTCGCGGGTTTGAGATCTCGATGGATGATCCCCTGCTCGTGCGCCGCTTCGAGGGCCTCGGCGATCTGCTTGGCGAGGGGCAGGGCCTCATCGACGGGGATGGGTCCCTGTGCGATGCGATGCGACAACGTCGGTCCCTCGACCAGTTCCATCACCAGAGCGGTGATGCCGCCCGATCGTTCCAGACCGTAGATCGCCGCAATGTGCGGATGATTGAGCGAAGCCAAAACTTCTGCCTCACGTTGGAAGCGCGCCAGCCGCTCAACATCTGCCGCCACAGACGCGGGCAGCACCTTGATCGCGACCGCCCGCTTCAGATTGGTGTCAGTCGCTCTGTACACTTCGCCCATGCCGCCTACGCCGATCTGCGCGGTGACTTCGTAGGGGCCGAGGCGTGTGCCGGGCGTAAGCGTCATTAGTTCGGCGGCACGAGGCGCTTCAACCCCTCGTCGAAGTTCGGCACGATAATCTGGGGCGGTGGCGCGTTCGGGTCGCTCGTCGGCTTGAGCATGAGGAATCGTTGCTGCGCGGCGGACTCATCGCGGGTTAGAGGAGACATCCGAAAGCGTGCTTTGCCTGGCACCGTCGATACTGGAGCACCCAGTACCTTATCCTGAGGTAAAGCACACGCCTGTACACTTAAAGACACCTCACGGACCATCGATTTCCCAATGGCGAACATACCAAGTGCCTCTGGCAAACGACCCGTCATCGGCCGCCCGTTGGTCAGCGTCCCTATACTCGCAGCGGCTGTGGCTCTTCCGAGGCTCGGCGCCTCGCAGGGTTGATTTTTCGCGCTAACTTGTCACAGCCGAGGCCGTTTATCTGGCCCCTTGGGCGAATCGATAACACTGAGTGACAAGAGGAGTGATCCTCCGCGCTAGCGGTCACTTTTTCCCTTCGGGATTTCGGTTCATCGTGGTCTGTTCCAGATACGCGATGAGATCGGCGCGCTCGGCGGGGTCGGTGATGCCAGCAAACGCCATCCGGTTGCCCTTGATTAACCCTTGCGGATCGGCGATGAACGTGTCGAGCGTCGCTGACGTCCACTTGACGTCGCTCCGCTTCATAGCGGCCGAGTAGCGGTAGTCCTCCAGCGATCCGGCCTTGCGGTCCATCAGGTCCTTCAGTGTGGGGCCGACAGTGTCAATCTCGTCTCCGAGGCCGTGACAGGCTGCGCACTTGTCGAAGGCGGCCTTTCCGCGCTCGGGGTCCGCCGCACCGACCCGATCTGTGCGCCGCGGTTATCTGCACGCCGGCGGTGTTCAACGCGACCAACGCCGCGAGCGTCCAACCGACTACAAGGGCCCGCATTCAGGCCAGCAATCCGGGCCGCTGCCGATACCGCGTCTTGATGGCATCGGCCGTCCAGTACGCCAACGCGCCGACGGGCCCGGTCGGATTGTAGGCGGAGTTGTGAGGGAACGCGCTCGCCCCCAGGACGAACACGTTCGGAACATCCCATGACTGCATGTATCGGTTCACGGCGCTGTTTCGCGGCGATGTGCCCATGATGGCGCCGCCCGTGTTATGCGTCGACTGGTACGGCACGATGGAGTAGTCGCCGACCGTGCCTGGGCCACTCATGCTCGTCGGGTTCATCCGTCGCGCGATATCAGCTGCCTTTTCGTCGACGAACCTGATCACCTTCCTATCGTTCTCGAGAAAATTGTATGTGAGCCTCAGCAACGGCTGACCAAACACGTTCCTGTAGGTGGGATCCAGATCATAGTGGTTATAGCGGTTCGGCATATTGCTCGCGGTGACACCGATATTCATCGACCGCAGGTACCACTTCGCCGTCGCCTTTTTCCAGTCGGCACCCCACCGCGGAGTTCCCTCGGGCACCGGGCGGTACCCGATTGGCCGGCCGTTGCTCTGCCCAACCGCGATGGTTGCGCCTCCAACTGCACCGAACTGGGCACGATCGAACTGCTCGTTCGCGTGATAATCATC
Source organism: uncultured Acidobacteriota bacterium (assembly GCA_963827515.1). GTDB lineage: Bacteria > Acidobacteriota > Vicinamibacteria > Vicinamibacterales > UBA2999 > JABFSA01. Next base: position 12,605 of record CAWHBF010000005.1, on the reverse strand, counting down.
CAGGACCGTCCCGAAGGAGCCGGACGCCATGAACGGGTTGAAGATCTTGTCTTCGAAGAAAAGCCTGACGCCGCCGCCGCCAGGCTGATAACAGTAGTTCCGCCCGACGATCCCCCTCTGCGAGGCAGGATCGTACGGCGTTCCGATGCTCGACAGCAGCATGAGGTGCACATTGTTGATGGCGTACGCGCAGAGCGCAACGATCGCGGCCGGCTGCTCGTACTCCTCGCCGGTCGAGACATTCGTGTACAAGACGCCAACAGCTTTGCGCTTCGTCGAGTCGAGGAGTACCTTGGTCACCCACGCGTCCGTGCGCAGTTCGAAGTTCGAGCGCGCCATCGCTTGCGGGATGACGGTAATGTGCGGGCTCCCTTTCGCGTTGGCCTCGCAGCCGAACCGCTCGCAGTGGCCGCAATAGACGCAGGCGCCGAGCCGCGCGCCGTCCGGATTTGTGTACGCGCGCGACGCGTTCGCCGAAGGGCGCGAAAACGGGTGATACCCACTCTGTGCCGCCGTCTCGGCAAATATCACCTGAGCGTAGCTGGATTCGAGCGGAGGCAGCGGATATTCGCGCGCACGGGGAGCCTCGAACACGTTGCCGCCGTCCTGTATTGCGCCTTGCAGGTTCCCTGCCTTACCGGACACCCCAGCCGTACGCTCGAAGCGGTCGTAGTACGGCTCAAGTTCCTTGGACGAGATCGGCCAGTCCTGGGCCGGCATATCGCTTGGAATGAAGCCTTTGCCGTATCGCTCTTCATAATGCGAGCGCAGCGCGTGGTCGATCGCGCTCCAGCGCCAGGTCACGCCGTTCCAGTGCACCCCCGCGCCGCCGACACCCTCGCCGGGCAGGAACGAACCCAGTTCTCGCATGGGCAGCGCCGTTTCGGACTGCCGATTGCGGAACGTCAGCGTGTCGCGAGCCGGATTCTGCATCATCGCGTGGCGAGTGGCGAACCGCAGCTCATCGCGGATGAGAGGGATCGAAAAGTCTGCGTTGGTGGTGCGCATCCTGCCTCGCTCGAGCGCGACGACGGTCAGGCCCGCCCCGCTCAGCTCGCTGGCCAGAATGCCGCCCGTCCATCCGAGCCCAACGATGACGACGTCGACTTCCTTCAGACGTATGGTCATGGCATCCTCACGAGAGATCGGCGATGCTTGTCGGCTCGACGTCGTACCGCTTGTTCTGATACGTCTTGATGTGCTCGGAGTAGATCGCAATCACGCCAGGAAAACCGATCATCTTCCAGGCGACCTTGTCACGGTTGCCGCCATATATCGGATCCGCAAAGAACCCCTGCATCGCCAGGTTCAAAAAGAGCCCGAAGAATTGCTCGCTCGGTAACGTGCCGAGGGGGACGGTGCCTCGCTCAAGCTCCTGCAGCAACGCGATCTGCTGCTCGCGTGACAACCGATCGAATTCCCTCTGATGCGTCTTACGACAATGCGCGTTCGTCTCGGCGATACCAATGCGGAAGAACTGTGCCGGCGGCATCGGCAACTGATAACCCTGCGTCGGCGTCCCTTTCCGCCAGGGTCCCTGCATGTAGAGGCGGTCTCCGCTGCCCCACGCTCCCGCCAGCTGGCGGTCGATGAAGGTTGCGACACCGCAGTCGGTCCCGCTTGGGGTGAGGTCGTCGGGAGGGATCAACTGATCGACCGCCGCTTCGACGAATGCTGCCTCAGGCGGGGACAGGAAGATGTAGGCGTGAGCGATTTCAGCTGGTAGCGTCGGGGCTGCAGCGGCGGGAGCAGGGGTAGCCTGCGGTTCGGCGACCGCGTCAGCGGACACCATCGCCGCCACGCCCGTGGCACCGACGGTGCCAAGCCCTTTGAGGAACGCACGCCGATCTGGCTGTTCAGACATAGACATGGCGCGGAGCCTCCGGTTGGGGTCCAGTTTTCTCTGGGCCAGGTTGACTCGATGCCTCGATCTGGGCGGTGACTTCGTAAGACGTGAGACGGAAGCCTGAGTGAGGCCAAAGGTAGCGAGATTATACCGGCGGAAACGGAGTGCGGGATCGCATTAATCCAAACGCCGTAGTCGAATCCATGCCCGCGCGGGCGAGAGCCAAAGGTTTCAACACGCAGCGCTAGCATCCCAAAATTCCTGATGGTCCTCGATCTGATGATTGCACTGGATGATCCGATGGCGACACTCGACGCGACGTGATTGGGCATATGACTTACGGGTGGTGTCCCAGAAACAACCCTTTCAGGGACAGCCCGCGGCGAGGGGCAAGAGTCGACAATTGCTAACATCCATACGGGGCGAAAGCCAAAGGATTTCGGCACACAACGCCTGCATCGCAGAATTCCGGATGGTCTTCGAGCTTCTTGAATGAAGCGTTCTTCTGGCGCTGATCGCCGTTCACGAAATGGCCGCTGCACGGGCCCAACGGTTGTGGTCCGACCGACCAGGACCGCGCGTGTCTCGACGGTGACCGAGGTCGCGCGGGATCGCTCGATCGCAAAGAGGAAGACGAATCGGGCGGCGCGGAACTAGTCCCCTGGAAGCGTGATGGCTTGCACAAGTCCCCGCCCGGGAACTGTGTGAGTCATCACGCTTCCAGGGGACTAGCGGGGCCTGGCGAACCGAGACGCGTCGACCGGCACGTTGGCCGCCACGTCGCCCAACGTGATCGTCATCTGCATGTAGGTCTGCGTCGCGGTCCAGGTGAACGGCATCTGGATGCCTGCCACCGCGCGGTAGTCCCCGTAGTTGATCTCGGTCGGCACCGGCCCCACCGATGTCTCGTTCCACCGCACGACGCGCACGAGCAGACCCGATTCGTCGTCGAAGTACAGGTTGACGGGCAGCAAGCCTGGCTTGGTGCCCTGCACGATGGTGACGTCCCGATCGCCGATCGACGTCTTGCCGACGCGCCACTGCGGGTACAGCTGCGGGATCCCGGCGGGGAAAGCGAGGGTCGCCTCGATGCGCGCCCGGTCCAGGTTCCCGGTCGCCAGCGTCATGATCGGCACCGGGATGTCGGGACCCACGAGCCAGCCATTGACGCCGTCGAAGACGCGGTTGCTGTCGCGTTCGGGCAGCTTGACGATCCACGTCCGTTGGTTCGGCGCCCTGGCATAGATCTCGACGGGCATCTCTTCCTGGCCGGTATCGAATCCGGCATAGGTGCCCCTGGCCACGAAGCTCGTTACCTTCGCGAGCGCGGCCCTCCCGCCGATCGCGGTCAGATACCGGTCGAACACCTGGTCGGCCGACACCCCCTCCTCGGTCGGAAAATTGATCGTGTTCGGGTCGTCCAGAGGAACGCCGTACTGGATCAAGAAGCTGGGCGTGTCCACCGGCTGGTAGTCGCCGCGATGGCAGGTAAAGCAGGTCACGCGCGGGCGCCCGCCGAAGTTCTGCTTGTTCAGCGTCTGCGTCATCACGATCATCTGGCGGGCACGCTGGATGCGCGGTGTCGCCTCGGCGAACGCCTCGCGGCGGAACCCGGCCTCCTTGACGTGGCAGAACGTGCAATCGTTGCCCATGGATGCGGCGAACATGCCCATGGCATCGAAGAACGTGTCGACCGGCATCCCCTTCAGCAGCTGGATGTTCTTGAAGTACTGCTCGCTGACGAGCGGAGGGTCCGCCGGGCCCTGGCCCGCGCGCAGGGACGCGACCGTCAGCAGGGACATCATCGCCGTCGCGATCGACCAGGAGACGACCGCGTTCGATCGACGCATCAGCTGTGTGCTCGCGACTACGGCGTGGCCGGCGCCGGCGCCGGCGCCGCCCCCGGCATACGCAGCATGCCGTCGCCCAATGCCTTGCCGTCCGCGGGCACGGACGACACGATCCGTCCGTAAGGGCGGCCATTCTTGACTGGGTGAATGTTAACCGTCACGGCGTCACCTGGTTTGAACGTCGTTCTGCGGTAGCCCCCGGGGTAAATGCTGTTCGGGGCCTGCAGTTCGATGACCCACTGGGTGGCCTTCCCGTCAGCGGCTGTGACTTCCATCGTCAAGAGACAATGCGGGTTGGACCATAGCCAGTCCTTGACGACCCCTTTCAGGGTCGAGGTGTCTTCGGAAAAAAGCGTCTGGCCGCTGTGGTGGGCGCCCACGGGTGCTCCGGCCAGGAGCGCCACCGTCACGCCCGCCACGATCATCATTTTCTTCTTCATGTAGGTTCCCAATGGCGCGTCGGCCCGACTCACCGGCCGCTTGCCGCGTCTCCGAATGCCTTGTTGTATCTATCGATCTCACTCGGCGAACAGTACCGCGTGATTTGATCGATCCCTGGATCCTGCAGCGTCATGGGCAGCTTCATCGTCTCCCACGGGCGCGTATAGATTTTGGGATCGTCAATCGTCTCGGACCATTCCATTGTCTCGGAGTCGATCCGGCGGAATCGTTCGGTAATCCGCGCCTGTTCGCTGATTGGCCGGCCGGTGTTGTCGAGCCACGCGCGGTCGTCCGGCATGATGCCGACGGTGACCACTTCGAGCGTGTAATCGTCGATCCACCTGCCGATCGAGTACCCGAACCACCGCGCGTCGCGATACTCGCCGTCCACTTCGACGCCACCGTCGACGACTGTGGGCAGCGAGCGGCCATCAGTCCAGATCAGCCGCCAGCGGCTGTCGTAGTTATAGAGCATCGCGATCTTGCGCTCGTCCTGGAAGATCTGGACACCGAGATCGTAGTGGTTCCACCGGGGGAATCCCAGCGGTTCGCACTTCGTCCTTGGATCGTTGTTGAACGCGGGCGACACGGAGTCGCGGCCCTCGAGTGGCTTGTGCGAGCGGTAGAGCTCCAGGCCGTACGGTGTATACGGAAGCTCGTTCTCGGGGCGGCCGTTGTTCGGCTTCAATTGCACACCCCCCGACTGGTTGCCCAGACGCAAGGCATTCCACATGCCGTTGATGGTCCGCCGCGGCGCCGGCTTCCTCTCCTTGACGGCGTCCTGCCCCCGGATCGCCACGGGCGGCCCCCACTTCACAGCCGGCTTGTCCTGCGCGACGCCCTCAGCGGGCGCGAGCAACGCCGCACCCAGCAGGCCGGCCGTCAACATCATCACGCGATGCAGCATGAACGGCCCACTCTGTCGTGTCGTCATAACGCTCGCCCCCTTCGACTAGAACTGGTACTTCAGCCCGAACTGCATGATGCGCGGATCGTACGACGTCAGGACCTGTCCGAACGTCGGGCTGCTCAGGGTCGCGTTCGGATTCTGCGGCCGCAGCCAGTTGAGCGCATTGAACGCCTCGACGCGCACCTCGATACGCTGCGAGTCGAGGAACGGGAATGACCGGACGAGCGAAAGGTCGATGGTCCTGGTGCCGGGGCCCTCGTAGGCGTTGTAGCCTGAGTTTCCGTGGGTGCCGATGGCCGGCTGCGCGAACGCCGCCGGATTAAACCAGTTGTTCAACGTCTTGTCGCCGTAGACATTGTCCATCACCTGGTCCACCCGCTGCGCCGTCGTCACCAGGCCGTCGAGCGACCGGTCGATGCCGGTGACGACGCGCAAGGCGTTGCCCGACGAGGCCCGGAAGATGCCGGACAGCCGCCATCCCGACGCGAGCATCCGCGCCGCCGTGTTGCTGAACTGCGGCGTTTCCGCGCTCGCGATCAGATTGAAGATGTGGGTCGGCGACAAGCTGCACGGCCCCTTGTCGAGGTCGAACAATTCCTTCGAGTTGGCCGGCGGACTGAGCAGCGACTGCGGCCGGCTGTAGCCGGTGCCGACGTTGAGCGGGTTGCCGCCGGTGTTGCTCTGCGCGGTGCCCTCGCAGGTCGACCACGTGTAGTTGGCGGTGGCGCTCAAGCCGTTGGCCGCGCGCTTCTGGGCCGACAGCAGCACGCCGTGATACCGCTGCCACCCCTGATCGGTGATCCAGTCAAGATAGCCGATGTACTGACCATCAATGGGATCCACCTGCGAGATCTCCCGCCGAAGGTTGATGGGCGCCGTGGAGCAATTCGGGAACGTCTGCGTCCCCGTCGTCGTGCGCAACGTGCACGGACCGGTCGGATTCGCCGACAGGAGCGCGGGGTTGCCGTTCACGTCGCCCCAGATGTTCATCATGCGGTTGCCGAGATACGTCACTGACACCGCGACGGTGTCGCCCAGCTGGCGCTGGACGGCGACGTTCCAGGTCTGCACGCGCGTGCCCACGAGATCTTGCGGCACCATGATAAAGGGGGCGCCCGGTCCCTTCGCCAGACCGGTGCCGAGCGTCACCGGGAACGGATTCACGCGGCCGACGCCGCCCCACGGATCGTCGAGCGGACCGACCGCCGCGCCGGTCAGCCGTTCCTCATACCCGAAGGGCCACGCCTGCTGGGCGTCGGTGAGGAACTGCCCGGCGACGAAGTCGCCGCTCAGGCCGTAGCCCACGCGCACCGACGTCCTGCCGTCGCCGTTGGGATCCCAGGACACGCCAACACGCGGCTGGAAGTTCATCCAGTTGGGCTTCATACCCGCCTTGGTCGGAAAGCCCGGATCGCCGGGGTACGTGAACCCGGGCAGCGCATCGGGGTACACCGTGCTGACCTCGTTGGCGAGGAAGGCCTCGGTCGAGAAGTTGTAGACCGTCCCGTTCGTGTGCTCCTGCGGGAACCAGGGTTCGTACCGCAGCCCGTAGTTCATCGTGATGTTGTCGGAGACGCGCCAGATGTCCTGGCCGTAGACGCCGAAGGTCCTCTGGGTGGCGTTGTTCGTGAATGGATTCGCCTGCCGGAACTCAAACACGCGCCCCGCCATGAAGTCCGCCAGCGACAATCCGGTCGCGCCGCCGTTCATGGTGAAGCTGCCACCCGAGCGCGAGTTGGTGCGCGTGTTCCAGTCGTTCAGGGCGAGCGTGCCGCCAAATCCGAACTGGTGGCTGCCGCGGATCACCGTCAGGTCGTCCGAGAACGCGTAAGTGCGCGGACGGTAATACGAGTCCAACTCGGTGCCGAGGCCGAGATTGAAGGCGTTGCTGACGGCGATCAGCGTGACGTCTTCGACGTAGCTGTAGCTCTTGATCCCGACGTCCTCCGGGCCGAAGAAAGGCGTGTGCGTGCGGTGCACGTTGGTGTAGTGATAGGTAAAGCGCACGTTGTTCACCATCGTGTTGCTCAGCACCATGGTGTGGCCAAGCGCCAGCGAGCGCGCGTCGCTGTCGCGGCCGCCGAGCGACGCCGAGAGCAGGTTGCCGTCGTTGGCGAACGGCGGGTCCCAGAACGTCGTGGTCAGCATGAAACGGCCGAACAGCGACTGGTTCTGGTTGATCTGCCAGTCGATCTTGCCGATTGACTGCGTCTCCACCGGCTTGGTCGGACTCGAATAGGTAATCCGGCCGCAGGGGTCCGACGTCTCGGGCAAACGCCGGGCCACCGCCAGCGCCGCCGGACTCATCTCCGCCGGCGCGAGACGGTTGTTGACGAACGGCGCCCGCAGGTTGACCTGCGTCCCCCGGTTGCACGCCGGCGCGGTGACGGCGGTAAAGTCGCCGGCCATCATCGCCGCAGTCGGGATAAACGCCACCAGGTCGGCGGGTGTCTGCGTCGAGCGCGACGCCTGGTAGGCACCGAAGAAGAACAGCTTGTCCTGGATGATCTTGCCGCCCAGCACGCCGCCGAACTGGTTGCGCACAAGGCCGTCATCGAGGCGCTCGCCGGTCGCCGGGTCGACACCCGCAAACGGCGCGGTGGCATTGAAGCGGGAATGGCGTGCAAACTCGAACGCGTCGCCATGCAGCTGGTTGGTGCCAGATTTGGTCACCAGGCTCACCGTGCCGCCGGCTTTTACGCCGTTCTGCGCGTTCTGCGTGCTGGTCTCTACCTTGAATTCCTGCAGCGCATCCGGAAACGGCAGCGGCATGTTGAAGCCGTCGTAGGCGTTGTTGTGCAGCGCGCCGTCGAGCAGATAGGCGACGCCAAAGGGCTGGCCGCCGGAAATCGCGATGCCGCGGCTCGTGGTCATGCTGCGGCTGCTGCTGGCGCCCGCGTCGGCCGAAGCGCCGGTGAGCGTAATCAACGACATCGCGTTACGGCCTTCAAGCGGCAGCGCATCGATCTGTTCAGTGGTGATTGTCGCGCCAACCGCGGGGTTGCGCGTCTCGACCAGCGGCGCCGCCGCTTCGACCGAAATGGTCTCCTCGAGGCTGCCCAGCTCCATCTTCACGAGGATGACCGGATTGCTGCCGACCTGGAGGACGACGCCGGTCTGCGAGAAGGCGCGGAATCCCGACAGCGTGGCTTCGATGCGATAGGGACCGGTCGGCAGATTCAGCAGGGCGTACGAACCGGTTTCGTCCGTCACCGCCTCGCGACGGAAGCCGGTCTCCGTCTGGATGGCGATCACGGTAACACCCGGGAGCACCGCGCCGCTTGAATCCGCGACGGTCCCGTTGATTTGAGCGGTAGCCTGGGCCCACACGTTTGCGGCGGCCAGCAGGACGACCATAAGAGCGACCAGCGCACGCGAAATGCCCATCACGAAACACCCCCAAAAAGCGCAGAATCGGATGAAGACTTCGCGGAGCTTGTCAAGACAAGCCGCGTCTGTCAACTAGCAGAAAGTGCGGCGTGTCACGCCAGCACATCGGCCTCCCCGCCCTTAGATGAGATGTTGCCTTCTACTGGATTCGGCGACTCGGCACCGTGAGCCTGGCGCCATGATCCCGCAGACGCCCTCGACGTCCTGGCCCACGCTCAAAAATCGTACTTGATTCCGAACTGAATGATGCGCGGCTCCCCCGCCTGCGTCGTGATGCGGCCGAACGTCCCGGCGTTGAAGTTCGCCAGCGGGATGCCCCAGTTGAAATGGTTCAACAGGTTGAACGACTCGAGGCGAAGCTCCAGCCGCTGTGTCGCCCCAGCGCGATGAGCCGCGACAGCGCCATGTCGACGTTCCAGTAGTTCGGGCCGACGGCGGCGTTGCGCTCGAGGTCGCCGAACGTGCCGGGCGCCGGCTGCGCGAAGGCGGCCCGGTTGAAGTAGTTCGTCAGTCTTCCCGCCGTAGAAGTCGTCGCTGACCTTGTTCGGCCGCTGGTTGCGCGAGCCCGTGAACGCGTTGTCCATGCCGCTCAGGATGTTGAGCCGGCTGCCGGAACGCGCGGAGACGATACCCGACAGCCGCCAGTGCGAGCGCGATCGCGCAGCGCCGCGTTGGCCATTCCGGGCGTCTCATATCCGGTCGTCAGCGTCGCCAGGTGCTCCGATCCTGGTCGCAATAGCCGGCGTCGAACGACGGGTCCTCCGGCTTCAGGTAGCCGGCGCTCTGCTGGTTGAAGCCTCTCGCTGTCGGTGTGCCCTTGCAGCGGGACAGCGTGTAGTTGCCGTTGAGGCTGACGCCGCTGGCGCCCGGCGCTGCACCGACAGCTTCAAGCCGCGATAGTTCTGGTAGCCGACGTCGGTGTTGAGATCCAGCGCGCCGATGAGACGCCGCTTCTCGGGATTCTGCTGGTACAGCGCGCGGCGCTGGTTCAGGTTCGCGTTGGTCGAGCACACCGGGTAGGCCACGCCGTTGAGATGCACGGACCGAGCCCATGTAGATCGCCGGGTTGAGCGCCACCTGCGCCCACAGCCGATCCGAGTGGCTGCCCGAGATAGCTGGCGCCACGCCCCACTGCGAGCCGAGCTGCTGCTCGACGGTGAGGTTCCACGACTGGATGCGCGGCGAGTTGATGCCAGGATCCATCGTGCCGAACGTGCCGAACGGCACGGTACGGCGGTGTCGGGCCGGTCACAATCGGATGGGGATCGCCGCCGACCGCTCGTACGGATCGTCGAACAGCCCCGGGGGATCCGTGATCAGCGATCGGTTGCCGAACGGCGGCGCGTTGGCGTTGATGTTGTGGTACTCGCCCGACATGAAGTCGTACGCCATCGCGTACGACGACCGCACGGCCAGCCGGCCGTCGCCGTGCACGTCCCACGCCACGCCGAAGCGCGGCGAGAGGTTCCACCACTGCATGTCGAGCCCCGTCTTCCCGTTCGGGAATCCTTCGTCGCCGGCGTAGAGCAGGCCGGCCGGCGCGTTGAGGAACACCTTGCTCTTGATGCCCCGCTGGAAGTTCTCCATGCTGAACACCGAGATCACGCCGTTCTCGACGTTCTGGCCGAAGAACGGCTCCCAGCGTACGCCGCCGTTCACCGTCACCCGGCTCGACACGCGCCAGGAGTCCTGGGCGTACGCCCCCGGGTACCAGCTGTTGACGGGAAGCTCCCAAGCCCGCCGTGCTCGACGGTGGTCACGCGGCCGACCAGCAGGTCGGCCAGCCCCAGGCCGGTCGCCGAGCCGTTGAAGATCCAGTTGCCGTTGGCGCGCGACGTCGAGGTGTAGTCGCCTTTCCAGTACTGCAGGTTGCCGCCGATGCCGAACTGGTGGTTGCCCCGCACGATCGTGAGATCGTCGGCAATCTGGTAGGTGTCGTTGAAGAACAGCGCCTTGGTGTTCGTGCCGATAGAGCTGGAACCCGCGGGTGACGTGTCATCGTCATGTAGCCGGGCAGATAGCTGTAGATGTTCGACGCCGATGTCCCTCGGCGAGAAGAACGGGGTCTGGTAGTTGTCGACCTTGGCCTTGTTGACCGCGAACCGCACCGAGTTGACGATCGACGAGCTGAACACCGTCGTCTCCCCGAAGGTCATCGAGTGAACGACATGTCGTCGGCGCCCGAGACGTTGGTCTTCAGGATGTTGTCGCGACCCGCCGGCGTAGCCGGGAGCCGGGTGAACTGGGTGACGCAGTACCGGCCGAAGATTGAATGCGTCGGCGCCAAGCTGGTAGTCGACCTTGCCAAGCGACTGCATTTCGTCGCGATCGGACCCCACGTCGAACGTGATCTGACCGCACGGATCGGTCGTGCGTGGGGAGCCGCCGCGCAAGTTCAACGCCGGCCGGGCTGAACTGCGCCGGATTGATCCGGTTGTTCACGAACGGCGCGCCGCAGCGTGATCTGCCGGCCGCCGTTGCACTGCGGCGAGGTCGACGGCGGTGAAATCGCCGGCCAGCATCGCCGGCGTCGGCACGAACGCGATGTTGGACGCGGGCCGCTGACGCACCGCCGTGCCCTGGTAGGCGCCGAAGAAGAACAGCCTGTCCCTCAGGATCGGGCCGCCCATCGTGCCGCCGAACTGGTTGCGCTTCAGGCCGTCGTCCAGCCGCTTGCCGTCCGGGCCGATCACCGCGAACGGGCTCGTCGCGTTGAACCGGTGGTGGCGGAGGAACTCGAAGCCGTTCCCGGAGAACCGGTTGGTGCCCGACTTCGTCGACCGCGTTGACCGACGCGCCCGAGTGGAATCCGTTCTGCGCGGTCAGGCCGCTCGTCGCGACGCGGAACTCCTGCAGCGCGTCGGGAAACGGCAGCGGGAGGTTCGACGTTCTGCTGCGGGTTGTTGTGCTTCGCGCCGTCGAGGCTGTAGCCGACGCCGGTCTGAAGCCCGCCGGCGACCGAGATGTTCACGCCGCCCGGCATGCCGCGGCTGCGTCGCCGGCCCTGTCTGGACCGCCGCGCCCGCAGAGCACGAGCAGGTCGGTGACCTGACGTCCCTTGAGCGGCAGCTCGACGATCCGCTCGTTCTCGACGACCGCGCTGATGCCGGCGCTGCGGACGTCGACGAGCGGCGCGGCGGCTTCGACCGTGACCGTCTCCTCGAGCGAGCCGAGCTCGAGCACGGCGTTGATCGTCGGCGTCGCGCCGACCTGCAGCACGATGCCGGTCTGCACGTAGGTGCGGAACCCCTGCAGCGCGACCTCCAGACGGTACGGGCCCGGTCGGCAGATTCGAGATCAGGTAGGCCGCCGTTTTCGTCGGTCACGGCGGTGCGCACGAGGCCAGTGGCCGTCTGCGTCACGGTCACGGTGACACCGGGCAGCACGGCGCCGCTTGAATCGGTCACACGGCCGTTGAGTTCGGCCGTGGCGAGCTGCGCCCAGGCCGGCCGCAGTGGACAGCATCCCGGCCGCAGAGCAGACATAACACCGTGGGTACACGCGCCATACGTGCTCCTCCGTGAGAGGTTGCCGGGCGTCTTCCGAGCGCGATCGTACGCCCGATGTTGAAGTGGAATCGCCCAGCTAGTCCGACGCGCAGAATCAGGTGGCCGGTCTCGCGGATTCTCTCAAAGAATGCCAGCATGTATCACTCTGGTTGGTTGTCCACGTTGGTCCAGCGGAGACGTTATAACACACGGCACACCACGCGGGCACGCAGTGAACCCAAGCTCACGGCCCATCGATCTCTCCACGGTCGACCGCGGACCGCTATCGCGGAGTGTTCAACCTTGCGTCGACATCGACGCGCGCAGCTCTCGCCAATCCTCGAGCTTCTTGAATCAACCGTTTTAAGGGGTGTGATCGAAGCCCTTCGCATCCGGACTTCACTTCTCCGCCACCAGAGCGGATTGTGTGATCACTGTTCGGAAGGCCGGACTCCGCGCGACTTCTGGTCTGTAAGGTCGAACTCCGCGACTTCCGATTTAGTAGGCCTGAGGTCAGCCGTAGGGAGGCTTGTCTTTGTCTATTACGACGACGATGCTGTCATCTGCGCCCCAATATGCGTAGAGGCTTCACACGCACCCCTCGGGCGGTTGTATTCAGGAAATTCAAGGCCCTGAGATCAAAATAGGTGACCACCCGTGCACCTTCCAGACGCCCAGTC
>CAWHBF010000004.1:0-257326 GCA_963827515.1 uncultured Acidobacteriota bacterium | reverse complement strand
GGCTTCATATCCCTGACTGTGGGCGATGGCTGTCTTGATTGCATGGGAGCCGGTAATGTAGGCAGCGGCGAACCGGAGGTGGATCGCGTGGTTCGGTCCGTTCCGGAAGTTGTCCGCGGCGCGGTACCGGAGGCCGCTCGACTGCTCGTTGACCGTGATCATTTCCGGACCCGACTGAGGGGACGGCAGTCGCACGCTGCGACCGTAGTGGTTGGCTCCCCCGGCCTCGAGCAGGATTCGGCTCGTGAGGGGCGACGTCCAGTCGAGCACTTGGCGACGCTGGATTGGGAACTCTTCCCGGATGTCGGCCTCCGGAGCCACGGTCGCCGAGACGACACCCACGCAGGTGCAACCGGTCTGTTCGGCAGCCATGATCCCCAGCTTGTGCCTGGGTGTCACCTGCCAGGTGACCCGAACGTCAAAGCCCTGGTAATGCGTGTCCTTGAAGGCCGGCTGGTCCAGGTCGGGCTCGTACGTCCAGGCATTCGGGTTGTTCGCGTTCTTGTTGACGAACATGTCGGCGACATCCAGCTGGGAGCCGGAGTAGAGCGCCGAGACGTAGAACCAGATCTTGTCCCGTTGCATCGGGCCGCCAAAGCCGGGGTTGACGTCCCACAGCTTGCGAACGGCGTCGGGAGTGCGCAGCCCCTGAGCTATCAAGTCGTCGGTGAGATTGTTCGCCTGCATCGCATCCGTGGCGATGCTGGAGAAGAACGTGCCATTGAAGGTATTACCGCCCTCGCGCGGAACGATGTTGATGCGGACGCCACCGGTCGGCACTTCAGCAGTGTTGGCGGAGTAGTCGAGCGTGACTTCCTGCAGGCTGGCCATGCTGTAGAGCAGTCGCGTCGTGAAGCCCTGCGAGGCCATCGCGTTCATCGTGATGCCCGACATCGACGTCCAGCCGTCGTTTGATCGGCTTCCATGCGACGACATGCCCGTCGTGGCGTTGATGACCGCGCCGCCCACGTCCTGAGGCACATTCGTGGTGATCCCGGGATTGAGGGCACCCAGAGCCCAGATGTTCCGGCCGGCCGGAATGTTCTCGATCGTCTCTCGATTGACGATCTCTTGACGGGCGGTGTTCTGGACGTCGACCGTGGGAGCTTCCCCGGTCACCGTGATCGACTCCTCGAGGGCGCCGACACGAAGATCCCCATTGACGGTGGCGGTGAAGTTGCCGGTCAGCTCGATGCCGTCACGAATCAGCGTATTGAACCCTGTCAGGGCAAAGGTGACGGTGTAGGCGCCCGGCGGCAGGTTCACGATCTGGTACTGCCCAGCGCCGTCCGAGACGACTGAGCGGACCTTCTCAATCAGCGCAGGACTGGCGGCTTCGACCGTCACCCCTGGGAGTACCGCACCGGACGTGTCCTTGACGATGCCGGCGATCGAACCCTGCGCCGAGGCCAGGGAGGGGATCAAAACGCTCGCGGTCAGCAGTGCGATGCCCTTCAGGAATCTGCCCATAAGTCGTGGCTCCTTTTAGACTGCGGGAACGAGCGGCAACCGAGCGAGTCCGGCTCCGAGGATGGCGACAGTACGGGACGCCAGGTGACCCTGTCAAGGCCGGAGGACCGCACCCTGCTGTCACCGACACTCTGGGCTTCTTCGAGCTGGCAGGTGGATGTAGACTGTGTCGCGAATCCGGTCCATACGGCTGGGGAGGCTGGGGATGACGAGATTACGGCGCTGGGTGCTCATGGGTCTGCTGGCCACGCTGATGTCTTCGCCGGCCGACGCGCGGCAGGGCGCGCCTGCGGATCCTCCGGGTGTGACCCGGGGCGCGGCCCAGCCGAATCAGAACAAATGGAACGCGAAGGGGCCATGGGGCAAGACCGAGCGAAGCGCGCCGATGGCGGCGCAGCGGAAGGCGCCCTTCAAACTGTTCGACAATGTCTACTACGTCGGCTTGCAGACCGTCAGCGCCTACCTCATCACCACTTCTGCCGGCCTGGTGCTCATCGACACGGGCTACGTGCAGAGCGCGGACTGGCTCCTCGAAGGGGTGCGCGCGTTGGGGTTCGACCCGGCGAACATCCGCTATGCGTTCGTCACCCACTCGCACCTCGACCACGCCGGCGGCGCGGCGCGGGTCAAGCAGGTGTCCGGCGCGCGTGTGGGGTTGTCGGCCGAAGACTGGACCGTCGTGGAGCGCCAGCAGGCGGATGCCCAGCAACGCGCAAACTTCCCGCCGCTCGCCCGGGATCTGGTGCTGAAGGACGCCGAGGCCATCACTGTCGGCGACCAGACGTTCAAGTTCTATGTCACGCCCGGCCACACACCGGGAGCCACCTCGGTGGAATTCCAGGCGCGTGACGGCGCTCGGTCCTATCGGGTCGTCGTCCCGGGCGGTCTTGGTTTGCAGTACGCGCCCGAGTTTGGACCGATGTTCAAGTCGAGCATTACGCGCCTCAAGGGGCTCGGCCCGTGGGATGTCGCGCTCGGCAACCATCCGTTCCTGGCGCCGAAGGACCTGGCCGAGATTGAGACCGAGTTGAAGACGCGTGGGCAAGGTCCGCACCCGGCCGTCCTGGGTGCGGCCAGGGTTGACGCGTTCTTCGCGGACATCCTGAAGATCGTGGACGAGAAACTGGTCGCGGAGCCTCCGCCGGCGAACGCCCCGGCGGCCTCAAATGCCCGATAGTCGTTCTACGGCATGATCGCGTTGCTTCGGGGAGCCCTATGCACGCACGAATGATACGGTTGCGTTCAGTCGCAGCGCTCGCGGTCGTGCTCGCGGCCTGGAGCTCCGGCAGCGGGGTTGTCGCGCAGGACCAGGCGGCGCCTCGCGCGAATGCAAACGCAGCAGAGGTCAAGGTGCTGCAGGTCGCGCCAAACGTGTACATGCTGACTGGAGGTGGCGGCAACGTCACCCTTCAAATGGAACCCGCGACGCGTCCCCCGCGGATTCCTGGCACTTATATTGGCGGCTACGGTGTGCTGCTCGTGGACAGCGGAGTCGCCGCGGCCAGCGACAAGATCCAGGCAGCCGTTCGGCAGATTTCAGCGGGTCCGATCCGCTACATCATCAACACCCATATCCACCCCGATCACATGGGTGGCAACGAGATCCTTGCCAAGCAGCTCGCGGGCCGCGGTCGCGGCGCCGCGCCCCCGACGATCCTGTCGCACGAGAACATGCTGCTGCAGCTGGCCTCGCCCGAAGGCGGCGCACCCAGGCCCCCGCAGGGCGCGCTGCCAACGGACGCCTACCTCGACGTGAAGGAGATCTGGTTCAACGGCGAGTCGATTCAGGTCATCCATCAGCCGGCTGCCCACACCGACGGCGACAGCATCGTCTACTTCAGGAAGTCCGACGTCATCAGCGCGGGGGACATCTTCTCGACCACGACCTATCCGATCATCGACGGCCAGCGGAACGGTGGCATCCAGGGCATCATCGACGGGTTGAACCGCATCCTCGACCTCGCCGTGCCGGAGACGAATGCCGAGGGAGGCACGAGAATCATTCCCGGCCATGGCCGGCTCTCTGACGAAGCCGACGTCGTGGAATACCGCAACATGGTCGTCATCATTCGGGACCGTATTCGGGACCTGGTCAACAAGGGGATGACCGTTGAGCAGGTGAAGGCGGCCAAGCCGTCGCTCGACTACGACTTCCGGTATGGCGCCACGAGCGGGCGCTGGACGACCGAGATGTTCATCGAGGCGATCTACAAGGAACTCAAGGCCGCGACTCCCGCGGGTCCCGCGCCGGCTGGCCGCGCGAGCCGGACACAAACGCCGTAGCCGCTGTCGTCATCAGGAGGTGCCCATGGGACGCATATTCACCGCCGCCGCCGTTGCCGCCGTTTTGCTGCTCGCAGGCCGCGCGTTTGCGCATCATTCGTTCGCCGCCACGTACATCGAGAGCGAGAAGATCACAATCGAGGGCGATCTCCTGCAGTTCCAGTGGCGGAATCCGCACTCGTTCGTCCAGTTGATGACGAAGGATGCCAAGGGGCAGACGCAGCGCTGGTCGGCTGAATGGGGAAGCGGCGGACAGCTTGGAATCCAGGGCGTCGCGAGGGACACGTTGAAGGTGGGGGATCACCTTGTGATCACCGGCGACCCGTCGCGGACCGCGGGTGACTTTCGTGTGCGTGTGCGCACGATCTTCCGGCCGGCCGACGGCTGGCGGTGGGGCGGCGAGTTCGACTGACGGACATCCCATGATCAGAAGAGTTGCGCTACTCGCCATCGCCCTGACCCTTGTTTCGGCTGCGGTGGCCGGCGCGCAGGGGCAGCGCGGGGTGGATCAAGGTCCGGCGCCGAACGTGCCGAGGACGCTGCGCGCCGCCGCCGCGATCGATTTCGCCGGTACCTGGGTGTCGATCGTGACCGAGGACTGGCGCTGGCGGATGATGACGCCGCCGCGCTACGACTACGCCGCGATTCCGCTCAACGCCTACGGCCGCCAAGTGGCCGACGACTGGGATCCGGCGGCTGACGCCGCGGCGGGGCTCCAGTGCAAGGTCTACGGAGCGGCGGCCGGCATCCGCAATCCCGGGCGTCTCAACATCTCCTGGGTTGATGACAACGCACTGCAGATTCAGCTCGACGCCGGGACGCAGACCCGCGTGCTGCGTCATGGCGCCAGGCCCGCCGCGGGCGAACCGACGTGGCAAGGGCAGTCGTCCGCGGTGTGGGAGTTCCCGGAAAGCTCGGCACCGGGCGCAGGTGGCGGCGCGGGCCGAGGCGGTCGCGGAGGGCGCGTCCCCACTGGCATGTTGAAAGTGGTGACGACGAACATGCGCGCGGGCTACCTGCGGAAGAATGGCGTGCCGTACAGCGAGAAGGCCGTGCTCACCGAGTATTTCGTTCGCACGACGGCACCCAACGGCGACACCTGGCTCGTGGTCACGAGCATCGTGGATGACCCCGTGTATCTCAATGAACCGTTCGTGACGAGTACGCATTTCAAGAAAGAGCCGGATGACTCGAAGTTCGCTCCAACGCCCTGCGTGGCTCACAGGTGAGATTCAAAAGTCAAAAGTCAAAAGTCAAAATTCGAAACTCAAAGTTCACGAGTCCAAGGTCAGACGTGCTGTGAGGGTGAGATGAAGAACTATTCGTGGTTGTTGCTGCCCGGCCTGCTCGCCATGGGGCAACCTGCGTTGGCACAGGAAGCGGCGAACGGCGCTCCGGCGTCCGCCGACGTGCCGTTCGTCACGGTCGGGACCGACATCGACGGCTACTGGACAGACCTCTTCCACGAAGACCTGTGGGACCGGCGCTCTGGTCTTCTGGTTGGGGACTTCACGGGGCTGCCACTCAACGACGCGGGCAAGCTGGCTGCGGCAAGTTGGGATCCGGGTTGGTTCGCCATTCCCGAAGAGCAGTGCCGGCCGCACACCGGGATTTATGGGCTTCGCGGTCCCACGGGTCTGCAGATTGCCAAGGTGGTGGACCCGCTGACCTATCAAGTGCAGCGATTCGACATTCTGCTCGGTCTGAGCGAGCGCACGATCTGGATGGACGGACGCCCGCACCCGCCCGAATACGCGCCTCACACGTTCGCCGGGTTCTCGACCGGGGTGTGGGAAGGAAACGCGCTCAAGGTGACGACGACGCACGTGAAGGCCGGGTACCTGCAGCGAAACGGTCCGCCCCACAGCGATCAGGCGATCACGACCGAGTGGTTCATCCGGCAGGGCGATACCTTGATGCTCGTGGCGCTCATCGACGACCCTGGATATTTGGCGGAGCCGCTGATGCGCACGACCAACTGGGCGCTCGACAAGGTGGAAGCCCGAGGCGGCGGACGCGGTCAGGTTGATTGCGGTCCGTTCCAGGTCGTGGACGAGCGCGTCGGTCAGCCGAAGCACTTCGTGCCTCACTACCTGCCGGGCCAGTACGAGACCCACAAGGAATTCCAGACGATGTTCGGTATTCCGCAGGAGGCGGCGTTCGGCGGCACGGAGACCCTGTATCCGGAGTACATGCCGAAGCTCGCCGAGCTCCAGGCGGCATTGCTCAAGCGCACCACCGCGGCCCGTCCGCCGGCCGGACGGACAGCGACGGTGGGGCGGACCGACTTCCTGGGTGAGTGGCAGCTCAATCGCAGCCAGTCGAACTTCGAGGTGAGCTGGCGCCGCGAGGGGCTCGACGGCCGGGACGGCAGCGCGCCGGAACGCCGGCTGATGCGGATCTCCTCGGTCGAGGGCGGCGCCGTTTCGTTCGTCATCGACACGCAGATCGTCGCCAACGACACCGGCACGTTCCGGGTGGAGTACGTGGCGAAGCCGGACGGCTCAGACGCACCGGTCAAGGGCGGCGCGATCGATACCTTTGCGGTCAAACGGGTGGATCCGTTGACGATCGAGCGTACGGGAAAGATCAAAGGGGCGGTCGTGGAGACAGGCACCTGGAAGCTGTCGCCCGACGGCAAGACGCTCACGGTGACGACCAAGGGACAGATTGGGGATCAGGCGTACAGCAACCTGCAGCAGTTCGAGCGCGCCGGGAACTGAGAGGAGGACGTCGATGAACCGCATTGCGGCACTCGTGGCTGTTCTCGCGTTTAGCGCCCTGCTTCCGGCAGCGGCGTACGCCCAGGCGTCGATCGCCGGGCAAGTGAAGGATGCGTCCGGAGCCGTGCTGCCTGGCGTCACGGTGGAAGCGGCGAGTCCGGCCCTCATCGAGAAAGTGCGCACGGTCGTGACCGATGGCACGGGTCAGTATCGCGTGGAGGTGCTGCCTCCCGGGACCTACTCGCTTTCGTTCACGCTGCCTGGCTTCAATACCGTCAGACGCGACGGACTGATCCTCGCTGGCACCTTCACCGCCGCGGTGGATGCCGAGATGCGCGTCGGAGCCATCGAGGAGACGATCACCGTCACGGGCGAGACGCCGCTCGTGGACGTGCAAAGCCAGACGCGCCAGCGCGTCATGGACCGTGAGCTCATCGACACGCTGCCGACGGGACGCACGCCGTTTGCGATGATGGCGCTCATTCCCGGCGTGTCGGTATCGGCCGCCAACCAGGACGTCGGCGGCGCGACGCTGCTGTCTGGCGCCGTGCAGATGCAGGTTCATGGGAGCACCGGCAATTCGACGTTGATCATGGAGAACGGCCTGTCCACCGCGGCCCTCGTCGGTGCGTGGGGCTCGCAACTGGCCTTCAACATGGCGGCGTCACAGGAAGTGACGGTGGACTATGCCGGCGCCGGCGCCGACACCAACGCCGCCGGGGTCAAGATGAACGTCATCCCGCGCGAAGGCGGGAACACGTTCAACGGCACGCTGTTCATGAACGGTACGAGCGGCGCGCTGCAGGGCGACAATTTCACCCAGCGCCACCAGGACGCGGGTCTGCGCACACCCGACTCGATCAGACGATTGTTCGACATCAATCCCGGATTTGGGGGGCCGCTCAAGCGCGACCGGGTGTGGTTCTATTTCGCCGCCCGGTACGCCATCACCTCGAAATAGGCGGCGGACGAGTTCTACGACAAGAATTTCAACGATCCAAACGTGTGGCTGTACGAGCCGGACCTGAACCGGCCAGTCTCGAACGACTCGGACGTCAAGGACGTCCGTCTGCGCCTCGCGTGGCAGGCGACCCCGCGCGTGAAGATAGGCGGCTCCTACGAGCAGCAGACGGCCAGCAACTATCCCTCGACCGTCAGCGCGGCGCTGGCGTACGAAGCGACGCCCAAACACTACTTTCCGCTCGAACGGCAGGTCATGGCCGATGTGACGTCGCCCCTGACCAACCGCCTGCTCATCGACGGCGCCATCATGCACAAGGTCGAGCGGGCCATTCGCGACCCGGTCGAGGTCTGAGTCCGCTCATGATCAACGTGTTGGAGCAGGCGTCGGGGCGGCAGTATCGAGCCAGGGATCAGTACATCAACCGACCGAGCTACCAGTACGTCTACCGCGGCTCGGTGTCCTACATCACCGGCGCCCACGCGTTCAAGTTCGGCGTCGGCGACATCTTCGGCTACTTCAACCAGCGGGACTTCGACAACAACTCCGTGAGCTACCGGTTCAGCAACGGCGTTCCCAACCAGATTACGATGCGGGCGCTCCCGGTCGAATTCCGCGTCGACGTCAACCACCAGTTCGGGGCGTACGTGCAGGACAGGTGGACGGTCGATCGCGTGACGCTCAATGTCGGACTCCGGTACGACTGGTTCCAGAACAGCTTTCCCGCGCAGGAGGTCGGCCCAACGCCGCTCGCGCCGACGCGCAATTTCCAGTACCCGAAGACCGACAACTTGTCCCTGCACGACCTGAACCCGAAGCTCGGCGCCGTGTACGATCTGCGCGGCGACGGTAAGACCGCACTGAAGGTGAGCCTGAACCGGTATGTGGAGCCCTACACCGTCAACGGCATCGCGGGCAGCCGCAACCCGGTCAACCGGCTGGTGAACTCGACGACGCGATCCTGGACGGATGCCAACCGAAACTACATTCCTGACTGCAACCTCCTGGATCTCAATCTGAACGGGGAGTGCGGCGCCGTGGCGAATCGGAATTTCGGTACAGCCATACCCGACGTGAACTTCGACGAGGACCTCCTCACCGGATGGGGCAAGCGCGACTACAACTGGGAGTTCTCGGGCGGCGTGCAGCGGGAGCTCGCACAGGGGCTCTCGGCGGACTTTTCGTACTTCCGGCGCTGGTACGGGAATTTCACGGTCATCGACAATCTCTCTGTCGAGGCGTCGGATTTCTCGCCCTTCAGTATCAACGCACCTGTGGACTCCCGGCTACCGGATGGAGGCGGCTACACGATCTCTGACCTTTACGATGTCGTTCCCGCGAAGTTCGGACTGTCCAACAATTACACGACATCCGCGGCCAATTACGGAGAGCAGACCGTTCGTTGGAACGGCGTCGCGCTGGCGGTCAACGCGCGACTCCGGAACGGTATTGTCGTGCAGGGAGGGGTGGACACGGGGAAAACGACCCGCGACACGTGCGAGATTCGGGCGAAGTTGCCGGAGATTGCACCCGTCAATCCCTACTGTCACACGGAGCAACCGCTCACCCAGTTCAAGCTGCTCGGCTCGTACACGATTCCGAAGGTCGGTATCCAGGTGAGCAGCACGTTCCAGAGCCTCCCGGGCCCTGAGATCGCCGCCAATTACACCGCGACGAATGCGGTGATCATGCCGTCGCTGGGCCGTCCCTTGTCTGGAGGCGCCGCCAATGTGTCAGTGAACCTCGTCGAGCCCGGAGAGATGTACGGAGAGCGGTTGAATCAGCTCGACTTTCGATTCGGCAAGACGTTCGACTTCAGCGGCAAGCGCGCCAGGTTCAGCTTCGATCTGTACAATGCGCTCAACGTCGATACCGTCTTGACGCTGAACCCCGCCTATGCAACGTGGCAGCGTCCGACCTCGATCATGCTGGCTCGGTTCGCGAAGGTGGGTATGCAGTTTGACTTCTAGGCGGCCTTCACGCGCGGTGGCCATGCTGTCTGTCAGGCGGTTCATTGTGAGCGCAGCCCTTGCCGGCGTCGGCAGCGTGGCATCGGCGCACCACGGGTCGGCGATTTCCTACGACCTGTCACAGCAGGTGACCCTGACCGGTGAGGTCACGGAATGGGTATGGAAGAACCCCCACTGCTTTGTCATGTTCAACGTCACCGACGAGCAAGGCAAGGTGGTGATCTGGGGAGCCGAGACGCATCCGACCACGTTCCTGGTGCGCAACGAGGTCGGCGGCGTACCGGTTCCGCTGAGCGCCTCGTCGATCAAGCCTGGGGACAGAGTGACCGTGACGATGTTTCCATCTCGCGTCGGCGCGCCTCGCGGGCTGCTGGCAAAGCTTGTCACCGCCGATGGGAAGGTCCTTCTGGACGATGGCGAGACCAGGACGAACCGGCGGCCCGCCGCCCAGTAGCGCCCAATCCAAAGTGGGCCTGACGGAGCCTCGATGCGAATTGTCCTGAGCATTGCCGGCGTTGCGCTCGCCGCCGCGGTGGCTGTATCAGCGCAGACACCCACCTGGCGTCCCGGCAACCGTTCGCTCACGTCCGCCGAAGAGCGGGACGCGGCGGCCAAAGCGAAGACGCTCCCGTTCAAGCCGCGCGACCTTTCCGGTGTGTGGGGGTTGGGCGCCAACGGTTTCAACCTGGATCAGCGTGCGGTGCCTCCCATGACACCGGGGGGCAAGGCGAAGTACGACGCCGCGAAGCCTGGCCTCGGACCGCGAGGCGTGCCCCTCGGCAACGATCCAATGATGATCTGCGACCCCGTCGGCTATCCGCGTTCGTTCACGTACAACTACGGAATGGAATTCATCGAGACGCCGGGCAGGATGTTCCAGTTCTTCGAGTGGGGTCACACCTGGCGAACGATCTGGACCGACGGCCGCGCCTTGCCGGCCCAGGTCGATGAGCCGCGTTGGTACGGCTATGCCATCGGCCGCTGGGAGGGCGACACGTTCGTCGTCGAGTCACTCGGGTACGACGAGCGAAGCTGGCTCGACCAGGATGGGCATCCTCACAGCGGCGCCATGCGGCTGGTGGAGCGCTACCGTCGCGCAACCGCCGACACGATGGAGGCTGTGATTACGCTCACGGATCCGGACACCTACACGCAGCCGTGGGTGACCAAAACGACGCTGCGGCTCAATCCGGCGGCGGAGATTGGCGAGTACTTTTGTGTACCGTCGGACGAGGAGATCTTCAGGCAGAAAATGCGGGAGCCCGCCGGCGGCGCTGCGCGTCCGTAGATAAGGTGTGACAGGTCCAGAATGCTATTTCCCACGACACTTGTCGGAAGCTACCCACAGCCCGAGTGGCTGATTGACCGCGCCAAGCTCGCCAAGCGTTTTCCCCCTCGAGTGCGGGCCAGGGAGCTGTGGCGTATCCCCGCGGAGTTCCTGGCCGACGCGCAGAACGATGCAACCCTTCTCGCGATCAAGGCACAGGAGGATGCAGGGCTGGACATCATCACCGACGGCGAAATTCGCCGGGAGAGCTACTCCAATCGATTTGCCACGGCGCTCGAGGGTGTGGATATCGACAACCCGGGTTCCGCGCTTGACCGCTCGGGGCATCCCAACCCGGTACCGCGCGTCGTTGGCACGATTCGGCGGCGGCACGCCGTCGAGGTCGAGGACGTGAAGTTCCTCCGGACGCACACGAAGAAGTTGATCAAGATCACCGTGCCCGGTCCTTTCACGATGTCGCAGCAGGCGCAGAACGAGTTCTACGCGACCGACGAGGACGCGTCACTCGGCTATGCCGCGGCGGTGAACGAAGAGATCAAGGACCTGTTCGCGGCCGGTGCGGACGTCGTGCAGATCGACGAACCCTATATGCAGGCCCGGCCGGAGAAGGCGCGCCAGTATGGACTGAACGCGCTCAATCGGGCCCTCGAGGGGGTGAAGGGGAAGACCTGCGTTCACATCTGCTTCGGGTACGCCGCCATTATTCACGAGCGGCCCTCCGGCTATTCGTTTCTTCCCGAGTTGGCCGGCTGCAGCTGCGGACAGGTCTCGATCGAGACCGCACAGTCGAATCTGGATTGCTCGGCGCTGACGCCGCTGAAGGACAAGGAGATCCTCCTCGGCGTCATCGACCTGTCTGACATGAAGGTGGAGAGCGCCGAGACGGTGGCCGGACGAATACGTCGCGCGCTCCCGTATGTGGTTCCGGAGCGGATTATCGTGGCTACTGATTGCGGAATGAAGTACCTGCCGCGCGACGTCGCGGACGGCAAGATGCGGGCCATGGTCGCTGGAGCCCGTCTGATGCGCCAGGAACTCGGGGCGGTGTGATTCACACGGAGGAAGGCTCATGAAGGGCAGTGCTCAGGTCTTCTCAATCGCTGTTCTGTCGCTGGCGGTCCTCTCTGGCGCGGCCGCCCAGGACTCGCCGCAGACGAGGTCGCAGATCGCCGCCATCACGAAGAGCGCCGGCCCTGAGTGGGCAGTCGCGGCGAACTTCTTCTGCAGCACCGAGGAGGAGATCGCAGCGATGAAGATCCTCCCGTCAGCCACCGAGGGCGATATCGAGGGGCAGCGCGCCGAGCCGATGAAGGTGTTCGACAATCTCTACTTTGTCGGACAGAAGGCGGTCACGACATGGGCGATCACGACGTCGGACGGCATCATTCTGATTGATTCGGGGTACCCGGAGCGGTTCGATGACACGCTGCTGGCCGGCCTCAAGAAGCTCGGCCTGGATCCCGCCCGGATCAAGATCGCCCTGATTGCGCACGAGCATGCCGATCATTTCGGCGGTGCACGGCTCCTGCAGGAGCGGCTGGGCACGAAGATCGCGATGTCGAAAGCTGCGTGGGACGGCCTGGAGCCAAAGCCCGGCGCGCCGCCCGTTACCGGCCAAGACGCCCCGCCCAAGCGCGAGATCGTCATGACCGAGGGCCAGCCGGTCACGCTCGGCGACACCAGCGTCATCCCAGTGGCCATTCCCGGGCATACGCCTGGTTCGCTTGGCTTCGTGTTCCCGGTCAAGGATGGTGGCAGGACCTACATGGCGGGGCTCTTTGGCGGCAGCATCCTGAACCCCCAGAGGCGCTTTCCAGCAGCGACGTTCGAGCAGTACATCACCTCGATCGAGCACTTCGCCGCGGTCACCAAGCAGCACAAGGTTGAGGTGGAACTGCTCAATCACCCGATCATGGACGGCCTCTTCGACAAGCTCGCGTTGATCCGGACGCGGAAGCCTGGGGGCGCGCACCCGCTCGTGATTGGCGAGGCGTCCTATCAACGGTTTCTTTCGACCATGGCCGCCTGCACGAGGGTGCAGTTGGCGCGCAAACAGGCGGCGTGAGTGCGTCGTATACTGTGTGCGTTCACGTAGGAGGTCCTGTGCGTCACCCGCTTGCGGCCATACTGCTCGTCTCGTCCCTGTGCATCCTGTGGCCCAGCCCCTCGTTTGCACAGGTCGAGGAGGTCAGGATTTCGGTGGACGGCCTGACCTGCAACCTCTGCGCGGTAGGCCTCGAACGCTCCCTTAGAACGCTCGACAGCGTGGCCAGTGTGCAGGTGAGCCTCCAGGACGAGTCGGCGGTCGTGAAGATGAAGACCGGTGCGGGCTTTGACATCGAGAAGTTCCGTGACTCGGTCAGGAACGCGGGTCAGGAAGCGCGCCGTTTCGACCTTCAGCTCAGCGGAGCCGTGCAGAGGCAGGGCGGCCGGTACAGCCTGCAACCGGGTTCCGGTTCGCCTGTGTTGGTGGCGCGAAACTCCTCCGCGAAGCTCGAATCCCACGTCGGCAGGGTAGTACGTGTCCATGCCAGGGTGTCTTCACCCGCCTCTTCGCCGCTGGAGCTGGACATCACAGACGTCGCCCTTCGTTAGGCCACGTCGAATCGGCCAGCTTTCGAACAGGTGATGTCATGACCGTTGCGGCCGCAACCGGCGAGCGGATGACCCCGGTCACCGTCATTGCCGGGACAGCGTTGCTCGCGGCCTCCATCGTCACCATCCTGACCTTCTCGATGCAGCGCTACGAAAGCGCACCGCTCCTGCTGGCCTACGCCGGTGGGATGGCGATGCTGCTGACCCCCTGCCGGTTTCCAGTCGTGCTTGCGATCGTTCCCCTCTGCAAGCGGGGACATCCCGCTCGAGGCGTCATGCTTGCGCTCCTGTTTGGTGCTGGATTGACCGTGACCCAGACACTGTGGGGCGTCGCAATTGCCATCGTTGGTGAAGTGTTCGGCCTGCGTGAGATCGCACGTTACCTGTCGCTGACCGGAGGCGGCGTTGCGTACCTGTTCGGGCTGTCGATGCTCGGGCTCGTCACCATCCCAGTACCAACCGGCACGAGTTGGATGCCTTCTGGATTGCGTGGCCGGTCCGAGTTCGTGAGTGCGTTCGGGATGGGCTTGCTGCTTGGCAATACCGGGCTTTGCTGCCCCGATCCGGTGTTCCTCAGCCTGGTGCCGTTCATTGCTTCGAAGGGGAGCGTCGCGGACGGGGCGGTGCTCGCGGCCGCGTACGGCTTGGGCCGGGCCACGCCGCTCGTCGCGATCGTGATGCTCGCGCGAGGCGGTGTCGACGCACTGCAGCTCGCGGTTCGGCACAAGCGGCGGTTCGACCTGGCGCTCGGCTGGGGGCTCGTGGCGATCGGCACCTTCACGCTCTACGGGTATAGCGGTGTCTCGCACGACCTGTTGATGGCGCTGACCCTGATGATGGCGCCGGCGCTCGCGTATCACATCAAGATCCGGTCGGCCGTCCCCAGGGCCGCAGCCTGGCTGGCCGTGACGGCCGCCAGTACCCTGATCGGCGTCCGCGCCATGTACTGGATGCTCGTGAACCTGCCATGAGACAGGGCACACACGCTAACCACGAAGCTCACGAAGTGGAAGTCCACGAAACCCATTCATGGATTTCGAGGCTCGTGGCGACCTTCGTGGTTCTGTCGGTGCCTCTGGGTCTCCCGCCGGCCGACATCAGGAGCGTCTCGAGGATCTGGTGCTGATCGAAATATTCGTGGCGCCGGAGGGGTGTCCGAGTTGCGGCAAGGCGCAACGCCTGGTCGGACAGGTCGCTCCGGATTATCCCGGTGTGGAAGTTCGCGAAGTGCATATCCTCGATGCGCCGGAACGGGTGGTGGCTTACGGTGTGTTCACGACGCCCTTCATCGTGATTGACGGGACCGTCGAGTTCGTGGGCCTGCCGCGCGAGAAGGACTTGAGGGCACGAATCGGGGCGAAACGCGCCGGATCATAGGACTGTTCATTTCAACAGGAGGCCTCGATGGATCGCCGCACCTTCATAGGGAACCTCTCTACGATTGCCGGCAGTGCCGCGGCGTACTCGCTCATCCCCGCTCCCTTGGCGCTCGCTCGTGCCGCCGCGGAGCCTTCGCCCCGGATCGTCGACACCGCGGCAGGCAGGGTGCGCGGCATGGTCGACAACGGCGTTCACGTGTTCAAGGGCATCCCGTATGGCGGTGCCACCGGGGGAACGATGCGGTTCCTGCCGGCGTCGAAGCCCGCTCCCTGGACGGGCGTGCGCGACATGTTCGAGTACGGGCCGATGGCGCCACAGGTGACAGCCGGGTCGGCCGATGAAGCCAACGTCTCCCGCCGCGCAATGACCCCGAGCGAAGACTGTCTGGTGCTCAACGTCTGGACGCGCGGGCTGAACGACGGTGCGAAGCGTCCCGTGCTGTTCTGGATCCACGGTGGCGGTTTCACCAGCGGGTCCGGATCGAGCTCGGTATACGACGGCGTCAACCTCGCCACGCGCGGGGATGTCGTCGTCGTCACGATCAATCACCGGCTCAACGTGTTTGGGTACCTGCACCTCGCCGACCTCGCAGGCAAGGATTACGCGGCGTCAGGCAACGTCGGACAGCTCGACGTCATGGCCGCCTTGGGCTGGGTGAAGGAGAACATCGCGCAGTTCGGCGGCGATCCAAACAACGTGACGATCTTCGGGCAGTCGGGCGGCGGCCGCAAGATCTCGAATCTGCTCGCCATGCCTGGAGCGAAGGGTCTGTTCCACAAGGCCGTCATTCAGAGTGGTTCGCAGCTGCGGGCGATGCCGCGCGACCTGGCGACCGAGTACACCGTTGAGTTCCTGCGGGAGCTGGGGCTGAAGCCGTCACAGGCTGGCGATGTGCGGGCGGTCCCCATGGAGCGACTGATTGCGGCCTTCAACGCCATCGAACAGCGGCAGGACCTGATGCCTCGACGCCGGGGCGTGTACTACCAGCAGGGATTCGGGCCGGTCATCGACGGCTCGATCCTGCCGGGCCATCCCTTCGATCCCTTTGCCTCGGCTGCGCATGCGGACGTGCCGCTGATGGTGGGCAGGAACAAACAGGAGTCGGCTGCGCAGCTCAGGCCTGACAAGGCGATCGCCTCACGTGCGCTGACGGAAGCGGACCTCCTGCAGCGGGCGCAGATCCTGGCGGGCAGCGCCGCGGAGCGTGTGGTCAAGGCGTACGGTGAGATCTACCCGGGGACGTCTCCGACGGAGCGCTACGTCCTGATGGCGACGCATCGCGCGTATGGATTCGATACGACGACGCTCGCCGATCGGCGGCATGCCCTCGGCAGGGCGCCGGTCTACGCGTATCAGTTCGGGTGGCAGCCGCCGGCCAACGCGCCGGGCATGATGGCGCACCACGGTCTCGAGCTGACGTTCGTCTTCGACAACACGGTGAAGGTGCCTGAGCCGACCGGTGGTGCGCACGAGGCTGCGGCGCTGGCGGAGAAGATGAGTTCAGCGTGGATCGCCTTTGCCCGCACCGGCAACCCGAGCAATCCGAAGACCGGCAACTGGCCCGCCTATGGTGCGGCCCGGGCGACGATGATCTTCGACAACGCATCGAAGGTCGTGAACGATCCCGCAGGCGCCGAGCGTCATCTCTGGACGACCGTCATCGGATAGCGTCCGCGTGCAGTGTCCTCCTTCAGCGAGCCGTGCGAACTGCACCGCGACGCCGGGTGTCTCGCGGCGCGCCGCCGCTCGCCACGCCGGACGAGGCGCGGACGGCCGCTTGCGGCCGCTGGATGCTCGGGTCGCGCCCCGCGACTAGACTGCGTTGTGTCACGGGTCCGGCTGAAGCCGGACACTACGGACGATGCCCGGAGACCCTGAAGCCGGACACTGCGTTACGTGGCCCAGAGCGGCGGCGCGGGGGCTGAAGTCCCCGCGCCGCCGCTCTGTCACCACGGTCGCGCAGGCTAAGCCTGCGCGCTACTGCGCGCTCGCGCGGGCTGTTTCGCGGACTCGCGCCGGCGTCGCATCGAACAGTTCCGGGAAGGAATAGGTCAACACGCCGTTCAGGTACTTGTCGCTGACGATGAGCGTCTTGTGTCTTCGCGTCCAGCGTGACGCCACGCGGCTGGCGGAGCATGCCTTTCGGGCCGGCAATCGTCCACTGCGGCGGCACGTCGCCGTTGTCCTCGATGCTCCACACGCCGACGTATGACTTGTCAGAGGCCAGCCCTTCAGGCGTGAAGGCCACACCCTGCTCGCGTTCGTCGTCTCGTGAGCCGGCGACGTTGACGATGATCTTGCCCGTCGGTGGATAAAGGGTCATACCGTTGCCGACGATGCAAGCCGCTCCTCGGACCACCGATCACGGCCTTCGGCTTCGCGTCGGGGCCCTGAGCCAGTCCGGTCGAAGATCCAGATCTGCGTGCCACCCGCAACCACCAGCAGGTTGTGGATCGGGTCCACGACCGCATGGCTGGCGCGCAGGTCCAGGGGGATTGAGTTTCCGCTTCGGCGCCACGTCACCGTTGGCCGTGCGGTCGAACACCCATACCTGGCCGCCGAAAAACACCAAGACCTCGTCGTTGATCGCATCCACCGACAGCTTGTCGAACTGCCGGAGCCCGGTCTTCGGTCCCTGGATGATGCGGATGGGCGCTTCGTTGCCGTTCGCGCTTCCGCGGAACGTCATGATGGCCTGTCCCGCGCGCGACGGCACCACGATCTCGTCGTGCAGTTCGTCGTATGCGATGGCGTGCATCGTGCGATTGGTCTTCGTGTTCGCGCCTTCGATCGCACGCACCGGCAGCGCATTCTTGTCAGCCGTCCGCGCGAACGCGCCGATGCGCGGATGCCCCACGCAGCTGGTCACCAGGATCTCTTCGCGCTTCGTGTCGTAGGTGAGCGCAAACGGATTGCTGATCATCGCCCCCGGGGTGTTGAGCGGGGAGCCGCGAATGATCCGTGTCGGCGCCATGTCCCCTGACGCGCCAAGCGGGTAGGCCAGTGCCAGGTGGTTGCCGAAGCTCGCGACCCACATCTCCTTGTTCGTGACATCCAGGAACACGTCGCTGGGGATCTTCATCAGCGTCTTCGGACCCTTGAGCTCGCGGATCGGCGCGACGTCGCCCTGCGCATCCGCGCTGAAGATCGGAGATCGGTGTTGGTGATCTCGTCCGCCACATACAGTTCGCTGGCGACTGGCGTCAAGGGCGACGCCTGTGGGGTGATCGAGCTTCGTCTTGGGGCCCTGGATGATGCGCACCGGCGGCATGTTGCCGACGATGTCCGCCGAGTAGACGGTGATGGAGGGGCGGCTCGAACTTGCCCGAGCCCGGCACGATCTCGGTGCCGCCCGGGGCTGCCGGGCCAGTTCGAGAATCTGGACCTTGGCGCCATCCGGACCTTTCTGACCACGTGCGAGGTGCCGTAGTTGGCGACAAAGAGCAGACGATTCGTCGGGTCGAACGCGATGCCGTGCGGATCCGCCAGCTTGGTCTGATCACCCTGGATCAGGCGGAGGCCGTGTCCTTCATCGCCGGACGACTTCTTCCACACCGTGATGGCGCTTTCGCGCTGCTCGGTGATGTACATCTCCTGACGCGTTTCGTCCACGGCGGCGCCGAAATTGCCCTGCATCACGATGAACTCACGGTCGGGCGGCGAATCGCCTTTCGCCTGCCGGCCGTAGACCGTCGTGTTGTGCACGGTGTCGTTGTTGATGATGTAGATCTCGCCGGTCGGCTGATCGATGTAGACGTCGCTCGCGTACTGCGTATGCGTGTTCAGTCCGCTGATGACCCGCTTCGGCGTGGTCTGCCTCGGCTGACGCCGGCGTGACGGCGAGCCGGTCGTACACCATGATCTGGAACCGGTTCTCGTCGGTGACCACCACCTCGTTTCGAACCGGGTCCACGGCGATGGAGCTGAAGCTCGGATAGGGGTCCTGGATGAAGGTCGCAGCGGCGGACGGGAGGTCACCGCCATTCGCGCGTTGGCCGGCGGGCATCTGTGCAGCGCTCGCCGCGGCCGCCGCGTAGACACGACTGAAGGCTGCGGGCTCGCGACTTCCCACTCGCACGTTTCGTCGGCGAACGCCGGGAGCGGCTCGAATGCGATAAGGCGCGCCTCACCGGCCGGACCCGTCAGCACGCCGCTGCCCAGCGCGAATGCGGCCGCACCCGCGACCACGAGCAACGCCAGAAGGAACCGTCCAGGACGATGGTCGGACATGCATCATGTGACTCCTCTCGGACCTCTCAAACCGCTCGAGGCAGCGTAGGGAAAATCGTACTAAAAGTCGAGCTGAATAACGAGCTTGGCGAAACGAGCGTTCAGAATGGCCTGTGGGACGCTGCCAGGTCGCATACGCGTCACTCTGGGTCGTCACGGCGCTGGAGTTCAGGGCGTTGTAGATGTCGACGCTGGCCGTGGCCCGCGTGCCGCCGAACCTCAGAATCTTGCTGATGCGCAGGTCGAGCTGGTTCAGGCGGTCTCCGTACATCGTGCCCGGGCTCACGAGGTTGACCGGGACATTGGCGGCCCCGCCGGACAGGGGTCGACCCAGCGAGGGCGCCACGACGGCATTGGGTCGCGGTGAAGATGGCGGCGACTTCCGGGCCCGGCTGACTCTGCAGCGGCCGCGGTCAACTGCACTTCCACGCGGGAAATCGTGTACGACCCGGTCAGCTTGACCTGGGTGAGGAATTTCCCCTGTTGGCGGCAGTACGGAATGCTCTGGCGCGTTCGCCGCCACGTTGAGGATCGATTCGGGCACCTTCGCCACGACGTCGCACCTGTCGACGGTTCGGCGCTGGGTGTTCGTGCCGCCCTGCAGCACCACGCCCGACCGCGGCCGGGCATTGATGGTGACATCGATGCCGTCCTAGCGATCCGATCTGATCGCCGAAGTTCTCGGCGTAGGTCAGGAAGAGGTCGGCCCGTCGCCCGAACGCCGCAGGCGTGCGGTCGTACAGGCCGGAGATCGTGTAGTCGCCGCCGTCCGGCAGCCGAGGGTCGGAAGGCGCCGTGATGCTGAATGTGTCGAAATCAGCGGCGCTGAGCGCGCGGTCGTCCGGTGACGATGAAATTCCCGAACCAGGTCCGGAAGTAGCTGACCTCGATCGACGTTCGCGGCAGGATCTCGCGCTGCACACCAGCGCGTGAACTGCCAGTTGTGATCGCGCTTTCCCCAGCCGTTGAGCGTCTCGGGATCGTAGATGATGCCGCTTCTGGTCGTGCCGAAGTCCGGATTCGACATCGCCCCGCACTCACCATTCGCGACTGGGCTGACGAGGTCGCAGTCGGGCACGAAGTCGCGGTTGGCGTCATTCCACGATCGGTTGGTCGTGTTGACGAGACGGTTCGCCGGCGCCATGTCGAACGCAAAGATCCCGATGGCCGCCTGCCCGGCCATGTACTTGTTCAGGCTGACCTTGACCGCCGTCCTCCCGTCGCCGAAGACATCGTAGGCAAAGCCGCTTCTCGGCTGAATGTCGTGCCATGTGACGCCGTCGGTTTTCGGGAAGACGATGTTTCGGTTCGGCGCGTAGTCAGCCGGGCCGATCGGGGTCTCAGGGAAGAAGTCGTGGAAATAGTCGTAGCGCAGGCCGGCCGTCAGCGTCAGCCGGTTGACGGTCCAGCGGTCCTGCACGAAGAGACCGTGGTCACGGATGTGTGTGATGTTTCGGAACGGCCTTGCATGGAGCGTCAACTGGTTCGGCACACCGTTGTTGAATCGGAACTGCATCGGCGCGTCGGGGCTGAAATCGGTTCGGTCCTGGAACCCCCACCCGTAGTTGAAGCCGGTCTTGAAGGCATGCGCGCCCGTGATGTAGGAAGCCGTTCCGCGCCAGAAGAACGTGTCATTCTGCGTGCGATGGGCCTGCACGACGCGCGATAGAGCAGGTTGGTCGTCTGCTCCAGCACGCTGACCATCTTCGCGCTGGTGCCGCCCGGTGGGAAGTGGATGTTCGTCTCCGGCCGCTGTGTCAAACTCCAATGTCTGACGAAGGCCGAGTCGAAAAGCAGCCGGTTGGTGACCGGGGCCGTCCAGTCGCCAAACAGAAACACGCTTCGGGTGGTTCGTCACGTAGTCCATCATCCTCGCTTCCGGCGCGACCGTCGCGGTCAGGCCTCTCGGGCAATCGCAGATGTGCGAGGGGTCGTACACTGATTGCGAACTTGTGCTTCGTGGTCGCCTGCCACGTCACGCGCACGTTGGCGTTTCGAATCGTGTGATCGTTATAGGCGGGGCGGCTGGTGTCGGGCTTCGTAGGTCCAGACGTTCGGGTTGCCGGCGTTCTTGTTGTGGAACAGCGACGCATAGCTCGCGGCGCCAGTCAGGCGCATCGTCGAATGGAACCAGACCTTGTCTCGCTTGATGGGGCCGCCGAAGGCGGGATTGAAGTCCCAGAGCCGCTTGATCGCGTCGGGCGTGCTCAAGCCCACGGGCGTTCAGACTCCTGGGTGAAGTTGTCGCCCTGCATCGCCTCGTCCGCGAAGGAGGCGAGGAAGTACCCGCGGAACGTGTTGCCGCCGTCGCGCGGGATCATGTTCATGCGCAGGCCGCCCTGGCTGTGCTCCGCGCCCCTGCCGCCCGTATCGACCGCCATCTCCTGGTAAGCGGCCATGTTGTAGGCGCCGTCAGCTGCGGTGACGCTCTGGCTGGTCGCCTGGTTCGACACGCCGTTGATGTTCATCCGCGCGTCGGAAACGCCGCGAACGGTCACGAGACCTCGGCCGGTCCCATCCCCCTGGATTCCACCCACATCCTGGCGCTGGGTTGTCACGCCGGGAAGGAGCGCGGCCACGCGCTGCGGGGCCCGGCTCGACGGGATGGCCTCGAGGAGTTCCTCGTCAAACACCCGTCTGCCGCAGAGTGCTCTGCACGTCCACGCTGGGGCTCTCCCCGGTCACCGTGATCGTTTCCTCCATCGCCCCCAGCCGGAGCTCGGCGTTCACCGTGGCCACGAAGAAGCCTGCCAACTCGATGCCTTCGCGCCGGACGGTGGCGAACCCCGGAAGGGTGAAGGTGACCGAGTACGCGCCTGGCCGAAGGTTCTCGATCCGGTACTGGCCGCTCCCGTCGGAGACCACCGACCGGACCTTCTCGATCAGGGCCGGGCTCGCCGCCTCGACCGTGACGCCAGGCAGAATCGCCCCCGAGGTATCCCGCACCACACCGGTAATCGACGCCTGAGCAGTACGCGATCGACGGAACAATCACGAGAGAGGCGACGACTGTGAGCGCCAGTCGGACTCGGCACATAAGGCCTCCTGCTGGGATCGGGGTATGTGGCCTGTGGGTTCCTCCAGAGATTCCGGGACGTGCGCTCGGATTATGAATCCGAGCGTCCCGCGCGAACCCATATATAGGGACGGTGTGTCGAAACGTCAAGGCAAAAAGGACGACGTCTTCCAAATGCGCTGTGCGTCATCTATGCTCGCGTGTGCATGGGGGGATGCACGCCAGTTGCCCACGGAGTGAGTCGTCAGCTGGCTTCGCCGACCTCCTGGCTGATCGTCGGGGTGTTCGCGCTCCTCTCCGGGGGCGCGTTCGTGGCCAGCCTGAACGCCTTCCTGGATCAGAGCAGTCAGGCGCTCTCGATACCTCCGTTGCAGCCCGTCAACCTCAACCAGCTTCTCATCCGTCCGTATCTGATGCAGGTCGGGCTTGCCGCGCTCCTCGTGCTCCCCTTGCTCACCGCGCGTGCACACACGCAGCCCCTGGACACCGACGCCCTCGAATCGCCCTCGTCGTCAGCGAGCGCCAGCGGCTCGCGAGTACTCGCGACGTTTGCCGGTGTCATCGCTGTGTACAAGCTCATGTTGCTCACATCGGCAGTCCTCGTGGGGCTGCTGTTCCTCTACGGCGCGCCTGAGTTCTGGACGACGCTGTGTGGCTATCTGGGACTGCTGCTGACCGGGGCCGCGTTCATCGCCGTGGCGCTGCTCGTCTCGAGCCTGGCGACGAGCGCCCTCGCGGCGGGTATCGCCACTTTCGCGATGTCATTCGCGCTCGCGACGACGACGTGGCTGTCCTGGTGGGGTGCGCCTGGCGTCAGGCGCGTGTTGAGCCCTGTATCGGTGGGAGGTGGGCTCAACGACTTTGCCAAGGGAGTCGTCGATTCCGGATACGTCGTGTCGTGTCTGACGATCATCGCCCTGGGCTTGTTCCTGACCCGTTGTGCGCTCGAGCCGGCGAGGTCTGAGCGCTGACGTGGCCAATCGATTTCTGACCGTTGCCGGCTGGCTGGGGACCGCACTGGTGGCGCTTGCCGCAGGGCGCTTCGCCGTCGTCGATCCGCGGTGGGACGCGTATCTTGTATGGATCGTCGTCGCGGGCGTTGCCTGCATCGCGATCGATCTCGCTGCGAGCTGGCGCGATCGCTCGCGCCGCGATGCCCATGCCGAGCGGCTGACGCGAATGATGGTTCCGGTCGGTCGCGGCCGTGGCCCTCGCGATCGCCGTGAGCATCCTGGCCGTGAGCTACGGTCGGCGATGGGACGTGACGGCGAACCATGTCTATCAGCTGTCGTCAGAGACGCGGGCCGCCCTGCAGTCGCTGGATGCGCCCGTGCGTGTCGTGCTCTTTGCGCAGCTGGAGGACTGTTCCGATCTATCGCGATCGCCTGAGAGAGTACGCCGAAGCATCGGCGTTCGTGGCGATTGAATACGTCGATATCAAGGCGCAACCCGTCCTGGTCGGTCAGTACGACGTTCGGGAGTACGGGACCGCCGCGATTGAATACAAGGGACGGATCGAGCTGGTGGACGGCCTGAGCGAACAGCAGTTCACGAACGCGCTCGTCAGGCTCCGGGAAGGCACGACGCGGAGGGTCTATTTCACGACCGGGCACGCCGAGCGCGACACCGCGAGCACGGAGCGCGTGGGCTACAGCAACGCGGCCGCCGAACTGCGACGCGAGAATCTTGTCGTCGAGAAGATCAATTTCACGCAGCAGGCCGAGGTGCCTGCCGACGCGGTGCTCGTCGTCGTCGCGGGGCCCAGGGCCGACTTCTTCCCGGCCGAGATCGACGCGCTGCGCCAGTATCTCGAGCGTGGTGGTGCCGTGCTGTTCCTGGTGGACCCGTTCGAGGACCTGAAGCGTTACATCACGGAAACCGGCATGGCGCTGTTCATGATGGATCCGTCGAGTGTCTCGGTGACCGGTGAGCTCAGGAACCTGACCGCCTTCATTGGCCAACAGGGCGCC
Source organism: uncultured Acidobacteriota bacterium (assembly GCA_963827515.1). Classification (GTDB taxonomy): domain Bacteria; phylum Acidobacteriota; class Vicinamibacteria; order Vicinamibacterales; family UBA2999; genus JABFSA01. The sequence goes on along the minus strand of CAWHBF010000004.1, from coordinate 233,440 downwards.
GAGCTGGGCAACGACGTGGTCGTGGACACGAGCGACATGGGGACGTACATCGGAACGGACGCCTCCGTTCCGGTGGCGTCGCGTTATCCGGACCATCCCATCACGCAGGGTCTTTCGTCGCTGAGCGCCTATGCGATGGCCCGGTCGGTTACGCCGGTGCCGGTTGAGGGCTCGACGCCGGTGCCAATCATCGAAACGACGGATCGGACCTGGTCCGAGACGGACATCCAGTCGCTTGCGGCCGGACGCTTCTCGATGGATCCGGCAAGCGGAGACAGGCAGGGTCCGGTGTCACTCGGTGTGGCCGTGTCGCGGCGGCCGTCGGCGGCAGCCTTTGGTGCGACCGGTCAGGCTCGTGACACACGTCTCGTCGTCGTCGGGGACTCCGACTTCGTCGCCAACTACTCCGCGAATGTCCCCGGCAACGCCCAGATGTTCCTCGCCATCGTCCGCTGGCTGGCGCAGCAGAAGGTGGTGACGATCGCGCCGCGTGTGCCAGAGGAACGGGTGCTGACGATGAGTGGGGCAGACGTCAAGATGGTGTCCTGGCTTGCGCTGCTGCTCCTGCCAGCCCTTGCGGTTGGGGTGGCGGGGGGAATGGTCAGAAATTCAAAATTCAAAATTCAAAATTCAAAATTCGAAAGCCCAATGCCCAGAGCCAAGAGCCCAAAGGCAAGAGGCAATGAACCGTCGTAATCCAGTGTTCACCTGTGTGGAGGGGTCATGACAATTCGCGCGCTGTGTGTCTTTCTGCTCGCGGTGACGGCGCTCGCACCGGTCGGCGTGCGAGCGCAGGGCCAGGGATCGGTTGTTCGCCTCGACCCGGCGTTCGATGCGATCGTTCCGTCGGGCGCCATGGTCGAGACCGTTCGAGACGGCTTCGGCTTCATCAACGGCATTCTGTGGGTCCGGGAGGGTACGGCCTCGCATCTGCTCGTGAGCGATATTCCAGCGAACATCGTCCACAAGTGGACGCCCACCGGAGGGATCACGCCTTTCCTGGAGCGGCCCGACTGGACGACGGTCACCGAGGCGCGGCCCGCGAATGTCAGGTTTGGCGCCAACGGCATGGTCATGGACCGCGAAGGACGGATCGTCTACGCGGCCGAGGCCGACCGAGCGGTGGTCAGACTCGAGAGGGACGGCCGGAGGACGATCCTGGCCGATCGCTATGAAGGCAAGCGCCTGAACAGTCCCAACGACCTGGTATTTCGATCCGATGGGTCGCTGTATTTCACCGACCCGAGCGGTGGCGGTCGATTCGGCACGTGGGATCTCAAGAAGGAGCTGCCCTATCAGGGGGTCTTTCTCCTGAAGGACGGCCGGCTGCGCCTGTTGCTGCAGGACCTCGACAGACCCAACGGCATCGTATTGTCGCCGGATGAAAAGTCTCTCTTCGTCAACGACTCGAACAAGCGGGTCATCATGCGCTACGACGTCCAGCCGGACGGTGCCGTGACGAACGGGCGGCTGTTCGTGGACATGAGCACCGGGAAGGGAGCCGGCAATCCGGACGGCATGCGATTCGACGCGAATGGAAACCTCTACGCGGTAGGACCTGGGGGTATCTGGGTGATCAATCCCTCGGGCAAGCCGATCGGGATGATCGTCCCGCCGGAGAATGCTCCGGGGTTCACGTTTGGTGATCCGGACGGTCAAACAATCTACATGGCCGCCAGCTCGAAGCTGGCGAGGATCAGGGTGAATGTGCCCGGAGCCAACAGGTAGTCGGTAGCTTGTAGCGGTAGCGCGGGCGGTTTGCGTTTCGCCGTAGAGCGCACGCTTCAGCGTGCGCGTGTCCGCGAAGGCTAAAGCCTCCGCTCTACGCCGAATCGAAAGTGTCCGCGAGGCTAAAGCCTCCGCTCTACGTCGAAACGCAACGGCTCTAGCGTGCGGCGCGTGCGGTTTCACGCACGGCCGGGCGCGCGTACATTTCCGGCAGCGAGAAGGTCATGACCGAGTTCATGTACTTGTCGCTGACGATGACCGTCTTCTTCTTCGGATCGAGGGTCAGGCCGCGCGGCATGTAGAGGTGGCCTTTGGCGACCGTCCACTGCGGCGCCACATCGCCGCTGGCGTCCTGACTCCACACACCCACGTACGCGCGTGGCACGAGGTTGAACGTTTCGGGGTCACGCGTCCCCTGCCCGGCTGAACTCGTCACGATAACGGTGCGGGTGGGCGGGTGCACGACGATACGCCCCGGACGCATCAGGCCGCTGACCGGGCCTCCGCCGATGTTGCGCAGCGGAGGCGTGGTGCCCTGGGCGAGACGGTCGTACACCATCATCCCGTTGCCACGTCCGCTCAGGAACATGAGGTTGCTGACCGGATCGACCGCGCCGACCCCGCCAACCGCCCCTGGGCTCTTGAGCACGCGCTTCGGAGCGACGTCGCCCTGCGCGGTGCGGTCGTAGACGAGCAGCGTATCGTCGGTGCCCATGTTCAGGACGTAGATTTCGTTGTTCACCGGGTCGATGAACAGCGACTGCGGATCGCGCAGCAGCGTCTTCGGTCCCTGGATGACTCGGATCGGCGCCTCGTCGCCATTCGCGCCGCCGCGGAACGTCAGCACCGCCTGCCCGATGTTCGATTGCACGACGATCTCGTCATGGATCTCGTCGTAGGCAATCGCGTGCACCGTGCGGTTCAGCTTCGTGTTCTGTCCTTCGATGATCCGGCTCGGCACGGCGTTCTTGTCGGCCGCCGACGAGTAGGCCGCGATGCGCGGCTGGGCCACGCAGTTCGGCACGAGCACTTCGTCGCGCCGCGTGTCCATCGCAATCATGTAGGGATTGCTGATGAGCGTGGTCGGTGCGTTGAGCGGGGCGCTGCGGATCACGCGGATCGGTTCAACATTGCCGTTGGCGTCCCACTTGTAGGCGGTCGCGGTGTGGTTGCCGAAGTTCGCGACCCAGACCTCGCCGTTGACCGTGTCCACCGACACGCCGTTGGGGTTCCGGAGCAGGGTCTTCGGTCCCTTGATCTGCCGAATCGGTGCGACGTCGCCGGTGGCTGTGGCGCTAAAGACGTTGATGGAGTCGCCAGCCGCGTTCGAGACGTAGATCTCGCCGCGCGCCGAGTCGATCGAGATACCGGTCGGCCAGTTCAGCTGCGCTTTCGGGCCGACGATGTGCCGGACCGGCGCGACGTTGCCGGTGGCATCCGCGGCGTGCACGGTGATCGAGGGCGGACCGAACTTGCCGCTGCCGAAGACCACCTCGCGGCGGTTGGCATTGTTCAGATTTCCAGCGGGCCAGTTGGGCCGTCTCGCGTTGTTGTCGCCCCGTGGGCTGAGCGCGTTCAGCGGATTCGGCATCTGCTGATCGACGCCAAACGTCTCGTCGCGCTCGGTGCCGTAGTTGGCGACATAGATGAGTCGCGTCTTCGGATCGAAGGCGACACCGTGCGGGTCGGCCAGGCCGGTGCGGTTGCCCTGAATCAGGCGAATCGCATTCTCATCCGCCTTCGCGGCCTTCGGGTATACCTGGACGGCGCCGTCGTGCTGAATCGTGACGAATATCTCGCCGCGTTCTTCGTCGACGGTCATGCCGAACGCGCCGTACGGCGTGGTGAGCTCGTTGGCGGGCTCGACGTTTCCCTCGGCCGTCCGTGGGAATCTGAACAGGCCCGGCTCGGAGTCGTTGTTGACGATGTAGATGTCACCGGTCTTCGTGTCGACGTAGCCGTCGCTGTTGTAGCGGCTCAGTGTCTTGCCCCCGCCGATGAACCGCTTCGGCGTGGTCTGTGGGGCCGACGCCGGTGTGACGGCGAGACGGTCGTAGACGTAGATGTTGAACTTGAACTCGTCCATGACGACGACTTCGTTGTGCACCGGGTCCACGCGAATGGCGGCAAACCCGGCATATGGATCGCGAATCGTCGAGACCGGCATGCGCGCCGCGATCGTGGGATCGCCCATGGCCGGCCCGGGGCCAGCCGTTCCGCCGCCTTGCCGACCCTGGAGCCCCGTGCGCTCGGGAGCGGCGACATCCCAAGTGCAACTCTCCATCGCGGCGTCGAGCAGCGGTTCCGACGACACCAGTCTCGAGTGCAGGTCGATCCCTCGGACAGGCTCTCTCGTGAAGACGTAGACGGTGGCGACGAGGATGACCGGGACGATCGCCAGAAATCGAAGAACGGCACGGCGAACATGCATGAGAGTGCCTTTCAATATGGAGGACAGGGCTAATGCCCATGGTCCGGGAGGCCCAAGGGCCTCGAACAGCGGCTATATGGTGAACCAATCGGGCCGCATCGTCTACAGGATCTTCGGTTGGTGCCCTGGGGACGGTAGGCGCCTGCCGGAGTCACCTTCTATCTGGCAACCGACTACCGACCGCCGACTCGATCTAGTTGGCCGCGCGGGCCGTTTCACGCACGGCCGGGCGCACGTACATTTCCGGCAGCGAGAAGGTCATCACCGAGTTCATGTACTTGTCGCTGACGATCACGGTCTTCTTCTTCGGGTCGAGGGTCAGCCCACGCGGCATGTACAAATGGCCTTTCGCCACGGTCCACTTTGGCGCGACGTCGCCGCTGTCGTCCTGGCCCCACACACCTACGTAGGCGCGCGGCACCAGGTTCAACGTCTCCGGATCGCGGGTACCTTGTCCTGCAGAACTTGTCACGATCAGGGTACGGGTCGGTGGGTGCACCACGAGTCGACCCGGCCGCATCAGCCCGCTGATCGGTCCGCCACCGATCGTCCGCAACGGGGGTGTGGTGCCCGATGCCGTACGGTCGTAGACGAGCACTCCGTCAATACGCCCGCTCAGGAACATGAGGTTGCTGACCGGATCAACCGCGCCGACGCCGCCAATCGCGGCCGGGCTCTTCAGCACGCGCTTTGGTGCGACGTCACCCTGCGCCAGGCGGTCGTACACCAGCAACGTGTCATCCGTCCCCATGTTGAGAATGTAGATTTCATTGTTCACCGGATCGATGAAGAGCGACTGCGGATCGCGCAGCAGCGTCTTCGGGCCCTGGATGACGCGGATGGGCGCTTCGTCACCGTTCGCGCCGCCGCGGAACGTCAGGACCGCCTGGCCGATGTTCGACTGCACGACGATTTCATCGTGGACGTCGTCGTACGCGATTGCGTGCACCGTGCGATTCAGCTTCGTGTTCTGTCCCTCGATGATCCGGCTCGGCACGGCGTTCTTGTCGGCCGCTGACGCGTAGGCCGCGATGCGCGGCTGCGCCACGCAGTTCGGCACCAGGACCTCGTCCCGCCGCGTGTCCATGGCGATCATGTACGGATTGCTGATGAGCGTGGTCGGCGCGTTCAGCGGCGCACTGCGGATCACGCGGATCGGCTCGACATTGCCGTTTGCGTCCCACTTGTAGGCCGTCGCCGTATGGTTGCCGAAGTTCGCGACCCAGACCTCACCGTTGACCGTGTCCACCGACACGCCGTTGGGATTGCGCAGAAGGGTCTTCGGCCCCTTGATCTGACGAATCGGCGCGACATCGCCGGTGGCCGTGGCGCTGAAGACGTTGATGGAATCGCCGGCGGCGTTCGAGACGTAGACCTCGCCGCGGACGGAGTCGACCGAGATGCCCGTGGGCCAGTTCAGTTGCGCCTTCGGCCCCACGATGTGGCGCACCGGCGCCACATTCCCAGTGGCATCAGCGGCGTGTACCGTAATCGACGGGGGGCCGAACTTGCCCGTGCCAAAAATCACTTCGCGCCGACCACCGTTGCCAGGACCGCCGTTTCCCGCGGGCCAGTTGGGCCGCCGCGGCCTGCCCGGCGTGATCGCGTTCAGGGGGGTCGGCATCTGCTGGACGGTGTCGGGCGCTTCGTCGCGCTCGGTTCCGTAGTTGGCCACGTAGACCAGCCGCGTCTTCGGATCGAACGCGATCCCGTGCGGGTCGGCGAGGGCCGTGCGGTTCCCCTGAATCAGTCGAATGGCATTTTCCTCGCCTGTCGCGCCCTTCTTGTAAATCTGGATCGCGCCGTCGTGCTGGATGGTGAAGAACATCTCGCCACGTTCCTCATCCACCGTCATCCCGAACGCGCCGTACGGCGTGACGAGCTCGCTCGCAGGGTCGACGTTACCTTCGGCCGTGCGCGGAAACTTGAACACGCCCGGTTCCGAGTCGTTGTTGACGATGTAGATGTCCCCGGTTTTCGTGTCCACATAACCGTCGCTGTTGTAGCGGCTCAGCGTCTTGCCGCCGCCGATGAAGCGCTTGGGCGTGGTCTGTGGGGCCGAGGCTGGTGTGACGGCCAGTCGGTCGTACACGTAGATGTTGAACTTGAACTCGTCCATGACGACGACTTCGTTGTGCACCGGGTCCACGCGAATGGCGGCAAACCCGGCATACGGATCGCGAATCGTCGAGACCGGCATACGCGCCGCGACCGTGGGATCGCCCATGGCCGGCCCGGGGCCAGCCGTTCCGCCGCCTTGCCGGCCCTGTTGCGCCACTCGCTCGGGCGCGGCCACATCCCACGTGCAGCTCTCCGCGAACGACTCGAGCAGCGGCTCCGACGAGACGAGTCGGGACTGCAGGTCAATTCCGCGGACGGGCTCCCTCGTGAAGACGTAGACGGTGGCAGCGAGGATGACCGGGACGATGACCAGGAATCGAAGGACGGCGCGGCGAACATGCATGAGCGTGCCCTTTCAATTGGAAGCCCAAAGGCGCTGAGGGCCTCGGACGGCTTTCGTACGGCAGCCCATATGGTGGACCCAAGCGGGTCCTGCGTCCAGAGGATCTTCGGCACCTAGCTGGTAGCCGGTAGCTGGTAGCTGGTAGCGGGGCGGTGGAGGGTCGCGGGGCGAAATCTCGGTGGAAGCGCCGGGTCCGCTCACGCGGCACCCGGCCTACGAATCGTGAGGGCGGGTGCCGCGCAGCGGACCCGCCAGCAGTCTGCCCTACCTTGCGGCCCTGGCCGTCTCGCGGACGCCTCGGCGCTCGTACATCTCCGGCAGCGAGAACGTCATGACCGAGTTCATGTACTTGTCGCTGACGATGACCGTCTTCTTTTTCGGGTCGAGCGTCAGTCCGCGCGGCATGTAGAGGTGACCCTTCGCCACCGTCCATAACGGCGCGACGTCACCGTTATCGTCCTGGCTCCACACACCGACGTACTCGCGCGGCACCAGATTCTTGCTGTCCTCCTCGCGCTCGCCGTTCCCATCCGAGCTCGTCACGATGACCGTGTGCGTCGGCGGGTGCACGACGATGCGACCGGGACGTCGCAGACCGCTGATGGGACCGCCGCCAATCGTGCGCAGCGGTGGTGTGGTTCCGTCCGCCATCCGGTCGAAGACGAGAATGCCGTCGTTCCGGCCGTTGAGGAAGATCAGATTGCTGACCGGGTCGGCCGCGCCGACGCCGCTGATGGCCGCCGGTGTCTTGAGTACGCGCTTGGGCGCCACATCACCCTGCGCCATGCGGTCGTACACGAGCATCGTGTCATCGGTGCCCATGTTGAAGACGAAGATTTCGTTGTGCACCGGATCGATGAACAACGATACCGGGTCGCGGAGCAGGGTCTTGGCTCCCTGGATGATTCTGATCGGTGCCTCGTCGCCGTTCGCGCCGCCGCGGTAGGTCACGATGGCCTGGCCCATGTTCGACTGCACGACGATCTCGTCGTGGACGTCGTCATAGGCGATCGCGTGCACGGTGCGGTTGAGCTTCGTGTTCTGCCCCTCGATGATCCGGCTCGGCGCCACATTCTTGTCCGCGGACGTGGAGTAGGCCGCGATGCGCGGCTGCGCCACGCAGTTCGGCACCAGCACCTCGTCGCGCCGCGTGTCCATCGCAATCATGTAGGGATTGCTGATGAGCGTCGTCGGCGCACTGAGCGGAGCGCTGCGGATCACGCGGACGGGTTCCGCGTTGCCGTTGGCGTCCCATTTGTAAGCGGTGGCCGTGTGGCCTCCGAAGTTTGCGGCCCAGACCTCGCCGTTCACCGTGTCCACCGACACGCCATTCGGGTTCCGGAGCATCGTCTTCGGTCCCTTGATCTGGCGAATCGGCGCGACGTCACCAGTGGCCTTCGTGCTGTAGACGTTGATCGAGTCGCCGGCGGCGTTCGAGACGTATACCTCACCACGCGCGGAATCAACGGAGATGCCGGTCGGCCAGCTGAGCTGGGTCTTCGGTCCCACGATGTGCTGGACCGGCGCCACGTTGCCGGTCGCATCCGCGGCGAACACCGTGATGGACGGCGGGCCGAACTTGCCACTTCCGAACACGACTTCGCGACGGTTGGCGTTGTTGAGGTTGCCAGCCGGATGGTTCGGCCGCCGCGCCTGGTTTCCGCGCGGGGTCAGCGTGTTCAGCGGATGAGGCATCGGTTGATCGACGCCAAAGGTTTCATCCCGCTCGGTGCCGTAGTTCGCGACGTAGAGCAGCCGCGTCTTCGGATCGAACGCGATTCCGTGCGGATCGGCCAGACCGGTGCGGTTTCCCTGAATCAGACGCAGCGCGTTTTCGGGACCTTTCGCGTCCTTTCGGAACACCTGGATGGCGCCGTCGTGCTGGATCGTGACGAACATCTCGCCGCGCTCTTCGTCCACCGTCATCCCGAAGGCGCCATACGGCGTGACGAGCTCGTTGGCCGGCTCGACGTTTCCTTCAGCCGTTCGCGGAAACTTGAACAGGCCCGGCTCCGAGTCGTTGTTCACAATATAGATGTCGCCTGTCTTCGGATCCACGTAGCCGTCGCTGTTATAGCGGCTGCGTGTCTTGCCACCGCCGATGAAGCGCTTCGGCATCGTCCGTTCGGCCGAGGCCGGAGTGGTGACCAGGCGGTCATACACGTAAATGTTGAATTTGAACTCGTCCATCAGGACGACTTCGTTGTGCACCGGGTCCACCCGAATCGCCGCGAACCCGGCATACGGGTCACGTATCGTCGAGACCGGCAGTCGCGCCGCGATTGTCGGGTCGCCCATGGCCGGGCCTGGACCAGTCGGCGCGCCACCCTGCCTCTGCAGCGCCGGGCGCTCGGGCGCGGCGACGTCCCACGTGCAGCTCGCCGCGACCTCCTCGCTCAGCGGCTCTGTCGAGAGCAGCCGCGAGTGCAAGTCAATCCCGCGGACGGGCTCTCGCGTGAAGACATAGACAGTGGCAGCCAGGATGACAGGGACGATCACCAGGAATCGCAGGACGGCACGGCGCACATGCATGGGGTGCCCTTTCTACAAGACTAAGATCATCTGCACAGAAGCGACTGAGGGCTGGGACGTCTTGGGCCAGGCCTCAGGGGACCGGGGCAGACCCGGCCTCTCGAGTGCCTCAATATAGTGAACCGAACACGATCGACAGTCCACTGGGATCTCGAGGTGCCGTGGCTGAAGGCGACGGGGAGCGGTATGCTCCCAAGTCCTTGACAACGAGTGTGTTCGGACGCTACCGTGCCCCTGCGTCTCAGGTGACCGCTGATGCGAAGGTTCGTGCTCGGAGCGCTCCTCATCGTCACGCCGTTCAGCGGCGTGAGGGTGATCTGTGTCGATTCGCCCATGGAGCCGAGCCACCCGGTCGCGCGAGCCGAACCCGTCTCGGACTGTGAACGGTTATGTCCGTTGCATCCCCCGTCTTCGACGTCCCAGGACACTGAACGCGTTGGTGACACGGAGAACGCTTCGGATTGTGCGCTGTCGGTCGATGGGGCCACGATGAGCGTCGTGGTTGGCATTGCGGTGCCCCGGCCGCAGGGGGCCTTCCCTGTTCCAGCCATTGTGACCGTCGTCGTCGCCGATTCCCCCCGCCTCTACGTCGAGCCGGCGTTGGCTCACCTCGCACCGCCCCCCAAACCGCGGGCCCTCCAGTTCTAGTTCTCGCCTCGGACACGTGATCGGGCTGTGTTGCCCGAAATGGGTGTCCACGTCGCGCGCCTGCGAAGTCATCGGGGGGGAAATGACCAATTACCGTCAGCTCGAACAGCAGTTCTCGTCGGATCTCGGTCTCACGCGGCGTCCGATCGCGATTGCGATCCGGGAGACGCCACCACCAGGGGTCGCCAAGTTTTCGGGAACGGCGCCCTCGGGTTGCAGTTTCTGGCGCATGGCGTCGGAGGGGCGCACGTTCTTCACGGTGCCGAGCGATCACTACAACTGCGCGATTGGTTCGCACACGCACAACATCCCGCTGCCTCCGCTGAACGCGCCAAGGAGCTCGAGGCGACCCTTGGCTTCATGGCCGGCATTGGGTATGTGCGGATGGAAGAGGTTGCTGATATTCCGGTACTGCCCAAGACCCCCGGGGCCGTGGTGTACGCCCCGTTGGGAGACACTCCCGTCGATCCGGACGTCGTGCTGTTCTGGGGGCTCGCATCGCGGGTCATGTTGCTGCAGGAAGCCGCGCTACGCGCGGGGATCTCAGGCCTCAATACGTTTGGCCGCCCGACGTGCATGGCCGTCCCCGCCGCGCTGGTGCTCGGAATGGTGGCGAGCACCGGCTGCGTCGGCAATCGTGTCTATACCGGCGCTGAAGAAGGGGAGATGTACGCAGCGGTCCCCGGAAGGGTCCTGGCACGGCTGGCGGAGACGACGGCCACCATCAAGTCGGCGAACGCACAGCTGATGGAGTACCACCAGGCCCGGCGGACGCTGCTCACTGCGTAGCCGGATGTCGGGAGGGCGGTCAGCCTTCTGACAGATCGACCCGGCGTGTGGGCGCGTGCGATGCGCGTGCCCACGCCGCCTGCCGGCGTGTTGCGTCGGCGAACAGTTCCCACCGTGATTTCGCTTTACGTCCGCACGCGCGGAGCGTAGGATCCGCCCCCAGACAACCCGCTGACGACGATCATGTGAGCCACGTCACGAGCTGATGACCGACTATCGGCAACCCGGACTCCTTTGCCTGAAAGGACCTTCCGATGCTTCGAATAGTTCGAACGATCCTCGTTGTCGCCGTCGTGCTCCTCGCCCTCTCCGTGACCGCTCGGGCACAGACCCTGGCCTCGATTACCGGCGTGGCAAGAGACGCCTCTGGCGGCGTGCTGCCCGGCGTGACCGTGGAGGCCGCCAGTCCGGCGCTGATCGAGAAAGTCCGTGTCGTGGCGACTGACGGCAACGGACAGTACCGAATCGAAGCCTTGCGACCTGGTGTCTACGCCGTGACGTTCTCGCTGCCCGGGTTCTCTGGCGTCAGACGCGTGGGCATCGAGTTGACGGGTTCGTTCACGGCCACCGTCAATGCCGAGATGGCGGTCGGAGCGGTTGAGGAGACCATCACGGTATCCGGCGAATCGCCGGTCGTGGACGTCTCGAACACGATTCAGCAGCGTGTGATCGATCGGGACACGATCGACCTGATTCCGGCGGGGCGCGACATTTACAACATGGCGGCCGCCACGATCCCGGGGGTGACGGCGACGCAGCGCGATGTCGGAGGCGTGAATCCCGAGCGCACCACGACGCCGGGCTCGATCGCGATCCACGGCAGCATCTCCGGCGACCAGCAGCTGTTTCAGAACGGCATTTCGATGATGGCCGCGGCCAGCTCGTCGTTCGGGCTGGGGGGGCAGCATAACAATGCGGGCACACAGGAAGTGACGTTCGACACGTCCGCGGGCAGCGCCGAATTCTCGACCGGCGGCGTGCGGATCAACGTCGTGCCTCGCGACGGCGGCAACTCCATGTCTGGCGTCTTGTACTACCGGTTCACGAACAACGCGCTGTCGGGCAACAACCTGACGGAGGACCTGATCGCGCGAGGGCTGCGCAACCCGAATGCGGTCAAGGCGAACCAGGAGTTCAATCCGGGGTTCGGGGGGCCCATCCGGCGTGACAAGGTGTGGTTCTACCTGTCCTATCGCTTCACGCAGGACGACAGCTACGTGGCCGGGATGTACTACAACAAGAACGAGAACAACCCGAATGTGTGGAACTACGAGGCTGATACGGACCGTCCGGCGGTGCTCCTGAGCACGGCGAAGGAAGGCAAGGCGCGCCTCACCTGGCAGGCGACCCCGAAACACAAGGTCGGGCTGACCTGGTCCGAGCAGGTCGACTGTGCGTGCCCGACCGAGTTGAGCGCCACGGTATCACCGGAAGCCGGCACATTCCGGCCGCAGCCGGTGATCCGGGTTGCCAATGTCGATTGGACGGCGCCGTTGACGACCCGGCTTCTGCTCGAGGCCGGGTACCTTCAGAACCGGGTGCAGAGCAATCAGCTGCCGGTTGAGGGGTTGAATCCCGCGATGATCTCCGTGGTCGAACAGTCGAACGGCATTCGGTACCGCGCGGCTGAACAGTACCGTCGCCAGCCGCACATGTCGTTCAACTTCCGCGGCGTGCTGTCCTATATCACCGGTGCGCACGCGGTGAAGTTCGGCGCCACTCACCGGAGCGGCTGGGTGGATTTCGCGACGTTCGACTACCAGCCTCTCAGCTACCGCTTCAACAACGGCGTGCCCAACCAGCTGACGCAGCGCGCCCAGCCCTCGCTGTACAAGGGGACCATCGACCATGACATCGGAGTGTTCGCACAGGATCGATGGACGTCCGGGCAGCTGACGCTGTACTACGGCATCCGGTACGACCACTTTTCGAGCAGCTTTCCCGAAACGCACATCGGGCCTGCCGTGCTGGTGCCCAGCCGGGACTTCACCTTCCCTGAGCAGGAGAACCTCAAGTGGAATGACATCACGCCGAGGCTGGGCGTGGCCTACGACCTGTTCGGCACGGGGAAGACGGCCCTCAAGGCGAGCGTGAACAAGTACCTGCAGAATGCGGGGGCCGGTCAGGGAGGAGGCAACACGAGCATCTTCAGCGGCGCCGCTCCTGCGAACGCCCTGGTGCTCAGCACCACGCGGACGTGGAACGACACGAACCGCGACTTCGTGGCCAACTGCGACCTGACACTCACCACGGCCAACGGCGAATGCGGCGCGATGGCCAACGCGAACTTCGGCAAGGTGGTCCTTGGCCGGACGTACGACCCGCAGCTGATGCAGGGGTGGGGTGCTCGGGGCTACAACTGGGAATTCTCGGCTGGCGTGCAGCACGAACTGCTTCCCCGCGTGGCGCTGGATATCGGTTACTTCCGCCGTGTCTACGGCAACATCAACGTCACCGACCCCGACCCCAACCTGACCGCGGCTGATTACGATCGATTCAGCATCGTCGCGCCGGTGGATCCAGGGCTTCCCGAGGGTGGCGGCTACGTCGTTGACGGGCTGTTCAACATCAAGCCCGAGAAGTTCGGCCTGCCGGCGACCGCATTTGTCACGCACTCGAACACCTACGGCGAACAGATCGATCACTGGAATGGCGTGGACGTCACGGTCAACGCGAGGCCCCGGGAAGGCATGCTGCTGCAGGGCGGACTCAGCACGGGGCGCAGGAGCACCGACAACTGCGACGTGGCCGAGAAGGTGCCGGGCATGCTGCAGGTTGGCGCCGTCTGGACCCCGCTGGAATACTGCCACCAGGACACCGCCTTCGAGTCGCAGATCAAGCTGAACGGGTCGTACACGCTGCCGCGCTGCGATGTCCTCGTCAGCGCCGTCTACCAGAACGTCCAGGGTCCCGTGGTTCTGGCCAACTACAACGCGCCGAACTCGGTCGTGGCGCCGAGTCTCGGTCGCCCCCTGTCGGGCGGGGCGGCGAACATCACCGTGGGATTGATCCAGCCGGGAACGGAATACGGCGGGCGCCTGAATCAGCTCGATCTGCGCCTGGGCAAGTTGCTGCGCTTCAACAACACCCGTACGCTGCTGAGCATGGACATCTACAACCTGTTCAACGCGAGCCCCGTGCTGGCGGAGAATCCAAACTACGCGGCGTTCCGGCGCCCCACGGAGATTCTACTGGCGCGCTTCGTGCGCTTCAGCGCGCAGTTCGACTTCTGATCGCGCCAGCCGTCGCGCCGAAGTCGTTGCCGAGATCATGCACGACGCGTGTCGGTCGGTGCGGGTTGGTCACGGGAGGTGTCACGTGAGAGGGATACTCGGTATCCTGGTCGTCGGGCTCGGTCTCTTCTGTTCGGGGGCACAAGTGGTCGCCCACCATGCGTTCTCCTCGGAGTACGACGAGAACAAGGTGGTGACGTTGAAGGGCAAGGTCACGAAGATCGAATGGACCAATCCGCATGCCCGTTTCTTCGTCGATGCCGTCAACGATGACAAGACGGTGACGAACTGGAGTCTCGAATTGGCGAGCCCGAACTCCTTGACCCGAGAGGGGTGGGGCCGGGGGACGCTCTCGGTGGGTGACGAGGTCACGGCTACCGGGTTTGCCGCCAAGTCAGGGAAGAACATGGCCAGCACTCGATCGGTCACGTTGCCTGACGGCACGGCGCTCTTCGGCGGGACGCAGGGCATACAGTGATGAAGGTCGTACGCGTCTCAGTCGGAGCGAGGAGGATGACGTGAGAAATCCACTGCCGATGGCCATGTTCGCGCGTCGTCCTCGTGGTGCTGACCCCCTCGTTCTTCACGGAAGCCATCATCGCTCAGGGGCGCGGGCGTGGGAGCGCCCGCCCGACGGTGGACATGGAAGGTCCGGTGCCGAAGTTACCCGACGCCACAGTGGATCTGGCCGGTGCCTGGACCGGCGGCGGCCCGGTGCAGGACATGGAGGTGCAAGGCAAGTTCAAGCCGGGCGAGATTCCCCTGCTTCCCTGGGCCAAGAAGCTGATGGATTCGCGGACGCCCGAGGATGATCCGCACGCGTACTGCATGCCGATGGGTGTGCCCCGTCAGGCTGGTAACTATCCCTGGCGGTTCGTGCAGTATCCCACCCACAAGAAGGCCACACACATCTTCCTGCTGTGGGAAGGGAACATCCACAGCTTCAGACAGATCTTCATGGACGGCACGCATCCAGCCAATCCCGATCCCACCTGGTTTGGACACTCGATTGGGCGATGGGAAGGCGGGACGCTCGTGATCGACACCGTGGGATTCAACGACAAGTTCTGGTTCGACCGCCGCGGCCACCCGCACACCGAGCAGCTGCACACCATCGAACGCTGGACGCGGAGGGACTTCGGTCACCTCGACAACCAGGTGACGATCGACGATCCGGGCGCGTACTCCCGGCCGTTCACGACAACGTATACCGCGACGCTGCAGCCGGGCGACGAGATCATGGAATACATCTGCAACGAGAACAACAACTACGGTGTCGCCGGCGGCTTCAGGTGAGATTGCGCACGGCGGCAACGGTGCGCCGGAACAAGACCTACTTCGGCGGGGCGCCCAGGCCGGCACCGGCAACCCCCAAGCCGTAGCCCAACGAAACAGGAGTCCATCATGAGCAGAATGACGCGACATCTCGGCATACTCTTGGCGGTCGTCGTCATCGATAGCCCTATTTCAACCGTCCGCGCTCGGTCAGGGCGGGCGTGGCGGCGAGGGCCGGCAGGGCGGTCAGGCGGCCCGGCCGACCCTGCCGGAAGCGCCTCCGGTTGGCTTCTTCGGCAGTTACCGAATCGCGGCCGAGAAGACGGATCCGTCGAAACTTCCGATCATCGGCGCCTGGCGTATCAATTTCGACAAGTCGGACCCGAGCATGCGGGCGGCGGGGCGCTTCAAGGACACAGGAACGACGATCTATACGGCTGTGGATGGCGGCATCAAGACCGAAACATTCCTCTTCTATCCGCCGAAGGACGATAGCTACAAGACGGTCTTTACCGACGACGGCCGGGAATATTGGTTCAAGCTCGACGGCAAGAACATCTACAAGGATCCTCAGGGACCGAACGGTCTAGGTCAGACCGTCGGCATGTGGCTCGTCGATCGCAACACCCTTTATCGCGAACGCATGACCAAGGGGGTCGTGGATGAGCGGGTGATGTATCGTGTGTCGCCGGATGGCAGAACGCTGGTCTGGACGAATTTCAACGCCGGCGGAGAGAGCGGCCACGTAGTGTGGGATCGTATCGACCTGCCGCGACGTTAGTTGCCGGTGGGGGCGGTCGGTGTTAGTATCGGCCCGAATTCTGGGGAGGGGCACGCCTGGACATCAAGCACTTGGAGACGAAAATGAGCATGAAACTAGCGTTCGCCACGGTCTCGGTCGGGATGCTCCTGGCGGCTACCGCATCGGTGCAGGCCCATCACTCGTTTTCGGCGACGTACGACGGCAACAAGCCGGTCACGCTGAGGGGGACCGTCAGCAAGCTCGGGTGGTCCAACCCCCATGCCCACATATACGTGGACGTCAAGAATCAGCAGACCGGTGAGATGGTGACCTGGGAAGTGGAGAGCGCGGGCGCGAGCAACCTGCTCAGACAGGGCTTGAGGAAAGAGGACTTCATCGGCGCCGAGGTCGTCATCAAGGGCTTCCTGGCCAAGGACGGCACGCCCACGGTCAACGCGAGCGCCTTCACCCTGGTTGCGGCCAAGAAGGAGTTCGTGAGCGACGAGGCGGCGCCGACCCCATAGGTTTCGTCACCGCCGCCATCGGTACCTGTCCGCATCGGCACAGGGAGTCTGAACATGAGACGTTTGATGATCGTCCTGACCCTCGCTCTGGCGATGGGCGCTCAGGCGGCGGCGTTCGCGCAGGCGAAGCCTGACTTCACTGGTACCTGGAGATTCAATCAGGCCAAGAGCAACCCGAACATCGCTGGCAACACGCCGAACATCCCGTTTCCGAGCCAGATCGTCGTCAAACAGACGGCGGCCGATGTCGCCATCGACAGCACCAGCGTGCGGCAGCAGCCTTTTTCAGCCCTCTTCAAGCTCGACGGCAGCAAGGTCACGATAAAGGCGCCCTCGGGGATCACCGAGTCAGGGGAAGCGAAGTTCGAGGGCGCGAATCTCGTGATCACGTCCCGCCGTTCGTTCTCTTCGCCCGCTGGAGAGACCATCGTCGATTTCAAAGAAGTCTGGAGCCTGAGCGGCAATGTCCTGACGATCGAAAAGACTCGTGCCCAGGAAGGCGAGTCCACGAGTGAAAAAGCGGTGTTCGACAAGATCTAGAAGATCTAGCTGTCCGGTGTCCTCCGGTGGGCGGGTCGTCACAAGAGGAAGTAGAGACATGAGACGTTGCCTTGCGTTGGTCGTTGGTGCGCTGACCGCAGCGGCGATAGCGCCGTTCTCGTGGGCGCCGCTCACTGCGCAGACTCCCACGTACACGGCGCCGCGTACGGCTGCCGGCCATCCCGACCTGCAGGGGATCTGGCGAGCCTGGAATCTGGCGAAGTACGACCTGGAGGATCATGGTGCCAAGCCGGGTGTTCCTGCGGGGCAGGGGCTTCGTGGTGGACCCGGCGGATGGGAAGATTCCGTACCAGCCCTGGGCGCTCGAGAAGCGCAAACAGAACCTCGAGAAGATCAGGGAGACCGACCCCTACAAGAACTCGGATCCGCTCGCGAAGTGCTACTTGCCTGGCATTCCACGCCTCACCTATCTGGGATGGCCGTTCCAAATCATCCAGACCCCGCAGTACGTGGCGTTCAACTACGAGTGGAGTCATAAGAAGCGGTATGTGCCGGTCACTCCGGTGGCGCCGCCGCCGTCGCCGGACGACCAGACCAACTGGAACGGCATCCCTCGTGGTCGATTCGATGGCAACACGCTGGTGGTGAACCTGACGAACTTCAACGCGTATACCTGGTTCGACATGGCGGGAAACTTCCATAGCGACGCGCTGAAGGTCGTTGAGCGTTACATACCGATCGGTCCAGACACGCTCCGGTACGAGGCGACGATGGAAGACCCGAAAGTGTTCACTCGACCCTGGACGATCCGCATGGAGCTTCAGCGCCAGAAGGACACCCCCATCCTCGATTACGAGTGCACCGCGATGCTGGATGAGTTGGGGATCCACCACACGTGGCCGAGAGACTTCGATGTCGAGTAGACAGGTTCTGCTCTCCGTCAACTGCGTCGGAGAATCCTCATGAGCATTCGCGCACACCTGGTTTCGCTGTCCGTGTTCCTGACTGTGTTGGTTGTGGTGTCTGCGCTGGTGTCCGCCCAAGAGTCAGTCGGTAGTGACACGCCTGCTGGCCGCGCACTGGCGCGAGCAAGTACGGCCGCTGTGCCGGCCGGCCCGGTTCCACGGAGGGCTGACGGCAAGCCGGATCTGACCGGCAATTGGAACCCCACCCTGGGGTACCTCAGTCACACCGTGATCCTGGAGGATCACCCCGGGGGCTTCGGCATTCAGGCGGGGAAGAGCCTGATCATCGAGCCGCCGGACGGCATCATCCCCTACCTGCCTGCGGCTCTGGTCGAGCGCAACCGGCGGCGGGACGACGCCAATGGTTACGAGGATCAGGTGGGCCATTGCGAGTTCTACTCCATGGCGCGCATCCACCAGTTCGCGCAGGAGATCAGGCATTTCGGGAACTCGATCGTCATCAACGCCACCCAGCACATCACGCGTGTGATTCCTTTGGACCGTAAGGAGCACCTGCCCTCGAGCATCCGACTGTGGCTGGGAGACCCCATCGGTCGGTGGGATGGAGACACGCTGGTCGTGGACAGCACGAACTTCAACGGCAAGGCCCGGATGGCGCTGGGCGGCGACTTTCACAGCGCGGAGGCGCATATCGTCGAGCGCTTCACGATGGTCGACTCCAATACGATCAACTGGACGATGCGGTTCGACGATCCCAAGGTGTACTCGCGGCCCTGGACGATGACATCGGCCAGGCCGATGACGCGGGTGCAGCCGGTGAGCAATGACATTTTCGACGCGGAAGACACGTGCCATGAAGGCAACGTGGACCTTATTCATTTGAGGAACGTCTACGAGCAGGCCCACGGCCAGGGAAAGGCGCTGCCGAAGTAGTGGACCCCTGTTGCGCGGCCGCCCCTCGCGAGGCGCGGCGGGCGCCCGGAATAGTTCGTCGAAGATGCGGAGGCGTCCATGCGGCGGATGCACTTGATCGCGTCGGCCCTGGTGATGACAGCGGTAAGCGCTGCCTCGCAGACTTCGGCTGCCGGCCAGCAGCCGCCTGTGAACTGGAACGCCAAGGCTCCGTGGGGCGAGCAGCCGAACCTCCCGTTCGACCAGCAGCGAAAAGCGCCGTTCAAGGTCTTCGACAACCTCTGGCACGTCGGAATCCAGACGTCCCCTAACTTTCTTCTGGTCACCAACCAGGGGCTGGTGCTGTTCGACGCCACGTGGGACGAAACTGCCGACTTCGTTTTGGACAACATCCGCGCCGCGGGCTTCAACCCTCGAAACGTTCGATACCTGATCGTCACGCACGCGCACATCGATCACTTCGCGGGCGCCGAGAAGATTCGCCAGGCGACCGGCGCTCGTATCGTGATGTCGGCCGAGGACTGGAAAGAGGTCGAGCGGCTCCAGAGCACTCCGGGACAGGGAAGGCAGAATCCCGGGCCCCGCATCGCCCGCGATGTCGTTGTGGCGGACGGCCAGCCACTCTCGCTCGGCGAGGCGTCGTTGAAGTTCTACGTAACGCCGGGGCACACGCCGGGCGCCACCTCGACGGAGTTCCAGGTGCGCGACGGCGACCGCCGGTACCGCGCGATCGTCCCGGGGGGGCTGGGGATCCCGAACGCCGAATGGTCGGCAGCGTATCTGAAAAGTACGGAGCGCCTGAAAGGGCTCGGGCCCTGGGATGTGATGCTCCCCAATCACTCGGACATGATGGTGCCGCGCAAGATCCGCGAGCTGGAGCCGGAGCTGAAGGCGCGGCGCGCCGGTGACCCGCATCCGTTCGTGGCCGGGCCGGCGCGCCTCACTGCGTGGTTCGACGCCATCATCGCGCTGATGAACCAGAAACTGGCGCTCGAAAATGATTCGGCACGGTCGGCCACGCGGTAGCGGCCCGTGTCGATAGGGAACCCTTCGTCGTACGAAACAACCTGACGTCAAAGGAGCCACTTATGCTTTCCGGACGCACTATTCGGCGTTGGCTGATCGGAACCGCGGTCCTCGCCGTCGTGGCCGTCGCGGCGGGTTATGACTGGTCCGGTGCACCAGGCGAGGCGCGACTCGTCGCGTTCGAGTCGCTGGCGAACACCGGCACGGGGGAGACGTGCGAGTGGGAGGTCGCCGCACCGCAGTATCCGTCGTACGCGGCGTCGTTTGCTGCCCCTGGTGCCGCCGCGATGCAGTTTCCCGACGCCGACGCGCGCCTGGGTGTGGCGAAGCGTCAACCCCTGACCTTTATTCAGGATCCGTACCCGAGCTGGAGCTCCATCGCCGTCGATCCCGTCCGCAACGAGATCGTGATGACCGATGAGAACCGCTTCCGGATCATGGTCTACGACCGCACCGCGGTGACGCCGGCATCGGCCGAAGCCTCGACGCCGAAGCGCGTCATCAACGGCCTGAACACGCACACGCAGTACGCAAGCGATGTGTACATCGATCCGCCGACCGGCGAGATCTACGTCATCAACAACGACACGGTGCACAACACCACGATCTACGGCCGCCAGGCCAACGGCGACTCGCCGCCCGATCGTGAGTTCGTGTCGCCGTACGGCAACTTCGGCGCGGCGGTTGACGAGTCGCGCCAGGAGATGTACCTGACGCTGCAGCACAACAGCGCCATCATGGTCTACAAGAAGTCGTCGGGGATGAAGGACTTTGCGGTGCGCCTGATCCAGGGCGACAAGACCCGCATGGGCGATCCGCACGGCATCGCGTTCGACCCGAAGAACCGCCTGCTCTACGTCGCCAATTACGGCACCTCCCACCAGGTGAAGATGGGCACGACCGGTGGCGGCGGCCGCCCGCGCATCCCCAACTGGCCGGCAGGCAACTACGGCCAGGAGATCATCAAGGGCACCGGCAAGTTCGAGCTGCCGTCGATCGTCGTGCTCCCGGCGGACTCGAACGGTGACGTGGCGCCGGTTCGCGTCATCCAGGGACCGAAGACGGGATTCAACTGGCCGACGGGCGTGGCCTTCGATTCCGAGCGGCAGGAGCTCTACGTCGCGAACCAGGCGGGCGGCGAGATCCTGGTCTTCCGCGCCGATCAGCAGGGCGACGTCGCGCCCATTCGTGTCCTCGCGGGACCGAAGACCTTGATGAAGAACCCGAGCGACATCTTCCTGGACTTCGCCAACAAGGAGATGTGGGTCGCGAGCTACGGCAATCACAAGGCGCTCGCGTTCACGCTGGGTGCGTCCGGCGACACTGCGCCGGTCCGCGTGGTCCGCGGCGCCCCGATGAACGTCGAGGGGACGCTGATCGGCAATCCGTACAACATCTCGTACGACACCAAGCGCGAGGAAATCCTGGTGCCGAGCTGTGTCGCGCATCCGCGCATCGCCGCCTTCGCGCGCACCGCCGACAAGAACGCGATGCCGGTCCGGTCGATTGAAGGGTCGAAGACCCATCTGAACCGTACCGTGCACTCGATCTTCTACGACGAGATTCACGACGAGATCGTCGTGCCCTCGGACATCGGCCAGGGCGTCATGACGTTCCGCGGCGCCGCCAATGGTAACGAGGCGCCGATTCGCGTGATCAGCGGCCCGAAGACGTTGCTTGGAAAGACCTCGAAGCTGTCGGCCGATCCGGCCAACAACGAGCTGATTGCGTGGTCCGGTGGTGTGCTGCTGTTCTTCGACCGCCTCGCCAACGGCGACGTGGCGCCGAAGCGTACCCTGGGCGGGCCAAACAACCGGTTCAGTATCGCGAATGTGGAAGTCGACCCGATCAACAACCTTCTGATCGTGTCCGGGGGCAGCACGATTTCAATCTTCGATCGGACGGCGTCGGGGGATACGAAGCCGCTTCGGGTCATTACCGGCGTTCGCGTCGGGGCCGATATGGCGATCTATCCCCAGAGCGGCAAGATCGCCCTCAACATTCCCGGCCCGGGCGACGATGACCGGGACGAGACCGAGGCCTTTACGCCTGAGGGGCTCGCATCGGACAAGTCCCATATAGCGGTCTGGAGCATTTACGACAACGGCAACGTCGCGCCGCACTGGACGATCGGCGGCCCGCAGGGTCTGCTCCGGCAGCCGCGCGGCCTGGTTCTCGATGCCAAGAACAAGAACCTCATTGTGAGCGACAAGTTCCTCAATGGGGTGGCGACGTATCACTTCCCGGAGCTCTTCGAGCCCGACACCCGGCAGACCGCGCGCGCCGCGCGCTGAAGCTGTTCGGGCAGACGCCGCCGGCTCGAAGCCGGCAGCCTATCGAGAGGAGGCTCGCGAACCGAGCCTCCTCGTGCTGTGCGACAAAGGCCAGGCGCATCAACTGGGCGCCTTCGTGTGGCTTGTGAAGCTGGAGTGTGTGGCCCGATGTCCAGACGAGGGAATACACGCAGCGTTTATGTCGTTCGAGGTGCCTGACTAGTGTCGTATCGAGAATGGGGGAGACAGATATGAGTGGACTTGCGAAGTTGGTGTCCCGCGCGGCTTGTGTGGCCGTGTTGGCGTTGATCCCGGCCGCGTCCTACGCCCAGGCTACCGTCACGGGCGTCGTGACCGACGCATCGGGCGCGGTCCTGCCCGGCGTGACCGTCGAAGCAGCGAGCCCGGCCCTGATCGAGAAGGTGCGTTCGACCGTGACTGACGGAACGGGGCAGTACCAGATCGTGAATTTGGCGCCTGGCACCTATACGCTGACGTACACCTTGCCGGGCTTCAACACCGTGTCGCGTGGAGGCGTCGAGCTGGCGGGCTCCTTCTCCGCGAAGATCGATATCGGCCTGCGCGTGGGCGCCGTTGAGGAAACGATCACGGTCACCGGCGAGTCACCTATCGTGGACGTGCAGAACACGAGGCGGCAGAGCGTCATGGATCGCGAAATCATCGAGGAAATCCCGACGAGCCGCACGGCGTTCGATCTTGCAGCGCTGATTCCTGGTGTGTCTCGCGGCAACCTTTCGGCGCAGGACGTCGGCGGATCGTCGTCGTCGGGTAGTCCGATCGGTAGCGTGGCGATCCACGGCGGCCGGACGGGTGACCAGCTCATGCTGCGAAACGGAATCGAAACCGTCGGGCAGTCGGGGACCGGCTTCTCGACGCCGGTCAACATCAACCCCATCGGCACGCAGGAAGTGAACGTGGACACGGCAGCGGCGGGCGCCGAGTACACGACCGGTGGCGTGCGAATCAACATCATTCCTCGCGAGGGTGGGAACACCTTCAACGGCGCACTCTTCACCAGCTACGCGAGCCCGTCCTGGCAGGCCGATAACATCACGCCTGAGCTGCAGGCGCTCGGGGTGAGGTCGGCGGGTGGGATCAAGGACAACTACGACATCAACCCCGGGTTCGGAGGTCCGATCAAGCAGGACAAGCTCTGGTTCTTCGTTGCGGTCCGCTACAAGAATTCAGCGAACTATGCCGACGGGATGTATTACGACAAGAACCAGAACAATCCGAACGTATGGGTATTCGAACCGGACCTGGATCGGCCGGCTGCCAACCCGTCGATCTGGTCGGGTGGACAGCTGCGTCTCAGCTGGCAGGTGGCGGCGAAGCACAAGATCGGGGTGAGCTGGAACGACGACGTGGTCGAATACGCGCCGACGGGTGTCAGTCTGACCTTGGCACCTGAGGCGGCGGAGAGCCGGATCTATCCGGTGCAGCGACAGATACAGGTCGACTGGAGTTCGCCGATGAGCAATCGCATCCTGCTCGAGGCGGGCATCAACCGGTACAAGGCGGCCAGCAACCTGCTTCCGCTCGAGGGCATCAACCCGAACATGATTCCGGCGATGGAACAGACGACGGGCCTGCGGTTTCGACAGCTCGAGACCGATCGGCTGCAGCCGGCCACGACGACGCACAAGCGCTTCTCGATGTCGTACATCACCGGCGGGCACGCCATGAGGCTGGGTCTCAATCACACGAACGGATGGAACGGCTTCACCTACAACAACCAGAATCCGCTGAGCTATCGCCTGAACAATGCCGTCCCGAATCAGTTGAGCCAGCGGGCCTTTCCGATCTACACGGACACCTACGTGGACCACAACATGGGTGTCTACGCCCAGGACAAGTGGACGATGGGTCGCCTGACCGCGTCGTACGGGATGCGATACAGCTATTTCAAAGCCAGCTACCCGGAGCAGCACCTCGGGCCGTCAGTTCTCACGCCGTCGCGCGACCTGACGTTTCCGGCCGGTGATGGCTTTTTGACGTGGCACGACCTGACCCCGCACCTCGGCGTCGGTTTACGATGTGCACGGCAACGGCAAGACCGCCCTCAAGGTCAGCCTGAACAGGTACCTCGAGACCCTCTCGGCAGGGGCCCCGATCACGCAGGACCCGAACCCGCTCAGCAGTCTCATCACCCAGACCACGCGATCCTGGAACGACGGAAATCGGAACTACGTGGCCGACTGCGACCTGATGAACTCCGCGGCCAATGGCGAATGCGGCGCCATGGCGAACGGCAATTTCGGCAAGCCGGTGCCAGGGTCGACGTTCGACCCGGAGATGATGCACGGGTGGGGAAAGCGCGGATATAACTGGGAGGTCTCTGCCGGTATTCAGCAAGAGCTGATGACGCGCACCTCGGTCGACGTCAGCTACTTCCGGCGCTCGTACGGCAACTTCCGCGTGCAGGACAACCGGGTGGTGGGTCCCACCGACTACGACCAGTTCGACGTCGTCGCACCTGTGGACCCGCGGTTGCCTGACGGGGGCGGGTACGTGGTCCACGGGATGTACAACCTGAACCCGGCGAAGTTCGGCCTGCCGTCGGACACCTTCGTGACCCTCGCAGACAACTACGGTGGGCAGACGGAGGTACTGGCACGGAGCCGACGTCAACCTCGCCATGCGGCTCATTCCTGGTCTTCTGCTGCAGGGGGGCACGAGCACTGGCCGCACCGTGACCGACAACTGCGATCTCCTCAAGCAGGTGCCGGAACCGTCCGAGACCCGAGCGACGTCCGGCCTCATTACCCAGGCAGCCATCAGACCGCTCGAGGACCGCCACAACGCGACCGACTGGCTGACGCAGGTCAAGTTCCTCAGCTCGTATACGATTCCGCGCATCGAGGTCCTGGTGAGCGGGACGTGGCAGAGCCTCCCCGGTCCCGTGATCCTCTCGAATTACAACGTGCCAAGCGCCGTCGCCGCGCAGTCGCTTGGCCGGCCGTTGTCGGGAGGCGCCGCGAACGTGTCGGTGGCCATCATCGATCCGGGAACGATCTACGGCGACCGACTCAATCAGGTCGATCTTCGATTCGGGAAGGTGCTGCGATTCGGTCAGACACGGTCGACGGTGAGCCTGGACCTGTACAACGCGTTCAATGTCAGCACGGTGCTGTCGCAGAACAACACGTACGGCCCGTCGTGGCTCCAGCCCAACGGCATTTTTCCGGCCCGGTTCGCCAAAGTGAGTTGGCAATTCGACTTCTAGTCGCTCGCTGAGAAACGTCGCCACGAAGGCACGAGGCGGTCGAAGGTACGACCCTTCGTCTGGGTTCGTGCCCTTGTGGCCTTCGTGCTTTTCGTGGCCCTCGCACTCGTCGTGGTGCATCTGAGGAGGGGACGCGCGGTCATGACGATCCGGGGTTGCGCTCGAGTCTCGATTGCGGTCGTTCTGCTTGCGCTGGCCACCGATTCGGTTCCCGCGGCGGGTCAGGCCGGGCGCGGCGGCCCACCGGCCGCGGGCGGTGCCACGCCACGGAGGCCGGATGGCAAACCGGATTTCACCGGTCGATGGAACGGATCGGCCGGACCGATCGCGCATACGAACATCATCGAGGAACACCCTGGCGGTTTCGGGATCAATGCCGGCAAGAGTCTTGTCATCGATCCGCCGAACGGCATCATCCCGTATCAGCCGTGGGCGCTGACGGAACGGAACCGGCGCCGTGAAGATGCCAACGGTTACGAGGATCCCGTCGGCCATTGTGAGTTCTACGACATCTCGCGCCTCCATCCCTTCGCGTGGGAAGTCATGTACGCCGGGAACAACATCATCATGAACGCCCAGCAGCACATCACCCGCGTGATCGACATGACTCGGCGCGAGCACCTTCCACCGGGCATTCGCCTCTGGCTCGGAGATCCGATCGGGCGTTGGGAAGGCGACACGCTCGTGATCGAGACCACGAACTTCAACGCCAAGACCCGGATGGCCATCGGCGGCGATTTCTACAGCGTCGATGCGCGCCTCACCGAGCGCTTCAGGATGGTCGATGCGAACACGATCGACTGGACGCTGACGATCGAGGATCCACAGGTGTTCACGCGGCCGTGGACGATGACCTCGGGGCTGCCCGTGAAGCGCGTCATGGCGCCCGGCGGCGAGTTCGACGACGAAGACACCTGCCACGAAGGAAACGTGGATCTGCTGCACCTGAAGAATGTGTACGACCAGGCGAGGGGGAGCGGCCAGGGGGCCAGGTAGGTTCGGGCGCCTCGCTCAACCTCGACTTCTACAATCTGTTGAATAACAATACGCCTACCGCCTTGAACAACACGTACGGCGGCGCGACGCCGTGGCTGGCGCCTCAAACGATTCCGTTGGCTCGCTTTGCCAAGATCAGTGCACAGCTCGATTTCTGAATGGGCGAGCGCACGCAATCCACTTTGCAGGGCCGCACAGCTTCAAGCGTCGTCTGACAAACGGCGCGGCGGTCCTGTACGTCAGAGGAGCATGATGAGCACGAGACTACGTCGTCTTCTTTCAATCGTGGCGCCACTGTTCGTGCTGCTCATGGGATCTGTTCCTGCCTCCGGCCAGGAAGGCCGCGGAGGCGGATCTGCGGCCGACCAGGGCGGTGCCGGCCGGGGTCAGGCTGCAGCGTCGGCTGCGCCCGGTCCGATTCCTCGGCGGGCGGACGGAAAACCGGACCTGACCGGTAACTGGAATGGGGGCGTGGGTCTTTCGCACACCGTGATTCTGGAGGAGCATCCCGGTGGCTTCGGGATTCAGGCAGGGAAGGGGCTCATTATCGACCCGCCGAGCGGCGTGATCCCGTACCAGCCGTGGGCGCTCGCGGAGCGAAACCGTCGACGAGAGGATTCCAACGCCTACGAAGACCCGGTCGGCCATTGTGAGTATTACGACATCGGGCGGATGCACAGCTTCGCGCAGAGCATCTACCATGCCGGGGACAACGTCGTCATCAATGCCAACCAGCACAACACCCGCGTGGTGAGCCTCACGCGGCGCGAGCATCTGCCTCCGGGCATTCGCCTCTGGAACGGGGATCCGATTGGTCGTTGGGAAGGCGACACGTTGGTCGTGGAGAGCACGAACTTCAACGGCAGGACCAGGATGGCCATCGGCGGTGATTTCTATAGCCCGAATGCTCTCATCATCGAGCGCTTCAGGATGGTCGACGCGAACACGATCAACTGGACGATGACGATTACCGATTCGACGGTGTTCACGCAGCCGTGGACCATCACCTCGGCCGTTCCGATGAGGCGCCTGCCCCCACCACAGGGCGGTCGCGACTTCGACGACGAGGACACCTGCCACGAAGGGAACGTCCCTCTCGTGCACCTGAAGAACGTCTACGATCAGGCCCGTCAATCCGCGCCGACCGCCAAGTAGCAGGTAGGCCCTTGCCCCCGCATGACGTCCAAGGGCGCGCGCGACGATGAGATTGTGATTCGAGGAACTGGGCGCACGGCCTGGTGTTGGTAACACGAGATCAGCGGGAGACAGATGATCGACTATCGTCAGCTGGAACGGCAATTCGCCTCCGACCTCGGCCTCGTCCGTCGCCCGATCGCCATGGCGATGCTATCGACCCCTCCCGCTGGGGTCGCCAAGTTCGAGGGCACGGTACCAGCGGGTTGCAGTTTCTGGCGCATGGCGTCGGAGGGACGCACGTTCTTCACGGTGCCGAGCGATCACTACAACTGCGCGATTGGTGCGCACACGCACAACATCCCGCTGCCTCCCGACCGCGCCACGGAGCTCGAGGCGACCCTTAGCTTCATGACCGGCATTGGGTATGTGCGGATGGAAGAGGTTGCTGATATTCCGGTGCTGCCCACGACCCCTGGGGCCGTGGTGTACGCCCCTTTGGGAGACACTCCCGTCGATCCGGACGTCGTGCTGTTCTGGGGGCTCGCATCGCGGGTCATGTTGCTGCAGGAAGCCGCGCTACGCGCGGGGATCTCAGGCCTCAATACGTTTGGCCGCCCGACGTGCATGGCCGTCCCCGCCGCGCTGGCGCTCGGAATGGTGGCGAGCACCGGCTGCGTCGGCAATCGTGCCTATACCGGCGCAGAAGAAGGGGAGATGTACGCAGCGGTCCCCGGAAAGGTCCTGACACGGCTGGCGGAGACGACGGCCACCATCAAGTCGGCGAACGCACAGCTGATGGATACCACCAGGCTCGGCGGAAGCTGCTCACGGCCTAGCCCGAGATCGGATCGGTCCGGGCGTCCATCGGGTCAGGACAGTATGCGACGCTGCCTGAAGACCTGATGGCGGGAACCACCCCGGAAGGGGGATCATCCGAACCGCGTGATACCTCAGGATTTCGACCACGGTTGGACCGCCGACACACGGCGCGGCTACGATCGAGGAATGGCAGCCGCAGCGTCGTCTCGAGAACGGAATCCGCGCAACAGGTCGACCGTTCGTCCGGCGCTCATCGCCGGATTCACGATCGTGTTCGCGCTATGGCTGCTGTGGGGCTATCAGCTGTTTCGCGGCCTGCAACAGATCGAGCAGAGCGTATCGACGGTGCACGACTCGTACCTTCGGGGCGAGCAGACACTGTCGAAGCTTCGAACCAACGTGCTGTTTGGTTCGATCTATCTACGCGACGCGCTGGTCGACGGCGCGATGACCCGCCGTGAGATGTACCGCGCCGAGCTCACCCGCCTGCGTAACGAAGCCGAACAGCTCCTGAGCACGTACGTGCCCGAAGTGGAATCACTGGCGGAGCGCGATCACTGGGCTCTGCTGCAGATGGAGCTCGGCAACTACTGGTCGTCGCGCGAAGTGGCGTTCATCGAACCGCCGATGACGCCCGCCGATGCCGCGGCCTTGCTGGGCGGCCGCGTGGCCCCCCAGCGCGATACGGTACTGCACGTGATGGATCAGCTCCTGGCGCTCCAGACCGCCGCAAGTCAACGACAGAAGGAAGAGCTCGACCTGCTCTATCGCGACGTGCGAACGCGACTGTTGCTGATGGGCGCCGGCACGCTGCTCGCGGCGCTTGTCGCGGCCGTCGTGGCCTCGCGGCGGGTGAATTGGCTGCAGCGCGAGATCGAGCGGCAGCGGCGCATCGAACAGAGCAACAGGCATGATCTCGAACGGCTGTCCGCCCGTTTGGTGTCGGTGCAGGAACAGGAGCGGGGCGCACTGGCCCGAGAGCTGCACGACGAAGTCGGGCAGGCGCTGACCGCAGTGAAGATGGACATCGGGATCGCGCTGCGCGCGGACATCGATCCACGCGTCAGGAGCGCCCTGGAAGAGGCTCGCGAGATCAGCGAGTCGACACTTCGAAGCGTCCGCGACATGTCACAGCTCCTCCACCCGTCGATCCTCGACGACTTCGGACTACCCGCGACCTTGACGACCTATCTGCGGAACTTCTCCAGACGCACGGGCATCCGCGCACAGCTCGCCGAGACGATGGAGGCGCGGCTGGCCCCGGAGATCGAACTGTGCGTCTACCGCATCGTGCAGGAGGCGCTCAGCAATGTCGCGCAACACAGCGGCGCCACGGCGTGCACTGTCACCCTGAATGCGCGTGACGGGCTCTTGCGGCTCGCGATCGAGGACAACGGCCATGGGGTGGGACCGGCGGGGAACCGTGCCATTGCGGGCCGCGGGCTCGGTTTCATCGGCATGCGCGAGCGCGCGCAATCGCTCGGCGGGTCGTTCATGGTCAGCGATCGTGCCGGGGGCGGCGCCACGGTCGTCGTCAGGCTCCCACTGAACGGTACGGCTGCCAGGGACGATTCGAAAGAGCCCGACGTACGCCGCGCCGGATAGTGGGCATCAGTAGCATGGTCCGCATCCTGCTAGCCGACGATCACACCGTGGTGCGACAGGGATTGCGCCGGGTGCTCGAAGAACACGTGGACTGGCACGTCGTCGCCGAGGCCAGCGATGGACGCGAAGCGGTCCGTCAAGCGCAGGAACACAAGCCGGACATCGCGGTTCTCGACGTGGCGATGCCACAGCTCAACGGCATCGAGGCGACGCGCCAGATCGTGCGATACGTTCCTGACGTGCGCGTCCTGGTGCTGAGCATGCACGCGGACGAGGCGTACGTCACCCAGGTTCTCCACGCCGGCGCCGCGGGATACCTGCTGAAGGATTCGGCCGATGTCGATCTCCTGCAGGCGGTTCGCGCTGTGACATCGGGAAAGT
Organism: uncultured Acidobacteriota bacterium; assembly: GCA_963827515.1. GTDB lineage: Bacteria > Acidobacteriota > Vicinamibacteria > Vicinamibacterales > UBA2999 > JABFSA01. The sequence continues at coordinate 203,251 of CAWHBF010000004.1, read as the reverse complement.
CGTTCTTCAGTCCCGCGATTGCACGCCTCATGCTGGACGACTTCGTCAAACAGCGCTCGGAGGATCGCGCCATCGTCGATCGCTACGAATCGTTGTCGGAACGCGAACGCGAGGTCTTTCAGCTCATTGCCGAGGGCAATGCCAACAAGGACATCGCTGCCGTGCTCGGAATCAGCCCCAGTACCGGTGGAAACACATCGTGCACGGATCATGGAGAAGCTCGACGTCCATAGCGCCGTGGAGATCGTCTTATACGCTGTACGCCGCGGCATTATCCGGTAGCGGTCCGAGAGGGACTCCGGACACGGCGAATTCCCTTCCCAGGCTTGCGCCGACCGTGGCGTGGTTCTCGAGGTGCCATGGAACCTAGCATCCCCTATCGACCACGCGTCTCGCGCGAAACGCGATTGTTGCTCACGGCCGGTCTCTTGGCGCTGGCCGCGCTGTGGCTCCTGTCCCGCATCAGATTCCAGGAGCGTCCCCTCACACCGAATCCGGTGCCGGCGGTTCTCAGCCAGCTCTCCCGCGTGCCTGCGTACGACGATCTGGCGGCTGAAGTCGCGCGTCTCCAGACTCGTGTGGGTCCCTATCTCTTCACGTTCGACATGCCATCGGGCTCATTCGGGTCTCCTGAATCCTCACACCGCGTCGGAGCCCTCCGACTGCGCGAAGACCTTGCGGTGGCGCTGCTCCCAGCCGGTTCTGATTCAGTGGCGGAGGACGACACCCGCGTGCTGGCGAGTGACCGGGCGTCCGGTCTGCTCGTGGTGCGCCCCACGAGCGACGTGTCTGAATCCCCGTCGAATGCCTGGATGCCCGGTCGTTTTCAGGGGCCACGCTATTTCCTCGCCGGTGAAGTGTCCTCACAGGACGTGTTGATTCGTCCGGTCTTCGTCGGATCTTTGGATGCCATCGACAGTCCATTGTGGTCGGAACCGATCTGGTCCGTGCCCGCCCGTACTGATCTGACTCCGGGGTCGTTCGTGTTCACGAACAGCGCGGAACTCGTGGGTCTCGTGTCCTCCAACGGTGGTGGGTTGTTCGTCGTACCCGGCACAGCCTTGCTCGCCGAAGCCGATCGGCTGCTAGGCATGCCAAAGGGACCTGCCGGGGCGCTCGGCGTCGACGTGCAGGACCTCACGGCCCCGGTCGCGTCCGCGACAGGTTCGTCGGTTGGTGTGGTCGTCACGTGGGTCGCGCCGGGCGGCGGCGCGAAAGGACAGCTGAGAGCAGGAGACGTCATTGAAGCGGTGGACGGGCGGGCGCTCTCGACCCGTCAGCATTGGGACGTCCGTGTGGCCCGCTTGTCCGCCGGAGAACGACTGACGCTGCGCGTGCGCCGGGCCGGCGAGGTCCGGGACGTGGACCTGGTCGCGACTGCCGTCGCGGCGCCGAAGCCGAGCGGATCGCTTGGGCTGACACTGCGCGGCCGGGCGGGAATCGGCGCGGAAGTCCTCCGTGTGGCACGCGCGTCCGTTGCGGATCGAGCCGGACTGGCCGTTGGCGACGTGATCACGCTCGTCGGCAACGTGGAGACACCGACGCCTGCGCAGATCGCGCGTTCGTTCGCCTCGCTTCGTGAGGGTCAACGCGTGTTGGTCGGCGTCACGCGGGGTAACGCGCACCGCATCGTGACGCTGGCACCATGGCCATGATTCGAGCAGACGATCAACCTCAGCTTTTCGACGTGGTTCCGCTTGATGGTCCCGTCGATGATGCACGCGCACAGGCGTCTGGACTGGAGGCGGCGCGGCCGCGGGACTGGCGTCGGGCCCTTGGGTGGTCGGCCACGTCGGCGCCCGTCGCGTTCCTCCTCGTCATCGGCATCGTGTTGGGACCCCAAGGCATCAGCCTCCTGTCTCAATCAGTGTTGTCATCGCTCCATCCGGTGATTCCGGTGGCGGTGGCGGCCCTGGGTGTGCTCGTGGGGTTGGGGGTTGCCGATCATCGAGCAGGCGACCGGAGAGTGTTCGCTGCTACGTGTCTCGATGCCGGCGTCAGCATGGTGGTCGTGTGGGTCGGCACTGCGTTGATCCTGCTGTGGGTCGCACCGGAATTCGGCCCTTTCGCCTCATGGGCCTTGCTGCTGGTGGGCAGCGTCTGCGCGGCGACGTCCCTCACGCTGCCGAGGGGCGATCCACTCGAGCCCCGGTCGATCGTTGCACGCGTCAGCGAGCTGGGCGTGCTGTTGCCCGTCCTGGTCGGTGGATTCGTGCTGGCGTGGCTCCAGGCAGGCTCTTTCATCGGAACGTTCGCGCTGGTCGTCCAAGCGACCGTCGTGACACTGACACTGGCTGCGGCCACCTGGCTGCTCCTCACCAGGACCACTTCGGAGACGGAGGAACGCGTCTTCGCGATCGCGGCGCTCCTGCTCGTGGGAGGCGTCGCTGATGCGCTGTCGCTGTCGGCGCTTCTTGGGGGACTGGTTGCCGGCCTGTTCTGGCGCGTCGCGGGACAACGACCGCGGGAGACGATTCGTCGAGATGTACTCTTCGTGCAGCACCCCCTGCTCGTCGTCGTGCTCCTGGTCGCCGGCGCTCGGGCTGAGTTGACACTCATCTCGCTCGCCCTCGGCGCGGGGTACCTTTTCTTGAGAGTCGTTGGCACCCTCGGCGGCGGTCTCGCGGCCGTGCGCGTCCTGGGCGAGAGGGCGCCGCGGGATCTCTGGCTTCACCGTCTGCGGCCTGGAGCGTTTGGTGTCGCCTTCGCGCTGAACGCGGTGGCGATCGTTGGCACCGAGGCCTCGGTGCTGCTCACGGCCGTGGTCGTCGGCACGATCGGATCCGAGCTCGTCGCATTTCTGCTGCCGCCGCGGAGCGTCGACGAGTGAGGCGCGTCCTGGCGCTCGTCCTGGCCATTGGGGCGATGGTCTGGGTGCGCAGCCTCGGCGTGGACGCGACCACCGGTTCCGCCGCCACAGCGCTGGCCCTTGGATTCGCGCTGATGGGCGCCTCGGTCCTGGGCGATGTCCTGCGACGCTTCAGACTCCCTCGTTTGACGGGGTATCTCCTCTTCGGCGTCCTCGTCGGACCCTACCTTGGCAACCTCATTACCCAACCGATGGCCGCACAGCTGCAGGTCATCACCGGGATCGCGACGACGCTCATCGCGTTCATCGCGGGCCTGACACTCAGCGTCGAGCGCCTGGGGGCGCGTCTGGGAGTCATCGCACGCATGACGGTCGTGACGCTGGTCGTTGCGATCGTTGGTGTGCTCATCGTGGGATGGATTGCATGGCCATGGCTCCCGATCGCTGCCGACGCGGTCGGCCTCGAGCGGCTCGCCATGCTCGTCGTGCTCGTCGTCATCGTCGTGTCCTTCTCGCCCACGATGACCGCGGCGGTTGTGGCGGATTCGGGCGCCCGGGGACGGCTGAGCGACACCGTGCTCGCGATGGTCGTGCTGGCCGACCTCGTCATGCTCGTGCTGTTTTCGGTCTCCATGCAGCTTGCGCGGGCGGTGTTCGACACCGCTCAAGGAAGAAGCGCCGAGATTCTGGCGCACCTCGCATGGGAGATCGGCGGCGCCGTCGCGTTCGGCGTGCTGATCGGTGTCTTGTTTGCGCTCTACCTCCGCTACGTCGGTCGAGGGGTTACCCTCGTCCTGCTGGCGGTATGCGCCGTGCTCAGTCAGGTCGGCAGCCGGCAGCAGCTGGAGCCACTAGTGGCTGCGGTTGCCGCAGGCCTGGTGATCGAGAATCTGGCCGTTGCACAAGGCGACACCCTTCGCGCCGCCGTTCGACTCGGCGCGCCGCCCGTGCTCGTCGTGTTCTTCGTGGCGGTCGGAACCTCGATGCGCCTTGACGCGCTGACCACGATCGGTGTCGCGGCACTCGCCCTGTCTCTCGTCCGCCTCGGGTTCATCAAGCTGGGTGTCAACGCGGGGGTCACGCTCTTCGGTTTCCCGACCCCCACTGCATCGTATGTGTGGACGGGACTCGTGTCGCAGGCCGGGATTACGCTGGGATTTGCGTCCGTGGTGGCGACCGAGTTTCCAGGTTGGGGCAGTCAGGTCCAGTTGCTGCTGGCCGCGTCGATCGTCATTCACGAGCTCGTGGGACCGATCCTGTTTCGGCACGGGCTCATGCGGGCTGGCGAAATCGATTCGCATGACCCGCGGCCGCTCGTGGTCGTCTCGAACCGCGAGCCATATCTGCACAGCCACGACGAGGACGGTCAGGTGACCATGACCGCCGCGACCGGTGGCGTCGCCGTGGCGCTGGACGCCCTGATGCGAGAGCGAGGCGGCGTGTGGCTTGCGCACGGCGCCGGGGCAGCGGACCGTCTGGTGGTTGACGAAAGCGACAAGCTGCGAGTGCCGGTCGACGCCCCCTCGTACACGCTTCGTCGCCTGTGGCTCGAGGAACCGACGTTCTCCGCGTATTACGGCGGCTTCGCGAACGAGGGTCTCTGGCCCCTGTGCCACGTGGTCGACGTGCGTCCGAAGTTTCGGAGCGGAGACTGGGCGGCGTACCAGGAGATCAACGCGCGGTTCGCGGCGGCCACGCACGCGGAGATCGGGTCGTCCGAGGCGCCGGTGTTCATTCAGGACTACCATCTCGCGCTCGTCGCACCCGCCCTCCGGGCCTTACGCCCCAGCGCCAGGACCGCGCTCTTTTGGCACATTCCCTGGCCCCATCCGGATAGACTCCGCATCTGTCCATGGCGTCGCGAGCTCGTTGCCGGATTGCTGGCGAATGACCTGATCGCGTTTCAGCTGGAGCGCGATCGCCGAAACTTTCTGATGGCAGCCGAAGAGGAGCTGAACGCCGAGTTGGAGATCGAGTCGTCGCGCGTCCGTTTCGGCGGGCGCACCACGACCGTGGTGTCGGTGCCGATCGGCGTGGACTACGACCGCATTCAGGCGTTTGCCGCTGAACCGGCGCTCCCCGAGGAACAGCGACGCCTCCGTGAGGTGCTCGACCTCCGGGCGGAGATCGTCGGGCTCGGCGTCGATCGGCTCGACTACACGAAAGGGATCCCTGAACGTCTCGAAGCGCTCGACATGCTCCTGACGCGGCGGCCCGACCTGCGCGGCAGGATGACGTTCGTTCAGATCGGCGTGCCGTCTCGCTCGGACCTCGGGAGCTACGCGGCGATTGAGGAGGAGATCGGTCGGCGGATCGCGGATCTCAATGAGCGCTACGCCGTGCCAGGGGGCGGGCCGCTGATCTCGTACTACACGACGCCGCTCGGGGCGTTCAGTCTCGTGGCGCTCTACCGCCTCGCGCACTTCTGCATCGTCAGTTCCCTGCACGACGGCATGAATCTCGTCGCCAAGGAGTTCGTGGCCGCGAGAGACGATGAGCAGGGTGTGCTGGTGCTCAGTGCGCTTGCAGGAGCTTCTCACGAGCTCGAGGACGCCCTTATCGTGAATCCCTACGATGTGGACGCCTTCGCGGCGGCCCTCGAGCAGGCCATCGAGATGCCGCGCAACGAGCAGATGACACGCATGCGGGCGATGCGGAAGGTCGTCGCCGGACGGAACGTCTTCAACTGGGCGTCCGACATCCTGGAAGGCCTCGAGAGTCTTTGGACCAAACCGTTGCTCTACGCCGTACGGGGATGGGAAGAGACCTCGGTGTAATGTCCAATCCCTCCACCAGCCGCCAAGTGACGCGGGGGCTTCGGCCCCCCGATGACGTTCGAGGACCTTCCCTGGCTCGCGCTCTGCCACGCTCGTTCTACGACCGGCCAACGCTCACGGTGGCCATGGATCTCTTGGGCAAGGTGCTCGTACGACGCACGTCCGCAGGTGTCACGGCCGGCATGATCGTCGAGGCCGAAGCCTATATCGGCGAAGACGATCCGGCGTGCCACGCCGCCCCTGGCCCTACGGCACGCAACGCCCCGCTCTACGGCCCACCCGGCCGCGCGTACGTGTATCTGAACTACGGCATTCACCACCTCGTGAACGCGGTGACGGAAGCCGAGGGAAATCCTGCGGCCGTGTTGATCCGCGCTCTGGAGCCGCTGGACGGTATCGCCCTGATGCAGCGTCGGCGCGGGCGCCGCGCGGGGATGGCCGCGTCGGACTTGTGTCGAGGTCCCGGGAACCTCTCGCGGGCGCTCGGCATCGCGCTCACCGACAACCGGCTCGATCTCGTGACGAGCCCACTCACGATTCAGGATTGGGGCTTGACGATCGACGACGTGTCACGGGGGCCGCGCATCGGAATTCGTGTCGGGACCGACAGGCCGTGGCGCTTCTGGGCGACAGGCCATCCCGCGGTGTCGGGCTCTCGCCAGGTGCTACGATAAGAATTCCACATGGGCAAAACGCTTCTCCAGAAGGTGTGGGACGCACACGCCGTCCGCACGCTCCCAACGGGACAGACGCAGCTGTTTATCGGGTTGCACCTCATCCACGAGGTGACGACGCCGCAGGCGTTTGATGCGCTGCGCGCGCGCGGGTGGGGCGTGGCACGCACCGACAGAACCTTCGGCACGGTCGACCATATCGTCCCCACGCGAGAGCGGGCACGTCCGTTCATCGACCTCCTGGCGGAAGACATGATCGGCTCGCTCGAACGGAACTGCCGCGACTACGGCATCCGGCTGGCTGGACTCGGCGACGACCGCCAGGGCATCGTGCACGTGATCGGCCCCGAGCTCGGCCTGACGCAGCCTGGGATGACCATTGCGTGCGGCGATAGCCATACCTCCACGCACGGGGCGTTTGGCGCGGTGGCGTTCGGTATCGGCACGTCCCAGGTGCGCGACGTGCTTGCCTCGCAGTGTCTGGCCATGGAGCCGCTCAAGGTACGGCGCATCCGTGTGGACGGCGTCTTGCCGGCCGGGGTGTACGCGAAGGACGTCATCCTGACGATCATCCAGCGGCTGGGCGTGGGGGGTGGCGTCGGCTTCGCCTACGAGTATGCCGGGGATGCCATCGAGCGGATGTCGATGGACGAGCGGATGACGATCTGCAATATGTCCATCGAGGGAGGGGCGCGCGTCGGATACGTGAATCCTGACCGCACCACGTTCGAATACATCAAGGGTCGTCCGTTTGCGCCCGTCGGCGAGGCGTTCGACCGGGCCAAGGTGTGGTGGTCATCGATCGCCTCGGACCCGGACGCCCGGTACGACGATGAAGTGGTGATTCGGGCGGACGCGTTGACGCCGGTTGTGACCTGGGGCGTGAACCCGGAGCAGTCGGTGGGAGTCGGCGGCCGGGTGCCGTCAGGTCGCGAGCCTGGTGCGGATCCGAGGGCGATCGCTGACGCTCTCGGGTACATGGGGCTCCAGGGAGGGCAGCCGATCGCGGGAATGCGCGTCGACGTGGCCTTCATCGGCTCGTGCACCAACTCGCGCCTGTCGGATTTGCGTGAGGCGGCTCGCGTGATTCGGGGCCGTCGTGTCGCGCCGCACGTGAAAGCGATGGTCGTGCCGGGATCGGTATCGGTCAAGCGCGCCGCCGAGCGCGAAGGGCTGGACGAGGTCTTCCGCGCGGCGGGCTTCGAATGGCGGGACGCCGGGTGCTCGATGTGCCTTGGGATGAACCCCGACAAGCTGGTCGGCGATCAGGTGTGCGCCGCCTCGTCCAATCGCAACTTCAAGGGACGGCAGGGCAGTCCGACGGGTCGGACGCTGCTCATGAGCCCCGCGATGGTCGCCGCGGCCGCGGTGACCGGTGAGGTCACCGACGTGCGCGATCTCGTCGGCGACCCGGTGGGCGTCGGACGTTAGACGGCCGCCGTAGAGCGCACGCTTCAGCGTGCGCGGCGTGGGCGGACCGAGACAACGGCAATCGTAGAGCGCACGCTTTAGCGTGCGCGACATAGGGTCGTGGTGCGGGAGCATTGATGGAAGCAGAGCGCGTGACGCGTATCGAAGGGACGGCCTTGCCCATGCGCGGCGAGGATATCGACACGGACCGGATCATGCCCGCGCGGTTCCTCCGCGCCGTCACGTTCGAGGGTCTCGAGAAGCACCTGTTCGAGGACGAGCGGGCGGGATCGATTGGCGGCGATCGCGCCGAGACTCAGCATCCGTTCGACAACCCTCACTATGCCGGTGCGTCGATTCTGCTCGTCAACCGTAACTTCGGCTGTGGATCGTCGCGCGAGCACGCGCCTCAGGCGCTACGCCGCTCCGGGATTCGCGCGGTGGTCGGCGAGTCGTTCTCGGAGATTTTCTTCGGCAACTCCCTGATGATTGGCCTTCCCTGCGTGACCGCCTCTCCCGACGAGGTGCGGGAGCTCATGGAGCGCGTCGAGGAGCGTCCCGATGCAACCCTACGGATCGATCTCCAGGCGGGCACCTGTGAATTGGATGGAGTTCGATACGCGATCGGCCTGCCCGTCAACGCGCGCGACGCGCTGGTCACCGGTGCGTGGGACACGACGGGCCTCCTGCTGGCGCGCTACGAAGAAGTCGACGCCGTGGCGGCGAAGCTCCCCTATATCGCGGGATTCTAGACAATCGTTCGGGTCGTTCGAATCGTTCGGGCGTTCGGACCGTTCGGATTGTGCCGGGCATTCTGACGTTATGGCGTGGGCTCGGAGTCCTTCGCACGAACGGAACGTGCCGAACGACTCGAACGCTCCGAACGACCCGAACGATCCGAACGATCTCTTCCCCCTTCGACTGTTGCCAAGAACGCCGCCGTGGTGTGTGAGCGTTCCGAGGTCTTGCGGAAGACCAGGCGCACCTGCCGGCGCAGTCGGATCTCCGGCATCGAGAGCGCGACGAGCTCGCCGCGACTGATTTCCGACTCGGCACAGCGTCGCGGAAGCAAAGCGACGCCCATCTCCATGGCGACCGCGCGCTTGATCCCTTCCAGACTTGGCAGCGACACGAGGATATTGGCCGGGATGTGATGCTGCTCGAAAAGACGCAGGACGTGCTCGCGCACGTGTGAGGGACTGTTGTGCGCGATGACGGTCTGACGCGCGCATTCTGACAGCGTGACCTCTCGCGTGTGAGCCAGCGGATGGGATGGGGGCACGAGCATCACCAGCTCATCCTGACCAAGCACGATGGAATCGAGCCGGGGTTCGGCCGGCTGGAAGGTGAGCACCCCGAAGTCGAGGCTGCCTTGTGCCACCTCGGCGCCGATCTGTCTGGCCGGCACTCGCCGCACGTCGACGTGTACGAGCGGGTGCGCTTCGCGAAATCGCTGGACGAGGGGCAGGACAGCATGAACGGATGCCTCGTTGGCGCCGATGAGCACACGGCCCCGACGCAGGTCGCGGAGATCCTTGACGGCGGTCTCGGCCTCCTCGGACAGGCGAAGGAGCCGCTCGGCGTAGTCGCGGAGCAGACGGCCGGCGTCGGTGAGCGTGGCGTCCTTGGTCGCCCGGTCGAACAGCCGCTCGCCGACGCTCTCCTCGAGCCGTCTGACCGACTGGCTGACGGCCGGCTGGGTGCGGTGGAGCTTCATGGCTGCCCGCGAGAAGCTCCGCTCGGCGGCGACGCGGAGGAAGACGCGCAGCTCGGTCAGTTCCACAGCTCACCTCCCTGTGGTCCCGACGGGTCCGCCTTCGGCGGCACCCGTCCTACGTACCTCGACGGGTCCGGGGTTCGCTGAACCCGTCCTAAGTGCTCGAGGGTGAGCTCTCGTAGGCCGGGTTCCGCGGAGCGGACCCGGCAAAACCGACAAAACATCAACAATCTCTCCAGTTCCTGGCCGGTGTCCCGCTTCGGCCCGGGAGACGTGACAATAAGCATTACTAATCTAAGCAGAATAATTATCATTTTGACAATATGCTTGCCAGTCGCGTCTACTGACACAGGAGGCTCCCATGGGCCAGCAACGGGTACTGATTTTCGACACGACGCTGCGCGACGGCGAACAGGCGCCCGGGTTCTCGCTGCGACCGGACGAAAAGCTTCAGCTGGCCCGTCAGCTCGACGCGCTCGGCGTCGATATCATCGAGGCCGGCTTTCCGATTGCCTCGTCTGCCGACGCCGAGGCCGTGCGGACGATCTCGGCCGAGATCAGGCGTCCCGTGATCGCGTGCCTGGCTCGTTGCGTTCGCGCCGATCTGGAAAAGGCGGCCTGGTCCATCGCTCCCGCGGCCCGAGGCCGTATCCACACGTTCATCGCCACCTCCGATCTCCATCTGCAGGCGAAGCTGCGCATCACGCGGGAGCATTGCCTGGACACGGCGATCGACGCGGTCCGCTACGCACGGCAGAAAACGGACGATGTGCAGTTTTCCGCGGAGGATGCGACCCGAAGCGACATGGATTTCCTGTGTCGAGTGGTCGAACAGGTCATCGAGGCCGGCGCCACCACGATCAACCTTCCGGACACCGTCGGCTTCAGCACACCAGACGAGCTGCGCGATTTCTTCCAGCGCGTGATTGAACGGGTGCCGAACGCGGACAAGGCTGTGTTCAGCGCCCACTGTCACGACGACCTGGGCCTGGCGGTCGCCAACTCGCTCGCCGCCGTGCAGGGCGGTGTGCGGCAGGTCGAGTGCACGGTGAACGGTATCGGCGAGCGTGCGGGCAACGCGGCGCTCGAAGAGATTGTGATGGCACTTCATGTCCGGCACGACCGCATGCCGTACTCGGTCGACGTCGTTCAGAAGGAGTTGTACCCGTCGAGCGAAATGCTGACGCGGCTCACCGGCCAAGGGGTACAGGTCAACAAGGCGATCGTCGGACGCAACGCGTTTGCGCACGAGGCCGGCATCCACCAGGACGGGATGCTGAAGGACCGCCGGACCTATGAAATCATGCGGGCCGAAGACGTCGGCGCCCCCTGGAACCCGCTCGTCCTCGGCAGACACTCAGGGCGTCACGCGGTGCAGAAGCGATGCACCGACTTGGGTCTGACCCTGGACGTGACCGAGCTGGGTGATGTCTATCGGGCCTTGATGGCGATGGCCGACGATCGCAAGGTGCTGGCCGATCAGGATGTCGTGCAGGCCGTAGGCGCCGTTCGCGCCGCGCGGCCTGCGAGCGTGAGCTAGACCTCTCGTTTTTCACGGGCCACAGAGACGCAGAGTCACAGAGAGCATCAGATTCTCGGTGTCTCTGTGACTCTGTGGCCTGTTTCACGTAGAGCGCAGGCTTCAGTCTGCGCGTGAACGAGACGCGTCCGGGCTTGTGCGGTCCAGCCGCACGGTCATGTGCGGTGTCGGCATGTGAATGCCGCGTTCGCTGAACACCCGCGCGATCTGTTTTCGCAGCTCACGTCCGACCACCCACTGCTTGAGGGGTACGGTCTTGATTCGGGCCTTGACGACGAGTTGGCCCGGTTCGAACGCATCGACCCCGAGCACCTCCATGGGTTCGAGGATGTGGGGACTGAGCTCGGGATCCTTCATCACTGCGCTCGCAGCTTCCTGCATCGCCTCGACCGCACGATCCATCTCGGCGTCGTAGGCCACGCCGACCGTAATCACGTAGTACGAAAAATCCTTCGACATATTGGCGAGCGTCTTGACCTCGCCGTTCGGAAAGATGTGGACGGCCCCCTTCTCGTCTCGCAAGATCAGCGTTCGCAGGTTCACTTCCTCCACGAGTCCGTCCTGGCCATTGACGACCGCCACGTCGCCCACGCGAATCTGGTCTTCAAAAATCAGGAAGAAGCCCGAGATGATGTCGCGCACGAGCGTCTGCGCCCCGAAACCGACGGCGAGGCCCGCGATACCTGCGCCCGTCAGGACCGGCGTGATGTCGATGTCCAGCTCGCGCAGGATCATCAGAGCTGCCATGGTCGAGATCACGATCGACAGGGTTTTCTGGACGATCCGCCCGATGGTCTGCGCGCGCTTGGCGCGTTCGGTTCCGTCGATCCCCGCGCCACGGCTCATGTCGCGCTCGAGCCGTCGCGCGGCCGCCGACGCCGCTCGGATAACGAGGTACGCGACCAGACCGATGACGAGGATTCGTACGAGTGTGAGGGTTTCCGAGCGCATGATGTTAGATAATCCGTCGTTCACGCTTCTGGGTTCTCACTTCTCAGTTCGTGTTCAAGTTCGGTTCGAAGTTCGAAGGTTCGTGGTTCGATGTTCGAGGGTTCGGGAGGGTCGATGCCGGCGGGAATCGAACCGGCCGAACCCCGAACCGGAACCGCCAACCCGGAACCGAGAAGCATCGAACCTGGAACCGAACATGAACACGAACTGAGCACTGAGAAGGCAGAAGGGTGAACGACTGCAACATTGTCAGGCCGTCAGTTCGACCCTGAGATCGGTATCTTCAGTTCGATTCTCTCACCCTCGCGAATGATCCCGACGACCGCTGTGCTACCGATACGGGCATCCTGGATCAGTCGCAGCAACTGACCGCCGTCGCTGATGGCGGCGCGGTTGAACGCGACAACCACGTCACCGGGACGCAGTCCCGCTTCATAGGCAGCGGCGTCTCGGCGCATGCCCTGGATGAGGACGCCTTGCGCGTCGGGGACGCCGAGTTGCTGGGCGGCAAGGGTGGAGAGCGGTGCGATCTCCACGTAGCCAATCGATCCTCGTCGCACCTCGCCGTACTGGGTCAGGTCGTTCACGACCCGCCGGGCCAGATTGCTGGGCACCGCGAAGCCGATGCCCTGGTAGCCGCCGCTTCGGCTGAAAATCGCGGTGTTGATGCCCACGAGCTGCCCGCGCGTGTTGACGAGCGCGCCGCCCGAGTTGCCGGGGTTGATGGCGGCGTCGGTCTGGATGAAGTCTTCGTAGTCGGAGATACCGACGTTGGCGCGTCCGAGCGCGGACACGATTCCCAGCGTGACGGTCTGATTGAGTTGGAACGGATTGCCGATCGCGAGCACCCATTCGGCCACCTTGAGCGTGCCAGAATCACCCCACGGAATCGTGGGAAGGTTTCCCGCGTCGATCTTGAGGAGGGCCAGATCGGTCGTCGGGTCGACACCGACAATCGAGGCCTGGACTTCGCGCTTGTCGCCGAGCGCCACTGACACAGCCGGAAGCTGTCTGAGGGAGATGCGCCCGGACTCGCCGGCGACGACGTGATTGTTCGTCAGCACAAGGCCGTCGGCGCTCACGATTACCCCAGAGCCAAGGCTCCGTTCGACACTGCGCCGCTGCCCGAACATGTCATCGCGATTGCCATAGAAGAACTGGAAGAACGGATCGTTCGCAAATGGGGAGTTGGGCCTCTGGACGACCTGCGCCGAGGCGATATTCACCACGGCCGGGATCGTGCGCTCGGCGACTCGCGTAAAGTCAGGCATCGCGACAGCAGCCGCCGCCACGCCGGGCTGCGGAGAGGACACCGCGGAGACGGCGTCGCCGTCTGTGCGACCACGTCCTCTGTCCCTCGCAGGCGTGCCGTGATGACGAGGCCGGCGGCGAACCCGCAGGCCAGGAGCAGTACGGAAAGAATGAGCCGTCTGGCGGTGGTCATACGTTACGACACGCGGACGCGTCGCGGGTTCGGTTCGTTCGCCTTCGGACAGGTCACCGTGAGCACCCCGTCGAGCAGGCTCGCGACAATGCGGTCCGCATCGACGGGCGCCGGTAGCTGAAACGTTCGGCTGAACGCGCCATGACCGCGCTCCACGCGGTGGTACTGCTCGCACGTGCCGGCCAGGTCGCGCCTCACGCCTTCGAGCGTCAGCCGGCCGTCCTCCACGTGGAGGTGGACGTCGTCGCGCTTGAGACCGGGGAGTTCGGCGGTGATCACGTAGTGTTCGGCCGTTTCGTGAATATCGACCGGCGGAACCCAACCGCCGGGTCCTGGCGCAAACCGGTCGAGGCCGCGCTGGATGGCGAGGAGATCGCGGATTGGATCCCAGCCCGTGAACGCCACGGGATCGATGCTAGCACGGGACTCGCTGGTAGTTCGCTAGCCGGTAGCCGGTAGCCGGTAGCCAGTCGTCGTAGCCGGTAGGCCGTAGCCAACGACCACGGATGGCTGCTGGCTGCACCGGCTACCGGCTACCGGCTACCAGCTACCGCTAGCGAGTCCCGTGCTAGCATCGTCAGGATCATCACATTTATGGCTTCCATACAGGCGACGCGACTAAAAAAGGGCATGCTGATCAAGGTCGAGCAGGATTTGTTTCGAGTGCTCGAGCTGCAGCATGTGACCCCGGGCAACCTCCGCGGCTTCGTCCGCGTCAAACTCCGCAATATTCGCAACGGATCGATGTCGGATCAGAAGCTGCGCTCTGAAGACACGCTCGATCGGGCGACGCTCGACGAGCGAGAAATGCAGTTTCTGTACAAGGACGGGGACGACTTCCACTTCATGGACACGGGTTCGTACGAGCAGATTCAGATTGCGAGCGAGGTCCTCGGTGAATCGGTGAACTACCTCAAGGCCGAAATGATGATTCAGGTGGAGTTCTACGGCAGCGAGCCGGTCGGTATCGAGATGCCGCCAGCCGTCGATCTGAAGGTGCTCGATACCGCTCCGGGTATCAAGGGCGCGACCGCCAGCGCGCAGGTCAAGCCCGCGACCCTCGAGACCGGCCTCGTCATTCAGGTGCCTCCATTCGTGAATCCGGGTGACATGGTCAAGGTCAGCACCGACACGGGCGAGTACCTGTCGCGCGCGTGAACCACGAACCACGAAGGGCACGAAGATCCACACGAAGGGCACGAAGATCTACAGGTTCACGAGGAGCGGGATGCGAGTCCCTTGAAGTGAGGTTAGAGTGATGGCCTTCGTGATCGTCGTGTCCTTCGTGGTTTAGGTCTTGTGCTTCGTGGTTTAAGAGGTCAACTGTGGACGTCGTCAGACACCAGCTCAACCAGGGCTGGATCGAAGTCATCGTCGGGAGCATGTTCAGCGGCAAGAGCGAAGAGCTGATCCGGCGACTTCGCCGCGCGCAGATTGCACGCCTTCGGGTACAGATTTTCAAGCCGGTCATCGACACCCGCTACGGGGACGATCACATCGTGTCGCACAGCGAAATGCGGATCGGATCGTCGGCCGTACAGAGCTCGCAGGCGCTGCTGAGCCAGGTGGCCCCGGACACGGAGGTCGTCGGCATCGACGAGGGGCAATTCTTCGACGCCGACTTGCCGGCGGTGTGCGATACGCTGGCGGACCAAGGCAAGCGGGTCATCGTGGCCGGACTCGATCAGGACTACCTGGGCAAGCCGTTCGAGCCGATGCCGCAGCTCCTCGCGATTGCCGAATACATCACCAAGACGCTGGCCATCTGCATGGTGTGCGGCAATCCTGCCAATCACACCCAGCGGCTCGTGGTCAGCGAGGATCGCGTTCTCCTTGGCGCCCAAGGGACCTACGAGGCCCGCTGCCGCCGATGCTTCGACCCGTTGCTCGCCAGCGCGTCAGGTCAGGCCAAGTCATCCAAGGGCTAAGCAAAGTTCAAAGTTCAAAGTCCAAAGTTCAAAGTTCGAAGGCGATCGCCCAGCGCCTAGAGCCCAGCAAGCCTGGGCCAACCGGTTCGATGATGGTCGCGATGACGGCCCGAACATGTTCCGACTCATTTCGTACCGCGTCATCGCGCCCATTGCAACGCGCGAAAGTGAAGACAGGTACTTTCAGCCGATTTCGGCCTGATACCGGTAACATCCGCCCGACTGGCCTGGAAAATCAGTGACCAGCAGCAGGTACGTTCCCGCCTGTGGTGTGACGAAGCTCACCTTCGCGTCCTTGTCGCCGGCCGAATCGTTGTCGTAGAAAGTTGTGACCTTGACCGCGTTACCGGCCTTCTGGCCAACACTCGCGACGATAACGGCGGCAACCGGATCGAAGGCGTTCTCGGAGTACGACTCGACGGTGATCGCCACATTGAATCCAGACGGCAGCCAGCCGAGATCATGCACGCCCGCTGCGTCGTCGCTCATGTCGGGACAATAGACCCCGTTCGCGCTTCGACTAACCGGGTTGGTTGCTGTGGGACGGATCGGTTCGGCCCTGCCCGACGCCTTGGCTGGTGACTTCCAGCCATGCGTCGTTTGGGCTGTGGCCGCGGGTGGCAGGGCACAGCCAATCACCAGGATGATGCCCATGAAAGCGGTGGTCGTGGGGCGCCTGCGCGGGGAGCGGACTCCTGTCCAGACTCCCTTCTCGATCTTGGCGACGCGATAGGTGGGGGCCATAGTCGACTGTCTCCTCAATCCTGCGCATTGACGATGGACGACACTGCAGGCGGCATTGTCCAGTTGGGGGGTACTGAGCGAGCCGTGTAAGTGGCCAGCCATCCTAATACCTCCTCGCTGGAGAATGCGCGAATTAATTCCAGAAAGGCTCACACTTTTGCACGGCGAGTTGCCGAGAAGCCGAAAGCCCCGCGCGCAAGGCCGAGAACCCAGCGCCCAAAGCCGAGAGCCAGCTAGAACCCCGCGCCTAGAGCCTAGAGCCCAGGCTCAATCTATGGCACTCTGAGGCCATGGGTCAGGAGTCCCTGCTCCCGCGGGTGCTCTTCTTTTTCGGGATTGGCTTCTTTGTCGCCAACGTCAAGGTAATCGTCGACCTGCTGCGGTTCCGCGTTCGCAAGGCTTCGGCGCTATTGATTTGGCAGGGGGCGAAACCGCGCTACTACGGCTTTACCCTGGCGCTCGGCGCCATCCTCGGGATGCTCGTCGCCTTCAAGATTTTCGCCCTCGGCCGACCACCGAATCAGTTGCTCGGGGAAATCATGATGTTCGTGTACTACGGGTATGCGTTCCCCTTGAGCACGCGCATCGCCCGCGGCTTCTATCGAGACGGCGTCTGGTCGGACAGTGGCTTCATGCGCTGGGGGCAGATTTCCGCCGTCTCCTGGAGAGAGAACGGAGCGATCACGCTCGTGCTCATCTCCCATTTCCACAGCATCGCGCGTCGGATGGAGGTGCCAGGTCACCTCTACGGCGAGGCTCGGCGATTGCTTCAGGACCGGATCAAGGCGCACGACATTCACATCGGAGGGGCGGGTCTCGACTTGGGGAGCAGAAGCGAGGCCGACGCGGTCTGACGGCCGGGCTCGGGGCTGGGACTGGGGACTCGAGTCCCGAATCCCGAGTCCCCAGTCCAGGGCTATACACTCCGGCACCAAATTGCCCGATAATTCAGTTATGCCGCCCCGTCCCACCTGGAAAGGTTTCCTCAAGGTCAGCCTGGTGAATATCCCGGTGAAGGTGTTTCCAGCCACCGAGTCCGCCGCCGTCCTGGCCTTCAACCAGCTCCATGCCGAGTGCCAGACCCGCATTCAGCAGAAGCGGTGGTGCCCGCATTGTGAGCGGGAGGTGTCGAACGCTGAGCTGGCGAAGGGATACGAATTCGAGAAGGGTCGCTACGTCGTCGTCAGCGAGGAGGATATACAGAAGGTGCGGGTCGAATCGACCCGGGTGATTGATCTGGTCCGCTTCGCCGATGCCACCGAGATCGACCCGATCTACGTCGATCGCGCCTACTACCTCGCCCCCGATGGACCCATGGCCGCCGAGTCGTTCGCGGTCATGCGAGAAGGGATGGCGGGGAAGGCCGGTATCGGCAAGGTCGCGCTCTACGGGCGCGAATACCTCGTGGCGATCAAGCCTCAGAAGAAGGGGCTCGTGATGTACACCCTGCACCACGAGGCCGAGATCCGCAGCATCGATCAGATCGAGGAGCTGTCGTCCGTGCCCTCGAAAGTGAAGCCGGAGGAGATCAAACTCGCTAAACAGGTGATCGCGATCTTCGAGGGCGAGCTCGATTTGAAGGAATACAAGGACGAGTACAAAGAGGGCTTGAGACAGATCATCGACGCAAAGATTGCGGGGGAAGAGATCGTGGCGCCGGAGGTGCAGGAGTCGCCGAAGGTGGTCGATCTGATGGAGGCGCTGCGCCGGAGCCTCGACTCGGTCAGCGCCACGAAGAAGAAGTCGGCAAAAGCCGACCTGTCAGCCGTTCGCAAGACAAAGGCGAAAGGCCCGAAGGCCGTGCCGGCGCGGAAGGTCGCGGCCGGCTGATCTAGGGCGCTCGCGCCCCTTTCTGCCGTTCCCTGAGATTCCGCCGTTCCTTCAGGATCAGGGTGTACTCGGCGGCTCGCTTCCACACGCGGTTGGCCATCTCGGTTAACTGAACCGCCTTGAGGCCGTAGTACAGAAACATCGCCCCGAGCGCACCCACCATGACGAATCGCAGGGTGTCCACGCCGCGCGCGCCGATCCACCCGGTGAAGAGTCCCAGGGTTTGGTAGGTGAGCACACCCGCGGCCCCGAGCAAGAGAGGCGTGATGGTACGCACGGTCCAGGATGCCACCCGCGACTGCTTCTCCATCAGCGCGCCGATCGTCCGCAGCCGTTCGATGTCGGTCTCCACGGCGGCGATGTCTTCTCCAAGGAGCACGTTCCGCAGTGACACCTGCGCGCGGCACGCTTCGGCCACGCGCTGATCACCTCGCCACCATGTGGGGTGCGTCACGCTGATCTGATAGTCGGGGAACGTCGCGCCCAGCCACGTGAGCAGGCGCGCGTGCGACTCTGGCGAGCACTCGCTCAACGTCGAGACGGTGTCGACCTGAATGTGATGCCGAGCGGGGGTGAACGCCACCTCGTGCACATCCCCAGATGCCCGGTCCTGGACGTAGGCGGACGCGTGCGGATCGACCCGCTGGTGCAGCATCGCCTCATGGTCGAGGCACGGGATGAGTGGGACAGGAGGAATGAGGCTGAGCGGCACTCGATAGAGCTTGACGGCGCAGATCGGCCCGAACTCGCGCAGCGCGTCCAGCGTCTGCTGGATGTCTTTCGAACTGGAGTGCGCTACCACCAGGACCAGATTCCGAGCCCGAACGCCGTCGGGTCGCGCAGCCACCCGGGCGGCGTCAGCCATGTGAAGGCCAGGATCGTCACCACCCACGCGTCGTAGGGAAGGGTCGTCCGTTCGTCCCTCCAGAAGAAGGCGCGCCAGAAGACCGCGGTTACTATGTTCGATCCTCCCGGCATGGGACGATTGTTGAGCGCCAGGTAGGTATAGTGAATGCGGTTGGCCACCGTCACAATCGACAGGATCAGGATCACCCACAAGACTGCGGCCATCCGGTCGGTGAACGCGCCAATCATGAAGAGCACGATGCGCTCGGGACGCTCCATGAAACCGACCTTGCACTTTTCAATGAGCGACTCGGCGCGCGCGCGGGCGTAGCTGGTCATGATCGAGAACATCATCGCCAGCGCGGCGACCATCACGTAGTCGGTTCGTCGCAGGGTCGCGTAGAGATAGATCAGGCCGAGAAACAGCGCGATGTCCGAGAAACGGTCGAGCGTCGAGTCCCAGAAGGCGCCAAAAGCGGATTGCGTGTTCGTCAGGTGTGCCACCTTACCGTCGATGAAATCGAAGATATTGGCGACAATCATGATGAAGCCCGCCAGATAGAATCGGTCCAGCCCGAGGGCGCAGGCCGCGGCGACATTGACGAGAACCCCGATGAGCGTCAGCGTATTGGGATGGATCCGCATCGCCACGCTGGCGGCGATGATCGCTCGCAACGGGAACATGCAAACCGTTCCCACGAAGCCGGTAAACGTCATGTCTTGTGAGGATTAGGGCGTCCTATCGTCAGGAATAGAGCCCCGCCATAGTAGCGCATGCCCATTCAGGACCTCAAGGATCAGATCGCCAGGCTTCCCGAGCAGCCCGGCGTCTACCTCTGGCGCAACGCCGCCGGCGACACGATCTATGTCGGCAAGGCGCGCGTGCTGCGGGACCGTGTGCGAAGCTACCTCGCGGCAGGAGGACTGAGCCCGCGCCACGAGGCGCTGGTCGACGAGATCGCGTCGGTCGAGGTGATCGTCACCGATTCGGTCACGGAGGCGCTCGCGCTCGAGAACCACCTCATCAAGCAACGCATCCCCAAGTTCAACATCCTCCTTCGGGACGACAAGAACTATCCCTACCTCCAGTTGACGACGAGCGAAGCCTTTCCGCGAATCCTCGTGGCACGGCGTGTCGAAAAGGGAGGCGACTTCTACGCGGGACCGTTCCTCCCGGCCAAACTGGCTCGTCGGACGATGACCCTGGCACACCGCCTGTTCGGCATCAGATCCTGCAACGAGGTAATCACCGGTCAACGTGAACGACCGTGCCTCGAGTACGACATCAAGCGGTGCGTGGCGCCCTGCGTGGCGGAGATTTGCGGTGAGGGGCAGTACGGCGTCGCAGTGGCGAATACGAGGCTCCTGCTCGAAGGACGCAACGACGAGCTGATCGAAACCCTGCGCGGACGGATGGAGGAGGCGTCGAACGCGGAGCGCTTCGAGGAGGCCGCACAGGCGCGCGATGCTCTGCGCACGGTGCAGGCCTTGCGCGACCGGCAGCAGAAAGTTGCGACACCTGGATTCGGCGAACGCGACGTGTTCGGGCTGAAGGTCGGGCCGAGCGGGGGGGCGATCCAGGTATTTGCGATGCGCGGTGGGCGGGTCGTCGAGCGCGTGGAACTGGTGACCGAGCCTGGGGGGCTCGCCACCAGCGACGCGGAGGTATTGCAGGCCGCGCTGCAGCAGTTCTACGAGGAACGGGTTCCACCGGCGGAGATCAGCCTCCCCCTCGGCATCGAGGACGCCGATGCGATCGAAGCATGGCTCTCCGCGCGCGCGGGCCGGAAGGTGCGAATTGCCGTGCCGAGCAGGGGCGACAAGCGCGCGCTGGTAGAACTCGCGACACGCAACGCGGAACTGTCGTACCGCACGCGATTCAACGAGGCCACTGCGGCGCACTTCGATGCGCTCGAGCGGCTGCGGGTGTCGCTCGGCTTGCCAACGCTTCCGCGACGGATCGAGTGCTTCGACAATTCGACCATTCAGGGGAGCGAGACAGTGTCGGCCATGGTCGTGTGCGAGGACGGTCGGATGAAGCGGTCCGAGTACCCGGAAGTACCGGATCCGAGGGGTCCGGCTAAAGCCGGACACTACGACTGATGGGGCAGCCGCCGCGACGACGACACCCGCGTACGTGACGAAACCCGAGTACGTCACGGAATCAGCGCAGGTGATGAAACCCGCGTACGTGACGGAATCCGCGCAGGTGACGAAACCCGCGTACGTGACGGAATCCGCGCAAGTGACGAAACCCGCGTACGTAGTGTCCGGCTTTAGCCGGACCGACGGCGGCACCATCCCAGACGACTTCGCCGCCATGCGTGAAGTGGTGCAGCGTCGCTACCGCAAGGTCGTCGAGGACGGCGGCCCCTTCCCGGATCTGATCCTGATCGACGGCGGCAAAGGTCAGGTCACCGCGGCCTACGAGGCGCTCGAGTCGGTCGGGCTGGGAAACTTGATCGCGGTCGGGATCGCCAAGCGCGAGGAGCTGCTCTTCACACGAGATCGACACGAGCCAATCGTTCTGCCGCAGTCTGACCCCGCGCTCCTGCTCCTTCAGCGTATCCGGGACGAGGCGCATCGGTTCGCCGTGACGTTTCATCGCAAGGCACGAACGATGCGCGACCTTCGTTCGGAGCTCGACGATGTCTCGGGTATCGGTCCTCGTCGTCGTCGCGCCCTGCTCACGGCCTTCGGAAGCGTCGCCGGTGTGCGACGGGCGACCCGCGAAGAGCTCAGTGCCGTCGTCGGCGCGAAGGCGGCATCGACAGTGCTCGACCACTTCAGCCGGCAGTAGAAGTCTGGCGTCTATTCGGCCAGATGCGACCGGTCCATCGACTTGACTGTCGACCGGCGTCCGACGGGCGTCCCGTCCGGAAGGATCCAGTAGTCGCGCTGCCGCCGGAAAGGGAGGAGCAGAGTGTTCGAGATCGTGTTGTCGTCCGGCCCGGAGTACGCGGGCACACCGACGACAATGTCGGCTTGCGGTACGTTGAGGCCGATCGTCCGGTGCAGCCTGTCCCACCAGGAGAAGACCACCGAGTAGTTCGAGTTGGTCTCGTCACGGGCCTGCGAGTGGTGGATGCCGTGCATGCGAGGCGTCACGAGCACCAGTGCCAGCCATCGTTCGACGCCAATCGGCAAGCGTACGTTGCTGTGATGAAAAAGGGTGTTGGCCTGGAACACCAACTCGTACGCGGCAAACATCGGGGCGGAGAGACCGATGACGCCGATCTGGAGCGCGCGAAATCCCGCTGACATTGCAATCTCTCCAAAGTGGAAGCGAAAGGCGGTCGACACGTCCAGGTCCGGGTCGATGTGGTGGACGTTGTGAAATCGCCAGAGGAAGGGAATCCAGTGATTGGCCAAGTGCCACCAGTAGAACAGGAGGTCCATCAGCAGGAACGAGACGACGAACCGAGCCGATGGAGGTAGAGGAACGATGTGGATGAGCCCGAAAGGTTCGTCTGACGTCGACCGCATGACCGTCAACGCCGCCGGCCTGTACCGAGGAATACCGCGGCTGCGAATGCCAGCGCCGCACTACCAGCGTTGACGAGCAAACGCCCCAGGATAGGCCTGGTCTGT
Organism: uncultured Acidobacteriota bacterium; assembly: GCA_963827515.1. Lineage (GTDB taxonomy): Bacteria > Acidobacteriota > Vicinamibacteria > Vicinamibacterales > UBA2999 > JABFSA01. The sequence continues at coordinate 180,990 of CAWHBF010000004.1, read as the reverse complement.
CGTCGCAGCGCGGCACGCCGTTCGGCCAGGAAGAGTCCTGCCGATAGAAGCACGAGCGCGAGGACGACCGCGTACCCGTCCATGCCGCCGGTTCAGGGCCGGATGGCGCGCAACCGCCTGAGCAACCAGTTAAGACTCGAGCGGACCGTCGAGTCGGCAGCATCGGTCGCTCCCCTGACGACGGTCGAGACGCCTTTGACGTCATCGAGGATCGCGTTGACCCGTGTGCTGACAGGGGCGATGTGACGTTCTTCGATGCCGGCGATGACCTGTGCGAGACGTCGATAGAAGAGAAGCCCGCCGCCAATGATGGCGATGAGTGCCAATGCTTCGAGCACGCTCACGACGGCCATGATGCCGAGCAGGGCGTTCGTGGTACTGAGGTCTGGTGCCATCTGGTCGCTGCCTCCTTCTTGTCCCGGTGCAATCCGGGGCCCAGCTTATCGCACCCTTCTGTTGAATGGCCGTGGCCCGTGCCCTAAGCTGCAGTGCCCCTCATGCGGGACCTCGGTGCTGATCGTCGCGGCGCGCGGTTGTTCGCCGCCGTCATCGCCTCCGCGGTAGAGGGCAGGTGCCATCGGTGCGCGCACAGCGCTACTCTGAGGGACGAGTCCGAATCTGCTCCCTCGCCAGGCTGACTACGGTGTTCTCCATGACGGTCCCTGGCAACGCCGAGGCGTCGAGTCGTTGCCATTCGACCGTCCCGGCGCCCTTTGCGAGCTGGTTACGCACGACATCCACGGTGGCATCGGAGGCGTCTCGTTCGCGCCGCTGCGTACGCTCACTCAGTACCGACGCCGGCGCGTCGAGCCAGATCCCGGCGAAGGGGACCGAGGCGTCGTCGGCGACACGCTTGATTGCGGCCCGTTCAGCAGCATCCGCAAAGACCGCATCGACGATGACGCTGTGGCCTGCGCGGACGACAGAGGACGCGTGTCTGGCGGCAGTGGCATAGACCTCCTTGGAGACGGTCGCTCTGTAGCCCTCGGCGCCGAGCCGCTCGAGAGGGGCCACGCCACAAAGGCGCTTCCGGATTTCGTCGGTGCGCAGCACGACCGCCCCAGGGGCACGGCCCACGAATGGCGCGAGGCCAAGCGCGACCGTCGACTTTCCGGAGCCCGAGAAACCACCGATGGCGACCACGCACGGCTCGCCGTCGTGCAACAGGCGGTCCGCCAGCGCAAGGTACTCCCGCGCGGATTGCTGCGATTCCCGGACGGCGCTGGAATCGCGCTGCAGGCTGGCGGCCGTGGCGCTGGTCTTGGCTCGCACGGCGGCCCGGCACGACAGAAACAGGGGCAACAGCGCAAGGGACTCCCAATCACCGCTCTCGCCGAGGCAGCCGTTCAGCAACGCGTTGGCATGCCGGGGGAGCCGGCGTCGCCAGAGATCCATGAGGAGGAAGGCGAGGTCGTACATGACGTCGATGCACGCGATCTCGTCGTTGAACTCGACAGCGTCGAACAACGTCGGCTGGCCGTCGAGCAAGACGATGTTACGGAGGTGCAGGTCGCCGTGGCACTGGCGTACGAATCCTGCTCCCTGTCGGGCGTCCAGCAATCCGGCGCGGCGATTGAGCTCCGCGGTCGCGCCATCCGTGACTCGCATATGGGCGGACGGATCGAAGAGATTCGCGCCGAACTCCGCAAACCCCGCGGCATTTCCCTTGATGACCCACTGCATGCCGGCGCTGCCGCCGTGATCCGCGCGGTGTTGTGCGGCCCGGTGAAAGCGTGCAACGGCCGAGGCGAGGGGAGTCATCAGCGCTACGTCCAGATGACCGCGTTCGGCCATCCGATCGAGCAACAGGTGCTGGTCGAATCGATTCATCTCCACCAGCCAGTCAACGGGCGTCCCTCGGCCGTTGATGGCCAACGAACCGTCCGGCGCCCGCGTCACGGGCGCCACACCCCGGTAGATCGCCGGCGCGGTGCGCTGGTTGAGGCGCACTTCGGCTTCAGACATGGCCTTTCGGATATCCGCGGTGGAGAAGTCGAGGTAATCGAAACGCACGGCGCGCTTCAGCTTCCACGCCCGAAGACCGGCAAGGAACACGATCGCGCTGTGCGTGTCGATTCTCTCGACCTGGGCGCCGCCGTGCGCAACCGGCGACGCCAGAAACTCGATGACCGCTGTCTGGTCCTCGGTGATCACGGGCGTCAGCGTGGTTGCCGCAATACCAGCACCGGACACGTCGCCGCGCGCGTGACGCGAGCGGTATTCGAGCCGAACACCAGCACGTCCAGGGCGCCCCGTCCGCGCACCCCCATCACGATCAGATCGCTGTGTCGCTCCGCGGCGACGTGCAGCACCTGTCGATAGGCGGCGCCCTCGACGACCGTTGTTTCGACCGTGCAGAACGTTCGGACCGAGTCGGGGATCAGGTCGCGCAGGCGTTCGAGGCTGGTAGCCACGGCTGCCGCACGGATGGCATCCAGGTTGAAATCAGCGGGCGGCATGTACTCGCTCAGTTCCGGAGGAACTTCGATGGCGTGCATGACGGTGAGGTCGGCATCCGATTCCTGCGCAATGCTCATGGCGTAGGTCAGGGCGTTCAGTGAAGCTTCTGAGAAATCGACGGGGCAGAGAATCCTCTCGAATCGCACGAGTTCGGCAGGATCGATGCCTGGCGCACCTCGTGGCACGACCATGAGGGGGCACATGCCCCTGCGGAGCAGCTTCTCGGTCACCGATCCGAGCAGGAGTCGTTGGACCCCCGTGCGGCCGTGACTGCCGAGGACGAGCAGATCGGCACCGAGCGCGTCAGTCTGGTCGAGGATCTCCTGGTGGACGTCGGCCGCCTCTCGAATGAGGAAGTCGATGGAGACGCCTTGATGCGGGCCGGCCAAACGCCGCATGTCTTCGAGGATGTGCGCCCGTTCGTCGTCGCCAAGCACGAGGGGCGGGAGATCGGCCGCGCCCTGGTTGATCCAGACGTACAGCATGGTCAGACGCGCCTCGTACCACCTGGCCATGGCAACCGCGTGCGCGACAGCGTGAGCGGAGTGCTCCGAGAAGTCCACCGGGCAGAGGATGCGCGACATCGTGATCATCGTGGGTGCTCTCCCTTCAGCGTCAGGACGGGGCACTGTGCCTCGCGAATCACGTGGTTGGTCGTGGAGCCGAAGAACATGAGGTCCGCCGTTCCCCGCCCGCGGACGCCCATCGCAATCAGGTCGGCGGCCTGGTCGGCGGCCACGCGCAGAATCTCGGGGCTTACCCACGAGCACCAGTTCGTCTGCCTTGCACGTCGCCGGCACCGCGGCCTTGACGTGTGCGAGAGTTGGGATCGCGCGTGCTGGAAGCGCAGCTCTCGGTATTGCATCAGGCCCATGGCGTCGGTCTCGGACTCGGACGTGGAGCACTGTCAGACTGGCGTGCGCCTCCTCGGCAATCGCGGCGGCGTACGGAGTGCCTCCTGTGAACTGTTCGAGAAGTCCACGGGGCACAGAATGCGACGCATCATCCAGCGTCAAGGGGTACAGCGTCCGGCGAGTGAGCGGGCACTGTGAGGACGGGACACGCCGCCTTACGCAATACCTTTTCGGCAACCGACCCGAGTATGAGCCGCTCGAAACCCGATCGCCCGTGCGTGCCGATGACAATGACGTCGGCAGACGTGGTTCGCGCGCGCGACACGATAGCCTCCGCGACATTGGCCTCTTCGTCGAGCGCCGTCTCGATGTCCAGATGGGCCGCGGTCCTGTCCTCGGCCACCTCCTTCTCGAGCCGATCGAGCAATTGGCGGCGTTCGAGCTCGGTCAAGACGATAGGCCGGAGTCCCTCAAGACCCAGGTACGACACGCCGTATACAGGCATCGACAGTTGATGAACGTACACGACGGACAGTCGCGCGCGGTACCACCTGGCGAGCATCACGGCGTAGTCGAGCGCGTGTCTCGACCCCTCGGAGAAGTCGATCGGGCAGAGAACGTGGTGGATTCGGACCGGCACTGTCACCTCCACTCACCAGCACCTTCCAGTTTCGAGCCAGGTTCCCAACCGCACAAGAAGCAACGCTACTCCAATCGAAAACCGGATTTCGCGAGCGCGAACCCGGTGCGCTGCGGCGGAATCGGGGAATTTCACCGTTCCGCTGGCCAAATTTCGCAGCCTGGCGGCACGTCCGCTCTCACGGGGTGGAGGCTGGCACTTGGGCACGATCGTTGCCGGTTCAACCTCAGCAGGAGGTGAGCAATGTTCACGCGAAGACTCGGAGGTGTGGTTGGAACGGCCATCCTATGCGTCGGTTTGGCGGCGCAAGGGGCGCTGTCTCAGGAATCACCATCCGCGGAAGGCGTCGTCATCGGAGCCTGGGCAGTACATCAGGTTCACGCGGGTCAAAGACCGAATCACCTATGTCGAGCATGTCGATGTCGCACTGGGGAGTGTCACGTGGTGGGGAGAGATGAAGATCGTTACGGGCCGGTGAGGAAATCGAGGATCTGACGGTTCTCTTCGGAGGACGCACCGCCGTGGTCCTCGAGGAACCGCGCGAGGTCGGCCTGCCGTGCGGTGTCCCCCTTGCTCCCGGCCGCAGTCCGCATCTCGTCGAGGTCGTGGCACGACGCGCAGTGGCGCTCGAAGAGTGCCGTCCCGTCGGGAACCGACACCGGGGTGGGTTGGGGTGACCGCTCGACAGGCTCCCGACCCGCAAGCCAGGCGAACACTCCCCCCCACAGGAGGAAAGCCACGCCCAGCAGTGTCGCCAGCCGTCTCACGCCTACATGTCGCATCTGTTCTCCGTGGTCACCATCCGTAGAGCGCAGGCTTCAGCCTGCGCGTGAGCTCGTGCAAACGGAACGCTCTACACCAGGTTGAATCGCTCGCTGTCGATCGCAGCCGCCGGCACGCCGAGACCGAGGAGCGCGCTCTCGACGGCGTCCATCATGGGCGGCGGTCCGCAGACGAAGTAGTGATACTGCCTGAACCGGGTCGGCAGATGGCGCCGCAGCATGTCCGTGGTGATCTGTCCGCGCTCGCCCGACCAGTCTGGAGACGGCGATTCGAAGGTCACGACGAGATCGAGGTTGAGCGATGCCCGTAACTGCTCGACCTCGCGTCCGAAGATCAGCCGGCTCTCGTCGTGCACGGCGACGAACAGGACGACGTGCCGGCGATCGCCGCGATCCCGCATGGTGAGCAGCATGGACCGCATCGGGGCGATGCCGATGCCACCGGCGATCATCACGAATCCTGGATTGGCCTTCCGCTCGCTCGTGAAGGCGCCGAACGCGCCGTCCACCCAGACACGGGTGCCGGCGGCAAGTGTGGGCACGACCCGAGCCGACCAGTCGCCAAGCGCCTTGACCGAGAACTCGAGGGAGCCGTCGGCCGCCGGTTGGGCAGACGACGCGATCGACAGGGGGTGCTGCTGCGATCGGAGCGGTGTTGGTCCTGTCATGAGCCACGCGAACTGGCCGGGTTCGAATCGCAGGCCGGGGTGCCCGACCGGCCGGACGCGAAGCAGCCTGGTGCTGCCGCTGGCATCCACGTTCGTGACGACCTCCCAGGGCCGCAAGCCGAGTCGAAACGGGCGAACGAGCCGGTAATGGAGCGTGACGGCGCTGAAGGCCGCCGCGTAGATGAGTACAGCGACCCGAACAGGCGCCGCCCGCGAGTACCCGTTCACCGCCAGAGCGTGAGCCACCAGGGCGAGACCCGTCAGCGCCGCCAGCGCCAGGTGCAGTCGTTGCCATGCCTCGTACGACAGTTGCAGTTTCCGACGCCACACGGTCGTTGCGACGAGTAGCACCAGCGCCCAAAGCGCGATGGCGCCGCTTTGCACGGTCAGACCGCCAGCGAGCGGGTTCCAGGCACTCCACGGCAATCCGGCCGCCGTGAGGAGCAGCGGGTGCGCAATGGCGAGCCCCAGGCCGATGCCCCCGATGTACTGGTGGAACTGGACGAGCGCGTCGGTGCCAAACGGTCTCGAACTGGCCTGGAAGCGCGAGACGAGCGCGAACTGCGCGGCGATGACGGCGAACGCGACGAACCCAAAGGCCACGCTCATTTCGACCAACGCCGGTCGTGGGGTGTCGAAGGGGTCAACAACCAGGGCGACCACTCCAGGAGCCATTACCACCACGAGGTAAAGCGCGAACCAGAGAAGACCACGGATGACCATGCTCACCACCGTTCTCCGGCTGCACGTGACGGGCCACACGATCGCGTTTGGCTGGGCCCCGGGATCCCCTCGATGTCCATGGCGTGGGACATTTTCCTCAGCGCTTGGGGATTACACCCCGAGAGTCGTCCATGCAGCCGTGAGTCGCGCCGATCGAATCGACGTTCCGCTGGCCGTTCACTTGCAGCCGAAACTGTCGAAGCTTGGTGGGAGGTGGCAATGTTCGACCTCATCACTGGTGAACTGAAGCACGCGCCGCGACACCAGGCGCCGCCGAGGCGCCGATTGAGATTGCGTCCGAGGCTCCCGCCCCGGACTTCGATGAGGAAGGTACCATGGCCGGGGTCGAAGGCGGAGTCCCCGGAAGAGTTGCAGGTGGAGTCGCCGCCGACGTCGATGTCGAATCCCTCCGCCGCCTCCACCTCCTCGCCGGCGCCTCGTGCTCCGCTTCGAGTCGGCGGCGCCGTCAAGGAGCCCGCGTTGGTTCATCGGGTCGATCCGGTCTATCCTGTCTTGGCGGTGAGCGCGGGCCTCGAAGGCACAGTGATTCTCGAGGCCATCGTGGACCGTGACGGGCGGGTCGAGAGCCTTCGCGTGCTTCGCTCGCAAGGCGTGCTGGATCGCGCGGCACTCGACGCCGTCAAACAGTGGCGCTACTCCCCAGTGCTCCTGAACGGCCAGCCTGAAAAGTTCATCCTGACCGTGGTCGTATCGTTCAAGCTCGAAGATACGTAGCCCCGCACCGATACGAAGGACCTCGTGAAGCTGTCGGTCATCGCTCTCGACTACGACGGCACGATCGCCCAGGGCGATCGGCTCGATCCATCTGTACGCGGCGCCATTGCAGACGCCCGGACGCGCGGTATCACAGTCCTGCTCGTCACGGGACGAATCCTGAGCGAGCTGCGCAGGGTCGCTGGCGACCTGCACTTCGTGGACGCCGTCGTCGCCGAGAACGGCGCCGTCCTGCACTTCCCGGATAGCGGTCACACCTCGTCGCTGGCGCCGCTAGTATCAGACGTGTTTCTCGCCGAGGTGCGAGCACGTGGTATCGAGGTGATGCCGGGACAATGTCTCGTGGATGGCGCGGCCGTCGACGCACCACGGATGTTGGATGTCATCCGCGCGTTGGAACTGCCGCTCGTGCTGCTGTTCAACAGAGGACAAGTGATGATCTTGCCCCAGGGCGTCAGCAAGGCCACCGGCCTGCACATCGCCCTCGACACACTCAGACTGTCGGCGCGGAATACCGTCGCGGTGGGCGACGCGGAGAACGATCATGCGTTGCTGCAACTGGCTGAGGTTGGGGCCGCGGTGGAGTGGGGTAGTGAGGCACTCAAGGCCGCGGCCGACATCACGATAGCAGGCACGGGGCCCAGCGCGGTTGGCGGGTATATCCGACGCCTGGCCGAGACCGGGCGGTTACCGATCCCACCCAAGGCTCGACGCGTGATGCGCCTGGGCTACACCGAGGACGGACACGAGTTTTCGCTGGCCTTGCGCGGCCGAAACGTTCTCATTGCGGGTGACGCCAAGTCGGGCAAGTCGTGGCTCGCGGGTCTGCTGTGCGAGCAGCTCATTCTTCACGGCTATTCCATGTGCGTGATCGATCCGGAAGGGGACTATCGGTCGCTCGAGGCCCTGCCAGGTGTCAGCGTGCTCGGCGGCGAGAAGCCTCCGCCGACCCCACGTGAACTGCTCGAGTCGCTGCGATACCCGGACCGCAGCGTGGTGATTGACCTTTCGCACGTCCCTCAGGATGAAAAAATCGAATACATCCGAACCGTCCTGCCAGCGTTGAATGTGATGCGGCGCCGTACCGGGTTGCCCCATCGAATCCTGCTCGATGAGGCGCACTACTTCCTCCACGATGCTGACGCGCAACGCCTGCTCGACCTCGATACCAGCGGCTACACGGTCGTCACATACTGGGCCTCGCGGTTGCCGAAGGATCTGCTGGCGGCCACCGAGGTCATGCTGGTGACGTGCGAGTCGAATCCGGCCGAGATCGACGAGCTCTTCAAGCGCTGCGCGGTGTGCCAGCAGCGCGATGGGGCGCGGGTTCGATGGTCTGCCTTGGCACATCTGGCCAGAGGGCAGGCAATCGCCCTGCCGGCGACGGAGGAGGCCGGAGGCGAGTTGAAGATGTTCACGATTGGCCAGCGCCTCACCCCGCACGTCAGGCATCGTCAGAAGTACGTCGACGTACCGGTGACTGAGAGCCGGGCCTTTCATTTCGAACTCAATGGAGCGGGGGCCTATCGTGCGCGCACGTTGCGGCAGTTCGTGGCCGTACTCGAGAACGCTTCACCCGGCGCGTGCGATGGTCACCTCAGACGCGGTGATTTTTCGCGATGGATGGCGGACGTGTTTGGCGACTTCGTACTGGCCGAGGAGTTGGGCGACCTCGAGCGTCGCTATCGTGCCGGGCGGGAGGTCGACACGGTAGTCGAGATCGTGGGAGCCATTCGCGCGCGGTACGACCTGACGGACGATGCGGAGACCTGATCCGTCGATCGAGGGCCGTGGGTACCGTTCACGATCCCGACGCGGTCCGTAGGAACCAGCGATCCAGCACCACATGTCTGGTGAAGGTTGGCGAACGCAGGAGGGCCCGCCCAAGCGTAGCCAGGACGGCGCGGACCGGGGCAGGGCTGGGCTTCGTGGCGGGATGTCGGCGGCGGATCTCTTCCGCATATGGTTGCAAGGCGCTGACATCGGTTCGCCCACCAGAGGCGATCAGCGCGTCCGCTGCCAATCGTCCAGACTCGATCGCCGGTTTGATTCCTTCGCCACTCTCCGGGAATGCCAGCCCAGCCGCATCGCCGACAACCAGCATCCCGTCGGCCAGGATCGGACGAGCGCCGGCGCCCCACGCCATGTAGGCATGGCCGTGCCAACGGGGGCGCGACCCTGGCTCGAGCGTCTGACGACGTTCGAGAAACGCAACAAACTCCTCGATGTGACGCGCGAAAGCCTTGCTGTCTCTTCGGCCGATGCCGACGTTGAGGTAGTCGCCCTTCCGTACGCTCCACGCGTAACCCTCCATGTCTCTGCAGAAGAACAACTCGGGAGTTGCGGGGATTCTGTGGGCGTGTTCGGGGTCGAGCTTGAACTCGATTTCTTTCGCCACCACGGGTGATGAGGTGTCCGCGCCCCCGCGGAGGTGCTTCGCGACGGGACAGAAGTGGCCGCCGGCGCCGATGACGACCGCTGTCTCGATTGTGTCGTTGACGACCCATCTGCCGCCGCTCCGCCGGAGGGTCTTGACGGGTGTCTCCTCGAGGACGCTGCGCGCCGGCGCGACGGAGCAGGAACGCGTCGAACTCTCGGCGGCGGATCGCGTAGCTGACGACACGCGAGTAGGTGGTCTCGACAAGCGCGTCGCCGATCACGCCGGTCCGGAAGCCAGAGATTTCCTGAAGCGTTGCTCCGGTCGCGCGGTACTCAGCCGGGTCGAATTCGAGCAGTCCGAATACTTCTGGAGTCAGCCAGCCCGCGCACACCTTGTCGCGGGGGAACCGGGCGCGATCGGCCACCACCACGTTCCAGCCGGCGCGGCCGAGAGCCCGCGCGCAGGTCGATCCCGCGGGGCCTCCACCAACGACCAGAGCGTCGCAGCGAATCATGCGCGGCCCCTGGTCTCGTCAACTGGCTCGTCACGCGTCCAGAAGGGAGGCGTCGCCTCACGCGGCGCGAAGACAACCTGGAAGAGCTGCACCCAGCCGGTGGCGAACGCGGCCTGGGAGCCGGCGAGATACAGTTCCCAGGCGCGGCGGAACGCTTCGCCATAGATTGTGCGCACTTCGTTGCCTGCCCCCGCGAACCGTTCGCTCCAGTGGGACAACGTTTTCGCATAGTGCAAGCGGAGGTTCTCGACATCGACTACCGACATGCCGGACGGTTCGAGGATACGGGTCGTGACCTCGGCGAGCGTGGGTGGATACGCGCCAGGGAAAATACGGCGTCGCACCCAGGCGTTCAGCGGACGCGGGGTATCGCGTCCGATGAAGTGCAGAAGGCCGCGCCCTCCTTCGCGCTTCAGACTGTTCCGGAGCACGGCCGCGAGCGTCTCGAAGTGAGCGAGGCCCACGTGCTCGAGCATGCCGACGGAGACGAACGCATCGAATCGCCCGCGCACGTTCCGGTAGTCGTCGTTGATGAAACTCACGCGGTCAGTGAGGTGTTCGCGTGCGGCCCGCGCTCGTGCGTATTCGAGTTGCTCGCCGGACACGTTGAACGCGGTGACATGCACGCCGTAGTGTCGCGCCATATGCAGGGCCAAGGCGCCCCAGCCGCAACCTGCCTCGACCACAGTGTCGCCCGGCCGCAGCCGCAGCTTGCGACAGACGCGATCCAGCTTGGCCTTCTGTGCGGTTTCGAGGTCGACGTCCGGGTGATCGAAGAACGCGCACGTGTACACGAGCTCGCGGTCCAGCCACAGGGCGTAGAAGTCGTTGCCGAGATCGTAGTGGTGGTGCACGTTTCGGCGAGCGTCGCTCAGCGTGTTGGGAATCGCCATCGCGGTGGCGAGCCGGTCGCGCCAGGAGCCGGTCGGCAGCGAGAGACCAGACAATGCCTCGAGCACGGGCTCGAGCGGCCCTCTGATGTCCAAGCGGCCGGCCATGTACGCCTCACCGAACCAGATGTCCGGGTTCAGGATGAGGCCCAGCAGCGTCCCTCTGTCCAGCACGACCATGTCGCCGACGGGTCGAGACGGCGCGGTGGAAGGAGAGCTGCCATCCCACAGTTCGACGCGAACCCGCGCGGGGCCAACCGTGCGCTGCAACAGCCAGGCAAGCCCGTGATCGACCTTCCGTGCGCGCGTTCCCGCGCTTCCGCCCAGACGGTCGGGCGTCCGCAACGCCCGGGTCACACCCGTCGTGACCGGGGCCCTCTCCATCGTTGGTTGAAAAGACCCCTGCATCCCTCACCTCATGGAAGAATGTGGCGCTGTTGCGGAACGGTATCCGCCGGCACGGGCAGTCCAGCCACGCTCGAGCTACGAACTGACGCAAGTTTGGATCCACTTCTCGCGTTTTTGCACCTGGTATCTTTTCTGCTCCCTCCCCTGTTTGCGGGGGCGGGATAGGCCCGGCGGCCGGCCTGATCCGTGGACGTGCGGTCAGGCAGGTCAAAATTACCGGTGTGCGGCGACCGAATCGCCCGTGAGCCACGCCGCGCTCGTCCTCTCTCCTGGCGTCCACGTCAGTCACCCTGACCTTCGCGCGCGACAGCCGAGCGAAAGAGGCGTGTGATGGTGATGAGGCTGTCTTAGCGCAAGTGGAAGTTGACGATGACGGTGACGAGAACATCGACCGGTATCCCGTCGATACGACCGGGTTTGAAACGCCACTGTCGAACGGCCTGAACAGCCTCCGCGTCGAGTCCACCGGGGTCGAGTGACCCCACGACGCGGATCGCGTCGGGTACGCCGTTCTCTCGCACGATGAGTTCGAGCACGACGGGACCCTGGATTCTGGCCTGGAGCGCCTCGTCGGTGTAGGGCGGACGGACCTGCGTCAGCAACGTCGGCGGGCTGACCGCGCCGCCCGCCCGGTACGGGCCCCCACCGGCATTGCCGCCCGTGCCAGGTCCTGCCCCAGAGCCAATGCCCGATCCGACTCCGCTGCCATCGCCTTCGCCGAATCCGGTGCCGCTGCCAGACCCCCGTGCGTCGGAGTAGACCGGCGGACCGGCGTCAGGAAGGCCGGCGAGGAATGAAGTCCCGGAGGCGAGCGCCCTCGCGTCGAGCGTCACCTCCTGAACTGGTGGTGGGAGAGCGGGCTCGGTGGGCCCTGCCTCCAGTGGACGCGCGACGGGTAACGTCAGCGCGTCAACTCCCGGCGCCTGCGCACTGGGACTGGGCCCTCGTCGCGGTTTCCCCCACCCCCGCCGCCGCCACTTCGCTCGACGCGCGGAGGGGCCACGAATACCATCCGCGGTGGGCGAGGAGCCGGGCGGGCATCGACGGTTTCCCTATGCGACAGGGCGGACCGTGGTGCGGGCAGCAAGACGAGGAAGGCGCCAATCGAGGCGTGCACGAGGATCGCCGTCACTAGCCGGCTCGGTGTAGACAGCGAGACGCGCGGCATGCGCGGTGACGGTCGTTCCAGCTCGAGCAGAACGCGATCCCGAGAAGCGAGCCCCGGCATATATCGCCCAGGCGCAATCGCAATGCCACGCGGTTCAGGAGGAACGAGCGGATTCGAACGTCAAATGGTCCTCTGGTCGCGCGGGCCAGGCGAGAAATCACCAACGGTCAAGGAAAAGTTCGCACGCGTGGCGCATCCGGCTCGCGACTTCCTCGTTCCAATCGTGCCTAAGGCGGCGGCGGACAGGCTAGTCTAGAGCCGTTGTCACCTGAATGTCGCTACGCTGGCGGACCGTCTCCGGCGCCACGTCATTCTGGGGAGGAAGGGATCGGAGATGACCACGCCAGCTCGTTATCGTGAGGAGGACGGCCGGTCGGTTATCGACATCAGGGTCTCGCATTCCCGCCAGCTGTTCGACTTCAGGGATCCAGCGCCGTTTCGCGAGCGCGATCTCGACGACGACGCGGTTGAGTATCTGCTGGCTGCCGCAGAGGAAATCCCGAGGAAACAGCCGCTCGCGATCGTGGTGACGATCTCGGATGAGCCCGAACCTCGACTGGCGGCAGATGCCATCACGGATGCCATTCGCACGCACTTTCGCTACGAGCTCGAGCAAATCCAGCGCCGGATTCGCGAACACATGCGCCGCGGTCAGATGAGTCTGATCGTCGGCCTCATCGTGCTCGTCGTGTTCCTCACGCTCGCGGAGTTCATCGCGTCGCCGCTATCCGGAGCGTTCCGCGAGATCCTTCGGGAGGGGTTCGTCATCACCGGGTGGGTCGCCATGTGGCGTCCCCTCGAAATTCTGCTCTACGACTGGTGGCCCATGGTCGACGAACGTCGGCTCATCGCGCGCGTCCTCGAGGCGCCGGTGTCGATTCACTATACCCAGTAGCACGAGAAGGGCCCTGTACAGGACTCCATGAGCGGGCTCTCTTCCGCGGTTGCGGCTGAACGGCTCTCCCACGTCGGGCCGAACGCGTTGCCCGAGCGACCACCTGACCCGATCTGGCGTCGCCTTCTGCGCCAGTTCGCGAGCCCGCTCATTTACATCCTGCTCTTCGCTCTCGCCTTCGATATCGGACTGTGGCTGTACGAAGGCGGACAGACCTGGCCGATTGAGGCCATGGCGATTGCGCTGATCCTCCTGCTCAATGCGGCCCTCGGTCTCTATCAGGAACAACGGTCCGAAGCGGCGCTTGCGCGGCTGAAAGCCCTGGCCGGAGCTCAGGCATGGGTGCTTCGCGACGGGCAGCTCGTCCGGCTCGCGACCCATACGCTGGTCCCGGGCGACCGGGTGCGCCTCGAAGCCGGGGATCGGATCCCCGCCGACGGGACCCTCGCGGACGCCCGTGGAGCCCTGCTGGATGAATCCGTGCTCACCGGCGAATCGGTGCCCGTCGACAAGGGGGACGGCGACGAGGCCTTCAGCGGAACGTTGCTGGTCCGCGGGAAGACGCACCTGGACGTGACGCGGACCGGGGCCTCGAGCGCCATGGGTCGTCTGGCCACCATGCTCGGCGACATCAAGACCGCGAAGACTCCGCTCGAACGACGGGTCGATCAGCTCGGCCGCCAGATTGCGCGCTGGGTGCTGGCGCTCGCCGCGGCGCTTGGTCTGCTGGGCATCGTCGCCGAAGGGATTGGTCGGGCGCCGGAGAGCATCATCTTTGCCGTGGCCCTGGCTGTGGCGGCGGTGCCGGAGGGGTTGCCGGCCGTCCTCACGGTGGCCCTCGCCCTCGGAGTCGAGCGGATGGCCCGGTACCGAGCCATCGTAAGACGACTCTCGGCTGTCGAGGCGCTCGGGTCGGTGACCATCATCGCGACCGACAAGACTGGAACCTTGACCGAGAACCGGATGGAGGTACGGTCGCTCGACACGACCGACGTGCCTCGCGCCCACACCGCCATTGTCCTGGCGAACGACGCGGACCTCGCGACCGGTGCTGGCGATCCACTTGATCTGGGCCTGCTGCGCTATGCCGCGGCGCACGGGGTAGACGTGCCTCGACTGCGTCAGGGTCACCCCTCGGTCACAGAGCGGTCTTTCGACAGTGCCTGGAGGTTCACCCGCGTCACAGTGCAGGAGGACGGCCGGCTCGTGAGCTACCTCAAAGGCGCGCCGGAGGTGATCTTCGATCGCAGCACGCTTTTGCCGGGAGAACGCGAATCCTGGATGAAACAGGCCGATGCGCATGCGCGCGAGGGACTACGCGTGCTGGCGCTCGCCTGCGCTGAGGGCGAGGCCGAATCGTCGCTGACGTTTCTGGGTCTCGCCATGTTTTGGGACCCGCCGCGGGCGGAAGTACCCGACGCCATTCATGTCGCGCAGACCGCTGGTATTCGCGTCATCATGATCACCGGCGATCACCCGGCGACGGCGCTCGCCGTCGCGCACCAGATCGGCATCCAGGGTGGGGCCGTCCTGACCGGGGACGATCTCGCGGGTTCCGAGGGTTCGGTGCTCACCGACGCGCTGCGGGACGTGAACGTCTTCGCGCGCGTCCGTCCCGAGCAGAAGCTTCGGATTGTCGAGACTCTGCAGGCGCAGGGTCAGATCGTCGCCATGACAGGCGACGGAGTCAACGACGCGCCGGCGCTCAAGCGCTCGGATGTCGGCGTCGCGATGGGGCAACGCGGATCCGATGTCAGCCGTGAAGTTGCGGATCTCGTCCTGCTCGACGACAACTTCGCCACCATTGTCCGCGCCGTCGAAGAGGGACGCGGGATCTACGACAACATCCAGAAGTTCCTGCGCTTTCTGTTCTCGACCAATCTGTCGGAGGTCCTGCTCGTGGCTGGCGGTGTGCTGCTCGCGTTCGCGCTCGATCTGCGCGATGCCGGCGGCGCCCTGCTGCTCCCGCTCAGCGCCGTGCAGATTCTCTGGATCAACCTCATGACCGACGGCCTGCCCGCACTGGCGATCGCATTCGACCGCACACCTGGCGTGATGACGCAGCCGCCCCGTGCACCCGACGCCCCGCTGCTCGAGCGACCCGCCGTGCGATTCATCCTGACGGCAGGCACCATGAAGGCGCTGCTCGCGCTGGGAGGGCTCGGCCTGGTGTCTCGCCTCGGATACGATCTCGATGTCGCACGAGCCGTTGCGTTCCACTTCATGGCCATTGGGCAGCTGCTGCTGACTTATCCGTCCAGGCGCGCGCGCACCCGTCCGCTTCCCAACATGTATCTGCATGCGGCCGTGTTCGCCGGCATCAGTATCCAGCTCGCGGCGGCGTGGTGGCCGCTGTCTGCGGAGCTCCTGGGGAGTGCCGGGATTCCGTTGGAGCTTTGGGGCGTGGTCTTCGGCGGGGCGATTCTTGCTTGGGGTCTGGCCGAAGGCTTGTCACGGCTCGTGTGGCGTGACCACGCGATCTCACACGGACGATGATCGATGTACAGCGAAGGAGGCGTCAGTGGTCAAGTTCAGTCGCGTGCTGTGTCCGATCGACCTGAGTGAATCGTCGGCGGGTGCGCTGGCCTGCGCGATCACCCTCACCCGCTGGTACAAGGCGCAGCTCACGCTGTTGACCGTCGTGCCGACGTTCGATGCGGTGCGGGTCCAGTCAGGTCGACTCGGAGATGCTGTCGGCTTCGCACCGTCCATTCCGCGCGAGGAGGTAATGGCCGCGCTTCGTGAGGCCCTTGACGCAGCGGGTGGGGCCGCGCTCGAGGCGACCCTGACCGCCGAGGCTGGAGATCCGGTTGCCACGATCGTGGATCAGGCGGTGATGACACGCGCGGATCTCATCGTGATGGGCACGCACGGTCGACGCGGGTTCGACCGTTTCCTCCTCGGTTCGGTCGCGGAGCGAGTGTTGCGGAAGGCGCCATGCCCGATTCTCACGGTGCCGCCGCACGCGTCCGTCACGACGCCGGCAGATGTGACGTTCAGGCGACTGCTGTGCCCGATGGACTTCTCACCGTCTGCGCTTCAGGCCCTCGGGTTTGCGTTGGACCTCGCGCGGCAAGGCCAGGGCGTCGTCACGGTTCTGCACGTCATCGAGTGGCTCTTTGAGGACGAACCTCGCGCGAGTCTTCGCTTCGCCGTGGTCGAGTACCGCGAGCATCTCCTCGAGTCGGCCCGGGAGCGATTGCGGACCCTCATCGCCGACGCGAATCCCGGGTGCACGACCGAGGACGTGGTGATGGTCGGTCGAGCACACCACGAGATCGTCCAGGCCGCCGCGGTGAACCAGACCGACCTGATCGTGATGGGCGCCCAGGGACGAGGCGGTATCGGCCTTGCGCTGTTCGGGTCAACGACGCAACAGGTCGTGCGCGCGGCGGAATGTCCCGTATTGACCGTGCGCGGATGATGTCGGAGCCATCCCGCGCGAGGCGAGATCCGCAGCCGATGTCAGTTGAGTTCGTTGACTGAACGCCGACCGATTGATAGCCCACGTCGTGTGCCTAGGCATCGAGGTCGGTCGTCGCACGCGCGTGAGTGCGGAATAATTCGCGCCGGTGCGGGATCTTCAGCCTCAGTGTTCGTCCCCCAGCATTCCTCAGAGCGAGGTCTCCGTGGTTGCACGGCGCGGAAGCTTGGCTCGCGAGAGGCCAAGGCTGGCACACACCGTGCCTGGTACCCGGGTAGATGGCTTCGACCGTCGCGGATGTCTCGACCGACCAGGCGCGGGAAGTGTCGTCTTCCGACACGCGGGTGTTTTCGGCCCGTGGGCTCACAAAAATCTACAAGATGGGGGAGGTCACCGTAGAGGCGCTGCGGGGCGTTGACTTCGAGCTCCGTGCCGGTGAGTTCGTGGTCCTGCTGGGTCCGTCCGGCTCCGGCAAATCGACCCTGCTCAACATTCTCGGAGGCCTCGACGTGCCTACGTCCGGGGAGGTCATGTACGGCGAGAAGAACCTGACGACGGCCGACGAGGCGTCGCTCACGGAGTACCGCCGGTCGCACGTCGGTTTCGTCTTTCAGTTCTACAACCTGATTCCCAGCCTGACGGCCCGCGAGAACGTCGCGCTGGTCACCGAGATCGTCGAGCAGCCGATGACACCGGAAGAGGCGCTCGGCCTGGTCGGTCTGGCGGATCGTCTCGACCACTTCCCGGCGCAGCTCTCCGGGGGTGAGCAGCAGAGGGTCGCAATCGCGAGAGCGATCGCAAAGCGCCCCGCCGTCCTCCTCTGCGACGAGCCCACCGGGGCACTCGACATCACAACAGGCGTGATCGTGCTTGACGCCCTCGACCGTGTGAACCGCGAGCTCGGCACTGCCACCGTAGTCATCACGCACAATTCCGCCATCGCCGGTATGGCCGACCGCGTCGTCCGGCTTGCCGACGGTCGAGTTGTCAGCATCGAGACGAATCCGCGGAAGACGGCGGTCAGGGAGCTGCAATGGTGAGCATGCCGTCCTGGGTGTCCATCCTGGATCGAAAACTGTTGCGGGACTTGTGGGCGATGAAGGGCCAGGCTGTCGCGATCGCCGTCGTCATCGGCGCCGGGGTGACGATGTACGTCACCTACCTCTCCAATTTCGACTCCCTGCAGCGGACACGGGCCGCCTACTACCAGCAGGCCAGGTTTGCAGACGTGTTTGCGTCGCTCACGCGAGCGCCGGCGCGACTCGAGGAGCGGATTGCCGCCATTCCGGGGGTGGCGACGGTTGCCACGCGCGTTGTCGCGGATGTGACGCTCGACGTGTCGGGCATGCCCGAACCCGCCGTCGCTCGTCTGGTTTCACTTCCGTCGCAGGGGGAACCGCCGTTGAACGGCGTGTACTTGCGCCGGGGGCGCTGGATCGATCCGGAGCGTCAGGACGAGGTGCTCGCGAGCGAAATGTTCTGCGAGGCGCATGGTCTCGAGCCAGGCGATCAGGTGTCGGCGGTCATCAACGGGCGACATCGCCGCCTGACGATCGTTGGCGTGGCGTTGTCGCCGGAGTACGTGTACGCGATTCGACCGGGCGAGATCTTCCCGGACGCGCGGCGGTTTGGCGTCTTCTGGATCAATCGACGGGCCGTGGCATCGGCCTTCAATCTCGAGGGAGCGTTCAACGACGTATCGCTCGCGTTGGCTCCGTGGGCGTCGGCGCCGGAGGTCATCGCCGAGTTGGACCGGCTGCTCGAGCCATATGGAGGCCGAGGTTCGCTGCCTCGGTCGCTGCAGGCGTCGGCCTGGACGCTGGAGAACGAGCTGGGGCAGCTCGAGATGTTCGGCTTTCTCGTGCCGTTCATCTTCTTCGGCGTCGCGGCATTCATTCTTCAGGTGGCCCTCACCCGCGCGCTCGCGCTTCAGCGATCGCAGATTGCGGCGCTCAAGGCCCTGGGCTATTCGGATGCGGCGCTCGCGTGGCACTACATCAAGTGGGCGCTGGCGATCGCAACAGCCGGCGCGGTCACGGGTGTGGGCGTTGGTGTCTGGCTGGGCTCCGCAATGATCGGGCTCTACAACCAGTTTTTCCGTTTTCCCGACCTCAGTTTCCACCTGTCGGTCTCCGTGGCCGTCCAGTCCGTCGCCGCGAGCCTCATCGTGGCGGCGCTTGGGGCGCAAGCCTCCGTTCGCAGAGCCGTCCGCGTTCCGCCGGCCGACGCGATGCGCCCCAATTCGCCGGTGCGGTACCGTGCGAGCGTTCTCGAGCGACTATCCCGACGGTTGCGGCCGGCGCTGGTGACACGCATGGTGCTGCGCAATCTCGAACGCGAGCCCGGTCGCGCCTTCATGTCGGTGGTCGGCATCGCCCTCGCGGTGGCGGTCCTCTTCATCGGCCTTGCCTTCACCGACGTCATCAACGCGCTCATCGAGGAACAGTTCACCCGTGCCGTGCGGTACGACGCCACCCTGGCCTTCGCCGAACCCCGTTCCCATCGCGCGGTGTACGCGGTGGCGCGTCTTCCAGGGGTCATGGAGATCGAGGAGACGCGGGTGGTGCCGGTGAGGCTGCGCGCCGGTCAGCGGTCGCGCCCGATTGCCGTGACAGGCCTGGTCGAGAGGCCCAGGCTGAGCCGTGTCCTGGACCGGGCGGGGGAGGACGTGGGCATCCCGCTGGAAGGGCTGGTCCTCTCGCGTGCACTGGGGGAAATTCTGGACGTCCAGCCGGGCGACGCTCTGGAGGTCGAAGTGCTGGAGGGACGCCGCCCGATCAGGGACGTCAACGTCGCGCGGCTCGTCGATGACCGCATGGGGCTTCAGGCGTACATGCACGTGGACGCCGTCCGACGGTTGCTGCGAGAGTCGGAGACGGTCTCGGGTGTGGCGGTCACGATCGATCCGGCGATGCTCGACCGCTTCTATGCGCAGGTGAAGGTGATGCCCGCCGTGGCCGGTGTGGCGCTGCGCGAGGCGACGCTCCGCAGCTTTCGCGAAACCATGGCCGAGCACATGGGCCTCCAGATCTTCATCAACGTGATCTTCGCAGGCATTATCGCGTTCGGCGTTGTCTACAACGCGGCACGCGTCTCGCTGTCCGAGCGAAGTCGCGAGCTCGCCAGCCTCCGCGTGCTGGGATTCACTCGCGGGGAAATCTCGTTGATCCTGCTCGGGGAGCTCGCGGTGCTCACGATGATGGCGCTGCCGCTCGGCGCGGCCATCGGGTACTTCCTGGGTGACGTGATTACCGCTGGGCTCAGCAATGAGATCTACAGGATGTCGTTCGTTGCCTCGCCTGCCACGCTGGCATGGTCCTGGCTCACGGTGATCGTGGCGGCGGGCGTGTCTGGCATTGTCGTCAGGCGGCGGCTGGACCAGCTGGATCTGGTGGCGGTGCTGAAGACGCAGGAGTGACCGAAATGTTCCGGATGCTGTCGAATCGGCGGGTGTTGTTCGTGATCGCGTGTCTGGGCGGGTTGCTGACGATGGCGCTGTGGCCGGAGACGCTCGAGGTCGATGTGGCCACGGTATCGCGAGGCCCGCTCGTCGTGACCGTCGATGAGGAAGGGCAGACCCGCGTTCGAGACCGGTTCGTTGTTTCGGCTCCAGTGGGCGGGCGAGTGACTTCGGATTGAGCTCGAGCCCGGCGACGCCGTTAAACAGGGTGATGTCGTGGCGCGCATCCAGCCGGTGACGCCGCCGCTGCTCGATGCGAGGACCCGTGCCGAAGCCCAGGCGGCCGTGGAGAGCTCCGAGGCCGCGCTCGGTCGCGCGCGCGCGGAAGAGCAGCGCGCGCGAGCCGCGGACGCGCAGGCAGAGCGTGAACTCGAGCGGAGCCGAAGGCTCGTTGCGGCAGGGGTGGTGTCCGCGCAGGACGTTGACGCACGCCAGGATGAAGTACGGTTCGGCAAGGAGGCGGTCAAGGCGGCTGTGTTCTCGGTGCAGGCCGCCGCGTCGGAGCTCGAGCGGGCACGGGCCCGGCTGGCCCGCCCGGCCACCCCGCCGAGCATGGGGACGGTGATGGTGAGCGCGCCTGCCGATGGCGTCGTACTGAGGCGCCTTCGCGAGAGCGAGAGCATTGTCCCGCCCGGTGAGGCACTCCTCGAGCTCGGCGACCCACGGCAGTTGGACATCGTCGTAGATTTGCTGTCGGCCGACGCGGTGCGAGTGGATGCGGGCGCTCGCGCGACGATCGAGCAGTGGGGGGAGTCGACGGTGCTCGACGCCACGGTTCTCCGGATTCAGCCGGCGGGCTTCACGAAGATGTCAGCACTGGGTGTGGAAGAGCAACGAGTGA
Source organism: uncultured Acidobacteriota bacterium (assembly GCA_963827515.1). Taxonomy (GTDB): domain Bacteria; phylum Acidobacteriota; class Vicinamibacteria; order Vicinamibacterales; family UBA2999; genus JABFSA01. The sequence goes on along the minus strand of CAWHBF010000004.1, from coordinate 160,148 downwards.
ACGTGGTGCTGGGGTTGTCTGACCGGACGGCGTGCGCCTCGCTCGGCGATGCCTATCGTGTCGACGTTCGTATCGTCACTTGGGAGGCCGGCGACGTGCTCAAGGTGCCGACGAGCGCGCTCTTTCGCGAAGGCGAGCGATGGGCAGTGTACGTCGTTCGCGCCGGCCGGGCCCGTCGCACCGTCATCGAGATTGACCATCAGGCACCGCGCGAGGCCGAGGTCACCGCAGGCCTGTCCGAGGGCATTCAGGTGATCGTCCATCCCGGCGATCTGGTTCGCGACGGGGTTCGGGTCAGGCTGTCCGAGCGCTCGTAGGAAGATCCAGCGCCACTTCGACCACACCTTCCCCCGTAATGGCCCGCTGGCTGAAGCCGAGATTGCTGGCCAGTTCGAGCATGCGCGTATTGTCGGCCGTCACTTGGCCGACGAGGGTGCGCGTGCCACGCGAGCGGCAGTAGGCGATCATCTTGTCGAGCAGCCGGTGACCGAGTCCCTGGCCACTGAGGTCGGACCGGACGACGACGGCGAATTCGGCGCGGTGGTTGTCGCGGTCGGTCATCACGCGAACGACGCCCAGGGTCTCGTTGCCACCGTCGCGCTCGGCAGTCGCGATGAAGGCCATCTCACGGTCGTAGTCGATCTGCGTGAAGCGCGCCATCTCCGAGTGCGGCACGTCTCGAACCGTGTCGAAGAACCGAAAGCGGACGTCGCTCGGTGTGAGCTTCGAGATGAAGGCGTAGTGCTCCGGTTCGTCCTCGGGCCGGATTGGGCGAAGCAGCACAGGGCGCCCCGACGTCAACGTGAAGGGTTCTTCCAGTTCCCGCGGATAGGGCCTGATACTCAACCTCGCGGCAACGTCGCCCGTTGCCGCGATGATGCGAATCCGCGCGTCGAGGGCGAGCACGCCCTTGTCGCTGGCGAGCAGCGGGTTGATGTCCATCTCGACGATATCGGGAATGTCGACCACCATCTGCGCCACCTGCATCAGCGCGAGTCCGAGCGCGTGCATGTCGATCGGCACGTGTCCGCGCGCGCCACGCAGCAGCCGCGCGACGCGGGTCCGTGATACGAGGTCGCGGGCGAGGTTCAGGTTCAGTGGTGGCAACTCGATCGACCGGTCGGCGATGGCCTCGACGGCGGTCCCGCCTTGGCCGAACAGAATGACCGGGCCGAACACCGGATCGGTCGCGATACCGAGAATGAGTTCGTGGGCGCCGGTTCGAGTGACCATTGGCTGCACCGTGAAGCCCAGTACGCGGGCGTGGGGCGCTCGAGCGGCGACAACCCGCAGCATTCGCTCGGCCGCATGTTCCACGGTCGACTCGGAATCGAGGAACAAGTCGACGCCACCGACATCGGACTTGTGGGTGACGCCTTCGGCGAGAATCTTGAGCGCGACAGGAAACCCGATCGCCCGGGCTTTCAGGGCCGCCTCGGACGGGGTGAGCGCGATGTGGGTGTCGACGGTCGGGATGCCGTAGGCCGCGAGGATCGCCTTGGACTGCCGTTCGTCGAGCGTGGTGCCGGCTGCCGGGTCGGTGATGCGCGCGAGCGCTTCGTTCACGACCGCCCGTGCGGCAGTCGAGGAGACGGTGAACTGCGTTGGCACCGACGGCGGTGTCTCCATCAGCGTCTGCTGATTGCGCCGGTACCTGAATGAGCTGGAGGAAGGCGCGTATCGCGGCCTCCGGCGTATCGAAGGTCGGAATCCCTGCTTGCGCGAAGAGCGAACGGGCAGGAGCCACGGCTTCGCCACCAACCCAACTGGTGAGTACCGGTGAAGTGACGTCCCGTGCACAGCTTCCGCCACGGCCTGCGCAACCCCGGTGCTGTCCGCGACTGCGGTTGGCGCATGCATGACCAGCAAGCCGTCCACTTCTGGCGCGCGCACGAGGATTCGCATGGCCTCTGCGTAGCGAGCCCCATTCGCATCGCCGACGAGATCCACTGGATTACCGTGCGACCACGTGACCGGCAGGACCGAGTTGAGTCGGTCCAGGGTGGCGGGGCTGAGCACTGCGAGGTGGCCACCATCCTCGATCAACTGATCCACCGCCATGACGCCGATACCGCCGCCGTTGGTGACGATTCCGAGACGATCGCCGCGCGGCTGACGCACGCGAGCGAGCGTCTCGACAGCTTCGAACATCTCCTCGACGCTGAAGACGCGCAGGATTCCCGCCCGCCTGAGCGCGGCGTCGTACACCTCGTCGGAGCCGGCCATGGCGCCCGTATGCGACTGGGCCGCGCGCATGCCGTCTGCGAAGCGCCCAGCCTTGACCGCCACGACCGGTTTGTTCCGCGCTGCAGCACGAGCCGCTGACATGAAACCGCGTCGGGACGTGATGGATTCGATATAGAGCAGGATGGCCCGGGTATTCGGGTCGCTGCCAAGGGCGTCGAGCACATCGCCGAAACCGATGTCGGCGCAGTCCCCGAGTGAGACGAAACAGGAGAAACCGATTCCCCGGGGACGCGCCCAGTCGAGCACGGCCGTGGCGAGGGCCCCAGATTGCGAGACGAACGCCACGGAGCCCGTGGGGGCGGTGACGTGGGCGAAGCTGGCGTTCAGTCCGATGCGCGGCACAATCAGTCCGAGACAGTTGGGGCCCAGGATGCGCGTGCCGTGACGCCGTGCAGCAACCACCATCGCTTCCTGCGCCGATGTGCCGTCGGCCAGCACCGTGCGGGAGAGCCCTGCGGTGACGACAATCGCCGCGCCGATGCCTCGTGCTCCCACGGCCTCAATCACCGCGGTACGGTCTCGGGCGGCGTGCACACCAGGGCGAGGTCGGGAGTCTCCGGAAGGTGTGCGACGTCGGGATAGGCGAGGGCGCCGCAGATCTCCCTGTGGTGGGGATTCACGGGGAGGACAGGTCCGGCGAATCCCCCGGCGAGCAGGTTGCGCAGCACGACTTACCCCACCGACCCTTCAGCCGCCGAGGCGCCAATCACGGTGACCGAGCGGGGAGCAAACAACTGGTCCAGAGTGTGCAGCGACATCAGAATCCTTTGTGGCAGCTGACAACGATAGATCCAGACGAAGATGCCTCCAATGACGTATCCGGTGTCGGTGACTCTCGACTCGCAGACGTACGCTCGCAACAAACTCACCACAGCCTTCAGGCCGGTTCTGGCGATTCCGCATGCGCTTCTCGTCGGTCCGGTCTTCTGGTCGTCCCGCACGGGCAGTGCGGGCTTGCTCGGGGCCGCCGCCTACCTCATGGCGATCGTGAGTTGGTTCATGCTTCTCCTCACGGGGGAGCACCCCCGCGGCATTCGCGAGTTCTGTCTCTACTATCTTCGTTGGCGTACCAGAAACCTCGCGTACATGGGTCTGTTCGCCGATGCGTATCCCCCGTTCGGCGACGGTGTCTACCCGGCCACGATCGACGTCGCCAGCCCACCTGTTCCGCGTGACCGCACGATAATCGCCGTCCGTCTGCTGGTGGCGATTCCACACCTGATCCTGCTGTTCTTCCTGATGTTCGGTTGGCTCGTGACCACCGTGGCCGCGTGGTTCGCGATTCTGTTCACGGGTTCTTATCCGGCGTCGCTGTACCCGTTCGGCGTCGGGGTGATGCGGTGGATACTGCGAGTGGAAGCGTACATGCTGCTGCTCGTGGACGAGTACCCGCCGTTCACCCTCGACCAGAGCGCGTTGTGATTGCTCGACCGAGTCCGTCTGACGCATCGACGACCGTGGCGAACAGGAATACGACCAGCGGGAGACACACGAGTCGTGCGATGCGTCGTGTCAAGTGATCCATGTGGGTCCCCTTCAGTTTCGGAATCCTCCCGGAGCATCCCCCCTGCAAGAGGAAGGCCTGTCGCTCCGGGGTGAGGATGCTCGTGCTCTGGCACCACCAGAAGGGAGCCTCCTGGGCGAAACAGCTCGAAGACGCCGGGGGAATAGTCGGCAGGTATGTGAAAAATTCCCTGTCAGCGACGGGGAATTCGTTCGGCGCATCAGCAGCAGGTGGCTCCGACGGCTTCAATTGAGGCGGCACGCAACTTGCGCCTGAGCGACATCGAAGCCTGGACCGTGTGGGCGGTCGCCCTGCTCGAAGACGTCAGGCTGTTTCGTATCGTGGGAGGGGATGATGACGCGTCAGTTGATGGCACCGTTCGTGTTGGCTGGGGCAATCGTTGCAACAGCCTGTAACCAAGGGACCGCGCCGGCGTCACCTCCGGCCGCGCCCGCGCCGGCGCCGGTTGCGGCGCCTACTGAGGACGTGGAGGCGACGATCACGCAGTTGGAGCGTGACTGGGTCGCGGCAATCATGAAGAAGGACACCGCTGCGATCGATCGTCTGCTCGCCGATGACTTCAACGGGACCAGCCCAACGGCGCATGTCTACCCCAAGTCAACGGCAATTGAAGACCTGACCAAGGGCAACCTTGTCGTGGATTCGATGGTGCTCGATGAGGTCTCGGTGAATGTCTACGGCGCCGCCGCTGTGGCCTTCACCAGTCAGGAAGAGAAGAGCCGCTACAACGGCATCGACACGAGCGGCCACTACCACTACACCGACGTATGGGTGAAGAAGGACGGGCAGTGGCAGGTCGTGGCGTCCCACGGGTCGCGTTTCGACAAGGGTCACCCACCTCAACAGTGAGGCGGTTGCTGAGAGCGCGTGGGCCGTATGGTCCCACGCGCCGAGGCGGACGCCCTGAAGCATCCAGTGTGGCTATTCGCGTGATGTCCCCAAATGACCCAAGGCGTACCCCAGGGTGAGAGGCAAAGCGGCACGCGGCGATTCGGTCACGCCTCCAATCACGTCGGTATGAAGGGTAAGGACGGGACACGGGGCGTACCGCACCACGCGCGCCGCCACGTTACCCAACAACATGCCGGCCAGGCCGCTCTGGCCGTGGGTACCCATCACCACGAGGTCGACACCGACGCTCCGGGCATACTCAGTGATGACGGCTGTCGGCTGCCCGATGCGCACGACCGCCTGTGTCGGCACGCCAGGGTCAGTGGTACCGCTTCGGTACCGATCGAGATGCAGCGTTGCTTCCTCGACGAGCGAGTTCCGGCGCTCCGAGAGGCCCGACAGCTCGATCGCTGAGCTCCAGGCGAGGGTGGCGACCGGATCCTCGACGACATGGAGCAGATCGAGCGCCGCTCCAAGGCGGCTGGCCAAGGCCGTGGCGTAGTGCAACGCCGCTTCCGAGTGAGCGCTGAAATCAACAGGGACGAGAATGCGAAGGATGGTGGGATTCATGAATACCCCCAGTGGCGCGAGCATATCGGGCCCTCGTACGTGACCGTTGAGCATCCCGCATGCCAGCTGTCGCTCCTCGGGTCCGCGGCGGCCGTCAGCGAGGCCACCATGGTACTTCGGGGTGACGAGGGAGCCAGGGTAACCTCCTTGCCACGGTCCTAGCACATGCTCGACGCGTTCCGTAGCTTGAGCCCCGTGTTCCAAGCGCTGGTCGCCACGACCGGTACGTACCTCTTGACCGCCATCGGCACCCTTCCGGTGTTCTTCTTCCGCTCTGCTCCCCGCAGTGTGATGGACGGGATGATGGGTTTCGCCGGCGGGGTGATGGTCGCGGCGTCGTGCTGGTCGCTCCTTGTGCCGGCCATCGAGTTGGGAGGCGTTCCGCCGGCCGCGCTCGGTGTCCTGGCCGGCGGTGCGTTCATGTACGTTGCCGACCAGATGCTGCCGCATTTGCACGCGGAGTTTCCGGACGAGGCCACGTCGGAAGGTCCCCCCGTGGTGTGGCGACGGCCGACACTGCTCATGCTGGCGATGACGCTGCACAACTTCCCGGAAGGACTGGCGGTCGGCGTCAGTTACGGGGGTGACGAACTCGGTGCCGCCACGGCATTGGCGATCGGGATTGGGCTGCAGAACATTCCCGAGGGATTGGCGATTGCGCTGCCGCTCAGGCGTGGGGGGATGAGCCGCGGGCGGGCATTCTTCTGGGGCCAACTCTCGGCCGTGGTCGAGCCGGTCGCGGGCGTCGTTGGCGCCTCGCTCGTGCTGGTGTCCGGGGCGTTGCTGCCGTACGGCATGGCCGCGGCAGCCGGAGCCATGCTGTACGTCGTTGTGGAAGAGCTCATCCCGGAGACGGTTCGAAGTGGCACGACAGACGTCGCCACGCTTGGATTCATCGTTGGCTTCACCGTGATGATGACTCTCGACAACGCCCTGGGGTAACCCTGGTTCATGCCGCAGGGCGGAGCCGGCGATGGCGCGGCACTTGCGGGTGGTGCCCTCGAGGCACCGCCCGGAGTGTCTCTCGAGCGCCTCAATTGAAAGTAGACTTGGCCTCGTCGCGCTGTCGGTCCGCGATCGCCTGCAACCGCTGGCTCGCGGTGTCGAACGCTTCGTCAACGGCCACGAGCGCGAACTTTCGCACGGCCTCCATATCGTCGTCCTTGCGGTGTCCGTCCTCCTCGATGTCCTTGAGGGCACCGTGGAGCGTAGGCTCGTGGTTCACCACGAGGTCCTCGCCGGGCAGCGACAGCCCGATGTGGACGCACACGTGCCGGTCGCGCGACGGATGCCGGTGCGGAATCTCCACAAGGACGCGGCAGCCAACGATGTTGGGATGGAGGGTCTGGAGCCAGGCTGCTCGGGTGCGAGCCTCCGCTTCGAGCGCCCAGCTCGGTTGGATGTTGCGGAATGTGATTTGCGCTGGTCTAGCCATGGTGTGTCTCCGTCCGTTAGTAGGCCTCAGGGTTGGGTACCGCGCGCTCTGTCTTCGGTTCGACCACCTCTGTCATGCACGGAAGCCCTCCTCAAGGCTCAGGGGCCTCCGACCCCCGCGCCTGATGGCTGTAAAGCCAGTTTCGAGCCAACTCGGTGTCGATCGCCCCGACAGGAGAGATAGGCCTCGCGCGAGGAGTCGGGGTTTGCAGAGGGGGTTGAGACGTCAAAGATTCCCCACTCCCCGCGGACTATTCCGGCAGATCGCCTTCTCCCTCGGCAGGCGGATCCTTGCTCGAATGACGTTCGTCAGGACTGGTGTGCGCCACCTTCGGGGTACCCAACTGAAACATGAGCTCCCGCACCTGTTCCGGGCGCATCGGAACACCCGACAGCACGCCGACCTGCAGCACCATGCAGGTGAGAATTGTTCGAAGTGATTTCTTGAGCGACACACGTCCTCCCTCGCGCGGTCACACGTCGACCGCGCTACGTCACGATCCGACTCGTACCGGAGAGTCGTCAGGCGGGAGGGGCGCGAGGGGCGAGGAGCGAGTGCGAGGGATCGGGTTGCGAGGGAGACTCGTCTTCGACGGAGGCGACGAAGGCCTCAGGAACGAACGCAAACAGCGACCAGATGGGAACCAGGATCGCGCAGGCCGACAGAAACGGCGCGGGCACCAGCGCGATGCACAGCACGACGGCCACACACAGCACGATCGCCGACCGGCGGGTTCTCAACACGGCCTGCTGATTGTACAGGGAGAGATGCGCCTTACCATTGGTGCGTGAGGCGATTTCTTTCCGCGGTGCTCGCGTGCCTGGTCATGTCGACAGTCGCGTCGGCCCAGGAATGGCCGCAGTTCCGGGGGCCGACGGGGCAGGGACACTCGACCGAAGGTGGTCTGCCGACGCAGTGGAGCGAGACGACCAACGTGGCCTGGAAGACACCGGTGCCCGGACGTGGATGGTCGTCACCGGTCGTGGGAGGAGGGCGAATCTGGCTGACAGCCTCGGTTGAGCAACGGCCGCCAGGAGGCCGCCCCTCGATGTCACTACGGGCGTTCGCGTTCGATGCGGCAACGGGCCGTCAGGTCGTGGACGTCGAGCTGTTCCGACTCGACCGGACCAACCTTCTCAATCCAAAGAACAGCTTCGCCTCGCCCACGCCCATTCTCGACGGAGACCGCGTGTACGTGCACTTCGGCGCCGAAGGGACCGCCGCACTGACCTCAACTGGTGAGGTGCTCTGGCGGACGCGGTTGCCGTACCGCTCCCAGCACGGGGGAGGTGGGTCACCCGAGCTCTATGGAGGCCTGCTCATCATCAACTGCGACGGGAATGATGTCGAAGCGTTCGTCGTGGCGCTCGACACGCAGACCGGAAAGGAACGCTGGCGGCGGCAGCGGCGCACACCCGCGGATCAGGCGTACACCACGCCGCTGACCATTCGCGTTGGCGAGAGAGATCAGATTGTGTCGATCGGCGCCTATCGTGCCGGCGGGTACGATCCGACGACCGGCCGGGAAATCTGGCGGGTTGGCTACGGAGACGGGTTCTCGAACGTACCGCGGCCAGTGTTCGGCCACGGGCTCGTGTTCATCGCGACAGGATTTCAGCAGCCGACGCTGATGGCGGTTCGGCCCGACGGGGAAGGGGACGTGACTCGCACGCACGTGGCGTGGACGCTGCGGAGGGGTGCACCGTTCACGCCCTCACCGATTCTTGTCGGCGACGAGCTGTTCGTTGTCAGCGACATCGGGATCCTGACGTGCGTCGACGCTCGCACGGGCACCGTCCACTACCAACAGCGGCTCGGCGGCAACTACTCCGCGTCCCCGATCTTCGGCGATGGACGAATCTACTTCTTGAACGAAGAGGGTATCGCGACGGTGATCGCGCCGGGGAAGACCTTCAGCCGGCTCGCCGTCAACCAGATCGACGGGGCCACGCTGGCCTCGATCGCCGTGTCAGATGGGTCGTTCTTCATCCGAAGCGATACCCATCTCTACCGGATTGCCGCCCGCCAGAGACCGTGAGGTGCGTACAGAATCACTCAGAGCGCGGCGGAGTGCCGGACGCGCTGAACACCTTCATGGCCGCGGCAATCATGCCGGCGACATCCGAGAGGTTCGCGGGAATGACCACGGTGTTGGTCTTCTGCGCGATGTGCCCGAACTGCGTCACGTACTGTTCGGCGACTCGAAGCTGAACGGCTTCCATCCCACCATCGGTGCGAATCGCGCCGGCCACTTCCCGAAGTCCTTCGGCCGTTGCGGCTGCCACGGCGCGGATCGCCGCCGCCTGACCCTCGGCCTCGTTGATTCTCTGCTGCCGGTTCGCCTCTGACGCCTTGATCACCTGCTGCTTCTCGCCCTCGGCGGTATTGATCGCGGCGTCGCGCTGACCTTCTGATGTGAGAATCACCGCCCGCTTCTCTCGCTCGGCGCGCATCTGCTTTTCCATCGCCGCGAGGATGTCGGCGGGAGGCTCGATGTTCCGGATTTCGTACCGGAGCACCTTCACGCCCCAGGGTTCGGACGCCTTGTCGAGCTCGCCGACCACCTGAACGTTGATGGTCGTGCGCTCCTCGAACGTACGATCGAGATCGATCTTGCCCACCTCGCTACGGAGCGTCGTCTGCGCGAGCTGAATGATCGCGAAGCTGTAGTTCTGGATGCCGTAGGAGGCGCGCTCGGGGTTGAGCACCTTCAGGTACAGGATACCGTCCACGCCCACCTGCACGTTGTCGCGCGTGATGCACACCTGCGCGGGGATGTCGATCGCCTGCTCCTTGAGCGAATGTTGGTAGCGAATGACGTCCACGAAGGGGACGAGGATGTGGAAACCCGCGTTCAGCGTGCCGTGATAGCGGCCGAGTCTCTCGATGACGAACGCGCTCTGTTGTGGCACCACGAGCGCCGTCTTGTACACGATGACGATGGCCAGCAGCGCGATGAGTCCGAAGACGATGGCAGCTTCATTCACGGGTTACTCCTGTCGAAGGTCGAGCATCAGGCCCTGCACGGCCACAACCCGGCAGCGCTGACCGATCGCAAGTGTCGCGGTGTCGACGTTTCGCGCACTCCAGCCCGCGCCGCGCAGCTCTGCGCGCCCGTGCTCGCCAGGCTGGATGTTGGAGGTGGCGATGGCCACCTCGCCGACGAGGGTGTCCATCTGGGTTGACCCGCCCATGCCCATGCGGTCCAGCAGCGGCTTCCGAAAGAGCCCAAGACCGGCGATGGCCACCACGGAGAAGAGCAGCCATTGCAGCCAGGCGACCTGGACGAGTCCCGCCACGTCGAGCAACCCCACGACGATCGCGGCGATCGCGAAGAAAATCACGAAGAAGCCACCGGGTGTGGCGAGCTCGACCGCCGCGAGCGCGAGGCCGCCGATGATCCAGTACCACCAGAGCATGGAATGACTTTCGATGTCCCTATGTGATGTCGTCGAAGGTCACGTGTCTTCATGCCGCGCCTCCAGAATAGAAAACCCGCTCCACGAACCAGAACGCGCCGGCCAGCATCACGATGATGGAGCCGACGAACGCCAAACGTGTCCCGGTCACGGGGCTTCGCGATCGTATCGACGCAAGCGCCGACGCGACCACCGCAACCACGGCGAGCTGGCCGAGTTCGACGCCGACGTTGAACCCGAAGAGCGTCCAGCCAAGCGCTCGAGCCGGCAGATCCATGTCTCGCAGGACGTTGGCGAACCCAAAGCCGTGAATCAAGCCGAACGCGAAGGCGATCCAGGCCCGGGTGTCACGGCCGCTGCCGACCAGTAGATTGTCCGCTCCGACGTATATCACGCTCAGCGCGATCGCCGGTTCCACGATGCTCGTCGGCGGGATGATCATGCCGAGTGCGGCCAATGATAGCGTGATGCTGTGCGCGGCGGTGAACGCCGTGACGACCAGCAGCAGCTGCTTGAGCGAGCCGCCGAGCAGGAGCAGACCCACCAGGAACAGCAGATGATCGGGTCCAATCAGGATGTGGTGCACCCCTGAGGGGACGAACTTCTGGAGCACCTCCCAGACCCCCTGACGGGTGCCGGTGAAGTACTCGAAGCGGCTGCGGTCCTTGTCCACGATCGCCTGTGTGAGGGCGTCCCCTTCGTAGAAGTTCAGGAACGTCCGATGTTGCGGGTCGTACGGGAACATGACCGCTGTGACGTCGATACGGCCGGGCGTCTCTGGCAGATCGAAGCGAGCTCGAAGTCGAATGGATTGCCGGTCCGGCAGCGGCTCCGGTGTCGACCACGTCCCCACGCCAATCACCTGCCCATCCGCGCTGATGCGGAGCCGATCGCGCAGCAATCCGACAATGGCGTCCCTCCGCTCGGCGAGCGTGCCTGCCTGGAGCAGTTGTTCCTGGGGCTGGATGCCAAGGTCGTGCGCGACGTCGAAGATGTGTGCGACAAGGGTAAGGTCAACCACACCTGGCTGCAGCCGCACATCGATGAATGTAAACGGGACGGGATGCGCGTCGGCCGGCGCCGCCAGAGCCAACGAGAGCGCCGCAAGCACGCCAGCCGTGTACCGGTGAATGACCATGGGAGTACCCAGCGGTCAATTCTACGCGGAGGCGGTCCGCCAGTCCGACCGTCCCATGAGTGCGAATCATCGGAAACACCATCTGACGGCAACAGGGAGGAGAGCAATCGACGTGGCCGGCTCGACGACCCGGGCACTGGGCAAAATGCTGCGGAAGTGGGGTGCGCGCAGTGGGTGCTATGTCGCGCTGCTGCGGAGTATCGATGGTGTGGAGCGCACCGAGCCACCGATCCCGCGTGGCCAATAGGCCTCGTCCGCCCGCCTCGGTTTCGGCGTGGATGTTGCTCTCACCGTGGCAACGGGGTGCAGGGGTGCCCCATCGCGGGTGATGTTTCCCAGTTACCGCGAGATTTTTCCCAGAGGGATCTGCAATGAGTTCGGCCAATCTCCTTGTCGTCGACGATGAAGATCTGGTGCGGTGGTCGCTGCGAGAGCGTCTGACGCACGACGGCTACGCCGTCCGTGAGGCGGCCACGGTGGCCAGCGCGGTGGAGCAGATGTCACCCGACATCGACCTCGTCTTGCTGGATTTTCGCTTGCCGGACGGCGACGGTCTGACCGTGCTGCGTCACGTCAAGGAACTGTCACCAGAGACGCTCGTGATTCTCATGACCGCCTACTCGACCGTCGAGAACGCGGTCGAGGCGATGCGACTGGGCGCATATCACTACGTCAACAAACCTTTCAACTTGGACGAAGTCGCGCTGGTGGTCGAGAAAGCGCTCGAGACCAGCCGGCTGCGGCGCGAAGTCCGTAGCCTCCGGACCAGCCAGGGTCGTGAGTACCGGCTTCGATGCCATCATCGGCGCATCCCCCGCGATGGTGCAGGTGAAGGCTCTCCTCGGGCGAGTGGCCTCGAGCCATGCCTCCACCGTTCTGTTGACGGGTGAGACCGGGACGGGCAAGGACCTCGCCGCCAAGGCCATTCACTTCAATAGCGACCGCGCAGCGAAGCCGTTCGTGAACATCACGGCATCCGCCCTGCCGGAGCAGTTGCTCGAGAGCGAACTGTTCGGCCACGAGCGGGGCGCGTTCACGGACGCGCGCCAGCAGAAGCGCGGCCTGCTCGAGACGGCGGACGGCGGCACGGTGTTCCTCGACGAGATTGGCGAGATGACACCCGGCCTGCAAGCCAAGCTCCTTCGATTTCTCGAGGAGAAGGCGTTCAAGCGCGTCGGCGGGCTGGTCGACATCCGGGTCGACCTCCGCGTCATCGCGGCGACCAACCGGGATCTGGAGACCGAGGTGCGGGCTGGAAAATTCCGTGAGGACCTCTTCTACCGCCTTCAGGTGATGCCGATCACGCTCCCACCGCTCCGCGAACGAAAGGGCGACATTCCTCTGCTCGTGCGCTACTACATCGACCGGTACAACCGGGAGTTCAGGAAGCATGTGCGCGGCGCGTCGTCCGAGGCTCTGGCCGTGCTCGAGCAGTACCCGATGGCCAGGAAACATCCGCGAACTGCGGAACGCCATTGAACGCGCGATGTTGCTGATGGATCGGGAGTGGCTGCAGCCAGATGATTTCGCGACACTGATTCGAGGCGCCTCGGCGACGTCGCAGTTCAAGCTTCCCGCCAACGGCCTCGTCCTCGAAGAGGTGGAACGACAACTGCTCGTGCAAGCGCTCGAGCGCGTGGGCGGAAATCAGACGCAGGCCGGTCATCTCCTCGGCATCAATCGTGATCAGGTGCGGTACCGCATCGAGAAGTTCGGGCTCGAACGGCCGCACTCGGATCGCCAGGCCGAGCCGAGGGCATCGACGTCACCAACCGCTGCACCCGCCTAGAACACCGCGAGACCGGTCGGCGCAGCACGCAAGAATCGCGGAATCGCGAGGAGACACACACCGGAATGAACGAACTGCTGACGGTTCTCCATGACAGCGCCCTGGCCACCTGGGTGCGCGAGTCCTCCTCGTTCTGGGCGTATCCCATGATCATCACGATGCACACCTTCGGGCTTGCGGTACTGGTGGGCGCCAGCACCGCCGTCGATCTTCGAGTCCTCGGAGTCGCACGACAGATTCCGCTGACGTCGCTTCGAGGCTTCTTCCCGGTGATGTGGGCCGGCTTCTGGCTGAACGCGGTCACCGGCGTGATGCTGTTCGCCGCCGATCCGCGGACGACGGGCATCTTCGTGATCAAACTCATCGCAGTCGCCGCCGGTGTGCTCCTCGTCGTGCTGATTAGACGCGCGGTCGTCGGCCGCGGCACGACCACGACACCTGCGGCGAAGACCTATGCGGTGCTTTCCTTGACCACGTGGATTGTCGCCACGACCACCGGCCGCCTCATGGCGTACCTGTAGGAGCTTCACGATGGACCAGCTCGGCGAAATCATGACCGCGATCTTGAACACGACGAGCCTTGACGAGTCGGTGGTTCGCTATCTGAAGTCGACGGCCTTTGCACAGTTCGTGGTGAACACACCGTGGGTCTGGCCGCTCGCCGAGACCTTCCACTTTCTCGGTCTGGCGCTCCTCTTCGGCACGATTGGCCCGCTCGACTTCCGGTTGCTGGGTTTCATGAGACACCTGCCGGTCTCTGCGTTCAGGGCGCTGGTGCCCTGGGCCGTCGCCGGGTTTCTCCTCAACCTGGTGACGGGCGTGATCTTTCTCGTCGCCACGCCGGATCAGGTACATGAGCAACATATCGTGGTGGCTCAAGGCGCTCTTCCTCGCGATCGCGGGCCTGAACGTGCTCCTGTTCGAACTGACGCAGAGGACCAAAGCGGATGCGATGCCGGCAGGGGCCGACACGACCCCGATGCTGAAGATGATCGGAGGGGTGTCCCTCGTGTCGTGGTTCATGGTGCTCGTCTGGGGCCGGATGTTAGCGTTCCTGGGCAACGCCTTCTGACGTCATGTGAGGCGCTTCCGGCTCGCGGGGCGCCCCCAAGGGCAACGTTAGGCTGAACAGCGCGCCTCCGGTGTCAGGACATGTGAGTGTCAGGCTGCCGCCGTGCAGCTCCGCCGTGCGCTGAGCGATCGGGAGCCCAAGCCCGCCGCCCCGGGACTTGGTGGTGAAGAACGGCTCGAACACCTGCTCCCGCAGTTCCGGCACGATGCCAGGTCCCGAATCGCGGATACCCAGCGTGCAGCGTTCCTCGTCGGCCGACACCGTCACGACGATCCGGCCGCTGCCGCTCATCGCCTGAGCCGCGTTCAGTAGCAGGTTCAGCACCGCGGCCCTGACGAGTTCGGCGTCAGCGGTGAGCGTGATGTCTGGGCTCTCCACCGTGACCTCGAGGGATGCGCCTACAGGGTCTCGTCGGAGCATCGAGATCGCTTCGGCAAGCAGCGAGCGGAGCCGAAACACGCTGGGTCTGGGTGCGCGCGGCCTCGCGTACACCATCAGGTCGTTGATGAGGTCCCCCAGTGCGTCGACGCGCGCCACGACGTCGCGCATCACCGCAAGCTCTCCGTCACCGGCCGGGCGACGGGACATCAGTACCTGGATTGCCCCTTTGATTCCAGCCAGCGGATTGCGCACCTCGTGCGCCACGATGGCCGCCATCTGACCCACCCGGGCCAGCGCCGCTTGTTGCGCGAGCCGATGCTCGGCGGCCTTGCGCGCCGTGATATCGGCGCGGATCGCAATGTACTGATACGGCTTCCCGCGCGAGTCCAGAAAGGGCACGATGGTCGTGTCCACCCAGTAGTAGTTGCCGTCCTTGGTGCGATTCCGAAGCTCGCCGTGCCATACACGTCCGCTGGCGATGGTCCGCCAGAGGTCGCGGATGAAGGCTCGAGGGTGATAACCGGAGTTGATGATCCGGTGGTCCTGCCCGAGCAGTTCCTCGCGTGTGTATTTCGAGATCTCGCAGAACTTGTCGTTCACATAGGTGATCCGGCCGGTCACATCCGTCGTGGCGACGATGGCGGCGTGGTCGATGGCGCGTTTGACGTCCGCGAGTTGCTGCGCGCTGGCAGCGGTCTGGCGCTCCAGTCGCTTGAAACGCAACGCCAGGATCCCTGCGCCCGCCAGCCCGACGAAATAGAGGAGCCCTGTGAACACAGGAAGGGGCAACTGAACGGCGGCGGCGACGAGTATCGCCGTTGCCGCCAGACCCGCAGCCAGGGTCAGCGCCCCACGTCGGCTACCGAGCTGATGGGTGGGGATCGTGCGCATGTTCGTCGGTATACTTGCGACCATGCCCGCAACGGTCCTCGTCGTCGATGACGAAGCGCTGCTCAGATGGTCGCTTCGGGAGCGTCTTGCCAAGGAGGGCTACGGCATTCTCGAAGCGGGAACCGTAGCCGAAGCGCTCGAACAGTTGGGGTCGGACCTCGACCTGGTGCTGCTCGACTTTCGCCTGCCTGACGGGGATGGATTGTCCGTGCTGCGTCGGATCAAGGAGCGCTCGCCCGAGACGCTCGTGATTCTGATGACCGCGTTCTCGACGGTGGAGAACGCCGTGGAAGCCATGAAGCTCGGCGCGTACCACTACGTCAACAAGCCTTTCAATCTGGACGAGGTGGCGCTGCTCGTCGAAAAGGCGCTCGAGACGAGCCAGTTGCGTCGGGAGGTTCGCACACACCGGAGCAGCCTGGGACGGGACTACGGACTCGATGCGATCATCGGCGCGTCGCCGGCGATGCAGCAGGTGAAATCCCTGCTCGCGCGCATTGCCGCGAGCCGTGCGTCCACGGTGCTGCTGACCGGCGAAACAGGGACGGGCAAGGACATGGCAGCCAAAGCCATCCACTATGGGAGTGACCGCGCAACGAAGCCCTTCGTGAACATCACGTGTTCGGCGCTGCCGGAGCAATTGCTCGAGAGTGAGCTGTTCGGCCACGAGCGCGGCGCTTTTACCGACGCCCGCCAGCAGAAGCGCGGCCTGTTCGAATCGGCCGACGGCGGCACCGTGTTCCTGGATGAGATCGGCGAGATGACTCCGGCCCTTCAGTCGAAGCTCCTGCGCTTCCTCGAAGAGAAGGCGTTCAAGCGGGTCGGTGGGCTCGCCGACATCCGCGTGGATGTCCGCGTGATCGCGGCCACCAACCGGAACCTCGAGGACGAGGTGAAAGCCGGGAAGTTCCGGGAGGATCTTTTCTATCGCCTTCAGGTCATGCCTGTACCGCTGCCCCCCCTTCGCGAACGCCGCGGCGATGTTCCGGTGCTCGCGGCGTATTTCGTCGATCTCTACAATCGCGAGTTCAGGAAGCGCGTGCGCGGGCTGACGCCAGCCGCGGCCAAGGTGCTCGAGCAGTATCAGTGGCCCGGCAACATTCGCGAGCTTCGGAACGCCATCGAGCGGGCGATGCTGCTGATGGACCGGGAGTGGCTGGAACCGGAAGACTTCGACGGGCTGACGCGGAACGTGGTTTCGGCGCAGTTCAAGCTGCCCGCCGAAGGCCTCAACCTGGAAGAGGTCGAGCGGCAACTGCTGGTGCAGGCGCTCGAGCGAGCGGGTGGAAACCAGACCAAGGCGGCGGAGCTTCTTGGGATCAATCGCGATCAAGTGCGCTACCGGATAGAGAAGTTCGGCCTTCAGGCCGCCAAGGGCGCGTGAGGGCGGGCGGTTCACGCGCGCTCCACTACGTCGTGCCGTCTGCGGGCGCGGCGTTCGTGCCCTCCAGCCCGGCGGCCCGACGCACTTCTTCACGCAGGTGATGTGTCGACAGTACCCGGGCACGGTGCCGTCCGCACGACGTGTTCGGCCACGCTCCCCATCACGAGATGCGCGAGCCCCGTGCGTCCGTGCGTGCCCATGACGATGAGATCGTAGTTGTTGTCGGCGGCATAGCGTGAGATCGTGCGCGCGCTGGAGCCGACCACCACCTCCGTAGTCGCGTGCGGTCGTTCGTGATCACCGCTGCCGCTCCGATGCGCGAGCTTGTCCTGCGCCTCTTTGAGCCGCGCGGCTCGGACCTCTGGCGAATCTGGTACGAACACCTCCGAACCGAACGACGCCGTATCGACAACCTCCTCCAACACATGCAGCACGTGCAGCGCGGCGCCACATTGGGCCGCCAAGCGCCGTGCGTACTCCAGCGCTCGATCAGAGGGCGGGCTGAAGTCGGTAGGTGCGAGGATGCGCGTTGGACCCAGTTGCGTCGCTCCAATCGACCCCGCTGTGGGGCGAACCGTCAGCACCGGACACGGTGCGACGCGTACTACCTTCTCGGCCACGCTTCCAAGCAGTATGTGCGCCACGCCGGTGCGACCGTGTGTGCCCATGACGATGAGATCGATGTCCTTGAGTCGAGCGTAGCGGACGATCTCGTCAGCGGGCTCGTCCGAGTGTTCAACCGCCGAAAGGACGCGGAATCGTCGACGGTCTTCGTCAGAGAGAAGGGCGTCCAGGCGGTTGAGCACCGCCGTGTCGCGGTTGCGGGGATCGACAACGACGGCGCGGAGGAACGTCGCTTCGGCGACGTGGAGCACGTGCAGCGTGGCTTCCCGAGTTCCCGCAAGCCTCCTTGCGTAGGCCAGAGCCGCGTCGGACGGCGCGCTGAAGTCGATGGGAACGAGGATGCGCGTAAACATTGGGTCACCCTCCTTGGTGGACCGACGCGAGTCATGTGTCTCGCTGTAACGCGTGAGCACACTTCGTACCAGGTGCCGAAGGATTGAGCGCGCCGTATCGCTGGAGGCGTGTCGCGTCAATGCCCTCGTCTGTCCTTCAGATCCTGGGCGCTGTATCACCGCCCTTTTGGGCACGCCGGGCGACGCGAAATTGGCAGCGGCCCTCTCCGAAATGTTCGCCGCGAGGGCTGCACCATCACGTGCGATTCGACCTGGGGTCGCGGTTCCTGCCGCCTGGTCAGGATCGCCAGGAAGAGCAACGCTGCCGGCTTCTCACGATCATTGAAGCGCCAGGCGCGGCCAGCCGCCGACGGTATCCAGTCCTGTCGCATCTGCGGTTGACGGAGCTTATCTACGTATATCGCTTGCACAATGCGATATACACAGCGCCCGTGTTCACGACTCACGACGGACGATGAAGGAGTTGGCATGAAAGTCAGGCAGCACGGCGCGCGAAGAGCGAGATCGGTCATCGATTCATCCTGGGAGCGCTCACCATGATCCTGGGTGGCAGTTTCGCCGCCTGCGGTGGTGCACCCGTAGCGGTGAACGAAGCAGCGACCAACCAGGTGACGACAGCGTGGGTCGACGCCTCAAACGCTGGCGATGCCGCGGCCGTGGCCGCGCTTTATGCCGAAGATGCTCGTTCCATTCCCCCTACAGGAGGCGTCGTCACCGGGCGCAGCGACATCGAGTCGTTCTGGCGGGAGGACATCGGAGCGGGTGATGGCTGCAGTCACGAAGCTGACGCCCGAGAGTTCGGTCACACAAGGCGACCTGCTGCACAGTCGACGGCATCTACGAGGTCGCGTCATGAAGGGTGCGGTTGTCCTGGACAGGGCCAACGACCAGCAGTCTCTGGCGGTCGTCACTTCTGACGGCTCAACGGAAGATTCAGCACGAGATCTGGCGCCTGGACCCGTTGGCGCAACGTGACGCTTCGATGGCGGAGAGGCTGCAGTCACTCTGGATGACCGCCTACAACGCTGGCGATGCGGCGTCGCTCACCGCCCTCTACGACCAGAATGCGATGTTGTCGACGCAGCCGAGCGGCAGCGTGGTGGGGAAAGACGCAATCGGTGCGTTCTGGAAGGGCGACTTCGGCAGCGCCGAGCCGAAGACGACACTCGTGTTGAGCGACGTCTATCTGGCTGGCGATCTCGCGCATCTCGAGGGCGAGTACGAGGTGTCAGAGAAAGGCCGGACGACCAAGGGCCACTATGTCCAACTGTGGATGCAGAGCGACGACGCCTGGCGGATCCATCGCGAGATGTGGTGGCAATGATTGCGTTGCCGGCTTCCCGTGCGCGCTGGGCGGACGCGAGGCCGGCAGCGGCGCTGCGCTGACGAGGACGCGGCGCTCAGGTTTCGGACGGCACCTTGCTTGCACGATTGATTGACGCTGCGCTCCGAAGCGACGGGCGCCACGGAGGGTCTCCACCATGCGACGACTAACACAACTGACACTGGCCGCGATCGCATGACGGCCATCACGGGCTGCGCCACGATGAGCGTGAGTTCACACGTGGAGCGCGGCCTTGACATCGCGAAGTATCACACCTTCGACTGGGGCCCGGCCGACGCGCTGCCGCTCGGGGATGCCCGGCTCGACAAGGACCCGTTCTTCCTGGATCACGTGCAGGGCGCCGTTGAGAAGGCGATGGCTGCCAGAGGTCTTGAATGGGCGGCGACTGGAACGCCCGACCTGCGGATTCACTTCCACGCGAACATCAGCGAGCGCATCGACATCGACCAAGTCGACGTCAACCGCGGCTATTGTCCCGGGGAGGGCTGCACGCCTGCCACCGTATCGTATGAGGCCGGCACACTGGTCATCGACGTGCTGGATGCCCGCACGAACCGGCTGCTCTGGCGTGGCTGGGCCCAGAATTCAGTGAAGGGCATGCTCGAGAACCAGGACACGATGGCGCGGCAGATCGACGAGGCGGTCACGCGCATGTTCGAGAGATTTCCGCGGCCGCTCTGACTGGAGACGAGACAATGACTCTGACACGACTTGCCCTGGCGGCCGCAGCACTGAGCACCCTCACGGTCACCGCGTGCGCAACGATGCAGGTGAATTCGTTCGTCGAGCGCGGCGTGGACATCACGCGGTATCGCACCTATCACTGGGCGCCGGCCGATGCTCAGTCCACCGGCGATCCTCGACTCGACAACAACACGTTTTTCGGCGAGCGGATTCAGGCGCAGGTCGACAAATGGTTGGGTGATCGGGGATTCGAGAAGATCAGCGCGGACGGACCGGACCTGGTGGCCCACTATCACGCCAGCGTCGCGCAGGAGGTCAATCCCAACGGCCTTGATCAGCCGTATCTGGCCACCTGCGCCAACGACCAGACGACCTGCGACCCGCCCGAGCCCTACGTGTTCGACGCTGGCACGATCGTCGTCGATCTCGTCGATGCACGCACCAAACGGCTCGTCTGGCGTGGTTGGGCGGAAGGGAGCATTGACGGCGCCATCGACGACCAGACATTCATGGAGCAACGGATCGACGAGGCGGTGGCGCGGATCATGGAGCGGCTCCCTCGGGGCTCTAGGCGAGAGGGACGAGTAATTGCAAGAGTTCGATGCGAGCCCAGCGACCTGGAGTCTGAGACGCGGTCCCTGGGCTCGGGCCCTTGTGGTACGCTGTTCGGTCGTTGCCGAACATCGATTTCGTCCAGCTCCTGATCTGGCTGCTCATCCTCATCGGTTCTCTGACGGTGCACGAAGCGGCGCACGCGTGGGCGGCGGATCGGCTCGGAGATCCGACGGCGCGTAACTTGGGTCGTCTGTCGCTCAATCCCGCTGTCCATATCGATCCGATCGGCACGCTGCTGTTTCCATTGATCGCGATCTTGACCAACCTGCCGCTCATCGGCTGGGCGAAGCCCGTGCCGGTCAGTCTGGCGGCGCTCCGTCCACACTATCGCCAGAAGTTCATGGTCATCGCGGCTGCCGGCCCGGCGAGCAACATCGTTCTGGCCGTGATCGCGGCGATCCTGCTGCAAGTCGTCGCCGGATCGCCCCCGGTATCGGCCGCGCTGCAGACTGTTCTGGTGAGCAACATCTTTCTGGCAGTGTTCAACATGGTGCCCGTACCACCGCTCGATGGGGGCAACGTGCTCGCGGGCCTGCTGAGTGGTCCCTTGGCCGATGCCTTCGATCGCCTGCGTCCGTACGGGTTTCTCATCCTCTACGGTTTGATGCTGAGCGGTCTGCTCGACACCATTGCGTGGCCTGTCGCGGAGAGACTCGTCAGGTGGTTGATGTGAACGTTGTCGTTCACCCTTCTGGGTTCTTCGTGCTCGGTTCGTGTTCAGGTTCGGTTCAGATTCGGGGTTCGGGTTCGGGTTCGGGTTCGCAATCGAACCTGAACACGAACCGAGAAGCGAGAAGATAGAAGCGTGAACGACAGATCTCGTGTGGTGAGCGGTATGCGGCCGACTGGGCCGCTCCACATCGGGCACCTGGTCGGTGCGCTGAGGAACTGGACGACGCTCCAGGAGCGATACGACTGCTTCTATTTCGTGGCGGATTGGCATGCCCTGACGAGTGACTATGCCAGCACCGGTGGAATCACCGGTTACGCCCTCGACAACGTCTCCGACTGGATTGCCGCCGGTATCGATCCCGAGCGCAGTACCGATCTTCGTGCAGTCGCTCGTGCCGGAGCATGCGGAGCTCTTCCTGCTGTTATCGATGGTGGTGCCGATTCCGTGGCTCGAACGCGTGCCCACGTACAAGGAACAACAGACGCAGCTGACCGAGAAGGACCTCTCAACGCTCGGCTTCCTTGGATATCCGCTCTTGCAGACCGCCGATGTGGCGATGTACGACGGCCGTTTCGTTCCGGTGGGCGACGACCAGGTGCCGCACCTCGAGCTGTCGCGCGAGGTCGTGCGTCGCTTCAATCAGTTCTATGGTGAGGTGCTCGTGGAGCCCCAGCCCCTCCTGACACCGGTGTCACGCCTGCCGGGTCTCGACAATCGCAAGATGAGCAAGAGCTACGGCAACACGATCGACTTACTCGACGACAGTGCCGCCGTCACCAAGAAGGTGCGCCAGATGTACACGGATCCCAAGCGGATTCGAGCAGACATCCCTGGCACCGTCGAAGGCAACCCCGTGTTCATCTACCACGACGCCTTCAATCCGGATGTGGCGGAAGTGGAGGATCTCAAGACCCGCTACCGGGCGGGCACGGTCGGTGACGTGGAGGTCAAGACGAAGCTCTCGCACGCGATGAACGCGATGCTCGAGCCCATGCGCGAGCGCCGGCGCGAGGTGAGCGCAAAGCCCGATCGAGTTCGAGAGATCGTCGTTGAAGGGTCGCGGAAGGCACGTGTCGTCGCACAGGAGACGATGGGCCGGGTGCGCGATGCGGTGAAGCTTCGGTATTGATCGTCACCATGCAAGATCACGGATTCGAGTCGTCGGCCGACGCCTACCGGGTCAAGCTCGATTCTTTCGAGGGCCCGCTCGATCTCCTCTTGCATCTGATTCGCAAGAGCGAGGTGAACATCTACGACATCCCGATCGCGCTGATCACCGAGCAGTATCTCGGCTACATCAAGTTGATGGAAGAGATGAACCTCGACGTAGCCGGGGAGTTCCTGGTGATGGCCGCGACGCTGATTCACATCAAGTCGCGCACGCTGCTTCCGCGTCCGGACCCTACCCAGGATGACACCGATCCCGAGGAGGATCCGAGAGAGGCGCTCGTTCGCCGCTTGCTGGAGCACGAGAAATACAAGGCGGCCGCAGACATGCTCCACGACCGGGAGACGTTGCGAGGCGCACAGTTCGGCCGCCCGGATGCCAGTGTCGCCGCCGCCGCCGGCGAGGCGTTCGAGCCGGAGCTCGAAGTGGACCTCTTCAGCCTGCTGGCCGCATTCCGTGGCGTGCTCGAACGTGCGAGCCGTCGCCCGCCGATGGTCCTGCCGCCGGATCAGATCTCGATCGAAGATCGCATCCGCCAGCTCCTGGCGCGGTTGTCAGAGACGGAAGCGTGTGGATTCGAGGAAATGTTCCTGGACGGCGACGGATCACGAAGCTTCTTGATCGTAACGTTTCTCGCCCTGCTCGAGATGATCCGGCTGAAACTGATTCGAACCACCCAGGCAGGGAGCTTCGGGGCGATTCGAGTGTACAAACGCGCGCGGCCCGCGGACGCGCCGCACCCGATCGGGGATCCGCAGAATTCGTGACGGCGGGTCCGCTCCGCGGCACCCGCCCTACGAACGTAGAACGTGCGAACATACGTAGGCCGGCTGCCGCGAAGCAGACCCGGCAGGAGAAGAGATGGCAGACGAGCAGAACACTCACACGTCGTCCGTCGGGACGGCCTCGGCCGAGCTCAGGGCCATCGTGGAAGCGCTGATCTTTGCCTCACCGGAGCCGGTGACGTTCAAGATGCTTTTCAAGCTGCTGGCCGATGAGCCACAGGAAGATGTGGTCGCGGCCGTCGAAGCGCTCAAGGCCGACTACGAGCAGCGGCCGGGCCTCCAGTGCGTCGAGGTGGCCGGCGGGTTTCAGATCGTGACCAGACCAGAGCTGCACGAGTGGGTCCGTCGGCTGTTTCACGAGCGCTCCACGCAGAAATTGACGGTGCAGGCGCTCGAGACGCTGGCCGTGATCGCGTACAAGCAGCCAATCACCGCGCTGGAGATTTCCGAAGTGCGCGGCGTCAACACCTCGGGGGTGCTCGCCACGCTCCTCGAGCGTCATCTGATCAAGATCGTCGGTCGCAAGAACGTCGTGGGACGGCCGTTTCTCTACGCCACGACGAAGGAGTTCCTGATTCGCTTCGGCCTCAGGGACCTTGGAGACCTCCCGAAGATCGGGGACATGGCCGAGGCGCTCGGTTTCGATCCCCCGGGCGGACTCAGCGAGCTCGAGCCGCGCGAGGGGCTCTTGCCGCTCGCCGAGGGCGAGCGGCCGGGGGACGAGCTGCCAGAGTCTTCAGCGTCCTGATTTCCTGGGGTGTCAGTTCGCGCCAGCGACCGGGCTTGAGCCGGCGATCCTCGAGCGGTCCGATACGCGTGCGGGTCAGCGTGCGGACCGGATGGCCCACCGCCTCGCACATGCGGCGCACCTGCCGATTGCGTCCCTCGCGAATCGTGATCACCAGCACCACGTGGCGATCACCGCGTCCTCGGTTGAGAACCGCCACGTCCGCCGGCAGCGTCCGCCGCCCGTCGAGCGGAATGCCCTTTCGCAGCCGCTCGAGGGCCTCCGCATCCGGCATACCCGTGACCTGCGCCTCGTAGGTTCGTTCGACGCCGTGTCGCGGATGCGTCAGGGTGGCGGCCAGCTCGCCGTCGTTGGTGAGCAGAAGAAGTCCCTCGGAGTCATAGTCGAGCCGGCCCACAGGGTAGATGTACTCGCGGACGCCCTGGAGCAGATCGAGCACCGTCGGCCGGCGCTGTGGATCCGCCCGGGTGGACACGTAGCCCGCCGGCTTGTGGAGGAGGATGTAACGGAGCGTTTGCGGCGCTTTGATTCGCCGCCCGTCCACGCGGATATCATCCACGCCCGCGTCGGCCTTCGTCCCCATTTCTCGGACGACCGAGCCGTTGACGGAGACGCGGCCTTCCGCGATGAGCGTCTCGGCGGCGCGTCGTGACGCGATACCTGCTTGCGCGAGAATCTTCTGAAGTCGTTGCATGAATCAACCCGAACCCGAACCCGAACCCTCGAACCCCGAACCCCGAACCGAACCTGAACACGAACCGAGAAGCGAGAACATAGAAGTGTGAACGACAGGTTATCGCCTGAGCACCTCCGCCCAGAAGGCGATGAGCCGCGAGCTGTCCGAGATGGCTGCCGCGCGGTCGAGTTCGGCATGCGTGATGATTTGGCTGAGCAGCAACCGCACGTCCACGCCCTGCTGTCGGAGATGGTTTGCGAGCACCACCGACTCCGCGGCGGGAATGACGATGTCGTCGCTGCCGTGCAGCAGAAAGACCGGCGCCGCGGGCGGAGCCGGCGCACGCTCCGGCGAGGCCGCCGGATCGGCCTCGAGGGCGATGTGCGGTTCGAGCAGAGGGCCGAGGGCGCTCACGTTGCGGTTGTTGACGTGAGAGAGCAAGGTCGCGGCCGGCTCCGGTAGTTTCAGGGCGATGTCGCGGGCCTGCTGAAAGGCCGCATTGGCCTTGTCCGTGTCGACCAACGTCAGCTGCGAAGCCAGCAGGAAAGTACAGAATCCCTTCGCGAAGCGGCGCCACCTGCTCGTGCGGCACCAGCAGGTCTGCCGCGGCGTACGTGATCACGGCCACGCCGTAGTCATGAGGCGGGTGCGTCACGAGTCCTTGGGCTTGCACCGCTTCACCTGTCGCCAGGTACTTGAGCACCCGTCCCAAGTCGCCGTGACCGCCGAACGACAGGACGTACGCGACCTTGTCGCGAAGTGACGGGCGTCCCGCCGCGACGATCGACAGACCTCCGGCGAAGCTGATGCCGATCATGCCCACGCGGCCGTCCGGTGCGAACTCGGGCTGGGCCGCCATCCAGGCGACGGCGTCCTCAATCACGTCAGCGGATCGCGCGGTGATCTGATAGCCCATGAGGTCGGGCAGGGCGAGCGCCATGACCGCGACTCCGCTGCCGGCCAGGTCGGTGGCCAACGCTGTGAGCCGTGGCTCCGTGATCCCCATCGAGTGAATGCCGGGTATGAGGAGCGTCGCGCGACGGATGCGACCGCTCGGGCGATACCACTGCGCCGCGACCTCGCCCTGTCTTGTCGGCACGACGTGTCGCGGCAGCACCGTGACGGTCCGCGCCGTCGCGTTGGCGATCCCTTCGATGAGTCCGCCCACATTCGCCGCACGCACGAACAGCGATGCGGCACGAGCGTACGGGGCCGCGATATAGGAGGCGATTCCGGCGAGCGCGAGGACGATGATGAGTGTCGTGCGTCCGCGGAATCGCATGAATGTCGCATGTTACACTGAACGAAATTTCTTTCGAGTCGTTCGCATCGTTCGAATCATTCGAATCGTGCGGATCGTTCTCGGGTGAGAACGCGAACGCCCGAACGACCCGAACGTCTCGAACGATCCGAGACGACTCTGTGAAAAAACTCATCATCGCCATCGACGGCCCATCTGGTGCGGGCAAGGGAACGATCGCGCGAACGATCGCCGACTCGCTCGGCTATCGCCACGTCGATACCGGAGCGATGTATCGCGCGGTTGGCTGGAAGGCGGAGGCCGACGGGATCAGCCTGGACGACGAGGCGGCGGTAGCGGCGCTCGCGGAACGGTCCGCAGTGGTTGTCGAGGGCGGCGTCGTGTCGGTCGATGGACACGATGTGACGCGCGCAATTCGCACACCGGAGATCGACAAGGTGGCCGCCGCGGTTGCGAAGCTCCCGCGTGTGCGGGAAGTGCTCGTCGCGCGTCAGCGCAAGTCCGGCGAGGCCGGTGGCGTGGTGATGGAGGGACGCGATATCGGTTCCGTGGTCTTTCCGGATGCGGACGTCAAGATCTACCTCGACGCGTCAGCCGCGGAACGGGCGCGCCGGCGAGCCAACGATCCGCTCCACACCGGCGGGCAGGCCGGAACCGCGGCTGTGGCCGCGTCGATTGCCGCCCGCGATCGAGCCGATTCGACGCGCACAGCCTCGCCGCTCACGATCGCGCCGGGCGCGGTGTACATCGACACCACGGACTTGCCGATCGATCGCGTGGTGGATACGGTGATGGCGCTCGTCCGTCAGCGTTCGTCGTAATCGTCCGACGACTCCGGGTCGAGCTCCCATCGGTGCTTGTCCCGGTCGCTGATCTTCTTCTCGCTCGTCAGTTCTTCGTCGTCCTCATACACCACGCCTAACGCGCTGCCGATGTCGTCCACGACGGTCTGGTCGGGCGTGGGATTGTCGCCTCCCGGGGCCTCGTCGCCCACGCTGTAGGCCGACTCCCAGTCGCCGTCAACGTCCCCGCCCGTCAGCACAGGGCTGGTCTCGGTGTGCTTTTGGAACTTGTCCGCGAGCTCCTGCCGTCCGGATCGAGCGGCCGATGCCGTGCGATCGAGAATCGAGTGACGAGGGCGGCGACGGCGCGAAGTCCTCGTCCGAGACCGTTCTCCGCGCGCGATTGAGGGCTGGGGGCTTGCCGGCCCTTACGACCTGAGTCGTCGCGGGCCGCGCACGTCGCGGCGCTGGAGAGGCGTGTGCTTTGGCCGTGGGCCCCGCCGTCGGTGGGGGAGTCGCGGGACGTTTCGGTTGCCGAACGACCGCCCGCCGGGCTTCCGGCTTGGCGGCCACCGCCGGTTTCTTTCTGAGGGCCGGCTTCTTCAGCGCCTTGCGTACGACGACCGGACGTGCGGCCTTCTTTCGGGCCACACTGCGGGGGGTGCGATTCTTGCCGGTTTTCTTCGTTCTGGAGGCCTTCGAAACCACGCGTTTCCGGGCAGCCGGTCCGGCGCTCTTGGTCGACCGGCGTAGGGCCTTCTTGCGAACGGCCGCCTTTCGACGGTCCTTCTTCTGCACCGCCTTCTTCGCGACCCTGCGCACCGGACGTGCACGGCGCAACCGGCCCGCGCCCAGGGCGGTTCTTGCGGCTTTTCGCGCCGTCGCTCGCGCTCTCTTGCGTTTGGCCATCACCTAATCCTTTCGTTCGGGCGCTACTCGCAGAGGCCGCCCATTTTAGAGGAAAGGGGGCCCGAGCCATTACCTTGACAGTATGTCGATAAGTGACGTAGCCTCTATGTCTTGCGGCGGTCCCCACCTTCCACGCGCTTCAGCTTACGCTGAGTCGCGCCGAAGGACACCACCCTGTGTACACCCATCGCCGTTATAGCCGCGGGGCGCCGGTCCCCGCAACAGAAACCGGCGCAGCTGTGATCGCGTCTGCAGCGGGCGAGCGACACGGCAATCACGACCGAGGAGGAAGCGCACTGAATGGCGAATGTAGATAACGGGTCCGTGTCGCCCGAAAACGTGGGCGAGACGCCCGGCGCACCGGGGCGCACACGGGCTGGTAAGCCCGCTGGTCCGGCGTTCAAGCCGATGCACCACGAAGATACCGACCCGCAAGAATTTGCGGCCATGCTCAACATCTACGATGACAGCTTTCGCAACATGGCGGAAGGTGAAGTCGTCAAGGGCACCGTCCTCAAGGTCACCGACACGGCCATCGTGATTGACGTGGGCTACAAGTCCGAGGGCCTCATCCAGATCACGGAATTCCTCGACGAGAACGGTCAGGTCACCGTGCAGGCCGGCGACGTGGTCGACGTGCTGCTCGAACGGACCGAAGACCGTGAAGGCCACATCGTGCTCTCGCGCGAGAAGGCCGAGAAGATGAAGATCTGGGACGAGGTCGAGAAGGCCTACACCGATCGCAAGGTCGTGATCGGCCGGGTCGTCGAGCGGATCAAGGGCGGCTTGGCCGTCGACATTGGTGTCCGGGCGTTCCTGCCAGGCTCGCAGATCGATGTCCGTCCGGTTCGCAACCTCGACGCGCTGCGGGGACAAGAGCTCCGGATGCGCGTGATCAAGGTCAACAAGAAGCGCGGCAACATCGTGCTCTCTCGCAAGGCCCTGCTCGAGGAGGAGAACGCCGAGAAGAAGAAGACCACGCTCGAGACGCTCGCCGAGGGCAAAGCGTTGCGCGGCACGGTGAAGAACATCACGGACTACGGCGCCTTCATCGATCTTGGGGGCATCGACGGCTTGCTCCACATCACGGACATGTCCTGGGGCCGTGTCGGCCACCCCTCGGAACTCTTCAAGGTCAACGACGAAGTCGACGTCGTCGTGCTGAAGTACGACTCGGCGACCGAGCGCGTGTCTCTCGGGCACAAGCAGCTCGTGCAGGATCCGTGGGCCACGGTGCAGGAGCGGTATCCCGTGGGCGCGCGGATGGGCGGCAAGGTGGTGAGCCTCACCGACTACGGCGCGTTCGTCGAGCTCGAAGCGGGTGTCGAAGGCCTGATCCACGTCTCGGAGATGTCGTGGAGCAAGCGGGTGAAGCACCCGTCGAAGATTCTCAACGTCGGCGACACGGTCGACGCGATGGTGCTGGGCGTGGATCCTGCGGCGCGTCGTATCTCGCTGGGCCTGAAGCAAGTCGAGAGCAACCCCTGGCACGAGTTGACCGAGAAGTATCCGATCGGCACGCGTATCAAGGGCAAGGTTCGCAACCTGACCGAGTTCGGCGCGTTCGTCGAGGTCGAAGAGGACATCGACGGCCTGATCCATATCTCCGACATGTCGTGGAGCAAGCGGATCAAGCATCCGTCCGAAGTGCTCAAGAAGGGCGACGTCGTTGAAGCGATGGTGCTCAGCATCGACGCCGAGAACCAGCGTCTCTCTCTGGGACTGAAGCAGCTCGCCACCGATATCTGGGATGACTTCTTCTCCAGGCATCAGGTGGGCGCGACGATCGAAGGAAAGGTGACACGCATCACCAACTTCGGCGCATTCGTCGAGCTGGACGAGGGGATTGAAGGACTCATTCACGTGTCCGAGTTCGACGACTCGCACGGCGGCGAGAAGATCGATCTCCAGGTTGGCAACAGCTACCAGATGAAAATCATCAAGCTGAGTCCGCAGGAACGGAAGATCGGGCTGAGCATCCGCGCGCTCAAGTCCGACGACTGGCAGGCCTACTCCGAAGGGGAAGGCACGGGCACCGCGACACTCGGCGATCACTTCAGAAACCGGTAGGTCACAGGATCGGCCGTGGGCTCACCGGCCCACGGCCCGGGCCTACAAGGGGAGCTAGAGAGTGAATACACCTGGCGGCAGCATGACCAAGGCGGAGCTCGTGGAGGAGGTATCGCGTGTATCGGACCTCACCAAGAAGCACGCGGAGGTCATCGTCGACACCGTGTTCAAGAGCATCATCGACGCCCTGCACCGTGGTGAGAAGATCGAGCTCCGCGGGTTCGGCAGCTTTCGGCTCCGAAAGCGCGAACCCCGCAAGGGACGGAACCCCAAGACCGGCGACAAGGTGGACGTGCCGCCGAAGAAGGTGCCGTACTTCAAGCCAGGCAAGGAACTGAAAGATCTGATCAATCGCGAGGACGCGTCGCCTGACGGCGCGGACCTTCCCGTTCCGGCACTGTGACGAAATTCAAAATTCAAAATGCAAAATTCAAAATGCAGCGTGCGAGCCTCGAACGTACGTCCTGAATTTTGCATTTTGCATTTCGCATTTTGAATTTCTGATGGACCATCTCTGGTCCCCGTGGCGCCTCGCATACGTGACCAGAGGAGACGACGCCGGCGACACGGGTTGCGTCTTCTGCGCGGCCCCAGGCCTGCCGGTGAACGAGTCGCTGCTCGTGTTCGCCGGGGACTCCTGCTACGTTCTCCTCAATCTGTATCCCTATAACAGCGGTCACCTGATGGTGGTGCCGTTCCGTCATGTCGCGACGCTCGCCGGACTCACGAGCGCTGAGATGGATGAGCTGGGTCGTCTGACACAGCGCTGCGAAGTCGCGTTGACCGAGGCCTATCGGCCGCATGGATTCAACGTCGGGGTCAATCTCGGCAAGCCCGCCGGAGCCGGAGTGCTCGATCACGTGCACATGCACGTGGTCCCGCGTTGGAACGGCGACAGCAATTTCATGACGGTGGTCGGAGACACGCGGGTGCTGCCAGAGGCTCTCGACGCATCTGCGGAGCGGCTCCGGCCGATCTTTACCCGGCTCGCCCAGAGCACCGCGAAGAACTGAACGTCGACGAGCGTGAACGATGGCCTATTGCTGGGCGATCGCGTAGAGATACTTGTACCCACGCATGAACATCTCGTTATCCACCAGCGCCGGCGACGCGTCGAACCCGTCGTCCAGCCTGTTCGTCGCGAGGACTTCGAACGCCGGTCCTGACTTCAGCACGATCGTGGCGCCCTCCCGCCCGGCGAAGTAGACGCGCCCCTGCGCCGACACGGGCGACGAGAAGACGTTGGGCAGACTGTCGAGTCGCTGGTTCTGAAAATACGGCTTTCCGGTCTTGGCGTCGAACGCCGACAGAATGCCCGAGTTGGTCTTGAGGAAATACAGCACACCGTCGACCAGGATGGGCGATGGCACGTATGGCGTGTCGCGGTCGAAAGACCAGGCCACCGCATTCGTACCGTCGATGTTTCCCTTGGCCTCGGCCACGCGCACGGCACGGAGGTCGTTTCCCTGGAAGCCGCTCATCAGGATGACGAGGCCGTTCTCGTGCACGGGCGAGGGGATCGGGTTCATGGTGAGACCGTCGGCCTCCCAGACGATGCGCCCGGTGTCGAGGTCGTAGCTGCGGATGCGCTTCTGTGCCGGGACGATCGCCTGGGCGCGGCCGTTGACTTCCAGGATGAGGGGGGTCGCCCAGGTATCGATTTCGTCGCGAGGGACGCGCCACAGTTCCTTGCCATCGCGCTTATCGAGCGCCGTCACGAAGGATCCGTCACCATTGAGGTGGTCCCAGACGATGACCAGCGTGTTGCCGTGCAGCGCCGGGGTTGACCCTTCGCCGAACTGGTTGCGCATACGCTTGTCGCCGAGGTCCTTCTCCCACAGCAGCTTGCCGTTCAGGTCGTAGGCGTACAACCCGAACGATTCGAAATACGCGAAGAGCGTCTGACCGTCGGTGATGGGTGAGCCTGACGCCCATGTGCCGTTCTGGAAGTGAGCGGCCTCGTGGGGCTCCGCTTCGCGCGCCACCCGCTCCCACACCGTCTTGCCGGTCTTCCGATCGATCGCGAGCACGACGAAGCGATGGACGCCGCGCTGCGCCTGACCGCCTCGCGGGGAGTGCTGCGCGTCTCCGGTCACACCGACAGGGACGGCACTGGTCAGGTAGACGCGATCACCCCAGACGATCGGTGAGGACGAGCCGCGACCGGGAATCTCCGTCTTCCACCGGACGTTTCTGGTTTCGCTCCATTCGAGCGGCGGGTTCGCGGTGGTGGCCACGCCGTTGGCGAGCGGCCCGCGCCACTGATGCCAGTGGCGATGAGTGTCGGCGCCCTGTGCAACGGGCGTGGCTGGCCGCGTGAACCCCACGGCGACGATGGCGATGACGACCAGGCCCTTCATTGGATGTCGCATGAGAGCGTGCTCCTCAGTGTGCTCCCGCGCAAGCTGAAGCCTGCGCGCTACGAATGACCACCTACGAGTCGCGCCGGCCGAAGCCCGCGCGCCATAAATGACCAGCTACGAGTCCGCGCAGGCTAGACCGTTTTTCGATTCGGCGTAGAGCGGAGGCTTTAGCCTCCGCGGACACGCGCACGCTGAAGCGTGCGCTCTACGTCGAAACGCGAACCGCTCTAAAGGCTGCTCTACCAGCTACGAACTACCAGCTACCAGCCACCAGCTAGTCAGGCAAGTCGGCCTGCTTTGGCTCCGGCAACCAGAAGCTGGCCACGACGCCGATTACGTACACGCTCGTCCCGACGATCGCCGCCGCGTAGGAGAGACGCACTGGGACCGAGCCGCCGGGCATGGAACTGACCAACTGCACGGTCACGAGCGCGGCCATCGTGCCGATCATCCGTCCGCCGACGTTTGCCGCAAAGCTCTCCCCAGTGCCGCGGAGATATGTGGGATACACCCGGGGAAGATAGTTTCCCCAGAAGCTGAACTGCGCGATCGTGGCCATGCCGACGACAAAGATGCCCCACTGCGCAAGGGGCAGGCCGACGGTCGGCGTCAGGAAATACACGATCGGCACCAGCACGAGTCCCGGGATCTGGAAGATCCACAACAGTCGCTTCCGGCTGATGATCACCGCCGCGAGGAACGCAAGGAGCAAGCGGCCGGTCAACCCCCCGAACTCCTGAAAGGATTGCACGCCGCTGATGGTCTGTTCCTGGGCGGTTCGCGGCAGATCCTGCACTTCGGCTAAACCCGGGACGATGCGCGGCATCTGCTGAATGGCGCCGAACGCCGCAGCGTACGCGGCCGCCATCATGATCGTGGTGATGATGGTGGTACGCCGAAACTCGGGAGTGAAGAGTGCCGCGAAGCTCGGGCGCTTCAACGTGCCGGCCAGCTTCTTGGCGCGCCAGGTGGGCGACTCCGGCAGGAAGGGACGAATGATGATGAGGGGAATAGCTGGAATGACACCCGAGATCAGTGTGTACCGCCACGCCTCATGACCGCCCATGACTTCTGGAAATGACGTGCCGTACGTCACGATCAGGTAATACGCGCCGGTCACCATCAGGCCGCCAACCGAGCCGAACGCCTGGGTATAGCCGACGACGCGCTCGCGCTGTTTCGGATCGTCGAAGAGCTCCGCAAGCCACGCCACGGCGGCGACGAACTCCACGCACACCCCGACGAAGGTGCAGCACCGCCAGAACAGCAGCCACTGGACGGACGAGGAATAGCCTGCGGCCATGGCTGAGAACGCGTAAAGCAGGATGCTCCACACGAGCACCCGTCGGCGGCCGAAGAGGTCAGTGAGATATCCGCCCAGGAGTCCGAAGATGCCGCCAGCGACCGCGGGGACGTATTGGATGGTGCCGACCCATTCATTGACCTCGAGGCTGTTCGGCGCCACGCCGAGCAGATCGGCAAGGGCCGGCCGGACGATGAGCGGGAGCATGAGCAGTTCGTAGGAATCGAACGCGAATCCGATAGCGGCGATAGCGCAGATGAGCCACTGAATAGGGGTCAGTGGACGCGCCACCGGACCGGCATGGGATGTGGACATGTCGGCTGGGAATATACTTCACTTACGACGCATGCAGCTCAATACAGCCTCATCGACAGTGACCGCGGGCGCGACGCAAGCGGCACGAGATACGCTCGACGCCTGGGTCCGGGAAGTCGTCAGTTGGCATTTCGATCCAGCAACTGGATGTCCGTTCTGGCTCGAGAGAGCGAAGTCACTCGGGTGGGATCCGCGGAAAGAGATCAAGGGGTTCTCGGACCTCCAACGGTTTGGACCATTCGAAGATGAATGGTTGAGGGGTGGCCCGGTTCAGCGCTGGGTGCCGCGTGGCATGGGCGACAAGCCGGTGTTCGTGTTCGAGACCGGTGGCACGACGGGAATACCGAAGACCCGAATCGCCTGCGACGACTTTCGCACCGACTACGAGCTGTTCAGCGCGACGCTTCCGGACGAGCACTTTCCGCGAGGCGCCAACTGGCTGATGCTCGGCCCCTCGGGGCCACGACGGCTGCGCCTGGCGGTGGAGCATCTGGCGCAATATCGCGGCGGCATCTCCTTCTGCGTGGACCTCGACCCTCGATGGGTGATCAAGCTGATCAAGCAGGGTTGGAGCGAGCACCTGCAGGCCTACAAGGATCACGTGATCGATCAGGCCGTGACCATTCTTTCCGCGAAGCATGACATCCGCTGCATGTTCACGACGCCGAAGCTGCTCGAGGCCCTGGCGTTGCGGCTCGAGTCAATGGGCACCACGATCCGCAAGGCTGGGATCACAGGCATCTTCTCCGGCGGTACGGAGTTCACGCCTCAGTGGAACCGTTTCGCGCACGAGGAGTTGCTCGACGGCGCGTACATGACGCCGACGTACGGCAACACGCTCATGGGCCTCGCGGCCAGTGCTCCGACTGGCCCTCACAACCACTACAAGATCGCGTACTACGCCCCCCAGCCTCGCGCGGTGATTGAAGTCGTGGATTTCGACCATCCCGATCGAGTCGTGGAGTATGGCAGCACCGGGCGCGTCAGGCTGACGACACTGACGAAGGAGTTCTTCATGCCTGGCTTCCTCGAACGTGACGAAGGGGAGCGCGAGCCACCGTACGAACGGTGTCCATGGGACGGCGTGAGCGGCGTACGGCCCTATCGAGCCTTCGCTGCCACGACGACGGTGGGAGTGTATTGATGCTCGTCGTCTCTGGTCTTTGGTCTCTAGTCTCTTGTTTGCCACGTCGCGACACGAGCCGCTCAGGCGCTGGCTGAGGACCGAGGGCCCAGCGCCCAGACTACAGACGTAGAGACCAAAGACTAGAGCCCAAAGACCTAGCAGAGACTGTGCTGAACCTTCCAATCCTCCGTCGCGGCGAGCCGTACACCAGCATGGACGTGGACGAGGTGGTGCACTTCGCCACAGGCGAGCCGATCGCCCGCGTCAGCCGGGCCAACGCCGGCATGCTGCAGCGCGACATGCGGCATGCCGCTCGGGCCCGCGCCGTGCTTCGGGATATCCCCATCGACGAATTGATTGCGCGCGCGGGCCGGGCGGGCGAGTTGTACATGAACGGCACGCTCGCCATGGGCGATGGCGTCCAGACCCCGGACGACTTCGTGCACGCGCAGTCGGCGAGTACCGGACTGCCCGAGCGAATGTGCCGCGCGAACATGAAGAAGAACGCCTTCGTGTTGGCAGAGATGCGGAGCATTCTCACGTCGCTGACGCGCGGTCTCGCCTTCGACACCCTCACGAAGGGGCACGGAGAAGAACGCGGCGTGGCGGTCAGCTATCAGGCGAACAGCCCGGTGCTCGGGCTCGTGCTGCCCTCGAACTCGCCCGGTGTGCACACGCTGTGGATGCCGATCATTCCCATGCAGGTCGGGCTTGTCCTCAAGCCCGGACCGCAGGAACCCTGGACGCCATATCGGATGGCGGCGGCGTTTTTCGAGGCGGGTATCCCGAAGGAAGCGATTTCCATTTATCCGGGTGGCGCGGACGTCGGAGCCGCAGTCCTGGATAGCTGCGATCGCAGCCTGATCTTCGGCGGGACGCCGACGGTGGACCGGTATCGCGGCAATTCCCGCGTGCAGGCGCACGGCCCTGGGTTCTCGAAGATCCTGCTGGGCGACGACGAGGTGGACAACTGGGAGCGCTATCTCGACGTCATGGTCGAGAGCGTGTTCGTGAACAGTGGGCGCGGATGCATCAACTGTTCGACCATCTGGGCGAGCCGCCATACCCGTGAGATTTCGGAGGCCATCGCTCGACAACTCGGGCAGGTGCGGCCGCTCCCGCCGAACGCGCCCGACGCATCCCTCGCGGCGTTTACCGTGCCTGGCGTGGCCGATGCCATTTCCCAGGCGATCGATGCCGATCTGAAGACGCCTGGCGTCACCGACGTGACGTCAGCCCATCGCGACGGCGGCCGTGTCGTCAAGCAGGGAACCGCCGATTACCTCCTGCCGACCGTCCTGCACAGCGCCGCGCCCGATGCGCCTGTCGTGGCGAAGGAGTACATGTTTCCCTTCGTGACCGTGGTGGAGTGCCCGGAGTCGCGGATGATCGACGCCATCGGCCCAACGCTCGTCTGCACGGCGATCACCGGTCGCGAGTCGTTCGTGCGGCAATTGCTCGACGCGGTCCACATCGATCGGCTCAATATCGGTCCGGTCCCGACGACGCGGCTGAACTGGCTGCAGCCGCACGAGGGGAACATTGTCGAGTTCCTGTTCCGCGCCCGTGCGTTTCAGACGGCGCCGATCGTCGACGAGCCACAGAGGCACAGAGACACAGAGACAATATCCAATTGAGCTTCCTCTGTGACCCTGTGTCTCTGTGGCCTGTGTGGGCAAGCCATCTGTAGCGATGAGGATTCTCTCCATCACCGCCGGCGCCGCGGGGATGTACTGCGGGAGCTGCACCCGCGACAACGCGCTGGCCCGTGAGCTCACGGCCCGCGGCCACGACGTGACGCTCCTGCCGGTCTATACGCCCACACGGCCGGACGAGCCGAACGTGAGCCGGGACCGGGTTCTCTTCGGGGGTATCAGCGTGTATCTCCAGCAGCACGCGTCGCTGTTTCGCAGGACGCCTCGGCTGTTGGACCGCCTCTGGGACTCGCCCCGCGTGATCCGCGCGTTTGCCAGCCGCGCCATCTCGACCGACGCACGGATGCTCGGCGATCTCACGATCTCGATGCTGCAGGGCGAACAGGGAGTGCTCCGGAAAGAGTTCGACAAGCTCGTGGACTGGATGCGGGACGAACCTGTGCCGGATGTCATCGAACTGCCCAACACGATGCTCATCGCGCTGGCGGCGCCACTGAAGCGTGCGTTCGATCGGCCCGTCTGCTGCGCGATGCAGGGTGAGGAGCTGTTTCTCGAAGGGCTCCTGCCGGCGTACCGCGAGCGGGCGCTGGCGCTCATCCGTCGGCAGGTGCCCACGATCGATCGTTTCGTGGCCGTCGGAGACTATTGCGCGGCGTTCATGTCGAAATACATAGATATTCCGCCGGCGAGGATCTCGGTCGTGCCGCTCGGCATCAGCATGGAGGGGTACGCGGCGCCGGCTACCGCCGATTCGAGGGAGACGTCAGGGAAGCCCTTCCGCGTCGGATACTTCGCCCGCGTCGCGCCCGAGAAGGGTTTGCACCTGCTCGCCGAGGCCTACGTCCGGCTTCGACGTCGGACGGCGGAGGCGCCCATGCGTCTCGAAGCGGCCGGCTACCTCGCTCGATCCAGTCAACCGTATCTGGATGACGTGCGCCGGATACTTGCCCGGGCGCACCTGGAGCACGAGTTCGCGTACAGAGGGGAAGTGGATCGCGAGGGAAAGCTCGCCTTTCTCAAGGCGCTCGACGTGCTCTCGGTGCCGGCGGTCTATGACGAGCCGAAGGGCCTCTTCCTGCTCGAGGCGATGGCGAGCGGAGTGCCTGTCGTCCAGCCGCGGCGAGGAGGGTTCACCGAGATCGTCGAACGGACCGGCGGAGGATTGCTGGTAGCCCAGGACGATCCCGACGCGCTCGCCGACGGTCTTCACGCACTCTTCAGCGACCGCGCTCTGCGCACCAGCCTGGCGACACGCGCGTTTGACGGCGTACGCGCGCATCATACCGTCTCGCAGTCCGCCGCCCGTTTGCTCGACGTCTATGCGTCCCTACGGCCCCATCGACCGGCTGACCAATCGGTAGCCTGATGCTGCAGGTGTCGAACGTCAGCAAGGTCTATCCGACGCCGCGCGGACCGCTGTCGGTGTTGTCGGGCGTGTCGTTGACGCTGTCGCCTGGTGAGGCGGCGGCGATTACCGGGCCGTCCGGCAGCGGCAAGAGTTCGCTGCTCTACATTCTGGGTGCGCTGGAGCCGCCGTCCTCTGGGACGGTCACCTTGGGCGGCCGCGACCCGTTCGCGCTGTCCGCCGAGGGTCTGGCGAAGTTCAGAAACGCGGAGATCGGGTTCGTGTTCCAGGATCACTGTCTGCTGCCACAGTGCTCGGTGCTCGAGAACGTCCTCATCCCAACGCTCGTCGGTGAGACCGGAGACGACGACCTGGCGCGCGCGCGAAGCCTCGTGGAGCAGGTCGGTCTGGCGGATCGCATCGATCATCGACCGGGCGAGCTCTCGGGCGGGGAGAAGCAGCGTGTGGCCGTCGCACGTGCGCTCGTCCGCCAGCCGAAGCTCGTGCTGTGCGACGAGCCGACGGGCAATCTCGATCAGGTCTCAGCGTCGAAGGTGGCGTCGCTGTTGTTCGACCTGCACCTCCGGCAGCGGAACATGCTGATCGTCGTCACCCACAGCGACAGGCTGGCTTCGCAGTTTCCCATGCGATTCGAGATCGGTGACACAGTCCTGACGCGGCTCGGCTAGGGACGCTAAACTCTGGGCTCGGGACTCGCCGTGCCCGATCGCCGATTCACGCGGGCGAAGAGCGGCCTCTGATATATTCGGCGCACGATGATCCAACCCGACACAGTGTTTGAACCGGCGTCCGGCCTCGAGGCCGATCGCCGATGGCTCCCCGCCCTGTTGCTGCTCTTCATTGGTTCCGGCTGCGCCGCGCTCATCTACGAGATCGTCTGGTTTCAGCTCCTACAGCTGTCGGTAGGTTCCTCCGCGGTCTCGCTGGGCATCCTCCTTGGCATCTTCATGGGGGGAATGTGCCTCGGCAGCCTGCTGTTGCCGCGCGTGATCGGCCCGGAGCACCACCCGCTGAGGGTCTACGCTTTCCTGGAACTCGGCATCGGCGCGTTCGGTGTCCTCGTGCTGTTCGGTGTGCCCCTTATCGGCTCGTGGTACACGACCATCGCGGGTACGGGACAGACGAGTCTGTACCTGCGGGCGATCGTCGCAGGCATCTGTCTCCTGCCGCCGACGATCCTGATGGGCGCGACGCTTCCGGCGATCGCCCGGTGGGTCGAAGCCACGCCATCGGGCGTGTCATGGCTCGGATACTTCTACGGCGGCAATCTCGCAGGGGCGGTCGTTGGAAGCATTCTGGCCGGCTTCTACCTGCTGCGGCTGTTCGACATGCCGACGGCCACCTTCGTCGCGGTCGCGCTCAACGTTGTCGTCGCGCTTCTCGCTCTAGGGATCGCGCGTGGCACCACCTACACGCCGAGGGCGTCTCACGCTCTTCACGTCGCCCCCGTTCCCGAG
Source organism: uncultured Acidobacteriota bacterium (assembly GCA_963827515.1). Taxonomy (GTDB): domain Bacteria; phylum Acidobacteriota; class Vicinamibacteria; order Vicinamibacterales; family UBA2999; genus JABFSA01. The sequence continues at coordinate 121,128 of CAWHBF010000004.1, read as the reverse complement.
GCTCGGCTCATCTACATCACGATCGCGTTGTCCGGAATGACCGCGCTCGGCGCCGAGGTGGTCTGGACCCGCATCCTGTCGCTGCTGTTCGGCGCGACGGCGTATACCTTCTCGCTGATTCTTGCCGTGTTCCTTGTCGGACTCGGCATCGGCAGCACGATTGGATCGGAGCTCGCGAGGCGGGTGGACACGCCGCGCATCGTGCTCGGCTGGTGCCAGCTATTGCTCTGCGCCACGATCGCGTGGGCAGGCTACGCCTCGGGTGCGTCGCTCCCGTACTGGCCGATCAACCCGTCGCTCTCGACCAGCCCGTACTTCACGTTTCAACTCGATCTGATGCGTGCCATCTGGGTGATGCTGCCCTCCACGGTGTTGTGGGGAGCGAGCTTTCCGCTGGCGCTCGGCGCGATGGCCCGCGGTGGTCAGGATCCCGGACGACTCGTTGGGGGCGTCTACGCCGCCAATACGGTTGGAGCGATCGTTGGTGCGCTCGCGACGGGCTTGCTGCTGGTCGGCACGGTCGGCAGTCAGGTGACGCAGCAGATCTTGATCGGGATCGCCGCCACGTCCGGGGTGCTCGTGCTCGTGGGGACGGCTTCCACTGTGGACGGTCGGCCGGGTCTGCGCGCGCGGACCGCTGTGTTGCTCGTTGCCGGCGCGTGTATTGCCGCGATGCTGTTGGTGCGGGTGATTCCTCCGTTGCCGGGACTGCTCGTCGTGTACGGACGGTACGCGGCCACGTGGGTGGGCATCAACCAGGTTGTGTATGTCGGTGAGGGGATTACGGCCGCGGTGGCTGTGTCACGCACGCCCGACGGCGTGCTCAACTATCACAACGCCGGCAAGGTACAGGCGTCGAGTGAGCCGCAGGACATGAAGCTGCAGCGGATGCTCGGTCACATTACGACGCTCGTCCCGGAGAACCCGGCGAAAGTGCTTGTGATCGGGTGTGGAGCGGGCGTCACCGCGGGAGCCGTCTCGATTGACCCGATGGTCAAGGACCAGACGATCGCCGAGATCGAGCCGCTCGTGCCGCAGGTCGTGTCCACGCACTTCTCGGAGCACAACTTCAACGTCATCGCGAATCCCAAGGTGAAGGTCCACCTGGACGACGCCCGGCACTACCTGCTGACGACAGACGAGAAGTTCGATGCGATCACGTCGGATCCGCTCGACCCGTGGGTGAAGGGGGCGGCCACGCTCTACACGCGCGAGTTCTTCGAGGAGGTCAAGGAGCACCTCAACCCCGGAGGCGTCGTGACGCTGTTCGTGCAGCTGTACGAGAGCACGGACGCCGCCGTGAAGAGCGAGGTGGGCACGTTTCTCGAGGCGTTCCCCAACGGCGCCGTCTTTGCCAACACCGTGAACGGGCAAGGTTACGACCTCGTGCTCTTCGGACAGGTTGGCGATCGCCGCATCGACGTGGATGCGGTGCAGGCGAGGCTGAACTCGCCGGAGGGTGCTCCAATCAGAGAATCACTCGCGCAGGTCGGGATCAATTCCGCCGTCGAGCTGTTCGGGACATACGCCGGGAGCCGAAACGACATGGCAGGCTGGCTGAAAGACGCGGCCATCAACACCGACCGCAACCTGCGCCTGCAGTATCTGGCCGGCCTGGGCCTGAACCTCTATCAGAGCGCACCCATCTACCGCGCGATGATTCAAGAAACCCAGTACCCCGACCATCTCTTCCAGGGTTCGGAGCGGACGCTCGCTGAGCTACGGTCGTTCATCGACCGGTCGATCGGGGGGTCGAGGCCGTTTACGGACTGAGTTGGGTTCTGGGCTCTAGAGACCGCTTTTCGATTCGGCGTAGAGCGGAGGCTTTAGCCTCCGCGGACACGCGCACGCTGAAGCGTGCGCTCTACGACGAAACGCACCGCTCAAGACTTGCGACCTGACCTCAGGGGGCGACGGCCGGGCGATACAACTCGAAGGGGCCATCCGCTTCGACGAACTGCAGCCTGAAGGCGCGAATGGCGAACTCACGGTTGGCCTTCGACGTGCGCTCGCAGTCAATCACGACATAAGGCGATCTTGGCTCGCTCGACAAATGCCGGTCCGGCGTCGACGAGCGCCGCCCACCGCGAGGGGTCGAGCGCGCGCCCTTCGCCGAGCCAAATGAGGGCGTCCATCATTGGGTCGAGACGAATGTCCCGCACTCGGCGTTTCGAGACCCGAGACAGATATCCGCCAATGAGCCTCTTGCCATGCGCTGTCTGGAAGAACTGAGACCGCGCGGTGAAGTTCCCGACGCTCATGGTGCCGTCCCGGACCCCCGACGGCAAGTCGAGCACCCGTGTGTCGTCGGGCGCCGCGGCCACGTGCCGGTAGACGGTTGGGATCGCCGCTGAATAGAGCGGGCGTGGCGCGGGCAGCAATTCGAACACGAGCAGTGCGCCGACGATGGTGACGAGTCGGGTGCGGTGTCTTGGCCACCGGTTGCCCAGCCAGCACAGCGCGGCGGCAAATAACACCGCCAGGGCCAGCATCAACACGATCGCAAACCGACCTGGCGTCCGCGCAAGACCGATGACCGGGAGGTAGCGGAGGACAGCCCACGGCCCGGGGATGTATGTATTCAGCCGCAGCCACGTGGACGAACGGGCCGAGCGCCATCACCCCGAAGCGAGCGCGAGGCCTCGCCCACAAGCGAGGGATGCGCCAGCCGGCACGCCAGGCGCCGAGTATCGTCAGCAGCGCAACGAAAGTCAGGGACGCGACGTTCTCGAAATACGCGTCCGGCCGAGGAGTCAGCCACTGGCGCACCGCCTGAGGCACGAGCGGATGGTTCGGGTTCGGCAGCACGTACGCGGCGAGGTCTATGCCCTGGGGACTGCTGCGCCAATAGATGGGTTCCGAGTCCCACCTGCCGTCGGCGAATCTGACGCCGACGGCGTAGAGCACCGGTGACAGCAGCACGGCGGCGACCATGGCTCCCACGGCACCCAGGCGAGCGAAGCGAAGGAACGCTGACCGGTCCACCTGGAACATCGTGCCCCTATGCGCCCACGCCACGCGGAGACAGGCGAGCAGCGTCAACAAGAGCATGGGTGTATAGAGGCTTCGAACGCCCGCCACCCGGCCCCGGATCGTGAACTGCCAACCACCGCTGATGATCATGGAAAGCACCAGGCCCGCGACGCAAAAGAGCAGCACGTCGAGGGTCCACGGGACGGCTCGCGAGCGGGGTCGAGCGGGGAGGCGCTGAAGCCTGATCACGTGGGCCAGCGTGAACAACACCGAGAGGATGACGCAGTAGACGGCGTAATACGCGTCGGTCGTCGCGGCCCAACAGACGACCGCTCCAAGCGCCACGGCATCGCGCAGTCGCTGGCGTTCGGCCGCGCGCAGGAGCACGAGCAGAAAGATGGGCAAAGGAGCGGCGGCCACCAGGCTGAAGTGCGCACCGCCGCGAGTCGCGAGCACCGGGCTCCATGCGAACAGCAGCCCCGCCAGCCACGACTCCAGATTGTGACCGGTCACATGCTTCGCCAGGAGGAAGGCGCCATACCCGGTCAACACCGTCATCAACAGGAACACGACGTTGAACGTCGCCACGACACCGAGCCACCCCAGCAGCGGCAGCGCCAGGAGATCCTGGAATGCCGTGTAGTTGTGCAGGCTGAGGTTGGCGGGGCCGGTGAGAGAAAAGATCCTGCTGGTGAAATACGGGAAGTTACCTTCCTTGAGGACCTCGTGGTGGAACACCCACTGGTTCCAGACGTACACACCGGTGTCGCCGGCCGGCGAGCCGGTCAAATGGGTGCCGAGCTGAGGCGCAAGCGGCCAGGTAAAGATGACCGCGAACGCTGCATAGCCACAGAGCGCGAGCAGGTGCTGGCGCCATGGGCGTGAAGAGTTCATCGGTACAGAGTCGTCGAAGGGATCGCGAGCGGGCGTAAGGGTATGCCAAACGCTCTGAAAGCGTCAATGTGGGATATTGCCCGCCGGCCGGGTAGGGAGAAGGCTAGGCTCGTCGCCGAATCTTGCGTCCCGAAGCCCTGACGGACTGAGGAGGGGCCGTCGCCGCTTCGAGGCGGAGGGGCTTTCCCAGGGTCTGTTCGAACGGCTCGAGGTGCCGCTCTGCCGCCCAGACCTCCAGCTCGGCGTCGTCGGAGGTGTGAACGAGCAGCAGGAAATCCTCGCCTCGGTCGCGCACCTCGATGCCGGAGATGGTCTGCGCGTGGCTGCGGTCAAGGCTCTCCGCGACTCGCAGAATCGAGGCAAGAATGCGGACGGTCCGCCGGTTCGAGGCGGGCAGGCCTGCGTAGTCCTCGTGCGACTTGTTCGGCACGCCGCGCCGGTGGTATCTCGCGATGAGCGCAACGATTTCGATTTCTTCCGGGTCGAAGCCTCGCAGGTCGCCGTTCTTGATCAGATAGTACGAATGGCGGTGATGTCGCGGATAGCTGATGTGCGTGCCGATGTCGTGCATGATCGCGGCGAATTCAAGCCATTCGCGCGCGTGATCCGTCAGCCCGTGAACGGTCCTGGTCTGATCGAAGAGCGCGAGCGCCAGGCGCACGACCTGCTTGGCATGGACCGCCTGGTAGTTGCATCGCTCGGCCAGTGCCAGCGTACTGCGGCGCCGAATGTCGGGAATCTGGTCGGCCTGGGCGATCTGGCCTTTGTGGGACCGGATGTAGTCGAGGATGATGCCTTCGCGAAGGGCGAGATCGCACAGCGTGATCTCGCTGGCGCCGAGGCGGGTCAGGATGGTGTCGATGAGCACGGACCCCACGACGACGAGGTCCGCCCGCCGTGGGTCGAGTCCGGATACCTCGAGTCGTTCACGCAGCGCCAGAGCGACCATCTGCTTGCGTACTCCCCGAATCTGCTTGCTCGGCACACGCAGGTTCCGGACCTCCGTTGGCGGGGTACCGCGTGCCTCGGTTGCCGCAACGACGCCGATGCTCAGGATGGTGCCAGACGTACCGATGACGCGATCGAACCCGGCGTTGGTGATGGCCTCGCAATACCGATCGATCTCGCCGTGGATGTGCGCGACGAGCTTCTGCTCGTCCCGACGGGAGAGGGGGTCGGTCCGGACGAAGCGCTCGGTGAGTCGGATGGCGCCAAGTTTGAAACTCTTCGAGGTTTGCACCGCGGTGACCGAGCCGTGGGTGATCTCCACGCTGCCGCCGCCGATGTCGATGACGACGGCCCGCGCGCTGCCCACGTCGACGCCGTACATGGCCGCAAGGTGAATGAGGCGTGCTTCCTCGATGCCCGAAATGACCCGCGCTCTGATGCCGGTGCTGCTCGCAATCCGACCGAGAAAGTCGCCGCCGTTCTTGGCTTCTCGCACGGCGCTCGTCGCCGTGGCGAGAATCTTCTCGACGCCGTGTGATTCGGCGAGCCGTCGGAATCTGGAGAGAGTCTGCAGGCCCGCCGTCATCGCCTCCGTCGTGAGCTTGCGTCCATCGAGGCCGCCGGCGCCCAGGCGCACCATCGCTTTCTCTTGATCGACGACCTCGAAGGAGAGATCGGACCTCACGTTGACCACGATCATGTGGATGGAGTTGGTGCCGATGTCGATCGCCGCGAGTCGCATAGGTATTTGGTGGAGTTGAGAGTCCGCCTATCGTAACGCGAGAATCCGACCGTGTGTCATGATCGCGTCAAGCGTTGATGACGAGAAACCCTGCTCGACCGATTCTGTTGCAGCGAATCAATCGCGTGTTACGCTTCCTGCCCGCGGCCGCACTGTGCGTGCCGGCGGCGGTACACGATGCCCGCGTGGCCACGCGGCGTTTGCGTGAGGCGCTGCCGATAGTTGCGCCAGGCAAGAAAGGTCGGGCGCTTCTGAAGGCCGCCCGCGGGGTGACTCGCGCGCTTGGCCCGATTCGGGAGTTGGACGTGGCGCTGACGACACTCAAGGAGTTCGGCGCCTCGAAGGGCGTGTCGCGGGATTCCATTACGCGAGTCAGAACCCACATCTCCGAAGAGCGCCAGCAGTTGTGTGCGCGACTGCAGCGCCGGTTGGACCGGCACGACGTCAGGGGCCTCGGCGTGCGTGTGACCGACAAAACCAGCATGCCTCTCACGACAGAGGCGGCGCAGGCGCTCGTCGCCGATGTCGAGGCGCGGTGCGGTCGGCGGGCCGTTCGCCTCCGCGGCGCCATCGAACAGGCGGCTGGAATCTACGTGCCGGATCGGCTGCATGAGGTGCGCATCAGGGTGAAGAAGTTCAGGTATGCCATGGAGTTGGCGCGGGATCTGCGCAGCGCGCGGCGAGCCGCGCGCCCTGCGAGGGCCTCGGTCTCGGCCCGATCCGAGGCCGCGCGTTTGCGGACGCTGCGACAGACGCAGGAATTGATGGGACGCATGAACGATCTCGAAGTGCTGACCGTGCGCATGCGGGCCCTTCAGGGGACGTCGATGGTGACCGGACTCCGGGTATCGGCGGATCTGGACGAGTTGGTGCGCCGACTCGAAAACGAGTGTCGTGTCCTCCATGGGAAGTACATGGCAGCACGTGGCGACCTGCTGGCGGTGTGTGACTATGCCGAAACCGCGCTCACGAAACACTAGGCTGCCGACCAAGCGGAACGGCGCTGCGGACCGCGGCCGCGAACTCTACCTCGTTCGCCACGCCATTGCCGCGGAGCGGGGTCGCGAATGGCCGGACGACGCCTTGCGCCCGCTGACCGCCCGCGGCATGGCGAAGTTCGAGAAGGCAGTTGCCGGCCTCGCGAACCTGAAGATCGTCGTCGATGAGGTGCTGACCAGCCCCCTGGTCCGAGCGCGCCAGACCGCGGATCTGCTGGCGTCCGGACTTCCGAATCGTCCTCCAGTGCGGGTGCTGGAGGCCCTTGCCCCCGGTCACGAGCCGGCACGCGTGCTCGAGGAGGTGGCCCGCGTCGCGCGAGGCCGGCGCGTCGCCCTTGTGGGGCACGAGCCGGGCTTGGGCGAACTGGGGGCATTCCTGATTGGCGCGCGCCGGGCCATTCCCTTCAAAAAGGGGGGTGTCTGCCGGATCGACCTGGAATCAGGGGTTGATCGTCCATCGGGCGCCTTCGTATGGTTCCTGACCCCGAAAATCTTGCGCGGTTTGGCGGAATAGGTCGAAACGCCGCGTCAGGGACGTCCTACCGCTATGCTAGAGTGTCCGCCTCGCGTGCAGGGAGAGTGATGATGAGCGATACAAAATTGGACTCAGCGCAGGCTCGGGCTGAGGCCACTGCTGCTGAGCGGAACTATGACACGGCGATGGCTGAAGCGGACGCCGCCGTCGAGCGGGCCCGCCAGGCCAAGGCGAAGCTGAAGGCTGCTCGGAAAGTCGCCAAGAAGGCGGGAAAGGAAGCGCGGAAGGCCCGCAAGGCCGCCGCGGCCGCCCGTGAAGAGTTCACCCGAGCCGCGAGCCACGTCGCCAAGGCCGAAGCGCGGGCGGAGCGTGGCGGCAAGAAGCCAAAAGCCAAAAAGCCAGACGTCGAGGTGCCGGCGGCGGAGCCGCCCGGGGCGAAGGTAGCAGCAGCGCGGTCCAGGAGGAAGAAGCCTGCCGCCAGGGCAAAGGCGGCCCGCACGAAAAACGCCGCCGCCAGGAAATCCACCGTCAAGGCAGCCGCGGCATCCCCGAAGCGGACTCCCACTCGTCGTAGGGCATCTGCCATTTCGAAGCCGCCGCGTACTCGGGCGTCTGAGAAGGCCGTGCCGGTGGCCGTGGCCGACGATTCGGTGGAGTCGGACGCCTTCTCGCTCGGCGAAGACGACTTAGCTCACGCAGCGGGCGACCCCGATCTCGAGTGAAAGGCCCAGCGGGGCACTGTTTACAAAGAAGTTACATCCTCGGGTATGCCAATCGGGTAAGGATCGGGCTCTATGTTTGCGCGTGCATTGCACAAGGATCAGCACAAGAAACGCTTCTCGATCGTCCAGACCGGCCACTTCTGGGAGGTGCTGGAGGAGCAGGATAGCCTTGTGGTCAGGCGGATGGTCTACGACGACTGGCATCGGGTGGAGCGGGCAAAACGGGTATTTGCACAGGAAGTTGCCTCCCTCTGTCAAGCCGGCTGGGTTGAAGGCTAGCCGTCACGCCATCTGCTACGCTAAGAGGCTGGTGTCGATAGACGGCACCACACCCGACGCCCCATGGCCCCTGACCAGACGACGCTTCGCGACCGGCGCCCCCTTCCGGAACCCGAACGGCAGGAGCATGGGCGCGTACCCGCAGAGTGCCCCCCCGCCGGAAGTCGATCCACGCGACCTCAAGCATCCCTCGCTGTATATCAACCGAGAGCTGAGCTGGCTCGAGTTCAACCAGCGCGTGCTCGACCAGGCGTGTGACGGCTGCCCATCCACTCCTCGAGCGCGTGAAGTTCCTGGCCATCGTAGGCACCAACCTCGACGAATTTTTCATGATCCGGGTCTCGATGACGCAGAAGAAGCTGCGCGCGGGGCTCGATGATGTCGGGTCGGACGGCTACAACACCGAGCAGCAGCTCGAGCTCATGTGGAATCGCGCCCTCCACATGCTCGAGGATCAGGCTGCCTGCTGGGAGAGCCTGCGATCGCTGCTGGTGACAGAGGGTGTGCGCTTCTTCGAGCGGGACGACTGGACGCCGGACGTCCGGGCGTATCTTGCCGAGTATTTCGCGCAGGAGGTCTATCCCGTCGTCACACCGCTCGCCTTCGATCCCGGGCACCCGTTTCCCCTGATCTCGAACCTGAGCAAGAACGTCGCTGTCGTCGTGTCGCATGGAGGCCGGACGAAGTTCGCGCGCGTCAAGGTGCCGGACGTGCTGCCGCGCTTCATTCAGATTCCGGATCGGTTGACGTCGAAGGGCGGGCTGGGCTTCGTCTTCCTTGAAGACGTGCTGCTCGCGAACATTCAGGAGCTGTTTCCGGGCGCGGAGGTCAAGGGGGCGCACCTGTTCCGCGTCGTGCGCGACACCGACCTCGAGATCGAGCAGGACGAGGCCGACGACCTGCTCGAGACCGTCGATCGCAGTCTTCGCGAGCGCCGGCGCGGCGCCTTGTCGTTGCTCCAGGTCGATGCCGGCATGCCGGCGCGGGTGCTCAATATCCTCGCCGAGAACTTCGAGATCGGCGATGACCTGATCATGCGGAACGGTGATCGGGCCGAGTTCGGCGGCGTCGACGCGGCCGTGCCTGCGCGCGTGCTCAACATCCTCGCGGAGAGCGTCGAGCACGTCGAGGGTGGCAACGACGTGATCGTGCGAACGGGGCATCGTATGGGGTTCGGCGACTGGATGCAGCTGACCCGCATACACCGGCCGGAGCTCAAGGACCCCGTGCATTCGCCTCGCAGTCTGTGGCGCGCCGACGAGGATCCGGAAGTGATCTTCGACGAGATCAAGGATCGCGATCAGCTCGTTCATCACCCGTTCGAATCGTTCGGGTCCGTGGAAGCCTTCCTTCGAGCCGCGGTGAAGGATCCCCATGTGGTCGCGGTCAAGATGACCCTGTACCGCATCGGCCCCAACTCGCCGCTCATCGATCTGTTGATCGAAGCGGCGGAAGCGGGGAAGCTGGTCGCGGTGCTGGTGGAGCTGAAGGCCCGCTTCGACGAACGCAACAACATCCTGTGGGCGAGGCGGCTGGAGTCGCACGGGATCCACGTCGTGTACGGCTTTGCCGCGATCAAGACCCACGCGAAGGTCTGCCTCGTTGTTCGGCAGGAGCCGGACGGAATGGGGCGCTACGTCCACATAGCGACCGGCAACTACAACTCCGGCACCGCCAAGGTCTATACGGACCTCGGGTTGTTTACGGCGGATCCCGAGATCGTCGCGGACGCCTCGGACGTTTTCAACTATCTGACCGGGTACTCGAATCAGAAGCAGTTCCGACGGCTCCTCGTGGCGCCGGTGCAACTCCGTACCAAACTGACCGAGCTCATCGAGCGCGAGGTCGACCACGCTCGCGCAGGTCGGCCGGCGGAGGTCGTGATCAAGGTGAACGCGCTCACGGACGACCAGATGATCCGTGTGTTGTATCGCGCCTCACAGGCCGGAGTATCTGTCGATGTGCTCGCGCGCGGCACCTGCTGCCTGCGTCCCGGCGTCCCCGGGATCAGTGACAACATCCGTGTCCGATCCATCGTCGGTCGATTCCTCGAGCATTCGCGGCTCTACTGGTTCAAGAACGCCGGCGACGAAGAGATGTACATCGGGAGCGCCGACCTGATGGAGCGCAACCTGGATCGCCGGGTCGAGACGCTGACGCCGGTCAGGGATCGCGACCTGCTCCGGCACCTCCGCGACGTGGTGCTCGACGCATATCTCCGAGATACGGCCCGCGCCTACCGTCTCGACGTGAGCGGGTCCTACCAGCGTCCCGATCGTGAGGGTGAGGGGTTCGACGCGCAGCGTTTCCTACTCGCCCACTACGCGCAAGCCGAGACGGACTGACGTCCGGAACGATTTAACCCCTTCGTCGCCCACTCGATACCACACCGTCGCGCCGACCCCATAGGCTGTGGGTGTGTACGTGGGTATACCACGACAGTCGAAACGACTGGCGCAGCGATGGCGCTGAAGATCAGCGTCATTGTCTGCGCTCATAACGAAGCACGGTATCTCTCGCCCTGTCTCCATTCACTCCTCGCGCAATCCAGGCTACCCGACGAGATCCTCGTCATCAACAACGCCAGCACCGATGAGACGCGCGCCGTGGCACTGCGGGTGCCATCTGTGCGGGTCGTGGACGAGCCTCGCAAGGCTCGTCATCGCCCGAGAGACCGGACGCCGCGTTGCTCGGGCGATGTGCGACTGTCTCCCGATTGGCGCCCGCACGACAGTTTCTGAACGACCCGTGGCTGCTCGCGCTGTCGGGCCCGTAGCTGGGATTGGTGGGGACGCACGCAGCGGACCCGACGCGGGCGCCCAGCTACAAGAGCTGCAGCAGACCTTCCTCGACGGCATACACCGGACTCGTAAGTACGAACGGGTCAGGCAAGAGTTCCCAGAGCCACACGCGAGCGCCGACGACGTGTCGTCGCGTGGGACAGGCGGTGCCGCGCCGCTCGACGATTCGGGCATGCGCGACGCGAGTGTGCGGATGGCACGAGACGTAGACCGAGCATCCACAAGGGATCGTCAAGTTGTAGGACATTGATTCGGCTCCTGTCTGTGGCGCGTTTCAGGCGCGCGAGTCAGGTATAGCAGGGCCGTGCGACCGTGCCACGACGGTCACGTCACGTCCACACAACGCTTGGGCTGTGGGTTCGGAGGTGGAGATTGTGACCGCTATGCGTTACAGGAAGGTGATGTGCCGGTCACGAGATCTTGACCAGCGGTTGCTAAGGTCAGTGATGGGAGAAAGCCACGTGACCAAGCTCCACGTCCGCGACGTTGATATAGACGCGGCGCTCGACAATGCGGTTCGCCGAGCGCAGTCTGATTTCCTGGAGATGCCCGACCTGAGGTTGACGCTGCCGCAGGCCGCCCGCCTCTGGGCGTACGATACCTTGTTCTGCAGCGAAGTGCTCGCGATGCTCGTCGAGAACCGCTTCCTCGTCCGTTCTCGCGACGGCTTCATCCGGGCAGAGAATCGGGCGTAGACGGCTGTTCGTGGCCGATCGCGTCGAGGCGTTCCTGCAGCGCGAGGCCGACCAGGCTCTCGAGTGGAAGGCTGGCAAAAAGTTCGATACGCCGCCTCAGAACCAAGGCCGCCTCACGGAACGCCCGTCGTCTCGCTTCGTCCGAGGTCGTTTCAACGGACGGATCGGGCACCGCCCATCGCGCAGTCATCGGTGTTCCTGGCCAGAGCGGACACTGTTCCGCCGCAGCGCGATCGCACACGGTGAAGACGAAATGCAGACGCGGCGCGTCTGGTCCGCTGAACTCGTCCCAGCTCTTGCTACGAAGCCCGTCGGTGGAGATGCCGTGCTGTCGAAGGACGTCGAGCGCGAGAGGCTCGACCATGCCCTTCGGGTGGCTTCCAGCGCTGAAGGCGCGGAACCTCCTGCCACCGATCGAGGGGTGATTCATGATGCCTTCGGCGAGGATCGAGCGAGCCGAGTTCCCAGTGCACAGGAACAGCACGTTGAGCGCAGGACTGTCGCTCGACGTCATTGCGGAGAACCCATCGCTCGCGAGCGACCGTCACGACGCACGGAGTCGAGGATACCAAGCGAGTGCGATGTTTCTGTAACGCCAAGGTGATGCGACGATGCTCAGGCCGCAGCGAGGTCGGCCGGCACGTACTGGCTGAACTCCGCGCGCACCGCGACCGGGCCTTCCTAGCGGAGTGATGGAAGTGTTGGCTCGGGTGCAAGCCATCGAAAGAGCACGGTCGCGGCCGCGGCTCCGACTGTCTGGGCAACGAGAAAGCCGGGAACTCGGCGACGCATCGTCGCCCGTGATCGCGCGAAGGAGACATGTCCCTCAGGGCTTCACTACCCTACGAGCGAAGGGCTCGGATCAATCGACGAAGCGGTAGCCGAGGCCGACGACCGTCTCGATCTGCTCGGAGGCAGGTCCGAGCTTGCTTCGAAGCCGTCCGATGTGGACGTCAACCGACCGTGTCTCGATCGAGTGTTCGTAGCCCCACACGCGTTCCAGCAGACGATCGCGTGACAGAACTCGGTTTCGATTCTGGACGAGAAAGCGAAGCAGCTCGAACTCGCGACGTGTGAGACGAACGGACGCGCCATCCACGGAGACCGCGATGGCTTCGAAGTCGGCCAGAAGATGGGTGCCGCGGTACACCTCGGCCTCACCACGGTCCACCGCCGCGGCTTTCACACGCCTCAGCGCCGCGCGCACTCGGGCCGCGAGCTCGCGAGGACTGAATGGTTTGGTGACGTAGTCATCCGCTCCCACGTCGAGTCCACGGATACGTTCAGCCTCGCTGGTTCTCGCGGTCAGCATGATGATGGGCACGGTCGCGGAGGCCTCGCGAGTCCGCAGGATGCGACAGACTTCGAGGCCGTCCAGTACCGGCAGGTTCAGGTCCAGGACGATGGCGTCTGGGTGGAGCTCGCTCACCCGATCGAGCGCCGATTCCCCAGTCATGGCCACGTCGACCTGGAGGTCTCCGGCTCGCTCGAGGGTCCGTTTGATGAGTTCAGCGATGTCAGGCTCATCCTCCACGACGAGCACACGGCTCCGACTGCGCGCGCGCTCACTACTACTCACCATCGAAGCTTCCACATACATGGCCACGAGGCTATCGCCGGCCGGTTACGCGGGTGTCACGGGAACGTTAAATGCCGGTAACGTCCTGGCTCGTCCGGGTATTTACACAGTCGAAACAGGGTCGTCACAACGCGATCACGGTGCCTGGCTACAGTCGTCTTGTGTTCGCCGGTTGCCGTGCGCGCGTGTCGCGTGCCCGGGGGCGGCAACGGAGGAGTGCATGAAGGCTTTTCGCGTAGTTCTGGTTGCAGCGCTGGCACTGGTGGCAACCGCCGTCGTTCCGGGTTCGGTCGCCGCTCAACAAACCGAATCGCGCATCGTTGGGCGATTGGTTGATGACACCCAGGGCGCGATTCCTGGAGCCACGGTGACGGTCACCTCGACTCAAACGGGTGCCGTTCGGACGATGGTATCGGAGGCCGATGGGTCGTTCTCGGTCACAAATCTGGGCCCGGGTACCTACACGGTGTTGGTGGAACTGCCCGGGTTTGGGTCCCAGACCCGGCAAGTGACGTTAGGTCTTGCGCAGGTCGAGACGCTCGATCTCGTCCTTGGTGTCGCCGGGCTCCAGGAAGCGGTCACCGTGTCGGCGTCCGCGAATGTGATCGACCTGTCGTCGGCCAAGATTGGCGTCAACGTGTCGCCCGAAGAGGTCCAGAACCTTCCTGTGAACGGACGCAACTTCGCCAATCTGATGACCCTTGCCACGGGCGCCACGAGCGACGGTAACGGCGGATGGGCGAGCGTCCGCTTCAACGGCAAGTCGAATCAGCAGAACTACCTGAACTTCGACGGCGTGGACGGAACCTACGTGTGGGACGCCAGTCCTGGCTACCTGAACGCCACTGGCTCGCAGTTCCGGCTTCAGACGTCGATGGAAGCGGTGGCGGAGTTCCGTGTGAACTCAGGCCTCGCGCCGGCCGAGAGCGGGCTGGGTGCGGGCGGCAACATCACCGTCGTGACCAAGAGCGGTTCGAACGCGTTCCACGGCTCGCTGTTCGAGTACAAGCGAGACGACGCACTGGACTCAGCGAGCAAATACGACGACAAGAAACAGGAGCTGTCGCTGGACCAGTTCGGAGGTTCGTTTGGCGGGCCGCTCCGGCGAAACCGCACGTTCATCTTTGGCAGCGTCGAGCGGCTGACGCAGAAGACGGGTCTGAGCTTCACGGAAGCGGTCCCGAGCGCCGAAACGAGACGTCGCATTCTCGCCGGCGAACCGGTTGGCTCGGGCGCAGGGCAAAGCCCGGAGCGCACCCGCGCCGTGGCACCGCTTCTCAATGGCTTCCCCGTGGGCACGACCCCCACGTCGAATCCGTTGCTGGATCTGGCCTCTCTCAACACCGAGGCCAAGCAAGAGGAGACCACTGTGTCGCTGCGCTTCGACCAACGGCTGTCGGATTCCCAGTCCTTCTACGTGAGGTATCAGGGGAGCGACGGCGAAGTCGACACGCCGGATCGCACGGTGACGCCGCGTCGCGTGCTGGCGAAGCAGACGCCGCAGAACGTGATGGTCAACTACCAGAGTCTCCACGGCAGCTCTCTGGTGAACGAGGTCAAAGTGGGGTACAACGGCCCGCAGACGAGTGCTCTGGCCTTCGCCGCGGTCGATGGGTATGACCCGCTCGGTGTCTCCCTCTCCGGCACGGTCACGTCGGCCTCGATTGACGCGCGGGGCACCACCGGTATCGCGCGCAGCGGCTTGCTCATCCGCGCGACGAGCGCCTCCTCGACCACCGGCTCCGTGTTCGACCCGATGTCGTTGTCGTTCAACGATGCCGTGACGTGGAACAGGGGACCGCACACGGTGAAGGGCGGATTCGAGTATCGCGACATCGCTTCGCAGTTCGAGTTCCGCGGTAGCGACGAACTCACGTTCAACAGCGTGACCGATTTCATCGACAACCGTCCGGCGGCCATTCAGGTGGCGCTGGACTCGCCAGTGTTCACGCCCAAGCAGTTCTACCTCATCGGGTTCGTCCAGGACACGTGGCGTGCGAGCAGCAGGCTTACGCTCGACCTCGGTATGCGGTACGACTACTACTCGGTCGTCAAGGAGAAGGACGGATTGGCCAAGCCGTTCTTCGTCGAGGACAACGCGTTCAGCTCCGATGCCGACAACTTCTACAACCCGGACAGGAACAACTTTTCGCCGCGCCTCTCGGCGACGTACGCGCTGGACGACAAGACCGCGCTGAGGGGCGGCTTCGGGTTCTTCTACGGTCCCGGTCAGTTCGAGGATCGCATTCAGCCGATCGAGAACTACATCGAGCGACGCCGCGTGCAGACCGCGGACATTCCGAACAACGGCCTGGCCTATCCGGTGCCCGAGTCCGCCTATCGCAACCTCTTGTCGGTTCGCGGCTATACGCATGAGCGTCCGGACGAGTACAACGTCCAGTACGGCGGGAGCGTGTCACGCGAACTGCCGGGCGCGATCAATCTGACGGTTGGCTATACCGGCAGCCGCGGCAAGGACATGTTCCTCAGGGGCGTTTCGAACACGCTCGACTTCAATACGCGCACCCGGCAGGACCCGGCGGTCGGACAGGTCGACTACAAGACGTCCGGGTGCCTGGACGGTCTGACCATCAACAATCAGGCGATCAGCGGCTGCGGCTATGCCTCCTACGACGCGCTGCAGATCAGCACGACGCGTCGATTCCAGTCGGGCTTCACCGGGGGATTGCAGTACCAGTTCTCGAGGAACAAGGGCACGACGCAGGGCTCCAACGAGGCCGCGACGACGCAGAACACGTTCGACTACGAGACCGAGTACGGCACGAACCCGCAGGACATCCCGCACACGTTCAACGGTTCGCTGACGTACCTCATTCCTGGTGAAGGTCTTCTGAAGGGCGGTTGGCGTGTCGGCGGCATCGTCAATGCTCGAAGCGGCGTGCCGATCAACGTGACCATTGCCCGTCCGGACAACGCTGACCGTGAATGGGGCGACCGTGACGAACATTCCCGGCGGCAACAGCCGAGGCACGCAACGTCCCGACATGGTCCCGGGCGTCGACCCGTATCTCAAGGACGGCGTTCGCTGGATCAACCCGGCCGCGTTCACGACGCCCCAGCCAGGTACGTTCGGCAACCTTGCGCGGAACGCACTGCGTGGCCCGAGCTTCTGGCAGGCCGACCTGATGTTCAGCAAGGACTTCCGGTTCATGGATACGCAGGGTCTCCAGATCCGCGTGGAAATGTTCAACATCGTGAATCGGCTGAACTACGAAAACCCGGCAGCCTCGTTGCCGAACGGAACACCGGGCGTGCCCTTCACCGACGCACAAGCCGGTACCTTCGGCTACATGCTGGGGCCGCTCAACCGGACCGTCGGGCTCGGCACGGCACGGCAGACGCAGATCTCGATTCGGTATTTGTTCTAAGAGGCTCTGGGCTCTGGGGCCTGGGGCTCTGGGCTCGGGCTTGGGGCTTTGGGCTCTCGGCCAGTGTAGAGCGCACGCTTTAGCGTGCGCGGCTGACGATCGCGCGGCCTGAAGGCCGCGCTCTACATTGAGGAAGTGGCTTTCGGTCGTCAGCGCTCGAAAACCAGACTACAGCACGTCACCGCGCCTTCCGCCTTCTGCAGCTCGTCGATCTCGACGATCCGCAGGCGGAGGTCGCGGTGTTCCAGCTTCTCCTGCGTTCGTGGAAATGACGCGGGGTAGATCACGATGCTTCCGACCGCGAGGGCATTGGCCGCGTGCGGTTCGAGAGGGTCGACGTCCACCAGCGAAAGTCCGTCGAACACTTCGGCGGACACCCACTCTCGATTGATCAACACGGTATCTGGAGCGATGGCCGTGACCGCGGATTTCAAGTGCAGGCAGCCGCGGACTGGCACCATGCTCACGGTGTAGCCGACCGCATCGAGGATGCCGACGAGCTGGTCGGCGCCAGCCCTGTTGGTGCGCGCGGAGAGACCGACGAAGACGCGGCGGCCGATGACGAGCACGTCGCCGCCGTCGAGCGTCCCTGGGCTCCGAATCTCCTGTAGGCGTAGCCCGTGCCGCACGAGGGAGGCGACCACCCCTGCTGTCTCGATCCGTCTCGCTTCTGACCCCGGTCGAGTGAGGATTGCTCCTTCGGCGATCACGACGGCGATATCTTCGACGAAGACGGCGTCGGGCATGTCAGGACCCGAGTCGAGCCGGCGAACGGTACATCCAGCCTCGACGAGCGCCCACTCGTACGCCGTGTGCTGCGCCCTGGCTCTGTCGACGTCGATCGGGACACGCGGCAGGTACGTGAGTTCGCACTCGTCCAACGCCGCACTAATCTCCCGGGTAATCGCCATCAGCATGATTGCACCGGCGGGTCCGCTACGCGGCACCCGCCCTACGTATGAGGCCGCTCGACCTGCGCACGCCCCGTACCGCGCAACGGACCCGGCGCATCAGTGTCCGGCACGCACGGGTCCGCTCGACGTACGTAGGCCGGGTTCCGCGTAGCGGACCCGGCGCATTGGTGTCCTGTTACGCATCAGGCTGGGCAGGCAGGGTGACTGTGAACCTGGCTCCGCCTCCTGACCCGTTCTCCGCCTTCACAGTGCCTCCGTGCAGCTCGACCAGATGCCGAACGATGGCGAGGCCGAGCCCAGTGCCCCCGGGACGAGCGCGAGCCTTGTCCACTCGGTAGAAGCGTTCGAACACGCGGGTGAGGTCGGCCGGTGGAATTCCGGGACCCGAGTCGGAGACCACGATCTCCACCCACCCGTTGCGGCGGTGCGCTTCGAGTCGCACCGAGGCGCGCTCGGGCGAGTAGTTGACGGCGTTCTCGACGAGATTGCGGACGATGTCGTGCAGTTTGGTAGGGTCGGCCGGCACGACGTCCGCCTCTGGCGCCACGACCATCGTGACGTGCTGCTCCTTGGCCTGCGATCGACGGGGTCAGGTCCGTCACGACCGTGCCGAAACATTCGTTCGATGTCGCAGTTCGCTATTTCCAGGAGTTCCTGATTGGCATCGAGACGGGCCAAGCGAAGCAGATCGGTGACGAGACGTTCCATACGACCCAGCGTGGCGGGCGATGATCTCCAGAAAATGACGCGTCTGATCCGCATCCGACGGCTCGTCGATGAGCGCCTCGACGTAGCCGCGAATGGCCGTCAAAGGCGTGCGGAGCTCGTGCGACACGTTGGCCACGAAATCACGGCGAACCTGGTCCGCGCGGCGGAGATCCGTGATGTCGTGCAGGACGAGGATCGCGCCCCCGCCTCCGGCGAGCGCCACGGGCGCGGCCCGGGCGACGAACGATCGTGACGCGATCCCGTCCGAGCGGCAGCTCGTGGCGGACGACCTCTCGCCTCGAAGCGCCGTGGTGAGCTGCGCAGAGATGTCCGGATGCCGGATCACTTCGAGGTACAGGCGGCCCAGTGCCGAGGCATCCACGTTCAGCATCTCTTCAGCGGCGCGGTTCACCAGCTGCAGTCGTCCCTGCCGATCGACGACGAGCACGCCCTCGACCATGCCAGAGAGGATGGCTTCCATCTGGGCGCGGTCGCGCGCCAGCTCTTCCGCGCGACGTCCGAGGTCCTGCACGGAGGCATCGAGCACGCGGGCGACGTCCCCGAGCTCATCGTTGGCGTAGTCATGGCTGGGGCGTCGGATGTCTCCCGCACTGTATCGGCGGGCCGCTGACGCGATTGCTTGCACGCGTCGGCTGAGCAACGCAGAAGACAGCCACGCCAAGCCGATGGCGACCGGTGCGGCAAGAGCAAACGCCAGAGAGCGGCAGCGCCGATGCGCGTCACTTGCTCGGGTGACGGTCGTCAGTGGAAGGGCCACGCGCACGTAGGCGATCTCGGGATGCCTCGCAGGCACGGCGGTGTACAGCATGTCCGCCAGTACCGTCGTGCTGTAGCGCTCGACCACACCGACCTGCCCCTCTCGAGCGCATACGGCACTTCGGGTCGTTCGAGATGGTTGTCCAAGCTCGCGAGCTCCGGTCCGTCAACGCTCGAGTCCCCGACGACGCGGCCGTCGGCCTGGACTAGCGTGATGCGTCCGTCTATAGCCTGCGCGAGGCGGTCGGCCTCGGCGTCTATCGCAAGGCCCGTTATCGCAGGATTCTGAGAGAGGAGCTCTGCGATGAGTAGCGCCTGGTCGCGGAGTCGCCGTTCGATGAACATCCGCTCCTCGCCGCGCAGCTCCCATGCGATGATGCCGGTCGCCAGGACGAGCGCCGTCGCCGAGACGCCGAGCGAGGCCGCGAAGACCTTCGTGCGGAAACGGAGGCTCACGGCAGCTCGCTGTCTACGAGCTTGTAGCCGAACTGTTTGACGGTCGTGAGGGCGTCAACGAGCACCGGCAGTTTCTCGCGGAGCCGCCGAACGTGCACGTCAACGGTTCTGGTGCCTCCCGTGTAGCGGTAGCCCCAGACGTCCTCCAGGAGACGGTCGCGAGAGAGCACGCGGCCGCGGTGCTCGAGGAAGAACTGGAGCAGCAGGAACTCTTTCGCGGTCAGCGTGACCTCTCTACCGTCGTTCGACACCGTATGGCTCGAGAGGTCCATTACGATCGATCCGAGTCGCAGAATCGTGTCGGTCGGTTCGCTCCGGCGGGTTCGGCGCACCACGGCCCGAACCCTGGCCACCAGTTCATTCGGACTGAACGGCTTCGAGACGTAGTCGTCCGCACCAAGCTCCAGACCTTTCACGCGGTCGCCTTCTTCAGTACGTGCGGTCAGCATGATGACAGGGAGGTCCGCGGTCGCGCGCTCGGATCGCAATGCCTGACACACCTCGAAGCCACTCATCCCTGGCAGCATGAGGTCGAGAATCACCACATCGACCGGATGATTGCGGATGTACGCGAGGGCTTGATCGCCGGCCGTCGCCACATGGACGGACCATCCGGCCTTTGTCAGGTAGTGCGAAATGAGTTCCGCGATGTCGCGATCGTCTTCGGCGATGAGGATATGCATCTCGACGGGTCGTGGCGGTGGACCGCTCGCATTATCACACGCCGATCAGACGAGGCCGAACACGAGCACAAGGCCTTCGTAGACGAGCGCACCGATCAGGGCGGAGGCTGGAATCGTGAGGATCCACGCCCAGACGATTCGTCCGGCCACGGCCCAGCGCACAGCTGACAGGCGTCGTATCGCGCCCACGCCGACGATCGCGCCAGTGATCGTGTGAGTCGTACTCACCGGGATGCCGAGCCAGCTGGCGACGAACAATGTGATAGCGCCGGAGGTTTCGGCGGCGAAGCCCCCGAATGGCTGTAGCTTGGTGATCTTCGAACCCATAGTATGCACGATGCGCCAACCGCCCGAGAGGGTCCCGAGCGCAATGGCTGCATGCGCGGAGAGGATGACCCAGAACGGGATCGTAGAACTCATCTCAGGTAGCCGGCCGTGAAGAGCACGCCCGCGATGATCCCCATCGTCTTCTGCGCGTCATTCGTGCCGTGGCCCAGGCTGTACAGCGGCTGCCGACAGGAGCTGAAGCCGTCGAAACCATTTGTCCACGCGCCGGGGAGAGAACCCGCGGAACAGCCAGATGGTGACGAGGGAGATCAGCATGGCGAACACCATCCCCATCAAGGGTGCCAACACGATGAAGATGAGCGTCTTGGTCCAGCCAGAGACGATGAGCGAGCTCCAACCCTGCCTTGGCAAGGGCCGCCCCCGCATAACCGCCCACCAGTGCGTGTGACGAGCTGGTGGGCAACCCGAGCCACCAGGTGATGAGGTCCCAGACGATGGCGCCCATCAACCCGCCGAAGATCACCGCCGAGGTGACGACGGAGAGGTCGATCATGCCTCCGCCCACCGTCTCGCGCGACGGCCGTGCCGAACCCGAATGCCGCGAGAAAATTGAAGACCGCCGCCCAGATGACGGCCTGTCCAGGCGTGAGTACGCGTGTGGAGACGATCGTCGCGATCGAGTTCGCTGCGTCGTGGAAACCGTTGATGAAGTCGAAAATCAGGGCGACGGCGATCAGCGCCAGCACTGCCAGCAACGTTGGGTCCATGCCGGCCTATCCGTTCTTGACGATCACGCCTTCGACAAGATTGCCGACGTCCTCGCAGCGGTCGGTGGCCGCCTCGAGGAAATCGAAGATCTCCTTCCACTTGATGACAGCGATCGGGTCGCGTTCCTGGTCGAACAGCTCGACGATGGAGTCCTGATGGACGCGGTCCGCTTCGTGCTCGAGCTGGCTGACGCGGGCTGCCAGTTCGAGCACGCCATCCCGGCGCTCCAACGCGGCGATGGCCTCGGCGATGCGGTCCACAGCATCGCAGACGACACTGGCCAGGCGCCTAGCGCCGGGACGAACCTCGGTAATCTTGTACAACCGGACAACGGCTGCAACGGCGTCGATGGCGTCCATCACGTCGTCGAGGGAGCTCGCCAGCGCGTGGATATCCTCGCGGTCGAGAGGGGTGACAAATGATCGGTTGAGCTGATCGATGATGCCGCGAGTGTGTCGATCGCACTCGTGCTCGACCTCCTTGATCGCATCCGCCAGCGACATATCCGGGGGATTTGTCGACAGCATTTGCTTGAGGAGGCGGGACCCCTTCCGGATTTCGCCGGCGAGTTGGATGAAGTCCCCAAAGAACTTGCCTTGATGTGGGAGCAGGAATCCGAACATGTCACCTCGATCAACGGACCACGTGAACGAGGTTCATTCTACGACGATCGCGCTGCGCTCAGCGCAATCGTCGTAGTGGTAGTGGCTGTTATCCGTCCTTACGGCTTCGGCTAGACCCGCTCGAGGCTGTAGAGCGTGGTATTGCTGATCCCGCTGGACCCAGGCACTTCGTTGGAGATGGCCAGGTAGGTCTGGCCTTGGTACTTGTAGGCGGCCAGGCCTTCTGGTGAGAGGTCGCCCTCGGTGACGATGATGTCCACGAAGCTCACATCCGTGGGGTCGGTGATGTCGAAGATCGCGACGGCGCTCGTCAACGTGCGCTCCGTGCGACGAACGCATACGTCCGCCCGCCAAGATCGAGAAGGGTCAGTCCCTCGGGCTCCACCCCCTTGTCGCGGCTCCGTGAGTCATCGTAGATCCCCAGTTCGTGCGCCTTCTTGTCGAGGAAGTCACCGCTGTCATAGATGATGTTGCCCGTCTTGTCGCGAATCGAGAACGACCGCGCGCCCGCGGCGAAAAGATTGCCCGCTGACGAGTCCGTGTTGGATACGCGCAGATTATTCAGTGGCGCCCCGCGCCGATGCCCGGCTGCTGGCTGCCGAGCGGTCTCCGTCGTCCTCGCGAAAGTCGCCTTCGTTGGCCATCACGAGATAGGTCTCGCCGAGCCACGTGTGCGTCGCGATGGTGTCGGGCATGTAGAGGCCCTTGGCCGCGTGGGAGCCGAAGGTGACTACTCCGTCATTCAACGGATCGATCTGGTTGCCCTCCTGGCTGAAATCCTTGGCGCCGAGGCCAATGATCTTTGTGAATTTATTGGTCGTCAGATCCAGCACGCCGATCGCGTTGGCTTCCTGCAGCGTCACGTACGCCTCGGTGCCGTCCTGGGTGATCGCGATGTATTCCGGCTCGAAGTCCATGCCGGTGTTCAGGCGCACGTTGTCACCAACGATGGGCACGCCCGCCAGACCCGCATGCTCGAGGACCGTGCGGGTCTCCATGTCGATGATCGTGACGCTGCCGGCGGGGTCTCCCGGGGCAGGGCCGTACACGCGGGGCACTGTCGTGCCGATGCGAGCGCCGTAGGTATTGGGAGTGCCTTCGTTGGCGACGAGCAGCTTTGTGCCGTCGTGCGTGAAGGTGAGCATGTCGGGCAGCGCACCCACCCCTATGTCGTTGATACCACTGACGAGTTCGCGCGTCTTCGTGTCATACAGCAACACGCGGCCTGGACGTGCCCGCCCCGGCGCCGGGCTCGCGCCTGCCTCCACGGCGAGGGCGGCGAGACCGTTGTGAATGGCCACGGAATTGACGTTGCCATAAGTGGTCACGTCGATGTGCTTGACGAGCTCGCCGGTGTCGGCGTTTAGCACGTCGACCCCCACGATACCGACCACCCAGATGGTGTTAGTCCGTTGATCGAACGCCGGGATCTCAGACAACTGGCCCAGAGGGCTCACCTGGCCTGCCGGCAACCCGTCGGCGTCGGTCCCATGGTGGAAGGTCCACAGTTTTTGAAATGTGAGCGCAGGCTCGGAAGCCACGCCGCCCGTCGCGAGGGCCGTGGCCAGTAGGGTGGTCGTCAGCACAAGTCTCTTCATCGTCGCTCTCTCCGGATTGAGGGAAGCCCTGGCTCGGACGGAATCGTCTGCTTAGGGACGAAAGTAAGCCTAGAACCAGGGTGTAACAACACCATGACGCGGCTCTCTTCAAGTGCCGGAAGGTTCGACGGCGGATCAGGTCGGGAGGTCCGGCGGAAATGCCCGAGTGCGAACTCAACTGGGACGGTCAGGCTCTGCGCGTGCAACTCTACGCAATCACGTCCATAATGGGCGCCCGGACCGGGTCTGTCATGGATGCTGAGCGCTGGCGCTGGATTTCGTCGCTGTATCACCAGGCTCTGGCTCAGGAACAATCCATGCGCGCCGCGTTTCTTGCGGAAGCGTGCCCTGATGACGCCCAGTTGCGGCGGGAGGTAGAGGCCCTCCTGGAAATTCCCTCTGCGGAGGTTCTTCCGTTGTTGGACCTGATGCGCGCGGACACTCATGGCGCGTTGCTGCAGCATCAGACCGAGGTGCCGACAGGCGCGGTCGCCGATGAGACGACACAGCCGAGGGAGGAGTCTAATCCACGTGAGCGCCCACACCGCCCAGAAATCGAAGCCAGAGAGGGAATAGCGGATTCATCCACAACCATCGGAACGCAGCCCGACGCAACCCCCCCGTCATTCGGGCTCGTGCGAGAAGCGGCGGAGTTCGAAGGCACCGCGCGGTTCGTGCTGCAGCGCCGGATCGGCTCTGGCAGCTTCGGTGTCGTCTACGAGGCTCGCGATTTACTCAACGGCACGATCGTGGCGCTCAAGACGCTGCCACACGTGACGGCCGACTCTCTGTATCGCTTCAAGCGCGAATTCCGGGCGCTGGCGGATGTGAGCCACTGGAATCTCGTGCAGCTCTACGAGTTGGCGTCGCACGAGCACCACTGGTTCTTCACGATGGAGCTCGTCAACGGCAGTCACTTCACCGAACACGTCTGCAATCGTCCGATCGCACCGCGGACGGCCATGGCCGCGAGCGCCCCGCGGTCGATGGCGGCGACCCTCGAGACGCTGGTTCCGGCTCTTCGACAGCTGGTCGACGGGCTGGGCGCGCTGCACCGCTCCGGCCACATTCATCGTGATGTGAAGCCTTCGAATGTCTTGGTGACACCTGTCGGACGCGTGGTTCTCCTGGATTTCGGGCTGGTGCTCGACGCTGAGCGTGAAGAGAGCTTCCAGAGCTTGATGATCGCGGGCACGCCTTTGTTCATGTCGCCGGAACAGGCGGCCGGGCTCCCTTTGACGCCCGCGACCGACTGGTACAGCGTCGGCGTCATGCTGTTTCAGGCCTTGACAGGCGGAGTGCCGTTTGCGGGCACGTACCTGCAGGTTCTGACCGACAAGCAACGAAACGCGCCACCTTCGCCAAGTTCGCTCGTTGACGGCATCCCCCCGCACCTCGAGAAGTTGTGCCTTGACCTTCTCGATCGTGATGCGGCCAAACGCCCCTCGGGGGAGGAGATTCTGCAGCGGTTGGACTCCGCGCAGCCGCTCAGCACAGATGCCCCGCGACCGCGCAGCCTGTATCGAGCCGCGCAGCCATTTGTCGGACGAGAACCCCACCTGGACGCGTTGAGCGAAGCGTTGCAGGAGATGAGATCGGGAGTGCCCACGATAGCGGCGGTCTCTGGCCCTTCCGGAATCGGGAAGAGCGCGCTCGTCAAGGCGTTCGTCGACGGCGTCCGCCGTGATGCGAAGGAGACCGTGGTCCTCGCGGGACGGTGCTATGAGCGCGAGTCCGTGCCCTACAAAGCGCTCGATAGCCTCGTCGATGCGCTCTCGAGGTACTTGAAACGGCTTCCCGCCCACGAAGCGCGAGCGCTGCTGCCTCGCGAGCTCGACTCGCTGGCCCAGCTCTTTCCGGTCATGCGCGCTCTTCACGAGCGCTTGCCACACCGCGTCGCGATGCCACGGGACGTGCAGGAGCTTCGTCGACGCGCGACCGCGGCGCTGCGGGACCTGTTGGCGCGGCTCGGGGACACTCACGCGCTGGTCGCGGTGATTGACGACCTGCAGTGGGGCGACGTCGATAGCGCGATGCTGCTCGCCGACGTGATGCGTCCTCCGGATGGTCCCGTACTGCTCCTGATCGCCGTCTACCGTGATGTCGAGGTCCAGACGAGCCCCTTCCTGCGCTCGTTCCTCACGGACGACATCACGCGATCGCAATCGTTCCTACGCCTTCGCGTGGATCCGCTCAGTGCCGAAGAGTCACAAGAGCTGGTCGCCGCTCTCGCATCGCCGGTGACGGCAGCGCTGGACCTCTCGGTGATTGCGGCCGAATCCGGCGGCAGCCCATTCTTCATCCGCGAATTGGTTCGTTTCGCCGAAACGGGCCTAAGCGTGTCGCCGGACGCGTCCGTATCCGGTCAGGCGGCCGACAGCGCGGCGCGGGAGGCGACGCTCGTGCACGTGATGCAGATCCGCATCGCACGCCTCCCAAGGCTCGCACGATTGTTGTTGCAGGTCATCGCCGTGAACGGTCGACCGATGCCGGAGCAGGTCCTCAGGTCCGCGGCCGGAGAGCCAGCGAGCGACGCGCCGCTCGCGTTGCTGCGGTCTGAGCATCTGTTGCGTGCCCGGGAGACAGATCACGGCACTGAATTCGAGTCCTATCATGACCGCATTCGGGAGATCGTCGTCTCGACGCTCGAGGCCGGAGAGTTGCGCGAATGCCACCAGCGACTGGCTGCGGCGTGGGCGGGCGCGGCGAATGCGGACGCCGAGCTCCTCGCGGCACATTACCTCGGAGCGGGTGACGCTTTCAGTGCGGCTCACCATACGAGCGTCGCTGCCGCCGAGGCGGAGCGTGCCCTCGCATTCGATCGAGCCGCCCGGTTGTACCGCCGCGCGCTCGAACTTCTTGCGCCGGCGGCGGGCGAACGTGCATCGCTGATGGCGAGGTTGGCGGCGGCGCTTGCGAACGCAGGGAGGAGCGCCGACGCAGCAGCGGTGTACCTCGCCATTCCGACCGCCTCCATGGCCGACGCGCTCGACTACAGGCAGAAGGCGGCGCAGCAGCTGCTCTTTGCCGGGCACATCGATGAGGGACTGCGGGTTGTCCGGGAGGTGCTCCACACGATCGGGATGACCCTGCCCGAAACCAGGTCACAGACGCTGCTCGCCCTGCTGGGAAGCCGGATGCTCGTCCGCCTGCGTGGACTCCGCTATCGAGAACGTCTCGAGGACGCCGTCCCATCAGACGTGTTGGCGAAGGTGGATGCCTGCTGGGCGATTACCGCTGGCCTCAGCATCGTGGATACGATGCGCGGCGCCGTGTTCCAGGCACGGCACCTGCTGCTCGCGCTCCGTGCTGGCGAGATCGGGAGGATCCATCGGGCGCTGTGCTTCGAGGCTGGGTTTGCAGCCGCCGGGGGCTCACGAACGGTACGACGGGTGAGAGTGATCCGGACCATCACCGCCGGACTCGCGCAGAGGATCGGCACATCGTACGCACGTGCCATGCAGCTGCTGATCGAGGGAGTGTCCGATTACCTCGCCGGGAGGTGGACGCCTGCCGCCGCCGCCCTTTCGGATGCCGAGCGCCTTCTGACAGACGATTGCACCGGTGTGATATGGGAGCTCGACTGCTCCCGGCTGTTCGGCCTCTGGTCTCTCTACTACCTCGGGGAACTCAAAACGATCGCGGAGCGATTTCCAGTCTTGCTCAGGGACGCGCACGACCGGAATGATCTGTACGCGAGCACAACTCATTGGCGGCCTTCACGCGCATATCGTCTACCTCGCTGCTGCAGACCCGGGGACTGCTTCGCAGTACACGCGAGAGGCGATCGAACAGATGGCCCCATGGCCGCTTCGATTTAGCACACCTCATCGAACTCTGGTCGTCTACTGACATCGCGATCTACGAGCGGCGAGGGCTTGACGCCTGGACGAAGGTGGACCGGACCTGGCCCTCGTTGCGTCGTTCACTTCTGCTGGAGGTTCAGATGAACCGCGTGGTCCATGCTGGACTTGAAAGCCCGCGCCGCACTGGCGGCCGCAGACGAATCGAGGACGCCGCTTCCCCGCGAGCGTTTCATCCGGATCGCTCTTGAGTGCGCGAAAGGCATGGAACGACAGCGGGTGGAATGGGCTTCCGCCATGGCTTTGATGCTTCGTGCCGGCGTTCATCAATCTCGCGGACGAGACGACTTGGCGCTTGCCCTGTTCGATCAGGCACATGACGAGTTCCTCACACTGGACATGCGCCTGCTGGCTGCTGTGGCCCAGCGGCGTCACGGTGAATTGGCCGGCGGTGACGCCGGACAAGCCGAGATCAACGAGAGCGAGATGTGGATGCGCAGTCAGGCCATCCGCGATCCCGCTGCGCTAGCCCGCATGTTTGCACCATCCACCGCACTCGGGATCTGACCGGCCGACGCGCTCACGTTCGGGTAGTGGTTCAGTTTCGAACGAGACCGCTAGCGGATTCGGCAGACGGGTACCTCTGCCAATCGTGTCGCGGTCAAACGATTTTTTCGGCGTGGGCCTTGTGGCCGGCGATATAGCCCTGGCAGAGGCACCGCGCGAGGCCGTGCATGCTGAACCCGCCCGCCGATTCGCCGCCGCAATAGAGGCCCGCAATCACCTGCCCGTTCATGTCCATGACCTGGCAGTTGGCGTTGATGCGGAGGCCCGCACGCGTGTCGTGGATCACCGGTGTCGCCCAGGCGGCATAGAACGGCGGTTTGGCGATCTTGTACAGCGGCTTCGGCTTGGAGAAATCGGCATCGACTCCAGTGTCGACGAAGGAGTTGTAGCGCGCGACCGTAGCGTTCAGGTTTGCGGGCGGCATCGGCCTGCGCTGGTATTTCATCTTGATCCTGCCGGCGAGTTCTTCGAGCGTGTTCGCGCTGAAGAAGAACCCCTGGCGGATATCGACCCACGGCGGCTGCGGATCCCATTTCTCACGGGCGACCGCGTCGGCATCGAAGATCGCCCAGATCGGGCCGCCGCCATTGTGAGCCTCGCCCGGAATACCGGCGAGCGCGGCGTTGATGAAATCGTCGGGCGCGTACTTGACGTTCTTCGAATTGACGTGGCTGTGCGGAACGTAATTCTTGATCTGGTTGTACTGATTGCCCGAGAAGTCGTTGCCCGTCTCGTCGTAGAAGCGTTTGCCGATCATGTTGACCATGATCACGTTCTGCCAGTCGGCGACGCGCAGGCCCGAAGCGCCGGCCTTGTCGAAGACGCGGCTGCCGGGGAACCAGGTGAGATTCACGTAGCCGTACTGACAGCCGATCTTGCCCGCCTTGGTCAGACCAGATCCGGTTTCGTTCGCCTGATTGTTGAGACCCCAGAGCGAGGCGCCGATCGCCATGCCCGCGATTTCGCCCGAGCCGTCCTGATCCGACCACGGCATGCCGGCGAGACCGCAATATTCCTCGGTCAGACGCGGATCGAACATGCGGCGGAAATTGACGTTCCCCGTCATGCCCCCGGTAGCGACGATCACCGCCTTGCGGGCGCGGATACTGACCCGTCGGCCGTTGTTTTCGACGCCGATGCCGAGCACGCGGCCCGCGCGGGGCTGCTCGCGATAGATGTCGGTCATACGGTGCTGGAGCAGGAACTCGACGCCGATTCGACGCGCCGAGGCTTCGAGCGGACGCATCAAGCCGTTGCCGTTGGACGCGGTGGCGCGCTGCGCCGGATCGACGGGACGGCCGGTCTGCACTTGTGGCCAGTCGAGTACGGCGACGTGCATCTGGCGCGGCACCGAGTTGCCGTGCGCGCTGCCGGCGCGGCCGTCCGGCTTGTCGTTCACGAACTTGACACCGTTCGCGACCAGAAACTCGAAGGTCTGGGCGCAATTGTCGGCGAAGGCCCGGATGATCTCCTTGTCGTTGTAGCGATAGTCCGGCGCGCCGTTGGACTGGACGACCGACCAGTCGGTGAGGTCCGAGTACACGAGGTCGGGGCTGTCTTGAACGCCGGCCTTCTTCTGAACTGACGTGCCACCGCCGAGCGGGATATTGGCGCCGCTGCAGATCGCATGGCCGCCGATGTCACTGTTGGCATCGACGACGATGACCGACGAGCCGGCCTGGCGCGCGACAATCGCGGCCGGCATGCCCGTAGCGCCCGAGCCGATGATCACGACGTCGGCTTCGCGGTCCCAGCGCGCAGGCACTTGCGGCGCCTGCGCGGCAGCCGGGGTCGGCCCGACGAGACCGCCTGTCACCGCAGCGGCGCCGGCGAGGCCTGCGTTCTTGATCAGATCGCGGCGTGTGAGTCCGTCCTTCGGCTTCATGCCAGTTCTCCTGGAAATCGTTGACGCTCTCCCGCGCCGACCCTTGCCCTCAGGCCCGGCGCACCATCGCCGGCAGAAGATGCTTGATCGACGGCGCCCCGACCTGCTGCATGGCGGCCGCTGTTTCGATGCGCAGGAGCTCCAGCGCACGCTCGACCCCGGGTTGGCCGAACGCGCCCAGGCCCCAGATATAGGGCCGGCCGACGCAGACCCCGGCGGCCCCCATGCACAGCGCCTTGACGATGTCGGTGCCGCGTCGGAAGCCGCTGTCGACCAGGACCGGCATGCGACCTTTGACCGCCTCCAGAATCTCGGGCAACGCATCGATGGTCGAGCGTCCGCTGTCCTCGCTCCTCGCGCCGTGGTTCGACACGATGATCGCGTCGACGCCAGCCCCGACCGCGAGCGTCGCGTCTTCGTGCGCGAGCAGCCCCTTGAGCACCATCTTCATTCTCGTCGCGTCTCGCATGCGCTTGATGGTGTCCCAGGTCATGGCGGACGACTGGATGTTGGTCAGGCCCGAGAGGTCCACGCCCTCGTACATCGGCCTCCTCCGGTAGTTGGCTTCCAGGCTGCTCCTGTCGTGGCAGACCGAGCAGTCGCGCGTGTCGGTGCGTTGCAGACGGAACAGGGTTTCCTGGTTGCGCCCCCCGTTGCGATCCACCGTCACCGCCACGGCAAGGCAGCCCGCCCGTTCCGCACGCGTCAGGAGTGCCTTCGAGACTTCCCACTTGTTGGTGGCGTAGAGCTGATACCAGATTGGCGCGCCGCGCGCCGCCATCACGTCCTCGGGCGAGGTCGTCGATTGGGTGGACAGGATCATCAGGTGGTTCCCGACCTTCGCCGCCCTGGCGACCGCCAGCTCGCCATCAGCGTGATAGGCCCGATGGCCGCCAATGGGCGCGACGATGATCGGCGTGTCGTACTTCACCCCGAGGATCTGCGTGCTCGTATCGATCGTGCTGACGTCGACGAGGCGCCGCGGCCTGAGCTGGAACTTGAGAAACCCTTCACGGTTGGCACGCAGCGTCACCTCATCGTCGATGCCCGAGGCCATGTAGCCGAAGTGCGCGGGAGGCACGTTTTTGCGCATGACCGGTTCGAAGTCGAAGACGTTGATCGCGTCCATGGGGTTCGTGATCAGATCCTGCAGCGAGGCCGGCGCCCAGACCCGCGGATCCTGGGGTGTCAGCTGCGCGGGCGGTGCCCCGTCGGCAGCCAGAGCCGCCAGGCCCGGAAACGCGAGCAGTGGGCTTGCGGATAGCCACTTGAGGAGTTGACGGCGACTCTCGAGTCTGTGCCTGGAATCCATGCAGTGTCCTCCTGGGCCCTTGCGAACTTCGATTGTCGACTTCGACGGGTGCCGAAGCCTTACCCCGGCAGCGGCTGGTGCATTCTACTTACTGGCGGTGTCCTCGTCACGACTGAACGTCGGCGGTGTGCTCAGGGGACTACGTCAGGTCCCTTACGCCTGCTGGCTTGAACAGGAACCAGGCGGCGACCAGACTCAACAGCACACCGTTGACGGTGAGCACCGTCGGAGCCGAGGTCAGCGTTGCGATGTAGCCTGCCACGAGGCTGCCGAGCGGCATGCCGCCGCGGAAGGCGACCATGTAGATGCTCACGACGCGACCGCGCATCTCATTTGGAGCGATGTGCTGCACGAGGGACGAGAGCATCGCAAATACCATCACCATGCAGGCGCCGGCGCCGAAGAGCAGGACCGAGTTGATCCAAACCACCCGCGTGACCGCGAACAGCGTGACCAGGGCGCCAAACGTCAGTTGAAGCAGGAGAACCGTGCGCCCCATCCCACTGGACCGACCACGCCAGGCCACCACGAGCGCCCCGGAGACAGCGCCGACACCGGCGCAGGCCATGAGCTGCGTATATTGGCCGACGCCTCCGAGGAACACCTCCTGGGTGAAGACGGGTAGGAATGTCAGCAACGGTGTCCCGAGAAACGTCGTCGCGAACGCCAGAAACGTCAGCCCGATGAGTCCAGGTTCATCACGCACGTACGACAGGCCCGTGCGAAGCTCCTCCGACATCCGACGCCGACTGGTCGGGGGGATGTGCCGAACGTGCAGCGACAGAAGTGCCAGGATCACCGCGAGAAACGAGAGGCCGTTGAGGCCGAAACAGGCCGCCATCCCGAACGCGGTGAGCGCGGCACCGGCGAGCAGCGGACCGATGACACGTGCCAGGTTGAACTGAATCGAGTTGAGCGCGATCGCGTTCGGCAGGTGCTGTTTGTCGATGAGTGACGGCAGGAGCGACTGGTGCGCCGGGCCGCCGAACGCCTGCGCCATGCCCGTGATGACCGACAGCGTCAGGACGTGCCAGATGCGTACAACGTCGAAGTAGACGATCGCGGCGAGCGTGAACGCCGTTGCCATCTGGACGTACTGCGACGCGAGGAGAAGCTGGCGCCGATCGCGCCGGTCGGCGACCACGCCCCCGATCAACGTGAAGAGCAGAATCGGCAGCTCGCCGAGAAAGGCGTCGAGCCCGAGATAAAAGGCCGACGCGGAACCGCCAATCGTCAAGACCAGCCAGCTCTGCGCCACCTTCTGCATCCAGGTGCCGATGCTCGACGCGAACGCACCCGTCCACAACACCCGGAAATCCCGGTAGGTCAGGGCGACGGCGATTCGAGAAACGCCTGCGGATAGGAGGGGAACGCGAGAACGGTCAAGCACCGGTGGGGCATTGTACCGCGCCGTCGCAGGCGCGCCCCGGGTGGTAGGATGCAACTATTTCCATCATGAATGCTTCCGCGCCGCCGCGTGGAGCGGTCCGGACTGCCATGTTCTGCGCGGCCGGTGTGACCGCTCAGTTCATTGCAGGCAAAGCGACCCGCGACGCGATCTATCTCGCGAACCTGGACGTGACCTCGCTGCCCGCGATGGTCATCGCGACCGCCGCGGTATCGATCGGCCTCGTCGTGTTGATGTCGAGGGGCCTGCGGTACGTCACGCCGGGGGCGTTCGTGCCGATGGCGTTCGCGGCGAACGCCGTGCTGCTGATCGTCGACTGGCTGCTGGTGCCTGTGATGCCGCGGGCCGCCGCCGTGCTGGTCTACTTGCAGATCTCCGGCATTGGGCCATTGCTGGGCTCCGGCTTCTGGCTCATCGCGACGGAACGGTTCGATCCATACACCGCGCGCAAGCGATTCGGGCAGATTGCCGGCGCAGGGACGCTTGGCGGTCTCGTCGGCGGCCTGATCGCCGAGCGAGTGGGAGCCGGTTTCGGTGTCGCGGCTACGCTGCCCGTGCTCGCGATCGGAAATCTCTACTGCGCGTGGGAGATTCGCCGTTTGGCTGGGTCCCAGAGCCACGCAATGTCCTCCGCCATCGGCGACGTGTCGCCGGATCTGGCGCCGGAGGCGCCGCGGTCCGGACTGCGCGTGTTACGCGAGGCCTCGTACCTTCGGAATCTGGCGCTGCTGGTCCTGCTCGGCACGTTCGGTGCGGCGCTCGTGGACTACCTCTTCAAGGCGCATGCGGTGGTCGCCTTTGGCAGGGGAGAAAGCCTGCTGAGGTTCTTCGCGATCTACTACGCGGCCACGAGTCTCATCACGTTCGTGGTGCAGACGTCGTCCAGTCGAATCGCGCTCGAGCGCCTCGGCCTGGGAGCCATCACGGGAACACCGTCGCTCGCGGTCGTGGCCGGCGGCATAGGGGGGCTGGTCGCGCCGGGGCTCGCGAGCATCGTCGTGGCTCGCGGCGCCGAGACGGTTTGTCGGGGCGGACTGTTCCGTTCGGCCTACGAGCTCTTCTACACCCCCATCCCGCCGACCGAGAAACGGGCGGCCAAGTCGCTCATCGACGTGGGGATTGACCGCCTCGGAGACGCGTTGGGAGGCGGCGTCATACAGGTCGTCCTTGTCCTGCTGGTGCCCGCCAGCCATGATGCCGTGATTCTGTGGCTGGCCATCGGCTGCTCCTGTTTCGCGCTGGTCGTGGCGAGCCGATTGAATCGCGGCTACGTGCAGACGCTCGAGCGGAGCTTGCGAAACAGGGCCCTCGAACTCGACCTGTCGGAGCTCGAGGATCTCACGACGAAGACGGTGATGCTTCGGACGCTCAGCGAGCGGAAGCCCGACGACCCGCGAAGTCACGCCGGCACCGCGCACGTGCCTTCACCGACCCAGGCGAATCTCGATCCCGAGATCGCCGACATCCTCGTCCTGCGCTCGAAGGACCGCGGGCGCATCACGGCCCTCCTGCATCGCGAGGAGGGGATGTCCGCGGCACTCGTGCCCCACGTCATTCCCCTCCTCGCGTGGGACCCGCTCGCCGAGGAGGCCGTCCCCGCTCTTCGCAAGGTGGCGGAGGAGCGGGTGGGCCAACTCATCGATGCCTTGGTCGATCCGAACCAGTCCTTCGCCGTCAGGCGTCGCCTGGCGAGGGTGTTCTCGGTGTGTGTTTCGCAGCGCGCCACGGACGGACTGCTCCAGGCGCTGGAAGATCAGCGATTCGAGGTCCGCTTTCAATGCGGCCGCTCGCTTGCGGCGATTGCGTCCAGAAACCCGCAAGTGCGCATCGAAGCCGTCACGATTTACGCCGTGGTGCTTCGCGAGCTCGCCGTCGGCCGCGCTGTGTGGGAGAGCCACCGGCTCCTCGACCGGCTCGATGACACGGGCGATCGCTCCTTCGAGGACGAGTTCATCAAGGATCGGGCCAACCAGGGGCTGGCGCACGTCTTTACGCTCCTGTCCCTCGTGCAGCCCGCCGAGCCGCTGCAGATCGCATATCGAGGGCTCCTGACCGGGGATGAGAATCTGCGGGGCACGGCCCTCGAGTATCTCGAGGCCACGCTGCCGCCCCTCGTGCGCACGCGTCTGTGGCCTTTCCTGGAGGACCGCCGGCCGGCCAATCGGACGGTCCGGGATCGAGACGAAATTCTCGGCGACCTGATACGATCGCATGCATCGATTCGCCTCAATCTCGAAGAGCTGAGGCAGCGCATTACCCCCATCGAAACCATGGCCCAAGCCGTAAAAGTCGTTGCGCCACGTCTCCAGACACCGACCGGTGGGCGCGAAAGCCGCCGCACGACGAGTCTTCCGGACGAACTCGTCTCGGAACAGATCGAGCGGCTCGCGCTGTTTGCGGCCGTCGTGGGTGCGTTGTGGGCGATCGGCCTGTTCGTCGACGTCGTGCTGGTTCCCCTGACATGGGGACGCCAGGTGTCGATGCGTGCTGTCGGCCTCGAGATCTTCGGGATCGCGAGCGCGGCATTCATGTTCTGGATGGCGCGTTATTGCACGCGGCCCGGACGGACGAAGACCGACGTCAGCCTCGGGTACCTGGTGCTCAACAGCATCCTCGTCGCGATTCTGAACACCTGGATCATTCCGCCCTTGCCAGATCCGCGATTCGCCTGTCGTGGGTGACGGCCGGCATCCTCATCTTCGCCATGATCGCGCCGGCCTCGCCACAGCGAATCCTCATCGCCTCGCTCGTGGCGGCTTCGATGGATCCGCTCGCCCTCTTCGTCGCATATCTGCTCGGCAACCCTGTGGTCTCGCTGCCTCATGCCGTGATCCTCGTGCTGCCCAACTACTCGTGCGCGATCGTCGCCATGCTGCCGTCCCGGGTCCTCTATCGCCTTGGTCGGCGGTTGAAGGAAGCGCAGGAACTCGGCAGCTACCAGTTGATCGAGTTGCTCGGGCACGGTGGCATGGGCGAGGTGTGGCGGGCCCGCCATCAGTTCCTCGCTCGTCACGCCGCGATCAAACTCGTCCGTCCCGAGGTGCTCGGCGCCCGCGATGAGGCCGAAGCTCGGGTGCTCCTCCGCCGTTTCGAACGCGAGGCCCAGGCGACCGCCGCACTGAGCTCGCCGCACACGATTCAGCTCTTCGATTTCGGGATGACGGGGGAGGGGACCTTCTACTACGTGATGGAACTGCTCGTGGGTCGCGACATGGAGACCTTCGTGCGCGAGTTCGGTCCCGTCCCGGCGGATCGCGCCATTTTCCTCCTCCGGCAGGCTCTGCCACTCGCTCGCCGACGCCCACGCGCGCGGGATGGTGCATCGCGACGTCAAGCCGGCCAATATCTACGTGTGTCGCATGGGGCT
Organism: uncultured Acidobacteriota bacterium; assembly: GCA_963827515.1. Classification (GTDB taxonomy): domain Bacteria; phylum Acidobacteriota; class Vicinamibacteria; order Vicinamibacterales; family UBA2999; genus JABFSA01. Next base: position 85,476 of record CAWHBF010000004.1, on the reverse strand, counting down.
CGAATACGACTTCGTCAAGGTCCTGGACTTCGGCCTCGTGAAAGTGCGAGATCGCACCGCCGCGGCCGAGACGCTCCTCACTCTCGACCATACGACGACGGGGACGCCGGCGTACATGGCGCCGGAGATCATCATGGGCGAGGCGGACGTCGACAGCCGAGCCGACGTGTACGCGCTGGGCTGTGTCGCGTATTATCTCCTCACTGGAACCCTGGTGTTCGAAGCGGAGACGCCCATGAAGATGCTGTTGCAGCACGCGCACGCGAAACCGGTGCCGCCGTCCCAGCGGACGGAACTGCCGATTCCCCATGAGCTCGATGAGCTGGTTCTGGCGTGTCTGGCGAAGGATCCGAACGATCGGCCGCAATCCGCAGAAGAGCTGTTCCGCATGGCCGTGGGCTGTCGGGCATGTGAGAGTTGGAATCAGGCGTCGGCGCGAGCCTGGTGGAAGACGCACTTGCCGGACCTGACCGGTCCGCTGACCGTGTCTGAGCTGGACACATCTCACGCGGAGCGCGCCGTTGTCACTGTTTAGGTATTCTCTCGACCCGATCTCGCTGGAGGTGCAGTGCGGTGACGGAGCGCGTGCCCGGCTGCTCGTCTGCGCGCTTGCCTTCGTCGCCGTGCACGTCGTGGCCGTTGTCCCTGCCGTTGCCCAGGAGCCGGAGCCGACAACGCGAGCAGAGGTGCTCGAGCGTGACAGAGAAGCCAAGTCACAGGCACTGACACCGCCGGTGATGGGTCGTGCAGAGCGCACGCTGCTGGCGCTCGAGAACAGCCGATTCTTCGAGCGGCTGCTGGCACCGCCAGAGGGGTTCTATCCGAGAATCGGTCAGATTACCTCTGGAAGCGGGTTCACGGTCGCGCCGGCCTATCGCCGACCGCGTGTCTTCGGCGAGCAGGGCGTCATCACCGCGTTTGCCGCCCTGTCATACAAGAAGTACTGGATGCTCGATGCCAAGCTCGAGCTGCCCGAGCTGGCCGACGGACGGGTGTTCTCCGATGTCCACGGGCGGATGTTCGAATTTCCCAGTGAGCAATTCTACGGCATCGGACCGGCGTCGCTACGCGGTGAAGAGGCCGTATACGGTATCCGGAGCTCACAGGTTGGGGCGGCCGGAGGGGTCCGGCCGGTGTCGTGGCTTTCGCTCGGAACAGCTCTGGACTGGCTGACGCCATCGGTCGGATCGGGAGACGGCGGCCCATCGATAGAGGAGGTATACGAGCCCAGCCGTGTCCCGGGGTTGGAGGCGCAGCCCGATTTCCTTCGCTGGGAGTTGTCAGCCGACATCAATACTCGCCAACCGAGAGGCAATCCACGGCGCGGGGGCCAGTACAAGGCCGTGCTTCTGCACGTCGATGACCTCGATCTGCAGCGGTACAGCTTCAACCGTGTGGACGTCGATCTTCAGCAATACATTCCGTTACTCAACGAGCGCCGCGTGGTGGCGCTGCGGGCGGCGGCATCGACCTCCGATGTAGACGCCGGTCAGGAGGTGCCGTTCTATCTCCTGCGGACGCTCGGAGGGCCGGACGATCTCCGAGGTTTCCGCCGATTCCGCTTCAGGGATGAGAACAGCATCCTCTTGCAGGCGGAGTATCGCTGGGAGATCTTCACCGCCGTCGACGGTGCGATCTTCTACGACGCGGGCAAGGTGGCATCTCGGCTACGAGGACCTGAATCTGAAGGACCTCGAGTCCGACTACGGCATCGGGTTCCGCTTTGGGACGAGAAACGGCGTGTTCCTGCGTGTCGAAGGGGCGTTCGGCAGCAGCGGCGGTAAACACTTCATCCTCAGGTTCGGCAATGTCTTTTAGTCCGCATCAGCGACACGCCCGTAACCACGAAGCACACGAAGATCACGAAACCCGTTTATGGGTATCAAAATTCCTTCGTAACCTTCGTGTCCTTCGTGGTTCGAAAACGGGCCGGCTGGTGTGGCTCGTCGCGGTGCTCGTCGGAGTTGCCCTGGCGGAGGCGAGCCGTGGTGCGGCACCGCGGTTCTACCCTGACGATCCGATCCAGATCGATCGCGACACGACGTTCGATGCCGGACGTGCAACGCCGATCGAGGGCAGCAACGGCTACGACTTCGGCGAGCACACGTTTATCAAACCCGGCGACCGGCGGGACATTCCCGCCGTCAACGTCAACACGATGGACGAGGTTCCGGATTCGAGCTGGTTCACCAACCGTATCGGGCGTCGGGAGATGTCCCTCGATGAAATCGTGCGAGGGCCGAACTCGGTCGACAGTATCAACGTCGACGGCTGGCCCATCGTTCGCGATAAGACGTCCGGTATTACGCCAGGGTATCGAATCACGGATCCTTCCGGGCGTCTCTATCAGATCAAATTCGATCCGCCCGGCAACCCCGAGATGGCCAGCGGCGCGGAAGTGATCGGCGCGGCGATCTATCACGCGCTTGGTTACAACGTTGTCGAAGGGCACGTCGTCGAAATCGACCCGGAGAAGATCGTGATTTCGCCGAAGGCCACGATCGTGGATCTGAGGGGTCGTCGCCGCCCCATGCGGCGTGCTGACATCGATCGACTGCTGGAACGGGCCGCGCGATTGCCAAACGGCAAGTACCGGGCGACCGCGAGCCAATTTGCCGAGGGCACACCGCTCGGCTACTTCAAGTACTACGGGACCAGGCCGGACGATCCGAACGATATCCATCCGCACGAGCACCGACGCGAATTGCGAGGGAGTCGCGTTTTCGCGGCGTGGCTCAATCATGACGACTCGCGAGGTCTCAACAGCCTGGACATGCTCACGGGACCAGCCGGGGCGCGGCACGTCCGGCACTATATGTTCGATTTCGGATCGACCCTAGGAAGCGGGAGCGTGTTTCCTCAGGTGCCGCGCGCGGGGAACGAATACATCCTGGAGTGGGCGCCCGCGCTGAAGACGCTGGCGACGCTCGGCCTGTACGTGCGGCCGTGGATTCTCGTGGACTATCCCGACGTGGCGCCATCGGTCGGCCGGTTCGAGGCAGAGTTTTTCGATCCCGTGCAATGGAGACCGGAGTACCCGAACCCGGCCTTCGACCTGATGCGGCCCGAAGATGCGTTCTGGGCGGCCAGGCTCGTCGCGAAGTTTTCGGACGAGGCGATCCGCGCGATCGTGGTCAAGGCGCGCTACAGCGAACCCGCCGCGGCGGCGTATATCTCGGACACGCTCATCAAGCGGCGCGACAAGGTGCTGAGAGCCTGGCTGACCGGTGTGAATCCGATCGTGGATCCGCGGCTCAGTGCGAGTGGGACATTGACGTTCGAGAACGCGGCGGTCGGTGCCGGTGTGGCGACCGCGCCGACGGCGTACGTCCTGACATGGTCGAAGTTCGACAATGCGACCGGAACCAACGTGGGACAGACCCAGGAAGTACGAGTCGAGAGTACGCGTGGAGAGGCGCCGCCGTCGATCGTGCAGGGCGCCGAGTTCGTGTCGGTCGCGATTCGAAGTCTGCACCCGGACTTTCCAGGCTGGGAAGCCCCCGTGAACGTCTATTTCAGGAAGGCGGCTGACGGCTGGCAGCCCGTCGGTCTCGATCGGCAACTCCCCAGGATCGCGGAATAGCCTGGGTTATACTCTCAAGACCGTTAGAACAGCCGATAAGAGACCTGATGATGCCCTCAGTCCGCACCCGGTGCCTGTGTACGACGTTCGCGATGGCGACCGCGTTCCAGTGCGCCACCCCAGCGACGGCTCAAACGCTTGCGCCGAGTGCCTCGATTCCACAAACCTCGCGCGCCTTTACTGGGCTGTTTCAGGACACCGTCACAGATTTTCGTAATTTGGCTTCACAAGACACGCTGACGATCCTGGCGGTTGGGGGTTTGATGGCGGCCGCGCTGCACCCCGTGGACCGAGCGGCAACCACGACCCTTTCCGGCTCGAATACGGGCTTCCTCAGCAGCGGTGAAACCATTGGCAGCGCTCGGCTCCAGTTCGGAAGTGCTCTTGCGGCCTTTGCCGTTGGACGTTTGACGGGTAGTCCGAAGCTCACTGCCGTCGGCTCCGATCTCGTTCGGGCGAACATCGTGACGCAAACGCTGACGACCGGAATGAAGATCGCCGCGCGTCGCACGCGTCCTGATGGCACCGAGTTTTCGTTTCCGTCCGGACATACGTCGGTCACATTTGCTACCGCGACGGTTCTGCACCGCCACTTCGGCTGGAAGACCGGTGTGCCCGCGTACGCCATGGCTTCCTTTGTGGCCGCGTCACGCGTCCATGAGAAACGCCACTTCCTGAGCGACGTGACGTTTGGTGCGGCGCTGGGCATTGTCTCCGGCTGGGCTGTCACCGTGGGTCAGGGCAAAGCGCAGATGTCCATTGCGCCAATCGCCGCACCAGGCGGAGGCGGCGGTGGCATCGGGTTCACCTGGACCGGCCAGTAACCTCGCACCTTCGCACCGTCCCAGAATCCTCGTTAAGGTCGTTTCACCGTAGAGCGCACCTGCTTCAGCGTGCGCGTGTCCGCGGAGGCTGAAGCCTCCTCGCTGCGTACGGCCAAGATCGAAACTGCTCTGGGCTAGTAGTTTCGCTTATTGATCGCCATCAGACTTTGGGTATATAGTTCCGTCTGTAAAAGCGAACATAAGGCGAAAATATGGCTCATCCTGCTGTGGCTCTCCTGGAATCTGCGCTTCGCGCACGAAAGCTGGACCAAACGCTCACGACGGCACGTCTGCCAGGGAAAGGCGACGGGAACGTGGCCCCGACGACGATGGCGGGATTGGATGCGGGTTTGGAAGGTGGACTGCCACGCGGGCAGTTGTCGGAAGTTGTCGGGGCACGGTCGTCGGGCCGGACCACGCTTCTGCTTCAGATGCTGGCCGCGGCGACGCGTCGTGGCGAGATTGCGGCGCTGGTCGACACCTTCGACCAGCTCGACGTGTCGTCCGGGATGTCCGCCGGCATTGCCCTCGATCGTCTCTTGTGGGTCCGTGGTCATGCCATCAGCCGATCTCAGACGGTAACCCTCGGGTCTCGGTCCGGGCCATCGAGCCCAGGACCCGAGGCGTTGGTCGATCGGCTGATCGAACGCGCACTGAAAGCGTTTCATCTCGTGTTGCAGTCTGGCGGTTTTGGCATGGCGGCGCTTGATTTGGCCGATGCGCCGCTGGCGGCGTTGAATCGTCTTCCGTTCATGACCTGGCTGCGCTTGCAGCGAGCGGTGGAGGGGACCGAGATAGCGTGCGTGCTGATCGTGCCGCGCCCGCTGGCACGCAGTGCCGGTGGGGTCACGCTGTCGTTGGATGGCCGCACTCAGTGGGCGGGTGTATCTGAACGCAGCCGGCGTCTGACCGGCATGGATGTGACCGCACGCGTAGTTTCGCCGAGACGCCGGGTGGACGGGGCGGTCACGATTCACGCCACGGCGCAGGGGATACCGATGCTCGCGCAGTCAGAAACGCAATCGGAAGTAGTGTCCGCCTTTAGGCGGACCTCGCACGGTCCGGCTGAAGCCGGACACTACGGCAATGCGATTGGTTCAGCACGTCGTAGCCCTCGTTGAGATCTGGCGATGTTCGGCGTTTTGTACGCGGCGGAGGGGAGCTCAATCGAGGCCGTGCAGGAGGTCGCGCTCGAGTTCTCGCCGCGCATCGAGGTGAACAGTCCCCGAGAGGTCACGATCGATCTCAGCGGCCTGACGCGCTTGTTTGGGGATGCGCACGCGATGGGCGAGGCGCTCGGTCGGACCGCCGCCGATCGCGGACTGCGTGTTCGTCTTGCCGTAGCCGGCACGCGCACCGCCGCGCGTCTGCTCGCACATGGCTTCAGCGAGCCGTTGACCATCGTCAATCCAGGCGACGAGGCCGCCGTGCTCGCGAGGCTCCCCGTTCACCTGTTAGCGGTAGTCGCTCACGACGAACCAACATCGTCGCACCCTCGCACCGACTCCCTCGCCACCGCCGCACCGTCGCACTCTCGCACCGTCGCACCATCGCACGACAGTGTCATCACCACTCTCCGCCGTTGGGGCCTGCGCACGCTTGGAGAGGTGGCGGCATTGCCGCCAGACGCCATGGCGGCGCGGCTCGGACAACAAGGTGTACGGTGGCAGCGGCTTGCGCGCGGGGAAGATCCACGACCGCTCCTGCCTGCGGTACCTGAAGAACGTTTCGAACAGGCTATCGATCTCGAGTGGCCGATCGAGGGTCTGGAGCCACTCTCTTTCGTGCTCGGACGGTTGATGGAACCGCTGGCGGCACATCTCGAGCGTCGCGGACGCGGCGCAGCCGTCTTGCACGTACGGCTGCATCTTGTGACTCGGACCGTGCACGAACGCACGCTGCAGCTGCCGACGCCCATGCGGGAGGCACGTACCTTGCGCACGCTGGCCCTCTTGGATCTCGAGTCGCATCCTCCGACCGCTGCGATCGACCGCGTATGTGTAGCGGTCGACCCGACGCCAGCACGGGATCTCCAGTATTCGCTGTTGACGCGTCCGCTGCCCTCACCGGAGCAGATCTCCACGCTTATGGCCAGACTCACCGCGCTGATGGGCGAAGGGCGATGCGGATCACCGGCTGTCGTGGATTCGTGGGAGCCAGGAGCGTTTGAGATGAAAGCATTCGCTCCAGCTGATTCGATTCCGGACGGGCCACAGAGGCACAGAGGCACAGAGCGAAATGCTTTACACATGGTGCCGGTGCGCGGGCCCGAACGGACAAAGGAAAGCCATGAAGGTCTCTGTGTCTCTGAGTCTCTGTGGCCTGTTGGGGCAGTTGAAGTATCGAGTGCCCCTGCTGTCGCATTGCGGAGATTCAGAAATCCGGTCCCTGCGCGTGTGCGTGTCGAGCGGGGAAGGCCGGTCTCAGTCGGAGGCGCCGTGACGCAGTGTGCCGGCCCCTGGCGAACGGCGGGGAACTGGTGGACCGAGGAAACATGGGATCGCGACGAGTGGGATGTGACGCTGAGTGATGGTGCCGCCTACCGTGTGTTTCGCGACCGCCGCACCGACACCTGGTTCGTCGAGGGTGTCGTTGATTGATGATTCGGCGGGTCCGCTACGCGGAACCCGCCCTAACTATTTACCTTCTACCACTACCACTTCCGACTTTCCAGCTTCCGCCACCAACTACCAACCGTGTACATCGAGCTCCATTGCGCCTCCGCGTTCAGTTTTCTGCAGGGCGCCTCGCTGCCCGAAACGCTCGTCGAGCGTGCCGCGGCGCTCGGGTATCCGGCGCTGGCGCTGCTCGACGCGGATGGCGTGTACGGCGCTCCACGGTTTCATAAGGCCGCCCGCAAGGCCGGCCTCAAAGCCATCATCGGCGCCGAGCTGACGATCGCGCCCTTCCACAACTCAGAACGAATAACCCAAAGAAACGACCCCCATAGGCCACAGAGGCACGGAGCCACAGAGGATAAATATGGAAATCTCCGTGTCTCTGTGACTCAGTGGCCCGTGACGGGTAGCGGTTGCTGGCAACTGCCCGTCCTTGTGGAATCCCAGGAGGGCTATCGCAATCTCTGCCGCCTCGTGACGCGCATGAAGATGCGCGGTCTGTTGGATGAGAGTTCCTCTGCGCAAACCTCTACGAGGGAGAGGAAAGGCGGTGCACTGGTTCTCGAGGAGCTCGAGGGGTGGACCACCGGCCTCGTGGCGCTTGGCGGTCGCCGGTTACTCGACGGCCAGCACTACGGCGTCGGTGGATTGCTGGATCGCCTCGTCGGGCTCTTCGGGCGCCGCAACGTGTGCGTCGAACTGCAACGTCATTTGCTGCGAGACGACGAGGCGGAGAATGTGGCGCTGGAGGCGCTCGCCCGGGCGTTTCGTGTGCCGATGGTGGCGACCAACGGGGTACGGTTCGCCGAGCCTGCTGAGCGCCCGCTGTTCGACGTACTGACATGCGTTCGCCATCGCACCACGCTTGATGCCGCGGGGCGTCGGCTCGCGTGTAACGCCGAACGGTATCTGAAGTCCCCTGAAGCCATGGCGCGGCTCTTCACCGATCGCCCCGAGGCGCTCGCGGGCGTCGAGGCATTGGCCGAGCGCCTCGAATACACGATGGCGGATCTCGGCTACCGGTTTCCGCAGTACCCGGTACCGGACGGCGACACCGAGATCGCGTTCCTGCGGCAAATCACCGATGTCGGCGCACGCGAACGGTATCGTCCGTACCACGACAAGGCTCGCGTCCAGATTGCCCGCGAGCTCGACCTGATCGAGAAGCTGCAGCTCGCCGGGTACTTCCTCATTGTCTGGGACATCGTGAATTACGCGCGGCAGCACGACATCCTCGTGCAAGGACGCGGGTCGGCGGCCAATAGCGCGGTCTGCTACAGCCTGGGGATCACCGCGGTCGATCCGATTGCGATGGATCTGCTCTTCGAGCGTTTCCTGTCCGAGGAACGCGGCGAATGGCCTGACATCGACCTCGACCTGCCGAGCGGCGACCGTCGCGAGCGCGTCATTCAGCACGTGTACGAGAAGTACGGCCGTCTTGGTGCGGCCATGACCGCCAATGTCATCACGTATCGCAGCCGCAGCGCCGCGCGTGATGTCGGCATGGCGTTGTCGATCGGTGCCGAAGAGATCGACAGGCTCGCGAAGGCGATGAACAACTTCGAGTTTGTCGATTCGAACGAGACATTCGAGCGCAACCTCCGATCGGTGGGTCTCTCGCCAGAGGGGTCGCGCATGCGGATATTCGCGGACCTGTGGCGACGGATCCAGGATCTGCCGCGGCATCTCGGACAGCATTCCGGCGGCATGGTGATCTGTCAGGGCGAGCTCGATGCGGTGGTGCCTCTCGAGCCGGCATCGATGCCCGGCCGTGTGGTCGTGCAGTGGGACAAGGATGACTGCGCCGACATGGGGATCGTCAAGGTGGATCTGCTCGGCCTCGGCATGATGGCCGTACTCCAGGATGCGATCGAGCTCGTTGACACGAGCTCGAATTCAAAAGTCAAAAGTCAAAAGTCAAAATTCGATCTTGCCCATCTGCCACCGGACGATCCCGACGTCTACGCCCTGCTGCAGCGGGCTGACACAGTCGGTGTCTTCCAGGTGGAGTCACGGGCGCAGATGGCGACGCTGCCTCGCCTCAAACCGGCCCGTTTCTACGATCTGGTCGTGCAGGTGGCGATCATCAGGCCAGGGCCGATCGTGGGCGAGATGGTGCACCCGTATCTCAACCGCCGGGCAGGCCGGGAGAAGGTGGTGCCACTTCACCCCTCGCTCGAGCCGGTGCTCGCCCGCACGCTGGGCGTGCCGCTCTTTCAGGAACAGTTGCTGCGGATCGCGATGGTGGCCGCGGGGTTCACAGGGGGGCAGGCCGAGGAGCTGCGCCGCGCCATGGGCTTCAAGCGGTCGGAGAAGCGTATGCGGCAGATCGAGGTAGAGCTCCGCGCCGGCATGGCCGGCAACGGCATCACGGGCGAGACGGCCGAGCGCATCATCGGCTCGATTACCTCGTTTGCGCTCTACGGCTTTCCAGAGTCACATGCTGCCAGCTTTGCGCTGCTCGCCTATGCAAGCGCCTTCCTCAAGGTGCATTACCCGGCGGCCTTCTACACGGCGCTGCTCAACAACCAGCCGATGGGGTTCTATCACCCGGCCTCGCTCGTCAAGGACGCGCAGCGTCGCGGCGTGCGGTTTCTTCCGATCGACGTGCAGCGATCCGACTGGCTGTGCCGCGTCGAAGAAGACGGCGCGATTTGTCTGGGACTCATGTACGTAAACGGCTTGCGGAAGGACGTGGGACAGGCCATGGCAGCATTCAACAACACGAAGACACCGGCGCCGCCGGTGCTCTGCGCCAAATGCGGTTCCGACGACGAGTCGATGATTGAAGTCGTACGAGAGTCTAGAGCCCAGAGCCCAGCGCCTGGAGCCCAAAGTCGAACCTACTTCTGCAACACCTGCGCGCACGAATGGACGGTACAGCTGCCGCCGGCAGAACGGTTTGCCTCCATCGAGGACATGGTCCGCCGCACGGGGCTTCGACGTGACGAGCTGACAACGCTGGCTGATATCGGCGCGTTGAACGCCTTCACGAACGAGCGCCGTAGTGCGCTCTGGCAGGTCGAACGCGTCATCCGTCCGGCTGGCGAGATGTTTGAGAGCGATGATGAGAACGCCCAGAGCCTAGAGCCCAAAGCCCAGACCGAGGCGTCGCCATTGCCGGTGATGGACGACCACGATCGCCTCCGAGCCGATTACGCCGGCACTGGGCTGACGATCGGTCCACATCCAATGGCGCTCCGTCGTGGTGAGATGGCGCTGCGCGGCGTGCTGCGCGCCGCCGATTTGCCTCAGGCGCGAGACGGCCGGCGCGTGCGTGTCGCCGGCATGGTCATCACGCGGCAGCGGCCTGGTACCGCCAAAGGATTTGTGTTCCTGACCCTCGAGGACGAGACAGGGATTTCGAACATCATCGTGCGCCCCGATCTGTTCGATCGCGAGCGAACAGTCGTCATCCGCCAGCCGTTCCTGCTCGTTGAAGGCGTGTTACAGCACCAGGACGGCGTGCGATCGATAAAAGCAGAGCGGCTCTACGGAATCAACGGTGGTGCGTCGGTCGAGGCCCACGATTTCTACTGAAGCCTGGCGCACCCTGCGTTCACCCGCGCAGCGGGTAGAATCAGGGGCCGATGAACCCCTACACGCGCGCGTGGCCTGCTCTGCTGGCGACTGCCTTCAGCGCGGCCGTCCTTGCCCAGGTGGCCGCTGAGTCGCCCGGGAGCCAGCGGCCCACCGGCCCGCCGGACGGGGACCGACTCCCGCCCGTCACCGACGCCATGCTCGAGGCGCCCGATGACGGCGACTGGCTGATGTGGCGGCGCACGCTCGACGGCTGGGGCTACAGCCCGCTCTCCGACATCAACCGCGGGAACGTCGGCGGACTAAGACTTGCGTGGCAGCACGAGATGGCCTCGACTGGCATCCAGGAAGCGACGCCGCTGGTGTACCGGGGCGCGATGTTCCTCCCCAACCCGTCGGACATGACGCAGGCGCTCGATGCTGCGACGGGCCGGCGCCTCTGGGAGCATCGCCGCGCCGTTCCCGGCGACCTGACTACCTATCTGTCCGGCGCGCCGCTCAAGAACCGGAACCTGGCGATCTACGGCGACACGATCATCGATCTCAGCGTGGACGACTTCGTCTACGCGCTTGATGCGCGGACGGGCAAACCCACATGGGAGACCCGTGTTCAGGACTACCGCCAGCTCCCGGCTATTCAGGGGTCTGGGCCGATCGTTGCGAGGGGCAAGATCTTCTCGGGCCGCGCCTGCGACTACCGCTACAGCGGCGAGGGCTGCTCCGTGACCGCCCACGACGCGCGAACCGGTCGGGAGCTCTGGCGGTTGTTCACCATTCCCAAACCAGGCGAGCCGGGTGACGAGTCCTGGGGCGGCGTCCCGTACGAGCGTCGCCGCCACGTCGGCGCCTGGATGCCGCCCAGCTATGATCCGGCGCTGAACCTGCTGTACATCGGCACGTCGGTGACGTCGCCTGCGCCGAAGTTCCTGCTGGGGGGCAATGACAAACAGCACCTCTACCACAACAGCACGCTCGCCATCGACGCTGATACGGGGAAGCTGCGGTGGTACTACCAGCACGTTGTCGATCACTGGGACCTGGACCACCCCTTCGAGCGCATCCTCGTCGACACTGCCGTTACGCCTGATCCGAGCGAAGTCGCGTGGATCAATCCTCGAGTGGTGCCCGGCGAGCGCCGCAGCGTCGTGACCGGAATTCCGGGGAAGACCGGTATCGTCTACACGCTCGATCGGCGTACCGGCGAGTTCCTCTGGGCGCGGCCGACCAACTTCCAGAACGTTGTCAGCCGCATCGACGGCGCGACCGGTGCGGCCGTGGTCAATCCGCAGGCGCTCTTCACGCGTGCCAACGAGGAGCGTCTCATCTGTCCCACCACCAACGGAGGGAAGAACTGGCCGGCCGGCGCCTACAGCCCGCTGAACAACGCCATCTTCATGCCAGTGCAGAACACCTGCGCGATCGAGTCGGTGACCGCGGATGCGATTCCGCCGGCAGGGCCGGCATCGGCGTACATGATTCGCAGCCAGCGGCAGCAGCTGCCCCCCGGGGTCAGCCACGTCGGGACGATCCATGCGGTCTCCGTACAGACCGGCAAGACGCTGTGGACGTTCGACAACACCGCGGGCGTACTGTCGCTGATGACGACCGGTGGCAGGCTGGTCTTCGGTGGGGACGTCAGCGGCAACTTCCGCGCCCTCGATCAGGACACCGGAAAGGTCCTCTGGACGACGAACCTGGGGTCACCCGTGAACGGGTTTCCCATCTGGTACAGGGCGAACGGCCGGCAGTACGTCGCGGTGAGCACCGGGACGTCGCTCGTCAGCTCTGGCGTGAGCCGCCTTGGTGCCGAGCAGGCGAAGGGGAACGCCAACACCCTGTATGTGTTCGCGCTTCCGTAGTCGTCCCTGGCTGCGATGCGCCCTCACGCTCGTGACCTCTCTCGCCCGACTCACCGTATACTGACGCCGCCTACGAGGTGACTCGACCATGCGGATCGCAACTCTTCGCCCCATCGCCTGGCTCTCCCTGATCGCGTCCTGCGCGTTTGCCACGCACGGCATCGGCGCCGCGCAGCAGAGGGTTCCCTTCGAGGACGGCTCGCCGATCGCGCCTTCGGGATTCGAACCGGGCCGGATTCCGGTCGAGCCGATCGAGTACGACACGGCCGAGGTGATGCGGATTCGCGTCGTGCCCGTCGCGCGCGGACTCGTGAATCCGTGGAGTCTGACCTTCCTCCCGGAGTCCGCGAGCCCGTCCGGGGCAAGCGTGATGCTGGTGACCGAGAAGGACGGGCGACTGCGAGTCATTCGGAACGGGGTGCTCGATCCGAGGCCCATTCCCGGCGCTCCGACGGTGCGCGTGCAAGGCCGTTCAGGGCTCATGGACGTCGTCCTGCATCCGCAGTTCACCGCCAATCGGTCGATCTACTTCACGTACCTGAAGCCTGTGGGTGCCGGGAGGCAGACCGCGTTGACGGTGGCCCGCGGACGTTTCGAGGGATCCGCAATCATCGAACTGAAGGACGTCTTCAGCTGCGGACCCGGCGTGAGCGGCCCGTCGCGGCTCGCCTGGGGGCGGGACGGGAAGCTCTACATGACGACGCCGAGCGCCGGGGACGGTAGCAGCTCGCAGGATCCCAGCAGCTGTTCCGGCAAGGTGCTTCGCCTGAATGACGACGGCTCGGTGCCGGCGGATAACCCGTTCGTCGGGCGCGCCGGCCACAAGCCCGAGGTCTTTACATTCGGGCACCGCAACTCGCTGGGGCTCGCCATCCATCCTTCGACCGGCGTCGTGTGGCAGAACGAGATGGGACCGAACGGTGGCGACGAGATCAACATCCTGAAGCCGGGCGCCAACTACGGCTGGCCGTTCGTGAGCCTCGGCCGCACCTACGCCGGACCGTGGCAGTCGCCGGCGTTCTCGAAGGAAGGCTTCGAGTCGCCGCTCGTGTACTGGACACCGTCCATTTCGCTGTCCGGCATGACGTTCTACACGGGCAGCAGGCTCCCGAAATGGAAAGGTGACATCTTCGTAGGCGGTCAACGCACCGGCGAGATCCCCGGCACTGGTCGTCTCGATCGGATCCTCGTCAACGAGAACCTCGAAGAGCTTCGTCGCGAGTCGCTGCTCGTCCCGCTCGGGATGCGCATCCGCGACGTTCGTCAGGGACCCGACGAGCTGCTGTACGTCGTGGTCGACCACGATACCGATGGCGGTATCCTGCGGATCGAGCCGTCGGCGACACAGCAGATGCCGACGACGTATCCGACGCGGCCCCCCCGCTGAGGCCGCGCACCTCCGAGAGACGCTCGGCGCGCGGGATCTATCGTGCGCCGGGCACGGCTCCTTGGAGTGGCAAATAGTGCCAGAAATCCCCGCGCCTTGCCACGTCGCGAGGCCCGTGCCAGTATTACGCCGCCAAGCGCGGATTGTCGCGAACGGAATCGCGTCTCCGGCAGGTGAGTCAGGATCGACAGGAGGTTGCGTGCGTAGGCTATCACTCGTGTTCATCATTTGGGCGGTGATTGTGACGGGGGGCGCGGAGGCTCAGGTACTCACCGAGCGGAACGTGTCGCTGCAGCTCGCCAGGACGATCAGCGACGCCGCGATCGCCGCGTGCAAGGCGGACGGATTCGATGTGACCGTCGCGATCGTCGATCGAGCCGGCGATCTGAAGCTGCTCCTGCGTGCCGACACGTCGAATCCTCACAATGCCGACCTCGCGAGGCGCAAGGCGTACACGGCACGCACGTTCGGCGTCACCTCGATGGAGTTTGCAAAACGTACCTCCGGCGGGAGCGACCTCGAGGGACAGCGCTTTCTGGCCGAGGTGGTGCCCCTCGGCGGTGGTCTGCCGATCGTGATCGGCACCGAACGGATCGGCGGGCTCGGCTTGAGCGGCGCGCCGGATCAGGCGGCGGACGACAAGTGCGCGCGAGCCGGTCTCGCGGCCGTGGCTGCGCAGCTGAAGTAGACGCGAGAACGCGAGGGCGGCACGCAGTTTCTCGACAGTCCGGCGTCTCAAGCGTGAGTTCGCGGACGTCGAGGTGCCGGTTCACGTCCACAGCTACTTGACGACGTACCCGGTTCCGAGTGGCGGCACCGTCTTCGAGCCTGCTCAGCAACTGGCTCGCCGGAAGCCCGGCGAGCCGCATCCCTTCGTGGACACCGCTGCGTGGCGCCGCTGGCTCGACGTGGCCGAAGCTGGTGCCGTCAAGTACGTCGACGAGGAGAAGCAGAAAGCCGAGCGGGCCAGGTAGCACAGCGCTACCTGGACCGAGTCACTCAGCGCGCAAAGCAGTAGAAGCGACCCGCGCCTCCGCCAGGCGCCGTGTTCGCGCACTGGCCTGCGTGCGCCGCGTTCCAGGACGACAGGGCGCCGGCCGTGCTCTGACCAGGCCCCATCCCATCGGAGTGTCCGACCCGTGACGCGAGGCCACCGGATCCGGATGTCCAATCCGAACAGGTCGATCCAGCGAACAGTGTCCCATCCGCATTCGATCCCGTGAGGATGTCGTGTTCGTTCGGGCCTGGAGAACCGGTCCACTGACCGTTGATCCGCTGGCCGCGCTCATCGAGGAACAGTGCGGCGTCGCCCGGTACGGGCATGCAACTCCGTATTCGTGTTTGCGACGAGCATCAGGCTGGCGTTGTACCAGGGTCCCGTGCCGATCCGATCCTTCGCGTGGGTGGGCTGATTGTTGTTGGCCGCGTCGCGTTCGACGCTCAGGTACGCGCGCCACGTTCGCTCCCCGTGTCCTGCCAACGTCGCCAGTCGCTGGCAGGTGAAATCGGCTCCCGCGAGACCACCGAGGTTGCCGGTGATGCTCGTCGCGCTCGTCACGAAGAAGCTCACGGCCGGACCGGTAGGGCCGGTCGGGTCGTCGTCGTCGTTGCTGCAGCCAGCAACGGTCAGGATCACGAGCAGAAACAAACAGCGTCTCATCGTTTTCCTCCTGATATGTTGGTCACGCCGCGCCACCAACTATTTCGACAGCCAGACTCCAGATTGTAGCGCCCAAGCCTCGGGGGCGGAGCCGTCGAGTACGATCGAACACGCGTCACGCCGACGTCGCGATGCGGGTGATGAGAACAGCCTCAGGCTTATGAAGCGTATCTGCGTGTTCTGTGGATCGAGTTCCGGTGGTCGACCGGGCTATCGCGCCGTTGCCGACGAGCTGGGTCGTACCCTTGCCGCCCGTGGGATGGGTCTGGTCTACGGTGGCGCACGGGTGGGGCTCATGGGAGCCGTGGCCGATGCCGTACTCGGTGCACACGGTCAGGTGATCGGGGTCATTCCAGAGGCTCTGGTAGCGAAGGAGGTGGCGCACGAAGGCCTCACCGAACTGCGTGTCGTCTCGTCGATGCACGAGCGGAAGGCGGTCATGGCGGATCTCTCCGACGGGTTTATCGCCATTCCAGGAGGTTGGGGCACGCTGGAGGAGCTCTTCGAAGTCCTGACCTGGGGGCAGCTTGGCCTTCATCAGAAGCCGTGCGGTCTCCTCAACGTGGAGCACTACTTTGACGGACTGCTGTCCTTTGCCGATCACATGATCGAGGAGGGATTCGTCAGACGCGAGAACGGCGCGATGATCTCGGTATCGAGCGATCCATCTGCCCTCATCGACATGCTGGTCGCGTACACACCACCCCGTACGGTCGAGAAGTGGATCGACCGGACGGAGACATAGGCACGTCGCCGGGTCCGCTCCGCGGCACCCGGCCTACGGTACCCCATGTGGGGCGCGTGTCGCGTAGCTACGGTACGTAGGGCGGCTGCCGCGCAGCGGAGCCGCCGAGACCTAGTCGACGCTACACCGGCTGATGCCGCGTCCACCAATCGCGTGCGTGATCCTGAGTCCACTCGTTGGAGCTCATCACTTCGGCCAGGCGCTGGGACAGTTCCTTCGCAGACTGAGGCCGTTCGGCCGGGTCCTTGGCGAGGCACGCCAGCACGAGCTCGTCGAGGGCTGGAGGAATGGGTAGTTCCGTTCGGGTTGAGGGAGGCTCAGGCGGCGTGTGGGCGTGATGCACCACCAGCGCCATGGGGGTGTCGCCTGAAAACACGGGCTGTCCGGTCAGCAGCCAATACGCCACACACCCAGTCGAATAGATGTCAGCGCGTCCGTCGAGGTCCGACCGGCCGAGTGCCTGTTCGGGTGCGATGAATGCAGGCGTGCCGTGGATGGCGTGGCCCTGGGTCATGAGTGTTCCGGTCTCCGCCTGGTCGCGGGCGGGTTTGACGATGCCGAAGTCCAGGACTTTGACGAAATCATAGTCTTCGCCGTAGCGAGACACGAAGATGTTGGCCGGCTTGATGTCGCGGTGGACGAGGCCGCAGGACTCGGCTTCAGACAGCGAGTGACACACCTGGCGGAGCAGGTAGACGGCCCGCTCTGCCGTAACCGGCCCGGTGCGACGCACCAGGGAGTCGAGGTCGAGTCCGTCGAGCAGCTCCATCACATAGTAGAAGGCGCCATCGGAGGCGATGCCGAAATCGAAAAGAGTCACCGTGTGCGGCGACCGGAGACGGGCGATGGCTTGCGCCTCGCGTTCGAATCGCCGCCGTGCGTCGTCCGACACCTCTAGTGGCGTAACGCCGGAGGTCGAACGGCGAATGAGCTTGATCGCCGCTGGGCGCGCGAGCATGCGATGCTTCGCGCGCCACACTTCGCCCATGCCTCCCTGTCCCAGGCGTTCGACGAGTCGATAGCTTCCGAGCTCGCGAGCGGCTGTGACTTCGGTGCCCAGGGCGTACACGACCCGCGCGCCGACATACGCCATGACCACGACCAGCAGGTAGGGGAACACGAGCCAGAAGAAGAACTGCATGGGATCCGGGTTGAACGACGAGACCCCTGACCGGATGCCGAACCCAATCACCACCGGTACGGCGCTCACTGATGCCAGCGCAGCCACAACGGCACGGCGTGGCCGCGTTGGGACCACCACCGTGAAGAGGAGCGTCCACACCGCAACCCAGGAGAGTCCGAGCCAACGGATATTCGGGTTGAGCCCCATTGGATCGAGGAACTCGGCAGCGGCGATGCCGTAGCTGCTGGCGACCTCGAAAGCCAGTCCAAGCGTCATCACAGCCGATGACGGCACGCGCGAAGTCTGGAGGATGATCGCGACGAGCAGCGCAACGGCGATCGCGATGACGCCGGGACCCCACAGGACGACGCTCGACAGCAGCCTGGCGCGGTCCTGCTCGAACAAGAGCGCCGGAAAGAACCCGGCCATGAAGAAAACGAACGCGTAAAGCAGTGCCAGGACTCGCAATCGTTCTGCGGACTGACCGAGCAGGTCGGTCGGTAGCCCACGCGTGCGCTCCCGATGGCCGGTCGTGCGCTTGCCTAACCGCGGTTGTAGGAGTGTTTCACCTCCAGAAGCCGGCGTCTCTGATGCCATGTGGACTTCACAGTGTCTGGATCGAGAGCGGGCCTGTCAAATCGGCGAAGCGACGCCACGACCACGGCATAGAGCGCAGGCGGCGCCCGATCCGCCGTCGTGCGTGGCGCCGGACGCCCTCGGTTAGGCCGGAGGCAGAAGGTACGGCTGGTCTCGCAACGCGCGGCTCAGACGTGCGTGTCGTTGACGCCAGGCCTCGAAGTGTCTGGCAATCGCGTCGAGGAGCTGCGCCTTGCGCGAGGATCGTTCATATGAGGCTGCCTGGCTGAAGAATCCGGATCCCAGATCGGAGTACCAGCGGATGCTGTGGCGGCGGCGCATCTGGTCTTCGAAGAAGCCGGCCAAGAACAGGCACTGGGTGCCGGCAACTTCCATCATCTCGCTATCGTGCTGCAGAGCCGTGTCCGTGACGAAGTGGTCGAAGACGACGCTCAGGTTTTCGGGAGCCGGCCATTCGACAGACGTCTGCGTGGATACTTGCGCGTAGTGTGCGAGCACACTGGCGTTGTAGAGGAGCTCCTGGCGATCGACGGTAGGCTCGGAGACATCCTGAAGGCCCACCACGAAAAACTCAAAGACACGACGATGGTCGGCCGCAAGCAGCTCTTGTAGTGGGTCCATGGCCCCTCCTGGTCCACCCAGTTCCTGTTCAAGATATCGGCCAATCCCGCCCACCCCTTTGATTGGGAGTTCCCGGGGCTAACGGACGGGTGACCTACTGGCGCTACAATGGCGCGGGCTTTCAGCCGAGTCCGCTGAGTGTCCGCCAGTGAGTCAAAACTGAGCACGCCACCGCCGATGGATGGCGAGAGGAGTCCCATGAAACCGTTGCGCAACCGCTGGCTGCTCGGCCTGAGCGTTGTTCTCCTCATCGGCGTCTGCCGCTCTCCGCTCGTGGGGGCCCAGCAGCCGACGGCGACGCTTGTCGTCGAAGGCGGCACGTTGATTGACGGCAACGGCGGGGCGCCGCTTCAGAACTCCGCGGTCGTAATTCAGGGCAACCGCATCGTCAGCGTCGGGCGCAAGGGGCAGCTCCGCTATCCGGCGAACGCGCAGGTTATCGACGCCACCGGTAAATTCGTCCTACCCGGCTTGTTCGATGCGCAGGTGTCCTACGAGTGGTATCTCGCCGAGCCGCTTCTGAACTACGGCATTACCTCGACCATCGACGTCGGCACGAGCGGCGAGACAGCGGTTCCGTACCGTGACGCGGTCTTCCATGGAAAATTGCGCGCGCCGCGCA
The DNA here is from genome assembly GCA_963827515.1 of uncultured Acidobacteriota bacterium. Lineage (GTDB taxonomy): Bacteria > Acidobacteriota > Vicinamibacteria > Vicinamibacterales > UBA2999 > JABFSA01. Next base: position 66,297 of record CAWHBF010000004.1, on the reverse strand, counting down.
CGTTCACGAGCGTCTCACGTCTCAACGCGGAGCTCGACGCGACCGACACCGGCCTCGAAGCACGGACGACTCCCTCCCGACTACCGGCCTCGGCACAGGATGCGAGAGATCTGGTCAAGTTGTGGATCGACACGGGTGCCGACTATGTGATCCTCGACGACGGGAGTCTGCCCATGGAGGTCGCGGCGGCGGCTTTCGACGAGGCGCGCAAGGCGGGGAAGAAGGTGTTCACGCGTGCGTACGGCCCGGTGATGTTTCCGGAGGACGCGGCGCGCCTCGGGTCGGCCAGCCTGCCGCACTCGGCAGGCATCGGCATTGCGGTGACACGCGATCCTTCGAAATGGAAAGTGGGCCGTGACGACGCGAATGAGCTGGATCGATACGCCGAAATGGACGACGCGAAGGCCAAGGCGCTCATCGATGTCTTGGTGAAACATCAGGTCGCGCTCGTGCCGACGCTGGTCATCAATTTTCCGGGGTATCCCAAGGACTGGGCGCGTTTTGTCGCGGAGGGGCGGCAGCTCTTCAGCGATCCCGACCTCCGGTCGTACTACCCGCAGAGCGCGATCGACTCGGTGTTCGCGCGGTTTGCGCGTGGCGATCAAGGAGCGGTACTCGAGCGGCGGATGAAAGGCTACGCAAACGCGCTGCGATTCCACAAGATGTTTGCAGACGCGGGTGGTCGCATCGTCATCTCGGGCAATACGAACAGTACCAAGGCGCCGGGGCTCGATCTCCAACACGAGATCCAGGTGATGACCGACGCGGGTCTCTCACCGATGTATATCGTTCAGGGGCTCACGAAGTGGCCAGCTGAGATGATCGGCAAGCAAGACCTGCTGGGCACGGTCGATATCGGCAAGCTGGCCGACGTGATCGTCCTCGGCAAGAACCCCCTCGAGGACACACGAAACTTCGCCTCCGTCGAGACCGTGATCCAGGACGGCCGCATCATCGAGCGCGGCTATCACGCCGGTTACACCGATCCATTCCAGAATCTTGGCGAGGCCTCGGTGGAGGGGTTGTCGTGGTTCGTCGCGTTGAGGAATGTGCGTCGCCCTGGTGGCAATGCGATTGACCCTCCCATGTCACCGCAGCCCGCGATCGAGAGCATCGCGCCTCTCATCGTCACGCAGGGGAGCGGGACCGTGGAGGTCACACTCAGGGGTATCAACTTCGTCCGGCGCTCCACGGTGTTGTTCGGCGGGCGGCTGGTCCCGAGCCGCGTTGTGAGCCCAACAGAGATCAAGCTCACGCTGGATGAGGATGCGTTGCGAGCCGTGGGGAAGTTCGAGGTCGTCGTCCGCAATCCTGAGCCTATGGACCCCTTCTATTTGAAGGGGATGTGGGGTACCGGGACCTCCAATGCGGCGAAGCTGATTGTGAATTATCGGTACTGATAACTTGGCTGGGAGCTGGTAGCTGGTAGCTGGTAGCGGTGGCCGGTAGCTGGTAGCCGGTAGCCACTGACGATCGCGCAGGCTGAAGCCTGCGCTCTACATCACGTGTGCTGGCGGTCCGATTGCGTGTGCTGACGATCCGGATGTCGTGTGTGCTGGCGCTCCGGATGTAGAGCGCACGCTTTAGCGTGCGCGGTTGACTACTAACTACCGGCTACCGGCTACCAACTAAGGAGGCCCCACATGGCTGAAATGGTCGACTTCCGAAGCAACGGCAGCGATGCGTCCGGATATCTCGCTAAACCCGCCGCAGGTTCGGGTCCTGGTGTTCTGGTCATCCAGGAGTGGTGGGGACTCGATTCGGCCACCAAGGAGATGGCGGATCGCCTCGCCGCCGCCGGCTTCGTGGCACTGGCGCCGGATCTCTATCACGGCGAGCTGGCTGGGCATACAGAGATGGACAAGGCGGGCAAGCTGATGCACGCATTGCCGCCGGACCGAGCGGGTCGCGACATGAGCGGCGCGATTGACTATCTCGCCAGCCACCCGGCGGTGAAGGGGGAGGGCATAGGTGTCGTGGGGTTCTGCATGGGCGGCATGCTGGCTCTTGATCATTGCCGCCAATCGTCCCGACAAGGTGAAGGCGGTCGTTCCCTTCTACGGGTTCCCGCAGGGCGCCTCTGAGCCGGACTGGTCGAAGATGACAGCGACGGTCAGGGGACACATGGCGGAGCACGACGACTTCTTCCCGCCTGCGGCCGCGCGCGCGCTCGAAGCCAAACTGCTGCGGATGGGCAAGGACGTGACGATGACCGTCCATGAGGGCACAGGCCACGCGTTCATGGCGCCGCACAACGCCCTCGGGACCCAGGATGCCGCGCTCGCAGCACAGATTTGGCCGCTCGTTACGTCGTTTCTGCACGACACGCTCAGCTAGCTGGTAGCTGGTAGCCGGTAGCGTTGGGGGTGACGCGCAGGCTAAAGCCTGCGCTCTACATCGGTGCGCGCTGGTGATCCGGGCATGTAGAAGCGCACGCTTTAGCGTGCGCGGAGGCTGTTACTGCTGTACCCGACGCCGGAAGATGACGTCGCCGGGATCACCTGGCTCGACGATTTGAAAGTCAGCCGGGACCTCGAAGAGCGACGCCTCAGGGTCGCCCAATACGATGTTCGACAGACGGTAGGTGGTGTCACCGAATCGGGGGTCGCTCTGCTTGCTGAGCACGAGCGTTTTCAACTCCGGCGAGAACCAGCGCTCCGACACGATCTCGATGGGTCGCTCGTTTCCGATTTGGCCGGCGGCGATGGTGATCGTCGAGCGTGTGCCCTCGGCCAGGACACCTTCAATGGTCTGGGTGCCGAGCGACTCCGACGCCTCAGCCTGGGTTCCTCCTAGCCGCTGCGTGGTGACCATCCTTCTGACATTCGCTCCAGCGGGCGCCGATACGGCGGCTTCGAAGAAGAGCACATCGCCAGATGCGGGAGGGACCGGAAGCGCGGGGCCGCCCGGGCCCACGCGCAGGCCCGCAGTGCCGAACGATGGCAACGGCATGCGGCGGGCCGTCCGGGTCGTCGGATCGAGGATGTAGGTGACGCTCTTTTCCGGGTCCGTGATCACGACGTGTTTCGTCTGATCGGCGGCGCCGACGAGCGGCCCGATGATAGCCAGCCCTTGCTCGCGGCGCGTGCGGCCTTCGGCGTCCCTGTAGATGGCCGTGGTGCTCGACCGGACGATACGATTGCCGTCGGCCAGTGTCTGAACGACTTCGCTGACGGCCTCGGCGGCGTACGGCGCTCCTTTGACAGCCCCTCTCCCGAGTTCGAGCGGTCCCGTCAGGATATCGAAGTCCATCTGCTGGCCTGGCACCGCAGCGGTCCACGACATGGCAGAGCCGGGGAATGCCCCTTGAGCGCTCGCGCCGTGCAGCCCGATCGCGACGGCCTCAATCTCAACCGGAGCCCCAGCGACGCTGGTTGCGCCATTCGATTGTGCCTGGGCGCTCGCGCTCCAGAACATCGATGCGACGACAACGCACCCACATGTTCCGCTGATTCGGCTGGCTGTCATTGTGAGTCTCCATTGTAGTGATAGTCATGTCGGGCGTCAGCGCACGAAGCGAATGGCGCGCGCCAAGCCGTCCTCTCCAAGTAACACATCCGCTTCGACAAAGCCATCGGCCCCGGGGAGAGGCATGCGAGCCTCGAGGCCGAGGGTTTGTGCCGCCTGGCCACGTAATCTCACGCGCGCCAGCCGGATCGTGCCAAGCTCCTCCTCCGTCATGGGAAGCAGGCGCACAAACGGCTCGACCTCAGCGGTGGCGGGTGCGGCGACAGCCCTCGCCGGCGCGACGTCGTTTCGGTCGACGTCGGACGGCTGCGTCGCTACCGTGGCCCGTCGAGGTTCGACGACCTTGAAGACGGGCTGAATCGGCTCCGGTTCCACCTCGGTGATCGCCGACCCTGGCGGGGGCACGGTGGGCGCTGTTTGCTCGGCCGGTCGGCTTCCCACCCAGCCCACAAGCAGAACCATCGCCGCTATCCCTGCCACACAAAACGATACGCGAGCGGATGTCCATCGAGAAGACGGTGCCCGCAACCGCGGCGACGCAGTGAACGCTGATGTTCGAGCGGCGATCCGTTCGTCCCACCGGCTCATCACCGTTCGTTGCACGTGTGTTGGTGGCAGCGTACCCGCATCCTGTGCCGCCAGCTCGCGCAGCAGGTGACTCAGCCGCTCCTGTTCCACATGGTCGTTGGTCATACCAGCCCTCACGCCAGGCACCGTCGCGGCGGACACGACGCCCCGTCGTGCGCCGGCGCGTCCGTCTCCACGAGGCACCGCCTGGCCAGTACACGACGCGCACGGCTCAGCCGCGACCGAATCGTTCCGAGCGGACAGTTCACGACGAGGGCGGCGTCTTCGTAGCGCAGCTCGTGCAGCTCGCAAAGCACGATCACCTCCCGATAGTGTGCTGGCAGCGAGAGGATGGCTCGTCGCAGCGAGGCGAGAGCCTCGGCTCGTTCCAGATCGGCGAGCGCATCCGATACCGCGGCCGCCGCCGGCGCCATCTCCGGAAGCTGATCGAGCTCGACTTCCGGATGCGTACTTTGCTTGCGAATCTGCCTGCGCAGAAGATGCCGAGCGATGCCGTACAAGTAGACCTTGAGGGATCCCCGCTCGGCGTCGAAACGTCCGCTGCCTTCCATCAGGGCGATGAATACCTCCTGCGTCACGTCTTCGGCTGTCTCGGCGGATCCGCCCATCTGTCTGACGAAACGATAGACGGGGCCCTGGTATCGGCGAAACAACGTCACGAACGCCTGTTCATCCCCCGATGCCATCCGGGCGGCGAGCATCGCCTCGTCATTCGACCCATCCGGCCGTTCCAGGAACATGGACACTAGTCATTGGCGTCAGGAGGATAAATAGTTCCAGTCCCGCGCCTGGATATAGACCGCGGGGGCCTCGGAACGGCCTTGGGTGTGAGTCGTGGGCCCGAAGCCATCGTTATCGCGAAGGCTGGCCTGATTTCTGCATCCTCTTGATCTCATGCGTCGGCACGGGCGTGCGCTTGTTGTGGGTGTGCTTTCCTGCGTGGCGGTTCTCCTGTTTGTTGTTGCGCAACGACCGACAGGACCTGAGAGGTCCTCTCAGGAAGCACCACTGGCGGAGGACTCGCAGCGTTCGAGCCGAAAACGTGTCCTCAGCGCTGACGAACGCGATGAGACGCTTGCTCGTGCCCAGGTCTGGCGCCGGCCGCACGTTCCTGTTTCGGAGGCCTATCTCGGCCAGGATCGCGCGGCCCCGCGTGAGCTCGACTGCACCTTCAAGCCGAACGCACCGTCTGGGACGACGCCCAAGTTCGACTGCGTGACCGGAGATGGTGAGGAGATCCGCATCAAGTACGGCGTCGGGGCCGAGGTGCCGGGCGAGGCCGCCGCGACCCGCTTGCTGACCGCGCTCGGTTTTGGCGCCGACTCGATCACGCTCATCGAGCGTTTGCGATGTTTCGGGTGTCCCAAGGAGCCCTTTACCGTGATGAAGCTCGTGGCCACCACTCGCACCAATGGTCTTTACGAGCACGTCATCAATGAAGGGTCGTACGAAGTATTTCGATGGGTCGCCCTCGAACGGCGTTTTCCAGCCCGCGCGATCGAGGTCACGGATGGCACCGAAGGGTGGGCCTTTTTCGAACTCGACAAGGTCGATTCGGCCAAGGGCGCCGCGCCACGCGCGCACGTCGATGCGCTCCGCTTGCTAGCCGTCTTTCTCGCGCACTGGGACAACAAGTCCGAAAATCAGCGTCTCGTCTGTCTGTCGGAGGACTGGGCGGAAGGCACCCGCTGCCCGAGGCCCTTTCTGTTGCTTCAGGACGTTGGCTCCACCTTTGGACCGCGTAAGGTGGATCTCGAGGACTGGGAACGCGCGCCCATCTGGAAGGATCGCGTGACGTGCACAATCACGATGCGTGACCTGCCCGTCAACGGCGCCACGTTCGGCGAGACAAGCGTAAGCGAGGAAGGCCGCCGGTTTCTTTCCGGACTGCTGGAAGAATTGACCGACGTCCAGCTCGCCGATCTCTTCTCGGGCGCCCGGTTCGACAAGCGGCGCGGGCCGTTTGCCCCGCAATCCGGCGTCGAGGAATGGGTGCGCGCGTTCAAGGCGCGGCGGGCTGCGATTGCGGAAGGACCGGCCTGCCCATCGCTCTAGCATCCTCTGCGACAGGCTCGTCCTTGGACAACGTTCCGGCATCTATCGTCGTACCCGTTCGGGAGATTGCCTGAAAGTGCAGCATGTCCCGATCTATTTCCACCAGCAGGAAATGCAGGTCCTGGGAGTAACTTCGCGCAATCACCGGTGACTCCGCCCCGTCGCCACGTCGAACCGAGCCCGCCGCACCGCTGACGAAATACATGATGCCTTCTTGCAGCCGTGACCGTTGATAGATGTGTTCGTGCCCTGATAGCACGACGTCAACGCGGTGGCGTACCAGCAGCGGTTCGAGGAGCCTGCGGTGGACGTAGGATACCGCCCGATATCGCCCCGAGGTGTACAGCGGGTGGTGGAAGAAGCAGATCTTCCACTCCGCTTTCGAAGCGCCCAGGCGTTCGTCGAGCCATCGTAGCTGAGCGCTATCCGGATTCGTTGTGTCGAGGGCGAAGAACTCGACGCGGGTGGCTATCTTGGCAAGCACGTCTTCGGGTGGCGCGAAGCTGTCAGTACCGCTCTCCCTTCATGTTGAATGATGGGTAGTCGATCTGTCTGGGATCGTCGTGGTTGCCGAGCGCCGCATAAAAATCCACGCCTGCCTCGAGCAGGTCGGCGTACGGTTCCTCGAATTTGTGAAGATAGTCTTCGGGGGACGCCGGTCCTTCATAGATGTTGTCACCCAGCATCAACACGAATTCGAATGGAAACTGCTTCCGGAAGAGGGCCATCTGGCCGGCCGTCTCGCGCTGCTCTTGCGACCAGCGCCCGCTGTCTCCGATGACCGCGAACTTGACCGAAGTCAACGTGTTCGGCAATAGGAGCGTGCCCGGTGTAAGCGCGTCGAGTTGAACCTCGGTTACGACGGTATCGGTATTCGTGGATTCATCGGGCCTGGCGTTACAGCCGAGGAACAACCCAAGAAATAATCCGAGTGCGACAGCTCGCACACTCCGGATGTCTGGTGGGGAAAACGTGAGGGCGAAAGTTGCCGAGGTCATGCGAATTGCGCTGACTACGGCGGCCGGCGAGCCCGGCGGGTGACGAGCTAACCGTCGGCTGCACAATCGCCGAGATACTTCGACGACTGTAGCCATCGCTGATCAGGGTAGTAGGCAAAAATCAGGCCGGAACCCTTCACGGTGTCGATCAGCTCTCGCACGATGCCCAGGCGGAGAGCCGGGCACCCCCAGCTTCGGCCGAGCCGTCCCTGCGCACGAACCACGTCATCGCTCACGTACGGCGCTCCGTGCATCACGATCGCTCGTTCGTATGCACGGTCGTTGAACCCCTCGTCGAGCCCGTGCAGCCGCAACGAGTATCCGTTCTTACCGAAGTACGCGGCTTCAGTGCGGAAGAGGCCAAGGCTCGACTGGTGTGTCTCAGGCTCGTTCGAGAAAGACGTCGGGAGATTCTCACCGCTGCCGCTCCCGTGCGCCACAAGCTCTTCGTAGCGGAGAGCCCTGGTCTGCAGGTCGAAGACCCAGAGGCGCTTCTCCGTGGACGGCCTGGAGTAGTCGATGATGGTCAGTGTTGAAAAATTTTCAACCGTTCCAGACCTGGCCGCGCAGGACGCAGCGCGGAGCGCGAGTTCGAAAACCTGAGGGTTGAGGCCCCCGATGTCGGCGTGCGACCACGCGGCCGTGGCGAGAACCTCGTTCGCCGACGTCGGGATGCGGCCCGCCGCACGCACTTGTCCGCTGTCGGGTGCCAAGCACAGGACCAGCACACCCGCAACACCCGCCGCGAACCCTGTGAGGCGTGAACGAGGGGAACCCGTAGCGTCTGGAAGCAACCCTTCCAGTTTAAAGGACGAGTCCGGGCCCGGCCAACCCCCCTGAGACCTAGCTCGCTGGCGTGCCCGCCTTGCCGGATCGGCCCCCGCGTGCGCTGACGGTGGGATTTAGCGCCTGTTTCGCGTCGTAGCCGTAGATATCGGGCCATGAATCCACTCCGCCCCTGTCGTTGGGCCACACGGTGAAATACACGATGTGCACCGGGATCTCGTCCTTGAGCGCGACGTGCTTCTCGGTGCCCGCTAGCATCGCCATCTCTATCCGCTCTTCGTCCCACTCTCCCCGATCGCGCAGCACGTACTTCGCGAGCTCTTCAGGCTGCTCCAGGCGCACGCATCCGTGGCTGAACGCGCGACCCGGCCGCGCGAACAACGCATCGGCCGGCGTGTCGTGCAGATACACGTCGTACTCATTCGGGAAGAGAAACTTCACGTGGCCGAGCGCATTGTCAGCTCCAGGCCGCTGTCGGAATGAGAGCGTCTTCATTTCGTCGGGATTCTCCCAGTCAACCTTCGACGGATCCACGACCACGGCTTCGCTCTTGGACACGCGCAGGATGTCGATGTTGTTACGCGCAAGGTAGTTTGGATCCCGCGCCGCGGCTGGCGCCGTCTCGTCCTCGGCGATGCTGTCGGGAACGTTCCAGTAGGGACTGAATACGATGGTCGACATGTCCCCGCTGAAAATCGGGGTTTTGTGCTCGGTCGTGCCGACCACGACTTTCATGTCCAACACCGCTCTGCCGTCTTCGCGAGCGGCCATGTGAAACGCAGGAATGTTCACCAGAAGATGACGGGCGCCCAGGTCATCTGGCATCCAGCGCCACCGCTCCATGTTCAAGGCAATGGACCGGCTGTCGGCCGCAGCGGAGCCAGCGAGCACTTTCTGCAGCGCGGCGTACTCGGGATGCGTGGGACGAACCGAGTCCAGCCAGGTGGCGAGGCCCCCCGCATGGGCTTGCGAAAGCGTTGCGGGCAGGTCCGGCGGCGTTCGCAGCGCATTCCATCGCGGGTCAATCGCGTCAGGCTGTGTGCGTCCGACCGCCACGTCTCTACCCAGCGTGAGCAATGCAGTAGTCAGCTCCACGTCGAAGCGGGCATTCGCCTGGATTGCCTCTTCACGCGATCTCTTCTTGGCACCTTCCGAATCGTTGAACGTCCTCGTTAGAACGTCTTCGTTGTAGTCGGCTGGGGTGAACCCATGTTCGGAGGCACGACGCAACAGACCTAGGGCCTCTACGGTTTTCGTCTCGGCCCCGTCGCCCACCCACGCCGGTTCGTGCATGCGTCCTCGGTAGAAATGACGCACGTCCTGCCATACGGCCTCGCTGACGTCGGCCAGGGGAGTGGCCGCTACGAATTGCTCAATCGCGAGCGTCGTCCGGGGCGTTCTATCAATGATGCCGCAGCCGGCTGCACCAAGCCCGACAGCGAGGATCCACGTGCGAGTGACGGCCATGCAGGTAAACCAGCAAACGACGGGCCAAGTGGTTCAGCGGCCCTGAATGCTGCGACGTTGTGGCCGGGCGGTCCCATGAGGAATCGCTTACCTCACGCACTGCGGTCCAGCCGCACGACGGCGCCGGTGAGGTTGTCGGCGCCTATCGACAGATACAGCTCACGGTCGGTGATCGAGAGGCTGAATGCGATGCGTCGCTCGAGGCGCGTCACGAGTGCGTCCACCAGCGTTCGGTCGATCGCGTAGAGCTCCAGCGACTCGGCCTTGTGGATGCGCTCGCCGGCAAGCGTCTTCAGAAGCTGCGCTGGGCTCTTGTGCGTGTAGACGACGACGCGGTCAGCAGCCTTGGAGGCCTTGTGGAGGCGGGCCGCATCAGGCGAACCGACATCGATCCAAGCCTTGACGACACCGGTCAAGTCGCGGACGGCGATCGTCGGTTCGTCAGGGTCCGACACACCACCCGAGAACTCGATGCCTTCCGCAAACTCGAGCAGGTACGCAAGCAGCCTTGCGACCAGGTACTCGTTGGATTCAGACGGATGCTGCGGGATCCGTAGCGCGATGGTTTCGTAGACGCCGCGATCGGTGTCGGCAAGTTCGATGTCGAAGTTGTAGATCGTCGCTCCCAGTGCCATGCAGGAAACCATCATATCTGCGGCGCACGAGTATCATGTGTCGACGTCGATGCCAGGCCCCTTGCACATCGCCTTTCTCGGCTGTGGATTCATCACGCGGGTCCATAGCCGGCAGCTGCGGTCGTTCGCCGGCGATCTGGTCTGCAGCTATGCGAGCCGCGACCGCGCAAAGGCAGAAGCGTTCCGGCGGGAGCACGGGGGGCTGACGAGCTACGGCGACTACACCGCGGCGATTGCGGACCCTCGGGTCGACGCGGTGGTCGTTGCGGTGCCGCCGCGCTTCCATCTCGACCTGACGCTACAGGCGCTGGCGGCAGGCAAACACGTGCTCGTGGAGAAACCGGCGTATCCCAGGACAACGGACTACCGGACGGCTCTCGAGGCGCGAGATCGGGCCGGACGTATCGTTCTGGTTGGCGAGAACGATCACTACAAACCGCTCGCCTCATGCCTTCGTCGTCTGCTCAACGACGGCGCCATTGGCGAGATGGTTTTCGCGAATTTCACGACCATCGTCAAACGACTCAAGTCGGCCGATGATTGGCGGAACGACGAAACGATGGCCGGGGGAGATGCCTTCTTCGAAGAGGGGATCCATTGGCTGCACATCGCCGGCAGTCTTGGCCCTACGATCGTCGCCGCCGAAGGGTACCGGCCGTCAGTGTCGCGACACGGCCCGGACAGACGCGTCAAGAGCATGATGGTCGCGTTCCGGTACGATAATCAGGCGGTCGGGTCGCTCTATTACTCGCGGGAGATTCCGTCCCTGCTGCGCGGGTTGAAGCTGTCGACGATCTACGGTCGCAGTGGCATCATCACGTTCGAGTCGAACGGCCTGTTCGTCCTGGTCAGAGGGAACGGTCGCCCGCGACTGCTGGTGCCTGGCTTCACTGACATTCGTGGCTACAAGGCGATGTACCGGGATTTTCTGAGGTCGGTCGGTACGGGCAGCCAACCCGCAATGAGTCTCGAGCGCGCGATGGAGGATCAGAAACTGATGGATCAGATTTACGCGAGCGTCGAGCTCAGCGAGCCGGTCGCGGTGGGCCGGTAGCAGGGACCGTTCTACTGGATGGAGAGGGAACGCTTCGACATCGTCATCATCGGCAGCGGCGCCGGCGGCGGGACCATCGCCCACGCGCTCGCATCGTCACCGGCCAGGATCCTCGTGCTGGAGCGGGGGGACTTCATTCCGCAGGAGCCTGAGAACTGGGATCCGCAAGCGGTGTGGAAACACCTCCGCTACCGTGTGGACGACCGGTGGCTCGACCGGCACGGCCGTGAGTTTCAGCCCCTACACCCACTACTGCGTTGGGGGGAACACCAAGTTCTGGGGCAGCGTGTTGTATCGCCTCCGCCGCGAAGACTTTCAGGCGATGGAGCACGTCGATGGCGTGTCGCCCGCGTGGCCGATCGACTACGAGACGCTCGAGCCCTACTACGAGCGAGCGGAGCAGATCTACCAGGTGCGTGGCCAGGCGGGGATCGATCCAACCGAACCCCCTCGGGGGCCGTATCCTTTCGCAGCGGTTCCGCACGCGCCCGCCGTCGTGGAGATCGTCGAGCGTCTTCGAGGGTTCGGACTTCACCCGTCACCGTTGCCGCTCGGACTGCTGCGCCCGGGGGCGGCGGATGGCTGCGTATTGTGCAACACGTGCAACTCGTTCCCGTGTCGGATCCATGCGAAGAGCGACGCGGACGTCTGTTGCGTCCGGCCGGCCATGCGACAGCCAGCCGTGTCTTTGTGGACGAAGGCCTTCGCGCGTCGGCTGGTGACCGATGCGTCTGGCGCAAAGGTCGAGGCGGTGGAGGTCGAGCGCAACGGTCGGACGATTCGCGTTGAAGCGCCGCTTGTTATCGTGTCGTGCGGAGCCGTCAACTCGGCGGCGCTGTTGCTGCGCTCCGCGAACGCAACCCATCCGGCTGGTCTTGCGAACTCATCCGGGCTTGTCGGGCGCCGCTACATGGCGCACCTGGCGACCATGATGCAGGGCTTTCACCCGCTTCGACGGAACGACACCGTATTTCAGAAGACCGTGGCCCTCAATGACTTCTACCTGCGGGGCGCGGACGGCCGACCACCGCTTGGGCAGATTCAGTCGCAGGGACGAACGCATGGTGTGATGGCGCAAACAGTCGCACCCTGGATGCCGCTATGGGCGTACGACGCCTGGGTCGCGCGGGGCGTGGACTGGCTGGCGATGTCGGAAGACCTGCCCAGGGACGACAACCGCGTCACCGTAGAGCCGGACGGCCGCATCCGTGTCCACTACCAGCCCAACAATCTGTCAGCGCACAAGCAGCTCGTCGGCGAGATGAGGCGAATCCTGCGCCGGCTGGGCTTCTGGGTCGTAATGGCCCACTCCCATCGTGACAGGAACACGACGCATCAGTGCGGGACGCTGTGCTTCGGTACGGATGCTCGGTCGTCGGTCTTGAACACGTTCTGTCGCACGCACGACGTGGAAAATCTCTTCGTGGTCGACGCCTCGTTCTTTCCTTCGTCTGCAGCCGTCAATCCGGGACTGACCATTGCGGCTCAGGCGCTGCGGGTGGCCGACCACATCAAGCACGCCTACCTTGGAGAGGCGTCCTCATCAGGCCGGCTCGAACGCGAACCGGTCGCGGAGACTCGATTCTTGAAAGCTCGATCCTTCAGCCACTGTGGCATCACGGTCTCCAACTTCAACAAGGCCGTGCAGTTCTATTGGGAGGTGTTTGGCTGTCCGCTCGTGGGGGTGGCCGACACGCCACCGGACAGGGTTCGTTCCTTCTTCGGACTGAACGCCGAGCAGCCGAGCTGCAAGATCGGCTGGATCCGCGTACCCGGCGGCGCCGTGCTGGAGATCTTCGAGTTTCAGCCGCAGCAGCCGCCCGTTACGATTCCGTGGAATCGCGTGGGCCTGACCCACATCTCCTTCAACGTCAGGAACACGCAGCGCTGGTACGACTACCTGGTCGCCAAGGGTATCGAGTGCGTGAGCAAGCCCGAACGGTCGCCACGAGGTCATACGTTCTTTTTCGCGCGCGACTTCGACGGGAATCTCATCGAGTTGATGGACCTCGGGTACATGCACCATGTCTTGAACTGGTTGGGCCCGCTCGGAGGCTGGATCTTCCGACGGGGCATGTATCGGAAGTATTACAGGTAGACTCTCCCGAAGTCTGAAGTGAAAAGTTCGAAGTCAGAAGTTCGAAGCGTTAGAGCCTACGAGCCCAGAGTCCGGAGCCAACATGTCTCTCCGCATCGGCATCGACGTCGGCGGCACGAAGATCGAGGGGATTGTTCTGAGTGGCGAGCTGGAGATTGCGCGGATACGCGTCAATACTCCGCGCGACTACCAGGCGACGATCGAAGCGATCGGCTCGCTCGTCGAGTTGCTCGAGCAGCGCACTGAGTCCCACGCTCCGAGTCCCGAGCCTCGAGCCGAGCGCATTCCCGTAGGCGTCGGCATTCCAGGGGCCGAGGCGCCCGCAACGGGACTCGTCAAGAACGCCAACTCAGTCTGGTTGATCGGCCGTCCGCTGCGCGCGGATCTGGAGCAGCGTCTGGGTCGGGCCGTCCGCATCGCAAACGATGCGAACTGCTTTGCCGTGTCCGAAGCGACAGATGGCGCTGCGACGGGCGCCGAGGTGGTGTTCGGAGTGATCGTGGGGACCGGCGCCGGGTCGGGGGTCGTCGTTCGCGGAAAGGTGTTGACCGGACCGAATGGCATTGCGGGGGAGTGGGGCCACAATCCACTGCCGTGGCCGACCGACGAGGAGCGCCCCGGTCCTCGGTGTTACTGCGGTCAGCACGGATGCCTCGAGACCTTCATTTCGGGGCCAGGCATGCAGGCCGATCACGAACGGCGGACCGGACAGCGACGAAAGCCAGCCGACATCGTGGTCGATGCCGCCTCAGGCGATCGAACAGCGCAGGAAACCCTGGCGCGTCACGAGGAACGGATGGCGCGCGCGCTCGCAAGTGTGATCAACCTGCTCGACCCCGACGTGATCGTGCTTGGCGGAGGGCTCTCGAACATCGACTCGCTATACGACCATCTTCCTCGACTGTGGGGGGCTTACGTCTTCTCCGATGCCGGACGGACCAAGCTCGTGAAGGCGCGCCACGGTGACTCGAGCGGCGTCCGCGGCGCAGCCTGGCTGTGGCCCTGAGCGCGTCAGCGCGTCACGACGAGGGTGGCCAGGTAGTCGCCAGGCTGGATCGTGCGGCTGCTGAACGGATACGGCTGCAGCTCGGCCAGTTCGATGCGGAAGCCCGAAGGTGTCACGACCGCGTGCGGCGGACCACCTGTGTGCAGTTCGTAGTCTGCCGCCGTGGACTCGGTCGCACGAACATGGACGATGGCATCGCCCCCCTGAATGCAGAGCGCATCCGCCGGGCACCGTGAGTCGCCCGACACGCGGAGGAACTGCACACGGAGTGGCGTGCCCTCGACGGACGCCGATTCTCCCGGCGCCAGTGGGAAACGTTGACTGAGCGGGACCGTTGGTCCGACTGGACTCGCTTCGTCACACGCCGTCACAAACAGGAGACAGAGGGCAAGTCCGCAGGAGACAAATAGGCGAGACTTCATGCGCATCATCACGTCCGGAGCAACGCTCGTGCCATCCCACCGCCCGTACGTAGGGCGGGTGCCGCGTAGCGGACCCGCCGCGCGGCTAGGCTTCGCTCCCGCGAGCTAAGATCGAACTGCCAGTGCCTCGTTCTACTCGGACACCCCCCCATCCCTCGGATCGTTGGCTTCCTGCCTCGGTCCGCGCCATTCCGGGCTACTCCCTGCGCACACTCGGGGCGGACACGGTCGCCGGCGTGACGGTAGGTCTGGTTGCCCTGCCTCTTGCGATGGCCTTTGCGATCTCCTCGGGCATGCCGCCACAGGCCGGCTTGTACTGTGCGGTGGTCACCGGGTTCATCGTCTCGGCACTCGGCGGTTCGAACGTGCAGATCGGTGGCCCCACGGGCGCCTTCGTCGTGGTGGTCTCCGGCATCATCGCCGAGCACGGCATCGACGGCATGTTCATGTGCACCATGATGGCCGGCGTGCTGCTCGTGATCATGGGCGTGACGGGAACCGGCACCGCGGTGCGGTTCATCCCGAGGCCGGTGGTGATCGGGTTCACCAACGGCATCGCGCTTGTCATCGCCAGCACTCAGATCAAGGACCTGCTCGGGATCCCATTGTCGGAACCGGTACCTGCCGAGCTCGTCCCGCGCATGACGTTGCTGGTGGAGAATGCCGGAGCCCTGTCAGTCGAAGCGGCGCTTGTGGGATCCGCGGTGCTCGGCCTCATCGTCTTGTGGAACCGGATTGTTCCCGGCATACCCGGGTACATCGTCGCGCTCATCGCTGGCACGGCGTTCGTGACCGTGGCCCAGATCCCCGTGGACACGATCGGCACTCAGTTCGGTGGCATCCCGTCGGGGTGGCCGGCGCTGCACGTACCGCAGTTCCGACCGGAACTGATTCTGACGCTGTTGTCTCCCACTTTGACGGTGGCGATGCTCGGCGCGATCGAGTCGCTCATGTCGGCGGTCGTCGCGGACAAGATGACCGGCGCCCGCCACAACTCCAACGTGGAGCTCTTTGCGCAGGGCATTGCCAATCTCGCATCGCCGCTCGTGGGCGGGCTGCCCGCCACCGGTGCCATTGCACGCACGGCCACCAACATTCGCTCAGGCGCACGGACTCCACTCGCCGGGATGATCCACGCCGTCGTTCTCCTGGGCATCGTGCTCGTGGCTGCGCCGTTGGCGGCCTCAATCCCGATGACGGTTCTCGCCGCGATTCTGCTCGTCGTGGCATACAACATGGGCGAGTGGCGGGAGATACCCGAGCTCTGGCGCCAGGGATGGACCGATCGCGTGGTGTGGGTGGTGACGTTCGCGCTGACCGTGCTGGCGGACCTCACCGTGGCCGTCGAGGCGGGGATGATTCTCGCCGCGCTGTTGTTCATCCGTCGCGTGTCGTCCACGACGACGGTGTCACGAGTGACGCGAGACTACGTCGAACGAGGACGCGCGCACACCCTGCAGGACAAACCGATTCCCGACTACATCACGATTTTTCGTATTCATGGACCGTTCTTGTTCGGGGCCACCGACAAGCTGACGGATCTCATTCCGCGCGCGCAGGAACTGACGCCAATCGTGGTGCTGCGCCTGCGCAACATGACGGCGATCGATGCAACGGGACTCCGCGCGATTCAGGATTTCGCCGATGCGTTACACCGTAACGGGCGCACGTTGTTGCTGTGCGGGGCCCTGGCGCAGCCGGCACGGCTGATGTCGCAGTCCGATTTCCATCGATATATCGGCGCCGAGAACATCCTGCCCAATGTCGAGGCCGCATTGAAGCGGGCTGATGAGATCTGGCGCGAGCGTCAGGCGCCGGCTCATCCCGCGCACGTCTAGTCTCGAGCATGGGACCGTTCCGTCCGTACGTGGGCGGGTGCCGCGTAGCGCGGACCCGCCGCACGCGGCTAGGAGCGGTTTTCGATTCGGCGTAGAGCGGAGGCTTTAGCCTCCGCGGACACGCGCACGCTGAAGCGTGCGCTCTACGGCGAAACGCAAACCGCTCGAGCAGTTTGCACAACGGCGTAGTGTCCGCCTTGAGGCGGACATCCCGCTGGTCCGGCTGAAGCCGGACACTACGTACAACAGGAAAACGCCCTAGCTAGGCGCGGTCTCCGGCGGACGGAAGCGTTACCGGGCCCCCGGAAGAGACTGCGGAGCGGATACGCGCGGCGGCGTTGCCCACGTGCAGCGAGGCATAGAAGATCTTGCCCACCGGGATGCCGCCTTTCAATCGATGGCGACCGATGGCTTCCAAGCCGGCCGACGCCATACATCCACAGTTGAGGCAATCGGGATCGCCACCGAACTGGCACGGTGTGATGTGCCGTTCGAGATCGGCGGAGAAGCACTCGGTCGTCTGCGCGAAGATGCATTCCGACGGAGACTTGGGAGGGTTGGCGTACACGTTGAGCAAGCCGTCCGGGAGCTGTAGTTTCGAGATCACCGGGCGCAGACGCCGCAAGTCGGCGATCACACGCTCACGGTCGGCCTTCGTGAGCCGTTCCGCCGACAGCTCACCCTTCTGCGGCGTATACAGACTCATCCAGATCAGACGCGTATTGGCGTTGGCCTGCCACGTTCGCAGGAACTCCTCGAGATACCCCTCACGCCGCACCTGCTGCCGCGTGACGGTGCAGTGCACGGTGATCTGATGCCCGTCGATGTGCTTCAGGATCCGCTCGTAGGTGGCCGGCGTGCGCCGTTCGTCATGTTCCGGTTGCAGGCCGTCGATCGACACCACGACCTGCAGGCGTGGCAAGGACGCCCATTCCCGGGGAATCGGACGCACGGCACTCGTCACGAGCTGGGCGTGAATGCCGCGCTCCGCCAGGCGGGGCAGGATCGTGTCGAGCTCGCGATACCGGACGAGCGGCTCTCCGCCGACGATGGAAACATGCAGCGGCCGGTGACGGTCGATGAGCGCCATGAACCGTTCCACCAGTTCGTCGCCCTTGTAGTCGGTGAGGCCGCGCAGCGTCACGCCGCCACCAAGGTGCTCATCGCCGTACGCGTAGCAGCCTGGGCAGCGCAGCGGACACTCACGCGTGATCTCAATCGACAGGTTGGGCCGGTAGCCCGCGAGGATGCGGCCCCACGCCTGGACGACCACGCGCGCGTTCATGCCGTTGCTTTTCATGCAGGTTCATTATCGGTTACCAGCCGTGCGGTTTGCTATCCTGTCGTCACATGCCCGAAGAATTCGTAGGACCGCGAATCGTCAGACGCCGCTCGAAACTGCACGGCTGGGGCGTCTTTGCCCTGGAACCGATCAACAAGAACAAAAGGATCATTCAGTACAAAGGCGAGCTGATCGATCACAAACAGAGCCTGAAGCGCGAGACCGCGTACCTCAAGCGAGGCGAGATCTGGTGCTTCACCGTGAACCGCCGGTGGGTACGCGACGCAGGAGTTGGGGGCAACCGTGCACGCTTCATCAACCACGCGTGCCGTCCCAACTGCTATAGCCAGATCCAGGGCCACACGATCTGGATTCGGGCCGGTCGCAGCATCAAGGCGGGTGAGGAATTGACCTACGACTACCACACCGACGGTGACAAAATCATCCAATGTCGTTGCCGGAAGGGGTGCACGCGCTGGCTGTAGCTCGCCATCGCTCCGCGATCCTGGCGATCGGCGTGTTGCTCGTGGGGTCGGGGGGCCTGGGCAGCCGAGCGCAGGCACCACGAGAGGTGACGGACGCGGACCTTGTCGCGGCGAGCGGCAGTCGTACTGTGCGTCTCGGGTCTGCATCCGGCGCCAGTCGGCCATCCGCTGTTCCCCTCGAGCTTTACGTGGCTCGCGTCCTCGCGGGCGAAGCTGAGCCACGAGCGGCGGACGGCGCGCAGCGGGCGCTTGCGATCGCGGTTCGGACGTTTGCCCTCGTCAATGCCGGCCGTCACGCGCGTGAAGGGTTCGACCTGTGTGACAGCACGCATTGTCAGGTGCCGCGCACGGCGACTGCGGCGACTCGACGGGCGGCTCTGGCCACCGCCGGGCAGATCCTCACGAGAGACGGGAAGCCGGCCGAGGTGTTCTACTCCGCCTCGTGCGGCGGCCACTCGGAAAGTGCCGACCAGGTCTGGCCTGGCGCCGACTATCCCTACATGCCGGCGGCTCCCGATGAGGTGCATGCGGAAGATGTCCCCTGGACACTCGTGCTGACCCTGCAGGAGATTCAGCGGACGCTCGAGGCCAGCGGTTTCGAGGGGCAACTCACCGCCGTCAGCGTGGACGACCGGAACATCTCTGGGCGAGCCACGCGATTGCGCCTCACCGGGTTGCGCCCGGAAGCGATCGCCGGCGACCGATTTCGAGGCGCGATTGGTGCGGCCAGAGTCCGGAGCACGGCGTTCACGCTCGAGTTGACGGGCAATGCCGTTCGATTCACCGGCCGCGGTTACGGCCATGGGGTCGGCATGTGTGTCATCGGGGCGGGGCGACGTGCGTCCAGGGGCGACAGCGTCGAGGCGATTCTGACGAAGTACTTCCCGGGCCTCGATGTTACCCGCCTGGGTGGAACGCCGACCGTAGCGTCATCGTCGCGTGGCCCGGCGATCGCCGCGGCGTCGGCAGTCGGGGCGGCCGAGCCGACGCGCGCAAGTGGAGGAGGCATTGTTGTCGAAGCAGGGCGAACGTCAGGAATCGCCGCTCCCGAGTTGATGCGGCTGGTGACCCAGACGCACGACGAGCTGGCAAAGCTGCTCGGTACCTCGGTCGCGCCTCTCACTGTTCGAGTTCATGAATCGCTCGAGAGTTTCCGCGCCGCGACCGCTCGGCCGTGGTGGGTGAGCAGCGCGGCGAACGACACATCGATCGATCTCGTGCCTGCGGCGCTGCTCGCGCAGCGCGACGGCGTCGACGTCACGCTGCGGACTGCCGTGGCGGAGGTCCTCGTCTCCCCCGCGTTGCGGGGACGTCCCTCGTGGGTTCGAGTCGGCGCCGCGCGCTACTTTGGACGCCGAGGCGATGTGCCCAAGACGGCGCCGCCCGCTTCGTGTCCCGCAGACGCGGAGCTCGACCTGGCGATCTCCGCCGCGGCACAGCGCGATGCCGAGGCGCGAGCCGAGGCGTGTTTCGCGCGCGAGTACGCCAGAACCGGCGACTGGCGCGCGGTGCGTTAACGGTTCGCGTGCAATGAAGTGCGAAGCGAATCTGTCGTTCACGCATGAACTGCGAACCAGTCGTTCACACTTCTAGGTTCTAAGTGCTCGGTTCGTCTTCACGTTCGGTTCTCGGTTCTCAGTTCTTACTTCCTACTTCTTACTTCCTACTTCCGGCCGGTGCCACCGCGCCAATCGGGTGGGAGACACACCGACGAAGTAGAGCGCGACGATCGCCAGGTTCATCGTGCTGCGGCGAAACCAGCCGTCACGCTGCCAGCGGCGTGAGGAGGTCTTGAGGGCCAGCGGCAGCTCGGCCACCGGCCCGCCCCGCACCAGACGTCGTGCGAACGCCACGTCCTCGAGCAGCGGCCACTCGGCAAAGCCGCCAAGCGCTCGGAACTGACGTCGCCGGACGAATAGTCCCTGGTCGCCGTATGGGAGGCGCAGGAACCTCACGCGCCAGGCGACCAGTTGCTCGATCACGCGCGCCTGCCACGCAGCGTCATCCAGGGCGAACCGGAACCAACCGCCCACGACGGCAGCTTCGAGGCTCCCGAAGGCTGAAATCCATGCTTCTGGCAGCACCGAGTCCGCGTGCAGGAAGAACAGCCACTCACCAGACGCACCCTCGGCTCCCGCGTTCATCTGGCGTCCTCGTCCGGCCGGAGTCCGCTGGACACGGGCTCTCCCGTGTGCGGCAGCGATGTCGTCGAGTCGCGGATCCTGTGCGCCGTCCACGATGACCACCTCGAGATCGGCGCTGGCAGGTATCTGGGAGAGCACTCTGGCGACCGCGTCGGCATCGAAGAGAACAGGGATGACGACGGTGACAAGGGGAGTCATAATGATGTTGTCGGGCGCCGGGATCTCCGGAGGATCCTCTGAAACCAGGAGGTCTATAATCTGCCATGCTTATCCGAAAGCCCGCTGATATCCCATATTCCGAGGTCACCCCTCAATCGCTCTATCTTCGCCGCAGGGAGTTCATCCAGTCTGCCGCGGCCGGTGCGATCGGAGCTGCCGTGGCGCTCGCGCCCGCGGCCACCAGGGCTCAGGGCCGTCCGAAGCTGCCGAACGTCGGCAAGAGCAGTCTGAGCACGACTGAGGCGCCGAACGACTACGGGGACGTGACCGGCTACAACAATTTCTACGAGTTCGGCACCGGGAAAGAGGATCCAAAAGAATACGCCCAGCGGTTCGTGCCGAAGCCCTGGTCGATCCGCGTGGAAGGCCTCGTCAAGGCGCCTGCGACGTACGACATCGACAGCTTCATCAAGCCCCACCCGCTCGAGGAGCGTATCTACAGGCTTCGGTGCGTGGAGGCCTGGTCGATGGTGATTCCGTGGGTCGGGTTTTCGCTGGGCGATGTGATCAAGCGGCTGGAGCCGCTTCCGAGCGCGAAGTTCGTCGAATTCACGACACTCAACGACCCGCAGCGTATGCCGGGCCAGCGCGTGCCGGTCCTTCAGTGGCCCTATCTCGAAGGCCTTCGGATGGACGAAGCCATGCACCCGCTGTCGATACTCGCGGTCGGGCTCTACGGCGAGACGCTCCCGAATCAGAACGGTGCGCCCATTCGCCTCGTCGTGCCGTGGAAGTACGGCTTCAAGAGCATCAAGTCGATCGTGCGAATCCGGTTTACGGACCAGCAGCCCCGCAACTCGTGGCAGGTGTCACAGTCGCGTGAGTACGGGTTCTACGCCAACGTGAATCCGGAGGTCGATCACCCGCGTTGGACCCAGGCCAGCGAGAGGCGGCTGGGGGAGTTCCGTCGCCGGAAGACCGAGATGTTCAACGGCTATGGCCAGCAGGTGGCGCAGTTGTACTCGGGCATGGACCTGCGCAAGAATTTTTGACGCGCTTCACCTTCCTGCGCCGGCTGATCTTCGCGGCCGCACTCGTCCCTGCGGCCGCGCTCGTGTACGGTGCGTTCACCGACGACCTCACGGCAAACCCGATCGACTACATCACCGATGTGACGGGTACCACGGCGCTCACGTTTCTCATCATTTCCTTGACGGTGACGCCGCTGCGCCGGCTGACCGGTCGAAACGAGCTCATCAAGTTACGTCGGATGCTCGGGCTGTTTGCGTTCTTCTACGCCTGCCTGCACCTGATGACTTGGAGCGTGCTCGACTGGTTCTTCGACGTCGCCAGCATGGCATCCGATATCGTCGAGCGTCCGTACATTACGCTCGGCATGACGACGTTTCTGTTGTTGCTGCCGCTGGCCGTGACGTCTACGGCTGGGATGATCCGGCGGCTCGGGAGGCGCTGGCAACTCCTCCACCGTCTCGTGTACGCGGCTGCCGTGACGGCCATTATCCACTTCTGGTGGGTGGTGAAGGCGGATATCAGGGAGCCTCGTCTGTGGGCCCTCGCGTTGAGCGTCCTCTTCGGGTTCCGCATATGGTGGGCGCTCCGAACGCGCACGTTCTCGCGCTCCTGACGCGGGCGCCTTCCGCCGGCGGTAAGACCCGCCTGTTTCACTCGCTCGGGATCTCGCCGGATCCGGCGCTGCTGAGCGCATTGCTCCTGGACACATTGGACGGATCTGCCGTGCCTCACGTGCGGCGCGTGATCGCCGTTACACCGGCCTCCGCGTGCGCCGAGGTTCGGGAGCTCGTCGGGGATACCGAGGTGATGGCTCAACCAGAGGGCGACCTCGGGGAGCGCATGCGGTCGACGATGACGACGCTGTTCGCCGGCGGGGCTTCAGCCGTGGCGCTGATCGGGTCGGATCTCCCGCACGTGTCGGGCGCCCCGATCGAAGCGGCGTTCGAGGTGTTGTCGCGCGATGCCGGAGCCGTTGTGTTGGGTCCGGCAGAGGACGGGGGCTACTATCTCATCGCGGCGCGGCGTGTGCCAGACATCTTCAGCGGAATTGAATGGGGCAGTGCCCACGTATTGACACAAACCGAAGCCGCTGCGGAGCTCGACGGGTTTCGGGTCCAACGTCTGGATGTCCTGGGGGATGTCGATACCGAGGACGATCTCCGCCGCGCGGTCCTCGGCGGTGGGGCGCCGCGCACGGCGGCGTGGCTGAGGCGCCACGCCCCTCGTCTCCTGTCGTGAATCTCGAGTGTGGAGCGGCGCCGTTCCTGGCGTCGCTGCCTAGAGCGGTTTGCGTTTCGCCGTAGAGCGCACGCTTCAGCGTGCGCGTGTCCGCGGAGGCTAAAGCCTCCGCTCTACGCCGAAGTACGCGAAGTGAAGCCTCCGCTCTACGCCGAATCGAAAGTGTTCTTCGCCGTAGAGCGCACGCTTCAGCGTGCGCGGCGGTCTAGTGGGTCGGGCCTGACGACCCAGTCTCATCGCTGTAGGACAAGCCAGTCGGATCGCTGTGAGATCGGGTCTTCCTCGCGGGGCTCCATGACTGCCACGACCCGTGTGTGACGATACCAGCCCAGCGAGACGACGCCCCACGCGAACCAGAGCGTCCAACCGACCTTGACCGGTGTCGAGAGGTCGCCGATCGCCGCGGTGAGCTCAAACATGTGCGTGCCCCTGCGTGAGGGTTACGGGACCCATGAGAACTCCTCCCCGGAGGACAGCGAGTATTTCGTCAGGAGCGTCTCGAAGATTGGCGCCCGTCGGCTTTCACGCAACATGGCCTCGCGAAGCGCCTCGTCGACGTTGGTGTCCTTGTCGTGGTCGAGCACGAGGATAATCACGACGCGACGCTGGTCCGAAGTGTCTCGAACGCCCGGCGTCGGGGCGTGGTGGCCGATGTTCAGCTTCCGCACCGGCACCGGCTCTCGACAGGGCGTTGCGCACCCAGGAGGCGATCTGATCCGCGCGGCGGGCGGCCCGGCGCTCTTCCCTGGCGCGCCCTTCCGTTGGGGAGGTACCCGGCCGGAATCTCCTCCGAGCTCGCGCCAACGCAGATGACCTCCTCGGCCTTGGCCAACACCTTTTTCATCTCGGGTGTAAACAAGGGCTGCTCGGACTCCCGCTCCACCTGCTCGTACGAATTCAACCTCCAGCGGAACTCATCAGAGAGCAAGAGGATGCGAAACGATGCGAGACGCCCGGACTGGTCGGGCGCGTCTCTGACCACGATGTCGCGGACCACCTGGGGCGGTGCGGGCGGAGTCTGAGCCGCACGGTTCAATTCGCTCGTCGTCGCGAAAATCAGCCATCCACTGAACGCGACGAGACCCACCGTCGACATTTTCCACGCCATCGAATGGAAGGGCGACCGCCACTGGCGCGGGGGCGGATACGTCAAGGTCGGCATAGGACGGAACGGAGGACTGCAGGATCGCCGCCAGCGCGTGACCGTACATTCACGTGCAGTGGCGTGAGCGTCCGATCTCAGTTCTCGTGGGATCCCGACCGGAATCGAAATCGCTACCAGGCGGGCGTGCGGTCTCCATGGGCGCTCGAGGCGTACGGGGCCCATACGAGCGCAACAAGCCGAACGGTGATGTGGGCCTTCTTGGGTTTGCAGCTATGCGTCTCCAATGGCTCTGACGCGGCGTCGAAGTGCGTGTTCAGGGCCTCGATTTCGGCCCGCAACTGCTCGTTGAGCGCGTCGAATTGCTGCTGGGCCGACCCGACGGTCTCCTTCGCGCGCCCAATGTCCTGCGACTCCTTGATCGTGCGACCCACGCCGCGCGCCGCGGTCGTGGCCCGCCCGAGCGTGGACACGCTCACCGCCTTGCGTCCTAGCACGGCGCCAAGCAGCGTCGTCCCGAACGAAATGGCGGTCTGAAGCGACTGCGCCTTGGCCTGCTCCGACTCTCGGTCGACGGCCTGCTCGGCGCGACGCACCCGCTCTTGAGCTGCGGCCACCTTTGGCGCGTACTTCTTGCGCAGCTTCTCGATCTCTGCGTCTCGAGTCTCCCGTGAGATCTGCTGCACGCGAATCCTGAAGTCACGGTCACCCTCCCCAGGATTCGACACCGCGCCAGACCGTGCGGACCGCAAGAGATCGAGGGACTGGCTGCCGTACACCCATGCTCTGGAACTCCCGTGTCCAGCCATCGAGGCTCTTGGCCTTGACCACGTTCGGGGGAAGGGCCGCGAAGCGAAGGCCCGCCTGCGGGGTCGTCTCGAGATCGCCTGGGTTGAGATCGAGCGGCACCGCCGCGCTCCAGTCCACGGCGACCGGGCCCTCGACAACCGGGGTGACCATGGAAACCTCGGTGGGCACGTCGATCTTCAGCTTGGCATCCACGTAGCGCACCTGAGCGGCCCCGTAGATGGTCGGATAGTACGTGAGTGCCCCCATCGAGATCCGTGGCGGAATGAAATACTGCGGCACGGCGGCAGCGAGGATCGGGGGCTGTTCGGTAGAGTCAGTGTCGCGTATCGAATCGACCGCTGGCCGAGACGCGGGAGTCACCGCCGCGGATTCGGCGGGCGCTGTGACCGGTACCTGGCGGCTGGCCATCAGTCTCTTGATTTCCTGCCGTCCGAGCGGTCCCCGCAAGTAGGAAAGCGCCCACCGGGACTCGAAGACGACTGGCGCGTCCTCGTGCACGTTGTTCATGACGAACATCCGGCTGGCAAGTCCCGACAGCGTCTGCTCCATAGCTCGACGATCGAACGGCCGGCCGGTGGAGGTGGCCGATCCCTCGAGCCCGTCGAGGACTCGCGCCTTGTCGCGTTCTGTCTGCAAGCGCCCGAGAAACCACGTGCCCATGTTCGCGAGTCCCTTGTAGTCGAGGTCGACGGGGTTCTGCGTCGCCAGCACCACGCCAACGCCGTACGCCCGTGCCTGCTTGAGCAGCGTCAGCAAAGGCGCCTTCGAGGGCGGGTTGGCCACAGGCGGGAAGTAGCCGAAGATCTCGTCCATGTACACGATGGCCCGAAGGCTCGTCGTGCCGGGCTGACCTCGCATCCAACCCACCGTCTGACTGAGGAGGAGCGATACGAAGAACATCCGTTCGGCGTCGCCGAGGTGCGCGATCGAACAAATGGACACGCGCGGCTTGCCCTCCGCCGTGTAGAGCAAACGACCGATATCGAGGGGCTCGCCCTGCATCCAGACGTCGAAACCGGGCGCCGCGAGCAGGTTGTTGAGGGCCATCGCGAGCGCGAACCGATCGGCTGCCGGAAAGAACGCATCGAGGTCCATGACGCCGACGCGGGCGACCGGAGGCTTCTGAATCTGCTGAATGATGTCCGGCAGCGTCAGGTCATGACCCTGCGCCCATGCCGACTGGAAAATCGTCGACAGCAGGATGTGCTCGCGACTCCTGATGGGGTCCGCCTCGATGCCCAACAAGCTCAAGAGGCTTGTCGCGGTGGACTGGATGCGGTCGCGCAGACGCTCTGAATCCGCAGCGAGCGACGCCTCGGGCGCGGCGAAAGAGCTGACGATGGAGATCGGGACACCGGCCGTGCTGCCGGGGGTGTAGATCGTGAAGTCGGCCGCGTTCTTCAAACGTGCAATGCGGGCACCGTCCTGTCCCCAGTCGGACAGGCCCTTCTTCCAGAGGCTTGCCTGGTTGGCTGCGTGCTCGTCCAGCGTCCGGCCGACGCGCCGGCCATCCTCCTCGTTCACCCACGGCGCGAACTCCTCGGGGGCCAGATTGGGAAACGTCAAGAGTAGATTGCTGATGTCACCCTTGGGGTCGATGATGAGGGCGGGAACGCCGTCGATGGCGGCTTCTTCGATGAGCGCAAGACACAAGCCGGTCTTGCCGCTGCCGGTCATCCCGACGCAAGCCGCGTGCGTGACCAGATCCTTGGAGTCGTACAGCAGGAGATCGTCACCCGATCGTGCCTGCCCTGCGTGACGGATTCGGCCTAGGTAGAACTGACCGAGCTTTTCGAAGTCCTGCATGGAACGGCCACCGTGCCGGCGGGTTGCGCCGGCACGGTGCCAATCGGACTCTACTTGAAGAGGAACTTGAGGCCGCCCCAGAACTGGTAGTTGACGTCGGGGTCGCTCATGCGGTCGAACATCTGACGCCACTCGGCGCTGAGCAGGAGCTGACGGTAGCTCATGTCATTCCGCCACAGCGGCAAGCCGGCCGTCCCGAGCCAGCCCAGAGTGAAGTTCGAGCCGTGCGTGACGTCCCAGAGGGTCACGCCGGTGCCGAGGTAGGCGCCCCGCGCGAAGATGTAGTTGATCTCGGCGTCACCGAAGAGGGTCGACCGAGAGCCTTCATCGAGATTGAAGGCGAAACCAACGGCCGGTGCGAACGTCCAGTGCTCCGACATCTTCAGGTTCACGCCCCCCTTGAACCCGACCAGCGGATCGCCGAACGCCCGAACCGGATTGACGAGCTGGCCAACGTCCGCCGGGTCGTTGTCGTCGTACTGCCGCTGCTGCTTACCGCCGAATACAGCGAAGAACGGTCGGGTTCGCAGGTCACGTTCCAGGGCAAGCCTCGCCTCTTCGGCCAGCCGGGCCGCTTCGGGCCGCCGCTGCATCCGCGGCCGCCTTGTCTGCCGCCGCCTTGTCAGCCGCCGCCTTGTCGGCCGCTGCCTTGTCGGCCGCTGCCTTGTCCGCTGCCGCCTTGTCGGCCGCCGCCTTGTCCGCTGCCGCCTTGTCCGCCGCCGCCTTGGCTGCCGCCGCCTTGGCCGCCTCGGCCGCCGCCGCCGCCTTGGCCGCCTCGGCACGACGAGCCGCCTCACGGCTCGGTTCGCGGCGGACCAGCGACACGTTGCCGCAGATCTCCGGGACGAAGAACGTGTAGGTCTCGTTCATGTCGTCGATGATGAACTCGAAGCCTTCGAGCGGAGCAGCGCCGTCCCAGCGAATGTTGCGTACGACGTTCGGTCCGCCTCGCCGCAGGGCCATCCACTCAATCACGGTCCCAGGAGCGAGCGTGGCCTCGGTGACCTGGCCATTGGACAGAATGTTCTGCACCTGCGCCGTCAGTATCGGCATGCCCGCGCGTTCGAGGACCGTGCTGAGATCGCGCTGGATGGCCGGCCTGGACATCGAAGTCCTGAGCGCGGGAATGTCACGAACCGGCGCCGTGAAGCGCGTCGGGCCTCCGAGGCTCCGTACCGAGCGAACCTCCTGGGTTGGCTGCTGAGCGGATGCTACGGAAGTAGCCAAAATGAAGCCAAGGGTCCCGAAGACCGCAAGCCTCTTCAGGTCGTTAGACAAACTCATCGCCTATCTCCTCGCTGGTATCGCCGAACCGGCGTTTCAATCGCCGTGTGCTGATTATGCCTCACCGGCGTGCGAGTAGATCTCGAATTTCAGTCAGGAGGACCGCTTCCTTCGAGGGCGGCGGCGGCGCGGCGGGAGCCACGGCTTCCTGCCTTCTGCCAGCGTTGACCCCTTTGATCAGGATGAACAGGGCAAACGCAACGATCAGGAAGTTCACGACGGTATTGATGAGCACCCCATAGCCGACCGTGACCGCCCCTGCCGCCTTGGCCGCTGCGAGCGAGGGGTAGGGACCCGGCGTTGTGCCGTCCTTGAGGAGGAGGAACTGATTCGAAAAGTCGGCGCCCCCCAGGAACAACCCGATGATGGGCATGAGGACGTCGCCGACGAACGTGGTGATGATGCCCCCGAAAGCGGCACCGATGATGATGCCAACGGCCATGTCGACGACATTGCCGCGCATGGCGAAGTCCTTGAACTCTTTCAGCATGATGTGCTCCTTCGGTGGTCCGAGGTGTGAGAACTTCGTGGCAATTGCCGTGACGAGCGCGCCAGACGGGACATTATAGGCATCGGGTGAGATCCGTGGGATGCAAGTTGGCGTGAACTATCCGTGGCGTGACTACGGGTGGGACTTCGGTCTTGGCCCCCCGGCCTGGCGCGGGAGCTTGGCTGCTCCACGCTGGTATCCGGAGATTGACCGACATCTCCGCCATTTTCAAGACGTTGGCATCCGCGTGGTTCGCTGGTTCATTCTGGCGGATGGTCTCACGTACGGTGTCGGTGCCGAGGCGCCCGTGCCAGACCGAGCCGTGAAGGGAGGATGGCGATTCGAGCCGCCGTCGCTCTCCGCAGAGTTCCTGCAGCATTTCGAGGTATTGCTCGAGCGATTCTCCGCTGCGTGCGCGGATAGCCGGCCAGCCATTCAACTGCTACCGGTTTTAATCGACTTTCACTTCTGCACACCGGGCACACGACCGGTCGCGATGCCGGACCGGTTGACTCCGGACAAACGGGTTGAAGACCCAGACTGGGTGAAGCAAGGGCGAGCGCAGGCGCTGACCGATGCCGCTAAGCGTGAGCAGTTTCTGGATCGCGTCCTCGAGCCGCTCCTGCACGCCTCACGTCGCCACGCCCAGGTGATCCATGGCTGGGAGCTCATCAACGAGCCGGACTGGGTGACGAGACGGTGGCACCCACATCCTTTCGCGCGTGCCCCGATTCCGGAGGTTGCGATGCGCGCCTTTATCGAGGACGGTGCACATCGGATCCGCGTCGCCGGTTTCAAGCCGACGATTGGCTTCGCATCGGTCGACACGCTGAGGCGAGCAGGGATCGATCTGGAGATCAATCAGGTGCATCACTATCCGGGTGGTACGCGAACGCTGGACTGCCGTGCCTTCGACACCGGATGTCCGAGCGTCCTGGGTGAATTCGCGACGGCGCCCGACGATGTGTGGCCAGATCTGACGCTCGACCACCAACGCGTCCTGCATCGTCTTCGGCTGGCCCGCTCTCATGGTTGTCCACTCGCGATGCCCTGGTCCTTCCTTGGGCGGGATCGCCACACCGTCTGGTCGGACGAGGTGGAGCGAGACGTCAAGGCCTTCGTCCTCGAAGCGGAGGAGGAGGATCGGCTAGGGAGTGACGAGGGTTTCGAGGAGTGACAGCGGATCGACACGTGCGCTGTGCAGACGCACCCCCCAGTGCAGGTGCGCCCCGGTGACACGCCCAGTCGCGCCGACTTTTCCCAAGAGAGCGCCCTTGGTCACCTGGTCACCCTCCCGAACGTCCATCACCGATAGGTGCGCCATCGTGGAGTACAGACCTTGGCCATGGTTCAAGATCACCGTGTTGCCCGAGTAGTACAAGTCGCGGGCATACGTGACGATACCTGGCGCGGGGGCGTAGATGGGCGTGCCCGTCGGCGCAGCGAGGTCCAGGCCGTTGTGCGGCCCGCCCGCTTGACCGTTCAAGATCGTCCGCACCCCAAACCCACTGACAGCCACACCTTCCACCGGGCGTACTGCATCAGCGGTCCAGAAGCGTTCCGGCGACGTCGTGAGGAAGAGCGCGTTCAGCGCTGCGGCTTCCTCCTGAATGCGCGGGATCGCGGTCGCGGGTGGCGTAACGAACTTGGGATCGACCTTGATGCGTCGCGTGCGAAAGGCCTTGGGCTCAACGTTGAGCGTGTCTGTTGCTGTCAGCACCACGCCGTCCGTCTGCCTGGCTGACAGGATGACGTGGCGAGGACCGGGTGCGTCGGCCACGTCGATCCCGACCAGCGCGTCCCAGGTTCCGCCAGCCCCGCGCAGGAATACGACCTCGCGCTCTTGCCACGTCGCGATGACGGACGACACGGCCGGGGGTGCGGTCACCACCAACCGGACGACATGTCCGGGGTGGATCGGCCCGGGACGATGCGTGATCGTCAGCTCGTCGGCAACCGCGGGTGCGACCGTCGTCAGCAGGGCCAACGCGAGAAGCGACAGGTGGGTGGACAGGGCTGACATGGACCGATCTGATTGTACGAGTGATTCGGTCCTCCTTGGGCCGGACGATAGGGGCATGCCACCCTGGGCGCCGTCGCGTCGATCTGGGTCTTACGGCGTTTTAGGCCGTGAGTTGGGGCTTTTCAAGCAATCTGGAGCGCGGCCGATTTGTCGCTGAGCGCCTCGAGCACACCGAGGCAGGCGCCTGCGAAAGGGCGTTCAGCGAGAGTCCTGCGAGCGCTCACACCCGGCCGGGCGCCGGGTGCACTTCAAGGAAAACTGAAGACGACGTACTGGTCGTTCTCGAAGATCTGCTTGAGCGGAATTCGATCGGCGTGGGAGTAGTCTTTTCGAATCACGAGATGCGTCCAGTGATGCTCGCGCGCAGCGTCGAGGATCGCATCACTCCACTGCGGCTGCTGCAGTAGCCGCTGCAAGACCCTCCGCTCCTCGACGGCTTCATAGACGTAGTTCACGGCAAACGCCTGGTGTCCGAACAACGCCGGGATCTGCATCTGACGTTCGTCGCGGGCGAAGTGTCCCGCCGGATATCGGAGATCGTTCGTGACGAGAAGCGTGCCCCTTGTCGGAATGGCGGCGAGCGCGGGCGCCAGCGCTCGGTTATCCACGAACTCGGAGCCGCTCTCGGGATCGGCGAGAAACGTCCAGGAGTAACGGCCGGCGGCTGCCGTCACAGGCACGATCGCCGTCACCACCGCCAGGGTGAACGCGAGGCGCCTGGGACGCCCGATACGGGTCCAGCGCCTGGAGGCCACACTGAGTACGAATGCGTGAAGGAGGAACGGTACGGCGTGCAGCATCTGCAGCCAGTCGTCGCCCGTGCCTCCGCCTCCGGCTTGCGTGTTGTTCAGGCGACTCACGTTCACAACGAGGAGCGGCGCGACACCCATCAGGAGGAAGGGGAGGCTTCGACGTTCGGGGTCTTTGATTCCCGGCGTCAGCACGATCGCGGCTGGCAAGAGCAGCCATGTCAGGTCGAGTACCAGGCTCGACACCGTGTTCTGGCGCAGGTGGTAAAGCGGGGCCGGTTCGAGACGAAAGCTCCCTTCGAATCCCAGCATGAAGAATGTGACGGCGACGGCGATGAACACCGTGCCGGCCATGAGCGCCAGTCGCGACGGCAGGGGACGAGTCGCAGTGAGCATCCGCCATCCTTCAGCGAGCGCGAGTCCGGACGCGAGCGCCACGCCAGACGTCGTCTTCACCAGGATGGTGCTGCCGATCAAGAAGCGCGGGCAGCACCCGACCCCACGACGGCGCGGCGGCGAGCGTGGCAATCGCGCTGAGGATGAGAAAGTCTCCCCCGATGTTCACCCCTTCGTTCGAGAACACACCCCAGAGGCTGGTGTCCCCGAGGACTCGGTCGATTGAGAACCCCTCTGACGCCGCTGTCCACAGCTGCGGTCCGAACGTGGTCCAGAAGGGGCGCGATAGCGACGGGTACAGAAATAAGCAACAGCGGAACGGTGAGACTGAGCGGCAAGGCCGCGCTGATGGACCGGGCGGCCGCGAACGCTGCCGGCAAGTACACCGACGGACAGCAGCGGCAGCACGAAGACGAAGAGCGCGTGGTGAGGCAGCATTCCGGAGCTTCGCGAGAGGAGCGCCGCCATGGCGTAGCTGCCGTAGTGATAGGTACGGGAGACGCCAGCGTTGCTGAGCGATGGTGGCGGGTAGCGCTCTGCGGCCACGAGCGCATGGACCTTTTCCATTCCGTACGCCGTGTCGACGTTGTAGAAAGCCGGCGGGAAAGGGCCGGGCGCCATGTAAACGAACGAGATCCAGACCGGAGACAGGATGGTCAACGCGAGGATTCCGGCCACGACGCCGTCCCATCCGAACCGCCAGGCGACGCGCGGCCACTGAAACGCCGACCCCGACGTCGGGACACGGCCCACGCGATCACGGCACAGGGTCCGAGAAACCAGGGGAGCGAGAGGACGAGCGACAGGAGAAAGCCAACGGTTGTCAGCAAGAGTCCGGCGATCGTCCGGATGATGGCCAGTGATATCGCGAGATTCCTGTCTGGTCGACGGAGAAGTAGCGCACCCACGACATAGCCGCAGACGTACACCCAGAGGAGTGCGATGCCTGCGGTCCAGAAAGGCACGCCCGCCAGGACGTTCGCCGCGACGCATGCGAGGACGGCGCCGGCAATCGCGACCGCCGTCGCGCTCCGACCGTGAAGGGGTTGGGAGTCGGTAGCGCCGGCGTCAAGGTCTGCAGTTATTGACGTAGAAGCGGAGGCCTCTTCAGCCGGAGGGTGATCGATCAGCGTGATTCGCCGCCGCACGGCCGCCAGAAGGAGCAGAACCAGACTTCCGATGCACCCGGCGATCGCGGCATACAACGCCAGCTGCACGGACCGGTCTTGCGCGAGCTCCGGGCGATAGCGGATCCGATTGAGGTGTGCTGTATCGTCTACCGCCTCGTGCTGGACGAGCTGTCTGATATTGCCTGTCGAGGCATCGGTCAGTACGTATCGCCACGTGGTGCCCTCGGTCCGTTCTCCCTGTGTCAGGTTGAACTGTCGCTCGAGGTCGATGCGTCGATCGTCGGTGACGGCGGCCTTCCATCGCACATGAACAACGACGGGGACGGTTGGCCACACCATCAGCAGCACGGCATAGGCCACGCCCGTGACGACCACGAAGACTCCCGCCACTCGGATGAGCGCGCTGGCGATGCTTCCCTCGGCAGGAAAAAACGCAGCAGAACGTGTCTGTCGCGGGGCAATCACGGGTGCAACCGTAGCAACCGTCCGAACAAACTGCAACCCGGCGAGCCGGCGCCGCGGCACGATTGACTCGGGTCTCACCTTGTTCAGCTTGATGTCGCGACGAATGCATCGCAAGATGTAGCGCTCGCTATGAGTCTCCCGAACCGCTCAGAGGATGACGATCGCCCAGGCCGAGTCGCACGGCTGGCCCTTCAGTTGACGGCCTGGACGGAGCGGTGGATTCCGGACGCGTTCATCTTCGCGCTGCTCGGCACGGTGCTCGTCGGCGGCGCCGCCATGCTCGTGACTCCTTCGACGCCGGTAGAGGTGCTGGACGCCTGGGGCCGCGGGTTCTGGGACCTGATCCCGTTCACCCTTCAGATGGCGCTCGTGATCATCACGGGCCACGTGCTCGCGACGTCTGGGCCGATGCAGCGCCTCATCAGGCTCATCGCGAGCTGGCCTTCGACGCCTCGCAGCGCCGTGGCCGTGGTCACCCTGTTTGCCTTGCTCAGCTCGTGGCTCAACTGGGGCTTCAGCCTGGTTTTCAGCGCGGTGCTGGCGCGCGAAGTGGCGCGCCGCGTCGCCGGCGTGGACTATCGGGCGCTCGCAGCAGCGAGCTTTCTGGGTCTTGGCAGCATCTGGGCGCAAGGTCTGAGCGGATCTGCGGCGCTGCAGATGGCGACCCCCGGCGCCCTGCAACCTGGCATTCGAGAGATCGTCGCCAACGGCGGCATGGTGCCGGGAGGCCTCATCTCGTTCCGCGACACAATCTTTCTCTGGCAGAGTCTTGTATCGGTGGTCATCGAGATTGTGGTCGTGACCACGGTCATGTGGTTCGCCACGCCGCCACCGGCGCGTGCGCGTACTGCCGCGGACCTCGGAATCGACCTGGGCGAATCGGACGCCGAACCGATGAGGCGGCCGGCGGTCGTCACTCCAGGGGCATGGCTGGAGCATTCGCCGATCCTCACGTGGTTGATCGTGGCGATGGGCGGGACCTTCCTGGCGCGGTACTTCATCAGCGCGGACGACCCGCTGGGCGCATTCAACGTGAACATCCTGAACCTCACGTTCCTGATGCTCGGCTTCGCGCTCCATCCGACACCCGCGCGCCTCATGCACGCGGTCAAAGGGGCCACCCCAGCCGTCTGGGGCGTCCTGCTGCAGTTTCCCTTCTACGCAGGCATCGCCGGCATGATTACGGCCACACAGTTGAACGAGTTGCTCGCCGGCGCGTTCGTGCGCGTCGCGACGCGAGAGACGTTCCCAGCCGTGGTGGCGATCTACTCGGCGGTCCTCGGCATCTTCGTACCCTCGGGCGGATCGAAATGGATCATCGAGGCGCCGTACGTCATGGCGGCGGCCCATTCCCTGCACGTCCACCTGGGATGGGTCGTGGCCTCGTACGACCTCGGCGAGGCGCTCGCGAACCTCTTGCAGCCTTTCTGGATGCTGCCGATTCTCGGTATCCTTGGCCTTCGTATTCGGGATGTCATGGGCTACACGTTTCTCGTATTTCTCGTCCTCACCCCCGTGGTGCTGGCGCTGGTCACATTCCTCGGCATGACGCTCTCCTATCCCCTGTGATCGCTCGAACGAAACCTCGCACCCGTCTCGGCACCTGGCAGGGTGCGTACCGATGAACAAGGTACTGCCAAGCGTGGAGGCGGCCGCGGCGCTCATCCCCGATGGTGCGACGATCATGGTCGGAGGATTCGGCCTCTGTGGCATTCCAGAACATCTCATCCTGGCCCTGCGGGATCGGGGGACCAGGGATCTCACCGTGATCAGCAACAACGCGGGAGTGGATGACTTCGGGCTCGGAGTGCTGCTTGGCGCTCGACAGATCCGGAAGATGATTGCCACCTACGTGGGAGAGAACAAAGAGTTCGAGCGGCAGGTGCTGAACGGGGAGATTGATTGTGAACTCGTGCCGCAGGGGACGTTTGCCGAGCGTATTCGCGCGGGAGGGGCCGGCATCGGAGGGTTCTTCACGCCGACCGGCTACGGGACGGTCGTGGCCGAGGGCAAGGAGACGCGCCTCATCGACGGCCGGCATCACGTGCTGGAACTGCCGCTGCGCGCGGATTTCGCACTGGTCAAGGGATACGTGGGCGACCGGCTGGGAAACCTGGTCTACCGGAAGACGGCGCGAAACTTCAATCCTGTCATGGCGACGGCGGCGACGGTGACCATCGCCGAAGTGGAGCAGATTGTCGAGCCGGGCGAGATCGACCCCGAGGCTGTCGTGACACCCGGCATCTTCGTGAGGCATGTCGTGCACGGCGGCAGATACGAGAAGCGCATCGAGCGCCTGACCACGCGCCCGGCGGACGCGGTCTGACACCATGGACAAACGGGAGCGGATCGTCACACGCATCGCGAGAGAGCTGCGCGACGGGGCGTACGTCAACCTCGGCATCGGCATGCCGACGCTCGTCGCGAACCACATCCCGCCTGGTGTGCACATCACGCTGCACTCGGAGAACGGGATGCTGGGTGTGGGCCGCTACCCGCTGAAGTCCGACGTCGATCCCGATTTGATTAACGCCGGGAAAGAGACGGTTACTGAGTTGCCGGGGTGTTCGTATTTCAGCAGCGCCGATTCCTTCGCCATGGTCCGCGGCGGGCACATCGACTTGACCGTGCTGGGGGCGCTCGAGGTGGACCAGGAAGGGAACCTCGCCAACTGGATGATTCCCGGCAAGATGGTGAAAGGGATGGGCGGCGCCATGGACCTGGTGAGCGGTGCCCGGCGTGTCGTTGTCGCGATGGAGCACACCACCAAGGACGGCAGTCCCAAGATCCTGACGCGCTGCACGTTGCCGCTTACCGGCGTGAAGGTCGTGCACACGATCGTCACCGAACTGGCCGTGATCGACGTGACCCCGAGCGGTCTCGTGCTCAGGGAGATCGGCGCCGACACGACCATCGAGGCGGTGCGTGCCGCCACCGGCGCGGCGCTGGTCATCGATGCGCCACCCGGCGTATTCGCCTGACGTCTGCGCAATTCCTTCCGACGCGCAGGCTGAAGCCTGCGCTCTACATCGTTTGGTTGTCACGCGCAGGCTGAAGCCTGCGCTCTACACGTTCGGTCGTCACTCGCAGGCTGAGCCTGCGCTCTACACCGGACTCGAAACAGTTGCTCTAGCGCCGCTCGGGCTTCTCGCCGACGGTGATCAGGAGAGAGGCGATGGCGCCGCCAGACAGGATCAGCACGACCGCCACCAGCACGTAGAGGTTGACGTATTCGCCGAACATTTCCTTCAGCCACGTGTGAGCCAGCATCTTCGTTCCGACCAAAGCCAGGACGAGCGCCAAAGACACCTTCAAATAGCGGAACGTATCCAGTGCGCCGGCCAACACGAAATAGAGGGAGCGTAGTCCGAGGATCGCGAACGCATTGCTGGCGAAGACCAGGAAAGGGTCGGCAGTAATGGCGAAGATCGCGGGAATCGAGTCAACGGCAAAGATCAGGTCCGTCATCTCGACCATGATGAGCGCGAGCGCGAGCGGCGTCAGGAGGAGGGCGCCGCGTCTTCGGACGAAGAAGTGCTTCCCGTGGTAGCGCTTGGTGACTGGGAAGAGACGTCGGGTGGTTCGGACGACAATGTTGTGTCGCGGGTCCGACTCCTCCGCGTCGAGGAATAGCATCCTGACCGCCGTGAAGATCAGGAAGACACCGAAAAGATAGATCACCCAGCCGAATTCCGCGATGAGCGTGGCGCCGAGGCCGATCATGACGCCGCGCATGGTGAGGGCGCCGAGAATGCCCCAGAACAACACGCGGTGCTGGTAGACCGCCGGCACGGCGAAGAAACGGAAGAGCATCGCAATCACGAACATGTTGTCCACGCTCAGTGACTGTTCGATGACGTAGCCCGTCAGGTACTTCACGAGCGCGGTGGAGCCGTCGTTGATGAGGCCGTCGGGCGCCGCCGCCGTTCGGTCCACGGGATCGGGCAGCAATCCGAGGCCGAGCCACTTGTGTTCGTAGGCGCCGTAGATGAAGCTCGAGAACGCGAACGCCAGCGTCATCCAGACGATGGACCAGGCGAGGCCTTCGCGGACCGTGACGACGTGCGCCTTGCGATGGAAGACTCCGAGATCGAGGGCCAGCAGCAGCAGAATGAGCGAGACGAATAGCGTCCAGACGAGCATCACCACCTCGAGTGGTAGTCTCGCCGTTTGCTTGGTGTCTGCTCTGGATTCGGCCGGGAGCGAGTGCTCCGTGTTGACGACCGGTCCACCCGCGTATGCGGGCCGCTACTCCCTACCTCGGACAGCATACTACGGTAACGCGCGTGCCGTATCATATCGGCCGAGTCTCTTCCATGGCGTCAAACAACTCGACGAAGACGGATTCAGGCGGACTTTCCCCTGAGATGCGCTCGCCGCAAGGCAATTCGGCAGCGGCCCGCGATGGGCTGTTCTTTCAGTTGTTCGAGGTGAGCCCCGTTCCGGCGGTCGTCACGAGAGTGCATGATCACACCGTTCTCGCCGTCAACGCACGCACGTCGGAGATCTTCGGTATTCCACAGCACGAGGCCGTGGGTCTATCGGTCAGCGACTACTACGCTGATCCATCGGAGCAGGCGCCGTTGGCGGAGCGTATTCAACGCGACGGTCGTGCCGACAACGTTCGGTTGCGGATCAAGCGCCGGAGCGGTGAACCGTTCTGGGTGATCGCGTCGTTCCGGCTCGTGACGTGGCAGGACGAGCCCGCCGTGCTCACGGTCTTCCAGGACATCAGCGAGCAGCTCGCGGCCGAGGCGACACTCAAGGCCAGCGAGCGCCGTTTGGTAGCTCAAAGTGATGCCCTGACGGACCTCACGGCGCGGTACACCGATCCGAGCGATCGATTCGCGGAACGGCTTCGCAGCATCCTGCAGATTTCCGCGCAGGCGCTTGGAGTCGAGCGGCTGAGCATGTGGAGAATCGATGCCGAAGGGTTGTCGATCCACTGCAGCGGCCTCTATCAACGGGCGAGCGGTCGGTACGAGACAGGCGCGACGGTGCACCGCCACGAGGCCCCCGCGTACTTCGAAGCCCTCGAGAGCGATCGGGTTGTGGCGGCGGATGACGCGAGGACGGATCCCCGTACCCGTGAGTTCCTCGAGCCGTACCTGAACCCGAACGACATCGGCGCCATGCTCGACGTGCCGTTGCGGCACGACAACACCGCCGTGGGTGTGTTGTGCGCCGAGCACGTAGGAGGTACGCGAGTCTGGACGGTTGATGAACAGAACTTCGCGATCTCGGTCGGCAACCTCATCGTCGTGGCCATCGCGGAGGAGGAGCGTCGGCAGGCGCTTGGAAGTCTGGCCGAGAGCGAAGCCCGCGCGCGTCTCATC
This sequence comes from uncultured Acidobacteriota bacterium, assembly GCA_963827515.1. GTDB lineage: Bacteria > Acidobacteriota > Vicinamibacteria > Vicinamibacterales > UBA2999 > JABFSA01. The sequence goes on along the minus strand of CAWHBF010000004.1, from coordinate 27,950 downwards.
GTGGATACCGCGCACGACGCCTTTATCGGCATCGATTCGACCGGAGGGATCGTCGCGTGGAATGCACAGGCCGAGGCGACCTTCGGGTGGTCGCACGACGAAGCGCTCGGCCGGAACCTGGCCGAGACGATCATTCCGCACGCATTTCGGGACGCTCACAACAGCGGTTTGCGGCGATTCCATGAAACCGGCGATGCCCCCGTGGTGAACCAGCGTCTCGAGCTGACGGCCCTTCATCGCACAGGTCGCGAATTCCCGGTTGAGCTCACCATCACTTCACCAATGGGCGTGAGGAACGGCTTCTTTTTCGGGGCGTTCCTCAGGGACATCTCGGATCGACGTCAGCGGGACGCCGAGCTCCATCGCGCGAAGGAGTCGGCCGAGGCAGCGACTCGGGCGAAGAGCGAGTTCCTCGCGAACATGAGCCACGAGTTGAGGACGCCCCTCAACGGCGTGCTCGGGTACGCACAGCTCCTGCAGCGCGATCGGAGTCTGAATGCGACTCAGCGCGAGGCCCTCGAGGCGATTTCGAAGTGCGGGTCTCAGCTGCTGGAGCTGATCAACGACGTGCTCGATCTCTCGAAGATCGAGGCAGGACGACTGGACATCGAAGAAGGCCCGACCGATCTCGCGAAGCTCATCACGGACCTCACGTATGTTGTCGCCGAAGTGGCGGACCGGAAGGGACTCCGGATGGCGATGTCGGCGGGGACGGATGTGCCGCGGTGTGTCGTGCTCGACGGCCGGCATCTGCGGCAGGTGCTCCTCAACCTGCTCGGCAACGCCATCAAGTTCACGCCGACTGGCGACGTGCAGCTGGCGATCGCCCGGAGCAGCGAAGGGACGCTCGTCTTCGAGGTCAGCGATACGGGCGTGGGCATCGAGCCCGAAGCCCTCAGGGCGATTTTTGAAGCGTTCGTGCAGACGAAGACGGGCGCCGCCGCCGGCGGCACAGGCCTTGGTCTCACCATCTGCGATCACCTGATCCGGAAGATGGGAGGCGAACTGCAGGTCGAAAGCGTTCCAGGTGAAGGGAGCCGGTTCTTCTTCACGCTTCCGTTGGTTCCCGCGCCGGAGAACGGGGGGAGCGGATCTCGGGAGATCGACAGTGCCGGTCTACCTCTTGATGCCAGGCTTGCGCCAGGAGAAGAGCTCACGGCGCTGGTCGTGGACGACAGCACGGCGAACCGCCGTATCCTGGCCAGTCTGCTCGAAAGCGCCGGCGTCCGCGTCATCACGGCGGCTGGAGGTCTCGAGGCAATCGAACTCGCGCGGGCTCATCGGCCGGAGGTCATTTTCATGGACCTCAAGATGAGCGATCTCTGATGGGCTCGAGGCGACTCGCCGTCTCCGGAAGGATCCGGCCACGGCGAAAATTCCCGTCATCGCCGTCACGGCCAGCACGTTCGGCGATATTCGTCAGACGGCTCGCGATGCCGGGTGCGTGGACTACCTGTCGAAGCCGGTACGTGCCCAATCTCTCTTCGCGATGCTCCAGACACACCTCGGAGTGCGTTTCGTGGCCGAGGGCGATCATGGGGCCAGTCGCGACCTGGGCCTCGCGAGTGCCGACAGGCGTGCCGCGGTTGCCGCGAGGCTTCGGAACGCAATCGCCCTCGGTGACGTGAGCGACATTCAGGATCTCGCACAGGAACTCATAGGGGGAGGCGGTGCCGAGGCCGCGATGGGCGAACGCATCAACCGCCTGGCGATGAACTTTGACTTCGGCGGTCTCAGCGGGCTGGCCGATTCGCTGGCCGTGTGATCGTCGAGGGTCGACGCATGGGCGGAGCGTTCGCTTCGGCGCCAGGAACAGGTCACCAGTGGTGAAGCCAGACAAGGCACACGGACCCCAGATCCTTCTGGTAGACGACAACCCCACGAATCTCCAGGTTCTCTACCAGACGCTCGAAGGACACGGCTATCGCCTGCTCGCCGCCAAGAGCGGGAAGGATGCGCTGTCCATCGCGGAGCGTGTGGTTCCAGACCTCATCATGCTCGACGTCATGATGCCGGACATGGACGGGTTCGAGACGTGCGTTCGTCTCAAATCGAGCGCTCGCACCCATGAATCGGCGGTCATCTTCCTGTCGGCGTTGACGGAGTCCAGCGACAAAGTGCATGGCCTCGAGCTGGGCGCCGTCGATTTCGTCAACAAGCCGTTTCAGGCGGAGGAGGTGCTCGCCAGGGTCCGCACACACCTGACGATTCGCGAGCTTCAGAAGCAGCTTCACAGGCGCAATGAAGAGCTGGAGCACGAGCTGACGGTTGCACAGGAGTTGCTCCGAGAGGCCCGGCAGCGCACGGACGGCGTGCTCCTGGGTGAGAGCGCGGCCGCTCAGCGCCTTCGACGAGACATCGCCGAAGCCGCGGCGTCCGACCACACGCTGCTCGTCAACGGTCCACCGGGCAGCGACCACGAGGCCGTCGCGCGGGCCGTTCACCATCAGTCGGCGCGTGCACCCCGCGCGTTTATTTGCGTCAACTGTCTCGCGGTCTCCGACACCTCGCCTTCGTCCGTCGAGACAGGGGGGGCGTCAGACGTGCGCGGCAAGCTGCGTCTCGCCGACGGAGGCACGCTCTATCTGGAGGGCATCCAGCATTTACGCCGCGAATGGCAGGAGATTCTCGTCGAGACACTCAGGGGACTGGAGGTGGCGCGCAAATCCCCAGACGACGTCTCTGGCTGACGTGCGTGTCATCGTGTCGAGCACGCGAGACATCGACGAGGCGCTTGCGGCAGGCCACATCCTTCCAGAGTTACTGCGTTCATTTCGGAGGACGCTGGACCTCGTCCCGTTGAGAGCGAGGATGGACGACCTGCCTGAGCTCGCTCATCACATCCTTCAACGTCAAGCCGAGCAGGCAGGTCGAACGATTCCGGTCATCTCAGAGGCATCGCTGGAACGGTTGAGGGGCTACCGGTGGCCTGGCAACATACGGGAACTTCGAAGCGTTCTCGAGTGCGCGCTGGCGACGAATCAGGGATCGGTCCTCGAGGTTGGAGAGCAGTTGCTCGACGACGGCCTTCGCGTGGGCAGCTATCGCTTGATCGAGCGACTCGGTTCGGGGGGGATGGGGGAGGTCTGGCTTGCCCGGCATCACCTGCTGGCCCGGCCCGCAGCCGTCAAACTCGTCCGCCAGACAGCGACCGGCGCCAGCGAGGAGGGCCACGCGGTTCGTCAGCGATTCGCGCGAGAAGCGCAGGCGACGGCCGAACTGCAGTCGCCGCACACCGTGCAACTGTACGACTTCGGCATGACCGATACGGGCGACTTCTACTACGTGATGGAACGACTGCGCGGAATGGACCTGCAGCGTATGGTCGAACGCCATGGTCCGCTGGCGCCGGAACGGGCCATTTTCCTGCTGAAACAGGTATGCCGATCGCTGTCCGAGGCCCATGCCCTGGGTCTCGTGCATCGTGACATCAAGCCCGCGAATCTCTTCGTGTGTCGATTGGGGTCAGAGTACGACTTTCTGAAAGTGCTCGACTTCGGCGTCGTGTCGGCGCACACGCGCGAGTCGATGGCGCCGATCACCCAGGCCGGTGTCGTCCTGGGGACCCCCGCGTTCATGGCGCCCGAATTCGTGTCCGGTGGGGACGCGTTCGACGGACGAGCCGATATCTACGCGATTGGCTGCGTCGGCTTCTGGTTGCTCACCGGCCGAACGCCGTTCGAAGCCAAGGACGTGCTGTCGCTTTTCATGCACCACTCAAAGACGCTACCGTCCCCGCCGTCCAAGTTCTCCGAAGCAACCCATTTCCCCTGACGTGGACGCCGTCATCCTTGCGTGTTTGTCGAAGATCCAGCCTCGCGTCCGCCTACCGCCGACCATCTGTGGGGGATTTTGGACGCGACGACGCCGGCCGGCGGATGGGATCAGCAGCGTGCCCGTGCGTGGTGGGAGTTGCACGAGCCTGAGATCATCGCGCAGGTCTGACCGCCATTCACGTCCGGCGTCAGGGAGACCGGATCGGTTCTTGAGACATTCTCGCCGGGAGGGCATTCATGCGCTGGAGGCCAGGCGACCGGAGCAGCATCGAAGACCTGCGTGGGCGACGGGGGATTGGTGGAGCGGCGCCCCTCGGCATCGGCGGCCTGCTCCTCGTGGCGGCGTTGAGCTACTTCACGGGGATAGACTTCACCTCCATTGTCGGCAATTTGCCCGTCGCTCCAACCGAGGAGACGTCGGGCGAACTGGTCACCACGCCGGAAGAGGAGCAAATGGTGGATTTCGTCGGCGCCGTGGCCACCGACGCTCAGGAAACATGGGTGCGGCTCCTTGGCCCCCGGTACGAACGGACGGTGGTGAGTCTCTTCCGTGACTCCGTGCAGTCAGCGTGCGGCGCAGCCGACTCGGCGACCGGCCCCTTTTACTGTCCCGGCGATCGCAAGGTTTACCTCGACCTTGGCTTTTTTGCCGAACTATCTCAGCGCTTTGGCGCGCCCGGAGACTTTGCCCAGGCGTATGTGATTGCGCACGAGTTCGGGCACCACGTGCAGAACCTGCTCGGCACGAGCGCGCGGGTGCAGGAGGATCCGAGACCTGGTGCGAACTCAGCCTCCGTGGCGCTGGAGCTGCAGGCGGATTGTTATGCCGGCGTGTGGGGCCACGACGCGTCGCAGCAGGGGCGCCTGGGCGCCGGCCGTATCGAACTCGAGCCAGGAGACGCGGAGGAGGCGCTGCAGGGCCGCGTCGGCGATTGGTGATGATCGGTTGCAGCGAATGGGCGGTGGGCGGGTGGCGCCCGAGCGATTCACCCACGGCTCGTCCGCGGAGCGGATGGAATGGTTCAATCGAGGTATGCAGACCGGCGATCCTGCCCAGTGTGACACCTTCGCTCGAAGATAGCAGGGGAGCGCCGCCATGGACCTGGTGACGCTCGGCCGGATGCTCGGGTTTTCGTTCGCCGCTGGGGTGAACCTCTATGCGACGGTTGCCATCCTTGGGCTTGCGGCACGCTACGGCTGGGTCGAGCTGCCACCCCAGTTCGACACGTTCGACCACGACATCGTCATTGGCGTCGCACTGGCGATGTACCTTATCGAGTTCTTCGCCGACAAGATTCCGTACTTCGATTCGCTCTGGGATCTGATCCACACGGCTATCCGACCCTTAGGCGGGGCACTGATCGCGGTCGCCGCGCTTGGCGACGCGTCGCCGGCGGTCGAAGGGCTGGCCGCGTTGGTCGGAGGGACGGTCGCCGCCAGCAGCCATCTGACGAAGACGAGCACCCGGGCTGTGGTGAACACCAGTCCCGAGCCGCTCTCGAACTGGTTTCTCAGTATTGGAGAGGACCTCTTCGTGGTTGGGTTGGGTTATCTCACACTCCAGTACCCCGTTGCGGCGCTCGTTGTTTCAGCTGGCCTCGTCGGCCTGATCATCGCCTTCGCTTCGGTAATCATCCGGACGACGAGGCGCTGGTTCGCCAGAAGGAAGACTACGCCCGCGCTGCAAATCGACGGTAGATGAACAGCAGCAGTACGGCTCCCAGCGTTGCCATGATGAAGCCAGCCGGTTCACCGGGCAGATACCAGCCGAGCGCTCTCCCGAGGAACCCGGCGACCAGGGCTCCCGCGATACCGAGCGCGATCGTCACGAACATGCCACCAGGATCGCGTCCCGGCATGAGGAACTTTGCGAGGACGCCGACAATCAAGCCGAACACGATCCATCCGAGGATGCCGAGCATGCTGTCTCCTTCCGATTTCGAGCTGAACTCCGCTCACACCCCGTGACGCCGGCGTTCGCTCCGTGGTCTACCGCGCGTCTCCCTTCACGCTTCTGAACGGGCGGCGATCATACTCCGTGTCGGTGTCGCGTGAGCGACGAAGGTGTCAGCGAAGCCGGGGCGATCCGTTCAGCTCCAGCCATGACCGGATGTCGGCGGCATCTTTTGACCTGCATGCAGCCTCCTTGAATCGATACCATTGCCTCATCCCCCGAGTCCGCACGTGTGATCACCGCGACGTCTCGGAGACGGGTTGTTGAGATACACTGCAGCCGCATCGTGGCAAGGCTTTTTTCGGGTCGTGTTGGCCCATAAGGAGGGGTAATGGTTGGTCGCTTCTCGGTTCGATCGATTGTTGGACTGGCGACACTTGGATTCGCCTGCAACGCCCTCGTGCTGGCGCAGGCGCCGGCGCCGGCGCCCGCACCCGCACCCGCGCAAGGGAGGGCGGGAGGCCCCGCGGCCCCGCGGCCGACACCGGCCACGCTCGTGATGTCGGCGAGCTTTCAGCCGGCCGAAGCGGGCAAGACCGAACAGTTGCCGTTTGTTCAGGCGAACGTGGTTGACGCCAACCTCGAGCTCAAACAGTACGGCGCGGCGAAGGAGGTGCTGACGAACGCAGGAAATCCAGCGCAGTTCATTCCGTTCAGCGCCTGGACGGGCGTCGCCTCCGGGCCCTTCGCAATCACGTTCCGACACAAGGCCAATCTGTTGGATCTCTCGGGCCTCGCCAAGATCCGGTGGGCCACGAAGACCTCCGGCTTCCACGTCGTGCGGCCAGTTGTGAAGCTCCAGGACGGCAGTATGTTCGTCGGTGACTACGCGTCAGAGAGCGTGGCGATGATGCTTGTGACCGAGTTTCCGGTTGCGATGGTCCGCTGGGCGAAGCTCGACCCCATGAAGGTGGTCACGCTTGGAAGCCCTGGACCGAACAATCAAATCTGGACGACCCCGGACCTGACCAAGGTGGACGAGGTCGGCTTCGCGGATCTGATTCCTGGTAGCGGTCACGGCACCGGTGGGTGGGTGCACGTAGGCATGATTGAGGTGTACGGCAAGTCCGCTCCCCGCACGCCCTAGAACTCGTCATTCGTTCGCTGAATCTACGGACCGGCTGGAGCCGCGGGTCGAGTCCCGCCGCTTCGGCCGGCTCTTGCAGATACCGTTCACGCCGGCGTCGCGCCTGCTGTTGGCCGGATGTTCAGATTCATCCGGAAGAGGTTGTCGGGATCGTACCGAGCCTTGAGCGCCATGAGCCGGTCGTAGTTGGGACCATAGGCGTCGCGCAGCATTGCCTCCTTCTCCTCCCCAAAACCGGCGAAGTTCAGGTACAGACCGCCGCGAGAAAACGGCCGCATCGCTGTCACCAGTTCCCGCGCCCAGTGAATGTTCGCGTCGTTCCGGGCGGCGTCGGTCCATGTGGCCTCCGCCGTGACCAGGTACGGCGCATCACGCCGCCCGTACGCAGTGGCCTCGGGCGCCAGGCGAGACATGGCCCCTCCGAGATGCCAGATGGGGATATCCGACATGTGCGACGGACGGTCCGCCGCGGCCGCAAGGATCGTGTCGATGCAGGCGTCGCTCAGGTCATGGACGTTCGTCGACTTCCAATAGTAGAAACGTCCTTTTGGAAAGAAGGGATCGAAAGAGCTCTGCAGGGCCGTATACGGCATGGGACCGCTCAAGTCGAGGAGCGGCGTGGCCAGCTCGCGCAGCGGCTGCATGATTCTGGCGCCCTCTTCGGGAGGACCCACGTACACGGTCGCAAGAATCACGACGGGCCGCCGCCGCAGTTCTGCGGGGAACGCGTCGACGTCGGGCACGCTCCATACCACCGCAAGGGAGTTGATCTCGTCCGGGGCGGCGGCGTTGAACTCGCGCCAGGCGCGGAGCGCGGTGCGACCGTCCTCGAGTGCGTAGAAGGGCGCGCACAGTTGCACGAGAGGACCGACGGGGTGCGCACGGAACTCGAACGACGTGACAACGCCGAAGTTGCTGCCGGCGCCGCGAACGGCCCAGAACAGGTCGGTATGCTCGGTCGAACTGGCGGTGCGGACCTGGCCGTCCGCGGTGACGATCTGGACCGAGAGTAGATTGTCGATGCTCAATCCGTGGGTGCGGCGCAAGTGGCCGTATCCGCCATGCAGCGTCAGGCCACCAATCCCGGTCGTCGATACGACGCCACCTGGAACCGCCAACCCGAAAAGCTGCGCCTCCCGATCGACGTCGCTCCAGGTGGCCCCGCCCGCCGCGCGCACGGTCCGTGACGCGGCGTCCACGTGCACACCGCGCATCCCCGACAGATCGATCACCACGCCGCCGTCGTTCATGGCGTTGCCGGCGACGTTGTGGCCGCCGCCGCGGATCGACAAGAGCAGGCCTCGATCGCGCGCGAAGTTCACTGCCTCCACGACGTCTGCCGGGCCCGAGCAGCGGACGATCAGCGCCGGTCGCCGGTCGATCAGGCCGTTCTGAAGTCGCCGCGCGTCCTCATACTCGCTGTGGCTCGATTCCAGAATGGCCCCACGCACGCGGTTTCGAAAGTCCTGAATCGTGGCGGGATCCAATAGGCCGCCTTGTACGTGACCGGGATTCTGTGTCGCCATCGACGCCTCCTGAACTTACGGGCTGAGAGTCTCGGATTTTACGCGCGGACCTGGGAATTGCGTCAAGTGACGGCTTGGCGTGTGAGCGGGCCTCCGTGGTGACCCTGGAACAACTCGTGCAGCAATTTGCCGAGGGGAGGGGAACAATGCCCGACGCCAAAACAGTCAAGCGTGCCCGCCGGGACAAACGGCAGGGCAAAGCGGCAACTACTCAGGCTGGCGAATTCGTTCGGGAAGAAATACACCACATCCGTGAGGGCAAGCACGGGGCGCGATCGGCGAAGCAGGCCATCGCAATAGGGCTGTCCAAGGCCCGGCGTGCAGGAGTCAAACTCCCACCTCCGCCCAAGAGCGCCAAGGCCAGTACCAAGCGAAGCGCCATGTATGCGACGCGCGCCGCGAAGCAAAGACGGGCACCGTCGGCACGCCGATCCCGCGCGGCGACGGCCAAGCTACGGCGGGAAGGCCGGGCAGCAGCATCGCCCGAGGCCCTGGCGCGTCAGGCACGAGAGGTGGCGCGAAGGAGAGGACCAGCGGCGCGGAGGGCCTCGGCGCGGAAGGCGGTCCGGACGAAGGGTCCCAAGGTCCGTCGTATCGCCGCACAGAAAGCCGCGAAAACACGCCAGCGACGCGCGCACGCGGGCTGAAGCCGCCCCGTCGTCCGCGGATTGTTGCCTCACCCCTACGCGTCCCCTGTGCCGAACGCTTTTCGAGCGAGGCACGGATCCGGGAAAGCCTGTCGGAACCCCCTGGGGAATGTCGATCTGGGCTCGCCTCAATCGACGTGTTAGCAAGAACGGGAGGATGTCATGAACATTGTGCTCTGGGTTGTGCAGTTACTGCTCGCGGCTGCGTTCTTCGCCCACGGCTGGCTCTTTCTGTCGCCCCCGGCTGAGATTGTCGAACAGATGAACGCGTCGCTGCCGCGGTGGTTCCAGGTGTTCCTCGGCGTCGCGGAAATCCTGGCCGCTGTGGGGTTGACCCTACCGGGACTGACGCGGATCCTGCCGTGGCTCGTCACGTGGGCGTCCATCGGGGTCATGATCGTGACCTCGTCGGCGACGGTCTTTCATCTGACGCGGGGCGAGATGAGCTCGGCTGCTACCACTTTGGTGCTACTCGCCATGGCGACGTTCGTCGCATACATGCGGCATCGCGTCGTGCCGATCCGCTCTCGGGGTCTCCACTATGCCCATCAGCGCGGATAGGGGCAGCGGATAGGAGCCGAGGTCCACGCCACTGGAGGCGAAATTGACGATGTTTCACGCGGTCCTGGTGGTGGCGACGTTTCTCTGTGCGTTGGTTGCAGGCCTGCTATTCGCCTTTGCGGCCGTCGTCATGCCGGGCATCGGGCGCCTGGACGATGGCGCCTTCATACGGGCGTTTCAGGCCATCGACCGAGTCATCCAGAACAACCAGCCGCTATTCATGTCTGTGTGGGTCGGTTCGGTACTGGCGCTGATCTCGGCAACTGTACTTGGCGTGTTTGCACTCAGCGGCGCCGATCGCCTGCTCATCATCGTCGCCGCGCTTCTGTATCTTCTCGGCGTGCAGGTCCCGACTTTCGCCATCAACGTCCCCCTCAACAACCAGATTCAGAAGCTGGACCCGGACTCGATGAACGAGACGACACGAAGGCGCGCGCGGGAGGTCTTCGAGCCCCGGTGGAACAAATGGAACGCCATCAGGACCGTGAGCGCGAGCGTGGCATCCATCGTGTTGATGCTTCTACTGGTGAGCGTGTGAGCACGAGGAGGGACGGTGATAACGACAAAAGGGAGGGCGAAGATCGACACGCACGTGTGGGACGCGACGAGGGCGATCTGGGGACGGGCGCGAAGCGGGAAAGGACGGCCCGGTGTCGCCGTCCTCCCCTCGCCTCGTACCTGAACTCGAACGGTCGGTTACTTTGCCGGACAGCTGGCCCGGAACAGCTCGACGTCAGTCTGGATGGCAATGTTGTTGTAGGGCCCCGGCCGCTCGTTGTACAGACGCAGGTGGTCTCTCTCGGTGATCTTCCTGATGATGCAGCCGCGCTGAGTCGCCGCAACCTTCTTGTAGTTCGCGTTGATGTAGGCGTTTGCGATGGCCGGCGGCGCTGGCCACTCGACGTTCACCACCTCTTCGGCGATGACGATGCCCGTCTCCTCGTCCTGTCCGACGTCGGACGCGTGTTTGGCAGTGACCTTCACCGAATAGGTGCCGAAACCATTGGCGGACCAACTGACCGTCGCGTCGCCCTGCGTGGTCCCTGTGACACCGCAGCTCGTCACGGCCGCCGGGTTGGCGGGATTACAGCCGACACTGCTGCCGTTCTTCCACGGATGGTCGAGTACGGCAATGTCGGCGTACGCGACACTGCTAGGGGCTGTTTGCGATATCGATACCTTCACCTGGCTCACATCTCTCATGTCCTTCGCTGTGGCCGGTGGGTTGTTTCCGGCGATCGACGTGGGTCACGCGGAAGCTGACCGGTACTGTGATTGGGAAATCGGCCGGCACCGCGAAGATGGTGTTACCGGTAGACTGGTGACAGGATGGTTACTGTCGGGGCGTTTGCGTACGCGGGGAGGCTGAGGCCGACGATAGTCGCAATCAGACCCACACGAAGACGATGGCTAGCGCCCTTCCCGTTCCTGCATTTCATGAGATCGCACTCCCTTCTCAGATGTTGCACACCGCTTGACCGATCAATCGCAAACGGATGACCGTGAGCGCTCAGCGGTGGTGGGAGAGGCGATATCTCACTCTGTTCGTTGGTGTTACTGTCCGGTCGGTGCCAACCCTGTTCCCGAGACGAATCCCGCCCAGGCGTGACTATCCTCTGAGGTTCCTTGGATTGGCCGACGAACCTAGAGCGGTTTGCGTTTCGACGTAGAGCGCACGCTTAAGCGTGCGCGTTTCTAGCGATGCTTGTTCCGCTGCGTGAGTTGGCCAAGCCTCAGAACTCGACGTGCGTCTGGGCGAGCAACCGATGCTCGAGCCTGTCCGAATTGACGACGCGGAAGAGTTGCTCCCACGTGACCACCAAGCCTACCCGTCCGCGCCCGAACTGACTCCAGTGCGCGCCACCCAGGATGTAGCGGCGTCGTGAGTCGCTGTCGTTGGACGCGTCCGGATCGAAGAAGTCCACGCGGCCCAGTCCGGCCCAGCCCGTAGGGCCCTGCCGCCCCTCACCAAAGAACGACATACCGCGGCGCTCGATGTCGTCGGCGACGAATGGGTTGTCGGTGGCGAACACGTACTGTCCCGTCGCGACGACATGCGGATGTTCGTAGCTGCCCATCACGATGGCCACGTTACGCGGGCGGTCGGCGGCGTATTTGCCGTAAGAATAGAACCCCGAGACCCGCACGCGGCTGGCGGCGCTGTCCGCCGTGAAGGGCCCAACGGTCACGCGGCCCTGCACGCTCTTGTACTTGTCTTTTTCGAAGCGCTCGTGGCCCTCGCCGTTATAGACGCCAACGTGGATCTCCAGGCTGTCACCACCACCGGTGCGGAAGCTGGCGCCGACGTCGCTCGGTCCGGGAATCAGCTCCTCGCGCTCGGAAAACATGAACCCTTGCGCGCGGTACCGGTTGATGGACTCCTCGAACGTGAGCCAGGGCGTCTCCTGCATGCCGAACGCAATCGACAGGGCGTCGGTCGCGTCGACTTCCAGGTAGGCGTACTCCAGACGTAGCGCCAGGCTCTCGGCGAGCGTGGCGTCGGTGACGCGGCGCACGTCCGGGGTCAGGCGCGCGCGCACTCTGTTCGAGAGCCGTGCCTGGATGTTGATGTAGCCGCGCGTGACGTCGAAGGCGTTGAACTCATCCGACTCCTCCAGTTCGGCCGAGGTACCTGGAGGAAGGACATGACGCCAAGGGTCACTTCGGGAAACGTCGGGGTCGCCGGTGCGGACGCCTGGTTCTCTGGGGTCTGGGCCAAGGCCGGACCAGAGAGGGTCAGCACCACGATCGCCGTCACACACAATCTATTCATGGGATGCATCTCACGCTCACTCACGCGCAGGCTGAAGCCTGCGCTCTACGAACTACCCTGAAGCCTGTGCTCTACGAACTACACCCGGGCCGTGCTACAAGTTGGCTGGCACCGCGGCACGAAATACCGAGCTCGCTGCGATCGGGCCACCGAGACACTGAGTCACCGAGAGAATTTGAATACTCTGTGTCTCTGCGACTCTGTGGCTTGTTGGAGCGAACGTTGACACTTGATTCATACGTGCCCGTTCAGAAGATGGCCGGCGCGCCGGCGCGGAAGTCACCGTTGAGGATGGGGACGGAGTTCACGCCGAGCCACTGGTCGAGCAGCCTCGCGTACACGGACCGGAAGTCCGTTTCGTAGCGGACATCGCCGGAGCTGTTCTCGAGCGTCGGATGGCCGGGCGCGAGGGACGCCGCGGTGCCGTAGAGTCCGCCGCGCACCATGCCGCCGAGCGCCATCATCACGCCCGCGGCGCCGTGATCGGTGCCGCGACTGCCATTCTCGGAAATGCGGCGACCGAACTCCGAGAAGACGATCACCGTCGTGTCGTTGGCCAGGCCCTGATTGCGCACGTCGCTATAGAACGACCACAGTCCATCGCCCAGTGCGCCCATGAGATTGCCGTAGGCGCCGCCCGACGCACCCTGCTGCGCATGCGTATCGAAGCCGCTCGTCTGTACCCAGAACACGCGCGAGCCGATGCCGCGGACGATCGCGCCAGCCACGGTGCGCAGCGCCAAACCAAAGCTGCCGTTCGGATAGGTGACGGTCGGTGTGTATGTGGTCGCCTGGGCGACGCGATCGAGCGTCTCGATGGCCGCCCGGTTCGTGGCGTTCACAAGGGCCAGGTGCGGCCGGCCGGCTGCCGCGTTGGCCGCCATCACTTGGGCGGCAGCCCGCTCCTCGGCCGCGGCCGAACCTCGATTCGGGCTCGCGTAGGTATAGGTGGACGCGTTGGGAATTGAGGGCACTCCGGTCTGCCCTGACAGCAAGGCGTGTGGCGTCTCGCCGGCGGTGTTCCACGCAGCGAGCGCGTCAACGGGTCTGGGCAGCGTGTCGAGATAGCGGCCCAGCCAACCAGGGCCAGTCGCCGACTGCGGGTTTGCGGTACTCCAGTGATCGGTGGCCTCGAAGTGCGAGCGGCTCGAGTTCGGATACCCGGTACGCTGCACGAGCGCCAGCCGCCCCTCGTTGAAGATGTTGTGCAGGCCGCCCAGCCTCGGGTGCAGACCCAGCGTGCGACCGCCTGCGTCGGTGCCCACCTGCAGCACCTCGCCCGCGGGTACGGCAATCGTCGGACGCCGACTGTAATAGTTCGGGTCCTGATAGGAGACCAACGTGTTGAGCGAGTCGTTGCCACCGCCGAGGTAGATGACGACGAGGCTTCGCGACCGAATGCCTTGTGCCTGTGCGATGGCGCTCAGGAAGGGTGGTGCGGCGAGACCGAGTGTCACGGCCGCCACGCCATCGCGAATGAAGAGTCGTCGAGATACGCGCAATGGTGCTCCCTTCTAGACGAGCTGGTATTCGGACGAACCCACGAGGAGCCGTGCGAGGCCCGCGGCCCTGGTGTTGAGCTGTGCCTCACTGCCGGTCCACGCGCCGCCGGCGACCAGGTACGACAACATCGCCTGCTGCGGGCCTGGATCGAAGGGCGCGGGTGTGAGCCGCTCGAGCATCGCCGCGAGCGCCGCCTGCGGCGTCGTGCCTTTCGTTTCGAGCGCGGCGGCGAGGCTCGTTTTCTGGCTGGCGGCCAGCGTTGCGGCGAAATTCGTTCGCGCCAGCGCTGTGCCCGTCGAGAACCAGTTCGATCCAAGCGCCCAGCCGCCCACGTTCGGCGGCTCGAAGAGCAGCATCCCCATGTTGGCCAGCGGCGCACGAACCTTATCGAGCGAGAAATCCTGCCAGCCGACTTCCTTCACGGCACGCACGATGAACTCGGGAGGCCACGAGTAGCGCGCGTACCGCATCGATGGATGGTCGAACCAGGACGAGGTGAGGGTGTACTGCACCACCGGTGCGATCTCGGTGCCGCTCTGGCGATAGACGGCGGCCGCACCTTCCACGAACGCCGGGTCCGGCGCGTGAATCTCGCTGATGAAGAACTGCCAGAACTTCCGGGCCAGCCGCCGGCCTGTTTCAGGGTGCTGCGCGAGGGCGGTGATCAGGTCCACGCCGTCTTGCATGCCCTCTGACTCGCTGCGCGCGGGGATCGTCCGGTTGCTGTTGCTGTAGATCGGGAAGGAGAACGTCTTGGCGTCGGTGTCGTGCTGATCGGCGTTGAACACGAACTCCTGATACGCGTTGATGTCGTCAGAGCGGTACCCGTCCGACCGCCGGAGGTTCCATCCCGTGAACACCCGCGCCGCCGCGTAGACGTCCGCTTCGGTATAGTGGCCGACGCCGACGGTGAACAGTTCCATCACCTCGCGGCCGAAGTTCTCCTGCGGCTTTGCCTTGGTGTTGGTCTTGCCATCCAGCCAGATGACCATCGCGGGGTCGCGGGCCACTTGCAGGAGAAGGTTGCGATAGTTGCCGAGCGCGTACTGACGGAAGAGTTCGATCTGTCCCTGCGGGCCGCGCAGCGTGCCAGGCTTGTGCGCAAGCATCTTGGCCGCCTGCGTCGCCCCGGAGTCGCCGGCCAGCTTGCTATAGGCGGTGGCGAAGTGGTTGTGCCAGAAGAGCGCCATCTTCTCTTGCAACGGGCGCCGCGTATGAATCATGCGGAACATCCAGCGCTGGCGCGCGTCCTCGATGTCGGTGTCCGGCGAGAAGAGGTCACGCGTGGCCACCAGCGCGTGGTCCATTCGTCCAATACGGGCATCGACGTCGTCGGGCCGGGCCTCGTAGTCGACGAGATGCGCGACCGCGGCGCCAGGCGACATGTTGCGGAACGTCTCGACGTCCGCAGGACTGGCGCCGAATCCGGCACGGCGAAGCAGGTGGTCGATCTGCGGGCTGAGTTGAGACATTGCGATTCCCCCTGTGGGTGAACGTCTGGGCTCGCTGTCACCGGACATGCGCGCCCGCGGCCTCAGAGCGCGATCGTCACGACGCCGTCGGTGAAAGTGGTGGGGAACTGGCGGAGTGCCGCTCTGGCCGGACCAGCCAGCACCTGGCCGTTGCGGTTGTAGCGCGACCCGTGGCACTGGCAGACGTAGGTGGTGCCGTCTGCTCCGGTGATCGTGCACGACTCGTGGCTGCAGACCGCGTCAATCGCGGAGAACGCGCCGGCGCCGACCCGCGCCACCAGGAACACCCCGGCCGTGGATTGCACGAGTACTGCACCACCCACATCGGCCAGTGCGGATCCAGCTACGGGGACCTGCACTCCTCCGCCTGTGAACTGCCCGTTGCTCACGCCGAGCAGGTTGCCCATGCTGCCGCTGGGCGACGTCGGTGATGAACCGCCGCCGCAGGCGGTGACCAGAGTCGCCAGCGTGGCGCCGGAAGCTATCTGGCAAGCTCCCGTACAGAACTGTCGTCGTGAGATGGGCGTGTACGTTTCCGACATCGCGCTGACCTCGTCAGGGCATTCAGTGCCGCCCTCGAACATCAGGCGGGCAAGATCGAGGCCACGCGAAAGTGGGCCGATTTCTCTAAGACTGTTGAAACCTGTTGCGCCGGACCGATCACCGACTGGGGTGTGGACGCGTGATTTCGTAAGCGCGCACGGCGCGCCCAATTTTGTTAGAGTCGCTTCTCAGTTTTCTGGATTGTTATGGTCCACGCACGTCGCACAGCGGGAACCCGGCACAACAGGGAGGCATCCGTGAAAAAGAATGTGTTCGTCGCTCTGCTCGTCGTTTTGACGCTGGCCGCAGGAACGACCGCGGCTGCGCAGCCAGCCCCGTTCAACGAGATCGGGCTGACCATGGGTCACTGGCACATCATTTCGAAGGATGTGGAAGCGAACAAGAAACTCTTTCTTGCCATGGGCGGCAAGCTGTACATGCCCGGCGGAAATCCGCTGATCATGTTCCCGGGGCTCTATATCAACCTGAACCTCCAGTCTGAAACGGGAGATGGCGCCACAGTGGGTTCGGTGGTGAATCACGTTGGCTTCATCGTCGACAACGTTCAGCAGCGGGTGGCTCAGTGGAGAGCTGCAGGCGTGGCGGTGCTTCCGGGTAACGACAATCGGCTCGACCAGGCGTTCGTCGTGACGCCGGACGGCGTGCGTATGGAAATCCTGGAGAACAGGACGCAGTCGATGCCGATCCGCAGCGAACACGTCCATCTGTCACTGATGGCAGCCGACGTTCCGAAGGCTCAGGCATGGTACGCGAAAACCTTCGGCGGGAAACCGGGTACCCGCAACGACGCGCCGGTGGTTGACCTTCCTGGAGTGCAGATCCGGTTCGCAACCGCGACGACCAAGCAGTTGCCGACCCGCGGGCGAATCCTCGACCATATCGGTTTCGACGTGAGGGACCACGCGGCCTTCGTGAAGAGGCTCGAGGCAGAAGGCATCAGGCTCGACCAGCCGGTCAGCAAGAGCGCCGCTGGCAACACCATTACATACATCACCGATCCCTGGGGTACCCGCATCGAGATTGTCCAGCGGGCTCCGCTGGGGCCGCAGGTGCCATAGGCATCAACCGCTTTCAAGGTAGAGGCGAAGTTGGGGCACACCAGCCTCGAGCCGCGCGATCCCAGGGAGTCAGGCTGAGATGACGGGTATAGGATTGCGTGAGGTGTGAGAAATGTCCGACGTGATTTCGTCCATAGCCGCTGAATACCGCCGTTACAAGGCCCTCGGAGAGGCCGCCATCGCGCAGTTGAGCGACGCCGAGCTTGCACGACCGAGTGTGGGTGACAGCAATTCGATTGGCGTGATCGTCAGGCACATCGCAGGGAACCTGCGGTCCCGGTTCGTTGAGTTCCGGACGACCGATGGCGAAAAGCCGTGGCGGAACCGTGATGAGGAATTCGAGGATCGAATGCTGACCCGTGAGGGGTTGTTGGCAACGTGGGCATCCGGCTGGGAGATCCTGTTCGCGACACTCGGTGCGCTCACGGACGATGACCTTCACGAGACGGTGACGATTCGCGGGCACGCCCACTCGATTCATGAGGCGCTACATCGGTCACTGGCCCACACGAGTTACCACGTGGGGCAGATCGTCCACATTGCGAAGTCGATTCGTGGTGCCGACTGGCGCAGCCTCTCGATTCCAAGAGGCCAGTCTGCAGCCTACAACCAGAATCCACGTTGAGTTACTAAAGGACCGGTGACCTGGAAGGTTAGGGCGCGCCACGCGCTAACCGTCCGCCCAGTCGTGATTGAATTGGTAGAACCGCATGAGCAAGGCGTTTACCAAGGAATCCGACGGCGAAGAAGACGAGCACGAGCAGGCCGCTGAAGAGGCTGCACACGCCCCGCTCGTGGGGGTCAAGAACTACATCACCCCGAGCGGCTTGCAGCGCCTCAGGGACGAGCTGCGGTTTCTGCTCACCAGGGAGCGACCGGCGGTGACGCAGGTAGTCGCCTGGGCGGCAGGCAACGGCGATCGCAGTGAGAACGCCGATTATCAGTACGGCAAACGGCGGTTGCGCGAGATCGATCGACGGATTCGCTTTCTGACCAAACGGATCGATGCCGCGGAAGTGGTGGATCCAGAAGCCCCAAGAAGCGGGCGGGCATCGACGCATGTGTTCTTCGGGGCGACGGTGCGCTACGCCAACGCCGCTGGAACGGAGCGGGTGGTGCGTGTTGTCGGGCTCGACGAGGTCGATCTGGATCGCTACCACATCAGCTGGATGTCGCCACTGGCGCGCGCGTTGATGAAATCAGGACCAGGCGACTCTGTGATCCTTCACGCGCCGGGTACGACCGAGCCATTGGAGATCCTCGAGGTGCGCTATGAGCGCATTCCCGTGGAGCCCTTCAGCGAACCACCGGGTGCCGAAGCAGCGCCGAAGATTCATCCTGGCAACAGCGTGGAGACCAGCCCCAGTGCGCAGCGCCCTTCTTCGAAGCGTCGCGTTCGCTGAGGCTCGAATTCGATAGTCTCTAACAATGGCGATGCGGATCGTTCGGCTGGGGACGGCGAGAGGGCGGGATGAAGGGCTGAGGCTCGGTACCGTGCGGCTCCTGCCGCGGGGTGTGAAGCAGCAGGACTACGCCAAGCTGAACTATTTCGACGTATGGCTGCCCGAGTTGGCGCCAAGTCGGGCCCTGGTGTCGTATGCGCTGGCCAAGCCGTGGACGGATGCGCGATGGGCAGTCTTCACGCGTCGCTACCTCAGCGAAATGCACCGTCCCGAGGCACGGCACTTCATCGAGCTGCTCGCCGCGCTGTCGAAGCAGGCCAGCTTCTCAATCGGCTGTTACTGCGAGAATCCATCGCGATGTCATCGCTCGCTGCTGGGGCAGTTGCTGCACGAGGAAGCTGGACGGCGGCCAGCCAGGACCAGGACGGCCAGCCGGAAGGCACGGAAACGTAAGGGGGCCGGGGCCGCGAAAGGCGGGACACGATGAGAACGCGGATTCTACACTGAGTGTTTCAGAATGACCGGCGGCCTGGGGGTCGCCACGACATTGGAGAAGAGATATGGCCGTACTTGTGACCGCTGACGTTCCTGGTCAAACCCTCGAAGGGTATGACCGCATGATTGCCGCCTTGAGCCCCGCCCTCCAAGAGGCGAAGGGATTCATCGCGCATGGAGCGGCGCCGGCCGGCGATGAGTGGCGAGTCTTTGAGATCTGGGAATCACAGACCGACGCCGCCCAGTTTTTTGCCGAGCACATTCATCCGAATCTGCCTGAGGGTGTGAAGCCCAAGCGAACAATCCTGGAGCTCCATAGCCTGATTATGGGGAGCTTGGCGACCCCGCCGGCCGTGCCGCCAATGGATCCGACAAACCTCGGCGGCGCGGGATAATCGCGCCTGAGGCCTCAGGGATCGCTTCGTTGCGGACTCTCCACGCCTTCCAGGAATCTGCGCAACTCGTCTTCCTTGTCCTTCGTCAACGAGGTTTGAAGTATCCGCCCTTTGCCGACAAAGGGCTTGAGCCCTTCGAGAACCTTGTCGGGTGTTGACTTGCGCACGAGTACGAAAAGCGCGGAACTGCCGGATGTGAGGGTTGCGCCCAAATCCTTCATGAACTGATCGTTGATGCCGAGGTCGGCGAGCTTGCCGGACAGGGCGCCCGAGCCCGCGCCCACGACTGCACCCATCAGTGGGTTGAGGAACAGGAGTCCGATCAACGTACCCCAGAAGGCGCCACTCACCGCACCGGCGGCCGTGAGGTTCGCGGCCTGGTACAACATTCTGCGTCACCTGGTTGTCGGTGGTCACTTGCGGCTGCCTCAGCAAATCGACCCTGTAGTCGATCGACAGGTCCCCCGTCACCCTGAAGCTGAAGGTGTTGCGCCAGTCAACAGTCGGCTCGCTGAGCTCGTTGAAGTCTCCGAAGAGGTCGAAGTTCGTGTTCAGCAGCAGCCGACTTACTCTGACCGTGCCGACGACCGTCGTTTCCAGGCCCTCCTCGTTAAAGCTCTCGACTTCAGAGTACTGAACCGCATTTGGTCCGGCGCTGTCCTGCGTGAACGCTCCGCGAAACCGGCTCTGGCGGAGGCCGAAACCACCCCTCCAGTCAAGATACGACACACGGCCACGAACCAGCCGAACGTTCACTCCGGCACCTTCCCGGATGAGAATCGGCGCGAAGGCCCCGCCTACCTCGAAATCGTCATTCGCCGGCAGGATTTCGACGGTCTGCGTGCCGTCCAGAAATCGTTTTGTCACGACGGTGGGCTCGGTGACCAGAACCCTTGACTCGAAGAGGTTTGTCAGCAGGCCGAAACGAACGTACGGCCCGACACGCGGAGTCATGAACCTGGTGTAGAGCTGGTCGAACCGCAGGCGGTCGAGAGTCTTCTGCGTCGGCAGCGCTTCCGTGTTTTCCGGATCGATACGGATGAAGCCTTCCTCGATCTCGAAGACCGTCGATGCGTAGTTCTTGTCGCGGTTGTAAATCAGGAAGGTGTCGAACGTCACGACGCCACCGATCGAGGTCTGGTTCGTGGCGCCCACGACATTCGAGGTGGACGCGATCGGCACGCCGACGCCGAGAGTCATCCGGCGGGTCCAGAACGTCCCTGGCTCTCCGATTCCCAATTCCTCGGGCGGCACCACGCCCGCGCCCAGCAGACGGCCATCGTCTGGATCCAGAACCAGCTTGAAGTAGACGATCGCACCCGCCGGAGCCACGACGGTGGTGAAGTCTGTGCGGGCGCGATAGTTGGCTCCGGGACGCACAATACGAAAGAGGCCCGGCGGGACCAGGAGCGTTCTGATTCGCTCTCCAATGAGCGTGTCGGCGCCGAAGCCGACGGTGTAAGGCTGGCGGTCGCTGACCTGAATCAGCTCGTATGAGCCCCGGTGTGGAACGTTGTTCCGGTCAACCACCTCGATGACAAGGCCACTCCACACAACCGGTACCACCGTGGTGTTACCGGCCGTGACCTGGACCGGTATTGACATCATCTGGTCGAGCGGGGAGGAGCCGATCCGTATGACATAGCTCCCAGGCGCAAGGACGATCCTTCGACCGTTCTCACCGGAGGCGACTTGCAGCCCAGCCTGGTACACGAGGGACGCCGGCTCATCGGCCCCGTTCGACATTGCCGGGACGAGCACGGCACCCATACCGGCCGGCACCGGAGTCGGGTCGGCCGCGAGCTGCTGCTCGGCGGTAGGTGCCGTCCAACGGTACAGCGATTGGGTGGGGCCGGCCGGCGCCTGTGCGATCGCTGGTGCCGAAAAGGCGAGCAGTATCACCAACATGGAAATCACTGCACCGTAAACCCGCTGGTCGAAATATCTACGTCTGTTCATCGACTTTCTCCTCGAGTAGCACCAAGCGCGAGAACCGGAAATATTACCGGCCCCTTCGCGTCAACATGCCCGTCACGGCCGACCGTGTCTCTCCTCCAATCGGCTGTGAGCGTCACCAAGTCCCCGCCGGGAAACAGCGCGGTTAGAGCCGCGCCCTCGTGCAAATTGTTCACCAGCGAATTCAGTTCCGCGGTTGTTATCGCAAGTCCTGTGCCTCCGGGGGCTACACCTCGAAGCCACTCGCCGAGTTGCTCCGCATGCGGGTACTGTTCCGTAGCGCTGGGACTTCGCATCGATTCACTGCCTGGATCGAGATGAAATATGGATCCTGACCTTCGCCTGAGGATGCTTCGGTACTACGACGAGCGCGCGCCGGAGTACCGAAGAAGCCTATGTCCTCGGTACGGGGACCGCCTCGATTCCAGATCCGCAGGTCTTTCGGACGGAGGCAGCCGTCCTAGGGGGTATCGTCGAGCGTTGCGCGCATGGTCGCCTGATGGATCTCGCATGCGGCACCGGCTACTGGCTGCCCTCCTATGCGCGACAGTGTTCCCGCATCACCTTGTTCGACCAATCGGACAGGATGCTTGCGGAGAGCCGAGCGAAGGCGGATCGACTTGGGGTCGTCGATCGATGCGTGTTCGTACACGGCGACTTCTTCGAACAAGACTTCGAGAAGAACGCCTACGACACGTTTAGCGCGCACCGGTTCTCCACGGAGAAACGTGTCGGTTACGGGACATGTCAACGGGCGGGTTGACCCGTGGCGAAATCCCAGAATCTGCGGGCGTTGACAGTCCGGAATTGATGATGGGGCACCGCCACTCTACGTGGGAGGCTGGGGCGGCGTGAGCAGAAAAGGCTGGTCGCGCAAGGCGCGACTGAGCCGCGCCTGGCGCTGGCGCCAAGCCTCGAAGTGCCTCGCGATCGTGCCCAGTAGCTGGGCCTTGCTCGGAGACGCTTCCCGCGTGGCCGCCCGCCCGAAGAAACCGGCGCCGAGTTCGGCATACCAACGGATGTTGTGCCGCCGGCGCATCTGATCCTCGAAGAATCCCGCCAGCACCAGACACTGGGCGCCGGCGGTTTCCATCATCAGGCCGTCGGCCAGCAGCGTCGAATCCACCACGAAGTGATCGAAGACCGCGCTGAGGTTTGCCGGGGTCGAGAGATCGACCGTGGCGTGCGTTGATACCTGGGCGTAGTGCGCCAGCACGCTGGCGTTGTAGAGGAGTTCCGGGTGATCGACGTCTGGTCCGGAGACGTCCTTCAGGCGCTGGAAGAAGAATTCCAGCGCCTGCCGATGATCGGTCGCGAGAAGCTCTCGCAGAGGACCCATTCCGCTAGTACATCCCTCCGCCCATGCCGCCGTTCTCCGCGGCCGCCTTGCGGTCGTCCGGCGCCTGCGAGATGACCGCCTCGGTCGTCAGTAGAAGCGAGGCGATCGACGCGGCGTTCTGCAGTGCCGAGCGGACGACCTTGGCCGGGTCGATGACGCCGGCCTTCACGAGGTTCTCGTACTGTTCCGTCTGGGCGTTGAAGCCCTCGTCACCGGCCATGTCCTTGACGCGCTGCACGACGATGGCCCCCTCGTGGCCCGCGTTGGTCGCGATCCAGCGCAACGGCTCCTCGATGGCCCGCATGATGATGTTGACGCCGAGTTGCTCGTCGCCGTCGAGCGTGATCGACTGGAGCCCTTGCGCGGCCCTGAGCAGCGCCACGCCGCCCCCGGCCACGATGCCTTCCTCGACGGCGGCCTTGGTGGCGTGCATCGCGTCCTCGACGCGGGCCTTCTTCTCTTTCATCTCGGTCTCGGTGGCTGCCCCGACTTTGATGATGGCCACGCCGCCCACGAGCTTGGCGAGTCGCTCCTGCAGCTTTTCGCGGTCGTAGTCAGACGTCGTGTCCTCGATCTGCGTGCGCAGTTGCTTGACGCGCCCTTCGATGGCCTGCTTGGTGCCCGCACCTTCGATGATCGTCGTGGTGTCCTTGTCGATCGTGACCTTCTTCGCCTGTCCCAGGTCCTCGAGCTTCACCGACTCGAGCTTGATCCCCAGGTCCTCCGTGACGGCCTTGCCGTTGGTCAGGATGGCGACGTCTTCGAGCATCGCCTTACGGCGATCGCCGTAGCCCGGCGCTTTGACGGCCGCGACCTTGAGCGTGCCTCGGAGCTTGTTGACGACGAGCGTCGCCAGTGCGTCGCCTTCGAGGTCGTCCGCGAGGATGAGCAGCGGACGGCCCGCCTGCGCCACTTGCTCGAGCAGGGGCAGCAGGTCTTTCATCGCGCTGATCTTCTTCTCGTGGATCAGGATGACCGGATTCTCGAGCACCACTTCCATGCGGTCGGGGTCGGTCACGAAATACGGCGAGAGGTAGCCGCGGTCGAACTGCATCCCTTCGACCACCTCGAGCGAGGTCTCGATCGTCTTGGCCTCCTCGACGGTGATCACGCCGTCTTTGCCCACTTTGTCCATCGCTTCCGCGATGATCCGGCCAATGGTCTCGTCGTGGTTCGCCGAGATCGTACCCACCTGCGCAATCATGGGACCACTCACCGGCTTGGACTGCTGCTTGAGTGACGCGACGACCGCCTCGACCGCCGCGAAGATCCCGCGTTTGATGGCCATCGGGTTGGCCCCGGCCGTGACGTTTTTCGCGCCTTCACGATAGATAGCTTGCGCCAGCACCGTGGCTGTCGTCGTGCCGTCTCCCGCGACGTCGGAGGTCTTGCTCGCGACTTCGCGCACCATCTGGGCGCCCATGTTCTCGAGCGGATCCGGCAGGTCGATTTCCTTGGCCACCGTGACGCCGTCCTTGGTGATCGTGGGCGATCCGAAGGACTTGCTCAGGATGACGTTGCGTCCCTTCGGCCCGAGGGTGACCTTGACCGCATTGGCCAGCCCGTTCACCCCGCGGAGAATGGCCTGGCGTGACGCGTCTCCGTATGTAATGAGTTTTGCCATGTCAGCGTCCCTTCCTGGTGGCGGCTTTTCCCGTCGCCGGCTTGGCAGTCACGGCTTTGGCGGTGCTGGCGCCCTCGATCGCGGCAAGGACGTCGTCTTCTTTCATGATCAGGTAGTCCACGCCGTCCAGTTTGATCTCCTGGCCAGAGTACTTGCCGAAGAGGATGGTGTCGCCCGCTTTCACGTCGAGCTTCACCCGTTCGCCGTCGTCGTTCACTCGGCCTTTGCCCGCGGCGATCACCGTGCCCCGCTGCGGTTTTTCCTTGGCGGAATCCGGGACGATGATGGCGCCGATGTGCTGTTCTCCTTCGTCGAGGCGTTGAACCAGAATCCGGTCGTGTAGTGGTCTGACATGCATGACGTGACTCCCATCGGGCGAGGAGGTGTTGACGAATCTCTCGTCAGCGGAAGCGACAGAAGCCGTCGCTCCGTCTAACCGAGCGAAGAATCGACGACGCGCTCTTGATGAGGGCTGTGGCTCGGGGCCGGATCACATCCGGCGATGGGCGGCAGTGCTCAGGAAGGTCTTGCACTCATGAGTATAGGCCGGAGCAGCCGCGCTGGCAAGCCGCGCCGATGTCCTCCCGACGTCGTTCATCCACTGAGTTCGCTATCGCGTGGCGAATGGAGTAGAGTCGCGGCACTGCTTTCCTGAACCTGTTGCCTGATTCTCGCCTGCGCGAGGCCCGTCACGCATCAGCCTTCATCAAAGCCCTGGCACGGCGCGGGGCGAGCGATGGGCGAACGCAATCTCCGCATACATCAACCCAACGGTTCTGCACGGCGATCGGTCTCGTTCACCGGAAGCCATCTCGCCAGGAGCCGTGAGGAGCAGCGCACATGAGGCAGCCACTCCAGACGCGGTGTTTCAAAGAGGCGCTCGCACGTGTCCAGCATCTGTTCATGGAGACACGCGGCGCAACGCTTACCACCGCTGACGCCGCGCTGATGGCAGGCCTCGACAGGCAGGTGTGCCAGGTGTTGCTTCGGAACCTCATCGAGACGGGCTTTCTTGAGCAGCGCCCCGGGGGCAAGTTCGCGCGCACCTCGTCGGCTTCGCAGCTAGAGCGCACGCCTCGCGCGCACGCGGGTCGCTGTGAGCCCGTTCGCTAATATGTGGTCGATCGCACAAACAGGCCACCATCGGCGCGGGATAGAAAATTCTCCATCACGAGTGCCCTGAGCATGGCGGCGCACACCGAGGGTGCCACTCCAAATAACCGCATGGCCTGCGGCTTCGTTAGTGTCAGCCCCGGCATTTCTCGGTATTGTTCGCGGACTTCCTGCAGCAGTGCGGCAAGTGGTGCGGAGCGAGGAGGGGGGTCAGTGATCATGGCGCCTGATTTCTGAGGAAACGAGCCTTGATGAGGGCAGGGCCAGGGCTGGAGAACGCCCAGCGATGTGGTCGGAGTCTCAGGAAAGCGTGAACCCTGACAGCCACCTTACACCTTTCCCCTGAGCGGCACAACAAGATTGGACTGCACATCACTTCGGAAGAGCCGCCTGCCAGTCTTGAACGATGTTGAATGGGGGAGGTGGGGTCACAGGTACGGCGAAAAGGAAACGAGCGCCGTCCTGCGTCACGCCCCATTCCGGGATGACTCCGGTGACGGTGAACAGGCGCTTCGCCTGGCTCGGCCGGAATTCGCGTTTCGTCTCGACATCGACGGCCATGACCGAACCGTCCGGTGTCAGGTAGAACAGCTCCCGTCCGTCGCGGTGCCATCGAGGCGCAATACCACCGCTCTCGGAGATACGAATGCTTTCAACAGGTGACACCGTACCAGCTCTCGGGTCGAACCGAAACTCGGTGACGAATACCTCGTTCGGACCGCCCTCGTTCGAGACATACGCGACCCATCGTCCGTCCGGTGAGAATTGTGCGTCCGATTCATCCTTTTCGCCTTGTAAGAAGGGCCTCACGATCGCGGAGGCACCCTTCCCAGTGCGTACCCAGACGTCGCTTCCCATTGGTGCCTCGCCTGGCGTGGTGAAAAGCAGAATGCCCTCGTCGGGGGTTATGCTCGTCGGCATTTCCGGTCTGCCGGTTGTGAACAACAGCTGTGGCTGGCCGTCAACCGTCTGCTGATACACACCTGATGGTCCTCCAGTAGAACCGAACACGAACCGATCGTTCGTTGACCACACAGGCGAGGACTCGAGCGTGGGCTCAAACGTCACGCGTCTCTGGAAGGAGCTACGAGATAAATCGAACAGCCACAGGTCCTGATCAGTGGTGCCCTGTGGTGCATGCATCGCGACGAGCGCTCTGTCACCTTCCGGCGAAAGCGTGAGCTCGGTAAACCGGGCCGGTGCGCCGACGCGGCCGAGCTCGTGACCCTCTCGGTTGAACCACGTGAGTTGGAAGTCGGGATCCGGGGCGCGATAGACAAGCGTCTTCGACGAGACTGAAAAGAACGCCCAGTCCAGGTACGAGCCGACGCGATCGGCGACCCTTATGGGGTCGCCGATCAGCTCCAGCCGTCGCTCGTCGAAACGCTGCGCGAGGAGCGACCCATCACGCGCAAAGACGATGAAGCCGAGCTCGGAGTCCGCACCCGCTACAAAGACGGCGCCAAAGCCCGTTGTGATCAGACGATTGCCGATAGGCGCCGACCCGGAACCCAGCTCACTTGTGTAAATGCCGGAGGTCTCGGGCTTGGTCCGCGAGATTCGCAGGTAGATAAAATGCCGCCCATCCGACAGAAACGATGGAAAAAGGTGACGCTCCTGCTCGGACTGATCGCTGCCAGGGGACGGCGGGGCCGACGCGCCGAGGTGATTCGGCCCCGCCTCTGGATCGAGCGCATAAGCGAACCTGTGGCGTCCGGGGAATAATGCAAGAGTCCTCACGGAAGATGTCGCTTGGTCCATGTCTTGCTGGATATTGTGGACGGAGCGGACAGGTAAGCGGACAAGGGCTCAAGCAGGACACCTCAGATTTTTCTGATAACGGCACAGCGGGCAAGGCGCGTGCGAGGAGGGTTGAATGAATCGAGGAGGCGACACAGGCAAGAGTTCCAACACCGCCGGTACGCCGCCGCACGTGATCAACCGACGCCATTTCATCGGTGGCATCGTGTGTGGCTCGGCCACCGCCGTTGGCGGCGGAGCAGTTCTGGATCCGATCACGCCGCCGCCGCCGTCATCAGCTCAGCAGCCACCGCCGTTGCCGGAGCATGCGCGGCTGAGCTTCTCGCAGCAAGGCGAGGACATCGTGCTATTTCACGTGATGCACGAGTTGCTGAAGATCGTGGCGCCCACATACCTGGACGTCGGCGCCGCCTCCCCGGTGCGCGGCAACAATACTTACCTTCTCTACACGACCGGCGCGCGCGGCGTGCTGGTCGAGCCGAACTCGGTGTTCGCTACGCAGTTACGGCGCCATCGCCCTGGCGACACCGTGATCGAGGCCGGTATCGGCGTCGCTGACACCGCCGAGGCGGACTATTACGAGATCAAAGGCAATCCGATGCTCAACACCTTCTCGGCGGAGCAGGTCGCATACCTGCAGCGCGGCAAGACCGAAAGTGTCGTCGAACGCGTTGTGAAAATGCCATTGCTCAACATCAATCGCGTGATCCTGGAACACTGGGGGAGGGCGCCCGACCTGGTGTCCACGGACATCGAGGGCCTGGACTATGCCATCCTCCGAACACTCGATCTGTCACGCCTTCGTCCAGGGGCCATCTGTGCCGAAGCGGTTCCGATGACGAAGTTCGGCAGGCCGTCCAGGATCACCAGATACCTGGCGTCGCAGGGCTACATCCCACGCGGCGGGTCGATGTACAACACGATTTACGTGGACTCGCGACGA
>CAWHBF010000003.1:0-270451 GCA_963827515.1 uncultured Acidobacteriota bacterium | reverse complement strand
ACACTCATGCTTTCCCTGTTCGTGACCGCTGTCCGAGACATTCAGTCGAGCGCAAGCGATCGCAGATCCCTCGGGACCAACCGGCCCACCGTGACTTGCTACGTCGTAGCAATGACGGTCCTTCATCCCACGAGCAGGAGCGACCTGCTATGAGCTTGGGTCTTTCCGGGCCGCTCGAGCCCGCGAGCCGCGAGTTTACCGACCGCGATGAGCCGAAAGCGCTATTTGACGACGCTCTCGCGCAGCGCTCAGGTGACTATCGCATTCTCGTGTGGCACGGCGTCGGCGGTCAGGGCAAGACCGCACTGCGCAATGAGTTTCAGCGGCGAATCCAGAAGCAGCGCGCTGAGATGGCGATTGCGGTCAGCGTGCTGGATTTCGATCTTCCACGGCATCGTAGCCCCGTGCTTGCGATGCTGCACGTTCGCCTGGAGGTTGGCCAAAACCGACTGGTGAGGTTTCCCACCTTCGACCTCGCCCTGGCACAGCTTTTCGAGCTCGAACACCCTGGGGAGGATATCCGAGCGACATATCCAGCGCTCTTCCGGAATCAGGAGAGCGAGCTCCTGACAGACCTGCTGGAATTCGTCGAAGGCACAACTGAACTCCTACCGATTCCCGGGGCGAAGCTGCTGTACAGTACGGCGATCGGCTCATGGGACGCCTTCAGGAATGGTGGGACCAGCGGGCGGTCAAGACGCACGTGGGCGAGATCCAGGCGCTCCCGGCAAACAAGCTGCGCGAGCGCTTGCCCTCGTATCTCGGCTTTGATCTCTGCCGCGCGATGGCAGCGCCGGATGCTCCTCGAATCGTATTGATGATTGACGCGTACAAAGCGCTCTGGCGTGACACGCATCGAGGCGCGCTGCAGAATCTTCGCGTCGACAGTTGGGTGCGCACGCTCGTCGAGCACGCCCCAGGTGTGCTCTTGACCATCTTTTGCCGCGACAAATTGCGTTGGGACGAGCTGAACGACAAATGGAAAGTGCTACTCGAGCAACACCTGCTTGGAGGCCTGTCCAATGTAGACGCCGTGCGGTTCCTCACAAGAGCCGGGATCAGCCTCTGCCGAGGTCCGCGAACGCATCGTCACGGCCGCGCAGGGTCTGCCCTTTTATCTCGACCTGGCACTCGATCAGTTCGAAGCCCTCAAAACGAAGGGTCGCGAGCCGGTGCCAGACGACTTCGCCGAAACACCCGGCGAAGTGCTCGAGCGTTTCCTCGACCACTTGTCAGATGTCGAAGTCGACGACTTGCGGATGGCTTCGTACCTCCGAAGAGATCGACGAGCGACTCTTGGGGGAGTTGTGTCGGCACCTTCACGTCGGACGGGCTGACTGGGCGCGACTCACGCAACGGAGCTATGTGACCCCAGTTGACGCTGGCCGGATGACCCTACACGCTGTCATGCGCGAGACACTTCAGGCGCGCGAGCGACGTACGCGTCCCGAGTTCTACAACGAGGCTCATAAATACCTGTTCGAACGCTGTGACACTATCGCGCAATCGGCGGGAGCAGCGCGGAATATCGGCGACACGCATGAACAGGCACTCCTTCAGGCGGCGCGACACCTTGCCGCCTGGAACCCACACCGTTTGACGGCCTGGATTCTGGAGCCGAAATGGCGAATTTTCTACGAGGCTGGTCGCTGGCGAGCACTCTCGGATACCTTCGAACTGATCAGCGACAGAGCAGAAATTCCACCCGCTGGGGATCGGCTCGCCGACGCAATCTGGTTCTATCACCACTACGCGCACGTCTGCCAATTCACGGGCCGCAACGCTGAGGCAAAAGAGCTTTATGAACGGGCGCGGCGAAACTACCCGCGGGAGGCACTGAAGATCGCCGATCCAGATTACGCAACCATCCTCCATGCACTGGCCGATGTCTCGACGGCGATGGGGGACGAGGATGGGGCGGAACCGCTGTACGCCGAGGCCATGAACATCTACGAGGCGGCACCCGTCGCGAACGCTCGGCGGTACGCCTATGCGTTATTCAGTGTTGCCCGCTGCCACGAGGCGAACGGACGCGAAGGCGATGCTGAAACCTACTATCAGCGAGCGCGCGAGCTCTTCGAAAAGAGATCGGCCGAGGCACCCAACGAGTACGCGGGCTTCCTCCTCGAATTTGGTCGGGCCCGGCGAACTCGAAGACGTGACGATGAGGCGGAACTGCTCTTCAAGGACGCGCTCGCGGCTTACGATCGACCCGGCGGCGACCGTGATGGGTACGCAGCGGTGCTCGTCGAGCTGTCGAGGTGCCTCGCCGCCCGTGGCGAGCGAGCTTCGGCGGACGCGGAGTTCGGCCGAGCAGTAGCAGCCTACGAGGAGGCACTCGGGCCGGAGCATCCAAACCTGGGCCGAGCTCTGCACCTACAGGCCGCGTTCTGGCTCGACGACGACGGACGACGGGCACGTGCGATTCCGCAGCTTGCACGTGCGACCGAGATCCTTGAGGAGTCGTTGGGTGGAGACCATGCCTGGACCAGGGAAGCACGCGCGGATCTCGATCGTCTGCAACGAGCCGGGGCTGTCAGCTGGCCTGCACAGTGAGCAAGTTAGATGTCGGCCAGCCGAACGATCACAATTTCGCTCCTTCACGGAACCTTCGCGAGAGGCTCGACGTGGCCTGTTATTGAAGAAGAGATTCGCCGGCAGTTTTCCGCTTGCGATCCAAGCATCACCTATCCGCCATGGTCGGGCTGGAATACTGTGCGTGCACGCCTGACCGCCGCCGGCATGCTAGAGAATCATCTGTTGGGACTTGTTCGCGCCAAGCCAGACGGCGATCACTTCATCGTTGCTCATAGCCACGGCGGCAATATCGCCTTGCTGGCTCTCCGAAATCCCGAGGTGAGGGCGGCAGTCCGCGGAGTTATATGCCTCTCGACTCCGTTCTTGCTCTGCAGGCCGAGACTCTTTCCTCGGAACGGCAGAGCTCTCTACGAGACCGCCGCTTTCATGGGTGTCATGGCGTTTGTCCTGTACATCGTGTCGCGGACGCTTGCCGAGTGGAACATGAACAACATGTTCAGTGTTGTGGGCGTGGCGACGGTGGCCCTGTTATGCGCAATTCCGTTGTTTGTTCGCTGGCACAGCAGGGCGTTGCACTTCATGCAGCGTGTAACGCCCAGTCCGCATGGGATGCCGATCCTGGTTATTCGCTCTCCCTCCGATGAGGCGTCGCTGTTCCTGGCGACATTTCAGGCGGTGGCTGCGTTGCTGTCGTTTCTCTGGTCTTTCATCAGCGGCGGATGGTTGAAGCTTGTCTTCAGCACTTTGTTGAACCTGGGTGGTTCCGGAATCGTTCGGCGCCTCTTGAGCACGACGGTGAACATATTGCTGTATTGGTCTTTAGCGGGCCTCCTCTACTTCGTTCTCGTCGGCGTGGTCTGGGAAACCAATGCGTTCAGCGCATCCCTGAGTGAACGCATATTCGTGACCCCTGGACTCGTACTCTTCGCGGCCCTCAACGTTCCGTTTTTTGCGTCGGCCGCGCTATTCGTACCCTTCATCTTCCTCACGGCTCTGCTCTTGCTTCCGTTCGGGCCAGGCTACTCGGTCTACGCGCCGTTCATCGAGGTAAGCGTCGAGCAGACTCCTGACGTTCCGTGCCAGAGCGTCCCGCTACCCTGGTCGGACGAAGGGACCGTCTATAGCGACTTTCTGCAACACAGCAGGACTCACGACGATCCGCGTGCAGCGTCCTGTGCCGTTGACTGGATGAAACAGGTGCTCAACTCCTCATCCGCAAGCAACCCGTCGCCACGTGCCCAAGCAGCGATGGCCCACCCTATCGACTCATAGACCATCCCCCGCCGATCGCTCTTCGCAGAACATCTTCGGGGTACACACGTTGCACTCAGGCTCGTGGGAAACCGACTGAAAGAGCCGTGTGCGCAACTACAGGAGTCACGCCGCAGGGTCAGCGCCTTGGCAGCACGCGCGGACGCGGCTATGCGATGGCGGCGTTGCTCGTGAGTATGAGCGCCATGTGCCTCATGATCAGCGTCGCTCTTCCCATGTGGCGCACGTCCATTCGTCGCGAACGAGAGGCGGAGCTTGTGTTTCGGGGTCAGCAGTACGTGCGGGCGATTGTCCTCTTCCAGCGGAAGTATGCCGGGACGTTCCCTCCCACGATTGACGTTCTCCTCCACGAGCGATTCTTGCGACGTCGATATCTGGACCCAATCACGAACGAAGACTTTCAACTGATCTATGTTGACGTCCCTTCCGGAGGTCCGCTCGACGGAGGGTCCGTCCCGCCAAGGTTCACCAATGCGCGGCGAGGCATCATGGGCGTGGTGAGTCGAAGCAAGCAGACGTCCCTGCGGCGATATCAGGGTCGGGGCCGCTACAACGAGTGGCTGTTCGTCGTGAACCAGGCGAGCACATCGGCGCGGTGATCTTTCCCCTCGGCGTCAGGGATCTCAGGACGTGAGGATTGTTCTCAAATGCCGCGACACTCGCTAGCTTGTGGGCACGGTCGCTAAGCTTACCGGGCTCATTCTGGCCGAATGGGTGCGTGACATCGGCTGGGGCCGGTAGGGGCAGCAACTCTTCGCTGTCCCCTGCCGGTCGCCCGGTCGCCTCTTGACTATGGGTTTTCGAGCCTCTCGCGGAGTCTGTTGGCGAACTCAACGAGTCGCTCTTTCTCGACAGGCATGATGCGCTCGTCGGCGAGGGCCCGCAACTCGTTGACGAAGGCTCCAAGTAGACCAATCGCCGCTTGACGCTGGTTGCTAGCGGCCTGACTCTGCGCCTGCGTCAACTTCTGGATCAGACTCTTCCGAATACCGTCCGTGAACGGGACACCGCCTCTCCCGCCAATGAACACCGCCGAGACCAGTTCGATCAGCCGCTCAAAGGTTACCTGCGACCCCTCGAACTGCGACGCCGAGTACGGTTGTGTGTTGCCGACGGCCGCCATTAGGGCGGCGGCACCAGGGGGGCCATAGACCGCGACGTCGAACAAGCCATATGGGCCGTCTACCCCTGAAGCGCCAATCAACTTCCCGTCGAACGTAAATCCAAGCGTTGTCATGCCTGCCGCGAGCGTGCCTTGCCCGCTCGCCACGCTGAGCGCGCTGCCATCGGTCGAGCGCAGGGTTCCGGTCCAGGTGTACGACCCGGCCCGCAACGTATCAACTTGGAAGGTCGTCTGCAGGAGATCGAAAAGCCCGTTTCCGTTCGTGTCAACGCCGCGCTCGGTCATCCCCGCGACGATCTGAGTGACGGGACGCTGGAGTTGCGCGAGGGAGTAGGCACCGGTCAGCCCTAGGTCGTCGATACGATCAGCCACCACCCCAGTCGCGATGCCGTCGGTCGAAATCGGCACAAGACGGACGTCTCGTACTTCCCACGGCCCATTGGTTGCGAGCACCCCTCGAATATCAGCCGCGGAGAATCGCACTTGGATCGACTGAGATCCCACGGCGAGCATCGCTCGCGCCGCCGCTGTCAATTCGCTCGAGTTGGGGCTGGACCGTAGCGAAGCGAAAACCTCGTACGTCGCAGCCGTATCGACCGCCACTCCGATGTCCACACCGATCCATTCGAACAATCCATCGGCATTGGTGTCGAGACCTGCGTCAGTCTTGGTTTCGGTAAGGCGTGCCAGTGCTGCAGTCACATCGAAGTTCGTGGCGCCTGTCGCCTGCTCGTCGCCCAGCTGAGCAACCGCGCTGACGAGATAGTGTCCAGGCGCGAGGCCCATGATGCCACCAGAATAGACACCGTCCCCCGCGGCGACATCCTCGTTTTGCCCATCGTCGAGCAACGTCACGATTGCCGGTGCGGCACCTGGACCGGCCACGTAGACGTTCGCTGTGGCGGTGGCTCCTGTAACTGGCACTCCATCTCTGAAGGCAACCAGCGCCACGACCGCCGTATCGCTCGCCTGATAGCTGGGACGTGACGTCGTGACGCCGGCAGACAAGCCTCCTGTGACGAACGCGCTGATGTTTCCGAACGCCGTCGTGACGCCCACTGGCAAGGTGACGCGCACGGTCCATGTGCCGGCAGTTGGCGAATTGATTTGTGTCTGTACATGGAAGCCCTCTTCGAAGAGCAAGGCACCCAAGGGTGGGACCTCTCCTGGCCCCACCGTAAATCGCTCGACGAGCGCCGGATCGATCGGAGCGCCAGACGGCGTCAGAATCTCGACGTTCACGGCGGACACCTTGGATGTCACGTCCAGGGTAAGTGTCCGTGACGTTCCGATCGTGAGCGTGAAGACGTGCAGCGGTGCGCCAGCACCGAGCTCGAACACCTGGTGGGTCTGCTGGCTCAGGGCCAACTGTTGCGTGCCTTGTGTGGCGGTGGTTATTGATGCTGCGATGGCCAGGACGACGGCACAGACGATCCTCGCGAAGCCTGTGAGCGTCATCGCTTCCTCCAGCTGACGAGACCACCGGCTAGCGCGTCCGCGGCAATGACTTCTGCGTTCTCACGCGAATGTATGTTCTGGTGATGCCATCCTGTGATCGGGTATCTGCGATACAGCCAGGCACTAGCTTGTGACACCACTGCGTCGTTCACCTGAAACGACATCGTCGGAGTGGTTGTAATCGTGATTTCGTCGGGAAGGAAGCGTCTTGGTGTCACGCTAATCGTTACGCTCGAAATGCTGCCGACTAGTTGATAGAGCCGGTTCGCGGTCACGCCGCCGCCGGAGAATCGCTCCGACTCGCTTTGTCCAGAGCTACACAGCGTTTCCGCGCTCACTCTTTGGTCGCCGTTGCAGTCCGCGTCGGAGGCAACTGAGGCCCTCGCCACACTTTCTGGCAGGCTGGTGGACCCGATGAAGGCGTAGGCGCGTGCCGGCGTCAAGTCGCAGTAGTAGGCACCTTCGTAGGATTTCGCTGCGGCGGCAGCAATGTCTGCTGCCCAGGCTTGCAGTGTGGTGAGCAGACGTGCCTCGACTCCGTATTGCGCGAGCACCGAGCCGGCATGAGGGGTATCGAGGGTGACGAGCGATCGCCCCTCGAAATCCTGCTTCACCGGTTGGGTGCCCATTGTTCCCACCTGTATGGACAGAGGGCTCGCGCGGGTGCCAGACAGAAACCCGCGCATGTCGAGACCACCCTTCGAGTGCGCCACGAAATGGAGTGTCTCGCTGCCGAATCGCTCGGCGATTCGTGGGATGAGCGTGTTGAGTTGTGCGATGTTGGCTCGAATCGATCGGTTGTACGCGATGTCCGGACAGCCGGGGGGGATGGGATCTGGCGCAACCGGGTCGCTGAGGTTGATGCTGAGGTCGTTGGCCATGACCAGAGTTGCTTCAAGTCCTGTTCGAAAGTTACCGAACGTACCGCCGGACGAATCGATCCCATGGACCATCACCACCGGCGAGGAGGCTTCGTATTGGACGCCGATCCAGTCGATCGTCACGGCCCATCGATCGCAACCGATGGCCCCGCTGGACAGGACCGTGTCTCGGTTGCCTACGTCGATATCGAGACGAAATTGATTCGTCGCAGTCTGCCCGGGGTGACTCGGGAACCGGAGCTTGCTGATCGGTATCCTGAAGGAGTTCTGCAACCACCGATTGTTGCTGCCGGTCAGCGTACCGATCTTTTCGCCGTTGAGAAAAAGCTCGTCGATCTCCGACATCAGCGTGTCGACGATGCCATCGGAGTCGCAGTCGCTATTCGGGGGTGTGGTCTCGTCGACATCGTAGGCCGGTAAGGTGATGGTCGCCGTGTCGCCAACGATGCCCCGGGTGCGGAGTTCAGAGATGTTCAGCAGGTAACCATGGGCGTCGGTGGGTCCGATGTAGCGCCGCGTCCTGACGTCGATCACAATTGGCCCCTGTGAACGCAGTAGGTACACGTCGATCGTCAGTGAATCGGTGTCGTTGACGACGAACCGAGAGGACGGTTCGGCAATCGACGTGAAGCTCCAAGGGGAGGTGCCCCGGTGCGCCGGAAAGCTCGACGCGGCCTGCAGACTGGAACCACACGAGAGTAGGA
Organism: uncultured Acidobacteriota bacterium; assembly: GCA_963827515.1. Taxonomy (GTDB): domain Bacteria; phylum Acidobacteriota; class Vicinamibacteria; order Vicinamibacterales; family UBA2999; genus JABFSA01. The sequence continues at coordinate 262,475 of CAWHBF010000003.1, read as the reverse complement.
GGCCTAGTGTACAAGGCCACTTCAGCCGAGTTCGCATTGCTCTGTCTCCTTCGTCCTGGATGGCCCGGATCGGCACTCGCTGCAGGTCACGGTGCGGTCCGGAAACCGGTCAACTCGATTCCTCGATATGCCTGGACTCCTGCTGTCCCAGTTCGTCCGAGGTCGGTGCTGATGCCCCTTGCGTCCACTCGGGTAACCGACGACGTGTGTTGTGCGAGACACTGCCGTAGCGGAGGTATGCCTCGAGCGTGTGGTAGCTGATATCGAGCAGCTTTGATGCGGCACGTTTGTTCCGGCCGCATCGTTCGTAGACGAGGCGTGCGTAGCGACTGCCCCACGCGCGCATCGACTCGCCAGCGGTGACGGATGGGCCAAGGATTTCACCGTAGCGGCCACAGACCTGGGGTGGCAGGTCTTCCAGCTCGATTCGGTTCGACACGACCAGCGCAACCGCACGCTCAACGAGACGTTCCAGTTCGCGGACGTTGCCTGGCCACTCGTACAACCTGAGCGCGTCCATCACGGCATCGGACATGGACAGATCACGGGACGCGCGATGTCGCGCCAGGAAGTGGGCTGTCAGCTCAGGGATATCCTCAGACCGCAGTCGAAGGGGTGGGACGCGAAGGTCCACGCCGCTGAGACGGTAGTAGAGATCCGCACGAAACAACCCCTGCTCGACCAGTTCGGACAGAGGACGATTGGTCGCGACGACGATGCGCGTGTCGACACGACGTGTGCCAGTGCTCCCGACGCGCTCAACAGCCAGGTCTTGTATGGCCCGGAGAAGCTTCGCTTGCGCCGACAAGGCCAGGTCCGAGACCTCGTCTAGAAAGAGCGTGCCGCCGTCGGCGTGCTCGAACTTGCCGCGCCGGCCCCGAACGCCGGTAGCAGTACGCTCTTCGATACCGAAGAGCTCCGCCTCGAGAAGCGTCTCGACCACTGCCGCGCAGTTGACGGCGACGAACGGCCCCGCGCGACGCCGACTCATCTCGTGCAATTGCCGCGCGACGAGCTCCTTGCCGGTCCCGCTCTCGCCTTCGATGAGGACGGTAAAGTCCGTCTGCGCGACCCGCTCGACTCGCTCGCGCAGTAGTTGCATCGCCGCCGTTGACCCGATGAGCGGTGACGCGGCACCGGGTACCCGATGGGTACGGAACACGGTTCGCCCTCGTGAGGCCTCGAGGACAAGTCCACCAAGCTGTGCGGCGACCGTGAGGAGTTCTACATCGTGCTCGTCCAGATGCCGGTTTCTCTCGAACGTCGCTTCGAGCACGGCTTGGACCTGTGGGTCTGCGGTTGGTACTCCAAGAACGATCGACTCAGAAGTCCTCGTCGGCGTGACAAGCCGCGCTTGATAGCGTGTTGGAACCTCTCGAAGGCGAACGCCACGGATGGACAGGATCTGTTGTAGCTGACGTTCGAAAATCCCGGATAAGCCCCCTTCGGGTGTTGGATCCACCAAGCCGGCACTGAGAGCGGCCACCACGGTTCGTAGGTCAGGGCCGCGCACGAGATCGCTTGAAGAAACAGTGTCCCGTCGCTCTGGTTGTGCCTGCCTGTTCTGGTCATCGAACATCGACATCGGTGCCTCCACGCGCTGTGAACGTTGTTCCACGCGCGTAACCAAACTTGATGCCACCGCGAGGCGCTGATGTCTTGTGTCGTCACGTTCAGGAAATCTGTTCCGAACCTCTCCGGAGCGGCGTCGTTCGGGGTAGTCAATGCCCCTGGCGCTATCCGAGGTCCCGGTGCGTTCGGGAATCGAATACCCGATTGAGCAGCATCGAACTCTTACAGCGTGTCTATCCATGTTCGCGTGTGTTCGAGGTAGCGCTGGATGCGGGTTCGACCGGTGGTTCCGAGGATTCGAACCGCGAACTGAGATCCATCGCGCCCTCGTACGTAGATGGAGCCGGGGGTCGCGGTACCGAAGGGTGTGAAGGAGAGCAAGTCGGTTGCGCCGAGTCTGACGGCGTCAGTACCAGCGGAGCCGGAGACGGCGATAGCTACCCCGGGAAAGTGATCCGACAGAAGAGCGGGCGTGTCCAATGGCGGGTCGACACCGGCGCCAATGTCAGCAGTGCGCACGCCGTTCCCGTTGCCGTCTACAAACATTGTGAAGCTGACGCCCGAGGAGCCCTCCTCGAAACGCATCGCAACGTGCGCCGACCGCATGACGGCTTGGGCACGCGCCGTGGCCATGCGCGAGGCGAGATGGCGTGCTGCGGCTCCGGCCCGAATCCGGTCGACGGCCGTTAGAGACTGTGGCAGCACGACGGCCGACAGGATGGCGATGAGCGATACGACGAACAGGACGTCCACGAGAGTGGATCCGTGGTCGGTAGCCGAGGACCGTGAGGGCCGACGGCCCCCACGGTCCCGCAACACTCGCTACTGTGCTTGCGAGGCAGCCCGATCGGTTCGGGGTTGCGTGACGGTCACCAACGCCTTCAACTTCAGGAAGCTCGCTTCGCCCACGCCGCGGACATTCATCAGGTCTTCGATCCTCTTGAATCCGCCATTCTGCTGGCGGTAGTCCACGATCCGCTGCGCCGTGGCCGGGCCGATCCCAGGCAGCGTCTCCAGTTGGGCCGTCGTGGCTGTATTCAGGTTTACCGGCGCGCTGGCTGATGTGGCCTCGGCCGACGGGCGGCTTCCAGTCTGGGCAGCCGCTACGCCAACGCCGAGACCAATGATCAGTACTGCCGCTATCAACATCCGCATCGCGTTCTCCTCCTGTCGTCATGTGCGTGTCCATCGCATGTGGTGGCCCCGCTCGGACTCCTGGGCTGGCGAGGTCAGGCGCCGATTGCCGGTGGAGCCCGTCGGGGCCGCTCACGCTTGGAGCAAACGAGACGCCGCGCGTCTTCGGTTCGCGATGTCGGCGCAACGTGATGAGCGAATGGACGTTAGGAGAGGCGGAAAGAGAGGACGAAGGTAGGTGGCTTCGACGAGTGACAACTGGCGTTACGACGGTGCAAGAACTGTCTCCGAGTCACATATGAGAGTGAGTACGGGAAGAGTGGGCGTGACGGCCGATTAACGCCGCACTCACGGCCTGGCCAACAGTGCCGGTGCGGTTTTCGGCGGTTTCCGATGGCGACTCGCCTGCTCGTAGGCATACGCCAGCTTGATCAATGTCGCCTCACTGTACGCTCGGCCGAAAAAAGTAATCCCTACGGGTAATCCTTCCTGTGTAAATCCCGCTGGCACCGTAATCGTCGCGATCGGTCCCAGGAATGTGCTCAGGTGAGTGGTTCCTTTCATGTTCGAGTACGGCGGATTGGTGTAGTCCCGGATCAAGGTAGCCGTATGCTCGACGGTCTTGTGAACAATGGCGTCCAATTTATGGTCTGCCATTACCTTCAAGGTGTTGATCATCAAATCATCCTGCGCGACACGATATTCGGCGTAGTCCCCGTCAAACCCCACTGTTCCTCGGCTGCGTCTCTCCGGCCCGTCCTGAACCTCCTGCATTGTCTTGTATGGGGAGTTCGGTATCTGACTGAGATACCGGTTGATCTCTTGGTTGCGTTCCAGCGCTGCCTTGCTGACCGTTCTCATGCCTGAAGGTCTTCCGCCGCCCTGACGTCTCTTGGCCAGAAGAGCGCTCAAGTGAGGAATCACAATGGGATCCACGACTACGGCGCCGGCGGCCTTCAGTTCGACAACTGCCTTATCGAAGACGCCGGTAACAATCTTGAAGTCCGCCGACTGCGGTTCACTGAAATACCCCATTGGCTCGCGCAGGATTCCGATGCGCGCGCCGTTCAGGCCATTCGCGTCCAGAAACTTGGTGTAGGTGTCCGGAACCTGGCCGACGCCCAGCGCCGTCTCGGGGCTCTCCGGGTCATAGCCGGCGATCACATCCAACACAGTGGCGAGATCCGTGACCGTGCGTGTCATTGGTCCCATTCCGCCACCACTGACCAGGCCTGGAGTCGGCCTCAGGCCCACGATGTTGTTCCAGGCGGCCGGTCGGCTGATCGAGGCAAAGCCCTCTTGGCCGATGCCAATTGTGCTGAAATTCGCCGCGACACTCGCACCCGTGCCGCCGGAGGAACCGCCGACGGTCCGCAAAAGGTCATAAGGATTGTGGGTCTCGCCAAACAACGAACCATAGGTGTCTCCTCCGGCGAACTCCCCCAGAGTGACCTTGGCCAGAATGATCGCACCCGCCTTCTTTAGCTTCTCCACCACAAATGCGTCCCTAGTGGGTACAAAATTCTTCATGATCGACGAACCGTACGTGGTCGGCAACCCGGCCACGTCGATCATGTCCTTAACCACGACAGGGATTCCGTGCAAGGGACCGACGAACCCAGACCTCATCGCTGCATCAAGCTTGTCGGCCTCCTCTAGCGCCTTCGGGCTGATGTTGATGACCGAGTTGATGGTCGGTCCTTTCTTGTCGTAGGCATCGATCCGATCGAGGTACATCTGGACAAGCTGACGGGCAGTCAATGTCCTCGACTTGTACGCGGCGTGTACGTCTTTGATCGTCGTTTCCATTACCTGGAATAGACGTGTCCTGACTCTGCAACGGTTGCGGTGGCAGGGCCAAAAAGACGACAAACAGTCCGCCCGACACCACGTGCATCCACCTAGCGGAGCTGATTCGTTTTGCCCACTGGGATGTCGACAACATTTCACCCTCCCGAGGCCTTAGAGCTCTTCGTTAGAGGCCAGATGTGAATGGCACCTGTCCAAGCGAACACCGCTCAGACGTTCGCGTCCTCTTGGCTGCGATGGCTTTGCGCGCCTGCTTGCCCCGGCTACCAAGCCGAACATCTCCGCGTAGAAACTACGCGCGCTAACGTTCGTAACAAAGCAGATTCTCAGCCCGGCAGGAGTCGAGAGGCGTTGGCTCTTCCAACGACTCTAGCCGGAATGTCCTTTGGGCTTCGAAAACAGCGCCATGGTAAGCCCGCCTCGCTTGCTCGACAAGCTGTATTCGAGAAGGAATTCCTGGACGCTCGTTGCGAAGGTGAAGGTCTTGCGCGTCCGCCTGCAGAGGTGCACACTTCCGAGATAGACATATCGTGAAATGCGTGGTGGTCCACTCTCATCGGATTGGTATGCGCGAGCCCTGCGCTAGTGTGGCAATCCGGCGAAGTGGGATCGGGTCAGGTAGCCATGGACATTCGGAATCACATGGAGTCGAGTTATGAGACGCCCTGCGAGTGCTTCGTTCGTCTGTGCCTTGGTGATGTCTGTGTTCGTTCTCCCGGCGGTCGCGCTCCAAGACCAGCACGATCATGGCAGCCCAACCGGCAGCCTCGGCGCGGTGCACTTTGCGACGTCCTGCAGCAAGGCTGTCGCGCAGGAGTTCGATCGCGGAGTCGCGCTGCTCCACTCCTTCTGGTTTTCTGCCGCCATCGACGTGTTCGACACCGTCTTCAAGAACGACCCGAGCTGCGCGATGGCACAGTGGGGTATCGCTATGAGCTGGTGGGGCAATCCCTTCGGCGGATTCCGTTCGCCGCAAGCCCTGCAGGCGGGCCTGGCGGCCCTTGAGAAAGCCAAGGTGGCGCAGCCGAAGACCGAGCGCGAGCGAGGCTACATCGCGGCCGTCGAGGCGCTTTTCAAAGACGCAGCCACGATCCCGCCGCGGACGCGCACGCTGGAGTACGAGAAGCAGATGGCCGCGCTCTCGACGAAGTTCGCCGACGATCCCGAAGCGCGGATCTTCTACGCACTGGCGCTGGATCAAACCGCGTTGCCGACCGATAAAACGTACGCCAACCAGTTGAAGGCAGCCGGCATTCTCGAGAAGGAGTTCGCGCGACAGCCCGATCATCCGGGGCTCGCGCATTACATCATCCACAGTTTCGACGTGCCTTCGCTGGCGCCGCGCGCGCTCGATGCCGCCCGCCGGTACGCGAAGATTGCGCCGGCCGCGCCGCATGCGCTGCACATGCCCTCGCACACATTCACCCGCGTGGGCGCATGGCAGGAGTCGATCGAGACGAACATCGCATCCGCCACAGCTGCTCGTAGGGACAACGCGGCGGCCGAGGAGCTCCACGCACTCGACTATATGGTCTATGCCTATCTGCAGACGGCGCAAGACGCCGCGGCGAGGAAGTCAATGAACGGGATCGCGGCGATTGGTTCGCGGATTCAGATGAACGCAGCCGGCGCGGCCGCGCCTCCGCCCGCGGGTTATTACGCGCTGGCCGCGATTCCGGCCCGCTATGCGCTCGAGCGGAATGCGTGGAATGAGGCGGCCGCGTTGACGCCGCGCGAAACGGCGTTTGGGTATGCCGATGCTGTCACACACTTCGCGCGAGCGCTCGGCGCGGCCAGGAGCGGCAATCCGGTCGCCGCCGCGAAGGACGCCGAGAAACTCGTGACGCTGCGTGAGGTGCTGCAACAGGCGAACGACACCTACTGGGCTGGACAGGTAGCCATCCAGCACCGCATTGTCTCGTCATGGATCGGCCTCGCCGAGGGCCGACAGACCGAAGCGTTGTCAATGCTCCGTGAGGCAGCCGATCTGGAGGACCTCACAGACAAGAGCGCGATCTCGCCGGGCCCCATCAAGCCTGCGCGCGAGCTTCTGGGTGAGATGCTGCTGGAGCTCAAACGGCCGGCCGAAGCCTTGAAGGAGTTCGAAGCGACGATGGCGAAGGAGCCGAATCGGTTCCGCGGCGTGTACGGCGCCGCACGGGCCGCTCAGGACGCCGGCGATCGCCAAAAGGCCCGCACGTACTCCGTGAAGCTCATTGAGATCTCTCAGCGGGCCGACAAACCCGAACGCCCCGAGCTGCAAGAGGCGCAGAAGGTTTCGCGGGATCAATAGTTGTCGCGCTTCCTCGAGCGCGTGTAAGACATTCCGCTGGGAACCGGTGCGCCTCGCCGCGCGGAAAGCGCTTCGGTTGCCCAGACGTTGAAGGCTCGCCGGCATTCTGTGGCGCTGGGAGAATTGGTCGCGTCAATCTTGCAACGCGCCGCCGGCGGCCGCCGGCGTCTAGCTCGGCGGCCGCAGGCGTGTTTCGACGCGGGATCGACCGTCAGTCGCCTGCGTAAAGAACCTCTCCCAGGCACGCCGAATACGATCGATTTTCGCAACCGCTACTCGATCGGTGGACCTGCCCTTTCCAGTAAGAAAAAGGAAGGCCTGGCGGTGCACTTTGGGCGAGTCGTCCGCCGACGGCTGGCGAGGTCCCATTGCCTCAATCACGTCGCTGATCAACACGTCACGCCGTGTGCCCGTGAACGTCACTCCAACTCTCGGCGCCGTGCCGGCCTCCGCTGTCGGTTGAACGTTCGTCGGGTTCTCGACGTAAAAGAACGGCGGCACATCGGTGTCGCGAACCAGTCCCATCACGTACTGATCAAGCAGGCTGTACTTCTCCACGGCGGCGACGGTCCTGAAGGCACCGCCACCCAGATCCCGAATGCCGTTACCTTCCATGACGGACCCGTCCGAGTTGAGGAAAAAGCTCCAGTGCGCTTGGTCGCGTCCGAGCAGCGCGTCCGAGCGCTGATGATTGTGGTCGGTGAACTGGAGGAACGCCAGCCAACGATGTCCGACCTCGTGCCCCAGAATGCTCAGGGTGTTGTTTTCGCCGAGGAATTTCGTCATCGGATCGTCCGGAAACTTCGACACGGCATCCATGTGCACCACGCTGCGCAGTCGGCGTCCAGTGCTTCCAAAGTCGCTCGAGAAATCAAACTGGCGGAGGCCAATGCCTGAGATGTCATTGGCCACGTTGAGCTCGAACGCAAACCCGTTCGTCGGGAGTCAGGACCGTGTCCGTCCAGACGATGAGCTGGTCGTACGTGTCGGCGTGGGTCCGATAGAACTTGCGTGCCAACTCCACGTGATCGAGATCGGGTCGCTCCGAAAACCGCTCGCCGATTGCCCCGGTGTTTCCGGCGATCGTCGCGGCTGCAGTCGTGGTCAGATCGACGGGCAGAAAGTTCTCAGTGTGCCCCGGCGAGATCCCGACGACGCCGTCGGTCGCCGTCCATGACGATGCATCCGCATACCCCATCTCGATGGTGCCGTCCACGAACAGTGAGACTTGCAAGGTGGCCCTGCGGCTCGAGCCCCAGACCGGAACCGCGCACCAGGTCGTAGTGAACACGTCGGTACCGGAACGAACGAAGACCATGCCACCGACTGAAGGGTCGAGGTCGGCCAGAAACGGGGCAACGCGCGGAGCGCCTGAGAGAAGCCGACCAATGTCACGAGCTGAGCTCGCATCGTCCCCTTCGCCGAACGTGATGTTGCCGTCCGAGTTGACGAACGCGACCGAGTGGATGGCATCGAAAAAGCTGAAGTCGAAGGCGAGGTTCCGCGCAACGGTGTCATCATCGTCGAGTGGAACGCCGTCTCCAAGTGGCGTCCGAAACGACGAATCGGTCCGCACGATGTCGTATCCACCTCCGACCTTCGGCAGATAGCGCAGACCAGTCACCTGAAGGTCGAACGTGTTGGCCGGTGCGATAACATCCCCCTCGTCCTGAATGACGGCCACATCGCCGACATCCTCCGTTGCCCGAGATGAGACGGCGAGAGTCGTGAGCCGCCGCTGCGCGGCGCGGTGCCGCCAGAGGACGTCAAGGAGAGTGCTGCGCGGGTGGACATCTCGAAGACCGCCGCGCAACTTCGACCTGTTGGGGACGGTCGTATCGACCCGCACGGTGGATGCAGGTCTTGACGTCTCGCACGGATTCTCCGCTGCCGTTTGACGGGCTGACGCTGTGGGGGTCGTGCCGCCTTCTCCTCCGTATAGGAGAATGACCCCGCAGAATGCGACAGCGAGTGCCCCTGACTGGATCAGAAGCATCAAGCGAGCGTTCATATCGTCCGAGGGCAGAAAGGTGACCGAATCGCCGCGCAAGAGTAGTGTGCCCGTGCTGCGTGGAACATGCCGCCGCCATCGTATTCGAGCGAGACGCGGGGATCAACGAATGAAAGACATGGAAGTGACATGCTCTGTTCGCGACAGCTGACGGCGGGCCCACAAGGCGCGTTAAGCTGGGAAGGTGAGCCGCTCGCGGCGCAAGGGTACCGGCGCTGCTCTCACAGCGGTCCTCGTGCTAGGCAGTGCGCCTGGCGCGGCACGGCAGCATGGCGCGCTGGATCTGACCGTAGAGACCCCGGCGTCACTGGCTCCAGCGGCCGACCTTGTGCGCCGCGTCGATCGACAGCCGCTGGTTGACGCGCTCGCGCGCGCGGGACTCACCATTCCCCCACAGATCCACGTCACCCTCATTGCGGAGGACGATCTGCGCGCACGCGCCACGCCCGAGTGGATCATCGGTGTGGCATCCGGCCGTCGCGACATTGTGATCTTCCCTGAGCGCATCGGCTCCTACCCGTACGACTCGCTGGAGTCGGTCGTCTGGCACGAGGTCGTGCATCTGGCGCTTTCTGCCCAGGCTGGCGACCGGCCACTACCGCGCTGGTTTCACGAAGGCGTGGCCCTGTCACTTGAGAGGGGTTGGGGCGTCACGAGTCAGGTGCAGTTGTTGCTCGTGGCGGGCGGGACTTCGGACCTTACCGACCTCGAGCGGTTGTTCCGGTCCGAGACACAACCGGAGACTGCCACCGCATACCTCCTTGCGGCCGCGCTGGTGTCGGATTTCCGCCTGCGTCACGGCGCGGCGGTGCCGGGAGCGATCGCTGACCGCGTCGCGCGAGGCACGGGCTTCGCGGAGGCATTCACGCTAGAAACGGGCGACACCCCAGACGAGGCGGCTGCTCGCGCGTGGCAAGTCTACCGACGCTGGACGAGTTGGATTCCCGTCGTCACCAGCACTTTGTCACTGTGGATTGGCATCCTCGTGCTGGCGGTCGTTGCCTTTTTGGCAACGCTGCGCAAACGATGGCAGCGTCGGCGGCAGTGGGATCGGGAAGAGCCGGGCACGCGAGACACTCCGCCATAAACGCGCAGTCGCTTGCTCGCTTCGGTGTACACACAGCCCTACCTGCGCAGAATAATCGGCCTGCTCACTCCCCAGCCGGACCAGGACATGCGAGTCCGCTGTTGCGGCTGGTTCCGTCGGTATAATCAGCGTGACTCGTGGCCCTCCAGCCTGGCACCCGCCGAGGTCCATACGAAATCCAGTCCGCCATCGGCGCCGGCGGCATGAGCGAAGTCTATAGGGCCACGGATAACCGTCTTGACCGCACGATTGCGGTCAAAGTCCCGCCCGGGCATGTCGCCAACAATCAGGACCTCAGGCAGCGCTTCGAGCGCGAAGCCAAGACTTTCGCAGCACTGAGTCACCCACATATCTGTTCGGTGTTCGATGCCGGCAACCAGGATGGGAACGAATTCCTCGTCATGGAGTACCTGGAAGGGCACACTCTGCAGGAGTGTATCCAGAAGAGCGCGTTGCCGTTCGATCAAGCACTGCAAGTCGCCATCCAGAAAGTGGACGCGCTCGCCGCTGCACGCCGGGCCGGCGTCATCCGTTCGATATACAGCTCGTACGACTGTAACCGGGCCAAAAAAAAGAAGGGGGCGACATCAATCGCGCGAATGGTTATGCAGCCGCGACTGACCACACGTGCCCATGTCTGAATTTCACAGGCTGCGGACATACCTCGAGCGCAGAGCCACGTTCACCGAGGAGGACTTCGCGTTCTTGGAACCCCTGTTTCTGCCGCGGACGCTTCGCGCGGGCGAGTTCCTCCAGCGCGCTGGCGATGCGGTGACGCACGGCGCATTCGTGGCAACCGGCTGCCTGCGCAAGTACATCATCGATGCCAAGGGCAAAGAGCATATCGTGCAGTTCGCGCCTGAGAACTGGTGGGTCGGGGAGGGCCCAGGCGTGGCACCGGGAACGCTGGCGCAGTATTCCATCGACGCCGTCGAGGATTCGACTCTCCTCCTCTTCGATGCCGCCTCGCATCAACGGGCGATCCAGCACATTCCGGCGTACGCCGCCGGCTTACGCGACGGTCTGCAGCGGCATGCCGTGGCAAAGGAGCAGCGGATCGCGGACGCGCTCAGCGCGTCGGCCGAAGACCGCTACGAGGAGTTCCTAAGACAATATCCATCCATCGCGCTGCGCGTTCCTCAATTCATGCTCGCGTCGTATCTTGGCGTCTCGCCGGAGACGCTCAGTCGCATCCGGAAGAACCGATCGCGCAAGTAGATGTCAAATGTCGGTCAGGGCCGCGCCTCTGCCGTTGGCTGGATGAAAGCGTTGCTCAGCTGATGCCGTCGGTCATTGCAGATTCTCCGGGGTAGGAAGGGACGGTCTACGGTCGCTCTCTGGGCGCCACGTAACTCTTCCTGGCGCGCACCTTGAGTCCCCGCTGGGCAACACGCACGGAAATGTCGTGTACCTTGCCATCGCGCTTGGGCGGAGCGAAGCCGAGAAGGTATTGGCTGTGCAACTCATCGGCCACTTGCGCAAAGGCTGCGGCGAGGTCCTGCCCGAAGCGAATCTCCGTGTAGCCGCCGCCGGTCTCCTGCGCGACGAGCGCCAGGCCGGGGTCGGGCAGATCGGCCATCAACATCGCTTGCAGCGCCCCAGGCCCGATTCCCGGCTGCCGCGGCTGCAAGCTCCGGCTGCGCATGCCGATCCCGTAGATCATCACGTCCTCGTCCCGGGCGCGATCGATGACCTCGGCCTGGCTGTAGAAGTGCTGACCGAAGCCAGTCGGCCCACTGTCTTTGCCGTCGCTCAGCACCAGGACCACCGAGCGTTCGTCCGTGGCGGGTCCGAACGCGTCCAACGCTTCATCGATCGCGCGCCACATGGGCGTGGGCGCATCGGTCGCAATCATGCGCGGCAACGCCGCCAGGAGATCCGTTGAATCGCGAGTGAATGACGGACTGATGACGACCTCATGGCCGAACGTGCCGAGGCGCGCGACGTCGTCCGAGCGGAGCCGCGCGAACAGTTGTTCGGCGCCGGCGCGCAGCAGCGGGAGGTTGCCTTCCATGCTGCCCGACACGTCCAGCATGACAATCAGCCGAATGCGCTGAGCGGTGTTGTCGAACAACGTGATCGGCTGGGGCTTCCCCTCGTCGCGCACCTCGAAGTCGCCCTGCGTGAGCGTCGTGACGAGCCGGCCGTCTCCGTCCGTGACGGTCGCGAACACCCGCACGGCGTCGCCGACACCGCGAAAGACCGGCTGCTGTCGCCCGGCCGCGCCAAGTACGCTCAGTAAACAGACGACCAGGGTTCCGGTGAGAAACCGCCTCATGGCTTTACTCCCCATTCGCAGACCAGGTCTCACTCTCCCACACTCATACCATAAGCCGGTCGCGAGTCCTTGATCCGGGATGTTCCGAAAACCTGTCCGAAGGGACGCGGGGGACCCACGCGGAGCACCGGACAACGAGATCCCTGGAGAGGCGTTCTTTCGTGTCGCCGAGCCGGAGGCCGACAGGTCGACGCGACACGCATGTGAAAAACGCGCTATAGCCGGCTACTACAGGCCATCGACGAGCCTATTGGTGATGCTGCCCGCGCGCGGGCAAGCCTTGAAGAAGTGGCGAGTGGCCATGTGGCACAATCGCCTCGATGCTTGGGCCACGTAGACCCATGCTCGTCGATGCTCCCGTGTGGATCGACGAGGTTGTCAACTGGGATTCCGCATACGCGACGGACGACGATCGTATGCGCCTGTCAATCGAGCTGGCGCGCCAGAATGTGCTGCGCGGCACTGGCGGGCCGTTCGGTGCGGCAGTCTTCGAGCGCTCGAGCGGTGTGCTCCTGTCCGTTGGCGTCAACAGTGTGGTGCGGTTGAACAACAGCACCCTGCATGCGGAGATGCTGGCGATCATGATGGCTGAGCAGCGGCTCGGGCTCTACACCCTCGCTCGATCGCCGTCGATGTCCTACGAAATAGTCAGCTCCTGCGATCCGTGCGCCATGTGCCTGGGTGCCATGCTGTGGAGCGGCGTCTCTCGTCTGGTCAGCGGCGCCGATCGTAACGATGCGACGGCACTGAGCTTCGAGGAAGGCCCGGTTTTTCCAGAGTCCTATGCATATCTCGAAGCGCGCGGTGTGACCATCAGCCGCGGAGTGCTGCGCCACGAAGCCGCCGCGGTCCTGGAGCTGTATCGCCGGCAAGGTGGGACAATTTACAACGCTTGACTGGGATGCGTCGTTCGCGTCTCAGTCCTCCCAGTTCGGTTCCCGTGCAGATTCACGTTCGCTCGTACGCTCAAAGGTCACGAGGATGAGCCGCGTCGCGTGCCCGCGATCAAAAGCACACGCGTCGTCGATCCGAAAGTGCTGCAGCAGATCACGCGGGACGTCGCGCCGCTATAGTCATCCTCCACACAGACACGGGCGCGAGACTCTCCTCGATGTGATTCTGAAGGATGGTCAGCTCGATGTTCATGCGGGTGTAGTCGAAGTGCGCCCAGCGCCTGCGCCCACCGCCAGGGCGTTAGCGAGGCGCTCCCGCAATCACTAAACCCTTGGCGACCTACCGAGAGTACTTTCGTGGCTACTGGGCGATCTGGCGTGCACGCCATCGGTCCTTCGAATTCGGCGTGTGACAACTCCGCTGTCTCAGCACCGGAATCCTGCTCGCCGCCGACACATCCGCAGAAACGTCTCCCATGGCCCTTCACGAGCGCCGACAGGCGCGCGTACGATCGCAGTCCATGCGGATTAGTGCTCGACGAACACTCACGCTGCAGCCGATCGTCCTGGCGCGCACAGACCACGCTTCACGAATCATCAGCTGCTCGCCACTGTGGCGAGAGTGTGCTCATCGTCTTGTACGGAGGCCCGAATAGGCGTGGCGGCCTCCGTACTGTTCTACAAACGTCCTATCGTCGTTATTAGCCGTAGATGAATATTCGCGCGGTAGGTCTGCGCGTCGAACTGAAATGTCTGTCGCTATGGATGCTCTCGCCGACCCTCAGTTCCTGATATGGGGCATCGCGTACCTGATCTTGAAGTGGACGCTTGGCCTCTGGGTGGTGCGTCGCGTCCGAACGTGGGCGAAGGCGAAAAGAGTTTCGTCTTAGGCGCGTTTGTACTGGGTGTTCGACTTATGTCCCCGCGAGCAGGGTCCCCGTGACAGAGCGTGCCGGACGCTGGTCCCGCGTTGCAGTCTCCGCTGATTCGACTGGCGCAAGGACATGCGCCGCGACGCCAGTCGAAGGGACTGGCTTACATCTCCGGCCCGACCCATCGCCCTCAATTTGGACACGTGAACTGCGCGACGTGCTCCTCGACCTCTTCCCCCTCGATCGCCTCCAGCAAGCTTTCCACGGCGGCCAGATGTTGTTGCCGGAGGGCCGCAAGCTCGCTCAGTAACTGAGCGGAGCCGCCGACATTCGCCAGATACTGATCCCCTTCTGGAAACATGATCCAGTCGTTGCCGGGAAACGCAACGCCCGCCCGCGCCGTCGTCGGCGCGCCATTGTTCTTGAGCGGTGAGTACCGACGGGCGCGGATCGTCCTCCACCGCCGTCGAGAGACCCGAGATGAAACGCCGCTTGCTCACGGCCGGCTGGAGAAACAGCATCGAGTTGTTCCTCAGTGAGCCGGCGAGATCGATCTGCGTGAACCCGGCGAACAGGCCGCTGAACAACGCCTCGTCGATCGTGCCCAAGTGCTCGAAGAACGCTTGCGCTTCGGCGCCGCTCAACGTTCCCGAGAATGTCACGAGGGCGTAGTCGAGCGGGAACGCGTAGGCCTTGAAGTTGTCCGGGCTGAAATGCGTCGTGGCGCCCTGATTCAACACGTAGCCAAGCGCGTTGCCGAGCACGTCGACGTCCGCCTCGGTCACCGAGCCTGCTCCTGAGTCCTGCACCGTGAACACGAACGATGGGTTCGTGCCGCCCTCGAAGCCGCCGGCAGCAACGACAGCGTGCGTGTTAGTAGATGTGATCGAGCTGATGGCCCCATTGTCCGACAGCGCGTCGATCACCGAGTCGACGACGCGACACTCGTCGAGCAGTCGCTGACTCCAACGCTCGAGGTTGGCGTACCCGATGCTGCGAATCGCGGCGAGGTTGTCCTCACCAACGACATCTCTGTTCGGCACCGGCTCGACCGACATGTACGTGGTGGCCGACGCTGTGTGAGTCCACAAGAGGAGGAAGGCGACTAACGAACCAACCGTCCGGTCCGCCACATCGCGGAATGACCTTCGCATCACGATGCTCCAATCGGAGGGGAAAGTCAGACATTTTACCTCAGACGTGTGTCATGGCATCCGCAAATGGAACCACGGCGCATGCAAAAGTGCTGTCGAATCAACGCAGAGCTCGTGCGCGCGGATCTGGGGAAGGCCGTTCAGCAGCTGAAGCGGGAGTCGGGTAAGGGACTGTTAATGGGAGGTCAACCTCCAATCGAAGTCAACGCGCGAGCCTCTCGCAAATCCTCGACCTTCTTGAATCCGCCGTTCTGCTGGCGGTACTCAACGATCGGCTGCGTCGTGGCCGGGCCAATCCAGGCAGCGTCTGTCGAGGTCAGGGCACGAGCGCGCCGAGCAGGATCGCCTCGATCGTCGTGGCGTACTGGGCGATTCGCGCTGCCTGGTCCAGCCCGTTGATGATTCGTCGTGCGTTCTTATAGTCGCAGCCGGCAGGTCCGATGTAGTCCGCCAACCTCTTCCCCGTGAAGAGCCCCTTGCGCATGCCGACCGACATGATTTGATACGCGATGGCAGGCCGCAGGGCCTGCTCCGGATCCAGCTCGAGGTCGGCCTCGGGCCCCAGCTTCAGCACGTGCGTGAGCCGTGCGTAGTTGGCGCGGCCGGTGATTTGCACGTATCCGCGGCCTCGATACCTCCAGCCGTCCCCAGGCTCCGCATTCCCCAATCTTCTGCCGATCGGCGTGCCGGTCTCGTATTTGTCGAAATAGCTCCGAGGCCCGCGCTCGACGATGGGCTGCCAGGTGTCGGCGCACTCGTGTTTGACCGTGGCCAGCATGTAAGCCGCCCATTGAAGATTCTTCAGGTCCGGGTCGGCCTCCATGTTCCGACCCAGCAGTTCGAGGCCGGAGACGACGCCCTGCGTCAGCTTGCCGTATGCACTGCGATAGCCGTTGAAGAACGCTGTGTGATCGATGCGCATGGTCACCTCACGTGGGTAGGGACAATGGACGCCAGCCTCGAGGGGCGTCGCCATCAGAGGACTCCGCGGGGGGGCCTGGTGTCGTCGGACACGGCAGCTGCGCGGCTGCTGCGACGAGTCGAGGTCGCGTGGCATCGATCGCATACCGACTCCAGACCCCACAGTCGGCCATCTGACGAGAGAACGCGAGGACCGAGAGCGTTCGGCCGTCGGAAGACAGCGACGACTCGCCCCAGATCTCCGTCTCGAGCGATGCCTGAGGCGGGGTCTCGTCGGCCGACAGAAATACGGGAAACTCGAGTAGGGTCGAGATCGGAGAGGCACCTTGTTCGTCGTATTTCACGTACACGTGTGATGGTTGATACGTGCCCGCGGCGCACAGCACTTCAACGAGCGAAACGCGCGGAGCGAGCGCACGAATCACCAGGCCGCCATCCTGGCCTGCACGGCTGGATTCAAAAGCTTCTTCGCAGGACGCGGGCCAATCGAGCGCCGCCCGCCAAGCGGCCCGATCCTCGAGCGACAGCGGTACGGTCCGTCTAAGCGTCTGATTGGTCGGCCCTGGTTCGTCAGAGGGGGCTTCGTTGGTTTCCTGGCGCGTCGTAGCGTCGCGTGCATCTGGTGCGCACGACACAGCGCAGGCCGATACGATGGTCGCTATCGCGAGAGGCCCCAGCCATGGTGCCCGCATGTGCCAGTGTAGCGTATCGCCAGCGGCCACCCAGTCGAGCGGCTTGACTTCCCGCTACGAAGGGTCGGTTCGTCGGACACAGTGCTATTCGCGGGACTTTCGGCGGCTGACGATCCCGACTTCGTCTTCGGCTGGGATGACCAGGTCTAGCTCTCCCTGCGCGTTCGCCACCGCCAGCTCGACCGAATCGCCACGTCTGGCCTTGGCTCGATAGAGCGCCGCATCGGCGGCGCTGAGAAGGCTGTCGATCGTGCCGCCGTGCTCGGGGAAAAGGGCCACCCCGATCGAGACGGAGATGGGGCCAATCCGGGAGTCGCGGTACGAAAATACGATCCCTTTGGTGGCTTCGCGGATCTGTTCCGCTCGTTCCAGCGTCGCCTGCAGCGTCATCTGAGGCAGCACGAGCACGAACTCTTCACCGCCGTAGCGACACACGATGTCTTCCGCCCGCAGTTGAGTCTTAAGGAGACGACTCACCTTCTTGAGTACCTCGTCTCCCGCGCTATGGCCGTGCGTGTCATTGACCGCCTTGAACTTGTCGAGGTCCAGCAGGAGCAGCCCGATTGTGGACTCGGCACGCCTCGCCCGCAGTAGTTCGCGTCCGAACACCTCGTGCATGTAGCGCCGATTGTGCAAACCAGTCAGCTGGTCTCTGATCGACTGGTTGCGAAGTGTTTCGCGCAGCCGCAAATTGGCGAGTGCCAGCGCGGTATGGTCGGCGATGGCCACGACCAGACGCTGTTTCGGCTCACTGAGCCACGCCAGCATGGTGTCGCCTGGAAATGCCTGGTCGGACTGGCGCACGTGCAGCACGCCGATCGCTTCGCTTTGGGCCACCATCGGCACACACAGATGGGTGCGCGCCTGTGTGTGCCTGACGTGCGCGCACACCGGGCCCGAGTCGAGGTCGGAGGCGGCATGTGGCCGCCCTCGACGCAGCGCCCAGCACTCGTCCGGACTGAACACCGCTTCATCGGCCGAGAGCCCACCCCACACGGCCACAGCCTCGAGGAGCGTACCTCCCTCGACGAACAGGCACAGCGCACCCGACGATCCGGGCAACAACTGCTGGGCGACGTTCACGCTGATGCGGCACGCCTCGTCCGGGGTGACGCAGCTCTGCAGCAACTCCCCCATCTCGCTGAGCACTGAGATCTCGCGACCGCGATCTTCGAGCTCGTTGACCCATCGGGCCAGCCGATCGTTGGCTTCCTGAATGGCAGCCTGCACGCGTTTCCGCTCCGAGATGTCCCGGACGACGATGAGCATGCACGACTCATCAGCCAGCGTCACGATCTCGGTCGAGCACAAGCCCGTACGGATATCGCCCGACCGGGTCTTGAATTGCAGTTCCATGTTGCGGACGGCTGGGTGGTCATCCGTGGCGCCGAGCAGCGTTAGCGGTTCGCTCCACAGGTCCAGTTGTTTGATCGCTTGGCCGAGCACCTCCTCTCGGGTGTAGCCGGTCATCTGGAGGAAACCATCGTTGACCTCCTGCAGACGTTCGTCGTCCATCGTGACGACAGCTATCGCGTCTGGTGAGGAGCGAAAGAGACCCGAGAACTTCTGTTCCGACAGCCGGAGGGCAGTCTCCGCCAGGGCGCGGTCTCGAGCGGCGGCCAGAATGCCGGCCACGGTTTGCATGAGGTGGACGTCGTCTTCAGTGAACGACCGAGGCTCCGTGGCGTAGGCCGCCAGCACCCCGTACATTTGACTCGAGCTCAGGACTGGGATCAGCGCGGCGCTGACGACTCCGAGCGCGTCGAGCCGGGGCTCCCGGAGCCGATGGTCGTCCCGCAGGTCCTCGATCGCGGTTGGCTGGATCACGGTTGGCTGGCCCGAGACCATGACGCGGGCCGCCAAGGGCGATTGGTCCGCGCCGCCACTGAACTCCGAGCGCATCCCAACCTGCACGACGAGAGGTCCCTCCTCTTCGTCGATCCCTAGGAACTCTCCCCCGGTCACACGCAGGGCGTCCACGATCAGATGGACGGCCTCTCTGGCCAGCGTTGGCGAATCCGCTCCTGAGAGCGCCCGCTGGCTGAGTTCGGCGATTGCCGCGCGCTGGCGCGCACGGAGCCGCAGCAGACCTTCAGCCCGTGCGTGCCGCAGGTCAGCCCTGTCGAGTGTCCGAGCGACCCGAAGGATGAGGATCGAGAAGAAGACTGTCGTCGCAAAGACGAGAATGGAGATCGCTGCCGCGTCGCCGTACCAATCCAGGCGTTGGCCCTTGAGGGCGAACCATCCCACCGCCATCGGCACCGCGACAACAACCGCCGGAGCACTACGGGCGAGAAATCCACCGGCTGTGTCACTGATGACCACGCGCAGAATCCCCTGCTCGGGGCGCGCCGTGAGCACGGCTCCGGCGAGCAGAAACACGCCGATCGCTTCATGGATCGAAATGGGATGGAAGATGTCAGCTTTGTAAAGGGCTGGGACGCTGTTCAGGTAGCCCAGTACCGTGACGAGGCCGATGCTCGCCGCCATGAGTGCCGCGTACCTGTGCCGGCCTGACACCAGAGCGGGTCTCCCAATCCAGGAGCAGCAGACTGAGCCCCAGCAGTACGAACGACCCGCCGGCCTGTAGAGACATGAACGAGCCGTCATTCAGGCCGAGACCGATGTGGGCGGCAGCGGCGAAATTGTGGCCCTCCAACGCGCCCATGCCGACTACCGCGCCCACGAGCGTGCCGACAGCGCATAGACGACTGTATTTCCGCAGGGAGCCGCCCCGAGCGTCGTCGAGCCGTATGGCGAGACTCGATAGCAGCAGCAGCCAGGCGGAGGTCGTGGAGAACGTGACTGCCTCCACGAACGCAGGAAGAGCACGGTCCGCTAGACGACCGACGAGGACCAGTCCCGCAAGCAGGAAGATCGCGACGGCGAGCGACCGTGACACCGCTCTCAACTGCGCGGCGAGTCCGGCCACCGCGGTGGCGCTACGACTGTGTTCTATCCCGTCAGGCGGCTGCACTCCGCCCTCCTTCATGCAAAACGGCCCGCGCAGGGTATGAGGTGATCGGTCTCAGGCTTGCGCGGCGACAGTATCGACGATGTGTCGCCACACGATCGTGTTGTGAATGTCGGAATCCGACAGCTCCGCACCGCACCAGAACGAGCCGGAAGGCGCGTGACGAGTCCAGACCGACTTGGCGCGGATGGCCACGCCAAAGCTCGGAAGCGCCACTTCAAAGCCGGAGGGGAGCTTATCGAGCCCCGGGATTTCGAGGCGAAAACCGCCATAGCTCAAATCCACCAGCCGGGCGGCTCTCTCCGCGACCTGCGCGATGAGTCCCACGGCCGGGTGCTTTCGGGGCCATCGTCGATGTGGAACCTGGGTGACCACGGTCGCCCGCGAGACGTGCGCCAGCAGCTCCGCGTCCGCGATCGGCTCGACGAGGTACGCGGCTCTAAGCCGGCGCGCCTCCGTTTTCGTGATCCTGTCGTCTCTTGTGTCCAACAGCATCATCGATGTCGTCGGGTAATCACTCTGGCAAATGGCGGCCAGATGTAAACCGTTGTAGGCGTCCAGCCGAACGTCCGCTATGAGCAGATCGGGCGGCTGTTCGAGGAGGGCTTTGACGGCGGCGTCGAAGTCAAGGGCGAAGACCACGCTGTGACCGCTGGCCTCCAACAAGCTCACCATCGCCGTAGATTTTTCTCCCTTGGTCGAGACAACGAGTATGTGCGCCACGCGATTGCTCCCTCGATGGATGTAATGAGAGGTTCACCACCTTTCGCAACGGCAACAAGGGTGCCGAAATGATGTGTCGAGAAAGCCTTGGAAAAAACGGTCATTGCTTGACTAGAGCGAGCGCGCTGATTACAGGTTCGAGATCCACTGACCAACGCTGTCGCACGCGCACGCAAATGGATCGCGCGCACGATTCGCTAGTCCTTGTTGGATATACTCCGCTCGCGTTTTAGGGCGTCGAAGGAGATGCTGCTGGGGGATTTCAGGCGATGACTGCCTGCGTGGAGAGGTACCACTCGATGGTCTTCCGAAGCCCTTCGTCGAAGGTGATCGTGGGTTCGTAACCGAGCAGCCGGTGTGCCTTCGCGACGTCCGCGCGCGAATCGCGTACGTCACCGCGACGTGGGGGGGCATACACTGGTTCGACGGACGCACCAACCAGATCGCGGATCGTGCGGAACAGCTGATTGAGCGAGATGCGCCCGCCGGTGGCGACGTTGATGACTTCGCCGCTCACGCCAGGAGCGCTGCTGGCTCGGAGCACACCATCGACGACGTTGGCGACGTACGTGAAATCACGAGTCTGCTCGCCATCGCCGTGTATCGTTGGCGCCCGCCCGGCACAGAGTGCGCTCACGAACAAAGAGATCACACCTGAATAGGGTGACGAAGGATCCTGTCGCGGGCCGAAGACGTTGAAGTAGCGGGTCGTGACCGTCTCGAGACCGTAGAGCCGGGTGAACATCCTGCAGTAGTCTTCCGCTACGAGCTTCTGGAGCGCATAGGGGGACAGCGGCGCCGTCGGCATGTCTTCCACCTTCGGCAGGACCGGTGTATCTCCGTACGCCGACGATGACCCGGCATAGACGACGCGCTTGATGCCGGCGTCGCGGGCAGCCACGAGGAGGTTCAGCGATGCGTCGACGTTGGCACGGTTCGAGGTCACCGGGTCCTCGACCGATCGGGGCACCGACGGGATAGCTGCCTGATGAAGGACGATCTCAACGCCCTTGACCGCGCGATGCGCAACCTCGATGTCCGCAAGGTCGCCCTCGACGAAGTCCACCCCCGACAGGTGCGCCAGGTTCGCGCGCTTTCCCGTCGCGAGGTTGTCGACGACGCGCACCCGTTCGCCTCGGCGAAGGAGCTCTTCCACCAGGTGTGAACCGATGAAGCCGGCGCCGCCGGTCACGAGGTACGAAGTCATAGTGACAACCGTAGTGTCCGCCTTCAGGCGGACGTCAGATAAAGTGTCGCAGTCAGCCGGTAAGCCGAATTCTGTCCGCCTTTACTCCGCCGCGCCTTGCGGCGCCGCTGAGCATCGGCGGGACGACCATTCCTCTAGTCCTGCAATCGCTCGCAGGATCCAGCAACCTACCCGGTGGCTTTGGACGGGCCGTCCTCCCTGACTGTACCGACGCACGATGCGCCGGGCACGTCAATCGCCACCCTATTTGGTTTTGCTCCGTGCGGGGTTTTGCCTGCCATCCGTGTTGCCACGGACGCGGTGCGCTCTTACCGCACCTTTTCACCCTTACCTCAGTTACCCGAGGCGGTATATTTTCTGTGCCACTGGTCCGTCAAGTTACCCTGCCCGGGCGTTACCCGGCGCACTGCCCTTCGGAGTTCGGACTTTCCTCTCCCCCGGCCACTTCGCAGTTACCCACGGTTGGCCGAAGCAGCGGTCATCTGGCCGACTGCGACGAACTGATTATTACGTATCGTTCACGCTTCTGTCTTCTCGGTGCTCGGTTCGTGTTCAGGTTCGGTTCGGCAGGGTTCAGGGGAGTCGGGTTCGGTTCGAGGTCGTCGCGTCAGCCGTCGCTCTCCTGCTTGATGCCGTACTGCTCGAGCTTCTTGTAGAGATTGCTCCGGGGCGTATCGATCACGTCGGCGGTCTTTGAGATGTTCCAGCCGTTCTCTCGCAGTTTTTGCACGAGGAACGCACGCTCGGCTGTGTCCTTGAACTCTCGCAGAGTGCCCGCAGACGAAACGGAGTTCTGAGACGGCGTGGTGGCTGCGAGGGGCGTGTCGGCCGGGGGCGGTGCGACTGGCGCAGCGCCGCGGAGGTCGGGAGCCAGATCCTCGAAGCGCACGACATCACCCGCGGCCATGATCATCAGCCGCTCGACCGTGTTGCGCAGCTCGCGGATGTTGCCCCGCCATCGATAACGCTGTAGAGCCTCCAAGGCCCGCGGATCGAACTTCTTGGGCTTGAGATTGTGCTCCTCGCTCGTCCGGGCGGCGAGATGCTGTACGAGGAGGGGGATATCGGCACGCCGCTCGCGCAGCGGCGGCACGACGATGGGAATCACGTTGAGGCGGAAGTAGAGGTCCTCGCGAAACTCTCCGCGCGAGATTGCGTCCTCGAGGTTCTTGTTCGTGGCGGCGATGACTCTGACGTCCACCTTGATCGTGCGGGCCGAGCCCAGCCGCTCCACTTCCTGCTCCTGGAGCACCCTGAGAACCTTGGCCTGCGTCTTCGGGCTCATGTCGCCGACTTCGTCCAGGAAAATTGTGCCGTGGTCGGCCTGCTCGAACTTGCCAATCTGTTTCTCGGTGGCGCCCGTGAAGGAGCCCTTTTCATGTCCGAAGAGCTCCGACTCGATGAGCTCCTCGGGAATGGCCGCGCAGTTCACCTGGACGAATCGCTGCCCTGCACGGGCACTGTTCCGGTGCACCGTACGGGCCACAAGTTCCTTGCCCACACCGCTCTCTCCTGTCAGGAGCACGGTGGCGTTGGTTGGTGCGGCCTTCCTCACCGCGTCCAAGACCGTTCGCAGTGCGGGGCTGTCGCCCACGATTTCGTACCTCGCCTCCATGGCGAGCTTGAGCTCGCGGTTCTCTCGCTTGAGCTGACGGACCTCGAGGCCCTTCGCCACGGTGACGAGCACCCGTTCGCTCGTGAACGGCTTTTCGATGAAGTCAAAGGCGCCGAGCCGCGTGGCCTGCATCGCGTCAGCCACCGTGCCGTGCCCTGACATCATCGTCACGGGCACCGATTCATCCACTTTGCGAATCTCGCTCAGGGCCTCCAGGCCGCTCATCCCGGGCATCTTGATGTCGAGGACCACCATGTCCGGCTGGTCCTTCTTGAGGATGGCAAGGCCTTCGGGTCCAGACGAGGCACTGATGCAGTCGTAGTTCTCGTACTCGAGGATCATCCTCACCGAGTCCCGGATGGCCGCCTCGTCGTCGATAACCAGAATACGTGGCTTCAACGGGGGTCTATCTTGAGGGTCTCGAGGGCCCGCTGATTGAGTTCGGGCTTGTAGAAGTACATCGTGAGGATGTCGCCTGGGCGCGCGGAATCAGTCAAGCGGCGGAAGTCCTCGACGTTGCGGACGGGCTGACGATTGACCTCGAGCAGGAGGTGCCCCCGCTCGATGTCGGCGTCGAATGCTGGGCTCATCGGTTCCACGCCAGAGACGACAACGCCGCGGGATCCATCCGGAAGACCAAACCGGGCGGATGTTCGTTCGTCGAGCTCTCGGACCGACAGGCCGAGCAGTGTTCCGCGCTGGTTGGACGGCCGATCCGATCCGCTTGCAACTCGGCGGTCGCGCTGTGGGCGCTCGGCCAGTTTCAGCGCAACGCTCAGCGGACGACCGTCACGCATGACCTGCACGGTGGCGGTCGATCCCGGTTGGCGCGCCGCGATCAGCCGGACAAGCGTATCGTTCCCGTCGATCGGCTCCCCGTCGACCGCGATGATGACGTCGTAGGTCCGCAAGCCGGCGCGGGCGCCGGGAGAGGCCGGTGTGACGTCCTGTACGAGAGCCCCCCGCGCCGACTTCAGAGCGAGTGCTCGCTGCAGGTCCGCATCGACGTCTCGGAGCATCACGCCGATGTAACCGCGCGAGACACGTCCGGTGTCACGCAGTTGCGGAAGGATCGCCTTGGCTTGATTGATGGGTACCGCAAAGCCGATGTTCGATGCACGGGAGCTGATGGCGGCGTTGATACCGATCACTTCCCCCTGGGCACTGATGAGCGGACCTCCGCTATTGCCGAAATTGATAGCCGCATCGGTCTGAATGTATCGATCCAGCGAGGAATCGAACAGTTTGCGTCCGATGAAGCTGACGACACCCACGGTCACCGTGTGCTCGTAGCTCAGGGGGTTGCCAATCGCTACTACCCACTCGCCCACCCGCAGCTCATCGGAATCGCCGAGTGGGGCGAACGGCAGCGGACGTGCGGACTCGACCCGGACGAGCGCGATGTCAGTATCGGGGTCGGAACCCACCGCCTCACCTCGCAGCGTGCGTCCGTCAGTCAAACGCACCACGATGCGCTCGGCGCCGTCCACGACGTGATGGTTGGTGAGAATGTAGCCGCTCGGATCGATGATGAACCCCGCGCCGGTTCCGAGCCGCGGCCCGTCGCGTTCACGCGGTTGAGAATCGAACGGGTCGGCCGGCGGAACATCGGGCGGCAGTCCCTGTCGGCGCCGTGCGCGCGTGCCGCCCCGCGATGTGGCGTCGATGCTGACAACGGCCGGATTGAGCCGCTCGGCGATATCCGCGAACGAGGCCTCCGTGGACGCGTTCGACCGCGGTGCCGTCGTGCGCTCGGTACGAGGACGATCAGCCGTCGCCGAGACGGCAGGCGCAGGCGTCATGGTGCCAGCAACAACCAGTCCCACGAGAAAGGAGACTGTTGCCGCAAGGCATACTGTGGCGGCCAGGAACCTGCGGGTCATGAGATCACTATTATAGGACCGGCCCGCTTGTTCCGATGAGCGCCTGAAACGCCGCCTCGTCGAGGGTGGGGACGCCCAGGTCTCGAGCCTTCTCCGCCTTGCTCCCGGCTTCCGCGCCAACAATCACGGCGGTCGTCTTTCGACTCACGGATCCACTTACTCTGGCGCCGAGCCGCTCAATGGCCTGTGTGGCCTCCTCGCGTGTCATTGATGACAACGTTCCGGTGATGACGTACGTCAGGCCACTCAAGGGTCCAGGCGCGCTCTTTGTCTGCCGTTCCTCCGGCGGTATCTCCATCCGGACACCCGCGGCCTTGAGACGCTGGATGAGTTCCTGGTTGCGAGGTTCGTCCAGCCAGCTACGTACCGACTCGGCCAGCACGGGGCCGATCTCCGGGATCGACTGAAGCTGTTCCACCGACGCGGCCTGCAACGTCGGAATCGAGCCGAACGCTTCAGCCAGCACCTGCGATGCACGTTCCCCGACGTGGCGGATGCCCAAACCGTAGACGAGGCGCCAGAGCTCGTTGGTACGGCTACGCTCGATCTGCGCGACCACCTTCGCGGCATTCTTGTCGCCGACTCGCCGTTGTATCTCGCGGCCGTCGCTTCGCAGCGAGGTTGCCGTCAGGGACGCCACGGACGCTGGCGTCAACGCGTAGACGTCCGCGTAGTCGGTCACCAGGCCGCCGGCGATGAGCTGCGCGATGAGCGACTCACCGAGCCCCTCGATGTTCATGGCCGCACGGGACGCGAAGTGCTCGAGGCCACGCTGGAGCCGTGCCGGGCACGAGTTGTTCTCGCACCGCCACACGACCTCGTTCTCCGGCCGGTGTAGGTGTGCGCCGCAGCGAGGACAAGTCGTGGGCATCTGCCACGGAACGGACTCGGCGGTCCGGCGTCCAAGCACTGGGCCGACCACACGGGGAATCACATCGCCGGCCTTTTCGACCAGTACCCAATCACCTTCGCGAATGTCCTTCCGGCTGATGTCCTCGGCGTTGTGCAACGTGGCCATCGACACGGTCGATCCGGCGATGAACACGGGCTCGAGCATGGCAAACGGCGTCACCGCACCCGTGCGGCCCACGTTGACCTCGATCCGGCGCAACAGCGTCGTCATCTGCTCTGCCGGAAACTTGAACGCCGTAGCCCAGCGCGGCCACTTGCTCGTGGCGCCCAGCGCCTGGCGGTCGCCAAGGTGATTGACCTTGATCACCACGCCGTCGGTGTCGAACGCGAGCGTCCGGCGTTTCTCCGCCCATTCGCGGCAGAACGCCACGAGACTCTCCACACCGGAACAGAGCCGCCAGTGCGGTTCGACCGGCAACGACCACGACTTCATACGCTCGAGTGTCTGTGCGTGGGTGGTCACGGCGCCATCGCCCACGAGCTGATAGAAGAAGGCGCTCAGACCACGCTGCGCTACCAGCGCCGGATCGAGATTGCGGAGGGCACCCGCGGCGGCGTTCCGCGGGTTCGCGAAGGCAGGTTCCCCGGCCTCCTGGCGCTCGGCATTCGTCCGCTCGAAGGCCTTGCGAGGCAGGTAGACCTCACCCCGAACCTCGACTCGATGCGGCACGCCTTTGGGCAGGCGCAGCGGAATGGCGCGCACGGTCCGCAGGTTCGACGTGACGTTCTCTCCGCGCGAACCGTCTCCGCGCGTGGCGCCTCTGACGAGTACGCCATCAACGTAGGTGAGCGCAATACTGGCCCCGTCGATCTTGAGCTCGGCGATGTACTCGACGTCCCCAGCGGGTCCGCTTCGCGGTCCCTGCCCTCCGTCAGCTCTTGGTCCGCTTCGTGGCACTCGTCCTGCGCCGGTGGGCTCCATCGCGTCGGGCGAATTCGCGGCCAGCCCACGGCGGACGCGGTCGTCGAAGGCACGCAGGTCCTCCTCCGAAAAGGCGTTGTCGAGACTCAACATGGGCTCTGCGTGCTCGACGGTCGCAAATCCGAACTCCACGCGGCCGCCCACGCGTCTCGTGGGCGAATCCTCACTGATCAGATCGGGATGCTCACTCTCGAGGCGCACGAGCTCCTGCATCAACGCGTCAAACTCGCCGTCGGCGATCTCGGGAGAGTTCAGGATGTAGTAGCGCTCTTCGTGGTGCCGGATCTGGCGGCGGAGCTCTTCGATCCGTTCGGCGGGAGTCATGTGGCTGACGGGCAGTCCCAGGACGGTCGGTGGGTCCGCAGAGCGAGACCAGCCCTACGTACAGCACCGTCTGCGTGCAACGTTACCGATCGCGCAAGAGGACGTAGTCAGGCAAGAACGTCAGCGCGTCGCGCTCTGGTCCCGCGGGAAACGCATACAACGCGTGCTTCGCGCGTTCCACGAATTGCGCCGCGACTCGATTTGCGTAGTCGATCGATCGGGTCTCTGCGAGCAGCGCCCGTAGCTCACGCCACTCGTCGAACGTCGATGCACGTTCGCCCACAATCCTCCGGATCAGCGCGTCGGCATCGTGGTCGCCGTGAGCCAGCAAGTGAATGACGGCCAGCGTCATCTTGCCTTCAACCAGGTCGCCGCCGACGGGCTTGCCCAGGGCGCGTTCTTCGCCCGTGAAATCCAAGAGGTCGTCCACGATCTGAAATGCCATGCCGATATTGAAGCCGTACTCCCACAACGCCTCTTGTTGCTCACGGGTAGTCGGGCCCAGCATGCCGCCGATCTTGGCGCACCCGGCGAACAGGTAGGCGGTCTTTCGGCGCACGATGTCGAAGTGCTCCTCTTCGGTGAGCTCCACGACGCCGTTCTTGGTGAGCTGGTGAATCTCTCCCTCGACGATGCGAAGCGTCACGTCGCAGAGCAATCGAATGACTTCGAGATTGTCCTGCGTCAGGGCCAACGACATCGACTTGAGATAGAGGAAGTCGCCGAACAGCACGGTGACATGATTTCCCCACCGGGTGTGCGCCGCTTCACGCCCGCGCCGGAGCTCCGACTCGTCGATGATGTCGTCGTGCACCAGGGTCGCGGTATGGATGAACTCGATGACCGACGCGTACAACACGGCACGATCACCCGTGTAACCCGCCATACGCGCGGCCATGAGCAGCACCGCGGGCCGAATCCGTTTGCCGCCGCTTTCCTTGACGTAGTTGCCGATCGTCGGAATGACCGCCACCTGCGACTGGACGTGTCGAGCGAATTCGCGCTCGACCTCGAGGAGGTCCTGGCGAATGGGCTCGAACATCTGTGCAAGGGCAGATGCGGAGGGCTTTTGCGCGGTGGGATTCACGCGAGATTCATCAGAACACATCCCCTCGCGGAGTGTCAACGCTGAGCGACGCGCTAATCCGTGTCAGGAGTAGTACTTACGGGTTGAAGACTCGCTCGAAGTTGGCGCGCGTCGACGCGCTCACTGCTTCGAGCGTCGTACCCTGGAGGCGCGCGATGGCTTCGGCGACTCGAACCACGTGCGCCGGCTCGTTTCGGGTGCCCCGATGGGGCACCGGAGCGAGGAAGGGGCTGTCCGTTTCAATGAGGAGGCGATCCAGCGGGATCAACTTCGCGACCTCGTGGAGCTCGGTGGCCCGAGGGAACGTCACGATGCCTGCCAGGGAGACATACAAGCCGGCGTCGAGCGCCTGGCGTGCCATGGCGCGGTCGCCGGTGAAGCAGTGCAAGACGCACCCGACGAGCCCTTCAGCTTCCTCGTCGAGGATACGAAACGTATCCTCCGCTGCCTCTCGGGTATGGATCACCACCGGCAAACCTACTCGCCGCGCGAGTCCGAGCTGCTCTCGAAAGACGGCTTGCTGCACGTCACGTGGGGCAAAGTCGTAGTGGTAGTCGAGGCCGATTTCACCGATCGCTCTGGACGTGCTCCTTCCGCCGAGACGTTCCTCGACGAGGCGTGCTGCCCTGGTAGGATCGTCAGCAAATCGTCCGGCCGCGTGTGGGTGCACGCCGATCGACAGCCGTGCACCGGACCACATCCCGGTGACTACGTCCGCCCGCTGGTACTCCTGTTCGTCATCCGCTGCGATGATCACGAGCGAACCGGACACGCCGGCCGAGACCGCGCGCGCCACGACTTCTGCCAGGTCGCCCTGAAACTCCTCGCCGGCAAGATGACAGTGTGAGTCAATCACCGAACGCGCGCGCCGGGCGCCATGGGCCCGTCGAACCCGACGAGCGTTGGTGCGCCGCCGTCGAGGCTGGCCGCAAGGACCATCCCCTGCGACTCGACGCCCATGAGCTTCGCCGGTTGCAGGTTCGCGACAATCACGATCGTTCGGCCGATGAGTTGCTCGGGCTGATAGGCCTCCGCGATGCCCGCGACGATCGTTCGCTGATCGGCCCCCGTGTCGACCTTGAGCTTCAGGAGCTTTTTTGATTTCGGAACGGCCTCGGCCTCGAGCACCTTTGCGACGCGCAGTTCCACTTTCATGAAGTCGTCGATGGAGATGCGTGCCGGATCCGAAGGGCTCGGTGAGGCGACTTGAGCCGGGCCGCTGGGGCTCGCGCCCTGGGCCGTTGCGGGTGCGACAACGGGTGAAGCTACGACTCCGTCTCCATCTGGCGTCTGCGGTGTTGGCGAAGTTGGGGTAGGGTTGCTGGCCATCGATCGCAATTCCTCCAGGGTTTTCTCGATTCGGGGGAAGAGAGCTTCAACTGACGCGAGTTTCGTGCCCGGAACCAGGGTGCCGGCCTTCAAGGCCGACCACGACTCCTGCGGAATGCCGAGCATGCGCCTGATGCGCATGGCGGCATCGGGCATCACGGGGTCGATCAGAGCGGCGATGACGCGGACGGTGTCCGCCGCGTGATAGAGGGTCGAATCGAGTGTCGCTTTCTGCGCCGGGTCCTTTGCCAGAGCCCAGGGCTCGCGTTCGACGATGTACTTGTTGACGGCGCTGATCAGATCCCAGGTGTCCTGGAGCGCGATGGTGATCTGATACGTGGTGAAACTGCGAAGCACTCGCTCGATTGTGCTGTCGGCCTGTCGCCTCAGCGCAGCATCCAACGCGTCGCCCTCCCCCGGCACGGGTACCGAGGACTCGCGGTATCGCTGGATCATCGTCGCGGTGCGGCTGACCACGTTGCCGAGATCGTTGGCGAGATCGGAGTTGAACCGCGTCAGGATGCCTTCATCGGAGAAGTTGGCATCCTGACCGAGCGGCATCTCCCGCATCACGAAATAGCGGAGCGCGTCGACACCAAACACATCCACGTAGTCCTGGTAACGAGCCACATTGCCCACCGACTTCGACATCTTGGCCCCGCCCATCAGCCACCAGCCGTGCGCCATGATTCGACTCGGCGGCGCCAGCTTCGCCGACATCAGGAACGCGGGCCAGTACAAGGCGTGCTGGCGAATGATCTCCTTACCAACAAGATGGGTGACTGTCGGCCAGTATCGGTCGACGTGCGAAGGAGTGCCAGCGTCGTCGGATCCGAATCCGAGGGCGGTGAGGTAATTCGTCAGGGCATCGAACCAGACGTACATGACGTGCGCCGGATCATCGGGTACCGGAATGCCCCACTTGAACGACGTTCGGCTGATGCTGAGATCCTGAAGGCCGGATTCCACGAAAGCCCGGATCTCGTTCAGTCGGAATGCCGGCTGCAGGAAATCCGGATGGGCCTCGTAGAAGTCGAGTAGCGGCTGCTGATACTTGGAAAGGCGGAAGTAGTAGCTTTCCTCCTTCAGCCGTTCCACCTTGCTGCCGCAGGTAGGGCACTTCCCGTCGGCGAGTTGCGTTTCTGGCACGAAGACTTCATCGACCGTGCAATACCAGCCCTCGTAGTAGCCCTTGTAGATATCGCCGCCAGCGGCCACGCGTCGCCAGATCTCCTGTACCGCCCGATGATGCCTTGGCTCCGTCGTGCGGATGAAGTCATCGTTGGTGATGTTGAGATCCCGACACATCTGCCGAAATGATCCGGCAATCTGTTCCGCAAATACCTCGGTCTGCAGGCCGGCTTTCTGCGCAGCACGCTCGACCTTCTGCCCGTGCTCATCAGTACCGGTCAGAAAAAATACATCGTCACCGAGCAGCCGACGCGATCGCGCAATGGCATCGGCAAGCATCGTCGTATAGGCGTGGCCGACGTGAGGCTGCGCGTTGATGTAATAGATCGGTGTCGTGATGTAGAACGGCCGTTTCATCGCTGCTCGCGGTCCATGTATGCCTTCATCGCCGCTGCCTGAACATCCTTCACCGGTTGCCCGGCCGCAGCGGCAATCCGGGTGCAGTCGTCGAACTCGGGCGAAGCGTTGAGAATCTCGCCGTTGCGCCGCGCGACCTTTATCCGAACGGCGCCAAACGGTGTGTCGACGCTGACGCTGTCACGATCGAGGCACTCACGCGCCATCTCTCGATACCGTACTCCAATGGTCGTCGTTTCCCGGAACACAGTGGATGTGAGCCGTTCACGGGAACCAGGAGACGCAACGATCGTCAGGAGCGTGCCCGGACGGTTCTTCTTCATCTGGATGGCGGTATAGAACACGTCGAGCGCGCCATCAGCGAGCAACCGATCCATGAGCATGCCGAAAATCTGCGGATTCATGTCGTCGATCTCGGCTTCGATGACCACAACCGCGTGGGCCTGTGACCGGTCCGACTCCCCTATCAGCACGCGCAGGACGTTGGGAGTGTCAGGAAAGTCACGCGAGCCAGCGCCGTAGCCCACTTTTCGCAGCCGCATGTCCGGAATCGCGCCGAAACTATCGGCATACGCGGTGACAAGCAACGCGCCGGTTGGGGTCACCAACTCGACCTTCTGCGTGCCGGAATAGATCGGCGCGCCCTCGAGGAGCCGTACGGTCGCAGGCGCCGGCACTGGGAGAAGACCGTGCGCCGATCGGACGCTTCCGCCACCCACATTGAGAGGCGAGGCAACGACGCGATCGACGCCGAGCGTCTCGATGGCGTACACCGTTCCAACGATGTCGATGATCGAGTCGAGCGCGCCGACTTCGTGCAGGTGAACACCCTCGACGGACGTACCATGAATCGCGGCCTCTGCCTCCGCCAATCTGCGGAACAGAGCCTTCGCCCGTTCCTTCCCAGTTGCGGAGAGCGCTGAACCGTCAATCAGGCCCGAAATCTCCGCGAGGGTTCGATGCGGACCGTGCGAATGAGCCTTTGTCTCGTGCGTCTGGGTGGCGAGGATCCCTGACGACGCGTGCGCGTGACCGTGGTTGTGATCGTGGCTGTGACCGTGCTGGTGCTCGAGGGGTGCTTCCTCGCCACGCACATGAAACTTCGTTGCGCTCACCCCCGCGCGCGTG
This sequence comes from uncultured Acidobacteriota bacterium, assembly GCA_963827515.1. Taxonomy (GTDB): domain Bacteria; phylum Acidobacteriota; class Vicinamibacteria; order Vicinamibacterales; family UBA2999; genus JABFSA01. Next base: position 230,107 of record CAWHBF010000003.1, on the reverse strand, counting down.
ACTCGTTCGGCCCAGACGTCATCCGCACCGACCGCCAGACTGCCCAGTGCGCCTCGAAGATCGCCGAACGGCAGACCGGCGTCGAGCAGCGCGCCGAGGATCATGTCGCCGGCCGCGCCTGAAAAACAGTCGAAGTAGAGAACGGTCACCCGCCGTTCATCTTATCCCGTTCGCGCTAGCGCGCTGTCCGCCGCTGGATGTGGCCGGCCTCGGCAAGGGAGAAGTATCGCTGGTCCGCAAGAATCATGTGGTCGACGACGTCGATGCCCATGACCTCTCCGGCGTGCACCATTCTCGTCGTGAGGACCAAGTCGTCCGGGCTCGGCGAAGGGTCGCCTGATGGATGATTGTGGAACAGTGCCACGGCGGCAGCCGATGCCGACGCCGCCTCGCGAAAGACTTCGCGAGGGTGAACGATGGTCATGTCGAGCGACCCGATCGACACGATCTTGACGCGAATGACGTGGTGTTTGGTGTCCAGCATCACCAGCCCGAACTGTTCCACCGCGCAGGTGCCGTACTGTGGAAGGAGATAGGCCGCCAGGTGGCGCGGAGTCGTGAGTCGCGGGCGCTCGACGCCGCCGCGGAGGAAGGTGCGTCTACCGAGTTCAATCGCAGCGACGACCTGCGCCGCTCGAGCGGGTCCCACGCCACCGACCCGGCGAAGGTGATCGAGCCCAAGTCGCGTCAGGCCGTGCAGGCCGCCGGCCGAATCGATCAGGCGGTTGGCAAGCGCCAGCGCATCCGCGTCGCGAGAGCCGCTGCCGATCACCAGTGCAAGGAGTTCGTTGTCCCCGAGACCGTGAGCGCCGAGCCGAGCGAGTTTCTCGCGTGGCCGATCGTGTGGTGCGACCTCTTTCATCGACGCTATACTCGTGTCTTCATGCCTCACCGACTGTCCTTCGGCTTTGCCTGCGCCCTGTTCGTGCTGCTCGCGTCCGGGTGCGCTGCCCCGCCGAGCAAGGAAATGGATCAAGCTCAGGGCGCGATTGACGCGGCACGAGCCGCGGGCGCTGACCGGTACGCAACAACTGAGTACTCGGCGGCAACCGACGCACTCAAGAAAGCCAACGACGCGGTGCTCGTCCGCGACTTTCGGCTAGCCCTGAATTACGCGCTCGAGAGTCGCGAACATGCCCAGAACGCCGCTCGGCTCGGCGCCGAAACCCAAGCCAAGGTCCGTGCGGACTTCGAACGTTCAATGGGTGAAATCAACGCGCTGATGGCCACGGCACGCGCTCGCCTGTCGGAGGCCCGCGCCGCACGTGTCGCCAGCCGCCTGTTGACCGAACCTTCCGCGGGCATCGCCAGCGCTGAAGCTGCTCTGCAAAAATCGAGCGAGGCGGTGGCTGCTGGAGACTACTTGGCCGCGAACAAGGCGCTCGTGGGGGTGAGAGAAGTGCTGGCGGCGACCATCGGTGCCATTGATGCCGCGGCGCGCCCGCGGGCACCGCGACGCCAATCCTAGACGACTACGCACCCCATAATTGCTGTAGCGCGGGGGCTTCCGCCTTCGCGGAAGCTTCGGCGGACCACCGGAGCCTTGGCGGAGGTGGTCAGCCCCGCGTCCGGCGCACGCGCAGGCTGAAGCCTGCGCTCTACACGTAGATGAAAACGGTCGCTAGAAGATCAGCGGGCAGAGCACGAGCACGAGCGCCGAGATCACCACGAAACCGACAAGGTCCAGCGCGACTCCGTAGCGCATCATCGCCGTGATGGGCACGTAACCGGAGCTGTACACGATCGCGTTCGGAGGTGTGGACACCGGCATCATGAACCCCATGCTGGCGCCGAGGGTGGCGCCGAGCGCGGGTTCGATCGGTCGCACGCCGGCGGCAACCGCGACGGCAATCGAGATCGGGATGATCATGTTGGCGGCGGCTGTGTTGGACGTCGCCTCGGAGAGCACGATCGCGACAGCCGTGAAGGTGAGCGTCAAGGCCACCGTGCTCGGCGCAGGGATCCACGACGTGATGCCCTTCCCTAGCGCCTCGGCCAATCCGGTCGTGAACGCCATCTCCCCCAGCGCCAGCCCGCCTCCGTACAGGAGGATGATGCCCCACTCGATGTTCAGGGCCTGATCCCACGTCAGCGTGAAACGGCCGGCCCGCCAGTTGATGGGGAGCACGAACAGGAGCAGCGCACCGATCATGGCCGCCACGCTTTCGGGGATCGCCTGCGCGTAGGCTCGCGCAAACGATGTCTGATCCAGGCCCACGAGCGCCATGATCCCAGGTGTGAGCCACAGGATCACCGTGGTGCCAAACGCGATGAGGACGTTCCTCTGGCCTGGCGATACGGGCCCCAGCTTCTTCAATTCGTCTTTGACGATCTGGGTACTCCCTTCGGTGAGGGTGACCCCACGCACCCCTGTGGCATAGAAGAGCACCGCCAGGAACGCGAACATGATCACGGCGGCAGGCACGCCAATGGCCATCCACTGGAAGAACGTGATCTCGACTTGTGCGAAGCGCTGCAGCATGCCGATGCCAATGAGGTTGGGCGGGGTGCCGACGGGCGTCCCCATCCCGCCTATGGAGGCGGCGAACGACGTCATGAGCATCGCTGCGAGCGCGAACTGCCGCGCGCCCGCACCGCCCGTGCGCGCGAGGTGCGCGGCGATTGACAGCCCGATCGGATACATCATGGCCGTCGTGGCCGTGTTGCTCATCCACATCGAGAGAAGCAGCCGTGATCCCGCCGTAGACGACGAGCATTCGTCCAGGTCCAGACCCGACGAATCGCCACGAGAGCCCGGTGTACGCAATCCGCCGATCGACGCCGTGCACGAACATCGCCTCAGCCAGCATGAACCCACCCATGAACACGAAGATGACGGGGTCGGCGAATGAGGCGAAGGCGGGGCGCACGGGAGCGATACCGAGCACGACAGCCATCACGGGGCCCATGAGCGCGGTCACGGGAAGCGGCAGCGCCTCCGTGACCCAGAACACGATGACCATCGCCAGGATGGCGGCGAGGCGATGTGCGCCCGCAGGCAGGGGAATCGGCGCCAACAGCAACGCGACGAAAATCAAAGGACCGGCAATCAGGCCCACGGTTCGCCGCTGCGCGTTGAACCGCTCCTCCGCCGGCGAGTAGGTTTCCATCACTTCGCGTGCAGCGCGGGGAGTACGCATATGTCTAATCTCGTCGTTCACGCTTCTGACTTCTAGCTGCTCGGTTCGTGTTCAGGTTCGCTTCTCGGTTCAGAGTTCACGGTTCACTGTTCAGGGTTCGCGTGAACCGAAGTTGAACACGAACCGAGCACCGAGAAGGAAGAAGCGTGAACGACTATAGTTCGCTGCCCAGCCAGTCTCCGTTGAACACGATGTCGGCCCAGCCGGTCAGGTACACGCCGTCGGCACGCCATTCGACGCGTTGCGTGCCGCCGGGGGCGATCACCTCCACGTCTCTCGACGCGCCGCCGTGCGCCGCGGCGGCGACCGCCGACGCTGACGCACCGGTCCCAGACGAACTGGTCGGCCCCACGCCGCGCTCCCAGATCTGAATTCGCACGCGGTCGGATGCTTCGACGTGTGCAAACTCGACATTCGTTCCCGCCGGGAACATTGGATGCGTGGCTAGAGCGGGGCCAAGGCGGCTGAAGCGAGTGGGGTCCGGCAGTGGACCCAGCACCACGCACTGTGGGTTGCCCAACCGAAGGACTGACGCGGTGACGGATTCCCCGTCAACGGGGATCGAGACCTGCCTGACGTCCTCAGGCGCGCCGAGCGCTGCGCGATACGTGTAGCGCTCCCCTTCCCGGGCAAGCAGTTCCAGCGTTTTCGTGCCCGCGTCGGTGTCGACGACGACCTGCGCGCCTGCAGGGAGATCTTGCGCCCGAGCCACCAGGGCCGCGAGGCATCTGAGCCCATTCCCCGAGAGTTCAGATGGGCTGCCATCCGCATTGAAGAGCCGCATTGTCGCACCACCCGGACGCAGTTCGTAGAGGATGAGCCCGTCGGCCCCGACACCCTGATGTCGATCGCACAGCCGCCGTGCCAGCTCGGTGAGATTGTGGGGGCGACTCGCGGTTCGTGCGGTCAGCGCATCGACGAACAGAAAGTCGTTGCCGTAGGCGTGGGCCTTGACGAACGGGACGCCCATCAGGGCACTTGGAAGGCGTTGAACACGTATGTGACACCCGCTGCCACACCAAACGTCGGATCGGGTTGGGTCATGCCGATAAGCACCGCGCCGTCGACCCTGACGGTCCCGCGCGTGTAACGAGCACCGATACGAAACACGCTGCGGGATTCGGTGCCTGGGGGCGGATCGTCACCACTCAGGTCGGCCCGACCGTTGATCTCCCCGACCACCTCCGTCGCTGTCGTCACTGCGCGAGCGAATGACACGCCGTACGTGAGCACGTTGTTCTGGGAGTCTCCAAGGGTTGGGTCGGCCAGGATCCCCAGCCCGAGATTCACGACGATACGGACTGACTCCACCGTCTTGGCAGCCAGGAGTGAGGCGTAAAAATCCGTCGTGTCCAGTCCGATGCCGCTCTCGTTCGACGCTAGCGGCAGCTTCGTGGCGAAGCGGACGCCAAACCCTGGGCGCGACGCGCCTTCCGCGACGAGGCGAATCTTCGCGCCCACGAGCAGGTCTTGGATGCTCGAGGTGCTGTCGCCGGTGACATCGAGCGCCGCGGAGGGCGGATCCGCTGTCCGGTCGATGATGGACAGGCGGTTGAACAGCCCTCCATCGATCTGGATCTCCGTTCTCGACCCGACACCGATGCTGGTGCCGACGAGCGGCACACGGAGCAGATTCCCGGTGAGACCCGAGACCGGAAACTCGATGTGATACTGGTAGTCGAAACCCGCCTCGATGAGCACCTGCCCCTCGCTCACCGTCTCAGGGTCCTCCGTGACGAGGGGACGCTGCTGGCCGAACGCGTTGACGGGCACGGCTGACGCAAGCGCGAACACGGCAACGATCGTTGCCGTTGCGCTCGGAAGCCTCGCGCCGAAGCCTCTGACGGAGGCGCGCAATCCACCTCCCGTGTCTGGATTCTGTGTCTCGATCGAGCCGTGGTTCATGAGTGCAGTTGTACCGCGCACGCTGTATTTCGTCAGAACTGTCGCTTGCTGTCGATGAGGATCGTCACCGGTCCGTCGTTGACCAACTCCACGCGCATCGTGGCCTGGAACTCGCCGGTCGCCACTGGCAGGGGGACGGCACGCAATTCTCTCACGAGATCTTCATAGAGCGCACGAGCGGCCTCTGGTCGTGCCGCGGCGTCGAATGATGGCCGCCTTCCCTTTCGGAGATCCCCGTACAAGGTGAACTGCGACACCAGAAGGACAGCTCCAGCAACATCGACAACGGAGCGATCCATTGGCTTGCCTTCGTTCCCCGGGAAGAGACGTGCGTCTCGAATCTTCCCGACGAGGTAGCGGACGTCGGCCGGGCCGTCGTCTCGCCCGATGGCGACCAGGACGACCAGACCCAGCGCGATCTCACCGACCGTACGATCGCCGACGCGCACGCACGCCTCGGTCACCCGCTGGACGACGGCTCGCACGCGTTATGCTCCGTCCGCGCACGCTAAAGCGTGCGCTCTACAGCCGTCATCATCCATGCACGTGTGTCGCACGCAGGCTTTAGAGCGATTTGCATTTCCCCGTAGAGCGCACGCTTCAGCGTGCGCGTGTCCGCGGAGGCTACAGCCTCCGCTCTACGCCGAATCAAAAAGCGGTTTAGCCTGCGCGACCGTGAATCTGCAGCAAGGCCGGCCCCGAATCCTCCATCTGCAACGCGGCCGAATCGCGAAGCTCGCCGCTCGGATTGAGGCGCAGATCGAGCAAATGCCTGGGCATCACGTTGGTGAGCGCTTTCAACATCGACTGCTTTACCCCGGAATGCTCGCGCTCGAGGTCCAGAATCAGCCGCTTGACGCGCTGCCGCTGAAGGCTGAGATCCCCGCAGGCCGGGCAGCAGCAACCGATGATCGGCAAGTTGCACTCCTTCGCGTACAGTCTCGCCTCGTCTTCGGTGACATAGACCAGCGGGCGAATCACGACATGTTCGCCCGAGTCGGAGACCAGACGCGCCGGCATCGCCTTGAGCGCGCCGGCGAAGAACAAGTTCAGGAGCAGTGTCTCGACGAAGTCATCCAGGTGATGCCCCAGCGCGATTTTGGTCGCGCCGACCTCGGTGGCGATTCTGTAGAGCACGCCGCGCCGGAGACGCGCGCACAGAGAACACGGCGTTGCGTTCGCCTCGAGGAGGTCATCCATGACCTCCCCGATCGTCGTGTGTTCGATGCGGTATTCCCAGCCACGCTCCTTGCACGTCTTCGCAATGAGATCGTGCTTGAACTCCTTGTAGCCGGAATCGACGTTGACGGCAATGAGCGAAAAGTCGATCGGGGCTCGCCGCCGCAGCTGGTCGAGCGTCTGCAAGAGCGCCCAGCTATCCTTGCCGCCCGACAGCCCCACCATGACGCGGTCGCCATCCTCAATCAGCTTGAAATCGACGATGGCCTTGGTGGTCTTCTTGGAGATCCGATCTTCGAGGCGGCTTCGGTTCGGCATAAATGTTGGGCGCGTTACCTCGCCGCGCTTTGGATCGTGCGTCCCTGTGGCGGGATCGAGGCCATGTACGCCGCGATCGCGATCATTTCTTCGGCCGTCAGCTTCTCTACCACCGGTTTCATGAGCTGCGACCAGACACCTTTCCGGGTTCCCACCTGCATGTCGTACAACTGACGTACGACGTAGCTCGGGTCGCGGCCCGCCAGCCCTGGCACCGGACCCATGCCTTCGAGGTTGGGCCCGTGGCAGATGCCGCACTGAACCGTTCGGCCGTTACCCCCAGTCTTGACCAACTTCTCGCCGGCCTTGATGCTGCCGACAGGCGCGTAGGCGACGAACCCTGAATGCGGATCGCGGAGCTCGAACCGCTCGAAGTCCTCCGGACCTTCGACGATGCGCATACCGAGCGGTTCCGTGTCGCTGCCTGGGAGTCGGACGAACACCCCGTTCTGCGTTCGGGTCTTTGGAACCATCTTGGTTTCCACGACTCTGACCCACTGCCGCCACGGCATCGATGCGTAGTAGCGGGCAGACTCCCGAATCTCCTCGTCGGTCATGGCCTTGGCGAACAGGATCATTCTGTTCGTGTTGGCCTTTCTTGGGTCGGCGCTGTGCCTCAGGTCGTTCTTGAAGTCCATCATCGTCTGGACGAAGTAATCGTACGGTAGACCGGCGAGACCGGCGTTCTCCTGCCGGCCCTGGCCACCGATGTAGTGACAGAGGCCGCAGGCGTTGATGTTGGCCTCCTGTCGACCGATCGTCACGATCGGCGGAGCCGCGGGATGCTCGGAGGGAAACCAGTCAGCCGGGCCGTACGGGTTGTTGGCCTCCGCACGCGTAAAGGTTCGCCCCGCTCCGGGGAGGCTGTGAGGCGTCGTGTCAGGGGCCGCTGCAGGTGCAGCTACAGCCGGAACCGCTGGAGCCGCGGGGGTGGTGACGCCTGCCGTGGGCGGTGGCTCAACGAACCCGTACGCCCACGAGGGGTGCTGGGCAGCGGCATAGAGTGCCGCCAGGTCGAACGCGGAGATGACAACGCACACGAGAACGCCAAGAATTCTTCTCATACGCCCCTCCTGAGCAACCTGGACGAACGGGCTGATTGTAGCGCGCGGTGGTTGAGGTCAGGTGCTCTTTGTGGGCGCTGGAGGAGTCGACTCGAGGACCTGCCTGATCTCGTAGAGCCGCGGCACCGGAATCGACGGATCGACAGACTCTCGCATCAGGCGACGAAGCTGCAGGATGTCGCGCGCAACACCGAACGTCCTGGACAGGCCGTACTTCGACTCCCCGAAACGCCGTGCCCGATGGTTGACCACCACTTCCGTGACGCGCCCACCGAACTGGCTCGCCAGAACCGGCAGGTACCGGTGCATGCCAGGGCGAAGCCTCAGCGGCTTGACGACCTCGGCCCGGAACACCTTCAAGGAGCAGCCGTTATCGTGGATCCGAAGACCAGTCACCACGCCGAGCAGCCAGTTCGCAACCACGGATGGCACGTGACGGGTGAGAACATTGTCTTTCCGATCCTTGCGCCACCCGCACACGATGTCATGCGTTCGAGCCAGCTCCAGTAGACGTCCGATATCAGCCGGATCGTTCTGGAGATCGCCATCGGCGGTCACAATCAACCTGCCGCGTGCGTGGGTGAAACCCGCCGCAAACGCCGCGGTCTGGCCGAAGTTCTTGGTGAACTGGATGACCCTTACGTGCGGATCGCGCGCGTACACCTCGCCTAGCCTGGCGAATGTCCCGTCCGAGCTGCCGTCATCCACGAGAATCACCTCGTAGGGGATGCCGAGCTTCGCCATGGCCGTGGTCACCTCGTCGTGCAGCGGCCCGACGTTCGCCTCCTCGTTGTGGAGCGGCACGACGATCGAGACCTCGGGCGTCACTTACTTTTCGCCCCACGCCGCATCCACCAGAGGCCCAGCGCGGCCACGACGATGATGCCGGCCAGCCACAGCCCGACCTCCCTGCCCCGCGTGCGCATCAACTCGAGCGCAAAGTCACCGTATCGAATGGCCAGGAACCCGAGAATGAGGTAGCGAAGCCCACGTGCCGCGGCGATCGAGACGACGAACTTCAGGCGCGGCACTTCGGCGACGCCCGCCATCAGCACGAAGAGCTTGAAGGGGGCCGGTGGCGGCAACAACGCCGGGACGACGAGCGCCAATACGCCGTGGCGCTTGTACAGCGCCAGCGCGCGTTCTGTTTGCCCGGCGTGCAGACGCTTCTTCAGAAACGCTTCTCCACCCCGTTCCGCGAGGTAGTAGATGGCGAAACAACCAGCCACCGAACCCAGGGTTGCCATCAACGCGTAGTACGGCATCCATGTCTTGTGCTGCGTGACCATCAGCACGACGAGGATGTCGTTTATTTGCGGAAGCGAGATGAACGAGGAGTCGAGAAAGGCAATCGCGAAGAGGCCCGGCCCACCGATCGCCAGCGCGACACCGTACATCCAGGCCGCGAAGGACTTCACGCTGACTCTGTGCCAGCCCGAGCCCGGTCCTCCCGGAACTCACGGATGACGCGTAGCATCTCGCCGTGCAGCGCTCCGTTCGACGCGATGAGATGTCCGGCCGTCGCGTTGAACGGCCCTCCGTCCATGCCGGTGACGCGGCCGCCGGCCTCTTCGACGATGAGCACGCCGGCACAAACATCCCAGGGCTTGAGATGCTGCTCCCAGAAGCCCTCGAAGCGACCCGTTGCGACATAGCAAAGGTCGAGCGCCGCGGAGCCCAGCCGTCGTACCGCCCGAGCTTGCTGCAGGAACGATCCGAAGAGATCCACGAGATCGCTTGCCCCCCGTAGTGCCCCGTACGGAAAGCCGGTGACGAGGAGCGAATCGATCAAGGTCGCGGTGTCCGAAACTCTCAGTGGGGTCCCGTTGAGCGCGGCCCCACGCCCACGCTCGGCCGTGAACAGCTCGCGACGCGAGGGGTCGTACACGGCACCCACCTCGGTTCGACCGTCGATCTCGAGTCCGAGGGAGGCGGAGAAGATGGGCAGGCCATGGGCGTAGTTCGTGGTGCCGTCGAGGGGATCGAACACCCACCGCCATCTCGAGCCGGGGCGCAGCCCGACTCCACCCTCCTCCGCGAGGACATCATGGGCCGGGAAGCGCTCCGCGAGGACGTCTCGGCACATTCGCTCGCACTCGAGATCCACCTCGGTCACGAGATCCGTCGTTCCCTTCTTGGATACACGGAAGCCAGACCCCTGGCGCGCGAGCTGAATCTCGCCGGCTCGCGTGACGATCTCGATGGCTGTTTGAAGGAACGCCGGCTCGGGCAATTACACCTGTTGGGGCTGCTGCGCGCGTTTGACCATCATGACTTCCATGCCGCCCTCCGCCGCGCGCCGCAGCACCAGTTCGTCCATGAAACTGCGAATCATGAAGATGCCGCGTCCGCTCGATTTCAGGAGGTTCTCAGGGTCACAGCAGTCAGGCAACGTGTCCGGGTCGAAGCCCGGCCCTTCGTCGCGCACCCGAATCGCGACCCCGGGCCCTGCCTCGTCTTTGAGGCGCGTGAACTCGACATGCACGCGCTTGGCCTCGTCGCCCTGGTTGCCGTGCCTGACCGCGTTGATCACCGATTCGCGAATCGCCACGCCGAGCCAATGCAACGCGTCGTCGTCGAGACCTGCCTGGCGTCCGATGTGGTCGCCGACCCCTTGGACGAGGTCCAACATGTCCAGGGTGCTTCGAAAATCGAGGCGGACGGAACTCCCGCGCGTCATCGGCTGCCGTAATTATACGGCTGGAGCGGTCGCCGGCGCGCGGGCTCCTGCTATAGTCGTCTGATGTCGTCGGACAATGCCGTGGTGACGCCCGCCGTGCGCGTGCACGGTCGCGTGCGTCCTCCGGGCGACAAATCCATTTCTCACCGTTACGCACTGCTGGCCGCTATTGCCGACGGCGTCTCGGCCATCCGCGGCTATTCCACGGGCGCCGACTGCGCGTCCACCCTTCGATGTCTCCGGGGTCTCGGTGTCGAGATCCGGGAACTCGGTCGCGATCCGGCTCGCGGCCTCGACCTGCAAATCGTCGGTCGCGGCATCAGGGGTCTGCGCGCCGCTGGAGCCATGCTGGACGCCGGCAACTCGGGCAGCACCATACGAATGCTGTCAGGGATTCTTGCGGCGCATCCGTTTCCGACCTCGCTGACGGGTGACGATTCCCTGCAACGACGTCCGATGCGTCGCATCATCGCCCCTCTGGAGCGCATGGGCGCTCGGATCGCGTCGACCGACGGTCGGCCACCATTGACCATCGAAGGCACGACTCACCTGACCTCCATTGATTTCGAACCAGAGGTGCCGAGTGCCCAGGTGAAGAGCGCGGTGCTCCTGGCCGGCCTTCATGCCGAGGGCACGACGCGCGTCGCCGAACCGCTGCCCACGCGCGATCACACCGAGCGGGCACTGCACGCGTTCGGAGCTCGTGTGGGACATACGGGCACCACCCTTTCCATCGAGGGAGGGCAACGGCTTTACGGACGCGAACTGACGGTTCCCGGGGACATGTCGTCTGCGGCATTTTGGATGGTCGCTGCGTCTGCCCTCGCAGGGTCCGAGGTGACGATCGAGGAGGTCGGCCTGAACCCAAGCCGCACCGCTATTCTCGACGTCCTGCGACGTTTCGGTGCACGTGTCGACATCGGTGCATTGGAGGGCGGCGAGTTGGGAGAGCCTGCGGGTGCGATTGTTGTGCAGCACGCCGAGCTTCGCGAGATTACGATCGCACCAGACGAGGTGCCAGGCGTCATTGATGAGCTGCCGGTACTCGCCGCCCTCGCCACGCACGGGGGCGGCCTGGCCGTGACGGGCGCGCAGGAGCTGCGAGTCAAGGAGAGCGATCGAATCTCGGCGCTCGCCGACGGTCTCCGCCGCATGGGCGCCGATATCGAAGAGCAACCCGACGGATTCCACGTCCGAGCGACGCGGCGCCTGCATGGCGGCGAGGTGCACGCCCACGACGATCATCGTCTCGCGATGGCGTTCGCGATTGCGGCTCTCGGCGCGACAGGACCGACGACGATCCATGGAGCCGGCGCGGCGGCGGTGTCGTATCCAGAGTTCTTTTCCGTGCTCGAATCGCTGCGGGTGTGAGGGCCGACAAGCTGTATCTCGTCGGATTCATGGGTGCCGGCAAGACCACCGTCGCAGCGGCCGTCGGCCACCGCATCGGCTGGCGCGCCGAGGACATCGACCGGCGCATCGAGGCACGGGAGCGTCGCAGCGTGACAACGATATTTTCCCAGGATGGTGAAGCGTACTTTCGACGTGCCGAGCGCGAGGTACTGCTCGATCTTCTGCCAGAACGAAACGTCGTGGTCGCCACCGGAGGCGGCACATTCGTCGATCCAGACTTGCGCGCAACAATGCTGAACGACGGCGCGGTGGCCTGGCTCGATCTACCGCTCAATCGTGTCATCGAACGGATCCCCCGGGATGGCCGACGGCCGCTGGCCGCCGACCTGGTGCAGATGGAGCAGCTGTACACGCGCCGGCGCTTGGCGTACGCTGCCGCCCACGTGCGAATCGACGCTGGCACTCCCGTGGACGAAGTCGTCGAAAGACTCTTGGAGTGGATCGGCTACTCGTAGCCGATCCATGTGGGGACACGTGACGTATCTCATCATCAGCGACATTCATGGAAACCTCGAGGCACTCGACGCCACGCTGTTGGCAGCCGGTCCGTGCGACCGGGTCCTCGTGCTCGGAGATCTGGTCGGCTACGGCGCGGATCCCAATGCAGTGATCGAACGGGTGCGCGCGTTGTCCTCGTGCACCGTGATCCGGGGCAATCACGACAAGGTCGCGGCGGGTGTCGATACGGTCGAGGGGTTCAACCGTCTCGCCCGTCAGGCCATCGAGTGGACCGCGAGCGAATTGACAACCGAGAATCGGTCGTGGCTCGCGGCCCTACCGCAGGGACCGATCGACGTCGATGACCAGATCGTGATTTGCCATGGCACGCCTTTCGACGAAGACGTCTACGTGTTCGATGAGATGGATGCCTTGCGATCGGTCGACGTCGCGAGCCGGCCGGTCTGTTTGTTCGGGCATACCCACGTACCGGCGATGTTCAGGCTTGGCCCTTCCGGGGCGGGCAGCGACCCCCATGGTCGGACAGGTCGGGAACTGGAAACGACCGTGCCCATCAGAGGATTTCCGTTCCGCCTCGAAATCGAGGCGCGGTCCAGATATCTTCTGAACTGCGGAGCGGTGGGCCAGCCTCGCGACCTGGACGCACGGGCCGCGTTCGGCATCTTCGACACCGAGTCGCAGAGTCTGACCTTCGTCAGAGCGTCGTACGACATTACGACCGCGCAGGAAAAGATCGTGGAGGCGGGTCTGCCCGAGGTGCTGGCCCAGCGTCTGGCCGTCGGGCGCTAGATTAGACGCGAGCGTTTCCACGCTCACGGGCCACAGAGACACAGAGACACGGAGGCTTTAACCCCGCTGTCTCTGCGTCACGCGTGACTCTGTGGCTACGTGCGAAACGCAGAAGCGCGCTAGCCGCGGATCCCTGCCGGTCTCTTCGCGTCTGGGGTTCGTCTTCCGGAGTTGTGATGCGTACGCGTCGGCGGCGGCGCGCGAGCCCAGAATCCACCCAAGCACGATCCCGAGAATAAGGACGCCCGGGATGTAGAGAAAATGGGCGGCCGTCGGCATCAGGAGCGCCCGGGTCTCTTCAGATCGGACTGCAGCCGATCGATGTCGCGCTGCACAGCGCCGAGGCGTCGCACCAGGGACGCCACGTACGCGAAAAGTACCAGCACCACGAAAGCATAGGCGCTCACGAGAAGAGGTGCCGCTGGAAGCTGATCCTGCGGTGGCAGCTCGTCGATCGGCACAAACTCTTCTACGGGCGCCGGCTGCTGCGCCAGGAGCGTCGCTCCAACTGCTCGATCGGGCGTCAGCCAATCGGGTCCGGTGGCGCCGATCGCCCAGACAAGCAAGGTCGCCATCAGTACGCGTGTGGTCATGGTCTTATGCGTCCGCGGAAAGGTAGAGCGTGTCCAGTGAGGCACGTTGTTCCTCGAGCCGAACGCGTAGCTTCAACAGCAGGACGAACAGCAGCATGAACGTCACCGCGCTGAACCAGAGTGGCAGTCCGAACGACGTGGGCAGCGTCGGTACCACGCTCGTGGTCGGGTGGATCGTCCGCCAGTAGTTGACCGAAATGTAGATGAACGGCACGTTCGCCATCCCGAACAGCGCGAGACCGGCAGCGAGCTTGTCAGAGCCTGGTCCGCCGAACTGTCGAAGCAGCAGATAGGCGACAGAGACCATCCAGCCCATCAGACTCGAGGTCAGCCGCACGTCCCACTGCCACCATACGCCCCACGCTTTCCGTGCCCAGAGCGGGCCGGTGACGAGGGTAATGATGCCGAACACCACCACGAGCTCAGCCGCCGCCCAGGCGAGGCGGTCCTGGTGCGGATCGCCTCGAAAGAGAAACCGGGCGCTCGCGATACCGCACACGACAGCAGCGAGGAGGAACACCCAGGCCGACGGCAGGTGGACGTAGAAGATCTTCTGCACGAGGCCCATCGTCGATTCGTAGGGCGCGTTCGCGATGAGGATCGGCGACAGCGCGAACATCGCGGCGCAGACAATGACCGCTGGGAGAAACCATTTGGGCATAACTTGAACCTTGTCGTTCACCCTTCTACTTCTCAGTGCTCGGTTCGTGTTCAGGTTCGGTTCAGGTTCTCTGTTCGGGTTCTCTGTTCGGCCCTCTTCTCATTTGAACCTGAACACGAACCGAGAAGCGAGAACCCAGAAGCGTGAACGACGCCTCTCTGTTCAGTAACACCACTAGTCGGTCATCACCGGTTCGAACGTCCAGAGTGCCAGCGTGACGAACACCACATCGAAACACACGAGCAAGGCCAGCCAGAAGCGAACAATCTCGGCGTCGAGTTCGGGCTCGAGCAGCGCGCCGGTCGCCCGCACCCCGGCAATGATGACTGGAACGGTGATCGGATACAACAGTACCGGCAGCAGCACATCACGAGTGCGGGCCCGGACCAGCATCGCGGCGAAGAGCGTGCCTACCGCCGAAAAGCCGATCGTTCCGGAGAGGAGAACTGCCGCCAACCAGACCGGCCGATCGAGCAGCGGCGCCTGGAACAGGAGCGCCACGAGTGGCACGAGCACGATCTCCCCGGCGGCCAGTAGCGCCACGATACCCAGGAGCTTCCCGACGTAGATCGCCGGCCGTGCGACTGGTGCGAGGAGTAGAGCCCTCAAGGTCTCCGACTGCCGCTCCCGTTCGAACGCCCGCCCGAGCGCGAGCGTGCCGGAGAACGCAATCGAGATCCACAGGATACCGGCCGCGCCGTCTTCGGGCGCCCGTCCCTCACGGACCAGCGCGAATGCGAAGACGAGAACGCACGAGACGGCGAAGAAGAGCGTGGTGTACGCGATTTCGAGGCTGCGTACCTCCACCATCAGATCCTTGCGCACGACCAGCCACACGACACGTGCGAACATCGCTACCCCTCCGCCCGGCTTTGGCCAGGCGTGTCGTGCGGGCGGGTCATCACCTCGCGATACATCGACCGCAGTGCGTCGGGGCGATCCGCTGCGGCCGCCATGCGGCCATCGCGGAGAAAGATCGCGCGATCGAGAAGCCCCTCCGCAAGGTCGAGGTCGTGCGTGGCCACGACGATGATGGTGCCGTTGTCTCGAAGGGCCCGTAAGCGTGTCAGCAACCCCCCCGCCGAGGCATCGTCGAGGCCAGTGAAGGGTTCGTCGAGCAGCAGGAGCCGAGGGCCGTGAATCAGCGCACGTTCGAGCGCGACACGCTGGCGCATGCCGCGCGAAAAACTCGACACGGGATCGGTTGCGCGATGTGCAAGACCGGCACGATCGAGGGCAGCCGCAGCCGCCACTGCGGGTTCTCGTAGTGCGTAAAGTCCTGCGAAGAACTCCAGATTTTCGAGGGCAGTCAGCTCGGGATACAGAAACAGATCGTGACCGAGGACGCCGATCGAACCGCGCAGTGAAATGCCTCGAGTCGTTGATTCGTGGAGACCGTAGCGGATCCGGCCGCTGCTCGGCCGAAGCAGCGTGGCCAACATCGACAGGAGCGTGGACTTCCCTGCCCCGTTCGGCCCGAGAAGACCAACGATGGTTCCGCGAGTAGCTCGGAATGTGACGCGGGCCACCGCGCGACGACGACCGAAATGGCGCGAGACGTCCTCGACAGTCAGTTCGTCGAAATCAATCGGTAGAGAGATCGGAGGGGTCACGCGGCGACGTCCTCGCCGCCTCCTCGCGGGCCGGGATGCGCCTCGTCCAGCTCGCCATAGATCTCCTCGAGCTCCGCCAGGAGTCCTGGCCGTCGTGTGACATCACGGGTCGACGACTCTCCGCGCCGAAGGCGTCTCTCGATCGCGGCCAGTTCGGACAAGAGCTCGTCGCGCCGCCCGACGAGGCGGGTTCGCGGTGTGCCGCCAGACCGTGCGGCGAACGCCAGCCAGGCGCCGACTCCCAGGATGGCCGCGACCAGCGCCAGCGCAATCTGTCGTGGCATCTGGCTGTGCGCCGGCAGGTTCGAGATCTGGATCGTCAGGGTGCTACCTGCAGGCATCGCGGCCCCGCTGGCCAGGAGAAACGGCGTGCCGTCGGACGTCTTGATTTCGCCCACGGTTGAGAACTGCGCTGAAGCGATCGAGAGCGCACCCACTTTCTCCGCTGCGACCGTGAGCTGCTCCAGCGCTACGGGCCACGTCTGCTGGACTTCAAGATTCGGTCCGCTGTGCGCAAGCCTAAAGGCCACCTGCACGGACGTTGCCCCTGCGGCAAACGGCCCCGTGACCGTCAGACGATCGCCGCTGACCGTGGCCGACGGCGATGAGCCTTCGAGTACGGTGGCGCCGCCTGCGCCTTCGGGCAGGTCGAGGATCAGCGGACCGCCGATGTCCACACGGGCACGCGCGCTATTGACGATGTCCAGGATGTAAAACATCTGGAGCGCATCATCCTGAAACTCGATCGCCACGCGCGAATTGGGACCCAGCGCCACCACGCCCTTGACAGGCGGCGCTGCCGCATCTGCAGCCGCCTGCTGCTGCGCGCGCGTGGCTGCTTCCTTGATTCCAGCGACGAGAATCACGCGGACGCCGCCCGAACCCGGCACGGTGAGAGGTTCGGACACGAGTTGCTCGCCGTTCACGGTGGTTTCAGCCCGAACCTCCGCTCCGGACGGAAGGCCAGGGAACTCCGCGCGACCTTCCGCGTCGGTCTGCGCGGTTCGCGCGCTTCCGGCAACCGTGAGGCGAACCTCCTGCCCGACGATGTTGTTGCCAATCGCCTCGCGTACCACCCGGACCGTCACCGTCCCGGCTGGAAGTTCCGGCGCCGGAAGGGCTCGTCCGTGAATGAGGGACGGATCCGGCATGTTGATCTGCGCGGAACCAATCCCTGGCGTCAGAAGCAAGAGTGCAACGCCTAGCGCCCAGAGCCGAGAGCCCAGGGCCTTCGAGCTCATCGCCCCGACTCCAGGCTGGTGCCGCAGTGTTTGCAGAACCTGGCGTCGATGTCACTGTTCCTTCCGCAGGACGGGCACGTTCGCGCGTCCTGCGCCGCGATCGACATCGTTGAAGGGAGCGCCTGCGCTGTCGGCTCGGTCCCGATACGACGTGCGATTTCGCGCTCAATCTGCTCGCGATAGCCCCGCTCGTTGTCGAGCTGCCCGATCAATCGGGCCGCCCTCGCGCGCAGGCGGGCGGTCATCTCGGCAAAGTCGGTCTGCGAGATCTTCCCCATCGCACGATCGAACTCCAGATCCTTGAGTGCCCGAAGCGTCAGCGTCTTCTCTCGCTCGAGCGCCGCACGCGTCCAACCACCCAGGGCAATCGGCGACGATCGCCGATCGCTCTGCGTGAAAGGGGCAAGCGTTCGCCATGCCGCCACACCGACAACCGCGGCAGTGAAGATGGTCAGGCTGAGAAGAATGATGCCAGCCGGCGTCTGGCCTCGTGACAAGAAGACCACCACGGTCGCGCCCATCAGGCCCGCGAGTGTGAACAGTTGCCAGGGCTCGAGGGAGGGATCGTCGCGTCGCGTCGGTAGCGCGTCAGTCGAGGTTTCTGAGTTCATCGTCCAGGCGCGCGCTGAGCGCTGGGTCGAGACCGGCGTCTCCAGTTGCCACGGGCGCGGTCGGTCGGGACCATCGTCTGGCGGTCACGACGATGCCACAGAACGCCAGCGCAGCCACCAGATAAGGGAGGAACCAGGCGAGTCGGTTGAAGCCTGTGTCGATGGGAGCGGCCAGAACCGCCTGGCTGCCGAACTCCTGGACGAACGCAACTCGCACGGCGTCGTAGTCTTTGCCTTCGGCGAGATACTCGTTCAGCTTCACTGCCTGCGTGTCGTAGTGTCCGCAGTTGGGACGCATCGGGCAACTGCCCATCGGAGACCGGCACCCGCATGTACACAGGATCTCCGCTTCGAGCCGCCGGTGAAGCTCGCTCCGCTCGGTGACGCCCACATTCTCGCCGCTCTGCGCGATGACGGCCGCCGGCCACAACAGGAGGGACAGCAAGAGGAGCGACGCGGTGGCCGCATTCGCAGGAACCCTCGCTATCGCGAACGCGAACACGGTGTCAGGCAGGAGTGCGATGCCGGTGCCGAGCGCCAGGATTCCGAAGCCGACCCACACCCAGTTCACGAGCGGATTGACCACGATCTCCATGCTCGCGCTCTGATCCTGTAACTCGAACGCGGGCATCACCAGATAGAGGTCTTCGGCGAACGTGCGACGGATGGCCACCTCCGTGGTTGGTTCCCCCTCGTGCTTCCGGAAGAACCACTTCGCCGGATACATCCGGGCAATCTCCTCGCCGTCGCGGAAAACCGTAGTGTGGCCCGTGATCATCTGCTTCTGCCCGTCGTCGGTCACCTTGACCGCATCGAGCCGAATGGTGAAATCACCCACCGTTGCCTGCTGGCCCGGCCTGAGCAATACCTGCTCGTCCTGTTTGAATCCCTCGCCGGCGAAACCGAGGAAGATGAGCACGATCCCCACGTGGACGATGTAGCCCCCGTAGCGGCGCTTGTTCCGCCCGGTCAGTCCGATGAGCGCGGTGAAGACGTCGGTGCCCGTGACGCCCTGACGGACACGCGCCCCGCGCCAGAACTCCTGAGTAATCGTGCCCATCACGAACGCACAAAAGGCAAAGCAGAGGCCCGATGTCCAGACCCGGACGCCCAGCGCGAACAACCCGCCGCCTACGACCAGCGCGGAAAGGACCGGGATCAGGAACTGATCGCGAAGATTGCCCACGGTGGATTTTCGCCAGGCGAGCAACGGCCCGACACCTGTGAGCAGCAGTAGCGCCAGCCCGACGGGCATCATCCACTTGTTGAAGAACGGGGGGCCGACCGTCAGACGTTCTCCCGTGACCGCTTCGCTGAGCGTGGGGAACATCGTCGCGAACAGAACGAAGAACGCCGAGAACAGCAGAATCCAGTTATTGGCGAGGAACGCCGCCTCCCGCGAAACCCATGAGTCGAGCTCATTGCGGGCGCGAAGCAGCGGCAACCGGTAGATCACGTACCCGAAGCTGACGATCAAGACCCCGATCATGAAGATCGTGAACAACCGCGCCAGCTCAGGGTCTTCGCCAAACGCGTGCACGGACTGGACCACGCCGGATCGCGTCATGAACGTGCCGAAGATCGTCAGGAAAAATGTCGTGATGACCAGCGTGACGTTCCAGACCCGAAGCATCCCGCGCTGTTCCTGCACGCGCACCGAATGCAGGAATGCCGTGGCCGTGAACCACGGTAGCAGCGCAGCATTCTCAACCGGATCCCAGCCCCAGTAGCCGCCCCACCCGAGCTCCTCGTACGCCCAGATCATGCCGAGACCGAGACCGATCGACAGGAACAGCCACGAGATCATCGTCCAGCGGCGGACCGCGCGTACCCACGAGTCGTCCAAGTGACCTGTGATCAGTGCAGCCATGCCAAAGGCGTACGGGATGGTCAGACCCACGAAACCGGTGTACATGGTGGGCGGGTGGATCGCCATGTAGAAGTTCTGGAGGAGCGGGCTCAGCCCGGCCCCTTCGGTCGGCGTCTCAGTGAGATAGGTCTCGAAGGGATTGTTGTGGATCGCCATCAAGTACAGGAAGAACATCTGCACGATGGAGATGACCGCCACAACATACGGGATCAACTCGCGTTGGCGTTCCCTGTTCACGTAAACGGCTGCGCTGCCGAACAGCGACAGCAGAAACACCCAGAACATGATCGAGCCGTTGAGACCGCCCCAGAAGGAGGTGAGCTTATAGAAGAGCGGCTGAACGGAGTCTGACGTTTGCTGGACGTATTTGATGGAGTAATCGCCGGAGACGAAGGCGTAGACGATCACCGACGAGGCGACCGACATGATGGCGGCGATGAGGTAGAAGGCGCCGACGCCGCTCTCGATCAGGCGCTGCGAGCGTCGGCGAGCTCCGGCCACCGATGCCGCCGTGGCATAGGCGCACATCACGAAGGCCGCGAGAAGAAGATAGGAGCCGAGTGAGGCCATGGCTCAGCCCTCGGTCAGTTCGTCGCGCCGCTCGTTGCCCCAGCCGCTTGCGGTTCGTACTTGGACGGGCACTTCGCGGTCATTCCCGTCGCATGGAAGCCTTCGGGGCCGAGCGTGCCTTCCAGGACGACTTCCGCATCGTTCTTGAAGGTGTCCGGCACGATGCCGGTGTAGGAGGCGCGGAGCACCTTTCCGTTGCTGTGCATCTCGAAGCTGTAGTCCAGCGAGTCCCGCTTCCTGCGAACGTCCTTCGCGAACCCGTGTACCTGGAGCGGCTTGCCGTACCAGGCGTCAGGCTGAACCATGACCTCGTCCACGTGCTTGTAGTATTGGGCGCTCTCCCCCAGGGTGGAGTACAAGAGCCCCCCAAACGCGAGCGTGAGCACGAGGCTCGTCAGGCCGATCTTTGTGGCTTTGTGGCTCATAAGATGGACTTTCTATGATGCGAACGCCTCAGGATACCAGTATTCCAGCCCTTGTGCACATCGCGTAGACGTCCGCGACCGGCAGCCCGACCACGTTCGAATACGAGCCCTCGATACGGGTCACGAACCGCGAGGCCAGGCCCTGCACCGCGTAGGCCCCGGCCTTGTCCCAGGGCTCCCCCGAGTCGATGTACCAGCGAATCTCCGAATCGCTGATCGGCGCAAACTCCACGAGGGTTCGTGCGACGACTATCTGGCTCCGGGGCGATTCTCCGTGGGCCCGGAGGAGGCAGACGCCGGTCATCACGACATGCTCCCGGCCGGACAATAGCCGGAGCATTCTTCGCGCGTCCTCCTCGTCGCCCGGCTTTCCCAGCACCTGGTTGTCGATGACCACGATAGTGTCCGCACCGAGAATCGGCCGGCCAGGGACACTCGCCGCGACCGCCTCCGCCTTCTGTTGTGCGACTCGGCGGACGTATCCGTCCGGCGTTTCCTCCGGGTCCATCGTCTCGTCCACCTCGGACGGCATCACGTCGCACTCAAAGCCCGCTCTTCGAAGCAGTTCGGCCCTTCGGGGGGACGCTGACGCCAGGACCAGCCGCACGCTCCAATGCTATCCTCACAAACCGTGATCCCCGTCAGCCGCGTGATGCCAGAGGCCCTCGCCGACATC
Source organism: uncultured Acidobacteriota bacterium (assembly GCA_963827515.1). Classification (GTDB taxonomy): domain Bacteria; phylum Acidobacteriota; class Vicinamibacteria; order Vicinamibacterales; family UBA2999; genus JABFSA01. The sequence goes on along the minus strand of CAWHBF010000003.1, from coordinate 208,900 downwards.
CTGCGCAACGCGCCGTTGACGCCGGAGAAGGTTGCGTTTGCCTGGCGTACGACAGTGGGGCCGGCCGTCGACCGCGTGACCTCCGTTGAGCTGAAGGGATACGTCCTCCATGTGCGCACGAAAGACGCCACATGGCGGCGGGAGATCGAACACTCAGCGGCTCTCATCAGGAAGCGGCTTGCCAGGCTACTTGGCCCCGACATCGTGCGTGGGCTCGACGTCACAGTGACGTGACGTCGCGTGTTTCCGACGTCTCAGGAGGATGTGCACATGAAGATTCGAGGAACGGGTTTCTTGTCGGCGATCGGGCTGAGCCTGGTGATCATCGGTTGTGGTGGCGCTGCCCCTCCGCCCCAGGAGGCGGCACCCGCTGCCGCGCCGGCGACCGCCCCTGGTGGCGCCGCTGTCCGTGCCGATCTGATCAAGGACTGGGAGCGCCAGAAAGCGACGCTCCTGGCCATTGCCGACGCGATGCCGGAGGACAAGTTCAGCTTCAAGTCCACGCCGGCCCAGCGCAGCTACGCCGAGCACATCATGCACGTCGCCACGGTCAACGTGGACATCCTGAAGCTGGTCGGCGGCCAGGCGCCGCCACCGACGTTCACAGCGGAGAGCGCGAAGACCAAAGCTGACATCCTCAAGGCGCTCGGCGAGTCCTACGATCACGGGATCGCACTGCTCAACGAACAGACGGATGCCAGCATCACGGGGACGGTCGAAGCGGCGTTCCTGGGCCCGTCCACCCGGGCGCGGGTGTTCTGGTTCCTGCTGGGGCATTCGATGGATACGTACGGTCAGTTGGCCGTCTACCTGCGGCTGAACGGCATCGTCCCGCCGGCCAGCCGAGGCGTCTAACGGTCAAGGTCGGTCCCATGCACGACACTGTTATCGTTTCCGCCGTTCGCACACCCACGGGCAAATTCCTTGGCGGCCTCAAGACGTTGTCCGCCACGGACCTGGGTGCGCTCGTGGTCCGCGAGGCCGTGCGACGGGCCGGAATCGACCCAGCGAGCGTTGACGAGTGCATCATGGGCAATGTCGTCGGGGCCGGTCTCGGTCAGGCGCCGGCGCGGCAAGCGGCTCTCCGCGGCGGGCTCAGCGACCATGTCGCCGCGCTCACCATCAACAAGGTGTGCGGTTCTGGTCTCAAGGCCGTCATGCTGGCAGCGCAAGGTATCGCCGTTGGTGATATCGAGATTGCGGTGGCGGGCGGCATGGAGTCGATGAGTAACGCCCCCTACCTTCTTCGCGGAGCCCGTGATGGGCTTCGGATGGGGCACCAGGAACTGCTCGACTCGATGGTGACCGACGGCCTGTGGTGCTCCTTCGAACAGTGCAACATGGGTACAGCTGCTGAACTCGTCGCATCGGAGTACTCCGTTAGTCGTGAGGCGCAGGACGAGTACGCCTCTGCCAGCCACCGCAGGGCGGCAGAAGCGATGGCCGAGGGACGCTTCACGGCCGAGACTCTCCCCGTCGAAGTTCCGCAGCGTAGGGCGGGTTCCGGGGGAGCCGGTCCTGCCGGACCCGCCGGCACGATCGTCGTCGACCGCGACGAGTCCGTCCGCCCGGACACGACGACGACAGGCGCTTGCCGCCCTGCGGCCTGCCTTCAAGAAAGACGGATCGGTGACCGCCGGCAACGCACCGCCCGTGAACGACGGCGCGTCGGCGCTCGTCGTCATGTCAGCGGCACGGGCCTCGCGGCTCAATCTCACTCCAATGGCGCGCATTGTCGGTCAAGCCACGAGCGGCCTGGCGCCGAAGTATCTGCTCATGACTCCGGTGGACGCGGTGCGGCGTCTCTCGCAGAAGATCGGCTGGCCGTTGGACCAGATCGATCTCTTCGAATTGAACGAGGCATTCTCGGTGCAGGCCATCGCTGTCTTGCGCGATCTGGGCATCGATCCGCAAAAGGTCAATGTCAACGGAGGCGCGGTGGCGCTCGGGCACGCCATCGGGTCGAGCGGCGCACGCATTCTGACGACGCTGCTCTACGCGTTGGAACAGCGGAAGCTGAAGCGAGGCGTCGCCACGTTGTGCCTGGGCGGCGGCAACGGGGTGGCGCTGGCCGTCGAGAGGCTGTGAACGGCGCCGGGTCCGCTACGCGGCACCCGGCATCTCAGCAGAAACTTCATCAACATGCCGGGATCCCGTCCGCAGATTCTGCTGAATCGAGCCGACGAGGCGAAAGTGTATGTCAGCCGTAAACCATTGATAAGCATGTGTAATAGTGATTCTTGATGCACATATTTGCGCTTGACTTTCGCGTGGCACGCTCCTAGGATCAACCCCGGCCGTGACCTCCCCTGTCACTCCCTCAAGCCATCATCCCGTTCAAGGAGCCCACATGCCACTCGACGATCAGAAGGAACGTAACAAGGCACTCGACATTGCTGTCGGCCAGATAGAAAAGCAGTTTGGTAAGGGATCGATCATGCGCCTCGGGCAGCGCGGTGAGATCGCAGCGGTCGAATGCATCCCGACAGGCGCGATCAGCATCGACTACGCCCTCGGCATCGGTGGAATGCCCCGCGGCCGCGTCGTCGAGGTCTACGGTCCGGAGTCGTCCGGCAAGACGACGCTGGCGCTGCAGGTGATCGCGGAGGCCCAGAAGGCTGGCGGTATGGCGGCGTTCGTGGACGCCGAGCATGCCCTCGACGCGAAGTACGCGCAGAAGCTCGGGGTCGATCTCGAAAACCTGCTCGTGTCTCAGCCTGACAACGGTGAGCAGGCGCTCGAGATCGTGGAGGTCCTCATCCGCTCCGGCGGTGTGGACGTGGTGGTGGTGGACTCGGTAGCCGCGCTCGTGCCGAAGGCGGAAATCGAAGGGGAAATGGGCGATGCGCAGATGGGGCTGCAGGCCCGCCTCATGTCACAGGCACTGCGCAAGCTCACGGGCATCGTGTCGAAGTCCAAGACGACCCTGATCTTCATCAATCAGCTCCGCGAGAAGATCGGTGTCATGTTCGGCAACCCTGAAACGACGACCGGCGGCCGCGCACTGAAGTTCTATGCGTCCGTGCGCATCGATATTCGCCGGATTGCGAGCATCAAGGATGGCGACCAGGTGATCGGCGGGCGCACGCGCGTGAAGGTGGTGAAGAACAAGATGGCGCCCCCATTCCGAGAGGCGGAGTTCGACATCATGTACGGCGAGGGCATCTCGCGCGAGGGCGATCTTCTCGATCTCGGGGTCGAGAAGCGCATCATTGAGAAGAGCGGTGCGTGGTTTGCCTACGGCGGCGATCGTCTCGGACAGGGTCGCGAAAACGCCAAGCAGTTTCTCAAGGAGAACCCGGACATCCGGCAGATCATCGAGGATCGCGTGCGGAAAGAACTGGGGCTGGTACGAGAGCCTGAGGCTGTAACCGTCTGAGTCCGGGACGCACCCGTCTCCGGAAGGTCAGGACCGGAGTCGGGATACTGGGTTGAAGGAAATGGTGCCGAGGGACGGAATTGAACCGCCGACACCGTGATTTTCAGTCACGTGCTCTACCAACTGAGCTACCTCGGCACACTCGTGCGCAATCGGGACGGACCAGATCGTAGAAACGATCGCATTGAAGAATTACGGGTGTCTCGTGACACCCGCCCACCGGGAATCCTGTCGGACGTGGGAGGATGCGGCGTTCCGATTGCCCGTCGATGATACGCTACTGCGCACCGTCCGCCAACAGACCAGGCGTTTTCCACCCAGGAGCCCGCGTGACTCGTATCGTCCCGTTCGTCGTGATTCTCGTGCTGACCGCCTGCTCGCGGAATACCCCGGCGGCAGCCAGCAGCGAACAGGTTGCTCCCGCGCCTTCTGAGGCTCAGGCCGCCGCCCCGGCGGCTCCAGAAGCTCCCCCGCCTGCGCCGGTACCCGCGCAGTTGCCCGAGATCGTCGCACGCGTCAACGGCGAAGCGATTAGCAAGGCCGACCTGGAGATGGCGGTGAGCCAGTTGGAGGCGCGTGCCGGTCAGCCGGTCCCGCCGGAACAGCGCGACCGCGTCCTCCGAGGTGTGCTCGAGGAGCTCATCGGCTACCGACTGCTGCGGTTTGAAACCGTGGCTCGTAAGATCGTCGTCCCTGACACCGAGATTGAGGCGCGCATCGCGGAGATTCGTTCGCAGTTCCCCTCCGAGGAGGCTTTCACTCAGACGCTGGGCGCCCGGGGCATGACGCTGGCAGGTTTGCGGACGCAGGCCCGCGAGGGCATGCAGATCGACACGCTGCTCCGCACCGCGATCACCGCGACGCCGGTGACGGCCGAGCAGGTGACGGCCTTCTACAACGAGAATCCCGGCGAGTTCCAGCAGCCTGAGCGTGTTCGCGCGAGCCATATTCTGATCGGCGTGCCCGAAGGCGCCGACCCAGCCGCGAAACAGCAGGCTCTTGCCAAAGCTGTCGAGGTGCTGAAAGAGGTGAAGGCTGGCGGCGACTTCGCCGCCCTCGCCAAACAGCACTCTACGGACCAAGGTAGCGCTCCAAGCGGCGGCGACCTGGGCTTCTTCGAACGTGGACAGATGGTGGGCCCATTCGAACAGGCGGCCTTCGCGCTGGCGCCGGCGCAGACGAGCGACCTCGTCGAGTCACCCTTCGGCTACCACATCATCAAGGTGGCGGAGAAACAGACATCGCGGACGATTCCCATCGCCGAGGTCCGTCCCCAGATTCAGCAGTTCCTCGAAGGACAGAGCCGCGAACAGCAAACAGCAGACGTTCGTGGGTTCGCTCAGGGCCAAGGGGAAAGTCGAAGTCTTCATCTGAACCGTCGTGACCGACCCGGTTCGCCTCGACTTGTGGCTGGACGTCGCGTGCCTCTTCAAGACCCGCTCGGAGGCCAAGCGCGCGTGTGAGGCTGGCAAGGTCTCGGTCAACGATCAGACCGCCAAACCCAACCGGCTCGTTCGCGACGGCGACCGGATCCGCATCAACCGTCCCTTCGGCCGTCATCAAGATGTCGTCGTTCGCCTGGTGATCGATCAGCACGTCAAGAAGTCCGAGGCGAAGGTCCTCTACGACGACGTGACACCCAAGCCCACCGCGGAGGAAGTGGAGATGCGAAAAATCGAGCGTCTCCACCGGGCCGTCTCCCGCGCCGCGGGCACTCCCGACCGCAATCAGCGCCGGGAGCTGCGCCGGCTCAAGGAGCGGCGCTGACGCGCTGCCGACATGCCACGCAATCAGGAAGTCATCCGACAGTGGAAAGTGCTTCACGCGCTCGAATCGTCTCGACACGGTGTCACGATCGCGGCCCTGGCTGACGAGCTCGACGTGACGACGCGTACGATTCGTCGTGACTTGGCCGCCCTGCAGGAAGCGGGCTTTCCGCTGTTCGACGAGCACGACGAGGAGGGTCGTGTCAGCTGGCGTCTGGACGGGCAGCTCTTCAAGGGGCTCGAGGCCGGCTTCACGTTACCCGAGTTGTGCGCGCTCTATCTCGGTCGGAACCTTCTCGAAGCGGTGGGCGCCATGTCGTTCCAGCGCGACCTGACGCTGGCGTTCACGAGAATCGAAAAGCTGCTCACGCCCAGGATGCGGCAATTCCTGGACCGCCTGCCCGGCGTCCTGGCGGCCAAGTCCGGGCCGCGTACGGCTGCGTCCTCATCCTCGAGCGACGCCGTTGCCAAGTTACTCGAGGCGACACTGCACTACCGTGCGGCGACGATGAGATACCACTCTGTGTCGAGCGCCGTCGAACGTGACTACCTTGTCCATCCATACCGGCTGACGTTTGCGCACGGCGGGCTGTACCTTCTTGCCTTCGTGCCGGCTTACAAGGACGTTCGCACCTTCGCCGTCGACCGTATCAAGGCCGTCTCGCTCGAGAAGCAGACGTTCGTGCCGAAGGAACGAATCGAAGACGAGGCCTTTGCCAACTCACTCGGCGTGAACACCGGACCGGCCGCGCCCGTCGAGCTCGAATTCGAAACCCGCGTGGCACCCTACGTCCGTGCACGCGTGTGGCATTCGTCGCAGCAATTGCGCGAGGGCGCCGACGGCACGCTCGTGCTTTCGATGAACGTGTGTCACGATTGGGCTCTCCGAAGCTGGATCCTGAGTTGGGGCCCTTTTGTGCGTGTGCGGTCGCCACGGACGCTCGCCACGGAACTCCGGGGTGATCTGCGAGCAGCCATAGACCGGTATCCTGTTGGTGAATGATGTTGCAGCGACCAGGCCGTCTCGCCGCCTTTGCCGTTCTCGCGGGCCTCTTCTTCGCAGGCCCTTCCCTCGTTCGCTACTACACCGACTGGCTGTGGTTCGGCGAGGTCGGCTACCAGCAGGTCTTCTTCACGATGCTGCGTGCGCAGGGCACCCTGTTCACCGTAGCCTTTGTCCTCTCAACTGTCTGGCTGACGTTGAATTTCAGAACGGCGGTGGCAACAATCCGCGACCTGCGCCAGGTCTTCACCACACGCGAGGGCATCGAGGTGCCGCTGCCCGGCCGGAGCCAGCTTCGCGCTCTCGCGTCGGGTATCGCTGTCATCGTTTCTGTTCTGGTGGGGCTCTTCGCTTCATCCCAATGGGAGACGTGGCTCACGTGGCGTAACGCGGTGCCCTTCGGACAGACCGACCCCGTGCTGGGACGCGACGTCAGTTTCTACGTGTTTTCCCTTCCCTTCTTTCAGTTTGTCCGCGGCCTCGCCCAGGGCCTCGTGCTCCTTGCTGGTCTCGGTGCTGGAGCGATCTACTTCCTGTCCGGCAGCTTGACGTCGAGCCTGGGGGCGATGCCGTTCATGACCCCAACCGCACGTCGTCACCTGTCGCTCCTCGTGGCCCTGTTTCTCGTGTTGCTGGCGTTCGGCGCCTGGCTCAGTCAGGCCGAGCGGCTCGTGCAGCCGTCCGGCGTGATCTATGGACCCGGATACGCCGACGTGAATGGTCGGATGCCCGCGGCGCTGATCCTGGTGGTTGTGTGCATCATCGGCAGCGCGCTCGCCACGCTGCAGGCGCTCACACCGCGCAACTGGCCCATTCCCGTGGCGGCCGTGCTGTATCTCATCGCTGCTGTCGGCGGAGAGGGCTATAGCTCTCTGCTCCAGCGTTTCGTCGTGACGCCCAACGAGCAGACTCGCGAGTCCCCATTCATCCAGCACAACATCGACGCGACGCGCCGGGCCTTCGGGATCGACAAGGTCGAGGCTCAGGAGCTGACAGGCGACGCTCTACTGACACGCGCCGATGTGGAGCGCAATTCGGCGACAACGGAGAACGTCCGGTTGTGGGACCACCAGCCTCTGCTCGACACCTTCGGGCAGCTCCAGGTCATTCGCACCTATTACGACTTCATGTCGGTCGACAACGACAGATACCGCATCGGTGGTCAGCTGCGTCAGATCATGCTGTCGCCACGGGAACTCGACACCACTAACCTCCCAAGCCGTACCTGGATCAACGACCGGCTGACCTACACGCACGGTTACGGCCTCACGCTTGGTCCCGTGAACCAGGTCACGAGCGAAGGGCTGCCGGTGCTCTATGTCGGCAACCTGCCCCTTCAGACGACGCCGGATCTCTCGATCGAGGAACCGAGCCTGTACTTCGGCGAGATGCTGAACGACTACGTGATCGTGCGCACGGCCACGCGTGAATTTCACTACCCGCGGAGCGAAGGGGACGTCTACACGCAGTACGACGGCCGGGGGGGCCTATCGATTGGTTCGTTCTGGCGGAAGATGTTGTTCGCCCTCCGCTTCGGCGCGTACGAGATGCTGCTCAGCAGCGAGGTTGGGAGCGAGAGCCGGATCCTGTTCCTGAGAAATATTCGGGAGCGAGTGCAGACGTTGGCACCGTTCCTGGCCTTCGATCGTGACCCTTACCTCGTGGTGGCGGACGGCCGTCTGTTCTGGATGTACGACGCCTACACCACCAGCAACCGCTACCCGTACTCGACGCCGAGCGGACCTGGAGGCCTCAACTACATCCGTAATTCCGTCAAGGTGGTCATCGACGCGTACCACGGCACGACGACGTTCTACATGGCGGACTCGAATGATCCAATCGCCGCCGCGTACGCACGAATTTTTCCGGCGATGTTCGCGCCGCTCGACGAGATGCCCGCGTCGCTGCGGGACCACGTGCGGTATCCGGAGGATATTTTTGCGATTCAATCCTCGGTCTTCGCCACGTACCACATGACGGAGCCCGCGATCTTCTACAACCGGGAGGATCAGTGGGAGGTACCGATCATCGACGATACCGGCGAGGCCGGCCCGATGCAGCCGTACTACACGATCATGCAGCTGCCTGGCGAGACCGAGCCGGAGTTCATTCAGATGCTCCCCTTCACGCCGCGGAGTCGAGACAATCTCGCCGCGTGGCTGGCGGCGCGCAGTGACGGCGAACACTACGGCACGCTTCGTGTGTTCCAGTTCCCGAAGCAGAAAGTGATCTTCGGGCCTCGCCAGGTCGTGGCGCGTATCAGCCAGGACCAGACGATCGCTCCGCAGATCACGCTATGGAACCAGCAGGGCTCGCAGGTCATTTGGGGCACGCTGATGGTGATTCCGATCGAGGAGTCGTTGATCTACGTGCGCCCGCTGTATCTTCGCGCGTCAGGTGGGCGGATCCCGGAACTCACACGCGTGATCGTGGCGTATCAGAACCAGATCGTGATGGAAGAGACGCTCGATGCCGCCCTCGTCAGGCTCTTTGGCGGCACGGCTGCTGTGCCAGGAGCCGACCTCTCCCTCACGCGCAGCCAGGTGCCGAGCGGTGCCGAGAGCGCGCAACCAGCGAGTTACGCCAGCCACCGGCGGGACCGCCGCCCCGCTCACGGGCCTCGCGGCCGACGCGCGGGCGCACTATGACCGTGCGATCGAAGCACAGCGTGCGGGCGACTGGACGAAATACGGCGAGGAACTGCGGCTGCTGGGCGAGGTTCTCGAGCAGATGAGACCCTGACAGCCGTTCGATAGTGCCCCTTGCGTCTAAAACTGACAATCGAGTACGCCGGCACGCGCTATAGCGGCTGGCAGATCCAGAAAAACGCTCGCACCGTCCAAGGCGAGATCGACCGGGCGATTCGGGAAGGCATCGGCGCGACCTCGTTCGAGCTCTACGGATCAGGTCGCACCGACGCTGGAGTCCACGCCCTGGCGCAGGTCGCGCACCTCGATATCGACAGCACGATTCCGGCGGAGCCCTTGAGACGACGGATCAACGACGCACTGCCCTCCGACATCAACATCCTGCACATCGAGCCCGTGCGCCATAGATTCCACGCGCGGCACGACGCGGTCGCCCGGAGCTACATCTACCAGATAGCTCGGCGTCGCACGGCGTTCGGCAAGGCGCTGGTCTGGTGGGTCAAGGACGATCTCGACCTCGCGGCCATGGGTCGCGCGGCGAAGGGCTTCGTAGGGATGCACGACTTTCGGGCGTTCTCGGACGATGACCCGGAGGAGAAGTCCACCCAGGTGCTTCTCGACGCCCTGGACGTGCATGAGGATGGCGATCTGGTGCTCGTGCACCTCGAAGGGTCCCACTTTCTCTGGAAGATGGCTCGGCGGCTGGTCGGCGTGCTGGTCGAAGTGGGACGGGGTGCGTTGGCGGTCGACCAGGCGACGGCGCTGCTGACGAAGTCTTCGCCGCTGCCCGCACGGGTCACAGCCCCCGCGTCCGGGCTCTTCCTCGAGCGCGTCTACTACCCGGGGGACCCCCGTGATCAGCCTGTTCAGCCGGCCGTCGTGTTGCCCCGGTTCACGGGAAAGCCGTCGAGGCCCTAGTTGCGTCATATTCACGTGACTTTACGGCCGCGCCGGCCTCGGGTAAGATGCCTTCACGATTTGGCACGCTTATCTCGTCCCACTAACTCATCCAGACATCCGCGGAGAAGACAGGCCATGAAGTATCTGCGACCGGCTCTTGCCGCTTTGGCGCTTTCGGTTTCGCTCGGCTCCTATATCGCCCTTGCACAGCAGCCTCAGCAACCTCCACCACCCATGAACTTCTTCGTCACCAGCGTAGCCAAGGGCGACGGCGCCAACTACGGAGGACTGGCCGGCGCGGATGCCCATTGTCAGATGCTGGCACAGGCAGCCGGCCGCGGAGGCGTGAAGTGGGTCGCCTACCTGAGCACCCAGGGTACCGGCGCCGTCAACGCACGCGACCGGATTGGAAACGGTCCCTGGTACAACTCCCGAGGCGGCATGATCGCGGCCAATCAAGCCGAGCTGCACGGTGACACCATCGATTTGGCACGGCTGGGCAACCGCCTGAACAAGAACAACGCCCGGGACGAGAAGGGTGAGCTGGTCAAGGGCGTGGGCGACATGCCGAATCAGCACGACGTTCTGACCGGTTCGACCCCAGACGGCCGCGCTTTCACAGACAACATGGACCATACCTGCAGCAACTACACGAGCAACGCCGACGGCAAGGGATCGGTCCAGCTCGGTCATCACGACAAGACGGGCGGTCCGAACGGCTCCTGGAACTCGGTACACGCCAGCCGCGGCTGCAGCCAGCCCAACCTGATCTCGACCGGCGGCAACGGCTATCTCTACTGCTTCGCCCCGTAACTGACGACTCCCCTGTTTTGGCGGACTACGGAACGAGGCCCGGGGAAACCCGGGCCTTTTTCCTTCACGGAGCCATTTTTCGGAACGACTATGACCACCCGACTGATCGTCGCTGCATGCCTCGCCGGCATGGCTGTGGTGGGGGCGACCGTCGCCGACATCCGAACACAGGCGCAGTCCGCCTCCCCGGCCTGGAGCGCCAGTCTCGAAGACATTCGACGCACGGCCGCGTTGATTCCCGGGCGTCGTCCTCTCCGTTTGAACATGCTGAAGTTCGCCGAGAGCCGGCGCACGAAGAACTTCTCGGTCAAAGGCGCGCCCACGATTCCAAGCGTGCAAGCGCGTACGGCCTTTCAGGTGATGTACGCGGATGGTTCGGTGATGGTTGACGCGGGAATGAACTTGGCCGTTCACAAGTTCTTCGGGCGAGGCGTCGACGAGCCGTATTTCCCAGATGCCACGAAGCAGATCGACCAGGCGCTGCAGAGAGCCAGACTGATCGTCGTGACGCACGAGCATGGCGATCACGTGGCTGGCGTCATCGCCTCTCCTTTGGCGAACGAGCTCGCGCCGAAGACGATCCTGACACGATCTCAGATCCAGACGCTTACGACGAACCCGCAGATGCCGGAGATCCGGCTGAGCGCTGAGCAGGCGAAGCGTTTCGTCGCCGTGGACTATGATGCATACTTCCCGCTTGCTCCTGGCATTGTGCTCGTGAAGGCCGCCGGTCACACGCCTGGTTCTCAGATGGTCTACGTGACGCTGGAATCGGGCCGCGAGTATCTGCTGATTGGCGACGCCACATGGCACATGGACGGTGTGCGGGAGATCATTGGCAAGGACGCGCCCTGGATCACTGAGGACACGGGCGCCGTGCTGGCGCAGCTCACATGGTTGAACGGGTTGTCCCGCACCGATCCGGCCTGGTCGTCGTGGCCAGCCACGACGAGGAACAGCACGCGACATTGATTGAACAAGGCGTCTTGGCGAATCAGCTCGAGTAGCCAGCACGGACCTCACTTTTCACTTCTTCACCGCCATCGGGAGGCACCATGACGTACTACGGTTCGAAAGATCTCGCGCGAAGTTTCCGGCAGGTTCGCAGCAACACGCTACAGATCGCAAACGAGATTCCTGAAGAGAAATACGGGTTCAACGCCTCGCCAGAGACACGGACCATCGGCCAGACGCTCGCGCACATCGCACTCGCCCCGCGCGTCCAGACCCATGTGCACAAGAACCGGTTCACTGACGCCGCGATCGTGCCCTGGGGCGAGATCATTATGGGAGTGGCCGCTGAGGAAGCCAAGCCGCGGACCAAAGCCGAGGTCATTGCACTTCTCAACTCGGAGGGCGAGTCGTTTGCGTCGTATCTCGAGGGCCTCAGCGACGCCTTCCTGGCCGAGCCCGTGACCATGCCGCCCTCCCTGCAGCCGGCAGCCAAGACGCGATTCGAAATGCTCATGTCGCCGAAAGAACACGAGATGCACCATCGCGGTCAGCTCATGCTGCTCCAGCGCATGATTGGACAGGTGCCTCACTTGACGCGCCAGATGCTCGAACGCATGGCTCCTGCGGCGAAAGCCTAAGCGCGACCGGCGGCGTACACAACAGAGGCCCGCAGTGCGGGCCTCTGTTGTTCTCTAGTTGCGAAGCGCTTGCTGCGCCCTTATGTCGAGCTCGACCTTTGCTGCAGCGATTGAGCCGTTCATCTGCAGCGCGCCTTTCACTTCTACGCTCATTCCGTTGACCAGGGTCGCGCAGGTCACGTCCTTGAACGTCGTCGAAGCCGATGTCGTTACCTGCTTCGTTCCCACCGTAAAGGTGAGCGCAGGACAAGTGCCGCTCGGCAGTCCTGAGACGAGGCCCTCCACCTTGGCGTCTTCCTCGTCGTCATCGCCATCGTCTTCGTCGTCTTCCAGTTCTACCTTCGTCGCGACGATCGAGCCGTCCCCTGACGGGTTCCCTTGATCTCCACAACGGCGCCGTTAGCCAGTGAGAGCACAGCACGTCGTCGAAGTCTGTCGCTGCTGAGGTGGTCACCTTCGTTGCGCCAACCATGAAGGTCAGCACCGGGCAGCCGGTCGTTGCTGTCAGACCCGACACGATCCCATCGACTTCGCCTTCGCCGCCGCCCTTGCCGGTGTGCTCCACCTTGATCTCACTGGCTTCGAGCGTCCCCTCGTCCATCGTCCCGCGAGCCTGCACGTGATCCCCAACGACGATGCTGGCAAACGTGAGGGACGTGTTCCCATGGCGAATGACAGCGCCCGCCGCTGGCGTGACCGTGACCCCTCGGACGGTGAGCGAAGTCCCGTTCGTGGCCGTCACAAAACCTGACAGCTCGCCTCTCCATCCCTTCTCGGGCTTGCCGCTCCCCTTCTGTTCCTCCTCCGAATCACTGTCGCCCTGCTTTTCCTTGCCCTTGTCATTGCCGCCCTTGGCGAGCGTTGCGGAGGTCTCGACTCCAGCGGCTGAGGATCTCTCCGCGGTGACGTCGGCAGACACCGTGGTGTCGCCAAGAGACGCCGTGGGCCCAGTCGGCGATAGCGTCGCGCTTCCCTGGCCGCATGCGAGGGCGGTGAGGGCCACGACGAACGAAGTCGTCAGAAGTAAATGGCGTCGAACGAGTTGCATGTCAAGTGCCTCCGGGGGAGGAGTCACACTGAAGTGGAGCAATGTCCGTTCCGGCAGCGCGTTTCGCGCAATGCCCTTACCGGAGTAGTAGTTACGTCGGATCGCTCACTCAGAGCCCCCTTCGGCGTGTCCGAAAGATGTAGAGCGTTCGTGCAAAAAACCACTCGACGCGATCTTGGGTGCCGATTACATTCTTGGTCAAAGCTGCTCGAATTCGCCCTGCCATCTGAGTCCGCTCCTCCGCCAATCTCTACCGGCCGCGGCGGGAGATCCCGAAAAGACTTTTGGGCACGACGCCCATTTGGAGGGAGACATGAGAATTCTCCATGCCGTTGTCATCGGCATTTTCGTCTTTGGAGGCACATCCCCTACAGGTGAAACGCAACGAGGGGGACGCGGTGGGGACGACCGAAAGACCGAATCACCTTCGCACCAGCCTACGGTACAGACGGACGTCCGTATCGTGTTTTCGTCGGAGGAGACTCGGATCGTTCGCGAGTACTACAGTGCCAGGTTCCGCAACCTGCCGCCAGGACTCCAAAAGAAGCTCGCGCGAGGTGGGCAGCTTCCACCTGGTTGGCAAAAGAAGGTCGAGGCCTTTCCGCCTGAACTCGATCGGCGTCTGCCCCGTCTCCCGGCAGGTCACCATCGGGGCGTGGTGGACGGTCACGCCGTGATCTATCTGCCCGGCGGCGGTATCGTTGACACAGCCGTCCTGTTCTAATCGTCAGTCTGCCGTTTCACGAGATCGAGAAGGGCGACCGGGGCCCGATCCCGGACCGCCCTGATTGAAGCTTCGGACTAGCCGTGGGTCGACTGCGGCGCGAAGTTCTTCATGAACGCTTCTTGCCGCTGCTGCATCTCCTGGGGTGTCAGGTCCTCCTTGTGTGTCGCGATCGTCCAGCTGTACCCCTCGGGGTCGACCATATCCTGCGACGTTGGGATTGGTTTCGAAAGAGTCCTCAGGACAGGGTCCCTCGGTTCTGGAAACCGACAGCTGCTGCTATTATTACCAATCCACACCGTCCGGACGTTCGCAGAGTAATGTCCAAGGCGAACGGGTTCAGGAAACCTTTGCGGTGCTCATGCCACGAGCGGATCCGCGGCCCGGGTGGCGTAGCCATGGAGGGCAAGGTGTTGGTCCGTGCGGCGCTCCTTCCGCTAGTTCTGTCGGTACACACGCCGCGAACTGCCGGCGTGGGGACGGGTGATGGTGCTCGCTGGCGGGGAGACCGATCGGGGCTGGCCCAGCAAACCCCTGGTCCGCACGCGCTATAAGTGGACCCCATATTCGGTCTGGCTAGACTTGGCCGATCCGGTCGAGCGCTACGTCTACTTCTCCGGGCGGTACTATGATCTCGGTCCGCAGTTGGCGTTGCGCAATATCCTCCGCCCCGGCGGTGACTTTTGTAGACGTTGGCGCAAATATCGGGCTCATGACCGTGCTTGCGGCTCACGCCGTCGGACCGACTGGGGTCGTCTACGCCTTCGAACCGAATCCAGACTGCTGCGAGCGCCTGCAGCTTCACGTTGTCCAGAACGGATTGACCCAGGTTCACGTTCATCCGGTCGGCCTTGGTGAACAGGATGCCACGTTGTTGCTGACGCGCGATACGGGATCGAGTGTTCACGGTTCATTCGCGCCGCCGGCTGATGAAGCGACGGTAGTTACGCGCTACAGCGTACCCATACGACGTGGTGATGACCTTCTCGGTCACGCCCCATCGAACCGGCCGATGGTAGTCAAGATCGACGTGGAAGGATTTGAGTGTCGCGCCTTGCAGGGCCTCGCGGCCACAATCAAGAACCATACACCTACGGTCCTCACCGAAGTAGTCCCAGAACACCTGACACGCGCAGGCTCCTCCGTTGCAGAACTCTTCGACCTGATGCACGGCTTCGGCTACACCGGATCGGCGATCACGACGGTACAGCACTGGACGCGACGCCTCCGATTGAACCTCGTGCCAGTGACCACACCCGAAACAATGCCGCACGCCGCAACTGACGTCCTCTGGACTCCTGTAAGACAGCATGGCTGACATGATTCACCGCAGGAGAATCCGTTGTTCAAGAGCGCTCTCAAACGCCTTGGCTGGTACGACTCGCTGAAAACGTCGTTCGTCTACGACCTCTATCTGCACGTCGCCCGCCCCGAGTTGATCAAGGAACGCCGCGAGGAAGTCCAGTTCTACAAGAGCGTATTGACGGGATTGACGCCCGGCGCACGGATCTTCGACGTCGGCGCCAACGAAGGCAACAAGGCGGAGGTCTTTCGTCGCCTGGGCGCGCGCGTCGTCTGCGTGGATCCGGACCGGCGCAACGTCAACCGCCTGCGCCGCCGCTTCAAGGGCAAGGGCGACGTCACGATCGTCGACCGCGCGGTCAGCCGCCAGGTCGGGCGCGTGACGTTCAACGTCTTCGAGGAAGGCTCACCCTTCAACACGCTGAGCACCAAGTGGGTCGAGACGCTGGGCGATGCCGACAAGTCGCGCTTCGACGCCCAGATGAAGAAGAAGACGACCTACGAGGTCGAGACCACGACCTTGGACGAGCTCCTCGATACCTACGGTGAGGCCTTCTTCATCAAGGTCGATGTCGAGGGCCACGAGGCCGAGGTTCTGGCGGGACTCTCGCGTAAGGTGAAGTTCCTTTCGTTCGAGTTGAACCTGCCCGAGTTCAAAGAAGAGGGCTTGGCTTGCGTCAAGCACCTCACCGCGATCGATCCGGCGGTGAAGTTCAACTACGCCGTGACAGAAAGCAAGCTCGAGGTTGCGCAATGGCAGTCCGCAAAGGACTTCGAGCAGTGGCTTGGCAGCACTCCGTTGCGTTGCATGGACGTCTACGCGCGCTTCACTACTGAACGTTCACGTCCAGGACTTTGAACGCGAACGCCCTGGTCGTCCGGCCGCGACGACGGTCAGGGTCATCACGAGGTGTGCGGCTCGATGCCCGACGAACCGGGCGGCCGTTCCTCACGATTCTGAAATCGGCTGCCGGCCCCCGGTCCCGCACGCACGCGCCGGCTGCACTCAACCATCTGGCCGACCTTCAGCCAGACGTCAACCTTGCAAAGGAAGCGCGCACGCGGTTCGAACGTCACGGTCCACAGCAGGAGACGGCGCGCGAGGTTGCGGAACAGGTAGAGCGGGATCCCCCACACGAAGTACCTCGTGCCGGGGTTCGGACCGTGTTCACGGATTTCCGCACGCCCTTTGTCGAACCACCATGCGAGAAAGTAGGCCTTCTGTATTCGGTCCGCCACCACAGGGTGATACACGACCGCGGAAGGCTCGTACCAGAAACGCTCACCGGCCTTCAACAGGCGGTGACCAAACTCGGTGTCCTCGCTCCGGATTTGGCTGTCTGGGCGCGGCCCAAGATCAGTTCGAAAGCAGCCGTGCTTGCTGAACATCTCCTTTCGAAAGGCCATGTTCGTGCCAAAGGGGGCCTCGTGCAGCTCGGCCGCCGTGGAACCAAGATCGAACAGGGCCAGCGGCGCGAGCGAATAACGTCCCTCGAGCGGGAGCCAGTGAGGAGGCGTGCAGCTCCACTGGGGCAGAATACGCCCCCCAGCGCCCTTCCACTCGCGCTCTCGAAAAGCATTCGTGAGCCTCTCCAGCCACATCGGTTCGACGACGACGTCGTCGTCCATGAAGGCGAGGATGTCACCCGACGCTTCGCGGATCCCCAGTTGAGCGTGTACGACTTGCCCGGTTGCGGTTCCCGCAGGTAGAGGAAACGTCCTGGAAAACGGCTCGAAAAATCCTTCACCACGCCGGCCGTGGCGTCGCTCGAGTTGTTGTCAACGACGAGGATCTCCCAGTCGACCGCTGCAGGAAGCCTCGAGGCGGCCACGCTGTCCAGCGCCGTCGCCAGGCTCCGGCAACGGTTGTACGTGCAGAGGATGACCGTGACCTTCATCTCACGAAAGACGCGAAGATAGGAAGCGCACCATGACTTCAGCGCGCGGAGCGAATTTGCACCCCAGGGGCCCGATTCTCAGCAAACCACGTTTCGTACCGCTCCCGTGCGGGCAGTGAACCAAGTTTCGTAGTGCCGATTGAATCCACCCACGGCCATGGCAGGGTCCCGAAGAACGCCGGCTTGGCGCTGAGATAGAGCGAGTTCGGGATCAGCTGCGGTGTGCGGTCCCACTAACCGAGTTCGTCAGTAGTCGAAGTTCCCGTCGCGCAGCACCGTGCTCGAGCACCTTCGGGTCCGCGGCCTGCTCCCAGTGCGACGGCGCATAGCCGAAGCTTCCAGATCGCCGTGGCCCACGAGGTTCGGTCTTCATACACCCACCCCGTCATCTGCCCTTCTCGCCGAGGACGTTGCCGATGAACGAGTGCCACCACGACCCGAACATCAGGCCCGCAGCGCGCGCATTGGCTTGACCGGGAAAGTTCCGCCGCACACCGACGAGGTGATTGCGGAAGATGGTCATCGCAAAGGCGTTGCCGTGCGTATCGTCCGAGTCGTAGTTGTTCGACTGGTTGCCCTCGAACAGGACGTGATGCCCGCCAACCATGTGGCTTCCGTTGATGCCGACTTCGACCCACTCGGGCTGATTCCCGATAAAGACGTTGTCCATGTAGTTGTAGCCGACGACGGAGCCGGCGCCAGACGACTTCACGACCATGACCTTGTTCATCGTCGAGACGATGTTGTTCTCGATGAGCACCTCCGACGAGGCCCACTGCAGGCTGAGTCCGTAGCCGCCACCGCCGGGATACGGCCAGACGCCATCGTGAATGTGCGAGTCACGAATCTCCACGCGAAAGCCGCCATCCACCGACACGGCGTTCCCCGACCAGGCGACGCTCTCGATGTTCTTGACCCACGAATAGGCCGCCGCTGTGAACACGACGTTGCCATCGGAGCCGCCCGACACCGTCAGGTCCTCCAGCCCTCCGCCTTGCAGGTGGACCGACGAGTAGCGCGTCAACTGGGCGGACTTTGAGGTCGGATACGTGGCGTGCAGGGGCGTCGTGAATGTGATCGTGTGGCCGCTGACGGCGGCGATCTCCTTGATCTCGTTCAGCGGTCGTCCGGGCCGACTGAACCACGACAGCGACGCCGGAAACGGGTCGTCTTCCTGGGCGGGAGGATTGTGCTTGGCGAACACAATGCGGTCGGACGCCCAGATCTTGACGTTATTCGGCAGCCCGTTCCGATTCGGAAGATCAAGCCAGGACGCAGCCGCATAGTCGTCCTCATCGAGCAACACGAACTGGCCCGCCGCAAACCCGGTCGCCTCGGCCACCGTCACGGACATGTTGCCCTTGATGCCGTCCGCTGATAGCGCAACAGACGAGGCGTCATTCAGCCTCGGGTAACGGTTCGGACCGATGACGACGACGGCCTCGTTCTCCTCGGCCATGTACGAGTTCTCGACCGCCCCGTTGGTCTTGCGGAGCGTTGTCAGCGTTGGGCCGGCCCCGCGTAACGTGATCGCCTTGTCGATGAGAATGTGGTTGTTGACGAGGAACAGCCCGGCCGAGAGCAGGACGGTTTGTCCCATGGGGCACGCGGCAATGGCCGCCTGAATGGCCGACGAGCTTTCCGAGGCGCCGTTCCCATAGGCGGACGCCTGGATCGTGGCGCAGACCGTCGCACGGGCAGGTATCCCCGTCGTCACGCCGGGTGCCCAGGTCGTCCGCCCCTCCGTCGGGACGATACTCGTATCTACCCGGGCTACTACTGGTGTCGCACAGAGAACCAGAGATACGAGTATGGCAGCTAGTCGCATACTGTTCAAAAGTGTAGAACAGTTTAACGTCATTCGCACCCACTTCAGCAACATCAGTGCCAGCCACCCGTGACATCCAGCATGTCAGTGCCGTCGAGAAAGTGTTCCGCAGAAGGGACCCGCTTGCTGCCCAAACAGGTGGCTCATTTGGCGGTCTCGAGAACAGCGGCTCTCATCGCAGATTTCGCTCGGAATTTGACTCTGAGTTGCCGGAAATATGGATCGACGAACCGGTCAATGGCAGCCGCATACGCGATCGAGATCAGTAATGTGGCCGAAAACACCATGACCCGTTCTGCGACGAGCGCGGGAACACCGGTGACGATGATTTGGATCAAGACATGGTGGATCAGATAGATCGTGTAGGAATAGACGCCGAGCCGACTCAGCCAAGTCGAATTCAGATGTCGGAAGAGTGCATTGCCCGAGTAGCGAATCGCGAAAAAGAATATCGGCATCAAGGCGAGCCCTTGCAGGCTGTATCGAAATGTCTCCCGAAAAAAAGCGCTACGGTAAACAAGTGTCATCAAGAGGCCGCCTAACGCTACTGCGAATATTGCCCATTGTCCCAATGACATGGTTTGGGCCCGATGGGATTGCCGCAACGGGTTCGCGATGACCGCAAGAATGCACCCATAAATAATGGAGTCGATGCGGGTGTCCGAGGCATAGTAGGTTCGTAAGTCCGAAAAGTCGGGAGCCATCACAAGGTGAATGCGCCAAGCAAGGATGGCGATGCAGCTTACGCACAGCAAGGCGGCGATCTGTGAGGGTCGAAGAGCGTTACGCAGCAGAAAGCTCATGATGATCGGGTAGCAGATGTAGTAATGCTCTTCGACAGCCAGTGACCAAAGAATCCCTGTACCTGCTGGGATCGTGTTGCCAGGATCAAAAAATATTTGGTAGTAGTTGGCGAAGTACAGAAGTTGGGAAGCCAACCCGGCCAGTGTAATCCCGCCCGGGACCAAGCCCGCAAATGTAAGGCCATAAACGATTGCGAGAGTGACAATCAGAGGTGGCATGAGCCTGAATACGCGACGCGCATAAAACCTTACAATGTCAAGTTCTCCAGTTCGCTCGTGCTCCGCCAGCATGAGGGTGGTAATCAAATAGCCGCTCAGGAAGAAAAAAATCGTAACGCCCAGACCACCCGGCACGGTCACGAACCCCGAGTGAGCCGCAATGACAATCAGAACCGAGATCGCTCGAATGCCGTCCAGCGATGCAATTGCCTGTTGGTGTCGGGCGTTGGCCTCGCTCATCGTCCTCGCCATTTCATTGTCAGACCGGTGTGGTGTCAGAAGCGCGATGAGTGCTGCAACAATTCCGCGTCAGGCCCGGGCCGCAGCACAGATGGCAATGGCACAACATTCGGCACGTTTACGCCATTTTAGACGCCGAATGAGCATTGGGCGGCCGACTGAGATCTGCCAGAGACACGAGCGAAATTGCGGACGATGACCGTTCGTGAAGTGTTATGAGACACAGACCCGCAATATGGGTCGTGCTGAAATGGCAGCGATTACGGCGCGCAGCAGTTGCCATCGCGGACTCGAGTGTCTACGCTTACGCCATCTCGTGATTCGACTCATCCAGGCGGTCCAGTGGATCGTAATCCTCGGAGCCTGTGCCGCCGGCGCCGAGTGGGCGGCGCGTCGCCAGGGCTTCGGTCAAGCTCCGCTCGCGCTTCGTGACCCCGGGATCGGCTACTTCCTCGCGCCCAATCGCGCCTATGTCCGCTTTGGCAACACGATCAAAGTCAATCGCTACGGATTCCGCAGCGATGACTTCGACGCGGCCTCGGTGAGAGCCGACGACCACATTCTGCTCATCGGCGACAGTGTGATCTACGGCAATCACCACCTCGATCAGGCGGAGACGGTCGCCGCCCGGCTGCAGGCGGCACTGAGGTTGCGGGGCAGCGTCGGCACCCCGCTTGTCAGCAGCATGGCGACGTCGAGCTGGTCACCGGTCAATCAGCTGGCGTTCTATCGCCGGTTCGGTCCATTTCCGGCGCGGCAGGTGTGGGTGGTGCTCTCCAGTCACGATCTCAGCGAGCCCGCGAATCGCTCCTACGATCACCTCCCGTATCGCACGAGCGCCCCGATCGGCGCGCTGCACGACGTGGCGCTGGCGGCGGCGGAGCGTGCGCGACGATTGTTCTCACCACCGGAGGATGACGCCGCAGGCTCGCTCGGCCACCGCAGCAACGAAGGAGCCGTACGAGCCCTCGTCGAGTTGTTGCGGGTGCACCACGCCGAGGTGGGGTTGTGTTTCCACGTCACGGCCCAGGAGATGCTCGAGGAGCACGAGCCTGCGGCCCAGGCGACCCTGGCTCGTGTCGCTCGCGAGCTCGAGATCACACTGGTCGAGACCAGGGACGCCTATCGAGCGGCCGACCGGCCGAGTCAGCGTGTCTTCTACGATGACATTCACCTGACCGCGCACGGCGCCAGGACGCTGGCCGATCTGCTGGATCGCGCGAGCTCGATCCCCTCGGTGCGTCGTTGATGCGCTGGGCACGCTACGGCCGAGAGATGCGGATCCCGGTAGAGCCCGAACCGCTGCAGCAGCACCAGCCAGAGGAACTTGGGATCACGCACCAGATAGCGGTGCCACAGGCGACCCGGCTCGCTCAGGAGGCGGTGCAGCCACTCCATTCCGGCTTGACTCACCAGTGCCGGTGCCCGCTGCATCTTGCCGGCCTCGAAGTCGAGCGTCGCGCCCACGGCCATGAAGCGGCGTATCGACGGCAGCCGGTGCCGGTGGGTGTCGATCCACAGCTCCTGCTTGGGGGCACCCAGGCCGACCGCCAGCACATTGGCGCCCGACGCCTCGATCTGCGCGATGACGTCGGTCACCTCATGCTCATCCGTCACGAACGACAGCGACGGCGAACGCCAGCCCACCACCATCGGCCGACCGATGCGGGCATTGATCCGTCGAGCAGCCGCCTCGGCCACATCGTCTCTGCCACCCAGCAGGAAGATCTTCACCTCCGGGTCGTGGCCATGAAAGTTGCAGAACGCAGGGAAGACGTCCGATCCCGACAACCGTGCCTTGACCGGCGTGCCCAAGAATCCGAGCGCCCACTTGACGATCTGGCTGTCAACGGTCGCGAAGTCGGCGCGGCGGTACACCTCCAGAAAATCCGGCCTCGACTGCAGCATCACCAGATGATCCACGTTCGGGGTCACCACGAACCCCGCATCGAACTGCTCCAGGAATTCCTGGAGCGTCAGGTCATCGACCTCGATGTTGAGAATGCGTCGGCGGGCCATCAGTGGAAGGGTCTGCGGTAGTCGAGCCGGTAGTTGATCACGCGCCGACGATCCCGCTTGACCACTGCGGGGTTACCGGCGACCACGGTGTAGGGTGGCACGTCACGCGTGACCACGCTGCCGGCGCCGATGACCGCGCCTTCGCCCACGTGCACGCCCGGCAGGATCAAGGCCCAGGAACCGACGACCACATGGTCGTCGATCACGACCGGCCGCTTGACCGTGTCGTAGTCGGGACTGTCGACGTCGTGCTGTTCGGTCAGGATGCGCACGCCGGGTGTCAAGTCGACGTTGTTGCCGATCGTGATCGTGCCCCTGCCGTCGAGAAGACATCCCATCTGGATGTTCACATTGTCGCCCACGCGGATGTTCCACGGTGACAGCAGGAACACCGCACGGTGAAGGTTGGACCGACCCATGCGCATCCCGAACAAGTTCCGAACGACGAGGTGGCGCAGCCAATACAGGGGGATGCGTCCCACGACGTGATTCCAAAGCGCCAGGTGCAGATAGCCGAAGAAGTTGATCCAGCCACGTGCCGATGGACGCTGTCTGATGCGTTCGAGGGTCTGGAACATCAGTCGGTCACGACGGCATCACGCGGTCGAAGCGCGCCCGCGCCGGGAGCGTCCACACCCACCAGGAACCGAACATCAGCCCCGACGCCCGAACGTTGTCGTCATTTGGAAAGTCGCGACGGTCGCGGAAGCCGGATCGCATGACTCGGCCGCGTGTGGCGGCCTGAATGACGCCGGCGCCAACCTGCGGCGCCCGCAGCCATCACCGAGCATGCGCTCAGCCCCAGAATCCCAATGACCCAACGCACCAGGTAACTCCCGTCAGAGTCGCCCGTGCTCCACCATCGGGCCGGGGCCGGATTGGCTGTGTCAGGGCCAGGGGCGCATAACGGGTCTTCGGTCAACAACGAGCATGCCCTAGCATCGACTATCGTCTCACAATCACGTGCCGGATGGATTCGGGAGACGCGCAGGTCCTGGTTCAGCGCGTGCGGTTGGAGCGGACGCGGCAACTGGGGCCGTCGCTGCTCGGCCTGGCGCTCTAGCGTCAGCTGCGGCTGGACGCTCTGCCTCTCTGTGGCCCGTTGGACCAGGTTCTACGCTCTCGAACCCTCGGTGTCGGTCGACCCGACGTCGACGTTCGATAACTCGAAGGCTCCGATCCCGATCGCGTAGGCGACATCCGAGCCGTGAACCGCATCCTGGCGTGAACTGCTCCGGCTACGCTGCTCGCCGTCAATGCGCCGCGCTTCGGCCCAGCGGTGCGATGCTGACCTTTTGACCGCGTTGGGTGCACGCCTGACATGTCGTCGCCTTCGCGGCGCGCGACGACTTCGTCTTGCCGATGGCTCTCGCGCCTCGCGGACCGAGGTCCGTGATCGCCACTCACATCGGCGTGGCGAGCAGGATCCGGAAAGGGCCGGTCCATCCCTGTCAGAACGCCACCAGGTAGGTCATTTTTGCAATCACCGCGCGGCTCAGCATCTGGCCGGTGCGCTCGTCCCGCCCCTCGTTGTACACCAGGAAGAAATCACTCAACGGGCGGTGAATGAGGTTGAACCGCAGGTTCGAGGTCCACTGGTGGGTGTCGCTGTTGTACTGCACGAGCGCATTGACGAACATCGTGGTGTTGAAGTTGTAGTTGACGCGCGTGGTGAGGAGCTTCGATACGAAGGCGCCGGTTGAGAGCGAGATGTCGTTGATTTGCAAGTTCAGCGACGCGTTGAAGTGCTCGTTGAGGCGCACCGACGGCCCGAACGTGTACGACCGGCGGTAGCCATCGTAGAAGTCACCGATGGAGTAGCGGCTGTTGAGCGATACCCGCGCCGCGGCGTTCGTGTTCCAGAAGATGAAATACTCGTTGAACTCGTACCGCCCCGGGTTCACGCGCACGCCGTGCGACGCGTTGATCGTAAACGGGCTGCGAACGACCTCGACGTTCGGATTCACCCCCGCCTCCATGTTCGAACCGTCCTGGAAGGTGATGGGCCAGTGGAAATCCTGATAGCGCGATTCCAGTCCGCCGCCGTCCTGGCGGACGAACGCGTCGACCTGCCAGTGAGGCCGCGTCTCACGAACCCAGCGCGAGATCGCTACCGGCCTGAAGCGCCGGCCGGCAAAGAGGAACGCATTGTCAACACCGAGGCGCGGCACGAAGCCCATCTCATCGTTGAACCGAGCGCCGATCGTGTCGTAGCGTCCGTTGAACTGCCACGCGCGGCCGTCGTAGCGCCCCCCGGCGCGCGCGGTGTACGACCGCCCCTCCGGAGGAACCGCGGCGGCTGGAGAGAACGACTTCGCGCCGTACGCGTTCAGCGACACCAACGGCCCGAACCTGAAGTTGGCATCGAGGCCGATGACGCGGTTGAAGGCAGAACCCTCTACCTCCTTGTTCAGGACGACCGCGCCGATGTCGGAGTTCGCGAAGAGATCCCGCCTCACGCGCACCGCCGTGAAGTTGGCCGCCGGCACGGCAGCGGCCGATCGCTGTTGAATATTAAAGGCGCCAATCGAGTAGGCGCCCTGACGTCCCGTCAACCGCGTGCCGGCGAGAATCGGCACCTCACCGCCGATGTCGGAAAGGCCGATCCGCCGGCTGAAGAACAGTCGTGTGTCGCCAGACGCGTTCTGCCGGGCGCCGCCACCCCCGCCGCCGCCACCACCCCCGCCACCGGCAAATCCGCCGCCGCCCGCGCCGAAAAGGAAAATGCCGGAGTTCTCGAGGAAGAAATCGCGCTTCTCCGGAAAGAAGAGATTGAAGCGCGAGAGGTTGATCTGCTGCTCGTCCGCCTCGGCCTGTGAGAAATCGGTGTTGACCGTGAAGTCCCAGGTGAGGCCACTCGTGACGCCGTATTTCACGTCGAACCCGGCATCGGCGTCACCGTCCGTGCCGAGGCGCCCCACGGTATTGGAGCTTCCGAGCCCATACGGCTTGACACGGATATTCCTGCCGGGCCGCAGGCCCCGCAGATCGTCAACCGTACCTGCCAGCGACACACGCGTGATGTCGTAGATTCGTGGAATGGGCGACCAAAAGCTGTCCTCGTTGAGGCGCCTCACCTTGCGCTCGAAGTTCAATCCCCAGGTCTGCGCCTCGGTGCCGTCGAACTTGAGGGTCCGGAATGGAATCCGAATCTCCGCCACCCACCCCGTCTCGGTAATCCGCGTGGCGACGTCCCAGATGCCGTCCCAGTTGGCGTTGGTCTCGCGCCCTTCGTTCGACATCTGGGCGTCCCATTTCGCACCCGCGGGATTGGTCGCGAACTGGTAGCCATTGCGCTCGTCGTGGAAGGTGTCGAGGATGATCCGGAAGCCGTCGCTGCCGTCGGTGTTGTAGTCCTTCTTCAGGTCGTTGACGATCAGTCGCCCGGGCTCGTCATCTTTGGCAAACACGCCGAAATACAGCGCGTCGTCGTCATAGAGCACGCGCACGTCCGTGTCGAAGCTCGCCGGCTCGCCTTCGCGGGGGTCGCTCTGGATGAAGTGCTGGGCCACGGCTGCGGCATTCCACGCCGGTTCATCGAGCGTACCGTCGAGCCTTATTGGACCGGCCGCTCGAATCGCCGGCAAGCGGCGCTCGGACCGGGCCGTTTCATAGTTAGTGGTCTGTGCTGGCTGCTGTGCCTCGACAGGTACGGGGAGAAGGCCGAGACCTATGAAGATGGTGAGTGCCGCCGCACAGACGGCAGCGCTGCCCTCAGATTCTCCAAAGAATGCTGCAGAGCGACGAGAAGCGTACAAGTCATTCCTTCCGCATTGGGCCAGAGACATCACGTTTGGTATGGACGGACAATCGTACCATCGTCAACGAGCACTGGGCCTTCTGCGTTTCGGGTTACGTGGCGGTCCGAAAGCGTCAGAGGCCGTACACTAAAAACGGCCCGGAGAACCGGACCGCTTTCTGTCCCGAACCGAGGACTGATTTGCAAGATGGCCAATCAATCGGACCACAATGACAGACGGCGTGCCTTCGGCATGCCTCTTCGACCTGTCTGTCCCACCTGACCAGCCGCTTTTCAGCAACAACGATTGAGCGCATAGGGCGCGATGTCAGATGCCGAGGATTCGCCCGTCGTATCTCATGGTCAGCATGCGCGTTCGCCACGCCTCGAACCAATTGAGCACGAGCTGGATTCGAGAGTGTGCGCCGGGTCATTGTGAGCCGAGCACAGCGGACCGCTGACGCGCGAGCGCAATCGCCTCCGCCACAGGCATCGCGCGTCCCTCGGCACAGATCCGCTGGAAGCGATCGCTCCCAAGCGTCGCTTTCACCGGCTCGAGATAGCGCTCGCGGATCCAAGTGAGGGGCGGCATGATGGTGCCGCGGACGCTCTCCAGCAAGCCGTTCGACGCACCCCATAACCGCGCCGCTCCGTCCACTTCCCCACCAGCGGCGAGCAGTCCCGCGAACACGTCGAGGCTCCATGCAATTCCGCGCGGATCGTCGAGCTCCTGACAGACCGACAACGCCTCCGACACCTGAGCCCGCGCCGGGTCGAAATCGTTTCGGACGATGCGAAGACCTGCGGCGACCGACAACGAAATGCTGAGTCCCCACGTGTCGCCGGCGTATCGCTGCACGGCGATCGATTCGTCGTACAGCTGCTGCGCGCGATCAAGGTCGCCGTTCAGGACAGCGACGTTTGCGAGAATCAGCAGCGGCGGAGCATTCTGTGCGAACTCGCCGCTGGCATCGGCTGCTTGCCGCGCCGCGACGGCGTGCGCTACGGCCTGCTCGCAATTGCCGCTCTCAAACGCAAGAAGTCCAAGAATAAACGTGGCGACCGATACGACCCACGCGTCGTCGACTTGACGCCCCAGCGTCAGCGCCTCCGTCGCATCGTCAGCAACCTCGACGTAATGTCCTTGAAAGTAATGCATGTGCGCGAGGCCGATCATTGCGCGCGCCCGCAGCGATTCGGGTGCGTGAACGGCCGCCGCGAGCGCCCGCTCGAGCCACAGCTCTCCCTCTTGGAACTGGCCCCGCTTGGTCCAGAACCAGAATAGGGCGCCAGCGAGCTCGAGTCCTGGCTCCGTGAGCGATGGTGACGTTAACGCGAATTCGAGTGCGGCCCGGACATTCTCCTGCTCGCTGCGTAGTCGCCGGATGCACGCCGCCTGCTCGTGTCCCTGCAACACCGGCCGCACGCCACGAAACTCGTTGAAGTAAAAATTGAAGTGGCGCTCACTCATCGCGTCGGCAGCACCTGCCTGCACGAGGCGCTCGCGTGCGTACTGGCGCACGGTTTCCAGGAAACGGTACCGCCGCTCCCCGACCGTTTCAAGGTCGACAGCGACCAGCGACTTGCTGACGAGCCGCGACAACAGATCGAGTACATCCTGCTCGTCGATTGCGTCGCCTCCGCAAACCCTCTCCGCTGCGTCGAGCGTCCAGCTAGCGGGAAACACTGAAAGCCGGCAGAGTAACTGCCGCTCGACGATCGATAACAAGTCGTAGCTCCAGTCGACGGTGGCCTCGAGAGTCCGCTGCCGGGCGACCGCTGTTCGCGCGCCGCCGATCAGCAGCCGAAACCGGTCCTGCAGACGGGTCTCGATCTGCTCCACCGAGAGCACGATGACACGCGCAGCAGCCAGTTCGATGGCGAGGGGAATACCGTCGAGACGCTGGCAGATCCGGGCGATCGAGCTAGCGTTGCCGTGCGTCGGCGTGAAGGTCGGGTCAAGCGCACGCGCGCGGTCGAGAAACAGGTGCGTGGCCTCGGCGTCTACGAGCGCCTCGGCGGAAACCATCGACTCCTCCGGCAACGACAGCGAAGGGACGCGGAACACGGTCTCGCCGGTGACGCCGAGCGCTTCTCGGCTTGTCGCCACCACCCGTAAGCCTGCAGCTTCGAGCAGCAGCGCCGCGACAAGATCGGCACAGGCTTCGATCAGGTGCTCGCAGTTGTCGAGCACGAGTAGGATCTCCCGATGACGCAGCGCGTCGGTCAGCGCATCGCGCGCCGGCCGCTGTGGTCCTTCGCGAACTCCGAGAACATTCGCAATCGCCTGCGCGAGCAGATTCGGCGCCGACACGGGTGCGAAATCGACCAGCCACACACCGTCTCGAAAATCGTCCACGACGCCTGCCGCGAGCCGCACCGCCAAACGCGTTTTTCCCACACCGCCGGCGCCAGTCAATGACAGCAGCCGCGCGGAGGAGAGCAGGTGCGGCAGCTCTCGGAGCTGCTCCTCGCGTCCGACGAAGCTTGTGACCTCGGCCGGGAGGTTGTGGCGGCGCGTATCCGGCAGAACCAGCGCCGCCGCTGGACCGGGCGAGGTCTGGGCAGGAGACGGATCGACGACTTCGACCCGCGCGACAAACCGATACCCCTTGCCGGCGACTGTCTCGACGAATCGCCGCGACTGGCCCGAGTCGCCCAATACCTGCCGGATCTTGCGAATCGCCGTGTGGATACCGGCATCAAGGTCGGTGAAGACGTCTGGGGTCCACAGGCGTTTCACCATTTCGTCGCGCGACACCAGCTGCTGGCGTCGTTCGAGCAACAGCAGCAGCAAATCCATTGGTTGACGCGACAGAGGAACCCGCGTGCCGCTCCGCCGCACCTCGTAGGCCGACACGTCAACCTCGAATTCGCCGAACCGGTAGGTCATGCGGGCTGAACGCTGCTGGTAACGGGGAAATATCGCTTTCTACTCTCTCACACGCACGCCGGCTTGGTATAGGCGGCTGAAGAACATTCCAGACTTTTTCAAGGTCGCGTCGATGGCCGAAGCCGGTGTCGTTCGACACAATGCGTGTGCGTCACACCACCTTGTGAAGGAGACAACGATGAATTCAGTCATTCGTACGCGGCGGCCACGGTTTGTGGCACCAGCCACAATGGCCCTGGTAGTGCTGGTTCTGGTTCTGGCGCCACTGGCGATTGCCAAGGACAAGAATGAAGGCCGTTGGATAGGGACATGGAGTGCCAGCCCGCAGGCGGCTGAAACGCCCATTCAAATCAGTGGACAGACGGTGCGGCAAGTCGTGCACACCAGCGTCGGCGGTAAGAATGTGCGTATTCGCCTGTCCAACGCGTACGGTGTCACGCCCCTTGTCATTGGTTCCGCTCACGTGGCGCTCAGTGCGGGTGGCGCTGCGATCTTTGGCCAAACCGATCGGATCCTCACCTTTAACGGATCCCGCGGCATTGCCATTCCCGTCGGAGCGGTAGTGGTGAGCGACTCCGTGGCGCTTGCTCTGCCGCCTCTGAGTGACCTCGCCATCAGTCTCTACCTACCCGACAACGTCGCTGCGACCACGGAGCACACGTTGGGGCTGCAGACGACGAGTATCTCGGGTTCAGGCGACTTTACAGGCGCGACCGACTTTGCCGCCACCCCGGCCTACTCCTTCTTCTTTCTCTCAGGCGTGGAGGTCAGCGCTTCACGCGAGGCGAGGGCGGTGGTGACGCTTGGCGATTCCGTCACCGACGGCGCCGGCTCGACGCCCGAGCTGAACCAGCGGTATCCAGATCTTCTCGCGGCGCGGCTGCAGTCGGGTCCAGGCACATCGCAGGTGGCAGTGCTCAACGCGGGCGTGATCGGAAACCGCATTCTGCACGATCTCGTCGGTACCGGCACGCTGTCCCGCCTCGATCGCGACGTGCTCGTACAGAGCAGCGCGAGGTACCTGATCGTGCTGCAGGGAAACGCCGACTTCCTGATCCCCGCGCTGATTGGCAATCCGGCGGAAATCGTCACCGCTAAGCAGGTGATCCAGGGGCACCGCCAGATTATCGACCGCGCACATGGGATGGGGATGAAGGCCTACGGCGGCACCTTGAACCCGGTTGAAGGCTACCCATTCCCCGGCTTGTGGTCAGCAGATCTCGAAGCAAACCGCCAAGCCGTCAACTTGTGGATTCGCACCAGCAACGCCTACGATGCGGTCATTGACTTCGACAAAGTGCTGCGCGATCCGAGCCACCCCTCGCAGCTGCTGCCAGCGTTTGACAGTGGCGACCACGTGCATCCGAACGATACCGGCTACCAGGCGATGGCGGATGCAATCGACCTTGCGTTGTTTCGCGACGATGAGTAATCGGGTCAACATGCCTTTTTCTGCTCGGGAGCTAACGCAGCCACAGACCGGACGAACGAATTGAGGAAATCTCGAAGGTGTTTTGGGCTCAAAAACCCGAGCAGGCGCAATTTCAAGAACAGGCCACTCGGGTGGAACCGAGTGGCCATCCAGACTTAACGAAACTATCGGTACAGCAAAAAGGCCCGATTTCTCGGACCTCTTGTGGAGTATTTGGTCGGGGCGAAAGGATTTGAACCTTCGACCCCTCGGTCCCGAACCGAGTGCTCTACCAGGCTGAGCCACGCCCCGACGAACAAGCCAGCTTATCGTACTTCCGCCGGGCCCACCAGCGGCAGGTCCTCCACGTACTGCAGCGCATCGTGCGCAGTCATGTCCGGCTGCAGCGGCGTAATCGAAACATAGCCGTCACGAACGGCCTGGTAGTCGGAACGATCGTGCGGCTCCCAGTCGTTCTCCCCTTCTTCAATCCAGTAGTACGCCTGGTTTCGAGGATCGATACGCTCGCTGACGACGGTCACATGGTTGCGCCGTGCCTGAACCGTGACGCGGAAGCCCCTGTTGGACCCGTGCGGGACGTTGACGTTCAGCAGCGTGAACTTCGGCATCCCGCGGTTGAGCACGGCCTCCACCACGGTGGACGCCGCCTTCGCCGCCGATACGAAGTCGAACTCCTGAATCCCCTTTCGCTGCGCCGAAAAAGCCACGCTGGGGATGCCGAGCAAGGCGCCTTCGAGCGCCCCGGACACGGTGCCTGAGTAGGTCACATCGTCTCCGAGGTTCCACCCCTTGTTGATGCCCGACACGATCAAATCGGGCTTGCGCCGCATCACGTGAATGATCCCGACGTTCACGCAATCGGTGGGAGTACCGTCAACCGAGAAGACGCCCGGACGCACCGTGTCGAGCCGGAGCGGGCGCCGGAGGGTCAGCGCATGCCCAATGGCACTCGCTTCCTGGGCGGGCGCGACAATCGTCACCTCACCGAAAGGTCTCACGGCATCGGCCAGCGCTTGAATTCCCTCGGAATGCACGCCGTCGTCGTTGGTCACGAGAATGTGGGGCATCAGAACTACTGATGTTAGCACCGTGTCGTTCACGCTTCTGGGTTCTCCGTGCTCGGTTCGTGTTCCCGCCTTCGCCAAGGCTATGGCGGGCACGCCGTAGCGCGACGCGCGGAGGCGGCAGGTTCGGTTCGGGGTTCGACGGTTCGGGTTCAGGGTGCCGGTTCGTCGGTTCGGGTTGATAATGTCTGTAGTGCTCCTCGACCAATTTCAGCGTCCGTTGCGGAACCTGCGGTTGTCGGTCACGGACCGCTGTAATCTGCGCTGCAGTTACTGCATGCCGGAGCCGGAATACGTCTGGCTGCCGCGCGAAGACATTCTTCAGTTCGAAGAGATCGAGCGTCTCGTAGACACGTTCCTCGACCTCGGCGTGGACAAGGTGCGCCTGACCGGCGGAGAACCGCTGCTCCGGCGCGACCTGCCCACACTGATCGAGAGCCTCGCGGCTCGGTCGCGTATTCGTGACCTGGCCATGACCACCAACGGCATCCTGCTCGCCGAGCGTGTGCCGGCGCTCGCCGACGCGGGATTGCATCGCCTCACGGTCAGCCTCGACACGCTGCACCCGGATCGATTCCTGCACCTCACGCGATCGAGCGAGCTGCACCGCGTGCTCGAGGGAATCGCGGCGGCGGCGCCGCGTTTTCCAGGTCTCAAGATCGATTCGGTCGTCATGCGCGGCACGAACGAAGACGAGTTGTCGGACCTGATCGAATTTGCACGAACCTACGGCGCGGAAGTGCGATTCATCGAATACATGGACGTCGGCGGCGCCACGCACTGGTCGATGGACCGCGTGGTGTCGCGAACGGAGATGCTCGCCAGCCTTGCGCAGCGCTATGGCGATATCCAAGCTGTCGAAGAGACATCCTCCGCGCCGGCCGATCGCTATCGGCTCCCGGACGGAACAATCTTCGGGATCATCTCATCGACGACGGAGCCGTTCTGCGAGACGTGCGATCGCAGCCGCCTCACGGCCGATGGCATGTGGTACCTCTGCCTGTACGCCTCGCGGGGCCTCGACCTGCGCGGGGCACTGCGGGCGGGCATCGATCCTTCCGGCATCGCGGCGTTGATCCGAACGGCGTGGGAAGGACGTCGCGACCGAGGCGCCGAGGCCCGGCTTGCCGCGAGAGATCGTTCGCCGCTCATTCCAATCGACACGCTGCGTCGCGATCCGCATCTCGAGATGCACACGCGCGGCGGGTAGTCCGTCTAAGCCGCGCACGCTAGAGCGTGCGCTCTACGGTGAATCACATACCGCTGAACGTTTCCAAACGGCGTTTGTCAGCTTCGGACGAACAGCTGGCGGCTTAGCCGTCCTGCTGGTCACGCGCACGCTGAAGCGTGCGCTCTACGGTGACAGCGGTGTAGCAGATGCCGCAGCGGCGGCCAACCACCGGCGCTATTTGACGCCCGCCCAAATCTCCTCGAGTCGACGGTCCCGCCCGCAACCATAACGGTAGAAGCGATACTGCGCGGAGTTCTTCTTGTAGTACTCCTGGTGATACTCCTCCGCCCGGTAGAAGGGCGCGGCCGCCGTCACCGCGACGACGATCGGCTTGCCGCCGAACCGCTGCTGCATTTTCGCCTTCGACGCCTCTGCGGCCGCCCGCTGTGCCTCGGTGTGAAAGAAGATCACGGGACGATAGCTGTTACCCGCGTCGCAGAACTGCCGGTTCGCAACAAAAGGGTCCACGTTGTGCCAGTAGTGCTCGAGCAGCGCGTCGTAGCTCACGACAGCTGGGTCGAACACCACGTAGACCGCCTCGGCGTGTCCGGTTCCTCCCCCTGTGACTTGCCGATACGTCGGATTCGCCACGGTTCCACCCGTGTAGCCGGAGGTCGTTGAGACGACGCCTTTGACTTTGTCGAAATCAGCTTCCGTGCACCAGAAGCAGCCGGAGGCAAATGTGGCGACGGCCAGTCCTGGCTTATCAGGCGGACGCACGAGCGTTCCGTCCTGCTGCGCGCTCATCGGCACGACGCCGATGAAGCCGCCGCTCAGCCAGACGTATCCGGCTGCCAGTGAGAGCGCCACGACCAGAATCCAGCGTTGTGGATGCACGGTAGACCTCCATTCCCCGTCCGCCTGAAGGCGGACACTACGTACGCTTTTCCGTTTCCAGCCGGATACGACAAACCGCAGAGAAAACGCTCTACGTATCCGGGTTGAACTTCATCGCAGCGCCGTTCATGCAGTAACGCTGACCGGTCGGTGGCGGCCCGTCTGAAAAGAGGTGTCCAAGATGTCCACCGCACCGGGCACAGTGCACCTCGGTCCGGACCATGAAAAGCGTTCGATCGATGGAAGTCGCGACAGCCCCGTCGAGCGAGGTCCAGAAGCTTGGCCACCCGGTGCCGCTCTCGTATTTGGCCGAGGAGGAAAAGAGCGGCTGTTGGCAGCCGGCGCACGAAAACACCCCCTGCCGCTTCTCCTCATTCAGCGGGCTCGAAAATGCCCATTCGGTGTCCCCGTGTCGGAGCACACGATACGCTTCGGGGTCGAGCAACGCTCGCCACTCGGCATCGGTCTTCTCGACCGGAAAACGCCCGGTTGGTTCGATGTCCGGCCCTGGTATCCCCCAACCCGACAGCCACGCGACTGCGGGGGTCAGCACCAGCCCCGCCCCGACGATCGTCAGAAACTGTCGCCGGCCGGTCATATCCATAGCGTAACCCCAGCGGAGACCGGGCCGTACATCGACGGGACGAGGGCGGTGGTACATTCGCAGTCATGCTCATGCGCTCTTGGACGAAGGCTTGCCAGGATGAGCCCTCGGCCAGGCCATGACGGAAGTCATCCGCGTGAACCCGGCATCGCCGGACCCAGAGAGCATCGCCCGGGCGGCGGCATGCCTGCGCCGAGGTGGTCTCGTCGCCTTTCCGACGGAAACCGTCTACGGCCTCGGCGTTCATGCGCTGGATCGCCCAGCGGTCCTACGTCTCTTCGCGGCGAAGGGCCGCCCGGCGAACGACCCGCTCATCGTCCACGTCTCGTCCCTCGCTGAGGTGCCCCCCCTCGTCGTGGAGCTTCCCTCCCACGCGGCGCTCCTGGCTGAACGATTCTGGCCTGGCCCGCTGACGTTGATCATGCGTCGGAAGCCCTCTGTGCCTTCCGAAGTCAGCGCGGGCCTCGACACACTGGCCATTCGGGTGCCGGCGCATCCCGTGGCTCAGGCGCTCCTGCGGGCCGCTGCGGTTCCCGTGGCCGCCCCAAGTGCCAACCTCTTCTCGCGCCCTAGTCCCACACGTGCCGAGCACGTCCTCGAAGACCTCGACGGTCGTATCGACATGCTGATCGACGGCGGAACGACAGACGTCGGCCTCGAGTCCACGGTGCTCGACCTCATGGTCGATCCGCCCCGCGTCCTACGTGCCGGAGCGATCGGGCTCGAAGCGCTCCGAACGGTGCTCCCACACGTAGTGACCCTCGCGCCTCTGAGCACCTCGGACGATCGTGTGCCGAAGGCATCACCAGGGCTTCTGTCGAAGCACTACGCTCCGCGCGCGCCTTTGACGATCTATCGAGGGGAGACCGACCGTGCGCGTGAGGCGATCCGTCTCGCGGCGACGGCTCGCGATCGCAGCGGGCAGTCGTGTAGGCGTGTTGGCAACGAGCGAAGACGCGGCAGCTTTCCACTCACTCCCGGTCGTCCTCGCTGATCTCGGGCACGAAGACAGCGTTGAGATCGTGGCTTCGCGTTTCTACTCGGCGCTACGCGAGCTCGACATCGCCGCGGTTGACCTTGTGCTGGCGCGAGACGTCGCCCGAGATGACGGGCTGTGGCGCGCGATCGGAGACCGACTCCGGCGCGCCGCGGCGTCGGTGATCGATGTGCCCTCTTGAGGCCCGACTCACTGGCCTGACATCGTCCGTCGGACCGGAGTCCAGCCCGGTTCGAAGCGCGTGCGAACGATGAGCGTCACGACGGCGCCGTAGCTTCGGATGCCCTCCTCCACCCTGTTGGCCTTCAGGTATTGGTCGTAGACTTGCCAGCCCGCCGTCCGGAGCCACGGAAGTTCTCCGCTGCGCAGGCGCGCGACGACCGCCTCGATATCGCGCCGCGGTCCAGGATCGAGCGCTTCCGCAAGTCGGGCCCTGGTTGCGCCACCGACTTCGCTGCTTACCTGCCAGTAGAGGAACAACCAGCCGCTGTATTGCGTGGACACGTCCCCTCGCATGCATGCCAGCCAGCCGACGAAGCTGGCCTCCGATTCGTCGGCATAGCCAGCAAGATGGGACCACTCATGCGCCGCCACGAACGGGCGCTCGAACGGCAGGAGGTCGGGGTTGGCCAGCACTTCGAGGCCGAACGGATTGATCATGCCGTCCACGCCCGTCCATCGAAAATACAGTCCGAAGATCGAAGGCTTGAGACGCCCAGGCACGGCCAGCGTTCCGTCGCTCAAGGCCTGCTGCGTGGCGACGAAGCCACGTCGCAGGGCTTCGTCCTGCAGTGGTGCCTCCACCCAGCCGGCGCGATGCGCCGGCTCATGGAGAGCATTGAGTTGTGCGACCGCCTCGGCCCCGAGACTGGCCACCGACTCAGTCGTAGGCCCGGCGGTCTCGAGGAGCAATCGCTCCGTCATTGGAAGACGACGGTAGTTGAATCCCCAGAGTAGGAGAAAGATGAGGTACACCGCGGCGGCCGCCGTCGCGAGTCCCCGCAGCGCCCCCACCACCGGGCCCGCTTGACGGGTCCGCCACGAGCTTCGAACCGCGGCAATCGAAATCCAGACGACCACGATGACCGCGGTGATGCTCAGCAGGTCGAGGATCGCTATTGGCAGAAGGTTGGAGAAGCCTGTCACGGCTCGCTGGACCGGCGGATACAGTCCCCCAGAGAACCACTTCTCGACAGCCTCCGGCGAGACCGGCAACAACCCGGCCGCTGCGGCGAGTCCGATGATCGTGATCTCTGAGACGGGTCGGCGCCAGCGGCTCACCACGGGATATTAGCGGGTCGCGCGCCCCGGCCCGCTACCGTGACCGAAAGGGTTTGCCCTGTCCGGACAATC
The DNA here is from genome assembly GCA_963827515.1 of uncultured Acidobacteriota bacterium. Taxonomy (GTDB): domain Bacteria; phylum Acidobacteriota; class Vicinamibacteria; order Vicinamibacterales; family UBA2999; genus JABFSA01. The sequence continues at coordinate 172,568 of CAWHBF010000003.1, read as the reverse complement.
GCTGCTCGAGACGGTCTGTGCAGTCGCAATCGCAACAGGCCCACGGCTCGGTACCTGTGGCGTCGCGACAGCGGCTTCGCGCATGAGCATCTTTGACGGCAAGGATCTCGAAGTAGGCCTCCCAGTACGGTCGTTCTTCGGCGAGCGGTGTTGCGCAGAAGCAGGTTTCGACCCACTTCACGCGACCGTCAGGAAGCTCCCGGGCGGTCGCCATGTTGTCCTGGTATTCACCGCCGGCGACCGATCCGGCACCGAGCGTTCCGCTGTCGATGGCGTTCTCGAGCGCGGCCCGCTTGCCGGCCTTCACGCGTGCGGTCACGAGATAGCGCACGCATCGATTGTAGACGTTGTTCGTGGCGCTCGGGAAACAACCCATGCCACGGGCCACAGAGACGCAGAGTCACAGAGAGAATTTATCGTTGGAATACTCTGTGCCTCTGTGACTCTGTGGCCCGTGGGACTTTGCTAGAAACGAACGCCGAACGCCAGCCGGAACGCGCGGCCCCCGGGTTGTCCGGGGTACGGCTGCGGGTAGTGCGTGCCGGCTGTCCCTTGACCGAATCGCGGCCCCTTGATGTATTCCGTGGGGATGCCGTTGGCGTCGAGAGGACTAGCAGCATTCGCGGTGACCGTGCGGTCCCACGCAATGAGCTTCTGGTTCTCGAACAGATTGTAAACCTCAACCTTGAACCAAGGACGAACCGCCTGCCACGCCCCGATGTTGTAGGACACGGCGAGGTCCATCACGCCATAGCCGACGAAGTCGTACTCGCCTCGTTCGCCGAAGAAGACCGTTTCGCGGGTTGCCGGTCTGATGTCGTTCGGCGGATAACCAGGGTTTCGAGCGAGTTGCACGGCAGGAATCGGGATCGACGTCGTCAGGCTGTAGGCACCGCCGGAGTTCACGCGCCAGATCGGGGCCACATCCACCGATCCCGCCCGGCCGAGCGATTGGGTGTAAGCCCCGTACACCCGAAGCTTGTGGCGCTGAAAATTATCCAACCGTCCCTCGGGCGCCAAACGGTCGAGCGCCGGCCCGAAGATCTCCGGAAAGTTGCCATAGACCGAGGGAATGCCTGGCTGATTCGCAGCCTCGCCCACGAACGCCCCGTGGTTGCGGAGCTGGAGCGTGTAGTGCCCCTCCACCCTGAGGCGAGCACCAGCGCGGTAGCCCGCTTGGGCCACGAGCGATTGATACTCTCGGCTGAAAGCATTCGCGTTCTCGTAGACACGATTGGTCAAGGGCCCCACGAGCGGCACATCCGTGATGCCGCGCGTGAGATCCGCGAAGTCCTCGACGAAGTCCGTCGCGTTGCGCCACGCATAGGTGAGTCGCGAGAATCCGCGGCCGTCGAACTCTCGGGCAAGGGCCACCGTGAACTCGCGGGTCAACGGTGAACTGAGGTCGTCGGCCATAAAAACGTTTGCCGTCGGAAACGACGCGGACACGACGCGCTGGTAATTCGCAAGGTCGACTCCGGGGCTGAAGTTACCACCCTGGCCTGCCGGGCCGTCGTACACGTAGTCAACCTCGTCCGGACGACCCACGTTCGTGTTCACGCCAAACTGCACCTGGCCGTACTTCCCGGAATAGTGGCTGTAGGTACCGGTGAGGATCGTACTGCCGTCGCCCTGCAGGTCGTAGGTCGCGGCAAGTCGTGGCATCAGGGTCGTCGTGCTCAGACCCCCGCCACCCGCCGTCGAATCGATATGCACCATTTCGAGGCGGGTCGCGAGATCGAGTGTGAGGCGTGGCGCCACGACCCAACGGTCGCGTAAGAACACCGACGTCGTCTTGATGTCGATCTCCGCCCCGCGCGTGGCGCGGAAGTTCCAGCCCTGGCTCACGCCCGGCGTGAAGACGGGAATGGGCGTCCCTTCCGCGTCGCGCACGACGTTGCCACCTGCCGTCAGGTAATCCGTCACGAACACATAGCCGGTCGAAGACTGCGAGTTTCCGCCGATGCCCGTGCTGACGAAATGCTCGGCGCCAGCCTTGAGTTCGTGCGAGCCGAAGCCGGCGGTGGTCACGAGATAGTCGAGGCTTCCCGTGAGCTGACGATTGTTCCGACTCTCCGGGTCGGTCGCGTCGAAGTACGGCGCGTTATAGAACAGCCCGCCAGGGACACCGGGCGAGACGCCCTGTGTGATGAACGGCGAATCCGCAAGATTCGTGCTCGTCCCGCCGTTGTTTTGAAATCGCTGTCTCTTCTCCGAGTACTGCGCCGTCGCGAACAGTCGCGGCGTCAGGCCACCGTTGTAGTTCACGGCAAAGAGATGATTCGGCAACTGCCTCGTGGTGAGCATGCTCTCGTCGAGCAATACGGCAGCCGCCAGGGCAGACCTATTGACCTCCTCTGTGGAGTTGATGATGAAGCTGGCCTGCAGGCGCTGGCCGGGTGTCACCGTGGCAGTCACGTTGGCCTCCCCGCGCCGATTCGTATCGGTCCTGGTGTACGCGCCACCGTTCTGGGCGAACGTGTTGGGGATATTGACTTTCTCGAAGCGGCCGGCGGTGAAGAACCAGACTCGATCGCGCACGAGAGGGCCGCCGAAGGTCCCCTCGTGAGTCTTGCCGAGAACGTCCAGGTGCTTGATGTTGGCCGCTTCCTCGAGCGGTGTCTGGCCAATCCAGCTGGGATTCGACAGCCCCTCTCGGAAGCTTCCGCCGAACATGTTCCCGCCGCTTCGCGTCACGACATTGACCACGCCACCCGAGAATCGCCCGTATTCCGCCGGAACCCCGTGCAACAGCACCGTCGTCTCTTCGACGGCGTCCTCGATGAACAGGTTGTTCGCGGTCCCGTTGACGTTGTCGTTCACGTCGACGCCGTTCACCATGAAGACGTTGTCGTAGCCCCAGCTTCCGCCGAGGGTCGCCTGCAAGGCGCTGAAGACGTTCATCGTGACGCCCGGGGCCAGATCAAGGACGTCCAGGGGGCGGCGCCCGATCGGCAGCGTGTCGATTACGGCCTTCGAATAGGTCGGCCTCGTGCCCGGCACGGTCACGACCGAGAGTGCCGCCGCCGTCACCGTCACGTTTTCCGCTACTGCCGCCAGAGACATCGTCGCATCGACTTTGGCCGTCCCCCCGGAGGTCACTGGGATGCCCTCCCTGGTAGCAGTCTTGAAGGAGGGCATCTCGAAGGTCACGCTGTATGTCCCAGGAGCCAGACCGCGGAGGGAGTACACGCCGTTGTCATCTGAAACGGCGGACGAGACGCCCTGATGGCTCGGGGACATCGCCTCGATCTTCACACCCGGGAGAGGTTGGCCGTCGGAGGACTCAATGATCCCTGCCAGGGTGCCCGTCTGCACCCCCTGGCCGAGCGCCGGGAACGCCGGGACCAGAACAATCGCAAGGCAAAAGATAACCGGAAGGGCTCGCAGCATGTTGCACTTCGAGACAATAGACTTCATTACCACGACCTATCGGCACCAGGATGGGTCACCTATACTCTCCCTGGCGGGCGACTTGAGCGAAAGCGCCGTGTGATTTCGGTATGTGCTCTTGTGAACAGCGACTCGTTGCGTCTGCCCGCTACTCTGGCTCATGGCGGTTTCACACGTCAAGGTCGGCGGGCACCGTGCAGGGTGGGTGAGGCACGCGACGCCCTCCCTATACCTGGCTGGGCGGAAGGGAGCGAGGCTGCTGAATTCCCTCCACGTTGCAAAGTCAAGTGTCCGGCTAGAGCCGTTCGAAACCATCTTCGCGCAGGGGGATCCTTCCACGGCGGTGATGTACATAGAGAGGGGTCGGGTGCGCCTGTCTGTGCGGTCGCCCGGCGGCAAGACTTCCGTTGTGGCCATGCTCCATTCCGGCGCGTTCCTCGGCGAGGGATCGTTGGCCGGGCAACGGCGTCGAAAGTCCACCGCCGAGACCATGACCAGCTGCACGATTGCCGTGGTGAAGACGGCCGAGATGCGCAGACAGCTCCTCGCGGAACCGGCTCTGTCCGATTGGTTCCGGTCCTATCTGCTGGCGAGAAACGTCCGCATCGAACAGGACCTGGTCGAGCAGGTCCTCAACGGATGCGAAAAGCGCCTTGCGCGTGTACTCCTGCTGCTCTCGCATGTCGATGAGCACACGGCGGTACGCTACGCCTTGCCGAAGATTTCGCGAAACCTCCTGGCCGAGATGAGCGGAACAACTCGATCCAAGGTCGACGCCTTGATGAACAACTTCCGGAAGCTTGGATTCCTCGAGCGCAACAGCGAGCGAGACGGAGGACTCCAGATCCACCGCTCCATGCTGAATGTCGTGCTGCAGGGCTGAGCCAGCCAGGTAAACGCGCTCCTAGTCGTGCAGCACGACGGTCATGAGCGACCTGTTGACCTTGATATCGCCGTTGTACTCGATGAACCCGAGTTTCCGGAACTTGTTCATGAAGAAATTGATGCGTGAGCGCGTGGTGCCGACCATCTCCGCGAGCATCTCCTGAGACATCTTCGGCAGCCGGAGCGGCTGGTCCTCTTTGCCGTAGCGGGCCAGCAGGAGCAAGGCCCGCGCGAGCCGCTTCTCGCTCGAGTTGAACAGGTGATCGATGAGGTCTTCCTCGATACGAATATTGCGCGCCAGCATGTGCGAGAGAAATCGATCGGCCAGGGACGGCTGCGTATGCAGTATCTGAAGCATCTGGGGTTTCTCGACGACCAGCGCTGCGCTCGAGCGAAGCGCCGTCGCCGTGGCCATACGCTGCGGTTGACCCGCCAAACACCCTTCCCCGAAGAAATCACCAGGCCCGAGGATGGCCACGACAGCTTCTTTGCCCGTTCGCGATAGCACGGACAGCTTGACGCTCCCCTGCTGGAGATAGAACACGTCGGCGGCGGGATCCCCCTGTGAGAAGAGAACGGCCGAGCTGGCGTACTTCGTGACCGTTCGGGCGACACCGGCCGAGGCAAGAAAGGTGCGCAGATCGAATGCGGGGACCTCCTTCGCTGGCCGGGGCGCCTTCTTCGTCGACATGGGCGTCAATCATGGCACTTATCGGCGAGCCGCGTTAGTTGGTCCACCCCAGCAAGCGAGCGAATCGGAGTCGAGGCTGTCCTGAACGGAACAGACGGCGGTTGGTCCGCTCGCCTACGATCGGTCACGTCGAAATAGCCCAATAAATACAAGGAGATCACCATGCTTTCAACAGTCGTCATCGTTCTTCTCGTCCTGTGGGCGCTCGGGCTCGTCACGTCCTACACGCTCGGAGGCCTCATCCACATCCTGCTGGTCATCGCCGTCGTCGTCGTCCTGCTTCGCGTGATTCAGGGTCGTAACCCCCTCCGCGGGTAGCGATCTCGTTGCGGCGTGGCACGGTCCGTGCTTTCGTCCGGAAAGGCGCGATCCCGCCTGGACACGTGGTCGCTCTGTCGGAATCGATGGCAGGCGTCGGCAGTTCTTACAATGCGCCAGCAGCGGAAGCCCGTACCGGCGGGCGCCTCAGGCCCGAACACGCCCTCGGAGGAACTATGCCGAACGAACAGCCCAAGAAAAAGGACGTGACAACGCCGACGGTGACCCGTGAATCGTTGATTAAAGGGCTCCAGGAGGATCTGTCACGCGAGTATCAAGCCATCATCGCCTACGTCGTGTACTCGCAGGCGCTGACGGGCGCTGCATACATGTCGATTGCGAAGGAGCTGGAACTGCACGCCACGGAGGAACTCGCCCACGCGATCACGATCGCGAAGCAGCTCGACTATCTGGGCGCCATGCCGAACGCCACGTCCCTGCCCGTGAAGCTCTCCGAAGATGCCGAGGAGATGTTGCGCGCCGACCTGCAGAACGAGAACGACACGGTTCGCGCCTATCGTGAACGGCTTGGCCAATGCGACGCCCTGGGCGAGTACGCGATGGCCGAAGAGATCCGAGAGATCCTTCGCCAGGAACAAGAGCACCAGATCGACCTCGCCACGGCGCTCGGCGAGGACGTGCCCGACGTGTCGAAGATACGGAAGTAGTTCCATCCGAACAGGATCGACTACTCGCGCAGCGGGAGTGCGTCCTTGTGCAAGACGACCGCGAGCGCTATGCCATCCCACGGTGTCTTTCCCGGGCTCTCGGGTGACTCGGCGCTCAACGGCATCGCGCCGGTTGCCTGCGGATCGAGATGGAACTTCGCGATGAGGTAGCTGCGCACGACTGAGGCGCGTTCCCGCGATCGCAGGTACTGCTCGTCGGGCGTACCCATCTGCGAGTAGCCCTCGACGATCACAATGCCTGAGGAGACGTGCTCCAGGTACGGCGCAATCGCCGAGTCGAGCCACGCCTTGCCGAGGTCGGTCAACTGCTCGTTCTGCGTGTTGTCCGGCTCCAGCTCGAACAATGCGTCGGAGCGCTGCCAGACTCGGGTCATCCGACGATCGCTGCCTCTCGTGAGGGCACCCTGCCTGTAGTCGGCCGGCGACATTTGTGCGAGGTCGAAGAAACCACGCCTGTTGAAGTAGCCACGTAGCAGAAAGTTGTGCTTCAACGCCTCCATGTTCTCGGCAAAGCCCGCCATCGCCACACGCGTATCGTCCATGGTCTGTGCGACATTCGCGGTCATTCCTTGGACGGGACCGTCCTTTGACTGAAGGTCGTCGAGCGCCTGTTTCGCCTCTTCAATCACGAGTCTTGTGCCCGTCGCGATCTCCTCTACCTCCTTCGAGATCGCGGCGACGCTGTTGTACAGCTCGTCGTCGTTCACGAACTTACCGAGCGTGCCTTTCCCGCTCCGAATGCCTTCCGCAATTTCCGCGGCGTCACTGGTAATCGTCGCGGCTGTCGCCACGAGTCGCTTCATGTCGGCGCTGACGTCGGTGATCAGACGCGTTAGCGTTGTCGACGGTGTCTCCAATAGACACGACCGTGTCCTGAACCCCGCCCTTCAGTTCGTCGATGGTGACGTTTACCCTCGCGATCGTGTCTCCCATCTGCTGCATCAGATCAGCGATGTCGAATGGCTCCTTGCCCGCGATCGTGGCATTCGGGCCGACCGGCGCCGCGGTGTCCGTGCCCGTGCTGATACCGAGATAGCTCCCACCCATCAACCCCTCGGTCTCAATCGTGGCTACTGAGTCGGTGCGCACCAATTGATGAAGATCTTCGATGATCTCGAGTTGTACCCGAAACTTCTCACTGGGCCTGTTGGGCGGGACGACCTGCGTGACGATACCCGCTTTGGCGCCGGATACGCGCACGATCGCGCCAGGCTGAAGACCGGTGATCTTCGTAAACTCCGTGTAGACCGTGAACTTGTTGGCGAAGGCCAGCTGGCGGTCGCCGATCAGGAAGAGCCCGAGAATGAACAGGGCAAGCCCGCCAAGCACAAACGCTCCAACACCTGCCAGCCTTGCCGATGTGGCCACTAGCCACCTCCCTGTGAGCGCATGAACGCCTGGACGAGCGGCTCTTCGCTGGCATCGAGAGCTTCAAGCGTCCCGTTTATGAGCATTCGTCCGTCCTGCAGCACACCGAACGCATCCCCGATCACTCGTGCGCTCGGAATGTTGTGTGTGACCACGACGAGCGTCGTCCCACCCTGCTTCGTCTTGACGAGCAGTTCGTCGATTTCGTGAGCCGTGATCGGATCGAGGCCGGCGCTTGGCTCGTCCACCAGAAGGATCGCCGGGTCGAGCGCCATCGCACGGGCGAGGCCGGCCCGCTTTCGCATCCCACCCGACAGGTCGCCGGGCATCGTCTCGAAATCCTTTTCGAGACCGACGTCCGCGAGCTTTGTCATGGCACGCTCGCGCACCTCGGCCGCTGGCCACTTGGTGTGGCGGCGCATCGGAAATGCCACGTTGTCGCCGACAGACATCGAGTCAAAGAGCGCTGCATTCTGGAACAGGAAGCCCATGTGTTTCCGCACGTCGGCGAGCTCGCGTCCCTCCAATGCCGTGATCTCTCGTTCCTCGACGAACACCTTTCCACTATCCGGGCGCACCAGGCCGATGATGTGGCGCAGCGTGACGCTCTTGCCGGTACCGCTGCGCCCGAGCAGGCAGAATGCCTGGCCGGCCGGAATCTCCAGTGAAATATCGTCGAGCACCGTGCGGGCGCCAAACGTCTTCGAGACATGCTCGAATCGAACGGCGTTCATCCCGACACCTGGGGATAGAAGAAGAGGATCATCTTGACCAGCACCACGTCGCTCAGAATCACGAGCATGGATGCCATGACGACGCTGCGAGTCGATGATTCGCCCACACCTTCGGTGCCACGGCTCGTCGTGAAGCCAAGATGGCCCGACACGACGGCAATGAGAAATCCGAACACGACGGTCTTCAACGTCGCGGTGAGAATGTCCGAGTAGGAGATGAGGCTGAAGGCCCGTTCGAAGTACAGCTGCCAGGACATGCCAGAGACCGCTGCCTCTGCGACGTAGCCACCCACGATGCCGGCGAAGTCAATCATGATCGTCAGGAGCGGCATCACGATCATCAGCGCGATGATGCGCGTGACCGCGAGATACTTGAATGCATCGACCGCCGTGGCTTCGAGTGCGTCAATCTGCTCGGTCACCTTCATCGCGCCGATTTCTGCGCCGATGCCCGCGCCGACGCGTCCGGACACGAGGAGCCCGGCTGTCAGGGGACCTGTTTCACGGATGAGTGCAATCGCCAGACCGGCCGGAATCAGCGCCTCGGCGCCGAAGCGTTCGAGCGAAGCGCGTGTGTGCATCGACAGGACAACTCCGATCGCGAAACCCGCCGTGAGAATCAACGGCGCCGAGCGGTAGCCGAACTGATAGATGTGCCGCAGGATCTCGCGCGGCTCGTAGGGAGGGCGCACGGCTTCCATCGCGGCACGACCACCAAACGCGGCGATCGCGCCGAAGAGTTCGAGGAAACGAAGGACGTTCATGCCGACCTGGTCGGTAAAGCGCGCCGATGGCAGTTGAAGGTGCGCCATCGGCAGCTAGTCCGAGGATTGCGGACGACGGGTCTTCACGATCGCCGTCATGATGCCGAGTCCGGTACCCGCCGCGACCCCGATCGCGATTCCGATCGATCTGAAACGCCAAGCAGGTGCGCGCCATATCCCGTGGCACACGATCACGACTCGAGCACTCCAAACGAAGTGACCGACAAGGAAGTTGGTCTATCCTGGTCTGCTCCAGACACTTGGTCACGATCGTGGACCGGAGTACAATGCCCCACTCCCCGCTCTGTCGACGCGCGCGCCGTGCACGTCAGTGGGACTGCCCGTTCAGCGCATCGTGTACGGTAACGAGGCAGCATAGGTATGTTCGGCGAAGGGCGAGAATCCCGCTGTTCAATAGAGAACAGAGGCCTGTCGCTCTTCTCCGATGCTCTCAGCCCTCGCAGGCAAATGGGCCTTCAGCCACCCATAAAATCCTCGACCTTCCCTACATTTCGTCGCTCTGCCAGCGCGATCAAACGGAAATCATCGCTTCTGGTCGTGGCTCGTCTCTTGCAACCGACATCGACATGAAACTCACTACACCGAAGTACCCGGCCTACGGTCGCTCGCTCCTCACGATCGGCGTGCTGATCCTGGCGTTGATGGCCAGCACCGTCGCGCAGGCGCAGGCCAATCTCGAGGATGAATCCAGTCAGTCAGACAAGGCTGCGCGCGTTTTTCGCGAGATCATGGACACGCCCGACAAGGGGATTCCCCAAGACCTGCTGGAGAAAGCCGAGTGCGTGGCGGTCTTCCCTTCGGTACTCCAGGCCGGGTTCATCGTTGGCGGCCGTGGGGGCCGTGGCGTGGCCAGCTGCCGGACCACGCTGGGTTGGAGCGCTCCGGCGTTCTTCACGCTGGGGGGTGGGAGCGTCGGTTTCCAGATCGGCGCGCAGTCCACGGATTTCGTGATGTTGTTCATGAATACGGATGGGTTGGACAGCCTGCTCTCGAACGAATTCACACTGGGCGGCGACGCCTCCGTGGCTGCCGGGCCCGTCGGTCGACAGGCGGGCGCGTCGACCGATCTGAAGCTCACGGCCAAGATCCTTTCCTACTCGCGGAGCAAGGGTCTGTTCGCGGGCCTCGAACTCAAGGGTGTCGTCATCAAGCCAGATACGGATGACATGCGCGAAGTGTACGGGGCCGGCGTCACAGCCAAGGACGTGTTGAAAGACAACAAGGTCACGGCGCCCTTGACGGTGCGTGCCTTCCCCGCCGCGCTCGGCAACTACTCGTCGCGAAACGCCACCCAGTAGGCCTCGTGACCACGACCTTCACACGCAACAGGAATGAGGATAGAGATGAATAGACATATCTACACGGCGGTGGCGCTCGCACTCACAGTGGCGGTCGCTCCGGCGTGCGCGACGAAGAAATTCGTCCGTGGCGAGGTCGGGACCGTCAACTCAAAAGTGGAGACCCTGAGCACCTCGGTCGAGGAGACGCAGGCGAGGACCGGCCAGAACGAGACTCGAATCGGCGAGGTGGACGTGAAGGCTGAAGCCGCCGGACGTTCGGCGGCGGAAGCACGCACCGCCGCGGATGCCGCCTCCACGAGCGCCCGTGCGGCCAGCACACAGGCCGCGGCGGTGGGCGTCCGCGTCGAGGAGGTGTCCACGACCGTCGCTGCGTCTCGACGGCTGATCTACGAGGTGACCTTGTCCGAAGATCAGGGCAACTTCAAGTTCGGAAACACTTCCCTGCCGGATGAGGCGAAGGCCCGCCTTGACCTGATGGTCGGCCAGCTGAAGGCGGACCCGAAGGGTGCCTTCATCGAGATCGAAGGACACGCCGACAATACCGGCGCGACTGCCTACAACGAAAACCTGGGGCTCGAGCGCGCCGAGGTGGTCAAGCGCTACCTCCACGAGCAGCACCAGGTGCCGCTGCACAAGATCAACGTGATCAGCTACGGTGAGACCATGCCTGCTGCTCCGAATACCACGCGTGCCGGCCGTGCCCAGAACCGCCGCGTCGTCGTCCGCGTCCTGTCGTAAGCCTCACGTTCCCGGCGTGGTGAACGTCACCACGCCGGATCAAGGCGTGCAGTGCGGCTCAGGCACCTTCCAGGAATATCCCATGAACTCATCCGCCGTCGCGCAACGCATCTTGGTAGCACCGTGAGGGACGCGACCGAAAGCGCGTTTGTCGAGGCGCCGATCGGGATGGCGCTCGTGGACATGGCAGGCCAGACGCTTCGAGTCAACGACGCGTTCTGCAGAATCACCGGTTACACGGCTGCGCACACGTGCGGCCGTCCGTTCCGCGAGCTCTCCGGAGCACACGCCGCGGACGTCGATTCGTCGCAGAAACTGGACCTGCTCGCTGGGCGCGTGCAGAAATACGACGTCGAGACCCGGTATCAACACGCCCTCGGTCACTCGGTCGAGGTGCTGGTCAGCGTCTCGCTCGTCCGCGACGACGAGGGGCAGCCATTGAACCTCATCACTCAGGTCCAGGACATTTCCGAGCGCAAGAAGCTCGAGGCACGCCTGGAGCACCTCGTCAGCCATGATCACCTGACCGGGCTGTTCAATGCTCGCCACTTCGAAGAGGCGCTGGCGCAGGAGACCAGGTCGGCGGCGCGCTACGGCCATGGTGGGGCCGTGCTGCTGCTCGATCTGGATCACTTCAAGCAGGTCAACGACCAGTTCGGCCATCACGCGGGAGATGATCTGCTCAAGGCGGTCGCCGTGGCGCTTCAGGGCCGAGTCCGGGACACTGACGTCCTGGCGAGGCTGGGCGGCGACGAGTTCGGGATTATCCTGCCCCAGGTGGACGCCGCGCAGGCGAGGGTGGTCGCGGATGGGACTCATGGAAGCGCTGCGTGACCACATGACGTCCGGGGCCGAGGACCAGCCCCCCGCCACGGCCAGCATTGGTGTCGCACTATTCGACGGCCGCACGAACATCGGCATTCTGGCAGCAGCCGATCTCGCCATGTACGACGCGAAGAAAGCAGGAGGCAATCGGTTAGCAGGGAGTGTTCGGGTCGTCAGAAGCTGCGCTACCGTAGGTGAGCCGGCTACGACCTGACGAACCCTGTCAGAGCGTCGAAAGAAACGCGCTGACCGCCGCGTTGAACGCCTCAGGGGTTTCTAGGTTCGATAGATAGTCCGGCGTGCGGCAGGCGAACAAGGCTGCACCAGGGATAGCTGCCTGCATTCCCTCGGATTCAGCCGGCGGAGTCAAGCGAGAGGCCGCCGAAGACGGCAGCTTCAATCTCGAGCCGATCGAGCTCCTGGTTGACGTGCGTGGCAAAGGCCTCCATGGACGAGGCGGTGGCGTGACTGTCATCGAACCCAGGCAGAGCCGGCGTGACGACGCGCCAACCAGGGAACGCTGAGCGCTGCGGCGCCCACATGCGCGTCCCCAAGGGAAATGCGTGCAGGAGGACGAGCGTTCGTGTGTCGGTCACGGTGGAGGCCATCAGTGCGAGCGTTCGGACCTTGATGAGACGCCTACCTGTTCGGGATCGGCCACGAACAGGTGCCGCAGTTCGTCTGGATCGATGGGCTTGACGATGTGGCGATCGAATCCGGCCTCGGCCGACTTCCGGTGATCGGCAGGTCGACCGTATCCCGTGAGCGCCACCATCAGCATCGGGCGGCCGTTCAGGTACTCGCGAATGCGTCTGCCGACCTGGTACCCGTCGAGCCCTGGCAAGCCGATGTCGATGATCGCCACGTCGGGACACTCGGTCTTCAGCAGCTCGAGACCGCTGGCGCCGTTCGCTGCGGTGTAAACCTCATGGCCCGCAATCTCGAGCAGTTGGCGGAGCATCTCGCGCGCGTCGGGGTTGTCCTCGATCAGCAGGACGCGTCTGGATCCGGTACGAGGTGACGGAGTCGAGGGACCGGCGAGCGTGTCCGTCGCGGGTATCTGCCGCAACCTCACGATAAAGCTGCTTCCATGGCCCTCTCCGTCGCTCGATGCCACCACTGTGCCCCCGTGCAGCTCCACGAGACGACGGGCGAGCGCCAGGCCGATTCCCAGACCGCCCTTAGCGCGATCGAGGGATCGGCCCCCTTGAACGAAGATGTCGAAGATGGTGGGCAGCAGTTCCGCCGAGATGCCGGCGCCCGTATCGATGAAGGTCAACACCGCAACGTCTCCTTCGCTGCGCAGCGCCACTCGAATCTGGCCGTCCGTCGGAGTATTGCCGATCGCGTTGGCCAGCAGGCTGGTGAGTACCTGCTCGATTCGGATCTCGTCCCCGTCGATCCACACAGGGTCGGTCCTGACCTCGACATGCCGATTCGGCCCGATTGCCCCCATCGCACCGCTGACGACGCGGCGGACCGCCTGGGAGAGGTCGAGAGGCCGGCGATGCAATCGTGCCTTTCCGGAGACCACGTGCTCGACGTCGATCAGACTATCGACCAGCGTCGACAGGTGGCTGACCTGCCTCGAGATGACGTCGCGTGCACAGGTTTCAGACTCTCCGCTGCTCGTCGTCGACTCGAGCACCAGGACGGCGGTGCTGATTGCACCCAACGGGTTGCGGAGTTCGTGGGCGAGCATGGCCAGGAACTCGTCCTTCATTCGGTTGGCACTCTCGGCGCGGTCGCGGGTGTTGTAGGCTTCGTGAAGCTCGCGGAGGTCGGTGACGACCAGGTGCATGCGGTCGGCCTCTTTCCCTTTCGTGATGGAGATGAGCACCTCGAACGCGTCAGCCCCCTGAACGATTAGCTGGCAGCGATATCTCCCGGAACGGGCGTTTACCAGGGTCTGGAATTCGTCCCGGTCGGCTGTTCGCACGAACCGGTCGAAGCGCGTGCCGATCACCGACTCGAGGGGTGCACCGACGAGACTGGCGAAGCGCGCATTGCAGTACAGGATATCGCCCGTGACCGCCAGGACGACCGCACCTTCCTGCATCTGTTCGACGAGGTCGCGGTACGGCTCGTCAGTGGTGGACCGCGTGTACACCTGATCGCTGTTGTCAACGCGAACGATCAGCGCATCGACATCGCCCAGCTGAATCGCCCGAAGGAGCTCCTCCGCCTCGGTGAGACGCGCCCGCAGACTCGCGAGATCGTCGTCACCGCCCTGGTGCCCGGTCATGGCCTCGTCACGCGGCATCCTTGCCAACCATGTCGAGGCCTGCTAGAAGGCGCTCGCTATTCGACATGTCGCCGATGATTCGGCGGAACGGCAGCGGGGCCTTCTTGATCAGGGTCGGCGCTGCGATGATCTGCTCACCCTTGGCGAGACTCGGCTGCTGGTAGATGTCGATCACCTCCAGGTCGTACCGTCCAGTGAGGTGCTTGTCGCAGATCGCACGGACGCTCTCGATCGCGCGTCCCGCGCGCGACGTCATGCCCGCGACGAACAGCCGGAGCACGTACCGTTCGGAGACTCCGCCAGAGGGGTCTAGGTCCATCGACGCCTCAGGTCTGTGGCTCATGGTCACCGAGCACGGAGATCGAGCCCGACAAGAACTCGCTCACGGTTGGAGAGATCCCCGATGATTTTCTTGATTGGATGCGGCAGACGGCGCACGAGCGTGGGTACGGCGAGGATCTGGTCTCCGCTGGCAAGCCCAGGGTTCTGGAGTAGATCGATGACTTCCAGCTGGTAGCGTCCCTGGAGATTGTCTTCGCAGATCGTCTTCAGATTCGACAGCGCACCCACCGATCTCGGCGTCTGTCCCGCGACATAGAGCCGCAATAGGAACGTGTCTGCCTCAGATGGCTCCAATATTGCCAATTCGTCCTTCCAGGTGTGCCCCCCCGATGGCCATAGCCAGGGGCGGCTCATTCACTGGATCGAAGACCTGCAAGCCACGATCCGTCAACACGAACGTCCGAATCTCGTTCGAGTGGGCCATACCGCGGGATTTGAGGACACCCAAGGTCCGGCGGTACACCCCGCCGACATTCTCATTCGCCAGCACGATCCATGTGTCCATCAGTGACGAGATCGTCGAGTCAGTATCAACGGCGCCTGGCGTCAGGCTCGTCAGCATCGCCGTGATGCCTTCCATCTTCAGATGATCGATCAAGCGTGTCAGCATTGCCTGGACGTCGGTAAGCGTGCCCGCGGTCAGCAGGTTGGTGACCGGGTCGATGACCGTCACGGTCGGCTTGAAGTCAGCCACCGCCTGGTGCATCGTGACCAGATGGGTCTCGAGGCCGTAGCGAGACGGGCGGTCCGCCTGAAACTGTAGGAGGCCGGCCGCAACCCACGGCTCGAGGTCGACACCGACGGAACGCATGTTGCGGAGTAGTTGCTGCGGAGACTCCTCGAACAGAAACCACAGGCAGCGTTCGCCCCGACTGCAGGCCGCATTCAGGAAATGGGCGGAGAGGCTCGTTTTGCCTGTCCCGGCGGTCCCGGACACGAGAATCGTGCTTCCGCACAGGTAGCCTTGACCGCTGAGCATGTCGTCGAGGCGCGAGACACCCGACGATATACGCATCTCAGGTGCGTCGTGCTGGAGTGCCAGCGAGGATACCGGGAGCACGCTGATGCCGTCGATGCCGATGAGGAACGGATACTCGTTCGTGCCATGGTGAGAGCCACGGTACTTGACCACCCGCAGACGACGCGTTGAGGTCTGGTCGTGGACACGATGGTCGAGCAGGATCACGGCATCGGAGACGTACTCCTCGAGTCCCTGCCGGGTCAGCAGACCGTCGCCGCGCTCGCCCGTAATCACGGCGGTCATGCCTCGGTCCTTCAGCCACCGGAACAGCCGTCGCAACTCAGCCCGCAGGATGGTGGCGTTCGATAGGCCGGCAAACAGCGCCTCAATCGTGTCGAGGACGACTCGTTTGGCGCCTACTGACCGTATGGCGTAGTCGAGCCTGATGAACAAGCCTTCGAGGTCGTACTCGCCAGTCTCCTCGATCTCGCTGCGTTCCACGCGGACATAGTCGACCGCGATCTTCTTGGCCTCGATGAGCCCGGGAAGGTCGAAGCCAAGCGAGGCTACGTCGCTGGCAATTTCGGCGCCGTTCTCCTCAAACGTCATGAGGACGCCCGGCTCGTCGAAGCGGACCGCGCCGTTCACCAGAAAGGTGAGGGCCAGAAGCGTCTTGCCGGACCCGGCACCCCCACACACCAGGGTGGGCCGTCCTGTCGGAAGTCCACCCCGGGTCACTTCGTCGAGACCACGGATTCCGGTGGGCGTCTTTGGCAGCTCTACAGCGCGAGCGGAGTGCGGCACAGGGCTACTCATAGAGCGCTCCAATGCCACGTGTGTCTCGCGACGGTGTCATGCCTGGGACAACTCGGCGGCGACGGGGAACCGCGGCATGTCCACGGTAAAGATGCATCCTCGACCCGCGAGGCTACGCGCGTAGATCAGCCCCTGGTTGGCTTCAACGGCCCACCGGCAGAAGGCGAGACCAAGACCCAGACCGGTGCGATCGGCGCTGCGCTGTTCGAACGGACGAAACAGCTCGTTGGCATCCTCAGCCGGAAGGCCACCGCATTCATCCTCGACTTCGATGAGCACTCGCTCGAGGGTGGCGACAACGCGCAGCGTAACGGTCGTGCCGGGTCTGGTGAACTTGAGCGCGTTCTGCAGCACATTCACCAACACCGATGCGAGAACCCGCCGGTCACCCTCGATCACCACGCCTTGCTCAATGGGTGAGATCTCGAGTGCGACGCCGACGGCGCTCGCCTCCAGGCGCGCGGCCTGGGCGATCTCCTGAATGAACGCTGCGACCTCGAACGGCACCAGTGTCTGAAGCTCCTGAGTGAGGCGCACTTCCTCGAGCGAGCGACCGATCAGTGTACGAAGACCCATCAGGCTGCGATGCAGCACGAGACCGGTGCTCCCTGACACTCCCACGTTCCCCGTCTTGAGCACGTCAAACGCGACGATGGCAGTGTTTAGAAGGTTGCGCAGTTCGTGCGCAAGGAAGCCGAGGCGCTCGCTCCCGCGCAAGGCTTCCCCATCGAGGGTGGACTGATTTCGTTGCCGCCCGTATTCCGTGACCGCGCCGGCGATCGCGTTGTCAAGGCAGGCGTTCAGTGTCCGGAAGTCTTGTGCGGTAATCGGAACGTGCATGTCCACTGCCATCTCCGTGATGGTCTGACACACGTCACCATAGTCGTGAACAACCTGAGACACGGTGAATCCCTGACGCAGGAGGTCATGCCCGTGCCTGACCGCGACGCGGCCGATCTCGAGGTCCGTCGAGAGTCCGAGCCGCAATGCCTCCGCGAGCTGCCCGATGAACACCGGAACCCCGTGATCGATCTCCGCGGCGGTGCCAGGCGGTATGACCCTGGCTGCCACCTTCGCTCGGCAGCTGGCGATGATCGCATCGCGGTGGAGGTCGATAAACTCGTGGAGCATGGCTGTGATCTTGCAGATCCTAGCAACCGTTGGAGGAGCACGCTGTTCAACATTGAACAGCGACGAGTTCCTTCCCTACCCCGCTCTCACCCCGGATCAGCACGCCCGACAAGCAACGCAAGCCCAAGACCCTCGCTCGACTCGTCGAAATAGGCAGGCGTTTCGCGCAGAGCGTTGACAAGCGATTCAGTGATCGCCTCATCAACGATCGTGACGATGGCCCATGTCTGGCCGTCAGCAGCACCCCTCTCGATAGGGCTGGCGTCGCGCATCAACTCACGCGGACACGCACCGTGAGGGGGGCCGTGAGCTCCGTCGTGGCACTGGCACCAGGTCCGAGCCGCACTTCCTTACCCTTCGTCGCAAGCACGACGCCCGTCCCAGCGCCGCCGCCCACAATGGCACCCTTCGCGGCGCCATCCCCCCCGCCGAGGATACCGCCGATGACCGCTCCGGCTCCGGCGCCTATGCCGATCTTCGTGGCATCCTCTCCCTTGGTGGCCTCGGCCGTGTGCGACACGGGCGCGGTTTGCACGTCGTACTGTTCGTCGCCGGTACGCAAGGACGTGAAGCGGAACGCGATCATCGCCCGTCCCTTGACGCGACCCGAATCATCGACGTCGGTGACGCTGCCGGTCAGACGCGTACCCGCGGGCAGCACCTCACGCCCGTCGCTGCTGACGGCTCGTGTGAGCTCTGCCGTGACCACGTCTTCGACGGCGCTGGTGTCTGAAGCGATGCCGCTCGTCAGGGCCAGAGGTAGGGTGGTGCCAGCCGGAATCGTGACATCACGGTAGGCAGCGCGCGCCGGCTGCGGGGAGCCCCCTCCCGCGACGCCATTTCCGGAATTCAGTGACGTGTCGGCGGTGTCGGAAACCTCGTTACCACAGCCGCGACGGCGAGCGCGGTGGCAAGCGTCACGATCAATAGCGTCTTCATCTTCTGCTCCTCTGCGGACGATCTCTAGACTCGTCGCCCATTGTGGACGTTTGTGTAGCTACAGGCTGACAGCACGGGCGACGTGGCGGCCGAGTCGGCCACGGGTTGAAGCAAGGACACCAAACCTTGAGAGGTCTGGCCGATCGACAGCCTAGACGCTCTGCGGTGCTACGTCTGTCCTGTTGTGAACAGCCAGGGCTGGAACGGGATTCGTCGTACGGGCCCTTGTCAATGGGTGGTAACGAGAGGTAGCTTGCGCTGCACGGTTCCGGACGAATCTTTACCCCGCGACCACGACGAAGACCTTCGGATCCGGAAGGTGCGAGGGGCGGCGTGTGCGGCGAGCATGAGGGAATACGGACCGCCTGGTTCACCTGGATCAGCGGAGGCGCGCTCGGTTTGTCAATCACTTTCGTAGAGAAGCTACGCAGCGTCCCCCCGGAAGCTCCAAGTTCAGTCGTCGACCGCGAGTCGACGACGAAGCCCTGACACGGCCGGCGTGGGGCCACGCCAGGCCAGCTCGTCGACGGACTCGAATACCGGGACGTCCGTCCGCAGCGTGGCGAGCTGCTTGAAGAGCCGCGCCAGCTCGCGGTCGCGATTCAGTGTCGCCGAGAGCGACCCGGCGCGTGCCACGTCGAGTCCCCATGCGCGGTGATCCTCGGGAATGGCCTCAATGTGGCTGAACCTGGCGAGCACGGTCGCTGCCGATTTCGGTCCCCAGCCCGAGAGCCCAGGGAATCCGTCCGACGTATCGCCCACGAGGGCCAGATAGTCCGGAATCGAGGTTGGTCGCACGCCGAACTTCGTCACAACCCCGGCTTCGTCCCGCGTGATCTTTCTCACGCGATCACGCTGAACCACCCGCGTGCCGTGCACACACTGGGCGAAGTCCTTGTCCGGGGAGCAGATGATCACCTGCTCCACTCGGGGATCCAGCGCGGCCTTCGCCGCCGCGGACGCGAGCGCGTCGTCCGCTTCGACCTCCACCATCGGCCAGACCGTGAGGCCCCAGGCGCGTAAACCCTCTTCGAGCAACGGGAACTGCGACCACAACGCGGGATCGATGCCGTCACCCGTCTTGTAGCCGGGCCACAGGTTGTTCCGAAAGGACTCGATCACGTGGTCTGTTGCGACACCGATATGCGTCGCGCCGTCCTGCACGAGGCCGCGAAGCGAATACATCACCCCACGTACGGCCGCGACCTCCTCGCCATCGTGGTTCTTGGCGGGCGGCATCGCATAGAAGTGCCGGAACAGCTCATAGGTACCGTCGACGAGGTGAATCGTCACGTCATCAGAATACTCGCGGCTCGGGTGGCGGACTAGGCGGCCGGATAGATAGGATCGGCACGCGAGTTGCTGCGGTCGAACGCCTTGCAGACATAACTCGGCAAAACACCCGGCTAGTGCTCCGGTGACGAGTATTCAGTCTGCCTGCGCCCAGAATCTCGACACGTCCGCCAATGACGCGTTACACCATCGATCGGTTTGAGGATGACAAGTGGGCGGGCCTGGAGAGTGACGGACCGAGAGTCACCGTTCGACGCGATCGCCGCGATCGGTGGAATCGTGCTGGAGCACGGCGATGATCGCGGAACGTTTGAAGGCAGCGGGACACCGCAACGTCAAAACGTTGTCCGTCGGCACGCCGGGGCTCGACTTCATGAACTTCGGCAAACGGACAAGAGCCGAGGCGCGAGGCCATGGCGCCAGCCTTCGCACTGCCACCGGTGATCTCATTCCCAAATCCCGTCAGTGCATCACCCATTACAACGACGCGACCGGTATCACGAATGCTATCAACCATCGGCCGTGAGGTCGCGAGAATGTCGCCGCCGTCAAGGCAGTCCCGCGGCCGCGCCGCTGCGACAAGGTGGGACAGGTGCGGCCGGAGGTGTTCTATGAAGACACGCTTTTCAGCGCTGGTCCTGGGGCACACTGTTTGCTTCGTGCAGTCCCCGCATGGACGGCAGCGATCGCAACGGAACGCTTTCGCAAACTCATGGAGTTGAGGACCTCCGGCAACTCCGGATGCTCTTGGCTCTTGTCGAACAGCGTCTACCGCGTCTGTCGGACGAAAGTTCCTGCGTGGCGACGCCTTGCGAGCCTGTGATTCGTGGTGTCGACGGCAGCGGTTTCTGCATTCGGTTCATGCGGGATCGGCGAAGCGAAACGCTGTCGGTGTTGCCGTATCGAGACCGGCGCGTTAAGTGGTCGCGCGCCAGTGTGACGCTAGAGGAATAGATCAGGACCCTGTCGGCAAGAGTTACAAAGGAGATCGTGACGCCCGCCGGGCTGGAGGATGACGAATATGCGGACCCTGCACGAAATAATCGCGAGACGGCGAGCGCGCTGGCGTGTGATGCGTCGCCCGCTCACACAGGAACAGATTGCGGTGGTGGTCGCCGAGGCGTGGACGCTACCGCCAAATTACCGGGTGACGGCGCCGATTGTCGACCGGGCGAAAGCGCAGGCCACGGCCGAGCGCTCGATGTTCGTGTACCGCGCCACGAGACGCGGGTGGTACGCGACGGCACGACCGGCGCCACGGTCGCCGCGTGGCCCCTCCTTTGTCCAACTCATGCTCCTCCGGAACGGCGTTTAAAGCGGAACGGCAGGCGTCAGCATTGCTCGGCGCGCCTGGGCGCCGATGCAGCAGGGTTGTCGGTGGAAGGTGGTTTCGACTCGGTGACAGATCGAATGCGCTTCGTGTGGGCGGGAACTATATCGCGCGAGGTGTATGAGATGGAACGCTCAAGCGCGAGGTCGCGGGACCAGGTCCGCTAGTTCGCGCCTTGTCTGAGCGCTACTGCGGCTGAGGGTAAGCGCTACTTCGGCGGTTTCCTTTTGACCGATTTGCGCCGACCGATAACTTTGTTGACCTTCGTTATGACTGCTTTCAGTCTGCGGTGGGCGGACCGGGATTTCTTCAGGCTGTCCTGAGATTTACGCAGGAGTTCCGCGAGTTCTTCTCGGGTGCGCTGCATTAGAACCCCAGGGGAGGGATTCGCGAGTATCTGCACGCGGCGGGCCAAATCCAGCGTAGCGACAACTCGCACACCCTGACGCCGTTTGCCGGTTAGTCATTTCGGCGTGTCGAGCGCAGGGCTAGCGAACAGGCGTGCCCGGACCCGTACATGGTGCAACACCGAGGGACGGGTTAGCCCGGGCGTCGAATTTGTCCTGACTCGTCGCTAGCGTCCGTTCGGGAGTGCGGTGATCTGATGGTCGGGCGCGGGTCCGGCGTGACGGACACATCGACAACCACGTCAGGCTCGTCGTGCACGAAGTCGGACACCGGCGAACCCCAACGCCGCGCTAACAGGCCCATCACCGTGCCGAGGCGCGACAAGCATCGAGCCGGCCCATATCGAGTCGGAAGCGGACCGCGATCGCTTCAGCCAACGTGTCAGGCGTTCCTGGATCGCAGAGATAGCCTCGATACGAGTAGTGTTCAGGAAGGAAGTCGGAGTTCGGCAACGAAGCGTGCACCCGAGCCCCGTTGATCAGGATCAGCAGCGCAGCCACGACAACCATGGATGAGCGCAAGGCTCGCCGCCACTGCCCTTCATTCAGACGAGTCAAGGCGATCACGAACAGGAGCACCCATCCCACATAGCTGACGTAGTGTGAGCGATACCGGTAGTACGGAAACGCCAGGAGACTGCTCGCCAGGATCAATCCCAAGGCGAACGCGGCCTGCGCGCGCAGCGCAGGTGGCCAGCGACGATAGTCAGACGTGGCGACAACAACACCAACCGACAGGGCGGTGTGACAGGCAGCTTGTAGCAGGAGGAGATCAGCGGTCCAACGCGGTACCTGAGAAGCAGCCGCGTACAGGAGAGCTCCCGTCGCGAGGCACGCCATCAACCAGCCAACAGCCAACGTCGCACTGCGTGCAATGCGAGCCCCGACCCGTGGACCTGGAGAGAGGCCGCCTCCGCACATCCGCATGGCGACCGTCGTGAACATCGAGAGCGCGACAACCGATATCCACGCTTCCGGCCGACCAAGACGCAGTACGCCAAAGCCGCTGAACAGCATGGCGAAATTGCCGATGAGATTGGCCAGGACGGTATACCCGTACAATTGAATCCGCTGACCAGGCAGCATGTCGCGCACTTCGGGCTCCTCGTAGAGCCGGCCGAAGATCGCGCTCTCCTCCTCAACCGTCCCGAGGTCGAGCCTCAGTCCGGGGCTACCAATACTGCGGATTGCGAGATAGATAACAAGGGACAGCACGCAGAATGCGCACAGTGCCATGACCTGTCGACGATCCAGGGATCCAGAACGACCGCCGACGATCGCGTACAAGCCGGTAGCGCCGACAATCGCCAAGCCGTTCTCGCGGCTCAAGCCAGCCAGAACGAGCAGCCCCACGAGGACTGCGCCCCACCGCCAGCCACCCTGCCATCGCCAGAGCAACGCGGCAACGGCTACTGCGAGGAGGCCGGTATACGGCAGCGTGTCGATCACCCAGCTTGATATGAAGTCACTGGTAAACGAGTGAGTGGCGAACAGCAGGGCGGCCAACAGGGCAACACCTGTCCCTGGACTCATAGACCTGCAGAGCGCGGCAACCACGCCGCAGGTTGCGATGAGCACTACCAGGTGCACCCAGTAGTAGGCCGCGTAGTTCACTCCAAACAGCGAATGCAGAGTCCAGGCATTGACCGCAAAGAGCGGGCGATAGAGGGCAGGAAATCTGGGAAGTGGCTCGAGAAACCCAACCCAGGCACCTCCTCTGTAGACCTGGGCCAGAATCGGTATCTCGTCCGGATTGAGAAACGCGTGATCCAGCCCAGGACCGTACGCGGCGACGATGTACGCCCCGATGAGGCTGATGGACACCACAGCCCGGGCGACGGCGTGGCTATAACACCAGCGGCATAACCGAGTCAGCCAGCCCCCTGGCAGTGCCGTCCCCCACACCACCGCTGCCAGTGCCAACACCGCGCACGCCTGCCATGCTGCGCCCCCAACCGGGTAGACGCGGCGGAGCGCCAAGCTGACGCCCGCCAACAACAGTGCCCCGACGATCACGTTCCGGATGACGGACAGATGTACGTCGCGGTCATCGGCCTCGCTATTCGCGATCGCGCTGGCAACCATCAACGCCACACCAGACCAGGTGACGAATGCACTGAAGTGCCGGAACAGCTCGTGGGTGCCGTCGACGAGGTGGATCGTCACGTCATCAGAATACTCGCGGCTCGGGTGGCGGACTAGGCGGCCGGATAGATAGGATAGGCACGCGAGTTGCTACGATTGAACGCCTTGCTACATAACTCGGCAAAATCTCCGGCTAGGGCTCCGGTGACGAGTGTTCAGTCTGCCTGCGCTCAGAATATCGACGCGTCCGCCAAATGACGCGTTACACCATCGATCGGATTGAGGGTGACGAGTGGGCGGTCCTGGAAAGTGACGGACCGCGAGTCACCGTTCCACGCGGATGGTTGCCTTCGGCCGCGCGAGAAGGCGACGTACTGAAGACGACCGAATACCACGAGTCCGGGGTGAGCACCGTCCGGTTTGAGATCGATCCCGCGGCTCGGGACGAGCGACTCGAGGAAGTGCGACGACTCCGGGACGGGATCCCGCCAGGACCGAAAGGCGACATCTCCCTATGAAGCCTCTTCGTGTGCTCATCGTTGTCCTGGCGGCCCTGGCCTGGGCGCCAGCGCTCCCGGCGCAGGAGCCACCCGCTCCCCCTCCCATTCGTATCCATTTCGTCGATGTGGGACAGGGCGACGCCGTGCTCGTTCAGACACCGGCAGGCAACGTCGTCTATGACGCCGGCGAGAACCCCGAGCGGATGCGTGAGTATCTCGTAGCGACCGGGATCTCTAGCGTCGGGGTCGTGATCGCCTCGCACAACCACGCGGATCACATCGGCGGCTTGCCCTCGCTCATTCGAGCGTTCAAGCCCGTGTACTACATGGACAACGGCATCTCCGCGTCGACCCAGGTGTATGCCCGTGTGCTCGAGGCGGTCGCCGCCGCTGGTACACAACTGATTCAGCCGACAGCCCGCAAGGTGGTGATGGGCAATGCGTCGTTCACGGTCGTGCCGCCACCCGGTATTCCAGATTGGGACCAGAACGACAATTCCATCGGCGTCGTAATCGAGTACGGCGAATTCCGCCTCTCACTTGCCGGCGATGCTGAGCCCCGAGAATGGGCATGGTGGCGAGTGCATCAGCCCGAATGGCTGCAGCGACCGGTTCATGTGCACAAGGCGAGTCATCATGGCTCCAGTAACGGGGATACCGTCGAAGGCATCACGGCTCTGTCGCCTGAGGTCGTGGTGGCTGGCGTGGGCGCGGGGAACACCTACGGTCACCCGGATCCAACAGCCCTTCAGCTATACGCGGGCGCCGGCTCGCAAGTCTTTCGAACCGACTTCCACGGAACCGTCATCGTCGAGGCGCATCTTTCTGGGACGTACACGGTCCGCGTCGAGCGTGGAGAGGGCGCTCAGCCGCCCCCCGGTCCAATGCCGGCGCCAGAGCCGCTACCAGCGCCGGTGCCGGCCGGTGCCCGCGCCGCCAGCACCGATCGCAACGCCCCCGCCCGCTCCTGTACCAGTCCCACCGCCCCCACCACCCGCGGCAGTTCCAACGCCTCCACCGCCTGTTACGTCGTGCATCGACATCAACAGGGCTGGCTTGGCCGAGCTACAAGGCATCATCCACATCGGACCTGCTCGCGCACAGGAGATGATCGAACTGCGTCGGATTCAGCCGTTTCGTTCCGTTAGTGACATGGTCAGGATCGACGGCATTGGCCCTGCGAGGCTGGCCGACATCATCGCGGAGGGTAAAGCCTGCGTGCGCTAGACCTAGGACATCTCGTGTGAGGTGCTAGATAACGAATCTGGACCTGAAGTACAACCTCTAGTGGCATCGGCTCAGTGAACTGCGGCGATGCTTGCCCGCTAACTGTCTCGAACTCGGCTGACCTGATTGCAGGGCGTGCGCCAGCGCAGCGAGCCGGCAAATGGAATGTCGAGGCTGCGTATTGACAGGCGCTGGTTCGCTGCAGCTAGTAGCGCAACAGTCTACGGTCATTGGTCACGCTAGCGTCCACGATTCGGAGCCTGTTCAGACGGACGGCTGGTCGCCAGCAACCGCAGACGATTTGAGTGATTACGGTCTAAACAGTCAGGTTGCTTTCAGGAAGTCGAAAGGCGGCGAAGCAGCGATGAGCGCTACTCGGGCGGTCAAGGTGAGTGTTCAATTTCGGCATCTCCTTTTGCAATTTGCGCCGAAGGCTGAGTAGCATTTTCTTCAGGAGATCGGGGTCGCGCCATACCCAGCAGTGCCCACACGCTGGGCAATGCATGACCAGCTCGTGTGGTGAGTCTGGTTGCGCGTCGTCAATCAGGCCTACCGGGAGACGACACTGCCGGCACTTCAGGCCCGTTCGGAGATGTTCAACCATCTACGAGAACGCTGCTGCAAAACGTCAACCATCAGGTCAAAGGCATAATTACCCGCATTTACCCAAAAAAGGCCGGCCCTTTGTGAGCCGGCCCGAGAATTGGTCAATCTTTGGTCAACGAATTTCAATTGCCGTTCGTCTTTATTCCGGCAACGATACGGCAATGAATCGGAGTAAAATTGGTCGGGATGACTGGATTCGAACCAGCGACCCCCTGACCCCCAGTCAGGTGCGCTACCAGGCTGCGCCACATCCCGAAGTCGACGAAACACCCAGAAAGAAAATGGGCTATGCGCTCGCCCGTTTCTTTTTGGCACCACCCGAACTCTTGACCGCGATCCCACGCTTCGCAATCATCTTCGCCGCCGGTTTGGAAGCGCTTCGCTCCCGGCTGCCTGCATTCGAGGGCGCTCGTCTACCCGGGGGCTCGAAGGGCAGCTCTAGCGGCGGAATCGGTCCCGCTGCTCCAGGCCCTTTCGAAAGCACTTCGAGCAGCGACCGCAGACCGTGCCGAACGACCGCGATCCGGGCCCGTGCATCGGCGCCCAAGGTCTCCAGGACCTCGGCCCTCTCGACGTTGTCCGCATCAGGCTCCCTGGGAGACGACTCCTCGAGTCGGCGACGCGCCCCCGCAAGCGTCAGACCCTCGCCGAACACGAGCTGCTTGATCCGCAGCACCTGGTCGAGGTCCGACTGACGATACAGACGTGGGCTGTCCTGCGACCGCTGCACCCCAATCCCGGGAAACTCTTTCTCCCACGATCGCAGTACGTACGGCTGAAGCCCTGCGGCCTCACAGACCTCCACGGCCTTGTACAGCTTTGGGGTCACCGGCCACAGTATAGCAGCCGGTTGCGCTCAGGCATCGTTCTGGGGCCTGCGGCCGGCCCCCGCAGGCCGTGCCTCGCGCTGCCGACGCCGGACGTGCAGCCGCAGCGGCGTGCCCTCGAAGCCGAACTTCTCGCGCAGCTTGTTGAGCAGAAACCGCTCGTACGAGAAATGGAACTCCGTGGCCACGTTGGTGAACAGTACGAAGGTCGGAGGACACACCGCGGTCTGGGCGGCGTACAGCACCCGCACGTGGCTACGTCCGGGACTGGCCGGCGGGTGGCTATCCGTGATCTTCTTCACGAACGTGTTGAGTGCCGGAGTCTTCACGCGGGTCGCACGCGATGTCGCGACGCGATCGATGGCCTCCAGGAGCTTCGGCGTGCGTTCCCCGGTGGCCGCCGAGACGTGCAGCACCGGCGCGTAGTCCAGAAATTTCAGTTGCCGACGAAGCTCCTCGTCGAAGACCTTTACGAACTCGGATCCGCGGTCCTTCATCAGATCCCATTTATTGGCTGCGATGATGATGCCGCGACCGGCCTTGTCCGCTTCCCCCGCAATGGCCGCGTCCTGATCTGTCACGCCGACGCTCGCATCCACGACGAGCACGACGATGTCCGCCGCCAGAATGGCGCGGCGTGCGAGCATCACGCTCAACGTTTCTACCTGCCCACCGCGCGCCACGCGCCCGGCTTTCCTGATACCCGCCGTATCGACGATGCGAAACCGCCGACGATGCCAGGTCAGCATCGAATCGACCGTGTCGCGAGTCGTGCCTGGCATTTCGCTGACGATCATGCGCTCCTCTTTCAGGAAGCGATTGACCAGAGACGACTTCCCGGCGTTGGGCCGCCCCACGATCGCGATCGACAGTTCTCCGGGATCGGACCGCACCGTCACCGCAGTTCCCTCGGTGGGATCCCCGGGTGCGACTGCCTCGCCCGCTGAGGCCTTCTCGGGAGGATGAAGTTGCAGTCCTCGCACGATGGCATCGAGCAGGTCGCCTGTTCCCAGCCCATGCTCGGCCGAAATCTCGAACACGTCGTCGAAGCCCAGCTCATAGAACTCGATAGACCCGGCCTTTGCCCTGCGGTCGTCCGCCTTGTTGATGGCGAGAATGGCCGGCGTGTTCGCGGCTCGGATCACCTTGGCGATCTCCCGGTCGCCCGGGACGAGCCCTTCGCGTCCATCCACTACGAGGACAAGGAGATCTGCCGATTCAATGGCCCGCCGCCCGCGATCGAGCACCAGCGCGTGGAGCGGATCCTGACTCGCGCCGAACATGCCCCCGGTGTCAACGAGATCGAAATGATTGCCCAGCCATTCGGCCTTTTGTGCAATCACGTCTCGCGTGGTGCCCGCCATGGCCGTGACAATGGCGCGCCGAGTCCCGCTGAGACGGTTGAAGAGCGTCGACTTGCCCACATTTGGCCGACCGACCAACACGACGGAAGGGGTACGTTTTGACATCCTAGGGGCGATCTGACTGTGTTTGACAGCGTAAGTGATTCTTTTTATAGTAGTTACAGCTACTCACGCAGAGGGCTCCCCCGAATGATCAAGGTCGACATCGTCAACGAAGTCTCGAAGACCGCAGACATTACCAAGGTGAAGGCCGAGGTAGCGGTCGATGCTGTTCTCGATGCGATGCGCCTGTCCATGCAGCGAGGCGACCGAATCGAACTGCGTGGATTTGGCGTTTTCCAGGTCAAACCCCGCAAGCGCGGCATCGGCCGTAACCCACGGACGGGCAAGGAAGTGCGCATACCTCCTGGCCGCACCATCCGGTTCAAGCCCGGTAAAGACCTCCAGAATATCGGGTAACCGGCCCGTATGGGCAACTCTTCGTCCGATTCCCACGACCTGCCTCCCTTGCCTTCCGCCATCACGACTCCCGCGGAGCCCGTGTACGTGTGGACGCCCCCGCGGCCAGCGCCCCGTCGCGGGCCCGTCTGGCGACACGTCGTACTGTTCGTGCTGACGGTGGTGACCACTGTCATGGCTGGCGCCGGGCACTTCGCCAGCTTCCACTTCGATTTCGGGAGCAGCCAGGTCACTGACCTCTCCACCACGGCGCTCATGCTGAACGGCCTGTGGTACAGCGTCTCCATCCTCGCCATCCTCGGGGCACACGAATTCGGCCATTACTTCGCCTGCCGCTACTACAACGTGGATGCCTCGCTTCCCTATTTTCTGCCGTTGCCGCTGCTGCTGACAGGTACGCTCGGGGCCTTCATCCGCATTCGACAGCCGATTCCCGGCAAGCGTGAGCTGTTCGACATCGGCATCGCCGGACCCATCGCCGGCTTCGTCGTCGCCGTTCCAGTGCTGATCGCCGGCATGGGCTTCTCGCGCATCACAGCCCTGCCCCCGGACACCACTGGATTCGTTGAGCTTGGCGAACCCCTGCTCTTTCAAGCGGTGGCCTGGTTGATGTGGGGCACGCCTCCGGATGGCTACTCGATCAACATGCATCCGATGGCGTTCGCCGCATGGTTCGGCCTGCTTGCGACCGCTCTCAACCTCTTTCCGATTGGACAGCTCGATGGCGGGCATATCTCCTACGCGGTGCTCGGCCGCAAGAGCACTGCCGTGACGATCGCCACCGTCTTGGTTCTCATCGGACTCACGTTCGTGTCGGCCTCGTGGCTCGTATGGACCGTGTTGACGGTCATCATGCTCGCCACGTTCGGTCCACGACATCCGCGCACCGCCGATGAAGATGTGCCGTTGGATCGCGTCCGTATCTGGCTGGCAGCCGGAGCGGTGTTGATGTTCATTCTCTGTTTCACGCCGGCCCCGATCGAACCATTCGATCTTGTTTCTGGACCGTAGTCGTTCGGAGCGTTCGATCCGTTCGGATCGTGCGGTTCGTTCTCAAGAACGCTACCGGCCGAACGCTCGAACGAATCCGAACGATTCGAACGTTCTACATCACGCTCAGTGGGTCGACGTCGATCGTCGTTCGCCGCCTGACGTCTGGCATGGCGGCCAGCACCTCCCGCAGCGCGGCGCGCATGTCGGCGCGACGGGTTCCTTTCAAGAAGAACTGCACGCGATGCTCGCCCCGAAGCCGGCCGAGAGGCGCCGGCGCGGGTCCGAGGATCAGAAACTTCGCTCGCTCAGCGTGCGGCACAAGGCGGGTCACGATGTCCGTCGCGAGCTGCATCGCCTCGTCGAATCCACGTCCGCGCACCACGGCGTTCACCAGCGCTACGGCGGGCGGATAGCGCATCCCACGTCGGTACTCGAGTTCCTTCTCGAAGAACGCGGGATAGTCCTGCCGGCGAGCCGCCTCGATGCTGTAGTGCTCCGGATAGAGGGTCTGCACGATCGCCTCCCCCGCTCGCTCACCGCGGCCGGCGCGGCCGGCGACTTGCGTCAACAGTTGAAAGGTGCGTTCGGCGGCGCGGAAATCGGCGAGGCCCAAGCCTACGTCCGCGGAGATCACGCCGACCAGCGTCACGCGAGGAAAATCGTGCCCTTTCGCAATCATCTGCGTACCAACCATGATGTCGACATCGCCGGCCGCAAACTCCGACAGGCGCGCCGTCAATGCACCCTTGGCGCGGACGGAATCGCGATCCACCCGGCTGATGCGCGCCTCGGGAAAGCGCTCCTTGAGATGCTCTTCGACCTTTTCGGTACCGAACCCGGTCTGTTCGAGGTATGGCGCCGCGCATTTCCGGCATGACGTTGGCACCTCGACCGCGTGGTTGCAGTAGTGGCACCGGGCTCGCCAGCGACCTCTCACGCGGTGCACGGTCAACGAGAGGCTGCAATTGGGACAGTCGAAGTAGTCGCCGCACTGGCGGCAGAGCACCGCGGTCGAGTAGCCGCGACGATTGAGCAGTATGAGCACCTGCTCGTGTTTTTCGAGGCGCAGCGCGATTCCTTCGGCAAGCGCACGGCTGATCACGACGTCAGGGCCCGCGTCAGCGTACTCCTCTCGCATGTTCACGAGCCGCACCGCGGCCAGCGGTCGATCGAGGACGCGCCGCTCGAGGGCCAGATGCACATACTTGCCCGACACCGCGTTCTGATAGCGTCTCCATCGACGGTGTCGCCGATCCAAGGAGTACCAGCGCCCCAGCAGCCTGGCCACGCACGATCGCCACGTCTCGCCCGTGATAGCGAGGCGATTCCTCCTGTTTGTACGACCCGTCGTGTTCTTCGTCCACGATGATGAGGCCCGGGTTCGAGAGTGGTGCGAACACGGCCGACCTCGTACCGACCACGACGTCGATCCCGCCGGTGCGGATCCGCTGCCACTGATCGTGCCGCTCACCGTTGGAGAGCCCGCTGTGCTGTATGGCCACGCTCGAACCAAACGTGGAGCGGAAGAGCGAGCTCACCGACGGCGTCAGGGCGATCTCCGGGACCAGCAGGAGCGTCTGTCTGCCGGAGGCGCGCGCGTGCTCCGCCAACCTCAGGTAGATCTCGGTCTTCCCGCTTCCCGTGACCCCGTGCAGCAGCGCAACTCGGAAGCTGTCCGTGTCGAGCAGGCCTCGCAAGGTCGTACACGCTGCCTCCTGCTCACCCGTCAGGACTCGCTCCTCGTCACGGGAAACACCAATCGATAGCGACGTCTCGAAGGGATCCCGCTCGTGCCGCTCCTCCTGGATGGTGACGAGGCCCTTGGCGGTCAGCCGGCGGACGACGTCAGCGGTCGCTCCTCGTTCCTTGAGGATCGAGGCCGGAAGTCCGGCCGGAGCACCCGCGAGAAGCGTCAGGATCTCCCGTTGTCGAGGCGTAACGCCGGGGGCATCGCCTTCTGCTGCCGAGATTCCGTGCGAAGTCGCCGCAATGACACGTCGCGTCCGAAACGCAGTCTTCCGATCGGCTCCAGGCGGCATGGCGGCGCCGATGGCATCGCCCATCCCCGCCATGTAGTAGTCCGCCACCCAGCGGCACAAGTCGACGACGGTCTCCGGCAGGTAGACGTCATCGTCCAGGACGCTGAGGATCTCGCGCACGGTCGTCGCTCCATCGAACGGCGCGCCCTGGGCAACCACGCATCCGACAACGGTGCGTGACCCGACGGGCACCCGTACGCGTGCGCCGACCCGTGGCAGTTCGGGACAACTCGCGGGAACCTGATATGTGAGGGAATCGAGATAGGGAACCGGGACGGCCACCGAGACTAGTCGCAACTACTCACCTTTCAGAATTGCGCTGACACGCTTCATATCCTCCCACACCTCGCGTTTGGCCGATGGGGTGCGCAGCAGGTACGCCGGATGGTACGTGGGCATCAAGATCGCGTCTCGATACTGAAACTCCCGTCCGCGCAGGCGCGTGATCGGCTCCGTGGTGCGCAGCAACGCTTGCGCCGCAAACTTTCCGAGCGCGACGATGACTTTCGGCTTGATCACATCGATCTGCCGGAAGAGGAAGGGTTCGCACTGCTCCACTTCATCCGGCTCAGGGTTGCGGTTCGATGGCGGCCTGCACTTGATGAGGTTCGCGATGTACACGTCCTCGCGTCGAAGGCCCATCGCTTCGATGATCTTCGTGAGCAATTGCCCGGCGCGACCGACGAAGGGCTCCCCTTTGATGTCTTCGTCCGCACCAGGCGCCTCGCCTACGAACATCAGGTCGGCATTGGGGTTACCGACGCCGTACACGATCTTCTGACGGCCGAGGCCGTGCAGCTTGCACCGAGTGCAATCGCCCAGGTCCTCTCGGATGGCCGCGAGCGCTTCCATTGGAGACTTGAATATCTGGACCGTTCCCACGTTCGCCACTTCCCTTGCCCCCGTGACCCCTGACGATGGTGTGACAGTCACTTGCGGAACACTCGCGGCTCGCCGCCGCCACGTCGATTCAACCCTTACGCCGTCCACGCCAAGCTCCGCAAAGTAGTCGAGGTGCGCCATCAATGCATCGCGTGTATTCGTCATGCCCTTACCCAATAGAGAAAGATGCTTCGCGCCACCTGGATGCCAGACAGGGCGGCCACGGCAAGACCAGCCGGTTGCATCCATCCGGGAACACTTGATTCCCGCTGAGCCGCGACCGCTGCCACGGCAATCACCAGCAGTCCAGGCGCAAGGACCAGTCGATGCGCGACGTCGGCGTCCGGATACGCGGCGGCAAACGCGAGTCCGTACGCAGCGGCCAGCCACAAGGTCCGACGAACGTCCGGCTGCCGTCTCGCGTAGAACAGGACGCCCATCGCCCAGACGAACGGCAGACCGTACGTCGCGCCCCATCCGCCGCGGCCGGGCCACCAGCGCCGCGTCAACGTACCCAGGTCAAAGAGGCTGACGAGGTAGCGGACGACCGACGTCGAGGCCTCAGCCACCGTCGTCGTCCTGTTACCAAGCTCACGAATCGGCTCGATGCTGCTTCCATACATCCGCCCGTTCTCGACGAGGGTAAACAGGAGCCCGCCCGCCATCACTCCAACAAGGCCGCCGACCGCCGCTGCGCCAATCCGCTTCCCGTCCGTCGAGTGCGCGACGGCGATTGCAGCCCCCGCCACCAGTACAAGAGGAAAGCTCGAGACCTTCATCCCGAACGCAATCCCGGTGAGCCACATGGCCCAGGCAATCTCGATTGGCGGAGCGACGCTGACCCTGGTCACCAGCCAGGCCAACACGACCAACGCGGGCATCGCCCCGAAGAGATCGTTCTTCACCAGGACGAACTGATGAAACACCGCCGGAACCGTCAGCAGCAAACACCACCCGAGACGCGAGGAGCGACCCAGCAGGTGCATGACCGCGCCGATTGTGAGCGTGAAGAAGACGAGACCCGCCGCCCCGTGGAGCCGAAGCATCGATCCCCCGAGGACTGGTATTGCGGCCACATCGGCCAGGAGCAACTCGTACAGCCAGCCGAGCACATTCGACTTCGGATGAACTAGCGGGTCGTAGGCAAGGGTGCCGACGAGACCGATCCGTTCGGCCCGTTGGAGGTGGTATGGGTCGGCTGTTCCAAGCGGGGTTGCCACGTTCAACGTCACGACGGCCAACATCAGAACCGCCAGGGGCAGCCAGGCTGGGCGCAGTACGCCAAGCACGTCTCCTGCAGTCTCGAGGCTGGCGCCCATGCCAGACGAACAGGGCGGCCGCCAGGACCGCGTTCAGGGGCACCAGCGTCCAGAGCGTCGCCAGGCCGGTCCATGTCGCCAGTTGCATCTCGAACGAGAGCAGTGAAACGGCGAGGAAGACACGCGTGATCCATTCCACCGGAGTGCCCGACCACACACGCACTCCGGCCAGGAGCAGCAGCAGATTCATCGGTGAGGTCAGGACGTCGGCAGGACCGTTCGGGTTCCTCGCGCCAGCAACGTTTCGACCCGGTCGAGGATGACCTGTGCGACCCGATGCTTGTCCTGCATGGGTACGTGCTGCTCGTCGGCCTCGCCAATGATCGTGACCTCATTCGTAGGCACGTCGAATCCGGCCCCGGGCGCGGACACATCGTTGGCAACGATCAGGTCGATCTGCTTTCGGGTCCGCTTGGCGCGTCCCTTCGTCAGGGCATCCCCTGTCTCGGCGGCAAAGCCCACCAGCACCGGGGAGCCCGACGCGGCACGCGAGGGCAGCCGGACCAGCTCAGCGAGAATATCCGGCGTCCGTTGCAGGACCAGCGTCACGGGTCCGTCGGTCTTCGAGATCTTCTGTAATGCGGGATCAGCCACCGTGTAGTCGGCCACGGCGGCAGCCATAATGACGACGTCCGCCCGGTTCGCGGCCACCAAGACCGCCGCGTGCATCTCGAGGGCGCTCCGCACCCTGACGAACTCGTCCGTAGGTGGCGGTTCGAGTGTGGTTGGACCAGCGATGAGCGTCACCGTCGCGCCGCGCCGGCGAGCTTCTGTTGCCAGCGCGAAACCCATACGCCCGCTCGACCGGTTGCCGACATAGCGAACGGGATCGATGTCTTCGTAGGTGGGCCCGGCCGTCACGAGCACGCGGCGGCCGCGTAACGTCGAGCCGGCAGGCGCCAGGGCGTCGAGTGCCCCGGCAACGACCTCCGCCGGCTCCGCCAGGCGGCCCTTCCCGATCCAGCCGCAGGCCAGGTAGCCTTCTCCGGGCTCCACGAACCGAACCCCGCGGGCCGTCAGCAGTCGCAGGTTCTGCTGTACCGCTTCATGCCCCAACATGTTCGAGTTCATCGCCGGCGCCAACACTACTGGCGCTCGCGTCGCGAGATACAGGGAACTGAGGAAATCGTCAGCGATGCCGTGGGCGAACTTTCCTATGACATTCGCGGTGCACGGCGCCACGAGCAGCAGCGCGATCTGATCCGCGATCGCAATGTGCTCGATGTCCGCATTCATTCCCGGCTTCCACTGCGACGTGATCACGGGACGCCGAGTGATCGCTTCGAAGGTCGTCGGGCCCACGAATCGCGCGGCCGCACGCGTCATCACAGCCACCACGTCGTGACCGTGCTTCTGCAGGCCGCGGCAGACTTCGACCGCTTTGTAGGCGCCGATGCCGCCGGTCACGCCGAGCGCGATCAGTGACATGCCGTCAGCTCACAAGGCCGAGACCGCGCGTCAGGCCCCCTCGCCCTCGACCAGTTTTTCCACCTTACGCCGCAGCACTTCGCGCTGCGCGATGGTGATCTTCTTCTCGCCGGACTCGCGCGGCACGGCGCCACGCAGCAGCTGCCGGGCCCGCTGGCCCGCAAGCACGACGAATTCAAAGCGGTTGTCCTTAGGTGCTCTTTCCATGAATACCGTCTCACCTTCCGTTGAACGTATCGATGATCTGTTCGGTCTGGTGCCGCATGACCTTCACGCGGGCCCTCTCGGCCAGGACAATCGCCTCGAGACGACTGACGGCTGTGTCCAGTTCGTCGTTGACGACCACGTATTCGTACTGCGCGAAGTCGCTCACCTCCCGGCACGCCACTTCGAGCCGCTTCCGGATTCTGATCCTCCGAGTCCTTGCTGCGTCCACGAAGCCGCTGCTCCAGGACCTCCGCCGACGGCGGGAGCACGAAGACGCTGACGGTCTCAATCCCCCGTGAACGGACCTGTCGCGCTCCCTGGACGTCGATGACGAGCACCACGTCCTTCCCGGCCGCCAGCAAGGCGTCCGTGTCGGCTGCGGACGTGCCATAGCAGTTGCCGAAGACGTCCGCCCACTCCAGGAACGCCCCCTCCCGGACCATGGTGTCGAAGCGGTCGCGGCTGATGAAATTATAGTCGACCGAGTCCCGCTCGCCGACCCTCGCCTGGCGTGAGGTATACGAACGCGACATCTGCAGTCCCGGCACCCGTTGCACCAGTCGCTCGACGAGGGTCGTCTTGCCCGTGCCCGATGGTGCGGACACGATGAACAGGAGGCCTCGTCCCCCAATACCCCTGTCGGGTGGTTCGCTACTCGACATTCTGGACTTGCTCACGCATTTTCTCGAGCTCGGCCTTCGCGTTGATCACGACCTCCGAGACATGGAGCCCGTCGGCCTTGGAGCCAATCGTGTTCACCTCGCGGTTCATTTCCTGGAGGAGAAAGTCGAGTTTGCGCCCGCAGGGCTCATCGCTGTCCGAGAGCGCCTCCCAATGTGCCAGATGTGCGCGGAACCTCGTCACCTCTTCGCTGATATCCGACCGGGCCGCCGCGCGAACGATTTCCTGGGCGATCATGGCCTGGTCGACCGGTAGCTCGAACCCGATCTCACGCACACGCTCTCGCAAGCGCGCCTCCACATCCCCACGCCCGGCGTCCGCCAGGACGGCCACCCGCTCGATCATCGCGCCCAGCGCTGCGCGTCGCGCGTCGAGGTCGGCACGCAGGTGATGGCCTTCTCGCACTCTCATCGCACTGAGTTCCGCGACGGCAAGCTCAATGGAAGACTCCACACTCCCGCCGATCCGCTGCACTTGTGAGGGGTCCTTCTCCACCGCCCGCTCCCGGATCGAGACGGCTTGGGGAATCCGAAGGAGATCGCCCGGGGTGAGTGGCCCCGACACGAGCCCGCGGGCGCGCGCCTCGTCGAACGCGGCCGCCATCGTACCGATGAAGCCAAGATCGAGCTCAACCGTAGGTACCGCCACGCTCCGCAGCTGCACCGACACGGCTGTCTCCACACGTCCCCTCGAGATCCCCTTCTGCAGCACGGCGCGAACGCGGGCCTCCAGTTCGGCGAGCCATTGCGGCAGCCGAACCTGCAGATCGAGAAAACGATGGTTCACCGACCGGATGGTGACATCGACCGTCGCGTGCTCATCCTCGTGCGTGAGCGATGCGAACCCGGTCATTGACTTGATCATGAGGGGTCAGACCTCTGCTTCGACATCCGCGGGTTCGTCTTGCAGCTGCATCTCGTAGAGTCTGGCATAGGTACCTCCGCCGGCCAGCAGCTCCTCGTGCGTGCCCATTTCAACGACACGACCTCGCTCGATGACCACAATCGCGTCGGCACGACGAACGGTGGAGAGACGATGCGCGATCACGAACGACGTGCGGTTCCTCATGAGATTAAACAACGCGTCCTGCACCAGCATCTCGGATTCGCTGTCCAGCGACGACGTCGCCTCGTCCAGGATGAGGATGGGGGAATCGCGCAAAATCGCCCTGGCGATCGCGATACGTTGCCGCTGCCCACCCGACAACCGCTGGCCACGCTCACCGATCATCGTGTCGTAACCGCGTTCCAGGAGAACGATGAACTCGTGCGCGTGCGCCGCCTGTGCCGCCGCCTCGATCTGCGCATGGGTCGCATCGCGGCGTCCATACGCGATGTTCGCGGCGATCGTGTCGTCGAACAGCACCGTCTCCTGCGTCACGATGCCGATCTGCGATCGGAGCGATGCGAGGGTCACGTCACGGATGTCGTGCCCGTCGACCCAGATCCCTCCGCTCGTGACGTCGTAGAAGCGGGGAATCAGATTGACGAGGGTCGTCTTGCCGGCGCCGCTTCGTCCAACGATGGCGAGCATCCGCCCTGCCGGAACGCTGAAGCTGACGCCATCCAGCGTCACCCGCCCGTCGCCGCCGCCGTAGGCGAACCGTACGTCTCGAAACTCAATGCGCCGGCCGAACGGGGACAGCACCGTTGCACCGGGCGCGTCCACCACTTCGTTGTGAGAATCCAACAGTTCAAAAATCCGCTCGCCGGCGGCCATCGCCTGCTGGAAATCGGCGTTCACCCGGCTGAGCTTTCGGGCTGGCGCGTACATCATGAACAATGCCGCGATGAATGCCGTGAACTCGCCGGCCGACAGGCGGCCGCTCGCGATTTCCCGACTCCCGTAGACCAGAGCGGCGACGAACGCGAGTCCACCGATGAACTCCATCAGTGGCGGCAGCGCGGACAACACTCCCGTCACCCGCATGTTGGTCCGGTACAGGTGTTGGGACGCCCGTTCGAACTTGCCCGTCTCGAGCGCCTCGGCGCCGAACGCTTTGACGATGCGATGGCCGGCGATGGCCTCGGCGCTGACGTGGGACATCTGCTCGAGGGCTTCCTGGCTGCCCCGAGCGCTCCGGCGTACACGCTGCCCGAGCCGCACCAACGGATAGACGACGAGTGGGGCTCCCGTCAGGCACAGGATCGCGAGACGCGCATCGAAGTAGAAGAGAAGCGCCCCGAAGCCGATCAAGGCCAGGGACTCACGCGTGAGGTCGCCGATCGTTTCAGAGACGACGCGCTGTATCTGACCGACGTCGCTCGTGATCCGCGACATCAGCCGCCCCGTTGTCTGCTGTGAGAAGAAGGCCACCGATTGGCCGAGAATGTGTCGAAAGAGCACGTTCCGAAGATCGCGTACGACACGCTGTCCGACATCGGTCATCAAGTAGCCGGACAGATAGGCCGCGATACCTTTCGCCAGGTAGACGCCGAGGATAGCGACCGCGATGGGCACCAGATTTTCGCGACTCGGGAGGACTTCGTCGAAGATCGGTTGGATGAGCGCGGCCACGCCGGCCGACGCCGCCCCGTACACGAGCATCGCCGCCAGCGCCGCCAGCAAGCGAGCACGATAGGGGCGCGCGTACTCGAGAAGACGGAAGAAGACGTTCACACGGGTGCTGTCGGGATCCTGGTCAGCGTGTCACCGTGCGGAAGCCCTGAGGGTGATTCGAATGCCATCTCCAGGCGTCCGCGACAATGGTTTCGAGGCTCACGCGCTGCGGTACCCAGCCAAGCTCCGCGCGAATGCGCGCTGACGAGGCGTACAGGGCCACGGGATCGCCGGGGCGCCGGGCGGCCGACACGAAGGGTACGCGGTGTCCCGTCACCCGCTCGACGGCAGCGAGCACTTCTCGGACCGAGGAGGGTTGCTCCGCTCCAAGGTTGTAGGTACTGGATGCCCCTCCCTCGAGGAGCCGGCTCAACGCCCGCACGTGCGCATCCGCGAGATCCGTCACGTGAACGTAGTCTCGAATGCACGTGCCATCGGGGGTGGGATAGTCCTCGCCAAACAGCTCGAACGGCGACCCGCCTTGCGCGGCGTCCAGGGCACGGGGGATGAGATGGATCTCCGGATCGTGGTCCTCGCCGAGGTCCCCGTCCGGATCCGCGCCGGCCGCATTGAAGTACCGAAGGCGGATCGACCGGATGCCGTAGGCGCGTTCGAAATGCGGGAGCGCCTGTTCCACGGCCAGTTTTGTCTGACCGTACGGGCTGACGGGCACTGTGAGGTGTGACTCGGTGAGGGGAACACTTGTCGGCTCGCCATATACCGCGCACGTGGACGAGAAGACGAAGCACCGGCATCCTTCGGCCGCCATGGCCTCCAGCGTCGCGAGCGTGCCCGTCACGTTGTTGAGATAGTAGCCTGCCGGGTCGTGTACGGATTCGGAGACGACCAGGCGAGCGGCAAAGTGCATGACGGCTGCGGCACCGCTTTCGCGCAGTGCCCGGCGAACGGCATCGACGTCCCGGATGTCTCCCAGGACGAGGGGCGCACCGAGCGTCGCGCCCCGATGACCTGCCGAGAGATTGTCAAAGACAACGACGTCGTAGCCGGCCCGGCGCAAGGCCTTGACGCTATGGCTGCCGATGTAGCCGGCGCCACCGGTCACCAGCACAACGGCGCGATCAGGGGCGGCCAATGGAGTAATACGAGAA
This sequence comes from uncultured Acidobacteriota bacterium, assembly GCA_963827515.1. Taxonomy (GTDB): domain Bacteria; phylum Acidobacteriota; class Vicinamibacteria; order Vicinamibacterales; family UBA2999; genus JABFSA01. The sequence continues at coordinate 133,092 of CAWHBF010000003.1, read as the reverse complement.
CCCGTGCTCCCTCATCTGCTCGGGCGTGAACAGGTTGCGACCATCGAAGATAATCGGTGCGCGCATGACTTTCCGCATGCGTTCGAAGTCCGGCCGGCGAAACTCGCTCCATTCCGTGACAATCGCCAAGCAGTCGGCTCCCTTCAGCGCGTCGTAGCTACCCGCCGCGAAGGTCACGCGACTCCCGAAGATCCCCTTCGCCACGCCGGACGCCTCAGGGTCGTAGGCCTGTACCTTTGCGCCCGCGGCGAGAAGGGCCTCGATGATCGTCACCGCGGGCGCTTCCCTCATGTCGTCGGTTCTGGGCTTGAACGCCAGCCCCCACACCGCCACCACCTTTCCCTTGAGTGCACCGAGATGCGCACGCATCTTCTTCACGAGGCGCGTCTTCTGATGGGCGTTCACCGCCTCGACGGCACGGAGTATCTGAAACTCGTATTCCTTCTTGGCGGCGAAATGAATCAGGGCTTGGACGTCTTTGGGAAAGCAGCTCCCGCCATAGCCGATCCCCGGAAAGAGGAATGACGGACCGATGCGTCGATCCGAACCAATCGCCCGCCGCACGTGGTCCACATCTGCGCCAACGACTTCACAGACGTTTGCGATCTCGTTCATGAACGAGATCCGCGTCGCGAGCATCGCGTTGGCGGCGTACTTCGTCAGTTCGGCACTGGCACAGTCCATGACCATGATCGGCGCACCAGTCCGTGTGAAGGGTGAGTACAGCTCTCGCATCAGCGCCTCGGCGCGTGGATCCTCGACGCCGATGACCACGCGGTCCGGCTTCATGAAGTCCTCGACCGCCGCGCCCTGCTTGAGAAACTCCGGGTTGCTCACCACGCTGAATGGATGGGTGGTCTCTCGCCGGATCACTTCTCGAACACGGGCGCTTGTGCCAACCGGCACGGTGCTCTTATCCACGATGACCTTGTAGCCGTTCATCGCTCTGGCTACGTCTCGCGCCACTCCGAGCACCTGCTGCACGTCGGCGGAACCATCTTCGCCAGGCGGAGTCCCTACCGCGATAAAGATGATGCTCGAGTCCCGGACCGCCTTGGGAAGCGTCGAGGTGAACGTTAGCCGGCGCTCTTGCCGGTTACGCTTGACCAATTCCTCGAGGCCCGGTTCGTAAAATGGCATCTTGCCACGGCGTAGCGTGCGGACCTTTGCTTCATCCCGGTCAACGCAGATCACGTCGCTGCCGCTTTCCGCCAGACAGGCACCCGCCACCAACCCCACATATCCCGTACCGACAACCGCGATTTTCAATCCGCCTCCACCAGGACCCTTCGTCAGCGGTTCGCCGTCGAACCGCAGACGCTATCATAACGGGTCCATGCGCATTCTGGCCGACTACCGGCCTGCCCTGCGGGAACGCACCGGCGTCGGCGAGTACATGCACCAGTTGATGGGCGCCTATGCGTCCGCGAATCCCGGTGAAGTCACGCTCTTCAGCAGTTCCTGGAAGGACCGGCCACCGCGCGCGCTGGCTTCGGAACTCGGCGTCGACGTGGTGGACCGTCGGATCCCCGTCCGCGTGTTGAACCTCTTGTGGCATCGAGCGGAATGGCCGCCGGTCGAGGCCCTGGCTGGCCAGTTCGACGTCGTACACGCGGCGCATCCGCTGCTGATCCCGACGCGGCGCGCGGCACAGGTCCTGACCATCCACGATCTTTTCTTCCTGTCAGAACCAGAGCGCACCACCGCGGAGATTCGCCGCGACTATCCCGCGCTTGTCGGCAGCCACGCCCGGCGGGCTCATGCCGTGATCACGTCGACCGAGCACGGCAAGGACCTCGTGAACAGACGCCTTGGGGTCGAACGGGATCGCATCTACGTCTGTCGCCCTGGCGCACCGACATGGCGGGCACTCGGCCACCGGCCGAACCTGCCGCGCGGCGGTCACCTGCTGTTTGTCGGTACGCTGGAGCCACGCAAGAATCTCGGTGCCTTGCTCGACGCGTACTCGATTTTGCTCACGACGCACCGCGACCTGCCACCCCTCGTCATCGCAGGCCGGGCCCACCGTGAAGCGAGCGCGTGGCTCACCCGTATCGCCGAACCGCCGCTGGCTGGCCGCGTCCGGGTTCTCGGGTACGTGCCTGATTCCGAGCGAGAGAACCTCTACGCGGGCGCCCGAGCATTGATCTTGCCGTCGCTGGACGAGGGATTCGGGCTGCCAGTCCTCGAGGCGATGTCTGCAGGCGTACCAGTGGTTGCGTCCAACAGGGGCGCGCTGCCCGAAGTCGTGGGAACCGGTGGCATCCTCATCGATCCCATGCGACCAGCCGAACTGGCGGCAGCGCTGGCGTCGCTGATTGCGGACGATACCGTGGCGACGCACTGGGGCGCGGCCGGCCTCGATCGGGCACGTGCGTTCAGCTGGCCGACTGCCGCCACGACGCTCAGACTGGCGTACTCGGAGGCCGTGGCGCGGCGCGAACGATGAGGGTCGCCATCGACGCGCGGGAGCTGTTGGGCCAACCGACCGGTGTGGGCCGCTACCTTGCGGGAATTCTCGACGCCTGGGAGACGCTGCCCGAGGCGGCGGCCCACGATTTCGTCCTGTGCGCGCCTGAACGGGTTGACACCGCCATGGTGCGAGCCGGTCGTGCCTCGACGGCTATCGCCGGCGGACGCGGAACCTGGTGGGAGCAGACGGTGCTCCCCCGACTGGTTCGACGCGCAGATGCCGACGTCCTGTTCGCACCGGGCTATACGGCTCCTCTGTTGTCACCGACGCCGATTGTGGTGGCGATCCACGACGTCTCGTTCGCAGCCCATCCGGAATGGTTCTCGGCCAGAGAGGGTCTGCGGCGTCGGACGTTGACACGTCTGTCGGCGCGCCGGGCGGCTCGTGTCCTCACGATCTCGGAGTTCTCGAAGCGCGAGATCACCAACAGGCTCGGTGTCGATTCGGCCACCGTCGATGTGGTGTACCCAGGTGTCGCCCAGGTGGCCGGAGACACGCTCGGATCCGGGCACACCTCGCAACCGACGATTCTCTACGTCGGATCGCTCTTCACTCGTCGTCACATCCCTGAACTCATCGCAGGTTTCGCCGCTCTGGCGCAGCGCAGTGGGGACATCCGACTCGAGATTGTCGGTGACAATCGGACGACGCCTCGTGTCGACTTCGAGGAACTGGTCGCCGGCACGACACTGGGTGGACGTATTCGCCTGCGTTCGTTCGTACCCGACTCGGAACTGACCACGCTCTATCGATCGGCCCGAGCGTTCGTGTTTCTGTCCGACTACGAAGGCTTCGGCCTCACGCCGCTCGAGGCGCTCGCCGCAGGCGTCCCCATCGTCGTGCTCGACACGCCAGTGGCACGAGAAATCTACGCGGATGCCGCGCTCTATGTGAGCCGCCCGGACCAGGCCCTGATCGAGAGGGCACTCGGGCGTATCCTTACCGACGAGAATGAGCGTGCGCGAATCATGATGGCAGGCCGCACCGTGCTCGCCCGGTACTCGTGGCGCACCTGCGCGGCGCAGGTGCTCGATATCCTCTTGAGCGCTTCGACATGCCGCGACTCACGATAGTCGTCGTCACCTACAACTCGGTCAGGCACATCGGGGCATGCCTGACGTCGCTGACCGCCAATCCACCTGTCGTCGAATACGACACGATCGTCGTGGACAACGCGTCTCACGACGGGACGAGCGACCTCGTCCGACGTGAGTGGCCTGGTGTGCGGGTTATCGAGGCCGGGCGAAACCTCGGGTTTGCGGCCGCGAACAATCTGGGAATCCGGCAGACGTCTGGCGAGTTCGTCCTCCTGCTGAACCCAGATACCGTGATTCCGGCTGGGAGTGTCGATGCGCTCGTCGCGTGTCTCGATGGTCGCCACGACGTGGCGATCGTCGGCCCGCGTCTTGTCGGTGAGGACAACCGCGTGGAGGTCTCGTTCGGGCCAATGATCGCGCCCTTCGCGGAACTCCGCCAGAAGATACTCGTGAAGGGTCATGACCTTGGCATCGGCGTGATCAGCGCGTATGTCAACCGCCTCACCCAACGTTCTCGCGAGGTCGACTGGGTGAGCGGCGCTTGCCTGCTCGTACGGCGCGCCGACGCGGAAGCCGTCGGCCTCTTCGACGAACGCTTCTTCATGTACACGGAGGACGTCGACTTCTGCGCGGCCGTCAGGGCGAGGGGGCGCAAAGTCCTCTTCGACGCGGGGATTGAAGTCCGGCACCTCAGAGGTCGGTCCAGGACGTCAGCCCCGGAGGCGACCGCCGCGGCGTACCGCAGAAGCCAGATTGCCTTCTATGGCAAGCATCACCCGGGGCTGGTCCTCCCACTCCGGCTCTATCTGAAGCTTCGCGGACTCCTGCCCGATACCCTGGTAGGTCCAGGACCCTGAACATATGAGCCTTCCCGGCGCCCACGTCTGGCGTTGCCCCTCGTGTGCCCGCCAGGTGCCACTGCGTATCGAAGAATGCCGGTGCGGCACCGCGAGGGCCGTCGTCACGGGCCAGGAAGAACCCGAGGGCGCCACCGGGGAAGGAGGGATTCAAGCTCAGGCGGAGACCAGCGGGAGCGGAACGCGAACCCTTCTCGTAGGACTGCTTCTGGGCCTGGCGATTGCCGGCCTGGCGTTCTCGTGGCTGCAGCCGACCGAATCCAATTCGAACGTCACCGCTACGAGTGCCCAGCCGAACCCGATGGCGGATTCCGGTGATTGGGAGCAGGTTGAGCCCGAAGAGGTAGTCAATCAAATCGCAGACTCCCCCGCCGTTCCGCAGCCCGAGGCGCGGCGCAGTGCGGAACTCAGGCCCAGCCAACCGTCCGCCCTTTCGGCGGCGAGTTCTGCTGCGCTCGAAGATGTCGTCGCACGTGTGCTTCCATCCGTCGTGTCGATCCAGGCGGGCTCTGGACGGGGCACCGGGTTCTTCGTTCGGACCGACTTCGTCCTCACGAACGCCCACGTCGTTGGGGATGAGACTTCCGTGCGGCTCCAGACCGGATCGAAACAGTACCAGGGCAGGGTCGTGCGTCTCTCCCCCGGCACTGATCTCGCTTTGGTCCAGGTCTACAACAGCGACCCCCAGCAACCTTCACTGAGCCTCGGATCGGCGCAGGGGGTCCGAGCCGGCCAGGAGGTAATCGCCATAGGCTTCGCACTCGGTGTCCTCTCGAACACCGTCACTCGGGGCATCGTGAGCGCAGTAAGAGACACCGGGACGGTCCGTCTCATTCAGACGGACGCCGCAATCAACCCCGGAAATAGTGGCGGTCCGCTCGTCAATCGCGATGGGGTCGTCGTGGGTGTGAACTCCATGCGTGTCGCCGGAACGCAGGGCGGTGAGGGACTCGCATTCGCGGTGGCCATCGACCATGGGACCCAACTGCTCAGAGGGGACTCCTCGGCAGCCGCCACGGCGACCCCCATCCAAGGGCTCAACCGCATGATGACCGGCTCGTCCGAGACGAGCGAGATGCGCGAACAGGGCGAGAAGGCCTATCGACGTACGCTCGAACAGGTCGTGCGGAGCGGCAATCAGCTCGACAACTACTGGGATCGTTACGCGAAGAGCTGCGTGCTCACTTCGAACCGCGCAGGTGACCGGCAGTGGTTCGCCGTGCTCGAACCCAACGGCGTGCGAATCACGGCGACGTCTGCCTACGACTGTGAAGCCTGGTTGGGCGAACTACGCACAGCCGCCGCGGCGATCAGAACCGCGCTTACAGACGCGGCCGAAGCAGCCCGCCGCCAGGGCGTCTATCCCGGCGTCATGCGGGACTTGCGCCGAGAGTATCGAATGGCGTGGCCCGGCTGGGAGCGATAGGTGCTGCCTGTATCATGGGCAGATGAGAGTCGCGATCGATGCGCGAAAGCTCCATGACTTCGGCATCGGCACCTACATCCGCAACCTGCTGCGTCACCTCGCGCGGATCGATCGCGACAACGAGTACGTCCTCCTCTGTCAGCAGGCCGACCTCGGCATAGCGGATCAGCTCGGCTCGAACTTCAGGACCGTCCTCGAACCATCGCCCAATTATTCGATTCGCGAGCAGATTCACGTGCCGTGGACGCTGCGCCGCGAGCAGCCGGACGTGTTTCACGCGCCGCACTACGTCCTGCCACCGGCGGTACGTCGCCGGTCGATCGTCACTATTCATGACTGCATCCACATCATGTTTCCGCAATACCTGCCAAATCGGATGGCGTACGCGTACGCGAAGGCGTCGATGTGGAGTGCGACACGTCAGTCGAATCGAATCCTGACGGTCTCAGAGGCATCCAAGCGCGACATCATGCGCTTCTTCAACGTGCCGGCAGACAAGATCGTGGTCGTCTACAACGCTATTGACGAACGCTTTCGGGTGCCACCGTCGGAGGAAGCGATCGCGCGAGTTCGCGAGCGATATCAGCTCGATCGCCGGTTCGTGCTCTACGCGGGCAACATCAAGCCTCACAAGAATCTGGTCCGGCTGATCGAGGCCTTCGCGGACCTGCGCACGAACGGGTTCGAGGACGTCACGCTGCTTATCATCGGCGACGAGATTTCGAAGCTCCCTGCCCTGCGCCGCGCGGTCCACAGCCATAAGCTGCACAAACACGTGCGGTTCCTTGGGTACCTGTCGGATGACATGCTCGCGATCCTCTATCGTCTGGCCTCGGTCTTCGTCTTTCCGTCACTCTACGAAGGATTCGGGCTGCCGCCGCTCGAAGCCATGGCGAGCGGGACGCCCGTGGTTACCTCGAACGTCTCGTCATTGCCGGAAGTTACCGGCGGGGCGGCCATCCTGGTGGACCCCTACGAGGTCGATTCGATCAGAGAAGGCATCCAACGCGTACTGACCGATCCGGGCCTCTGCGAAGAGCTTCGCGCAAAGGGAATCGCCCGCTCGCGGGAGTTCTCCTGGGAAGCCTCCGTCGCGCGCACGAGGGAGATCTACGAGGAAGTGGCCAGGGGCCATTGATGGCGGTTGCGCTCGTTCACGACTGGCTGACAGGCATGCGCGGCGGCGAAAGGGTGCTCGAAGCGCTCTGCGGTCTCCACCCTGATGCAGACATCTTTACGCTCGTCCACAACCCAGGTTCCGTCTCGACCACCATCGAGCGGCATCGCATCATTACGTCGTTCATCCAGCGGCTGCCCTTCGCGCGATCGCACTACAGGTACTACCTGCCGCTCTTCCCTGCCGCCATCGAGCGCCTGAAGCTGGACCGGTACGACCTGATCGTCAGCGTGAGCACTTGCGCGGCCAAAGCGGTGCTCGTTCCTGAACATGCGCGCCATCTCTGCTACTGCAACTCGCCAATGCGATACGCCTGGGATCAGTTCGACGCATACTTCGGTCCGGAACGAAAGGGGTACCTCGCGAGCCGGTGGCTCTACAGGCCGGTGATGGACCGCCTGGCGCGCTGGGATGCCGCCACCGCGGCACGGGTTCACCGATTCGTCGGCAACTCCGCGCACGTCGCCGGGCGGATACGCCGATATTACGGCCGCGAGGCTACAATCGTGTACCCCCCTGTCGATACCACCTTCTTTCATCCATCCGACGTCACGCCGGGCTCCCATTTTCTGATTGTGTCAGCGTTGGTGCCCTACAAGCGGATCGACCTGGCGATTGCCGCCTGCGAACGGGTGGGCGCAACGCTGCGCATCGTCGGCGATGGCCCCGATCGGTCACGCCTCGAGGCGCGCGCCGGACGTCATGTGGCGTTCCTTGGCCGCCTCAGCAACGATGAAGTCAGGAAGGAATATCGCGAAGCCCAGGCGGTGCTGTTGCCGGGCGAGGAAGACTTCGGTATCGTGACAGTCGAGGCGCAGGCCTGCGGACGTCCAGTGGTGGCGTTGGCCCGAGGCGGGGCCATCGAGACCGTCATCGACGGGGAGAACGGCATCTTGTATCCCGATACTGACGTGGCGTCGCTCGCCGCGGCGCTCAATCGTGTAGCCTCGACCCGATTCGACTCTGATCGGATCCGTCGCACCGCGCAGCAATTTTCGCGCGAAAATCACGTGCAGCGATTGCGAGAGGTGATCGACGAGACGGTCGCCGCCCCCACCGGAGCCCGATGGTAAAGCGCTACAACCGTCTGCTGGTCGCCTTCTACGTCACCACCGACGCCGTTCTCGCGATGTGGGCGTTCGTGCTGGCATACGGCATCCGTTTTGAAAGCGGTCTTATCCCGGTCACGCGGGGCTACCCGGCGATCGAGCAGTACTTCAACGTCCTCCCCTTTGTCGCAGCGCTCACCCCGGTGGCCTTTCACCTGCAAGGCATCTACCGGCTCCGACGGGGCCGCTCGCGGGTGGACGATTTCTTTGCGGTGCTCATCGGGAGCATTCTCGCGGTTGTCCTGGGCATCATCTCCACGCTCTACGTGCAGGCCTACTGGGCTTCCGAAGAGGAGAAGGCACGAGGTGTCTACGAAGTCTCGCAGCTCGTCTGGGGACTGTTCCTCATCCTCAACGTCCTGTTCACGTTCCTGTCGCGTGAGACCGTACGGGCACTCCTCGAGCGTCGCTGGCGTGCAGGGATCGGGCTGAAACGCATCCTCATCGCCGGCGCCGGCGATCTGGGCCGCCTGGTAGCGGACCGCATCCTGCAGCACCGTGAGCTGGGATATCAGGTGATCGGATTCGTGGATGACCGGGCCGGCGGCGACCACATCGGCTACAGAGGGCTGCCGCTCCTCGGGACGCTGGCCGAGGTCGCCGACATCGTCCAGCGAGAGCGCGTGGACCACCTGTACGTCGCCCTCACGCTCGAAGAGCACGCCAAGTTGCTCGACCTCATGGACGTCACCAGTCGTGAGTGCATCGACGTCAAGGTCGTACCGGATTTGCTTCAGTTCATCGCCCTTCGGGCGCGGCTCGAAGACCTGGATGGTCTGCCGATCATCAACGTCAACGATGTCCCTCTGCAGGGCTTCAAGAGCTGGGTCAAACGCTCGATCGACGTGGCGCTCTCGAGCTTGGCGGTTGTTACGCTCGCGATTCCGTTTGGTATCATCGCTGCCTTGGTCAAATTCACATCGAAGGGCCCGATTTTCTACCAGCAGGAACGCATGGGCCTCGACGGAAAGGCGTTTACGGTCTGGAAGTTTCGCTCGATGTATCTCAATGCCGAGGATACGAGCGGTCCCGTCTGGGCGCGTGAAGACGATCCGAGAGCGACCCCGATCGGCAAATGGTTGCGCAAGCTCGACCTGGACGAACTACCGCAGTTTCTCAACGTCCTCCGGGGCGACATGTCCATCGTCGGCCCGCGTCCGGAGCGGCCCTTCTTCGTTGAGCAGTTCAAGCACCGCATCCCGCAGTACATGCTGCGGCACAAGGTCAAAGCCGGGATCACGGGCTGGGCGCAGGTCAACGGATGGCGCGGCAACACGTCACTCGAAAAACGTATCGAGTACCGATCTCTATTACATCGAGCACTGGTCTGTCGCACTCGACCTGAAGATCATGTGGCTCACCCTGATTCGAGGGGTCTTTCAGCGAGGGGCGGCCGCATGAGCCAATTTCAATGAGAATCGTCGTCACCGGCGCGGCGGGCTTCATCGGATCCCATCTCTGCGAGGCCCTTCTCGATCACGGCCACTCCGTCATCGGAGTGGACAATCTACGCACGGGCGATGTCGCCAACATCGCGCACCTCCGCGATCGCGACTTCGAGTTCATCCGACACGACGTCACTCGTCACATCGACATCGACGGCGGCGTGGACTTCATCTTTCATTGGGCCAGTCCGGCGAGTCCCATCGACTACCTGGAGCTGCCGATTCAGACTCTAAAGGTGGGCTCGCTCGGGACACACAATGCTCTCGGCCTCGCCCTGGCGAAGGGCGCGGGGTTCATGCTCGCTTCGACGTCGGAGGTCTACGGCGATCCGCTCGAGCATCCGCAGAAGGAGACCTACTGGGGCAACGTGAACCCCATCGGCCCACGTGGCGTGTACGACGAAGCCAAGCGGTTTGCCGAGGCGATCACGCTCGCGTATCACCGCTATCACGGAGTGGACACGAAGATCGTACGGATCTTCAACACCTACGGTCCCAGGATGCGCCTCAGAGATGGACGCGCCGTACCGGCCTTCATGTCGCAGGCACTGCGCAACGAGGACGTCACGATTTTCGGCGATGGCACCCAGACGCGCAGCTTCTGCTACGTCAGCGACCTTGTTGACGGCTTGCTGCGCTTGATGGCGACGAAGACGAGCGACCCGGTCAACATCGGCAATCCGCGCGAGGTCACGATCACCGAGATCGCAAAGTCGATCATCGCGCTGGTGGGTTCGAAGAGCCGCCTCGTCTACAGACCCTTGCCCGTCGACGATCCAAAGCAGCGCCGACCCGACATCACCCGCGCTCGAACCCTCCTGGGCTGGGAACCGACCATCGATCTCGACGAAGGCCTTCTCAAGACCGTCGACTACTTCAAGCTGAAGCTGGACGCCTGACGCAGGCCTGCCTGGAGCGGTTTACGTTTCGCCGTAGAGCGCACGCTTCAGCGTGCGCGTGTCCGCGGAGGCTAACCGCCTCCGCTCCACTCCGAATCGAAAAGCGGTCTAGTTTAGGTACTCGGCGAGGCTCCCTTCGTTGACCAGCTTTCGGAGCTTCACGAAGTAGTCTGCCGCCGACGCAATCGTCAGTACCAGTGAAAGCCAGATCCCGATATCGACCAGCAGAGACGACTCCCGCCGGTAGTTGAAATACATGATCACGATGCTGGTGATGATGAATGTCGCCGTCGCCATTTTTCCCAGTATCGAAGGCTTGAATGTTCTGGGCCCCATGGCCAGGCTCACGGCGGCAACCACGCCGACAATCACGACATCTCGGCTGATGACGAACACCGTGAGCCACAACGGAATGTGATTCGTCAGCGGTACCCCGGGCAGGGTCAGGACGATGAACGTCGTGACGAGAAGCAACTTGTCAGCCATCGGGTCGAGCCACGCGCCCAGCGTCGTGCGCTGACCGGTCCATCTTGCAATGAGTCCGTCGAGCGCATCGGTCGCACCGGCGGCGAGAAATACGAGGAGCGACCAGCCCAGGTAGTTGTAGACCACGAGCAACACGAACACCGGAACCAGGATGATCCGGAGGATGGTGAGTTGGTTGGCGACAGTGAGGCTGCCCATCACCCTCAGCGAGAACCGGTCAGAGCGCGCAGGCGCGTCACGACGTCGATCGCCTCTGCACCGGAGACCGGCCGCGTCGCGTCAAATCGACCATCGACCAGCGGGATGACACCGGACGCAACACTGACCGACGCGTCCGGGTAGCTGAGATGCCCGGCGGTCATGTCGACAATACGTGGGCGTGCGTCCAAGTGCGCTCTCAGCGCCGGCCGCTCCGCTGCGAGCAGGCGGACGATCCGATTGACGGTTCTGGCCAGATCTGCTCGAGTCACGCGTGCTTGCGGCTGAAACGTGTGATTCGCGAAGGGCTCGATCACACCTGCTCGCGCCACCTGCTCGATCCATGCCGAGGCCCAGTGCCCTCGGATGTCCGTCATCACGACGTTCGCCGCTGCGCTCGTCCGCAGGATGTCCTCGAGTCGGACACCGACCAACGCAGCAAGATCGCCTCTCGTAATCCCGTCGGCCGAGGCGATAGCCTGAAACTCGGCCGGCAACCGGCCTTCTCTCACCCTCGAGGACACGAGCGCGATGCGAGCCATCAGATCGGCGCTCGGTTCGATGCCCGCCGCGCGGCGGTAGGCGACTTCCGCGCCCACGTAGTCCCCCTGCTGCTCTAGCAGTTCCCCGATCTGAGTCGCCGACACGGCATCGCCTGGGTCAAGGCCCGCCGCTTGGCGAAACCTCTCGAGGGCCGCCGGGATGTCCCCGCGCCGACGTTCGAGCACTCCAAGCTCCCGATAGAGAAAAGCGCTGTCGGGCGAGATCTCGAGCGCCCGGACATACGCCGCTCGTGCCTCATCGACTCGCCCCGCCGAAGCCGCGCTGCGGGCGGACTCAATCAGGTCCTGCATCGCCCTGAAACGCAGCCCGTCAACTATCCGACGAACCTCTCCGAGCGAACCATCGGCGACCAAGGCGGCTTCATACGCATCAAGGGCCGCGGCACGCCGCTCGAGGAGTAGCAGCGTCTGGCCGCGTCCAACCAAGGCCGGCACGTACCCCGGTGAGGTTCGCAGCGCCGCCTCGAAGAGTTCAAGGGCTTGCTCGTGATCGCGGCGCGCCATCGCGACATACGCCGATCCGACTTGTGCCGGGTAGAACGCCGGTGCGTCATCCACAGCCGCCTGAAACTCACGGGCAGCGCTGGCCGTGTCATCGTTCTGAAGAAAGCGCCAGCCGCGGTCGATGCGACCGACCGCGTCAAGCGACTCCAGCGACTGGGGCACGGCTGGATACACAAACTCCGGATGCGCGAGGACAGCCGGAAGCGCCGGTACCGCCTTCGCGGAACAGCCCGCGAGCCACATGACGAGACACGCTGCAGGCAGGATGGTCCAACCGCTACGGCGCATCGGCGATCTCTCCCGTCTCGATGTGCAGGAACCGATCGACGTCACGCCGGGGAACGTCCGCTTCAATCACGACGCGTCCCCCAGCTGCCACATGGCTGACAACTCTCGCCGTGCGATACAGCCGCCCTATCTGACGCCGGTCAGCGTCCTTGCGGGAGTCGAAGGTCATCGTGATTCGCCGCATATCGAGTGCCAGACGAGACGTCACCATGCCCAACAGGTCAGGGACACCGTACCCAGATCGCGCCGAGATCAACGCCGCGGTCGGATCCTGGTCTAGGATCCGACGACGTTCGTCCCTCGTGATCGTATCCACCTTGTTGTAGACGTCGAGCACCGGTGCGTCTGTGGCACCCATCTCCTCGAGGACGAGACGCACGGCGGCGATATGGCGATCGCGATCGATTGTGCCGGCGTCAATGACGTGCAGTACCAGATCTGCCTCCGCCACCTCCTCCAGGGTTGCGCGAAACGCCGCTACCAGGGCGTGCGGAAGACGGTCGATGAATCCGACTGTGTCCGACACGAGCAACTCACCACCATCCGGCAATCGTACCTGCCGCAGGAGGGGATCCAATGTTACGAACAGCGCGTCGGATGCCACGGCGTGCGCCTGAGTCAACTGATTGAAGAGCGTGGTCTTTCCCGCGTTCGTATACCCCACGAGCGCGACGGTCGGGATCGACCGCTTCTGTCGCCGCTCCCGCAACTGCGTTCGACGGCGGCGGACGTGATCGATCTCCCGTTGAATCGTCTGGATGCGGATCCGGATTCGCCGACGATCCGTCTCGAGTTTCGTCTCTCCGGGCCCTCTGGTCCCGATCCCGCCGCCCAGGCGTGAAAGGGCAGCGCTTGAACCGACCAATCGAGGCAGCATGTACTCGAGTTGCGCCAGCTCCACCTGCCACTTGCCTTCTCGCGTCCTCGCGCGGCGCGCGAAGATGTCCAGGATGAGCTGCGTCCGATCGATGACCTTGCGATCCAGCTTCTTTTCGAGCTGCCGTAGTTGCGCCGGACTCAGCTCATTGTCGAAGATGACGACATCGACGTCGGCCTCGGCGCACGCCGCCGCAAGCGCCGCCGCCTTGCCGCTTCCAATGAATGTGGCGGGGTCCGGCCGGGAGCGCTCCTGGAGCATTCGCAGGGCCACGGATGCCCCAGCGGCGTCCGCCAGCCCCGCGAGCTCATCCAGCGATTGCTCTGATTCGATCCGCCGCATCGAGCTGGACACCAACCCGACCAGCGCTGCACGTTCGTATCGGGGCGAAGCCAACAGTCCTCATCCCTACAATAGCACTGCGACGTTGCGCCTTTACCCCTCTGTCAGCACGGGCCTTCGCGACCGGCGTGAGCATGAGCCACGTAGCATGCGGTCCACTTCACGTACTGGTCGCCCCACGCCACGGTTGGCTCGATGGCCGTCCGCTCGAAATGCTCGTTCCAGCTGTACACGATGATGAACTCTGGACGCAGCGCGAGCGCACGTCGCCATTGATCGTGGTACATCTGCCCACCGTTGCGTGGATGGTCCATCGACCGGTCGCGTCCGAGATGCGCGTCGGAATACCCGGGCACCACGGTGACGACCCCATTCACCAGAGGCTGAGGCGTCGGCGACCAGAAGGGCCAGTCGTGCGGATAGAGCAGGCTGTCCGGATTGAACGGATTGTCTCCCGGGCCGTAATTGGTCGACCAGTAGACGTTCCGGAGCTGAACTCCAGGTACTGGAAAGTCGAGGCGGGACGAATACAGCAACACGAGAGGTTCCCCTCGCACGGTGAGATAATTCGAATAGGCGCCGAACTCGGCTTTGGCCTTCTCTACCCAACCAGTCGTCACCGACGCCGATCCGTAGAGCCCATCCAACATCACGACCGCCTTCAATCGCCGGCCCTCCAGCCGATCGAAGAATCGGTGCGTCGTCTCCCAGATATGTGGCGCGATGGCCACCATCTGCACGATGGCGAAATCGAAACCCGCGGCCTCCATCTGTTCGATGTGCCGGTCGATCGTACCCACATCCCGTGACTCATACCAGCCCAGCGTGGGTTGCTGGGTGTCGTCGGGAACGACCGCGCTGCCGCCGTTGCCCCAGCTCGTGTTGTCTCTCTGGTACCAGGTGAAGTAGTGCACCCCGACGAGCGGCCGCTGATTCGCGACACGAAGCTTGATCTCGGCCGGCGTGAGTCCGCTTTCCGTCCACCTGCGCACGCTGGCATTGTCCCAGCCAGCGGGATCCCGGCCCTGGACCTCTCTCAGCGCGTCTCGCACCGCCGCCACGCGCCGACCCTCCGGCGACGTGGCAAAGCGACGCGCGACGTCCTCCACGGCCACCGGCCGTTCGACCCACCGACGTAGTCCGGCACAATCCCCCTCGAAGGGATCTCGCAGGAGAACGTCGAGGTAGATCCGCCGAAGCGCCCGCACCCGAATGCCGTCGTCCGAGGCCCTGATCGTCCCAGACAGTTCCCGTAGCGTGAATGGTTTTGTGTCCCAGTAGATCGTTTCCGTGCTCGTCGGAGGCCTGCACAAGTCCGCCATGAACGCATCCAACAGTGCCTGGCTCGGTGGCAGCCCTTCGCGCTTCGGGTCACTGTGCTCCCACACGGGAATCACGAGCGCCCAGACGGCCGTCACCATCGCGGCCGTGACCAACACGAAGGCTCTCGACAGCGTGATCTCTCGAATACGCACAGCGTTCAACTCTGCTCGACTTGAGGAACGTCGTCAACACTTGGCGCGCGGTCGACCATGACGCGTCGAACCGCAACAGCCAGCAGCACCAGCACCACGGCGCCGGCGACGAACACGGCTCGAATACTCCTGGCCGCCATGAGTCCGGCGAGGACCGGGCTCACCGCGATCCCAATCAACGACGCGCCCGTGAGAAAGCCGAATCCCGTCGCGTGGACGTCTTTCGGAATCACCGCGTTGCCGGCGGCAAATGCCGTCGTGGTCGAAGTGCCAATACCCAGCCCCACGATCGCCAGCGACGCAGACAGCCACCAGATTCCGGTCGATGCGGTAAATAGCACGAGTCCCGACGCAGCAAGAAGCGAGGCTGACCCGATGACCCGTCGAGGCGCCCACCGCTTCAACAGACGACCAGACAATTGGTTGCCGAGCGCGGTGGTGAGCGCCCACAGCGAGAAGAGGAAGCCCGCCCTGACCGGCACCTCGGATGGCGCGTAGCCGATTTCTCCAAGGTAGAGCGGCAGGATCGGACCGAAGCTCCGATCGACGAGCTGAAGGCCGAAGAGCAGAAGCATCACGAGGATGAAATTCTCGAGTCCCAGGATGGTAGCGAAGGGGGTCCGGACCCTCCGCTCGGAGGACGTCTTGACCTTCGGCGGCTCGCGATAGAGCGCGGTCAAGAGCACCAGGGCGATTGCGTAGAAGGCTGCAGCGACGAAGAACGCATTGCGGAGGCCGACGGTCGGAGCGAGCATGCCGCCAATGACCGGACCAAGCGTGGGCCCCATGCGCTGTGCCGTCTGCACGGTACCGATGGCAGAGGCCACCTTGTCCCTGGGCGCCGACAGGGCTGCCATGGACAACGTCAGCGGTCCATAGCCCGCAAAAAACCCCTGAATGGCCCGAAGGGCGAAGAGGTGCCACGGCTCGGTCGCGTACGCCATGGCGATCATCACGAGGATGAAGCTGACGAGCGACCGCTGCACGAGCAGCTTGCTGCCGAAGCGATCCCCGACGCGACCCCACAGTGGCGCCGTCAGTGCCGCAATCGCGGGCGAGACGCCAAGGGTAAGGCCCGTCCAGAGCGCGATGTCCCCAACGTCGGTGAGCCCCAGTTCGCGGAAATACAACGGGAGGAACGGCATGACCAGCGTGAATCCGGTAAAGCCGACGAATGCGGCCGCCGTGATGGCGGCCTGATTACGCTTCCACGAATGCACGAGGTTGAGGTTACCACGCCGATCTCGACCGGTTAGAACCGGATCTTGACGCTCTTCGACGTGTTGCTGACTTGAATGCTGTCGATGAAGCGGATCTGGTGAGGGTGGGTCTGCATGACGACGGATGTCGTCCGGGTGCCGTCGCCGAAGAACCGAACCCCCTGCATGAGCGTGCCGTCGGTTACACCGGCCGCGGCGAACACG
Organism: uncultured Acidobacteriota bacterium; assembly: GCA_963827515.1. GTDB lineage: Bacteria > Acidobacteriota > Vicinamibacteria > Vicinamibacterales > UBA2999 > JABFSA01. The sequence continues at coordinate 116,512 of CAWHBF010000003.1, read as the reverse complement.
ATGCGCTCGCCCGACGCCAGATCCTTCGAGCGGTAGACCTTCTTGAAATCGGTGATGCCCATCTGGCGGCACCGCGCCTCATGCTCCGGCGTCTTGACGACAAGGCGGGCGAAGATCTCGCCATTCAGACACCGCATCGCTGCCGCAGTGAGGACCCCCTCAGGCGCGCCGCCCGTGCCCATCACGGCATGAACACCGCTCCCGACCACCGCCGCCGCAATCCCAGCAGAGAGGTCGCCATCTCCGATGAGGCGAATACGGGCGCCCGTGGACCGGATCTCTTCGATGAGCTGCTCGTGGCGGGGTCGATCGAGCACGATGACCACCAGGTCTTCCACCCGCCGGCCGAGCGCCTGAGCAATCGCCCGTAGATTGAACCGGACCGGAGCATCGAGATCCACCACTTCCCTCGAACTGGGGCCGACGACCAGCTTCTCCATGTACAGGTCTGGCGCGTGCAGCAGCCCACCGCTCTCTGAGGCCGCGAGCACCGCCAGGGCATTGGCCGCCCCCGTCGCGCAAAGATTCGTCCCCTCGAGAGGGTCGACCGCGATGTCCACCTGCGGATAGGCGTGCCCGTTTCCCTCGAGATGCGCGCGGCCGACTTTCTCACCGATGAACAGCATCGGTGCCTCGTCTCGCTCGCCCTCGCCGATGACGATCGTCCCGTCAATCGGAACCAAATCCATCTCGTGGCGCATGGACTCCACCGCCACCTGGTCGGACTTGTGCCGGTCCCCCTGGCCCATCGTTTGGGCGCACGCGATCGCGGCCTGTTCGACGACCCTGAGAAAATCCAATGACAGGTCTGCGTCCATGAACCGCCCGTTCGGTTGGGCCTCGCCCCCCGCCTCCGATGGATTGGCCGCGCGCGTCGTCGTCATTACGTTGTGCCCTCCCAGGCCGGCAGCTCGCAGCGCGACGGTCGATCCGTGCGGTAGCCGAGCAGGTAGTCCGCCTGCATGATCTTGTGAATTTCGCGCGTGCCCTCATAGATGACCGCGCCCTTGCAGTTCCGGTAGAAGCGCCCCACCGGATACTCGTCCGAATATCCGTTGGCGCCGTGTACCTGGACCGCATCCCCTGCCGCACGCTCAGACGCGACCGTGGCAAACCACTTGGCCAGACCCGTCTCTCGGGTATTCCGTCGACCGACGTTCTTCAGCCAGCCCGCCCGCTGCCACAGAAGGCGCGCCGTCTGATAGTCGGACTCCATCTGCGCAAGCATCTCTTTCACGAGTTGGTGTTCGCCAATCTCGACACCAAAAGTCTTCCGCGTATTGGCGTATCGCACGCTGGCGTCACGACAGGCCCGTACAAGACCCGTCGCACCCGCGGCCACAGTGTAGCGCCCCTGATCCAGCGCGAACATCGCGATCTTGAAGCCTTCGCCTTCGCGTCCCAGAAGGTTCTCGCAGGGCACCTCCACGTCGTCCATTTTGAAGAAACCCGTATTACCCGCGAGAATGCCCCACTTCTGATCGAGCGTGCCGCTCGAGAACCCCTTCCACCCTCGCTCCACGATGAACGCGCTCATTCCCGAGGTGTCGCGTGCCCTCTTTTTCTCGAGATCCGTCCAGGCGAATACCAGGAAGGTGTCCGCCACGTTTGCCAGCGAAATCCACATCTTCTCGCCGCTGAGCACGTATCGGTCACCCTGTCTGATCGCCGATTCTCGATCCCTCTCGCGTCGCTGCCGGCCGAGGGCTCGGTCAACGCGAAACTGGCAATCTTCGCACCCTGCGCCTGGGGCACCAGGTATCGCTGTTTCTGGTCCTCGGTTCCCCACGACAGGAGGGTCAGACAGTTCAGGCCGGCATGCACTGACAGGATCACCCGAAGGGACGTGTCGACGTATTCGAGTTCCTCGCTGGCGATCCCGAGCGAGATGTAGTCCGTCCCCGTGCCGCCGGTACTCGACGGGCACCGAAATGCCCAGCAACCCGAGGGACGCCATCTGGGGCAGGATGGCGGGATCGAACCGGTGGGCCCGGTCGAGTTCTCGAATTCGTGGAGCGACCTCGCGAGCCGCCCACTCTCGCACCGAATGCTCCAGCAGCCGGTGGTCTTCACTCAGGTCGAAGTTCAGCATCGGGATACTCGGGACTTTCGCGAATTCTAGACACGAGACAGGGCAACCGTCGCCCCGCGGGCGAGGCCGAGCCGCTCGGCTGCGCTGCCACCACTGACCGCGACCTCGAGATGCTCTGAACTACCAAACAACGCGCACACCGATCCTGGCGGTACATCGGCATAGGTCGTCACGAGGGAACCCACGGCACGAGCCCCAACGGCCACCTCGATTCCGTGGCCTTGCGCGAAGTCTTCGACCGTCCGTCGATCCAGATTGCTCACCAGGTTGCCGAAGCGATCGACACGAAGGATCTCTCCGTTGACGCGGCCGGCAACGATCGTGGGCGTGGGTATCGCCAGGTGAGTCCACGCGGCCAACGGGTCTCCTAACTCGGTCAGCTCGGCTCCCCTGGCGAGCCATGCCGCCGCGGGAGCAAATCGATCCCGCCCCTCGAAGGTCCGGCTCACCGTGGGACGTGCGTAGCGTGCATTCGTGAGTTCCACCACCCGTACGGGAGGCATCTCATTCAGGACAAGCGTCAACACCCCGTTGTCGGGTGCAACGAAACGATACGAACCTGCCTCCGCCGCGATCCCGCGGCGAGCGGACCCTACACCCGGATCGATGACGACCACAAAGACCGTTCCGGGCGGGAAGTACTTGTACGACGCTGCCAGCTCGAGGGCGCCTCCCACGGTATCGTACGGCGCGATGTCATGGGTGATGTCGACGAACGTGATGTCAGGACAGATGTCGAGCGCAACGCCCTTCATAGTACCAGCGTAGTGATCCCTGGTCCCAAAATCCGTCAGGAGAGCGACGACGGGACGCGCCATCGAGCCGTGGGCCTACGACGGTGTCGAGAGAATCCCCGCCGTTGAGACCTCAGCGACGGCAGCGGGCTTTCGAAAGAGCACCTCGCGCAGATTTGTCTTGAGTAGCACGTTCTCGGCAATGCGCAGCGGTTCGAATAACCGCTGAATATCCCGATTCACGGACGGCTTCTGCTTGGCCCTTGCGGCCTGATACGGACGGTGACGAAGGTGCCCGCGATCGACCACGACGTGTCGGGTGTAGGTTGGGTTGGGAAACGAACGAGGATCGGCCGTACCGAAGAACGCGAGAAGGAAGCCCTCCGGACGGAGCAGCCGCATGAGCTGACCAGCGAGCCGTTCCGCCGCCGGCCGCTCCATGTAGTCGAAGATGTCCCAGCAGAGAATGCCGTCAACGGTGTCCGGTTCCTGCGGAAACCGTCGTGTCGAAAAAAGCGGGAAGATCCTGGATCGTGCCCTCGTTCACGTGCCGATCGATATCCGCCGACAGGTCTTCGACGAAGATCTTGCAGCCGACCTCTTCGCCGAAGAACGTGACGTTCGAACCGACAACGGGGCCGAGATCGAGAAGCACGGGCCGCTGCCTGGCAGCGAGCCCGGCCAGAAACGGCGCCAGCACCCGGGAGGGAACGACGACGGCATCCGCGTCGGCTGCGTCGGCGCCACCCTCTTTGTCCTTGCGCGGGCGCCCAAAGAGATTGGAGAGAGCCATCTCCCCCCGTACGTCAGCGAGCGACCGGCTGCGGGACCGGAGCGGCCGCCTGCGCGGCGGGCTGCGCCGACTTCGATGGCTGTGACGCCGGGGCAGCCTTGCGTTGCATGTCCACGCTGCCGCGGAAATGCGCACCCTCGGCGATGGCGACGCGCGGCGAGATGATGTCGCCGTCCACGGAACCGCCGTCGCGGATTTCCACCTTTTCAGAGGCCGTGACGTTGCCCGTGACCTCGCCGAGGACAATCAGGGCCTTGGCGAACACCTGCGCCTTGATTTTGCCATTCGGGCCAATCGTGAGGACATTGTCCTTCAGCTCGATCTTGCCCTCGACCTGCCCTTCGATGGTCAGATCCTCGCTCCCGCTCAGCTCACCCTTGATAACGACGGACTTTCCAATATTCACTGCGTCCCTCCCGGTCTGCGGCCGGGGCGCCGGCTGCGGTGTCCCTGGCATGCTGCTCTGGGGTGGCTGAGCACTGGGCGTCACGTCGCTCGCTGGCTTCACCCCTTCATCACGTTTCCACATCGTTCAAGTCCTCCGTCCCAAGGGCCTATCGCGGCCGAAATCCGACAGGCGGGTGGCGAAAACCAGCGCCTAAGGAGTATATCGGCCGCTCGAAATTGTTGTCTAGGCCGTTTATTGCTGGGATCTGGCTCGGATGCTACGATGCCAGACAGGGTTTCTCCAGTGGCACGCATTTATTTCGACCATAACGCCACGACTCCCCTGCATCCTGCGGTCGCGGAGCGTATGGTCGGCTGCCCTAGCGGAGGATTTCGGCAATCCTTCGAGCCTGCACCACTTCGGACAGCGGGCCAAGGCGGTCGTCGATCAGGCCCGAAGTGCGGTGGCGGCCCTCATTGGCGCCGATGCGTCCGAGATTATCTTCACGAGCGGGGGTACCGAGAGCGACAACCTGGCGATCCGGGGTGCATGGGAGGCGCTCGAGCGGACACCCCGGCGACACCTCATTTCGAGCGCGATCGAGCACGAAGCCGTCCTCAACACCCTCAAGGCGCTGGCCAAGCGAGGCGCCGAGACCACCCTGTTGCCCGTGGGTGACGAGGGTATCGTCTCGCCGGACGCCCTGCGTGCGGCCCTCCGGGACGACACCGCGCTCGTGTCCGTCATGCACGCGAACAACGAGATCGGTACCGTGCAACCGATTGCCGAGCTGTCGCAGATCGCCCGTGAGCGAGGCGCCCTGGTCCATGCCGATGCGGTGCAGTCTGCCGGCAAGATCCCGGTCAACGTCAAAGTCCTCGGCGTCGACATGCTCTCGATTTCGGCGCATAAGTTCTATGGGCCCAAGGGGATCGGCGCCATCTGGATTCGGCGCGGGCTTCGACTTCTGCCGACACTGACTGGAGGCAAGCAGGAGCGAGGGCGGCGGGCCGGCACCGAGAACGTACCGGGGATCGTCGGGATGGGTGTTGCCGCCGAGATCGCACTCGCGAAGATGGCCGAGGAGAGTGCCCGCGTGGCGGCGCTGCGCGACCGGCTCGAGGCGGGTATCCTGGCCGCGGTCTCCGGGACAGTCTTGAACGGGGCGCGCGTGCCCCGTGTGCCCAATACGACGAATATCAGCTTCGATCGCGTCGAGGCCGAGTCGCTCCTGATTGCACTCGACCTCGAGGGCATCGCCGTGTCAACCGGGTCGGCATGCTCGTCGGGAACGCTCGAGCCGTCGCACGTGCTCAAGGCGATGGGATTTCCAGCGCATCGCACCCAGAACTCGATCCGGTTCAGCCTCGGCGCCTCGAACACTCAGGCGGACGTTGACAGGGTGATTGCCGTGCTGCCTGAGATCGTCGAGAAGCTGCGGCATCTGACTCGGACACCCGTACGCGCATGAATCACCAGAACGGTCCGAACAACTCAAACGCCCCGAACGATTCGAACGAAATCTGATGCGCATCGTGGTTGCGATGTCGGGCGGCGTGGATTCATCCGTGGCCGCGGGTCTGCTCGTCGAGCAGGGCCATGACGTCATTGGACTGTCCATGCAGCTCTACGATCACAGCGGGGGCGAAAGTTTCGGCAGCTGCTGCACCCTCGACGACCTGTACGACGCCCGCCGCGTCGCGGACGCCATTGGCATTCCTCACTACATCATGAATTTCGAGCGGCAGTTTCAGGAGACCGTCGTCTCGAACTTCGTGCGCGAATATGCCGCGGGCCGGACACCGCTGCCCTGCGCGCACTGCAACAGCGACCTCAAGTTCGCGACGCTCCTGGACCGCGCACGCGGCCTGGACGCCGAGCGCGTCGCCACCGGACACTATGCGCGGGTCGATCGTTCCCCGGAAGGGCACTGGCTCCTCCGCAGGAGCACAGATCCCGAGAAGGACCAGTCTTATTTCCTGGCGTCCTTGACCCAGGCTCAGCTCGCGCGCGCGTCGTTCCCCGTTGGCGGCCTCTCCAAGACCGACGTGCGCGCGCATGCTCACAGGCTCGGATTGCAGGTGGCCGACAAGGCCGATAGTCAGGAGATCTGCTTCGTGCCCGACGGCGACTATGCGTCGTTCGTGTCTCGGCACGAACCGGCGGTAACCCGGGCCGGTTCGATCGTCGACGGACACGGGCACGCCCTCGGCACCCACAGCGGGGTGCACCGTTTCACCGTGGGTCAGCGCAAGGGCCTGGGACTCTCGGGTCCCTCGCCGCTGTACGTGCTGAAGATCGAGGCTGAATCCGGGCGGGTCACCGTGGGGCCGCGCGCGGCACTCGAGCGGACAACTCTCACCGCATCGGGGTTGAACTGGATCGCAGGTGACGCTCCCGTGGACTGGCAGCCGGCGTCAGCGCAAATCCGACACCGGCACGCGGCCGCCCCCGGTCAGGTACGGGCCACGGGGAGTGATGGGGCTGAATTCGTCTTCGAGGAACCCCAGCTCGCCGTCGCGCCAGGACAGGCCGTGGTGTTTTACAACGGGGATCTGGTCATCGGGGGCGGCTGGATCGACTAGTCTAGACCGGTTTTCGGTTCGACGTAGAGCGCACGCTTCAGCCTCCGCGGACAACGCGCTACGCTGAAGCGTGCGCTCTACGGCGATGATCAGTCCGTTGACACGGCCATCGAAGACGGCGCCGCGTGATGAGAGAGGTCTTCCAGATACCGCTCGGCATCGATAGCCGCCATACAGCCTGATCCCGCAGCGGTGACAGCCTGACGGTATATGTGATCCTGGACATCGCCGGCCGCGAATACTCCCGGCACGTTCGTTCGGGTTCCGTCCCGCGTCACGATATACCCGCTCGGGTCCAGCTCGATCTGACCTTCAAAGAGCGAGGTGTTCGGCGTGTGGCCGATGGCGATGAACAGGCCGTCGAGCGGCAGTTCGCTCAGGGCGCCGCTCTTGAGATTCCGGAGGACAACCCCCGTCACCTCACCCTTCGAGACATCCTTCACGTCCGCAACCGCTGAGTCCCAGACGAAGTCGATCTTCGGGTTCGCGAACGCCTTGTCCTGCATGATCTTGGAGCCGCGAAGGACATCCCGCCGGTGCACCAGCGTGACCTTGGAAGCGAACTTCGTGAGGTAGATCGCCTCTTCCAGCGCCGAGTCACCACCACCGACGACCGCAATGGGTTTGCCCTTGAAGAAGTAACCATCACAGGTCGCACACGTGGAGACACCGTGACCAGACAGCTTCCGGTCGGAGCCGATGTCCAGCCAACGGGCCGAGGCGCCAGTGGCAATGATCAGCGCCTCCGTCGTGATTTCCCGTCCATCGGCGAGGGTCAGCGTGAACGGCCGATGCCCCAGGTCAACGCGGGTGATCGTGCTCTCGAGAATCTCGGTGCCGAACCGTTCGGCCTGGGCACGCATCTCGGCCATCAGTTCAGGCCCCATGATGCCGTCGCGAAACCCCGGCCAGTTCTCGACCATCGTCGTCAGCATCAACTGCCCACCCGCGTCCAGTCCTTCGACGAGCAAGGGTCTCAGGTTGGCACGGGCGGCATACAACGCGGCCGTCAGCCCCGCAGGACCGGAGCCGATGATGACGACCTGCCGATCGGGAGTCGGTCGAGTGCTCACGAGAGGTGTTTTTCGATCAATCGCGTGATGTCTTCCTTCGACGCGAGGCCCACGAGCGTCTCCGCCAACTGCCCGTCTTTGAACAGCAAGAGGGTTGGAATCCCCCGAATCATGAATCGTCCAGGCACGCTCGGGTTCTCGTCGACATTCAACTTCGCGACAGTCATCCGGCCATCGAACTCACCGGCCAGCGCCTCCACCGTCGGCGCCAGACGCCGGCAGGGACCGCACCACTCGGCCCAAAAATCCACGAGCACGACGCCGTCCTTGGTTTCCTGATCGAAATTCCCGTCAGTAAAGGTCTTCACTTTGTCGGATGCCATCTGTGTCTCCGGTCACTGTCGCCTATATCGAAGGGTGGAGAACTGCGTGCGCATGAGCCGCGCCACCCGATCCAGCCCGCTCATACAGGCTGACGTACTGTCGCGCCGATCGATCCCACGAAAAATCCTGCTGCATGCCGGCGACCTGCAGCCGACGCCACGCGGGACGGTCCTCGTAAGTGCGAAGAGCCCAACGCAGCGTGCCCAGTAGTGCCTGCGACGAATACTCGTCGAACGCAAAACCCGTCCCACTTCCCGTTGCTGAATCATAGCTACGGACGGTGTCCGCCAGCCCGCCCGTCGCTCGCACGACCGGGACGGTCCCGTATCTCTGACTGTACATCTGGTTCAGCCCGCACGGTTCGAAGCGAGACGGCATCAGAAAGAGGTCCGCGCCTCCCTCGATCCTGTGCGCCAACCCCTCGTCAAATCCGATCGTGGCTGCAACACAATCTGGAAATCTCCCCGCCAGTCCCCGCCAGAAATCTTCGTACCGTCGCGCTCCGGTCCCCAACACCACGAAGCGTGCACCCAGCGTTGGAAGCGTGTCACCCAGATCCGCGAGCAGGTCGAACCCCTTCTGGTCCACCATCCGGGAAACCAGACCGATCAGCGGCCGGCGCAGGCTGGCGTCGTCGCTCGACCATCCTACCGACTCCAGGAGCGTACGTTTGGCCGCCACCTTCCCATCCAATCGCGATGCATCAAACGGCTCCGGCAGATATGGATCTCGCGCGGGGTTCCATTGATCGTAATCGATCCCGTTCAGGATCCCGACGAGGTCACCAGATCGGCTCTGGAGCAGACCTTCGAAGCCGTAGCCGTACTCAGGGGTTTGAATTTCGATGGCATACCGAGGGCTGACGGTCGTGATCAACTGACTGAAGACCAACCCGCCCTTCAGTAGACTCATTCGACCCCAGAACTCCAGCGCGTTCGGGTGCATGAGGTCCGAGCGCAAGCCCAGCTCCGTGAGCCAACTCGGATCGGCCATTCCCTGGTACGCCAAGTTGTGGATCGTGAAGATGACCGGCACTCGCCGAAGCGCCGGCGCGACACCCTGATTCAAGAAGACTGGCACAAGCGCAGACTGCCAGTCGTGCACGTGGATGACGTCGTACCCGCCAGGAGATGTCGCCGCCCATTCGAGCGCCGCACGCGAGAGGAATGCAAACCGCGCCGGACTATCGGGGTAGTCGCCGCTCGCCGGTCCGTACAAGTGATCGCGATGGAAGAAGGCAGGATGGTCGACAAAAATCGTCCGAATGTCCCCCTCGCGGTGGACGAACATCAATGCGTCCGCGCCATGTTTTCCGAGCGGAACATGGACCCGGCCAATCGACTCCCCCGCCGTCACACCACGATATCTGGGTAAAACCAGGTCGATGGAATGGCCGAGCCGCGAGAGCGCACGTGGAAGGGCGCCGACGACGTCCGCAAGGCCACCGGTCTTCGCGAAGGGGGTGGCCTCGGATGCGACCATCAGGATACGCATCGTGACTCCAACACTAGCACTATCGCATGATTGAGTGCCGTGCCCCGGGTACCGGTATGATCAAAAGAGTGGCCGAACCCTCTCCTCGCCTCAGCCGATCCGACACTCGCGAAGCCGTCGAACTGCGTGCGCTCCGGGAACGGCAGCCCGAACTCGCCGACGCGATCGACATGCACCTCGAACTTCTCGAGGTGCAGCGAAGGGTGCAGGGGCGGATCCCCCTGCCCTCGTTCGAACTGAGCGTCGATATCCTCGCACGCCATCAGTCGCAAGCGCGTCCGCTGCTACGCTTCGAAGACATTCCCCTGGCGCTGACCGACCTCCGGCTCGTCGTCCGCCAGACGGCGGACATCATGCGCCGTTTCGGCGCCATCGAGGGGGCGGATTGCCAACGTGTACAGGACGTCGGACGCGACGAAGGCCTGATCGAACAGGTCGCCACGTGGTACCGCGCATGCTCGGAGGCGCGGGCCGATGCGCCACGAACCTCCACGACGCCGGTTGAACGGAAAGCCGACGAGGTCCTCGACCAGCTATTCATGCTGGCGATGCGTCCGTTCCTATGTCGTTGCGCGGAGGTTCTGCAGCCCAGCAGCGAACTTGCCACCTGGACCCATGCCTCTTGCCCGCTGTGCGGCGGCGAACCGGATTTCTCCGTCATCACGCCAGCGGCGGAACGGCACCTGATCTGTGGGCGGTGCGCGCTTCGATGGCGGTTCGAGGCGTTGACGTGCCCCTACTGTGGCAACTGCGACCGCTCGCGGATCACATCTTTCGCGACGCCTGACGGTCAGTACCGTGTTTACGCGTGCGACGCGTGCAACCGCTACTTAAAGGCGTATGACGCCAGGCGGGCATCTCGGCCGGTCATGCCTGTTGTGGATGGAATCGCCACGCTGCCGCTCGACGCAGCGGCGATACAGCGGGGATACTCGAGCTAGTGCGTGGCAGCTTCGAGGGGGAGCGCGGCGGCTTCGAGGGGGGAGAGATGAAGTCGTGTGCCTGGCCCGCCAGCCAGTTGAAGAGATGTCGCGTTTCCCAGAAGCGTCCTGCGTTCGACTTGGCGCCTAGCACGACCACCGCCACTTCCTTCCCGCTCTCAGGCAAACGCAGCAGCGCGGCAAGGCAGTAGCCCGACCTTCTGATGAATCCGGTCTTGCCACCGACGACCTCCACGCCGCCCTTCGTCACCAGCTGATTCGTGCTGTTGACGTGCACCATCCGCCGGCCGATGAGGACGCTGTGATGCGCCTTCTGCATGACGTGCCCGATCCGTTCGTCGGCGCTGGCAATCGCGATAAGCCGTGCCATGTCGTATGCGGATGACACATTCTCGTTCAGTAACCCTGAGGGATCGGCGTAGGTCGTCGAGGTGAGTCCCAACTCGGCGGCCTTCTCGTTCATCCGCGCGATAAAGCCGGTCGAGCCATAGTGGGATACGCGCGCGAGAACCCGGGCAGCCGCGTTGTCGGACCCTATGAGCAGGAAATGGAGCAGGTCCCCGGTTGTGAGCTTGTAACCTGCACGAAGATAGGTCGTTGACGCGCGATACACATCCGACCGCTGGACGACTACCTGCTCGGATAGGTCGGGCCCATCCTCGAGGAACACCACGGCAGTCATCACCTTAGTTATGCTCGCGATGGACCGCAGGCTCAGCGAGTTCTCTTCCCAGAGCACCTCGCCGGTCACTGGATCGTAGATGATGGCGGCTTCGGCGCGTAGGTCCGGCACCAGGCCCCCGGAATCGTCGAGCTTGAAGCGTGGCTCCTGCGCCTCTCTCAGCGCGCGAGCCGCCGCCGCAGCCCGGCTTCGAGCCGCCGCACGCCGACGCGTGGCCGCGGAGGACACCGGCTTCGGCGCCGGCGGCGTGACCTCCCGGGAGACGCGAACCGGGGTTTTCGAACCGCCGGATGGCTTGGAACTGGTGGTTTGCGCCGACACGACTGTGCTCGCGCCGGCCACGACAATAGTGCCGAAGATCGCGATCAGGAGACCGCTTCGAGACAGGCGATTGCGCATCACGGACAAACCATTGGGCGATAGACTGTTAGTGTAAAGTCTCGGCATTGTAGCAAAGGATCTGTAGTCCGCAAGTCCTTTCGCTGCACGAGCGGGTAGCAGTTACGTTCTTCGTAGTTGGACTGTCTCATTTTCGAACGCTTCCAAGCCTGAGGTGACTCGTGGATCTGGCTCAGGGTACCGACCAATTGGTCAGACTGTCCGCCGCGGAATACGAGGTGCTCCGCCGCACCATCGCCGCCCGCGGCACGGCCAGGATGCTCGTGGCACCGACCAGTTGTTTGGGCTGGGCGGCGTTGACACTCGCCCACGCCGGCGTGGCCGGCACGCCGACAGCCTCACTGCTCTCTCTCGCCGTGCTCGTCGCCGGCTTCGAGTCGGTTCATGCCCTGCACGTCGGGAGCGAGCGCATCGGGCGCTACCTCCAGATCTACTACGAGGCGGACGTCAACGGACCACGGTGGGAAAGTACCGCCATGCTCGTTGGGCCCGCGCTTCCAGGCGGCGGGATTGACCCGTTGTTCTCAGGCCTCTTCATAGGCGTCTGCCTCCTCAACCTACTTGCCGCCCAGCCTTTCAAGTTCACACCGATCGAGGCGTCGATGATGATTACGGCGCACGCCGCGTTCGTCTTTCGAATCGTGCGCGCCCGAATGGCGGCAAGTCGGCAGCGAGCGGTCGAGCTCGAGAGCTTCAAGGCTCTTCAGTCCCGCGAGCGCGCACGCGGCTGATGCCGTCCGCTCCGATTCCTTGAACGAGCGAATCCATCGTGTTGGTGTCGAGAAAGATCCTGTGTCAGACACGTGACCGTCAATTACCGTAGGCGGTAAGACCGAGACGCAGGACTTTTACCTGAATTCTGGTGATACTTCGCGACGGTGCATCGCTCCTGAGTAGGTTTGTCAAACGTTCGCTCGTGGTACGTATCTTGTATGAAGGCTCGGCGGAGGCGGCTATGAGCCTGGTGCGGCTCCTCGGATTTCAAACATTGGCTTGCGGGTGTGTCACCGGCAAGTACCGCGAAGTGGCCACGAGCCGCGAGGTGACCTACGTCGAGGAAAAGGGTCCGACCTGCAGCTTGCACGGCCACCGCAGTAACCACGCCGTCGCCCCCGAACGCACGTTCGCGCGCGTTTCGAGCCTCGCCTTCAAAGCCTCCTGAGCGCTGTCCGAGAGAGTCCAACGACTCCTCGCGGTACAATCGCCCACGGTGCCCCGGCGTCCATCCCTTCACACCACCCTGACAGCCGGGCGGTCCAGCTATCGCTTCTTCCACGGTGACTGCCTCGACGTGCTCGACGGTCTCCCGCCGGGCTCGATCGACGTCATCGTGACGTCGCCTCCCTATAACCTCGGCATTCGCTACAGCAGCTACGACGACACGATGCCGCGGGAAGCCTATCTGGCCTGGACCTCGGAGTGGATACGTCGCGCCGCCACGGCACTCTCCCCCAAAGGCTCGCTGTTCCTCAACGTGGGCGCCAAGCCGCTCGACCCGTGGACCGCGATGGACGTGGCGCAAGCCGCTCGACCTCACCTCCAGCTCCAGAACACCATCCACTGGATCAAGTCGATCGCGATCGAAAAATCCCTGGCGGGGAGCCGAACGGAACTGACTCGCGACTTGGCCGTGGGCCACTACAAACCAATCAACAGCCCACGGTTTCTCCACGACGGCCAGGAGTTCATTTTCCATTTCACACCAGGCGGGCGAACCCCCATCGATCGTCAGGCCGTGGGAGTCGAATATCAGGACCGCTCCAACATCGGACGTTGGCGCGGGGCGGCGTCGGGGCTGCGCTGTCGGGGCAATACGTGGTTCATTCCGTACGAGACCATCCAGAGTCGCGAGAAGGATCGCCCTCACCCCGCAACTTTCCCCCCGCGGCTCCCTGAAATGTGTCTGCGGCTCCACGGCCTGGCTCGGATCGGCACCGTCGCCGACCCGTTCCTTGGTCTGGGTTCGACGGCGGTCGCGTGCGTCAAGCTGGGCGTCAGTTTCGTCGGCGCCGAAATGGACGTGGCGTATTTGAAGGAATCCGTCGCACGCGTGCGCCAGGCTCTCGAACAACCGGGTGCCGCTGGAGAATCGGCTTAGACGCCGAATTGCTTATCGGTCGTGCCATATGCATGCAATCCCCGCATGTATACTGCGCCGATGGACTTGCGCCAGCTCGAAATCATCCGGGCCATCGCCGACACCGGGTCCTTCACGGCCGCCGGCGAAAAGCTCCGTGTCTCCCAGTCCGCAATCAGTCGTCAAATCCTCCTCCTCGAAGCGGAACTTGGCGAGACGGTCTTTCACCGCATCGGTCGGCGCATTCGTATCACGCCAGCCGGGGAGTCGTTACTGCAGCTCAGCCATCGCGTCTTCCAGGACCTCAAAGACACGGTGGCTGGTATCAGCGACAGGCAGGAATCGCTCAAGGGGACGATGCGGCTCGTGGGGAGCATGACGGTGTGTCTCTATGTGTTCCCCGCCCTGCTCGCGGAAGTACGCCGAACCCATCCGAACCTCGACCTGAAGATCACCGCCGGCAGCGCTGATCGTTCGGTTGCCATGCTTCGCTCGGGTGGAGCGGACCTGGGACTGGTGACGCTACCGGTGGAGGCGGACGACCTGGTCTCGGTGCCCGTTCTCCAGGAGGAACTCCTGCTCACGACCTATCCATCTCACTCCTTCGCGAAGAAGCGCCAGATTCTCCCCGCCGATTTGAAGAAGCAACCCTTCATCCACTTCGAGGCCGGTTCGGTGACGCGCCGGCTCGTCGACGAGTTCTTCACCCGCGAACGGATCGAGCCAGACGTCGTCATGGAAACCGAGAACGTGGAGATCATCAAGGCGATGGTGCGCTTCGGACTTGGGATCAGCATCATCCCGTGGCAGGCGGCCGCCGCAGACGTGGGCGCGGAGACGCTCTTCTGTCGCCGCATCACGGGCCACGCGCTACGTCGCCAGACGGGTTGGATCTATCCGAAGATGAGTCGGTTGCCGCGAACAGTGGCGGAGGTCATCAGGGTGTTCGAGCAGATCCGGGCGCAGTTCGACGAAGCTGCCCGCCCCCCGCGAACCTACTGAGCCGCGACCGGCCTCAGCGAATACGAGGTGCGCGACCACACCTGCGCGCCGTCCCTCTTGGTCTTGACCTCGATACGACGCGTGCGCTTCAGGGGATCGGGATTCGTCGAGTAGTACCCGAGCACGTAGTAGTCGCTCGTCTCGGCATCGATCCGCTTGAGCGCCTTGTCGAAGTCGTTCTGGTTGACGACCGCGATCCCGCCTGTCTGCTCGGCCAGGACGCGCAAGCTGTCCTGTGTCTCACGCACGTGGTTGAGCCACTCCGCGGTCTCGACCTGCTCGTCCCCGAGATCCTGTCCTGCGACCAGGCCACGCGGGTCGATTGTGTACAGCGTGGCATTCGCGCGATTGGCCGCGCGGGTCAGCTCGGCCAGCTCACGAACGAGATCCGACTCCGCGAACTGCTGCCCCTGTCGATTTCCGCTGAACGGATCGATCGCGAGATCGTCCGCGCTGACCCCCGCCAACTCTGCCTGATACTTCAGCCGCGATGTTTCGAACGGATTGAAGTCGTAGCCGCTGCTGATGTAGATGACCGCCTTCCGCCGATTACGGACGGCCTCGAGATTCTTCATCAGCTGATAGGCGGTCGAGAACGCGACGTGGGCGCGGTACCGCAGCTCCGCAGGCCCCTGTGCCGACTGCATGCTCTTGATCAGATCGTCGGGGCGAAGACCGCCGCCCGTGACGCGGCCGACGGCGGCTTCGAGCACTTGCCGATCGTAGGTGAGCTGCTCCGAGATCGATGACGTGCCCGTTGAGACGATCCCGAACATGTCACCGTCGTGCACCAAGTTCTTCAGCATGCGGTTCATGAGATCCCGCGTGCGCGGCGTCAACCGAAAATCGAGATGCAGATCGTCGATAAAGATCAGAAACACGCGTCCGGCTGCGTCGTTCGTGGGCCGGACGGGCGGGAGGATGATACCCTCCGGTGCGGCCACGGGCGGCGGCGATTGGACGTTGAAGACGCGGCCCCCGTGAGTCAGCACGAGTGAGACCAGGTTCTGGGGAATCCCGTCTTCGAGCACCTCGAACTCGTCCACCTTCAAATCCGAAATGAACTGATCGCGTGAATCACGAACGATCACGTCGGTGGTCACGAGATCGACGGTGACACGAAATGTGGGCTGCTGTGGCGGGCCAGCAGGCGCGCCCTGGGCCGCCATCCCAATCGTGGCGCAGAACGTCAAGACCGCCGATACCAGAGATTTCGGGGCTGTCCGCATGCCGTTGAGTATATCAGGGCACATAATAGGCGCCATGCGGATAGCGGTAGGAGCCGACCACGCCGGATTTGAGATGAAACGCGACCTCATTCCTGTTTTACAGGCCCTCGGTTACACAGTCGACGACCTGGGCACGCATTCACTGGCGGCGGTCGACTATCCGGACTGCGCGGAGTCGGTGGCCGGGGCGCTCCGCGAAGGGCGCGCCGATCGGGGTTTGATCGTCTGCGGAAGCGGCGCCGGGGTCTCAATCGCCGCGAACAAGTTTCCGGGGGTCCGTGCCGCCGTCTGTCACGACACCTATACGGCGCATCAGGCCGTCGAGCACGACGACATGAACGTTCTGTGCCTCGGCGCCAGAGTCATTGGCATCGCGCTCGCCACGGAGGTCGCGGCCGCATTCCTCGCCGCGAAATTCTCCAAGGAAGAACGCCACCAGCGGCGTCTCGACAAGATCCTCGCCATCGAGTCACGGTTCGCTCGAGGCTGACACGACCGGCGCTGCCCGGCTTACATCCGCTGATGGCGCTCCATCTCCCGACGTGCGGCTCTCGTGATCATCGTCGTGGACACGGCCACGGTCACGAGCCCAACGCCGAGGAGAAGGTAGTACTCCACGCCGCGCGGCGGCGACACGCCGGCGGCAAGCGCTGCCACGTCACCCACAACCTTGCCATAGTAGGTGTAGAGGATGATCGCCGGAATCATTCCGAGGAGCGCAACGACGAAGTCGGCGTAACGCACACCGCTCAACGCCAACGCATAGTTGAGGATGCTGTAGGGAACCAACGGCGAGAGCCTCAGCAGGAGCATGATGCGAACGCCGCCTCCGGCCACCGCGTTCCTCACCGCGGCCACGCGCTGGTCACGCGTCACGCGGCGCATCCAACGAGTCCGTGCGAGTGGTGACGCCAGGGCGTACACGGCAGACGAGCCGAGCGATGCTCCCACGAAGACCAGCAGACTACCCTGCCAGACGCCGAACAGCGCACCGCCAGCGACCGTCAGGAAGAACGCGGGAGCGAGCGTGACGGCGGCTGCAACATAGATCAAGACGAACAGCACCGGGGCCCATGGACCAAGCTCCATGACCTTGAGCAGCACCGCCGCGAGCCAGTCCATCACTCGCCCGGAGTGGGCAGCTCGGAAGGAGCGGGCGGGGCTACCGACTCCGCGACGTCCGAGTCGCCTCCATCGCCTGTCGGGGCTGCGGCGTCAGCCTGGGGAAGACGGCCTCGACCAGACCTCCGCCGGCGACGGGTCAGTACGCGGGAGAGGCGCTCCAGCGCCTCGGACGCCTGCTGCAGACCAGTGGTCACCTCGTCTGCATCCGTCCACGCCGCCGGATTGAGTCGCTCGGCCAGCGCCGTCAGAGCCTCGCGCCTCACGGGATCGGACATGCGCTGTACGACCCGCTCACGCGCGATCGGATACCAGTGAGCGAGAAACGCCACCCGCTCGTCCGGAGTGGAGCCGTCGATGACCGCCGGGATGGGCGGACGGGCGGGCGTGCCTGGGTGCCGAGCGGCCGGTGGGCTCTCGGTCTGGACAGGCGACACGGGCGCAGCGGCAGCGTCCTCTTCGAGTCGCCGGCGGGCTTGAGGCCGCCGAGGCTCGGGCGCCGCGTCGATGACCTGGCGGGTTTCGATGACCGCCTTCCAGTCGAAGACGATCTCCGGATGGTGTGTTTGGATGTGGCGAAGCACCTCTGGTTCGAGCGGTCCCCGCCCGACGCGCACACCGCCGGGCGTTCGGAAGACGTAGAGGATCCGCGAGCGCTGTCGGGTACCCTCGCGGTACCAGTCCATGAGATATGTGGTCTCGTATCCGCGTTTGTCGCGGATCACCCGCAAGAAAGGCACGGGCTATTTACGCTTCCGGAGCCTCGACGGTTGGCTCGCCTTCTGCCGAGTCGCCGCACCCTTGGTGGCGCCCTTCTTTGCCGGCGCCTTGCCTCGTCCCACTGGAGCGGCGGCCTTTTTGGTCTTCGCCGCGGCTGGCCGGCTCGTCTTGGTGTTTGCGGCAGGAGCAGCCCGCTTGAACGCCTTCGAAGACCGTTCTTCCGTCTCGCGGGCCTTTGCCTCGGACGCGCGGGCGCTTCGATGGACCAGCGCGAACCGCATTTGATCGCCCAGCGAGCTGAACGCCCAGATCTCAGCCACCGGGATCTGCAAATCCACGCACAGACGCTTCGCCGTGTCGATACTGGCCGCCGGGACGTACAGGTGCAGGGGCGCCCGGAGGCGTGCGAAGGCCGCCCACTGTGACATCGCTTCGAGATGGTTTACCGATTCGGCTGTTTCCACCTCGACGGTCCCGAGGGGCTTTCGGCCGCGATCGGCCGACAACAGGACGAGATCCGGGTACCACGGCGACGTCCCGATCACGACCGGCGTCGTTTGCGACGTCCCAGGATTCATGGCGACGTCGAACTTCTTCTTATATTTCGCCTGGAGCAGGCGAATCACCCGATCGTGCTCGAGCTGCTCGCGAACGGGCCGCACGAGGATGGGGCTCAAACTGACCTCCCGAAGGTGTGCAAACGGGGCTGAATATAACACGAGATTCCCCACGCGCCTTGACGAGTGATGGGCGCCGCCCCACAATGGGCCGTGTCTTTGACGGCGGGCACCACAGCCATTCGTATGCCGTGTGCCCCCAAAGTGACGACACCCCATCGCGCATTCGCCCCTCATTCGTCGCCGGTTCGACCCACGCCTTCCCTGCAGGACGTCTGTGACTGAATCTCGTTTCCTCAAGGCCTGCCGCCGGGAGCAGGTCGACGCCACCCCAGTGTGGTTCATGCGGCAAGCCGGTCGGTACATGGCCGAGTACCGCGCGCTGCGCGCGCGCTACTCCCTGCTCGACATCTGTCGAGCGCCGGAACTGGCGACCGAGGTGACGCTCCAGCCTCTCCGCCGAATCGAGGTCGACGCCGCCATCCTGTTCTCCGACCTGCTGCTGCCCCTCGAACCCATGGGGCTCCCGTTCGACTTCATCAAGGGCGAAGGGCCGCAGCTCGAGCGACCCATAGAGTCGCCCGCCGACATCGATGCCCTTCGTGAGTTCGAACCTCGCGTCGCCCTCGCCCACGTGCTCGAGGCGATCCGACTGATTCAGCGAGAGCTGGCCGGCCGTGTACCGCTCATCGGTTTTGCCGGTGCGCCATTCACCCTCGCGTCGTACGCGATCGAAGGAGGCCACTCGAACAACTTCGCGCGAACCAAGTCGCTGATGTACGGCCATCCAGATGCCTGGCATCGTCTCTGCCAGCGGCTTTCGATCATCGTCAGCGACTACCTGGTGGCGCAGATCGAGGCCGGGGTCGACGCGGTGCAGGTGTTCGATTCGTGGGTCGGCGCACTCAGCCCGGCCGACTACCGGGAGTTCGCAATGCCCCATACGAAGCGAATCTTCGACGCGGTGGCGCGACGCGTGCCAACCATTCACTTCGGCACTGGCACATCGGTCATGTTCCCGGAGTTGCGAGAAGCCGGCGGCGACGTGATCGGCGTCGACTGGCGTATTCCGATCGATCAGGCGTGGGACCGAATAGGCCACGACCGGGCGGTGCAGGGAAACCTCGACCCGACGTTGCTGCTCGGCCCGACTACCCGCCTGCTCGACGAGACCAGCCGCGTCCTCGAACGTGTCGGGGGCCGGCCCGGGCACATCTTCAATCTCGGGCACGGCATCCTGCCGTCGACGCCCGTCGAGCAGGTGCAGATGCTGGCGCAGTATGTTCACAGCACATCCCGACGCACCAGGTGAGCACGACGGTTGACGTCGCGGTGATCGGGGGCGGCATCGCCGGCTTGGCTGCCGCCTACGAGCTCCGGCTGCGCGGGCTGGACGTGCGTGTGCTCGAAGCGTCCGAAAGACCGGGCGGCGTCGTGCATACCGAACGATTCGATGGCTGGGTCATCGATGCGGGCCCGGACGCGCTGCTGGCCCAAAAGACAGCCGGCGTCGCGCTCTGTCGTGAGCTGGGCCTTGGCGACCGTTTGGTATCCACCTGCCTCCCCCGTACCGCCTACGTGCTACGAGACGGATCGCTGCGGCCATTGGCGGAGGGGTCTTTCCTGGGCTTTCCCATCAGCCTCGGTGCACTTGCCCGATCGCGCCTCTTCACCTGGCGTGGCAAGTTGCGCATGGCGTGCGAAGTCGCCGTGCCCCGTTCAACAGGAGACGACGAGTCGATCGCGTCCTTCGTCAGGCGACGTTTCGGTACCTGAGGCCTTGACCTACCTGGCGGAACCGCTCCTTGCAGGCATCCACGCCGGGGATGTGGATCGCCTCTCGACGCGCGCGTTGTTTCCGCGACTGTTGGAGGCGGAGCGCAAGACGGGGAGTGTGCTTCGCTCCCTCCGGGGACAGCCCGTCTCTCCCGCCTCCCCCCAGGGGGCCTTCGTCTCACTACCTCGTGGTACAGGAGAACTTGTGGACGCCCTGGTGTCGGCGCTTCCACCCGGTACCATTCGGCTGTCGGAACAAGTCACGGAACTCCGGCGAGCCGGGGTTTTTACCATCGAGTCCCCCACATCATCGCTGCAGGCCCACGCGGTCGTCCTGAGCGTGCCGGCATATGCCGCCTCGGGGCTCCTGCGGGGGATTGACACCGCGCTGGCGGCCCTCTGCGACGCGGTTCCCTACGCCTCTACCGCGACCGTAGCCTTCGGCTATCGGCGTTCGCAGATCCGACACCCCCTGAACGGGTCCGGCTTTGTGGTTCCCCGTGTGGAGCGCAGCCCCCTGCTGGCGGCCACGTGGGTCACCTCGAAGTGGCCCGATCGCGCGCCGGAGGGATGCGCACTCGTCCGCGCCTTTCTCGGTGGCGGACGCGATCCGCACCGGCTCGAGCGTTCGGATGAAGAACTGATCAGCACGGCGCGCGAGGCGCTCGCCGCGACGCTCGACATCGACGGGGCTCCCATTCTGACGCGGCTCTTCCGCTACACCAGGCAGAGCCCGCAATACGAGGTGGGCCACCTCGAGCGTCTGGCCGCGATCGAGCAACGACTCGCGACTGTTCCGGGCCTGTTTCTCGCCGGCAGCGGCTTTCGGGCGATTGGCATTCCGGACTGCATCGCCGACGGTCGTGCCATGGCGGCCCGTGCCGCGGCATTTGTCGCGTCGGACGGCGCCCATCCACACTAGTGGCCCGTCCTGGTGATATGTGCAGTGGATTCCGACGCGCGGCGCCCGAGCCCCAAGGCGCGACGACCGAGAATACCTGGCCGTATTCGAGGGAGGAGCAACGCCGGGGATTGGGATGCCCCGCGAGGAAGGCGCTGTACATATCGCCAGGACGGGCCACTAGGTCGTCGCGCGGTCCACGAGCAGGGAGGGGACGAGCACGATGAAGCCAGTTCACTTGATTGGCGTTCCGCTGGACCTCGGCGCCGGGCGGAGAGGTGTCGACATGGGCCCTTCATCGCTTCGAATCGCGGGTGTGGCCACCCGCATCGCGGCGCTCGGACGCACCGTGATGGACAAGGGCGACCTCCCCACCCCAATCCCGGAAACACAGCAACCAGCAGATGCCGCCAAAAAGTACGTGCGCGAAATCGCCCGTGTCTGTCAGCAGCTGTACGACGATGTCCGTCGTTCTCTCGAAGCCGCGGCGCTCCCCGTCGTACTCGGGGGCGATCACAGCCTTGCTGCCGGATCCGTAGCGGCCAGCGCCGACTGGGTCCGACACACGGCCTCTCGTCCGCTCGGCCTCATCTGGATGGATGCGCACGGCGACATGAACACTCCGGAATCGACCACCAGCGGCAACGTGCACGGGATGCCACTGGCAGCGCTTCTTGGCAACGCGCCGGCGGAGCTGGCCACGATCGGATTGTCGCCGTCGGTCCTGGCGCAGCACACGGTGTTGGTCGGCGTTCGGAACCTCGACGAACGGGAAAAGACTCGAATTCGAGAATCCGGCGTGCACGTCTTCACGATGAAGGACATCGACCGGGAAGGAATCGCGGCGATTGCCGATCGGGCGCTCGCGCTGGCCACGGAAGGCACCGGAGGGCTCCATGTCTCCCTCGACATGGACGTCTGCGATCCGTCAATCGCGCCTGGGGTTGGCACCCCCGTCAAGGGCGGTCTCGACTACCGGGAGGCGCACCTGATGATGGAACTGATTGCAGACTCCGGACGGCTTCTCGCGCTCGATCTGGTCGAAGTGAACCCGACGCTGGATGTCAGGAACGCCACGGCGCTCCTCGCGACTGAACTGGCGCTATCAGCGCTAGGGCAGAAGATACTCTGAGACAACCGCCTCAGAGAGAACCGTCGTTCACTCTTCTGACTTCTCGGTGCTCGGTTCGTGTTCACGGGTTCGGTTCAAGGGTTCGAGCTTCAGGTTCGGGGTTCAGGGTTCGGGGTTCGGCGCACGCGCAGGCTGAAGCCTGCGCTCTACTCACGGCGCAAGCGACACGTTCTGAGCCTGCGAATGGGTCGAACCTCGAACCTGAACTCGCGAAACCTCGAACTTCCGAACCGAACCTGAACACGAACCGAGAAGAAAGAACCAAGAAGGGTGAACGACGGGTTCGTTCACGTCAGTTCGCGATCACTCCTTCGATTTCATCCATGATCCTGTTCATCGTCTGCATCGTCTGATCGAGCGGTTCGTCGGTCGTCATGTCTACCCCGGCGTCCTTCAGGAGCTCGATCGGGTACTTCGAACTGCCCGACCCGAGGAAAGCGAGAAACCGCTTGGTTGCCAAGGTGTCCCCCGCGATCACCCGCGCCGCCAGCGTCTCAGCCGCGGTGAAAGAGGTCGCGTACTGAAACACATAGAAGTCGCTGTAAAAGTGCGGAATGTAGCTCCATTCGTTCGCGACGTAGTCGTCGACCACGACGACTCGCTCGGCGTGGCCGTAAAAGCGCCTCGTAATGCCGATGTACAGCTCCGCGAGTGCGTCGCCCGTAATCGCCTCGCCTCTGGCGGCCATTTCGTGGACACGAAGCTCGTACTCTGCGAACTGCGTCTGGCGGAACACAGTGGACTTGATGTTCTCGAGGTAGCTGCCGAGCAGAGACAGCCGCGTGGGTCCGTCCGTGATGTGCTCGAGCATGTGGTCGATAAGGAGCGCCTCGTTGAAAGTGGAGGCGACCTCGGCCACGAACGTCGAGTAGTCAGCCGTCTGGAACGGCTGCGTCTTGTTCGAGAAGTAGCTGTGCATGGTGTGCCCGAGCTCATGCGCCAGCGTGCTGACGTCGTTGTACTGACCGAGATAGTTCAGCAGAATGTACGGATGCACCTCGTACGCGCCGCCGTTCGAGTAGGCGCCTGAGCGCTTCCCCTCTGCCGGATACCAGTCCAGCCAGCGTTGGCGAAACCCCTGGTTGAGAACCGCGACATAGTCGGCGCCGAGCGGTTTCATCGCGGTCGCGACGAGTTCCTCCGCCTCCTTCGGCGAGTACCGCAGCTTCACGGAGGCCACGAGCGGCGCGTAAAGATCGTAGTAGTGCAGCTCGTCGCTGATACCCATCATGCGCTTGCGCAGCCTGAGGTACCGATGGAACGTGGGCAGGTGGCGCGCGATGCCGTCGATGAGACGCGTGTACACGGAGACGGGAATATTCGGTCCGTCGAGCGACGCCTCGAGAGTCGAGGAGTACTTTCGCGCGCGCGCGTAGAACAACGTCTTCTGAAGGCTCGAGTTCATCGTCGCGCCGAACGTACGGCGGAAACCGCCAAGTGCGGTGAAAAACGCCGACATCCCTGCTTCCCGGTCGCGACGCTCCGGTAATGTCCGCAACTCTGCGTATCCGGCCTGATCGACTTTCACCGACCCGGCCATCACTCAACGTGATCGTCGGGTACACGAAATCGGCGTTTGCGATGATGCCGTAGATGTTGGACGCAGAGCCGGCCAAAGGCTGCGCGTCGGCAAGGAGCTTCTCCTCGGCATGACTCAGCGTGTGAGCCGCGCGGCGGATGATGTCTCTGAGCGGTACCGTGAACGGAGCGAGCCGAGGCTCCTGGACGAGAAACCGCTCGATCGTCTCGCCCCCTAGTCCGAGAATCTCCGGCTGCATGTACGACGCCTCAGCGCCGAAGTCCGCGTAGAGCTGCTGCATCTCCTGCTGCATCCCCTGGGGAGCGCTCTCACGGGTGTCCTGATCGGACAACATGCTGGCGTACACGTAGAGCCGAGCCAGCTCCTTGTCGAGTCGGAACCGCAAGTCGAGCGCGTCGGCCAGCACGCGTGGCGAGTCGCCCAGGTGCCCCGCAAAGGTCTTCACTTGCGGGACAGCGGCTTTCAGCCGGTCCTTCTCCGCGCGCCATGTCGCGAGATCTGGGTAGATGTCCGCGAGGTTCCACGTGTAGCACTCCTCAACCTTGGCCCGGTCGCGTTCCTGTTCCGTAGTCGCCATCAATTCCTCTGTCGCTGAACCTACACCGCACGCGTGCCTCCGAGGGAACCGCGTAGTTGGCCCCTCCTACCGCAGAGAATAGTACTCAATTCTGCCCGGCAGCCGCCGCACCGTGTCTTCCCGGCCGTGATCGGGGAACCCACCTGAACCGGGGTTCCCGCTATCGAGACTAAGATCTTCATGGATGGCGCGGCTTCCCCTTCGACACGACTGGGCGGATTTGGATGACGAGGCGCTCCTGGACCTTCGCCTGGCGGAGCTTCCTCTCACCATCGAGGGTCCGCTCGCGGACCGCGTGGCGCAGCTCGGCCGCGAGCTCCAGGAGCGCGGTCTTCTGCTCCCTCTCCACTTCTATCTCTCGGACGAGTGGTTCACCCCCGACGGCACGTCGGCGATTGCCATCCCCTTCTATCTCGCCCATCCGCGCCTCTCGAAGCTGGAAGAAGCCCAGATGCTCGAAGTGGAGGGTGGGGAGCACGAATGGTGCATGCGGATCCTGCGTCACGAGGCAGGCCACGCCATCGATAACGCGTTCCGACTCAGGCTCCGCCGACAGCGCCGGCAGATCTTCGGTCTGCCATCCGAACCCTATCCCGAGTTCTACACGCCGAAGCCCTACAGCAAGAGTTTCGTACTCCACCTGGACGCCTGGTACGCGCAGAGCCACCCGGATGAAGACTTCGCGGAGACGTTCGCAGTCTGGCTGACGCCCACGAGCGAGTGGCGTCAGCGCTACGCGGGTTGGCCCGCGCTCAAGAAGCTCGAATGCATGGACGAGCTCATGGCGTCCATCCGCCAGCGACCGCCGCGCATCACGAACCAGGACGAGGTAGACGCGCTCTACCGTCTCCGCAGGACACTGCGACAGCACTATCGCAACAAGCGCCGGTACTACGGCATCGACTATCCCCACTTCTACGACCGGGACCTGCGGCGCTTGTTCTCGGAGGCGCCGGAGTTCGCTGAGAACATGACGGCGGCGCAGTTTCTTGAACGCACCCGACGACAGACTCGTCGCCTCGTGGCCGGATGGACCGGTATCTACCAGTACACGATCGACAAGGTACTCGTCGACATGATCACGCGCTGTCGAGAGTTGAAGCTGCGCCTCGCGGTACCCGAGGACCGGGCACGACAGGAGTTCGCGGTACTGCTCACCGTTCAGGCCATGAACTATCTGCACAGCGGCGGACACCGCATCTTCCTCTGATGAAGAAGCTTCGGATCCTTGCGCTCGTACACGACCATCTCGTCCCACCCCAGGATACGACCGACGTTGACGTACTCGAAGCCGAGTGGAAGATGGAGTACGACGTCGTCGAGACCCTGCGCGAAATGGGCCACGAGGTGCGGGTGCTCGGCTTGCACGATGAGCTCGGATCGATTCGACCGACGGCCGGCCTCTTCAAGCCCCATATCGTCTTCAACCTGATGGAGGCGTTCGCCGGCGTCACGACATTCGATCAGAACGTTGTGAGCTACCTCGAGCTCCTGCGACTCCCTTATACCGGTTGCAATCCGCGCGGGCTGATTCTGGCGCGGGACAAGGCTCTCTCGAAAAAGTTACTGGCCTACCACCGTATTCGCGTGCCCGAGTTCACGGTGATCCGCCGTGGCCGCAAAGCGCTCCTCCCGAAGCGGCTCCACTTCCCGCTCATCGTGAAGTCCTTGTTCTTCGAGGCGTCCACGGGGATCTCCCAGGCCTCAGTCGTCGAGAACGAAGAGCAGTTCGCACGGCGCGTGCAGTTCGTACACGACAGCCTTGGCACTGCGGCCATCGTCGAGCAGTTCATCGACGGCCGGGAACTCTACGTGGGGGTCGTCGGGAATGCGCGACTGAGTGTCTTTCCTGTGTGGGAAATGTCGTTCGCGCAGGTCCATGACAACCGATGGCGGATTGCGACCGAGCGGGTGAAATGGAGCACGCAGTATCAGAAGCGCCACGGCATCATGACCGCCGCGGCGACCCTCGAACCCGATGTCAAGGACCAGATTCAGCGTATCGCCAGGCGTGCCTACCGAGCCCTGGACCTGAGCGGGTACGCCCGCATCGATCTGCGTCTCGACGAGGAGCGTGGCCGCGCCTACATTCTGGAAGCCAATCCGAACCCGAATCTCGCCTATGGCGAGGACTTCGCGGAATCGGCCGAGGTCAGCGGTCTGTCCTACGAGCAGCTCCTCGAACGCTTGCTCACCCTGGGCCTACGGTGGGAACCCGAACGGACATAGGGCATAATCCTGCCTTGGTATCGAGGTTCATCATGATCGAGTGTGTGTCTGTGTCGCGCCGCGTGTTGCCGGCGATCGCCCTCGCGTTGGCTGTTTCCACCGCAGCCTATGCGCAAGAGGAACCATTCGTCCCGCAAGTGGGCCAGGCCGGCAAGGATGTCGTGTGGGTGCCCACGCCCCCCGAGCTCGTCGAGCGAATGCTGGATCTAGCCAAGGTCACGCCCCAGGATTTCGTGATGGACCTCGGGTCCGGTGACGGACGGAACGTGATTGGCGCGGCAAAGCGGGGAGCGCAGGCAGTTGGGGTGGAATACAACCCGGAAATGGTGAAGCTCTCCACCAAGAACGCTATCGAGGCGGGCGTTGCCGGCAAGGCAACGTTCGTCGAAGGCGACATGTACCAGGCTGACATCTCGAAGGCCAACGTGCTCGCCCTCTTTCTCTTGCCGAGCAACATGCTCCAGCTGCGCCAGAAGTTCCTCGACCTTCGCCCCGGCAGCCGTATCGTCTCCAATACGTTCGGCATCGAAGGCTGGACGCCGGACGAAACGGTGGTCGTCGAGAACGGATGCAGCGCCTGGTGCACTGCCCTCCTCTGGATCGTCCCGGCCAAGGTAGCCGGATCCTGGAAGGCAGGCCAGGGTGAGCTGGTGCTGAAGCAGGACTATCAGCTCGTGAGCGGTACGCTCGGAGGAGCGCCAATCGCCGGAGGGCGGCTGCGGGGCGACCAGATTCGCTTCACCGTGGGCGCAGCCGAATACACCGGCCGGATCACCGGGAACCGAATCGAAGGAACCGTGCAGGGCGGCGGGCCTCAGCTCAGCTTTTCCGCGGTCCGCACAGGGGACTAAGTAGCCCCTTACCCGACCCGCTCGGTACGCCGTCGTCCGAGCACTCGGACTGCCGAATCTTCCCGTAACCTCCCAGTCCTGCGCGCCGTGCCTCTTCGGTGCGCAGGTCTCGGGCACCTTCGCCCCAGTTTCCTCGCGCACTCAAATAAAGCCGACTCGAGCTCCGGTCGATACCCCTGTATCCACGTGTGTCCGTGGACTGGCGCCCGCACGGTTCCTGCAGCGAGAGAACATGCCGATGTGTGAACGGACCGCTGTCTCAGTCATGACCGCGCCACGCACCCTTACGCCCCGTACCTCCGCGACAGGTCTCACGTCTGACTAGCCTTCCCTGGTCCGCGCGGCTCTTTGTCGGAAGCACCGTCATCGCGGCGGCCGTCGTCCTGGTGACGCGCCTGCCCTCATCAATTCCCAACCTTCCGCTGTGGGGCACATTGGCGCTTGCCTCGTCCATCGCCTCACGACAGAAGCTGAAGTTGCCGCTCGGCAACAGCTCGTCGAACCTGTCGGTTGCCTACACCATCGACTTCACATCGCTCCTGCTGCTCGGTCCGGACTCCACCATGCTGGTGACGCTCCTGAGCGGTTGGGCGCAGTCCACGAACAACACGACGCAGACCAATCCCCCGTACCGGACGATCTTCAACATCGCCACGCTCGTCCTGACCGTTCAGACGGCTGGCATTGCCTTCGGCATGGCCGGCGGTCAGATAGGTGTCTTCGCCGCCAGCTCACTCGCGCCCCTGCTCCTGGCCGTGCTCAGCTACTACCTCGTCAACTCCATCACGGTGGCGACCGTGGTTGGACTCTCGACGCGTCAGTCGGTGTGGCGGGTCTGGCACAGCAATTTCCTCTGGACCGCCCCGAGCTACTTCGTCGGCGCCGGCGCTGCGACCGGGGCCGCGGTCGCGTGGACCTTGGGATGGGGCTGGCTGATCCCCCTTGCCGCGGCGCCGGTGTATCTCACCTTCCGGTCGTACCGCGTCTACCTGGATCGCATCGACGCCGAGACGCGGCACCATGCCGAGATGCAGGCGCTCCACGAACGAGCCGTCGAATCGCTGCGCGCCGCCAAGGAATCCGAACAACGTTACGCGCTGGCCGCCGCGGGATCGAACGATGGACTCTGGGATTGGGACCTCATTTCGGACGGCTTCTACGTCTCCGATCGCTGGAAGCTGATGCTCGGGCTGCCGCCGGAGGCTCCCCTCCAGCGGATGGAGGACTGGTTTCGCCACGTCCATCCCGACGATGTCACGGATCTCCGCCGTGCGCTCGACAGGCACCTGGCCGGTCACACGACGTACTTCGAGCACGAGTATCGGATGCTCCACCAGGATGGCCGGTACCGTTCCGTACTGTCCCGCGCAGTCGCCGTCCGCGACGACACGAACTGTCCGATTCGGATTGCGGGCTCCCAGACAGACGTGAGCGATCAGCGCCGGGTCCAGGACGACCTCCAGCACGCGGCCTTGCATGACAATCTGACGGGTCTCGCCAATCGCGCGCTGTTCTCCGAACTTCTCGAGCGGGCGCTCGCGAAGGTCCGTCGGTCACCCGCGTATGTCTGCGCCGTGCTCTTCATCGACGTCGACCATTTCAAGCTGGTCAACGACAGCTACGGACACGTGGTTGGGGACCAGTTCCTCGTCGCCATCGGGAAGCGACTGTTCCAATGTCTTCGCCCCGGCGACGCCCTCGCCCGGATCGGAGGCGACGAATTCGCCATCTTGCTCGACGACGTGGGCGACTCGCCAGTCGCCTCCGGGATTGCCGATCGACTGCACGTGACGCTCCGTGAGCCGTTCGAACTCGCCGGCCGGGAGATCTGGGCCTCGGTCAGCGTCGGTATCGCTTTCAGCAACGGTCGGAACCAGGACCCCGAGGAGCTTCTGCGCGACGCCGACACCGCGATGTACCGATCGAAGGCGCAGGGCCGGTCGCAGACTCAAACGTTCGATCCGTCGATGCACGCCTCGGCGATCGGGCGCCTGACGCTCGAGACGCAGTTGCGCCGTGCCGTCGAGGGAAAGGACTTCCTGATCTACTACCAGCCCATCGTGGCGCTCGAGACGCGCGAGGTGTGCGGGTTCGAATCGCTCCTTCGCTGGCCACGTGAGGACGGCTCGATGACCGACCCGATCGAGTTCATCCCCATCGCCGAAGAGACGGGGCTCATTGCGCCGATCACGAGCATGGTCCTCGTCGAGGCCTGTCGTCAGGTGGCGGAATGGCAGCGCGTGTTCGCGCTGCCCCTCACACTTTCAGTGAACATCTCGACGAGACTCTTCGATCGACCCACCCTCGTGGATGAGGTCCGCGACGCCATCACCTCGACTGGCCTGCTCCCCGGCACCCTCCGGCTCGAGATCACCGAAAGCTTCCTGGTGAACGGTACGGAACAGGTGGCGGCACGACTCGACGAGCTTCGATCGATTCCGGTCGAACTGTACCTCGACGACTTCGGAACCGGCTTCTCGTCGCTCTCCTACCTCCACCGGTACCGCCTGGATGCGCTCAAGATCGACCGGTCCTTCATCAGTCGAATCGGGGAATTGCACAACGACGCCCCCATCGTGGCGAGCATCGTCAACCTGGCGAAGGAACTGGGGATGGGCGTCATCGCCGAGGGAGTGGAAACGCACCTCCAGGCCGAGCGGCTGATCGCCCTCGAGTGCCCTCACGCCCAGGGATTCCTCTTCTCACCCCCTCTTTCCGTGGAGGACACTCACGCGTTTCTCGCCCGACAGAGCGTGCGCTCGATGGGCGCCCGACACCGTGTCGCGGACGCGCGTTCGGCACCTGTCGTCAGTCCCTCGACGCGGCACTAATCCCCGTTGCCTGCCCGGGAAAACGGCCCTCGCGGTGCGGGCGGTAGGGTGTTACGATACGGCGCAGAAACGCCAGGAATCGAATTCGACAGGAGACGCATGATGCTTCGATTTTCAAGCCTCGGTACTCACCGCGACGATCTTCTGCGTAGCCCTCACGGCTGTGCTCCAGGGCCAGGATCCCGAAGGCGGGCGCCAGGGCGGAAGGGGTCAGCAGGCCGCCGCTCTTCCCGACGGTGCGGGCAAGGAAACCGTGCAGGCCATGTGTAGCGCCTGCCACGGCGTGAACCTGATCACCGGATCCACCGGGTACTCGCGCGAGCGCTGGCAGGACCTCATCAGCACAATGATCAAGCTGCCAGACGCGCAAGCGGCCACCGTCTCGCAGTACCTTGCGACGCACTTCCCGCCGAAGCCGGGACGGGAGCCGGTCCTCGTGCCGGGGCCGACGACGGTGACGTTCAAGGAGTGGGTGGTTCCAACGCTCGGCCAGCGATCGCGCGACCCTCTGCAGTTGGCCGACGGCACGATCTACTGGGCCGGTCAATACGGCAGTCTCGTTGGGCGGCTCAATCCGCGCACTGGCGAGATGAAGGAGTGGAAGCTGGCGCCGGCGGCGCGTCCACACAGCATCATCAACGACCCTGCGGGAAACATCTGGTACACGGGCAACGGAAACGGCACGATCGGCAAGCTCAATCCCGCCACCGGCGAGATCACCGAGTTCAAGATGCCCGATCCGAACGCGCGCGATCCTCACACGCCGATCTTTGCCAAGGACGGGACGACTCTGTGGTTCACCCTGCAGCAGAGCAACATGATCGGCCGGATGAATACCCTCACGGGCGACGTCAAGCTGGTCACCGTTCCGACGACGCGGGCGCTCCCCTACGGCATCAAGATCAACTCGCAGGGCATCCCGTGGGTGTCATACAACGGCTCGAACAAGCTGGCGGAACTCGATCCGGTGACGATGGCCATCCGGGAGCACGTGCTGCCCCGGGAGAAGACGACGGTGCGCCGTCTCGCCCTCACCAGCGACGACATGGTGTGGTACGTGAACTCGTCGCTCGGCGCGCTGGGCAGGCTCAATCCCAAGACCGGAGAGATCAAGGAGTGGCCGTCACCGAGCGGGGCCGATACGCATCCCTACGCGATTGCGGTGGTCGATGACATCATCTGGTACAACGAATCGAGGCGGCGTCCCGACGCGCTCGTGCGGTTCGACCCGAAGACCGAGAAGTTCCAGAGCTGGGCGATTCCTTCCGGCTACGGGATCATCCGGCACATGTCGCAGACCCCGGATGGCAATCTGGTCATTCATCAGAGCAGCAGCAACCGGATCGGCCTGGTGACGATCGCGAAGTCGCCAGCAAATACCACGAGCCGGCGGTAGGTCTCTGTCGCCAGGGCGGGTTCCGAGCTTCGGACCCGCCCTGTCTCGCACTATCCCTCTCCACGCTCTAAGCAATTTGCATTTCGTCGTAGAGCGCTCGTTCCGCCTCGCATGAAGCTTCGGCGGCCGCGCCGTAGCCGGGGCGCACGCCGTCAGCGCGCGCGCGTCCGCGCAGGCTAATCCGCTACGCGGAACCCGACCTACGAACGGAGGGCGGGTGAAACGTGGGGCGGATGCTAACGCACGGGTCGCTAACGTAGGGCGGGTGCCGCGGACCCGCCGAGTGCCAGCCGACACGGCTACGGCCGCCGGGCCGCCTTGCCAGGCGGTGGCCTCCGCCTCACTGGCCCGAGTCCACGTCTCGGCGGCCACCCGTGGCGCCGCACCTGCTGCAGACTGCATACCGTCGACGGCGCCCGGGCCAGGCCCCGACTCACGGCGCGGCAGCGACGCCCGCTCGCCGCCAAACGACACGCGATCTCTTCCCGCTCGGCACAGCCGTCACGCGCGCGCGCCCCGCGCCTGGCGCAGGCGCTCGGAGGCGGGTCGATCCCACCATGCCGTCCGCAGCTACCAGTATACACCGTGCGCTGCCCGACGCCTCACGGCGCGCCCGCATCGCGCGCATGTGACACTCCCGCCCGCCAGCGCGCCCAACGTCTCTGCGCGTTTTCCTGCAGGACTCGACTCGAGTCGTGCCGCAGCGTGACAGCATCCTCCATGCACGTTGCGTCGACGGATTTAGAATTCTACCTCCGGCTTCAGCCGGACCAGCGGGATGTCCGCCTCAAGGCGGACACTACGTCGTTGTGGAAACCGCTCTAGACCCGCTCATCAACGCGCTTCGACGCAGATCACATGTGCGTCGGAAGTGCCGACGAGCGACAACGTGTGGGGCTGGTCGGGGCCTGAGGACGGGAACCAGCGCCCAGTCTGCTCCAGCCGGAACTCCGACTCGCCGCCGCCACCCTGCACCTGCACCGCGCCCGTCATGAGGAAGACGAAACTCGGATTCTCGTGTGTGTGATTCGTCCGAGGCGTGCCGGCATTGAGGCGCACGTCGTACACCGCGAACGACCTGTCTTCCTGTCGCAGGGTCGTTCCCGGTGCGGTCAGCGGCGCCGGTGAGGTCCAGCCACTATCGCGGAGGTTCTCGACGACCAAACAGCCGGAGCGGTGCCGTCCCGGCGTTCTCCGTCCGGTGAGTGACGGGCGATCCCGTGTAGGTCGCGGTCTCGGCGGTACCCGCCGTTCGCGTCCGTGGCGCGCTCCACTCCTCCCCGACCCGCCGCGATCGTGTTGATGCGTCTCCAAGGACGATCGAGATGACATCGTGGTCGTGCAGGTGATCGGCCGTGGCCATTCCCGGCGGGACATTGGCCTCGAATACGCGCATGTGCCGGAGGTAGGTCAGGCGTTCGTGATGGGCCTCGTTGTTCATCGTCACCGGCCCTGCTGGCGATTGCGCAATCAGGGTCGCGCCGCACAGGATCGCCGCACAGGATAGAGAGGCTGTCGTCTTCATGGCGCCGAATTATAGCCAGACTCGACGGATCTGGCACCAGACAGCATTTTCTGAGAGTATTGACGCGACTATTTTCTAGCCCGGAAGGACTAATCATGCCTCTTATCAGACTGATGCTCGTGGCGTTCGTACTCTCTGCACCCTCGGCGGCGATGGCGCAGGACTGGACCGACTTCATGAGCACGGTGGACCGGTTCAGCATCACGTTCCCAGGCCAGCCCAGCGTGCAGGAAATCAAGTGGCCGTCAGAGTACGGCGCAGTGTTTCCGGGGCGCGTCTATTCCGTCAAGGCGGGAGTGGGCAGCTATTCGGTGACCGTGATCGACTACAGGGAGTCCGAGAAGCTCCACGCCGCGATCCCCAAGGCGGAGTCGTTCACGGATCCCCGGTACTGGCAGATCGACATCCAGGCGTCGATTCAGTACGCCGCAACCAAGTACCGAATGCGACCGGGCTCGAAGGTCACCTACGACGCGTGGCACTACATCGATCTCGTCGAGGGCCATCAGCTTCAGTTGTCGAATCAGGACAACACACGCACGTTCGTCGCCATCTACCTCCACGAGAACCGTCTCTACATCGTGGAGGCGACGGTACCGCAGGGCTACCCGCCGCCCGGACTGTTCCAGCAGAACCTGAGCTTCCTGGACGAAAAGGGCGGGCGCGTACGCTACAACGAGATCTACTCCAACCGTCTTCCGCCCTTGCCGGCTAGAGGAGGCGGGGCTGGACGTGGCGGCGCGGGCGGCGGAGGTAGAACGGGCGGCCCGGGCGAAAACAGAAGCGGTTACTGAATCGCTCCAGTAGCGACGCCAGGACCGACGCGGCACCACGAACGTGGTGTCGCGTCACTGAACGTCGAGCAGGTCGATGTCGAATACCAGCGTCGCGTTCGGAGGAATAACACCTCCCGTCGACCCCTGAGCCCCGTATCCGAGTTCGGGTGGAATGGTGAGTCGCCGCAATCCTCCCACCTTCATTCCAGGCACACCCTGATCCCATCCGCGGATCACTTGTCCCGAGCCAACCGTGAAT
The DNA here is from genome assembly GCA_963827515.1 of uncultured Acidobacteriota bacterium. GTDB lineage: Bacteria > Acidobacteriota > Vicinamibacteria > Vicinamibacterales > UBA2999 > JABFSA01. The sequence continues at coordinate 82,447 of CAWHBF010000003.1, read as the reverse complement.
GTGAACGGCGCCCGCCCGACCGAGGTGTCCATTTGCTGTCCCTTGTTCTCCGGCCGGGTGGGGTCGTACAGCCAACCCGTGTAGTTCACGGTGGCGCGCCTGCCCGCCGCCGCCTCAACCCCCCCGCCGGCACGTATATCCTGTTGCGCGAATGGCGCAAAGGGCAGGATCGGCCCCGTCGGATTGTAGTCGGTGCCCGAACAGGCAGAGGCAACGACCGCCGACAGCAACAGCACGCATAGAGAGAAAGAGTTCTGACGTCGAAACACCATCGAAACGCCCCCATGAGATGACCGCACCACTCAGCCTCGCGCGGCCAGATCCCACTCTACCCGAGAGCCGATGCGAATCACCAGTCCCAGCAGGACATCAACTGGAGGCTCATTGGGTCCCGAAAAGGTGTGTCCACCGGCCGAGCGCCGTGCGGCTACAATGGCGGCGATTACCGTGGCAAGCGGGACTGAGCGAAGGGCCGACGACCTCATGCTGTCGACCTACAACGAACTTCGACGGTTGGCGGCCGGCTATCTGCGCGGCGAGCAGCCTGGGAGGACGTTGCAGGCAACGGCACTCGTGCACGAGGCGTATATGCGACTTGTCGACGCGAGCCAGCCGTGGGTCGACCGCAATCATTTCATCGGCATCGCCGCGCGCTCAATGCGCCAGATTCTCGTGGATGGCGCGCGTGCGCGCGGAGCGCAGAAGCGTTGGGCTGGGATGGATCGCGTGTCGCTGACGGACACGTTGGCCGCGGCCGCACAGGAAGACGCGATGCTGCCCGCGCTGGATGAGGCCCTGACTCGCCTTGAGGCGCTCGACCCTGAACTGGCGCGGATCGTGGAGCTGCGCTACTTCGTGGGCCTGAGCGTCGAGGAAAGCGCGTCCGTCACTGGGAATGTCGCCTGCCACGCTGAAGCGGAGGTGGGCGCTCGCGCGCGCCTGGCTCCTCCGCGAGTTGAGCGAATCATGTTGACGCCTGAGGAACGCTGGAGGGAGGTCAAGGCGCTGTTCGAACGGGCGCTCGACGAGGCGCCCGTCGATCTCGATGCCTGGCTCGACGCGCAACAGGTGACCGACGAGCAGATCCGCGCTGACGTGCGATCGCTGCTCCGTCATCGCAGCAAGTCCGGTTCCTTTCTTGGCCGATCCGATCGTCGATCGCATGCCGGATCTCATGGCGGACGATCACCAGCTCCAGCCAGGGCAGGTGGTCGGAAAGTACACAATCGTTCGCGAACTCGGCCGCGGAGGCATGGGTCGGGTATACCTCGCCACCGAACAGCCGCTGGGCCGATCGGTGGCACTCAAGGCGCTCTCACCGGAATTGGCCCGCGACCCGGTGTACCGCGAACGGTTCCGCCGTGAAGCAAAGGCGGCCGCCGCGCTGACGCACCCTGGTATCTGCACCATTTACGCGTTCGAAGAGATCGACGGGAGTCTGTACCTCGCCTCGGAGTTCGTGGACGGTCGCACTTTGCGGGAGGAGGTCGAGAGCACCCCCCGCCCAACCGTGGACCTCATCAGACGCACGGCAGAGGATTTTGCGAGCGCACTCTCCAGCGCGCATCGTCAGGGCATCACGCACCGCGACCTCAAGCCCGAAAACGTCATGAGGACAACGGACGGACGTCTGAAGATTCTCGATTTCGGTCTGGCGCTCGTCGAGACTCGCACCGGCGCATTCGCCTCGATGGCAGGCAACCTGACCCTGCCCAGAGCCGTCGTGGGGACGCCCGCCTACATGGCCCCGGAACAGCTGAAAGGAGAACGGGCGGACAGCCGCACGGACGTCTTTGCGCTCGGTGTCGTGCTCTACGAGTACGCGTGTGGGACACACCCGTTCCACGCAGACGACATCTACGCCATTGCCTACCGCATCCTCCATAACGAGCCGACGCCGATCGGTCACCGCCGGCCCGATCTCCCCGTCAACCCTGGCCACCGCCATCACACGATGCCTTCGCAAGCCACCTGCCGACCGGTTCACGTCAGCGACCGAGACCGAACGCGCGTTGAACCACGCCGACAGCGTTCCCATGCCCGGCCAGCTGACCCCCTGGTGGCGGACGCATCAGCTGGCCGTCATCGCGTTGTATTTCACGGCGTGTGTCTTGACCTGGCAGATCAAGGAATGGGAACCAGGAATCGCAACGGCGCTCTTCATCGCGACCTGTGCCGCCGCGACCGTTGGCGGTGTGCTCAGGGGTAATTTGCTGTGGTTGGAGCGTGTCACCAGCACGGGATTGGCGACGGAACAGCGGCGAGCCACGAAGGTCACGCTCACCTTCGACTTGGCCATTTCGTTGGTGCTGGTAGCAGACGGCGCACTTCTCGCCTTTGGGCGCCCCGTGCCATCCGCCCTGACTATAGCGCTCGGCGTCGTCATTGCGATCGCCACGCTGGTGATCGAGCCCGCCACTACCACGCGAACCTTCGCACAGCCCGAGTCGGGCTGAGCCACATTCGCGTCGCTTTTCGCACTACAGATCGGAGGCAATGCCGTATGTCGGATAGTCCAAACCAGTCGCTCGCGGCACACATACGCCGGAATACAGGTCTACTCGCCGCAGTCGAGACGCGCACCCTGCGCTGGATCGCGCGGCGGCTGCCGAGCCGCGTAAACTCAGACCACCTGTCCGCGCTCGGCCTCGGGGCCATGGCCGCAGCAGGACTATCCTTCGCGGCCTTCCCCTTCAGTTCCTGGGCCGTGGTGGGAGTAATCGTGGCGCTCGTCGCCAACTGGTTCGGCGACAGCCTCGACGGTACCGTGGCACGAGTTCGCCACCAGCAGCGTCCCAAGTACGGTTTCTACGTGGATCATGTGATCGACCTTGCGGGCACGACGTTCCTGTTGGCGGGTCTTGCCTGTTCGGGCTTGATGAGCCCCTTTACGGCGGCACTCGCGCTCGCCGGGTTTCTACTGGTGTCGGCCGAGACCTATCTGGCCACCCACGCCTCCGGCGTCTTTCGCATGTCGTTCTTGGGGTTCGGTCCGACGGAACTCAGAATCCTGATCGCCATCGGGGCGCTCAAAGCAGCGACTGACCCTTGGATTTCGCTCGGGGCGCTCGGCTCGGTCCGCCTGTTCGATCTCGGCGGAGTCATCGCAGCGGCCGGTATGGCCTTCGTCTTCGTGGTGTCCGCGATCCGAAACACCCTGGCGCTCTCGGCAGCTGATCCCCGCCCGATTGGGAGGGAGGCGTGAAGGGCGCTCTCGAAAAGGGACGCCTGCTGACCGCGGCCGCGATCGCCGTCGGGTTGCTGGGGACAACGTCGGCGGAGTCCGCCGACCTACAGCCTCGCACCATCGCGGCGTTTGACCGCTACGTCAAGGCGGCCGAGACAGAGACGGCGGCTCGAGTCGAATTCCTCCGGCTGGATGGCTTGCCGGAGGCGCTACGACGCGCTCGACAGGACGAGTTACGTGCGGGAATGCTGCACATCGAGCGCCTCACTACACTCGACGGCGGTCGCGAAATCCCCGTCCCGGACGGCCTCATGCACCACTGGGTCGGCACCGTTTTCGCGCCGGGCGCGAGCGTCGAGCAGGCGCTCTCGATCTTGCAGGACTACGACAACCACGCCGAGATCTATCGGCCCGCCGTCGTGCAATCCCGACTGTTGTCCCGCAACGGCGATCGCTTTCGCATGTTCCTTCGGTTCTCCATGACGAAGGTGATCACCGTCGTCGTCAACACGGAACACGACGCCCAGTTCTATCGTGATGGCCCCGATCGGGCGCGGAGCCGGATCTACAGCACTCGCATTGCCCAGGTCGAGAATGCCGGCGAACCGAACGAACGGGAACTCCCTGTCGGGCGCGACGGTGGCTATCTGTGGCGGCTCAACACCTACTGGCGTGTGCTGCAGCGCGATGGCGGCACCTACGTGCAGTGCGAGTCGATTTCGCTGACCCGCGGAATCCCGTTCGGTTTCGGCTGGATGATTCAACCGTTCGTCACGAGCATCCCACGCGAGTCACTCGAATTCACGCTGAACACCACACGGACGACGCTCGCCCGGACGCCGCGCTGACGAGATCGCGAGTCGATGGACCCCGCGGCAGATCGTGGGCTGACGGAAACACGTCGAGGCTCTATACTCGTATCGTGCTGGTACTGATTGGCGTCATCCTTGTCCTGGCAGCGGCACATCCCGCCGCCGGGCAAGAGCGGTCGGTCCCCAACGATTCGACCCGCGTTTCAATCACGGGTTGCGCGAAAGATCGCGCCTTCGTTGTCGGTACGCCAGTGGGTCGCGAGGTTACAGCGAGCGAAATTCAGCCAGGACGACGATTTCGCCTATCAGGATCGCGACAGTTGCTCGACGACATCAAGCGGCGAGAGGGGTCGATGGTCGAGATCACCGGACTGGTGAAGAAGTCCGACATGGCCGGACCAGGAGGCGTGACCTTCCTGGGAGGTCGTGTGCGAATCGGCGGAACGACGCCGCGCGACCCGGTGAAGGACCCCATGTACAACCAGGTCGTCATTGACGTCGAAGGGTACCAACTCCTCCCAGACTCGTGTTCCGACCGCTGAGAGCCCGGACTATTTCAGACCGAGCCGCTGCCTGAAGCTGGGCCACTCCCGCTTGAGATTCAGGAACGCAGCAAGATCCGCGCAGAGCAGAAACGGGTTCGTCGCACGCTCCAGTCCGATGGTGGAACTCGGTCGCGCTCCGTAATCATGTCCGGGCCACACAGTTGCATCATCCGGATACCGCGCGAGCACCTTTTGGAGGCTGGCCCATTCAGTGGACGCGTCGTCGTCGCTTCTCGTGCCGCCGACTTTGCCGACGAACAGCAGGTCGCCGGTGACGAGCAACCGCCACGTCGGCTCGTAGATGACGAGATGGTCGGGGCAATGGCCAGGCACGTGGAGAAACTGCAGCCGCAGACCACCCACCTCGATCTCCTGCCCGTCGTTCAAACCAACGTCCGGACTGACGAGCGCGGAGGCCTTGAACGCCGCCAACGGCGCTGCGCTTTGTTCAACAGCCACCGCATTACCATTCGTATGATCCTCGTGCCCGTGCGTATTGATGACGTGCGTGACCGAGAGTCCCTGGTCCTTCGCTCGTTGAACGAAGACCTCGGGTGAATACGATGGATCGATCAACACACAGCGTTTCGCGTCCCTATCGCCGAGCACGTAGCCGAAATTACGATCGCCGCCGGCGCGAATCTGTTCGAAGATGAGCTGCATGTCGCAAGTATCCTACGCCTCGCACGCTTCCGGGTCAGGAGATCGAGGAACGATTCCAAACACCTTCGGGTTGAGACGATGAGGACATTCAAGAAGGCTTTGCTCTGGCTGACCGGTGGACTGCTCGTGGCGGCAGCAGTCCTCCTCGCGTGGATTCTGCTCACCTGGGACCGTGTCTACGATGACGTCGCCAATCCTCAGTTGGTAGCCACGACCGATCCGGACGTGATTGCGAAGGGCCGATACCTGGTTCGCGGGCCGGCTCACTGTTCCAACTGCCACGTCGCAGACCTTCAAGAGGTGGTTCGTGCCGACGCTGGTGAGGAACTCCCGATGAGAGGGGGCCTGGAGTTTCCGCTCGGGCCGATCGCCGTGCTTTACACCGCTAACCTGACGCCCGATCCGGACACCGGCATAGGGCGGCAATTCGGACGGCGAGATCTTCCGGCTCTTGCGGCACAACGTGAAACCCGATGGCCGCGCGAGCATCGCCCCGCTGATGCCGTTCGCCAACATGGCCGACGACGACCTCGTCGCCGTTGTCTCGTACCTGCGCTCGAACTCTCCAGTCCGGAATGAGGTGCCCGCGCCGCGATGGCGGCTCTTCGGCAAGACGATCGCGGCGCTCGTCCGGCCGGCGGCAATCCGGCCCGTCGTCGGTCACTCCCCTCTCAGGCTTGCACCCCCTCAGGAGCCAACTGTCGAGCGCGGATCCTATCTCGCGAACTCGGTGGCGAATTGCATGGCGTGCCACTCGCCCATCGATCCCGCCACCGGTGAGCTGACAGGCCCTGCGTTCTCAGGCAACGGTCGTGGCGAGCGGTCCATGCTGGACCCGGCGATCCTCGTACGTGCTCCGAATCTCACGCCCGATCCAACGGGCGTGCTCATGAAATTCGCGGACGAAGACACGTGGATCGGCCGCTTCCGCGTGGGACGGGTGATCGCGGCGTCCTACATGCCCTGGGGACCGTTCTCTCGCATGAGCGAGAACGACCTCCGTGCGATCTATCGCTATCTGAAGACCCTTCCGCCGGTGGCGAACGATGTGGGCCAGATCGTGGAACGAATCGAAGAGTGAGGCGGTATCCTGCTGTTCGCGACGTGCTCAGCGCCTTCTGGCCCCTCGCCGAGGTTGTTCGACGTCCCAGACGCTGCCGCACCGTTCGCACTTGAAGAACACTCGAGACCCGGTACGAACCGTGGCGCGAACATTGTCGGGGTCGGCCTGGCAGCTCCGACAGAAAGGGTTTGGCTGCCGCGTGCGCGATCGGCGATCGAGCGCCATCGGCGAGGGGATCACTTGGTGGTCGCGCGCGTGTCGAAACTCTCGGGGCATATCCTCCCGTTTATCGATGCGGACGCGCTTCGAGATTAGGGGACACCTCGCGAAGCCCCCACGGCGGATCCGCGCATGTGTGGGAACGCGCGCGAACTGACGGGATCCCGGTCGGGCGCTGTGAAGGGCGGATATTATTACGACGCGAGGACGTTTCCGTTTCATGTCTCCCCGCGACAGCCCTCTGCCACGCGTCGGGATACGACGGAACGGCGAACCGCCCACGACTGGAAACGGGTGCACACGGACCGGACGTCGTCGACCTATAATCTCGTGCGGTCGCGGATAGACACCGCAGGTGAGCGAGAGGTTCGCTCACGCCCGGCCCTCTGTGACTCCCTCCGCGATGCCAGGATGGACTGACTGTCGGATGGGTCATCGGTAGACGTTCACGTCGTCGATGCTTTTATGTCGAATAGAAAGGAGTGCCCATGATCGCCCGCATGAATAAGCGAAAGCAACGATGGCAGCTATACGCCGCGGCCCTCGTCATTGGATCCGCCCTCGCGCTTGCCGCAGGGACAGTCATCCGCGCGCAGGCAGTCGCCGGACAAGCAGTGGATGCGAACGGCGCGCCTCAGTATCGTGTCGATCCGTTCTGGCCGAAGCCGCTCCCCAACCGCTGGAGCATGCAGCAGGTGACCGGCCTCAGCGTCGACAGCATGGACAACGTCTGGTTCCTGAATCGTCCGAATGCACCCGAGAACGACGAGATTAGCGGTGAGGGCACCCCGTTCCCGGTGCTGTGCTGCGTCAAGGGCCCGGAGTTGATCCAGCTGGATCAGCAGGGCAATGTGGTCGCGTCGTGGGGCGGATCCACCCATCCAAAGTGGCCCACCAACTCGCAAACCGTGATTGCCGACTCGAAGGGGAATATCTGGATCAGCGGCACCGCCGCCCAGGACAGCATCATCAAGTACTCGCGCGACGGCAAGGTGCTGTGGGACTTCGAGCATCGACCGCCCGCCGAGGCCGGGATGATGCCGGAGAACAACCAGGAGACGAGCTTCCTCGTCAACAAGGGCCGGTTCCAGCTCGATGAGGTCGCCAACGAGCTCTACATCATTCAGCAGAAGCGCGTGCTGATTTACGACGCCTCCACGGGTGCGTACAAGCGCGGCTGGGGTGGCCACGGCATGCCGTTGAGCGAAATTTCAAACGAACCCATCCCCGGCTACAAGTGGACCGGCGGACCGCCGCCCGAGGAAAAGAACTTCGTGCCCGACCTGCACTTCGTCGAGATCTCCAAGGACCGGCGGGTGTACATCGGCGAGCGTGGGCAGAACCGGATCCAGGTCTTCACGACCGAAGGCAAGTGGCTCCAGGACATCATGGTCTCTCCGAACACGCCTGCGCGCGGCTGTGGAGGCGTCGCCCAGGTGAAGGGCTCCCCCTGCGGCACCACCTACAAGATGGTCATCTCCAGGGATCCGCAGCAGAAGTACCTGTTCGTCGCCGACGGCCACAACTTCGTCATCTGGATGATCGATCGCCAGAGCGGCAAGACGCTGGGACATTTCGGCGGCAACGGCAGGCTGGCTGGGCAGCTGCACTTCCCCAACGCCGTCGGGATCGATTCGCGGGGGAACATCTACACAGGTGAAGTCGATACCGGGAAGCGGATTCAGAAATTCGCGCCAGTGATGGCGGCTGGCAAGTAGCTAGATCCTCTCTTGAAGGCGGTGCGGAATAGTCACCGCACCGCCTGTCCGTCCCTTCGCACCCGCGCTGCCCCTCCACCCCGATCGCAGCGCGGGCATGTATAATCGCGCTCCAGAAAAACGGAGGGGACTATCTATGCGTTTGCTTCGAACGCTCGCGCTCGTGCTCGTCGCCTTGCAGCTCACAGCCGTTGGAGCCCTCGCGCAACTCTCGACGGCCGACCTGTCTGGGCGCGTCACCGATTCGAGCGGCGGCGTATTGCCGGGCGCAACGGTCACTGTGACGCAGACCGCCACAGGCCTCGTGCGCAGTACCGTCACCGATGAAACCGGCGCCTACCAACTCCCCGATCTGCCTACCGGACCGTACCGCCTCGAGATCTCGCTCGCGGGCTTCGGCAGCTACGTTCAAACGGGCATCGTCTTGCAGGTGGGAGCCAACCCCACGATCAACGCGGCGCTGACAGTCGGCGATCTTGCCGAGACGGTCACTGTCGAAGCCTCGACGCCGCTCGTGGACGTGCGTAGCGCCGGCATCAGCGACGTCGTCGAAAACGAGCGTATCGTCGAGCTGCCGCTGCAGGGCCGGCAGGTCACCAGCCTTCTGATTCTCGCCGGCGCAGCCGTCGACCAGCAGGCCACGTCGCCACGCTACAACCCCGGCGGTGTCTCGATTTCCGTGGGGGGCGGGTTGGCGTACGGCGTCGCCTACACGCTTGACGGCGCGATGCACAACGACCCGTACAACAATCTCAACCTTCCGCTGCCCTTCCCGGATGCGCTACAGGAGTTCAGCGTCGCCACGAGCGGGCTGAGTGCCGACAACGGGATGCACTCCGGCGCCTCGGTGAACGCCGTGACCAAATCGGGGACCAACCAATTTACTGGCAGCGTGTTCGAGTTCGTCCGCGATCGCCGGTTCAATGCGAAGAATCCCTTCGCCGCGATTGGATCCGACGGCGAGCGTGTGGACGACGGCCTCAAGCGGCATCAGTTCGGCGGCACAGTGGGCGGCCCCATCCTCACAGACAGGCTTTTCTTCTTCGGCGCCTACCAAGGTACGAGAACCCGTCAGGCCCCGAGCGGCAATATCGCGTGGGTACCCACAGCCGCCATGCTAGCCGGCGACTTTACCGCTTTCTCGTCACCCCAGTGCAACGCCGGGAGGCAGATTGCTCTGCGTGCTCCGTATGTCAACAACACGATCAATCCGGCGCTCTTCAGTCCGGCCGCGCTCGAGCTGGCCGCGATGCTGCCCTCGACCACCGATCCCTGTGGGCAGGTCACCTGGGGCGCCCAGCGCGACAGCAACGAGTCGCAAAGCGTCGGAAAGGTCGACTATCAGTGGAGCGCCAATCAGACGGTCTTCGTTCGATACATGCGCACGTCCGTGGATGAGCTGCCCGTGTGGGAACCCGGCGGCAACCTCCTCACCACGTCGATTGCCGGCGGCGATAGAAAGATCCTCGCCGAGTCGTACACACTGGGCGAAACGGCCGTGATCGGGGCGAACATGGTGAACGCTTTCCGGCTGGCGTACAACCGAACCGATCTGCGATCCCTGCGGCAGCCGTTCGTCGATGCGCCCTCCCTGGGCGTCAACGCCTATACCTACTTTCCTGGCAAGATGACGATGACGGTGACCGGCGGCTTCAACATCGGTCAGGCCGATTCCATTCGAACCGTGCTGCTGACCGATGCCTATCAGCTTGCCGACGATCTCTCGCTCGTCCGCGGACGCCACCAGATGCGCTTCGGAGGGAACCTGGCGTTCTGGACGTCGGAATCCGAGTTGAACGCGCGCTCTGGAGGGCTCTGGCAGTTCAATGGCAGCCAGACCGGTCTGGGGCTCTCGGATTTCCTGGCCGGGAGAATGTTCCGGCTCGAACAGGGCGCACCGAATGTGCTGCCGATTGATCAGACGTATCTCGGCCTCTATGCGCAGGACGCGTGGAGCGCCACCTCACGGGTGACCGTCAACGCGGGCATTCGGTGGGAGCCCTTCCTCGGCCAGAACGTTCGCTCCGGAGCCGTGTCAATCTTCGACCTCGAGAACTTCGAGCAGGGTGTGAAGAGCACGGTGTTCCTCAACGCCCCAGCGGGACTTCTCTATCCAGGAGACACCGGCTTTCCTGACAACAACAACGCGGCGCTGAACAAGCAATGGCGGAATCTTTCCCCGCGCGCCGGCGTCGCATGGGACGTGCACGGCGACGGCCGCCTGGCGGTCAGGGCGTCCTACGGGCTCGGCTACGACTTCGTGAGTGGCCAGTATCACTTCCTGAACGCGGGCGCGGCTCCATTTGCCAACCGTCTGCGCGTGGAGGCGGTCCCCTTCGACAATCCATACGTCAATACGCCCGGGGGCAATCCGTTCCCGATTGCGCCGCCCTCTCCAGGCGTCGCCTATCCGGCGTTCGGCTCCTATGGCACCCTCGATCCGGATGCCAACTCTCCACGGGTACAGAACTGGAACGTCACAGCCGAGCGACAGTTCGGAGCGGCATGGCAGACGTCTGTGAGCTACCTCGGGAGCTATTCAGATCGCCTGTGGAACCTCGTCGCCCTCAATCCGGGACAATATCTCGGCACCGGGCCCTGCACGATTGCAGGCGTCTCGTACGCGGTGTGCACAACAGCCGCCAACCTCGATCAGCGACGAACGCTGTACGCCCAGAATCCTGCTGAGGCACGCTTCCTCGGACCAGTGGACCGCCACACGAGCATCGGGACACAAAGCTATCGGGCGCTGAAGCTGTCGTTCCGCCGCCGCACCGCTGAAGGCTTGAGTCTCACGGGCAACTACACGTTGTCGCACTGTGTCGGCAACGTCACACCAGCCGGCCAACCCCAGATCAGCTCCGGCTTTCTGAAGCCGAACGACCCCGAATTCGATCGCGGCAACTGCGAGCAAAACCGGACGCAGGTCGGCAACTTCACGGCCGGATACCAGACGCCGCAGTTCGATGATGCGACGCTTCGCGTCCTGGCATCAGGATGGCGCGTGTCGGGCATCTTGAGCGCGCGCTCCGGACAGTGGCTGACCGTCACAACCGGCCGGGATATCGCAGCCACGGGCATCAGCGCCCAGCGTCTGAACGAGGTGACAGACGATCCGTACGGCGCCAAGACTCTGGACAACTATCTCAGTCCCGCCGCGTTCGCGTATCCCGTGGACGGCACGCTCGGCGACCACAAGATCAACAGCGTTGCCGGACCAGGGTATTGGAGTATCGACCTGGCGGTTTCGCGGGTGGTCTCCTTCGCGGCCGGACGGAATGTCGAGTTCCGCATGGAGGCGTTCAACCTGCTGAATAACTTCAACTGGGGGAATCCGGTCACGATCTACGACCAGGCCACCTTCGGCAAGATCCAGTCGGTCGCCGGCAGCCCGCGCATTCTGCAGTTCGCGGTGAAGTTTGGGTTCTAGACTGGTGCGGCCGGCTACTTCGTGACCGCCGTAAAGTACGCGGGAAGGTCGGGCTTGGTGTCCTTGAGGATTTCCACCACCGCCCGTCGATCCGCCAGCGAGAGCGATCGGTAGCGAGGCTCACGGGCCTCGCCGCCGAGCACCTGCCACAATCGCCGGTAGATCGGCTCTTTCGCCAGAGGCGGAAGCGCGTCGAAAGCTGGTGAGTAGATCAGATAGCTGCACGGATACTTCATCAGCCGCCGTTTCAGGTCGAGCTCGTAGAGCGACCGTCCCTGGCGATCGCGCGGTCCGCTCGCGGACATTCGCTCGGCAAAACCAGACTCGCCGGTCACAGCACTCGGCAACGGGGCTTCGTCAACGAAGAGCATGTAGTCGACCACTTCCTGGGCCACCGCGCTCGTCACCATTTCCACGAGTTGCATTTGTCCGGGCGCCGTGAGCACACCCGGATGGAGCGCCGGGTCCGCCGCGCGCGCCTCCCACGAGGCGCGCGTCAGCAGGTTGATCATCTGAGTCTGGTGCGAGAACGTCAGGAGGGCCGCGATGTCACTTGACGCCGCACGAAATCCATCGGGATCGAAGAGTCCCTCCACTGAGGCGATTCCCCCGCGTGGATGGCCTTCGAGCGCGGGCGCCTCGTTGCCACGATGCGTCGCCGCTCCACTGCTTCCCGTGACGAACCACCCGCCCCAGCGCTGGGCGAGCGGGCTGCGCTGATCCGTCGCCACCATCCTGGCCGGCCGGCCGTCCGTGTCGGGCGTCGTGCTGAACATGAGCAGCCCGGGAACGCCCAACGTGTCTCCGGTCATGTGGCAGGCAAGGCACCTGAACTCGCGCGTGAAGACCGGACGCTCGGCCGGCCGCTGTTCCAGTGAATAGAAGACGACGCCCGCCTTCTCGTCGTGTGCGGCAACCTCGAGCAGGTCGCCATCGCGCACCCACGCCAGCACGACGCGGTCGTTGAAGAACAGCGCTCGCGGATTCGACGAGCTGATGACCTGCCTTTGAAGGCTCGTTTTGGAGAACACGAGCAGCTGCGAATCGACCGGCAGCTTCAACGCATCGATGGCCGACTGCAGATATCCGCTGCGACCGTCGAACCTGAGCCCGGCCGAACCGTCCCGCAGCTTCTTGTTCAGGTCCTCGATGACGTTTGCGACGGGTGCGGTGGTGTATGCAATGGCCGGGTCGTCGGCAGAGCCCTGGAACATGCCGCCGCGCTGAGCGCCGAGTCGTAACGGCAACCAGCCCGCCACGCACAGGACTCCGACGCCGACAATCGCGCACGCTCGTGGTCCGACTCGCATGGACACCTGCGACCAGATACTGCTCGCTGCGACCGTTCCCGTCAAGGTGCCCGCTCCAAGGCGGCGGGTTTGCGTGGGCCCCCATCTGCGCTATCCTTGCGCCCACATACCCCCGGATCGCGGCCGCGGTAGCGGATCGCGCAGATTGGTCGGACAGCCACACGGAAAGTGAGAGCACTATGCCGAAACTACTGACCGTCGGACTCGCCATCGGATTCGTTGTCTGCGCTGGAGTCGTAAGCGGCACGCGAGCCGTGCAAGCGCCGGGTGACGCCGTCGCCGTCGATGGCGACGATCTCGGGGGAACGGTGACCGGGCCCGCCGGACCCGAGGCTGGCGTCTGGGTCATCGCCGAAACGGGCGACCTCGACACCCCGTTCGCGAAGATTGTCGTCACCGACGATCGCGGGCGTTATCTGGTGCCAGACCTTCCCAAGGCCAACTACAGCGTCTGGGTCCGGGGATACGGGCTGGTGGATTCCCCGAAGACACAAACCGCTCCTGGCAAGACGTTGAATCTCCGGGCGGTGCCGGCCAGCTCACCTGCCGCGGCGGCGCAGTACTATCCGGCTGCGCACTGGCTGTCGTTGATGGAGATGCCGGCAAAGAGCGAGTTCCCCGGTACCGGCGACACAGGTAACGGCATCTCACCCAACATGAAGAGCCAGGGCGACTGGATTCGCAGCGTGAAATCCGGAGGCTGCACCGCGTGCCATGCGCTCGGCACCAAGGCCACACGGGAAATCCCGACAGCACTCGGTCCCTTCCCAACCACTGCCGCTGCGTGGGATCGCCGGCTGAAGTCGGGACAGGCCGGCGGTCAGATGAGCAACCAGCTCAATCAGTTCGGCCGGGCACGCGTGCTGAAGATGTTCGCGGACTGGACGGATCGGGTCCGTGCAGGTGAACTGCCTCCAAGCGCCCGCGCGTCCTCAGGGCCTCGAGCGGAACGTGGTGATTACGCAGTGGGACTGGGCCGATCCCAAAGCCTACCTCCACGACGTCGTGTCGACGGACCGGAGAAACCCGCGCGTCAACGCGAACGGCCCGGTCTACGGCGCGCTCGAGTTGAGCGCCGATTACGTGCCGGGTACTGAACCCGGTTACCCACAGCGCGAGCGAGGTGCCGCTGACCGTCCGCGATCCGAACACCCCGCCGACGAACCCGGCCATGCCGGAGCCGTCGCCATACTGGGACGACGAGGTGATCTGGACCAGCAAGAACAACGTGCACAACCCGATGCTCGACCACCGGGGACGGGTCTGGCTCACGTCGACCGTGCGGCCGGCTGCGAATCCCCCTGAGTGCAAAGAAGGCTCGAGCCACCCATCGGCGAAGCTCTACCCCGTCGCCAACGCGGGGCGCCATCTCGCCGTGTACGATCCCGCGACGAAGAAGCTGACGCACATCAGCACCTGCTTCGGCACGCACCACCTGATGTTCGCCGAGGACGCGAATCACACGCTGTGGACGAGCGGCGGCGGACAGGTGATCGGCTGGCTGAACACCAAGATGTTCGACGAAACCCAGGACGAGATGAAGTCCCAGGGTTGGACCGCGCTCATCAGGGACGCCAACGGAAACGGCAAGCGCGACGCCTATGTCGAACCCGACGCGGCGATCGACGCGACCAAGGATCGGCGAGTGGGTGGCGCGCTCTATGCCGTGGCACCGGCGCCAGACGGATCGGTGTGGGGCACCCAGCTTGGTTATCCAGGGGCCATCATCAGACTCGCACCGGGGGCGAATCCGCCAGAGACGGCTCTCGTGGAGATCTACCAGCCGCCGGTCGACAAGGGATTCTCGCCGCGGGGCGGTGACGTCGATCGCAACGGCGTGTACTGGGCGGCGATGTCCAGTGGCCATATGGCGAGCTTCGACCGCCGCAAGTGCAAGGGCCCGTTGAACGGTCCGGCGGCCACCGGCCAGCATTGCGCTGAAGGCTGGACGTTCTATGTGGAGCCGGCGCCTCAGCTCAAGGGCGTGACCGATTCGGGCAGTGCCGAGGCGAGCTACTACACCTGGGTCGATCAGTTTGACACCCTCGGTCTGGGGAGCAACGTCCCGATCAACACCGGCAATGCCACCGAGGCCCTGCTGGCCCTGAAGGACGGCAAGTTCGTGACGATGCGCGTGCCGTACCCCCTGGGCTTCTACACCAAGTGGATGGACGGCCGGATCGACGACCCGAACGCCGGCTGGAAGGGCCGAGGCGTCTGGACCACCATCTCGACGAGAACGCCCTTCCACATGGAAACGGGCAGGGGCACCACCAGCAAGGTGATGAAGTTCCAGGTTCGCCCCGACCCGCTCGCGAAGTAGATGACAGGAGAACGAGGCATGTCACGTGTGATCGTCGCCCTGGCGGCATTCTCGGTGTTGTCGCTCGTGACTGCCTCGGCGGACGCCCAGAGCTGGACGCCGCCGACGGATGCGGAGCGCTGCCCCTCGAAGTGGGGGGCAGCCGACGAACGAGGCGCGGCGAACCTGATGAAGCCCGAGGTCGTCGTGCGTGCCGCGCGCCTGATCAAGACCGGCGAGGTGATCGAGCTGGCTCACCCACTGTTCGCGGGGATGCCCTTCTACGGTGACCGTGTCTTCAGCCAGCAGTTGAAGCGAACGAACGGGCCTCTCGGCTCGAACAACCGCGGTTCGAACGAGGAGATGGTGACCACCGAGCTCGGGCAGGTCGGCACGCAGATCGACGGCTTCGGCCATCAGTCGATCGGCAACAGTCTCTACAACTGCTTCAAAATGAACGAGCTGGCCACGAGAACCGGCTTTTCCAAACTCGGCATCGAGAAGGCGGGCGCCATGTTCACACGTGGCGTCCTGATCGACGTCGCCGCGTTGCGCGGCGTCGAGATGCTCGGCGATCGTTACGAGATCACGGCCCAGGATCTTCAAGACGCGCTCAAGCGCCAGAATCTCACGCTCGAGACCGGTGACGCGGTCATCGTCAACACAGGGTTCGGACGTCTGTGGGGGAAAGACGACGTGCGTTACTACCGCACGCAGCCAGGACTGGGCATCGGAGCAGCCGAGTGGCTCAAACGGCAGAATCCGATGATCGTGGGATCCGACACGTGTTGCGTCGAGGTGAACCCGAACCCCAGCCCGAATCTCAGCTCACCAGTGCATCAGATCCTGCTCGTGTCTGGTGGCATCTACATGATCGAGAGTCTCAAGCTTGACGAGCTCATCGCAAAGGGCATTCACGAGTTCGCCTTCATCGTGGAGCCGCTGAAACTCAGGGGTGCGACCGGCTCGTCGGTAGCACCGATCGCGGTACGATGAATACGGCTTGAATGGCGCGCACATGAAACAGACACAAAAGTTCGTTCTCTATGGGCTGGCGGCCCTCCTTGCGCTGGCCGTGGTCGCCAGAATGATGACCTCGGCGCCTGCATCGACCGAGGACGCGGACGCCAACACGGAGGTCCTTGTCTCGCAACTGATCGAGAACGACCCGCTGATCGCGCCTCTGCGGCCGCGCTAGCGAAGCGTCACCTCGTCACCAGAACCGCATCACCAAGGGAGAGAGCCATGGATCCGACCAGACGCACCCTGCTGACAACGGGCGCCGCGGCAGCGGCGGTCGCCGTTGTGCCGCGCGTCTTCGCGCAGCAGCCGAGTGGAGAGCGGAACACTCCCATGCCCGTCTTCGAAAAGGGCAACGTACGCATCCGCTACCAGGAGTCCGGATCTGGTTTCCCGCTACTGCTCATCCCAGGCGGTGGGTTGAACTCGACGATGTCCCTGCTGACCGCCGACAGCGCGCCGTTCAATGCGATCGAGGAGTTCAAGAACGAGTACCGCTGCATCACCGCAGACTTGCGGAACGCCAACGGCGGCCAGTCCGCGGGGCCGCTCGAGATCGACCGGCCGTGGGACTCGTTTACCGACGATCACTTGAATCTCATGGACCATCTGGGCATCGACAAGTTCGTGGTGATGGGCTTCTGCATCGGCGGACCGTTCATCTGGAACCTTCTGCGGCGTGCGCCAGACCGCGTTGTCGCTGCCGTGCTGGCGCAGCCCAGCGGGTTCCGTAAGGAAATGCCGGACCTCTTCTATGAGAACAACATGAAGGGCTGGGGTCCGGCATTGTCCGCCCGTCGTCCCGAGATCACGATGGCGATGGTCGACGCGTTCTTGACCAGGATGTACCGAACCAACGCCGATTTCGTCTTCACCGTGACGCGTGACTTCGTGCGCACGTGTCAGACACCCGTCCTGATCCTGCCGGACGACATCCCGGCGCACCCGTACGCCGTCGCCATGGAAGCTGCGATGCTGGCGCCCAACGCCGAAGTCAGCATTTTTCCCTGGAAGGAGCCCAAGGAGAGAATTCCACTGGCGGTCCGCCAGATGCGCTCTTTCCTTCGCGCGCATAGTCCCAGGATGACGGCCAGCTAAGACGGGGTCTGCCGCGGAATGACAGCGTCGAGTTGTGCACGAGAGTTTCGATCCGCGGCCTGCAGCCTCGCGATCGTCTCGGCCGCTGGGGCGGTAACACTCGGCGCCGCTACCGCGCTCTTGGCAGCGGAAGTCTCCGTCATGAGCGCCGGGGCAATGGAAGCTGCCGTCGCGCCGCTCGCCATCCAGTTTCAACAGGCATCCGGCCATACGGTGACAGTCGAGTACGGAACCGCGCCTCAACTCGCCGCCCGGCTCACCCGCGAGCGGCCAGCCGACGTCATCATTGCTCCGGCCATCGTGCTCGACCAGGCGGTCGCCGAAGGTCTGGCCGTCGCCGCCTCGCGTGTCGCGATCGGGCGCATCGGGGTGGGTGTCTTCGTGCGGGCGGGGACGCCGAGGCCCGACGTCTCCTCGGCGACCGCGCTACGCGCCGCGGTGCTCGCCGCCGAGCACATTGTGTACACGCAGGGATCGTCAGGGCAGTACATCGATGCAATGCTCGACACGCTCGGCGTGGCCGGCCAGGTCACATCGAGACTCGTACGGGTAGCCGATGCCGAGACGGCGCTGGCTCGTGTCGCGGCGGGAACGTCCGGAGATCTCGGCTTCGGCGCCATCACCGCGATCAAGGCCTTCGAGGGCAAGGGCACCACGTACGTCGCACCGCTGCCTGACAGTCTCCAGAACTTCACCGGCTACGAGGGGGCGGTCATGAAGGGCGCCCGGGTGCCGCAAACAGCCGCTGCTTTCCTGCAATTCCTCACGACACCCGCGGCGCGCCTGACGCTGGAAGCGGCCGGCCTCCAGTAGCTATGCGTCGCTTCCTCCTCGTCGGCCTCGGATGCCTCGCGGCGCTCGTCGTCATGGCTGCGGCCGGCATCTATTGGTTGCTCTCCGGCGACGGCATTCGTACGGCCCTCGAGTATCAGGCGAGCGCCTGGCTCGGACAACCGGTGCACATTACATCCGCACGGGTGGAATTTCTGCCTCGTCTCGCCGTTCGACTCGATGGCGTCACCGTGGGCGAACCGGCGCAGGTCACCCTGGCGGAGGTTGCCGTCTCCACTGCCCTGCGCGCCCTCCTCGGGGGCCGAATCGTCGACGCCGAAGTACGGATCCGCAACAGTCGCATCGACCTGCCGCTGCCGTTCGTGCTTCCGTCGAGCGCAGTTCCAGAGTCTGGGCCCACTGACGGCGCTGCGTTCGCCATCGCCGTCGAATCGATCCGGTCCATCGCACTGCAGGACGTCACCATTGCGAGTCGAGGCCAGGATATTCGTGTCTCTGCGGACTCGTCGCTGGCCGGCACCACCCTACAGCTTCAACAGTTCACTGCGGAATCCGGGAAGACGTCGATCGCCGCGCAGGGGGTCGTCGAGCTTGAACCGCGTGTGGACGCCACGCTCGAGGTCACAGCGAACCGAATCGATCTCGATGAGCTTCTCGCACTGGCCGACGCCTTCTCGGGCAGCGCCTCCTCGGGGTCGCCGGCGGCCCACCCAACATCGTCCGAATCGCCACCGCTGATCAAGGCGCACGTGACGGCGGAGGGTGGAACGATTGGCGGCGTCGACGTGACGCAGGTCGTCGGCGATATCAAAGTCGAGGGCGATCAGGTGGTGCTATCGCCGCTCACGTTCCAGGTCTTCGGTGGGCGCTTCGAGGGCTCGTTCAACGCGACACTACAGGACCGCATGGTCGTGGCGATCCGATCGCGCCTCGTCGGACTGAACGTGGCGGCGCTGGCCGCCTTCGGTGGGTCGGCCGACACCATCTCCGGCACGTTGGCTGGCGAGGGGACCTTCACCGGCTCAGGTCGTGATTTCGCCGAGGTGCTGAGCGGCGCACGTGGGAGCGGCGCGGCCGAGATCGCGGACGGCACTATTCAGCGGCTCGGTCTCGTCCGGACCGTCGTGCTTTTCTTCGGCCGGCCTGCCCCGGACGCCGCCGAGGCGACCGACGCGTTCAGTCGCATGGATCTGAAATTCTCTCTCGCGCGGCAGACCTTTAACGCCGAGGCCTTCTCGCTCCGCTCTCCGGACGCCGACATCTCCGGGACTGGCACGCTCGCGGTGCCGACCAAGGCGCTGAACGGGCGATTCAATCTCATGCTGTCCGAGGCTCTATCGTCGCAGGCAGGTACCGACCTGCTGCGCTACACGCGGGAAGGCAACCGCGTGGTGTTACCTGCGACGCTCGGGGGTACGCTGGACGGTCCTCGGCTCTCCATCGACGCGGCCGCGGCACTCCGACGTGGACTGCGTAATGAAATCGGGGAGCGATTGAAGGGGTTGTTTGGTCGCTGAGCGATCGCGCTGATGCGCCGATGGGAGACGTGCTCGATACACAGCGGGTCGGGCAATGACCGGTCTCATGCGGCCCGGATTGGCAGCGGGGTAACCGCCCTCGCCGTGCTACCGTTGGCGTTCTTGATCGTCATCGTGGCGTACGTCGCGCCGAGCGTCAGGATGCCGTAATAGTGCGTGCCGGCGGTGGTGACGCCATTCGTCCATGACCCGTTCAGCGTCGCGGCTGACTGATTCAGCGGCGATGCCGACATCTCGGGCCACACAGAGTTCGTCCCGTTGTCAATGGCTGATCTGTGGCGGTCGCCCGAGATCACGAGAACATTCGACGCCTTCACGTGCTCGATGATGTAGCGCTGCTCCATCCGGTCAATGTCCCAGTCGCCCCACACGTCGCCCCCACCAACGAGGGTTGGGTTCCACACGACGTCGCTGACGACCACTTTCCACTTCGCGGTCGATCGATTGAGGCCGGCGATGAGCCACTCCGTCTGCCCACTCGCAAAGAGAAAGTCCTGATCGAGCATCGACTTTCTCTTGAGATGGCATGTCGTCACCCCCGGTCTCAGACCTGGAACCGCTGAGCTGAGCACGAGCGTGTGCGTGTCGCTACCCGCATCGTAGATCGAGGACAGCACCCGCCGCACATATGTGAAGTTATCGAACTGGACGTAGTATGCGCGATACGCATCGATGAAGTGCCGATGAGGGCCATTGATGCCGTCGAGGATCACCACCTGGTCCGCGCTCGATCCCGCTTGCACGGTCAGCGTGACGGCGGGGGCATCCGGGTACCGCGGCCCGCTGGCCTGACGGTTGTATCGCGTGTCGAGCATGAAGACTTCGCCGTTCGCGACTTTGAACGACTGCCACACGCCACCGCTCGGGTTCACCAACGTATAGGTCGGGATGTATTCCTGGAACACTTGCAGACTGTTCACCTTGTTTCTCATCCCGCCGTTGGTGTTGTTTCCGCCGTAGTCGTGGTCAGACCAGATATGCGCGCGAGGCATGCGCCGGACGATCTGCGACAGGAAGTCAGAGGCGTACTGCGCTTGATAGTTCGTGCGCTGTCCGGCCACGGTCGTAATGTCGCCGTAGTGCAAATCGCCCGAGTGAATGAAGACACTCGGCGCCTCTGCCGCGATCGACGCGAAGATCACCGGCTCGGTCGGCGACGACTGGCACGAACCCGCCGCAATGACCACATCCGCGTCGACGTCATTGACGGGAAACGTCTTGAATTCCGGGAACGGTGCGCGGTGAGCGCGCGTGCCGTTTACCTTGATGCTGTAGTAATAGCGCGTGTTCGGCGACAGGCCAGTGATTTCTTCGCCGCCGGTGAAATCGCTGTCCGGGGTCACCACCACGCCGGGGCTCGTCACGCTCCCGATCAGGTCACCCGCGGTCCCGTACTCGATCGAGATTGTGGCGGGACTCCCTGCACGGGCGCGATAGCAGGCGGACGTGTCGGTCACGCCGCCGATACCCATGTCGTGCGTGAGCGCGACTGACGATCCCTGCGGTGCCTTGCGGATGAACGGCAGGATCCCGAAGTGGACTGCACGTTCGAGGAGGCGCCGTCGCGTGAGCTGGAGTCGGATGTTTGTCATGGTCGCGAAGAGACCCCGGATCCGCCCGTCAGGAATGTTTCAGCGATCCGCTCGCACCACGCGAGGACTCTGGCCGAAGCACAAACGCTCCTCTCACGCGGAGCGAACGGTCCTCCGGCCGACGTAGATCTATCGGCTCCGGCGCCCATCTGCTGCAGCACCCTCATAGTATCGAAACCCTACTTGAAGCTAGCCGCCCCTGGAAACGCGGTGGCATCGGCAAGTTGAGCGAGGGTCAATACCTCCCCCGCGATCGTCATGCCATTGATGACCCAGGTTGGATAGCTCTGTATGCCGGCCCTGCTGCATGAGGGTGCCTGTGGCGTATTCGGTCCAGCAGGGCTGCATTCGATGTACGGGAGACGCTCTGCCGAAGCCCCGAAGAGTCGCTTCTGCTCTTGACAGTGCGGACACCACGACGCGCCGTAGAACAAGACGCCTTCCTCGGTCAGGTGCTCCGCGAGCGCCTGGATGTTCGGGTCTTCAGGTCCGGCAGGCTCGGCTTGCGGAGCAACGTAGTTTCCATGAAGAACCAGGATCACCAGGGCCGCGAATGCTCCACGACCGGCGGCCAAACCGACCCAGGAGCGGTGCGCTATTTCGGAAGGACGTTGCAGCACCACGAGCACGAGAGTGGCGGTCATGAGTGCGAGCGACGTCAGGCAGTACGGACACGCGGACTCGAGAATCGTCAGGGACACCACCGTCAGGTAGACGCTATAGCAAACGCCGAACAATGCGGCAGTCCAGGCATAGGACCAATGCTTGTCCGCGCGGCGGACGAATGCGATGGCGGCGAGCCCAAGATACGCCAGCAGTCCCCAGAATGCTGTCGGCAGGCCAAGCAGTGTCGCCCAAGGGCTGTTGAGGACGACGTCACATCCCCCGCCAGCGGCGCATCCCTGCGGGGCGCCGCCGCTGAATGCAGCCCACGACAAGTAACCCGTCAATGCGATGCCCACACTGCTGATGGCCAGGAGAGGCCAATTGGGCCCTGACCGGAGTGTGTGTATTTCGGACGCGGTCCTCGACCGCCGTCGTATCTTGGTTTTTTTGCTCATGCTCGTAGACCTGATCCCCTGACCGCTCTGTGACGGCAAAGATATCCCACCACGGCGTCGGGGGGAAACCGAATGTCGTGGGACGCAAATCCAGGGAGACTTTGCAGGGTCGTTACCTCTCTGTCTCGTGGAGGTGACTTCAGACCGCTACCGAGAACAGGTCGGCTCCCGCGTGGTCCTGTGAGCATCTGCTCAGCCTGCCGTGCCGGCGGAGAAGGTTGCCATCTTGAAAATCGCGAAGTGCAGATGGGGAGTGTCTCTCGGCGCGCTGCCAGTGGTGCCGACAGACTCGGGACAACATGCTTGCAATAGAGGGCAAGGCACAGGCCGTGACGGTGCTCGAGCTGTTGCCCGTGTCGAATTTTGAGAGCACCCGACGGACACGAAACATGTCCGTCGGGTCGTGGTGGCGAGGTTGCCGCTACTTCCAGGCCGAGTAGGCCATCTTGCCGACGAGCAGCGCAGGGTTCGCGCCCATCCGTGGCCGGAACTTCTGCACGCCGCCGCGTCCGACCGCTGCGAGGTAGAGGTTGTTCTCCTGGTCCACGCTGATGCCGTGCACACCGAAGAGCCCGCCCGGCCACGCGCCCAAACCGCCCCACGCGTAGATGAGATTGCCCTGGCGGTCGAGCTGCGCCAGTTGCTGGGTCACCTGGTCGAACACCCACACACGGCGGTCGCCGTCGAGGAAGACGAAGTGGAGATCGATCCCAGACGTGCCGGGGTTCATACTCCACATCCGGACGAACTTGCCATCCTTGTCGAACACCTGGATACGGCGGTTGCCGCGATCGTTGACGTACACCTCTTGCGTCTGAGACGTCAACGCCAACGCCGTGCACGTTGTTGAAGTAGTTCGGCCGCGTCTCCGGCTTCGCGCCCGGACCAGCATTCGTTCCTCTCTCGCCCCACGCCGTGACGTAGTTGTCGTTCTTGTCGAACTTCACCACGCGCGTGTTGGCGTAGCCGTCCGAGTTGTACCAGCTCCCGTCCGTGTTAAACGCCATGAAGGTGGGACGGTAGAAGTGCGTCGAGTCGTTCCCGTGCACGTTCGGCGTGCCGATCGTCTTCACCAGCTGCTTGCCGTCGTTGGTGAACTTGAAGATCGCGTGGCGGTAGTCGTCGACGACGTAGACGTGCTTCTGAGGATCGTACGGGCTGATGTACACCGAGTGCGGCCGGCGCAGCATCTTGTCCCACTGCGTCCAGTTCTCGATGATGTCGCCGTTGCGATTGATCACGAGAATGCAGTTCTCCCAGAGGAAGTCCGTGCCGTTCACTCCGGCATCCGAGTCGTCGCCTGCCACCTCCGTGCCCGGCTTGAAGAGCGCTCCGGGCGGGCTCGCGCCCGTGGCGTTGCGCCACAAATTCGCGACGGGGAACGTGAGATTCGGAGCGACGTGTGGTGCCTCGATGGGTTTCCCGCCTCGTCCCTGCGGCGGAATCACCGGGAGCGAACCACGCTGGATGTAGTAGACGCGGTCCGGGCTCTCGGCGAACACACCCTGTCCGGCCCCGAACGTCCACTTTTCCTTGCCAGGGATCGTGCTGAGATCCTTGGGCCAGTTCGGCACAACCTCGTACGGGCCCGTCGGTTGGAGCGAGCCGAGGTCATTGGCTATGGCTGCGTAGCTTTGCGTACCGCCCTGAGCCTGTACCGGAACGTGGCGATTGGTGGCTAAGTAGCCCACCAAGAGCACCGTGATCATCACAATCGGCGTCGTGTATTGACGCATCGAAACACCTCCTCCTTCTCCTGGCAACCGTCCAGTAGCGCCAGGCAGGGCCCACGCCCGTGTCCTCGCCACCCCTCGATATCTATATGGCCGCCGCGAATTGTAGTCTGTTTCTCCCCGCAACCGCACGACACGTACGCAACAACATGAATGCTGGTCAGCCTTCCCTGATTCCGTCTCGAACAGCGCGCAAGCGTCTGTTCCGTGTAATTTCGGTAGGTCGAGGGGAAAACGGCGACATGACAAATCGTTTTCGACCTGTGGGCTCAAGACCCTACGTCCGATTCCCAGGCACCGGTATTGCACCCTTCGATCGCATCCCTTGGCGTTTGCGAGATTTTGGGGGCTGCCGGGACGTGCGCGGCTGGCCCTCGGAGGTCTCTCTATGGCGGTTGTCGAGCCACGGAATCAGCGGTCTGAAGCCGATCCTCAGCTGCCCCTGAACGATCCGATTGAGTGAGTTTGCTCCTGAGCGAACTCCCCGGCATGAGCGGTTGCGTCAGCTTGAGCCTCCCCCGCGTGAGCGGTTGATTGAGTTTGAGCCGGACTGGCGCGGGCCCGGTGAATCGGATCGGCTCACAGAGCGGGCATTTGCCTCTGCACCGAGCGTGTCGCATGCTGCTCCCCCTCGGGCGCCGAAGCGTCGATGGTTCCGTGGGGCGGTCATGCTTGGCGTCGGACTTGTGGCCGGATTCGCGGGTGGCGTAGCCGTCGTCACAGAATTCGGTGACGACCAGATCGAGTCGGTCCGGTCTCTCATGTCGAATCGTGTGGATGCGGACATCCCTCGCGCGGAGGTTCAACCGCCGCCCCCACCGGTCGCCGATCGACCGGCCGACGATCCAATTGTCCCAACTGCTCCCGCGACTACCCCAATTGTGCCCGCGACGAATGACCCGCAGCGGACGGCCGAGGCGAATGTCGCGAGGCCGGAGCCCGCGCCACTCATTGCGGGGCAACGCGCTTCCGGGGGGCGTGTGGATACGGGCCCGGTGACCACAGTTACCGGACTCTACGTACAGTCAAGCCCTGCAGGAGCGGACGTGTACCTGGACGAGAGGCTGGTCAGCACCACCCCGTTCCAGCTGTCGGACATCGCGCCAGGGCGACACACCATCCGGATCGATAGGCAGGGTTATCGTCCCTGGTCGGCGCCTGTGAGTATCGAACGTGGAGCCTTGACCAAGATTTCCGCAGTGCTGGAGCCGTAACCGCGCCCCGTGAGCCTTCTCACACCGCGCCGAGAAAGAAGTTCCGCCTCCGCCGGAATCGCCCCGCCAATCAGAACGAGCGCCGCGAGAAACAGCCTCATAGAGCCCTCCGATTTCGCCGCGACATGTCGCCGCCGGTTGGCGGATGGTAAACACGGTCGGTTGCGCTATAGTTCTGGCCATCGTAATACTGGCCGAGAGGAGGACGTATGGTGGATCCGATGAGACGCAGGCTTCTGAAGGCTGGCGCCGCGGCGGCGGCGATGGCCGCTACACCGTCCGTGCTCGCGCAGCAGAGCGGGAGCGGAGAAAGCGGACGCTTCTACCAGAGAGGGAACGTCCGCATCCGCTATGAAGAGGTGGGCACTGGCTTCCCTCTGTTGCTCATCTCGGGCGGGGGGTTGAGCGGCTCGACGATCGCGGGCATCCGCGGCGGCAATCCCTTCAATACGATCGAGGCATTCAAGGGAGAGTTCCGCTGTATTTATTCTGACCTCCGCAACTCGGCCGGTGAGTCCACCGGGCCGCTCGAGATTGACCGGCCATGGGACTCCTACACCGACGACCACCTCGGCCTGATGGATCACCTGGGGATCGACAGGTTCATGGTGCTCGGCTTCTGCATTGCGGGGCCCTTCATCTGGAACCTCGTCAAGCGGGCGCCAAACCGCGTCGTCGCGGCCGTTCCAGCGCAGCCGGTCGGGTTCCGACCGGAGCTGCCGAACTCCCTCTATGAAAGCCAGTTGACCGGGTGGGGCGCACAGCTTGTCAAGCGGCGGCCCGAGATCACGACTGAAATGGTCGATCGATTCCTGAACAGAATGTTCCGCAACAATCCTGACTTCGTGTTCACGGTGACGCGCGACTTCGTGAAGGGTTGTCAGACGCCGGTGCTGGTCCTGCCGGACGACACGGCGGGACATTCGTTGGCCGTCGCGATCGAGAGCGCGATGCTCGCCCCGAAAGGCCAATTGAGCATGTACCCCTGGAAAGACACCCCGGAGAAGATTCCGGTGGCAGTGCGCCACGTCCGCAGCTTCCTGCTGTCGCATCGACCAGCCTAGAGGCAGAATGCCGGACCGCCCGGCCCGGCATTTGTAACCCTTACACCGGCTTCAGATCGTCGGTAAGAAGCACCCCTCCTCTTATTGTCTCCTTTCGACTTCTGCGGGACGCGGTACCCGCGGAAATCCGTGATCCAGCTGAACACCGAGGGAACCCACCGATGAAGTTCGTGATGCGGCGGAACTACATCCATCACGGGGCTGCAAAGAGATCGATTCAATTACAAGGCTGAAATTGGGCGTTGCTGGCACGTCGGTTGCCAACGTTACCGAACATGAGCATCCCATCTTCCGGACGACGTCGCCATCGCACACGCAAGACATCCACACAGTACCGAGTAACAGCGGTTCTTGCAGCGGTCATCCTGTGTGCCGCGGGAATGGTGGCGATGATCGTGAGTGTCGCCGGAGGCCGCAGCGACGATGCCACGCGATCTGGAATGCGTATCGTGGGCGAGGGTCTGGACCTTGCGAGCCTGGACGCGCTGGTTGGTGCTGACCGACCCGTTTATCGGCATTCAGTTGTTGCTGGCGGCGTTTACACCCCTGACGAGTTGAGAGACGTCCTCGTTCAGGACGCCATCGCTGCGACGCACTACCAGGGGCTCAACCAGAATGCGATCCGCACGGAGACTCTGAAGCAAGACCGTTTCGCGTACGTGTCGTATCGCAAGAACGATCAGATCTTCTGGACACGAAACAAGGTCAAACTGAGCGAGGGTGAGACCGTTCTGACCGACGGCAACAAAGAGATCCGAGCGCGCTGCGGCAACTGCATTTCAGAGACACCTCAGCTGCCGGTGGCCGAGGTTGAGCCGGCTTCTGTTGAGTTCGACCAACTCGTGGACGATTCCGGCGACCCGTTCCTTAGTGCAGCCATCCGATCGGCGCTGGAATCGCCGTCGTTTAGCTCGGGCGGGGGATCACGTCGGCCAAGTGTGGTTGGCGGCGGATCGGCGGCGGGTGCGTCTTCGGCTGATGCCGGTAGCTCTGCACTGTTGCCTTCCGGAAGCATCGGAGGCGGTGGCGGCGTCGGTCCTACAAGCCTCGCGTCACGTCCTACAACTCTCGCGTCACGAGGTCCATCGGTTGGCGACGGAGCGGCGGGATCGCCCGCGGGCCCAGAAGGCCAACCTGGCGGCTCCCTTTCGTCACCTGGAAGCTCGTCCACTGGCGATCCAGACTCCTCTACCGCCTATCCGCCATCCGTGACCAGCTCGACTGATGGTGCGGCGGATCCCAGTGGCCAGATGTCGAGTGCTCCATTTCCGCAGGCTCCATTTCCACAGATTTCGTCTGGGGCTCCCGGGACAAGGGCGTCGATTCCACCTGGTATCGACCCACCACCCGGATTCGATCCCGATGCCGAAGCTCATCCGTCTGCAGCGAATCTATCTCCTTCAACCGTTGGTCCACAGGATGGATCAGGGGACGATCCCGTCGCCGTATCCCTGCCGGAGCCGGGCATGCTGCTTCTCCTGGGCGGGGGTGCCGCCGCCGTGGCCCTGCGAAAGCTTCGCAGCCGTCGCTGAATGCAGTTCGCTCCCCCGCCTGCCGTACAGGGGTTCGGACACCACGGCCTTCCTTCGGCTCGAAGGCGGTACGTTCGACAGCATCTCAGAGCTTTCTTCACCTGGCCTGGAGGATAGGGCCCCGGGAGCACCTCTCGCTTCGACTGGACTTCTGTGATTCGTGACTTGCTGTGAGGATGGGAGTAGGCTTGCGTCGACCCTATGAACCGCCTCTCTGTGTTGGCACTCGCCGTGACGATGGTCGCGTGCGGCGAGAGCAACGCGTTGCTGAACCCCATCGCCCCTAGCGTTGCGCCCGCGAATCCTACATTCACGGTGTCTGGCACGGTCTTCGAGCAAGTCGGGGTGCCTGTCGAAGGCGTCAGGGTGCAGGTGGCCGGCCGACAGGGAACGACTGACGGCAACGGCAACTACACCCTGTTGGAAGTGCCCCGATCGTCCGGCGGTGCGCTGGCCGTCAAGGCGGGCTACGCAGCCGCACGGGAAATCCTGACGGTCAGTGGCGATACGCGATTCGATGTCCAACTTGGTCCGCGCGTCGCGACATACACGCTTTCGGGCGTGGTGTCCGAGGTGACACCGACCGGGCCGAGGCCCCTGGAAGGTGTGGACGTCCATGAGTACTCCTGCGAGGAGGTCGTGCCGGCCCCGCCCTTCTTCCCCGGTTCGGCATGTCCCGTCTTGATTTTTCAGACCGCGAGGACCGACAAGCAAGGCCGCTACAGCTTCTCGGGGCTGTATCCGGGTAAGGAGAACTCGATCGGTGTGAGCACCGACGGCTTCAATGAGCCGTTTGGGATCTCAGATGGTCCAGAGGGCTCAGGTGCAAACGATCACGCGGTGACGATCGACGGCGACACGCGGTTCGACATACAACTCGTCCGGCGCTAAGCGCCTCATGCCCATCGAGGCCGAAGAGATTGTCTGAGCGCCCTCAGTCCTCGCTCGACTGCAGTTGGACTAGCGCGCGATTGGCGGCTTCGACTGTCTTCTTTGCACGCTCCCACTCGAATCGCGCACGGTGCTCAGCCTGGACCGCGTCACCCAGTTCCGCTTCGGCCTTCTCGATCGCCGCCTTGCGCTTTCGTGCGCTCTCAGCCCGCTCGCGCTCCAGGCGACGCTCCTCCCGCTCGGCGGCTTTGATCGCGGCCGCGGAAGGCGCGGCCGCACGCTTGGCGTCCTGAACCTTCTTCGTCACGCGCTTGCCAGATGGCTCCTCGATCCGTCGTGGAGACGCAACGATGGAAAGTCCGGTGAGCACCTCGAACCCCGTCGGCTCGAGCGGCTTGACGAAGCGGCCATGTTCCGCAGGCAGTGACGGGCGCGTCGAGACAGCCTCGAACATCCGCTTCAATGCGTCCGCCTGCGGCTGCACGCCGCCCGCTTTCGCGAGTTGTGTCGCCTTGGACATCGCCTCGGTCAGCGCCTCCGCATGACGATCGGATGCGGCCCGGATATCCGGCGAGCGGCCCTGTAATGCACCGATCTGTGCGGCGCGTAGCTTCTTGCCAGCCGATAGGAGCTCGTCATACGCCTCGCGCGCGCGCCAATAGGTCTGATTGACGACCCAGGGGATCGCCAGGGGTTTCGATAACGCCGACACCTGCTTTTTCGCGTCGCCGGTCAGCGTCTTTGCGAGGGCGTTGCGCGAAGCCGTGAAACTGTCGAGGGGTCCCTGATAGAGCTCGTCGATGCGGACATCGAGCGCAGACATGGCCTCATTATGTCCAATGCTCTGGACCCATCGGCACCCTTTCGCGCGAGGCGCTCGACGCACAACTTATCCGTTCAGCAACGGTCGGCGCGACCGTATAATTCTCCTATGAGAATGATCATCAGGACCGTGACCGCCCTGGGGTGCACCTCCGTTCAGACGGCCGCACTGCGTGCGTGCCAGCCCGTGGCGCGGGTGTGCGCTGCGGCGGCCTCGGCCTGTGCCACCGCGATCGCGCTGATCGTCGCGGTTTCACTACCCGCGGCCTCTGGATTCGACCCGATCGGTCTCGTGATGACGGGTCTTGCCCAAACCCCGCAGCCGTTGAACCCGGCGGGCGGGCAGCCAGGTGGCCCGCCGGTCGCGCCGAAGCCGGGGGGGCCGTTGACCCCGTCCGACACGACGTACAAGGTCGATGCCATCGAGTTTCTCCTCACTCCGGACCAGTTCGTCGAGTACAAGTTCAATTTGAAAACGGGCGCGATGATGATCTTCAACTGGAAAGCCTCGGCGCCGGTTGACGTGGACTTCCACACCGTACCCGAGGGCAAGCCGATCTCTGCATCCGAAACGTTCATGAGAGGAACCGTGAGCAGCGGCCAGGGCACCTATCGCGCGCCCTACCCCGGCCTTCACGGCTGGTATTGGAAGAACGTCGGCAAGGAAGACGTGAGGATCATCGTCAACGCGTCAGGGTTCTTCACGGAAGCGCGAATGTTCAGTGGAGACCCTGTCGGCGAAGAGATGCCGGTGCAGGATCCGCCGCCCCCGCAATAGTCGTCGCCGTGCGCGTGTCCACGGAGGGCGTTTCTTCGCTCGACAGCGAAGCAAAGCGGGCTAGACGCTTATCTCATATCAGCCGGTCACTCAGAGAAGCCGATCCAGCGGCCGCTGATCGCCACACCCAGCCAGAGCGCGATCGAAACAGCTCCGACTGCCCTCGGCATCCACGTCGGCAGGCGATCCCCGTCGGCGCCTGCCACCCGCCGACGCAGCGTTACGGTGAAGACCAGCGCCGCCGCGAGGAGTCCCATCTTGAAAGCGAAGACCGGAGAGGCGTAGTAGCGCAGGGCATTCGCCGTGAACTGCGGGATGCCGGTCACGAGCACTGCTAGGCCGGTCCAAAGCAGGATCCGCTGCGCGCTCCGCGCGATTCCCGCATGCGACTGGCGGTCGGATCCCCACCCGAGCAGTCGCAGGTCGACGATCAGAATCGCGCCGAGGAACGCCGAGACGGCGACGAGATGCAGGGCTTGCGTCACCGCGAACAGCCAGAGTGATTCGCGGTAGGCCTGGCTCATGGCCAGGCCGTCACACCATTCGATGAACGGCAGAAGAGACAGTCGGATCCTTCAGTCGAACCAGTTGGAAGCGATGAGACGGCCGGAGACGATGATCACAGACCAGAACAGCAGCGACACCGCACCGGCAAGTCGGGCCGTCGTGGGCACCAGCGGATCCTCGTCCCACCGCCCCACTGTCCGGAAAATCGTCAGGTGAAAGCCTAGCGCGTTGAACCCCGCCAGCGCGAGCAGCACGAGCTTGACGCGAAAGAAGACGTTGCCGTAGTAGCGAAGGGGATCCACGACGAACAGAAGGAGTCCGGTCACCGCGCTCAGGGCGAACCCCGCCATCTGCCACGGGAAGAGCGGCCGCTGAATCCGCGTCAGCGGCGTCTGCGCGAATGCCAGCCCAACAAGGCGCAGATCCATGACCATCACCAGACCGGCGAAGGCGACTATGCTCGCGACGTGGGCTGTCTCCATGATGGGATAGCCCCAGTTGGACTCGCGGATCGCAGTCGCCCAGGCGAGCGCCTCGAGCCACTCGAGGGCGGGGAGGATCGAGGGCATCGCGGGTCCAGCGTCCGCGTCTTACTTATCGGCGCCGTCATTCGGCCCGCCGACCGTGCCGATGTAGAAGCTGCGTCCGTCGGCGAGCACCAGAGTCCGGCCGTTGGCGATCGCTGGTTTTTGCCTACCCTGGTAGCCCTTCACCACCAGGGACATCCCGGCGACGAAGTCGGTCTTTTTCAGCCCGCGGCGGGACATCGCGCCCGGACCCGAGCTTTCGATCGTCCACTTCTGGACAGTGCCATCTGGCTGCTTGACGTCCAGGTAGATCCAGCTGTGCGGGTTCACCCACTCCATCCTGGACAGCGTACCCGTCAAGGTTACCGGCTTCTCGGCGTCGTACTCTGCCGCGAACGGATGATGCGCCAGTGCCGACTGGCCAGCACAAAGCACTCCAGCGGTGAGCAGGATAGGAAGGACCTTCGTCTTCATCACGATTCCTCCGGTCATGATCGCATGTAGGCGCGCGTCAGCGCGCCGAGGCCGCGGCGTTCGGAGCCGGTGCGCCAGCGTTCGGATACCAGAACACCCCATGGCAGTTCTCGCAGGCCGCGTCGATATGCTCGCCCGCATCGAACAACGCCTGCCTGTCCTTCTTATCGATGGCGGCCAGGGCTGGCTTCAACGAGTCCTGGAACTCGAGCACGTACGAGTTCCACGCGTCGGGATTCTTGTCGATCAGCGACCGAATCTCCTCGGGCGTCACCTCGACGCCCGGCGCCAACGACGGTTCGCCCGGCCGCGCGACCGGGCGATCGGGCACCAACAGGAGGTTGGCCGCTTCGCTGACGATCAGCGCGTGGCGGCGCACCTCGGCCCAATCTTCGTCGGTGGCCGGCCCGCGATCCTTCAGTCCTTGATGGTCAATGTCGCTTCCCACCGCGTTCCACACCACGTCTACCGAGGGATCGATCACGCTGTTCATGACCTCCCGAACCGTCGCGACAGGACGGAACGGGGAGTCCGCCGGCGGCGCCTCCGTCGGAGCCGCCGCCGAGCAGCCGGCGTACAGAGACGCCGCCCCCAGCAAGACTACGGCGGCCGCGAGGCAATGGCGAAATTCCTTCATGCACGGACGATACTAGAAGCGTCGACCACGGTCAACGTGTACCACGCCTCTGAAACCTGAAGATTTCCTGAATGTTTCGTCAGAATTCCGACCGAGCCGGCGAGTTTGTGAGCCGGGTACCGCGTCGCGTCCTCGACGACGGCGTTCTCGGTTTCGGGACCGAAACGTAAGCCCATCCTCGCACCACAGGGCGACATAGGGGCCGAATTCTATCGCTCATTCGACGCATGGATCCCGGACTTTCGGACCGACTCGACGCCGAGCGCCACCGTGCGTGCAAGAAATCAGCGTGACTCCGTTCAAAGGAACAGACGCCCGGTATCCGGGCACAGCCCGGCAGACAGGCCGGGCGTTTGAAAGGAGTGTCACATGGGTGTTGGAAGCAGGTGGCACATGCGTACACGCATCTGGGCCTCGGTCGTCGTCGCGGCGTTCGTCGTTGCGCTTCTCGCGCTCGCGACAAGACAAATCGAACGCCCCACCATCCAGACGCCGGCTATCGCCGCGCCGGAGCCTGTTAGGGCCCCTGCCGCGAGCCCGGCCATCACTATGGAGATGGCCCGAGCGCCCGACCGCTCAGTCGCAGCGCGGTCACCCAACTGGCCACAGGCGTGTTCGACCCACAAGAACTGGCCGCGGGCCTGTTCCACCCACAAGCCGGTCCCTTCAGTACCGAATCGTACGATCAGGTCGAGGAGAACCGATTCCGCCGCGTCGACAACGACCCGCTTTCGACCTTCTCGATCGATGTGGACACCGCCTCGTACGCCAACATCCGGCGATTCATCACTGATGGCTCGCTCCCGCCTGCAGGCGCCGTGCGTATCGAGGAGCTCGTCAACTACTTCCACTTCGACTACCCACAGCCCTCCGGTCATGCGCCGTTCTCCATTACCACTGAGCTCACTGCCTCCCCGTGGAATCCACGTCACAAACTGGCACTGATCGGCCTTCAGGGACGCGAGATCCAGGATCGCGAACCGTCACCGCGCAACCTGGTCTTTCTGATCGATGTCTCCGGCTCCATGATGCCGCCTGACAAGCTGCCGCTCGTGCGCACCGCCATGCGTATGCTGGCGGACGTCCTCACTGCGCGCGATCGGGTCGCCATCGTTGTCTACGCCGGCGCCAGCGGGCTCGTGCTGCCGTCGACGTCAGGCGATCAGAAGGAGCGCATTCACCAGGCACTCGCGCGATTGGAAGCCGGCGGCTCGACCAACGGTGCCTCGGGAATCACGCTGGCGTATCAGGTCGCGCGGCATAACTTCATTCCCGGCGGCGTGAACCGCGTCGTGCTCGCGACGGACGGCGACTTCAACGTCGGCGTCACCAGCCAGAGCGAACTCGTTCGCCTGATCGAGCACGAGCGCGAGAGCGGCGTCTTCTTGTCGGTCCTAGGTGTCGGCACCGAGAACCTAAATGACTCGACGATGGAGAAGCTGGCCGATAAGGGGAATGGCAACTACTCGTACCTGGACACCATCCACGAGGCGAGGAAGGTGCTCGTGCGAGAGGCGGGCGGCACGCTCGACACGATTGCCAAGGATGTGAAGATCCAAGTGGAGTTCAATCCACGTGAGGTGGCGGCGTACCGGCTGATCGGGTACGAGAACCGTGTGCTTCGCAACGAGGACTTCAACGACGACAAGAAAGATGCGGGCGAGATCGGCGCCGGTCATTCCGTCACCGCGCTCTACGAAATCGTGCCGTTCGGCGTGGAGGTGGAGGCGTCCCACGTCGACCCGCTCAAGTACCAGCGTGACACTCGACCGTCGCGTGCGGCCTCGTCCGATGAGCTGCTGACGGTCAAGGTGCGCTACAAGGAGCCTGATGGCGATACGAGTCTGCTGCTCAGCAGAGTCCTGATGAATGGAACGTCCGCAATGACGGCCAACGTGGGCTTCGCATCAGCCGTCGCCGAGTTTGGGATGGTGCTTCGCGACTCGCCCGACCGCGGCAACGCCAGCTTTCTTGCCGCGGCCGAACGCGCACATCGATTCCGTGGCGAGGACAAAGAGGGTTATCGAACCGAGTTCATCCATCTGATTGAACGCGCCGCGGGTCTTCGAGCGCAGGACAGCTGGAGAGAATCTCGGCGGTAGAGCCTTACTTCTTCTTCCCCTTTTTGTGCGCGCGGAAGAGGTCCAGCCATGTGCGGACCGTCGCCGTGTTGGTGTCAATTCGATCGGCAATTTCGGCCAGAGATGCGCCACTGTTCGCCAATCGCGCCGCCGTTTGCTTGCGTTTTCGGTAGTCCTTGGTCTTGCAAGCGATGGTGCAGAACTCGCGATCGCGTCGCGAGCCTGTTTGGTCCGTGGATAGTTCGATCGGACGACCGCAGAACCGGCAAGCCACAAATCGCTTGTCGCCGGTAATTGCCAAGGCGAGTTGCAGCCACAGCGCGGTGATGAGGCTCACTGGTGCGAGCATCAGCCGTGGTTCGCCGCCGTCGAAGCCGAGTCGCGCTGCCACGTGCCGCAGTTCGCGGTCGCAGAGCCACTTCAGGCGGCGAAGTCGTTCTTTCGTCGCCCGAACTTCGGAGAGACGGATGGCCTCTCGCATGTAAGCAATCTCGATCGCCCAAGCGAAGTGCGAATTGCCGTACGCCGAGTGCCAGTGAATCACTTCGTCCGAGGGGTTCTTAATGGCGACCGAGGGGCGGGGCTTAAACGGTACCCCGAGGGCGCCATGCGCCTTCGCAAACGCCAGAATCGCGGTGGTGTTTGTGTAGTCGATTGCCGCGAACTCTTGAAAGAGCACGGGATGCTGCCGCAGGGGGTAGTCGTCGCGCGCCTGGTCGGGACGCACCGGCCTGAGGACAGGCCCCGTTTCCCTCGCCCGGCGCGCATGGGCCTCGTCACGCTGTCGCCAGATGTGTTCCGCAGTAGCCCCTATGCCTGGCGGCAATGACAGTCGCGCCAAGTCGCGGCCGGATGCAACCACCCGTCGGCCCGTTTGTGTCAGACAGTCCTGCCACTCATAGTTCGGCGCCACGGGCCAGTCGAAGTCGTTGAAGACATCTCTCATTGGTGTTCACTGATAAATGCCACGTAAAGGTATCATTGTGAAACACAATCGGCCTGTTTAGCCCCTGAATGTTGCAAGCGTGGTCAGTCAATGACACGCGTGGACAAACGTGACACATGCAGCTACAGAGGCAGACTAGTGCCTGCAGCGTCTGGTCCAAGACCGGATCGTCCCGAGACGCTGCGCCCACCTTCATCGCGAGCCTGAGGTCGCGGGTCGACAGTGTAAGAAGCGGAAAGAGCGTGTAAGAAACGGGAATGCTGACGTGTGAAAATTCGCCGCGCGTGGTGACTTTTGCGTCTCAAACGCCACGTACGTGATGCCCACCGCCACGTTGTGATGCGCACCGCCATGTTGTGATGCGCACCGCTGAGTTGGCGCAGTCCTTGAAGTTGGCCACTACTCAGGCCCAGATGCTGCCAACGCCGAACGAGCCGATGCAATGGGCTGGTCGTGATCAGCCTCAGACGTATGTTGATCGCCCGAC
The DNA here is from genome assembly GCA_963827515.1 of uncultured Acidobacteriota bacterium. Classification (GTDB taxonomy): domain Bacteria; phylum Acidobacteriota; class Vicinamibacteria; order Vicinamibacterales; family UBA2999; genus JABFSA01. Next base: position 46,404 of record CAWHBF010000003.1, on the reverse strand, counting down.
GAGCGATGCATGGCGCCTGCGAGCGACCGTCGCGGGCAAATTTCTGCAACTGGGCCGGGAACGGTTCTGGGTCAAGGGCGTCACCTACGGCACGTTCGCGCCCGACGCGGCGGACCGGCACTTTCCACCTCGCTCTCGCACGGCGGCAGATTTCGCCTTGATGCGCCGATCCGGCGTCAATACGGTTCGGACGTACACGGTGCCCGATCACCGGTTTCTCGACCTGGCGGCCGAGCACGGCCTGCGCGTCATGGTCGGCGTGCCGTGGGCCGATCACGTCGCGTTTCTGAACGATCGAGCCATGTCGCGGACGATTCGCCGCGACGTGATCGCCCATGTGCGCACGCTCGCGTCGCATCCCGCCGTCCTGCTGCTTGCGCTCGGCAATGAAATCCCCGCGGCCGTCGTCCGCTGGCTCGGGCCGGAGCGGGTAGAACGGTTTCTGGCCGACCTCCATGACGACGCAAAGGCCATCGCGCCGGAGACGTTGTTCACCTACGTCAACTATCCGCCAACCGAATACCTCAACCTGCCGTTCGTCGATGTGGTCGCCTTCAACGTGTACCTCCATCGCGAACGCGATCTCCGCGCGTATCTGGCCCGCCTGCAGAACATCGCTGGTCACAAGCCGCTGCTCGTCGCGGAAGCGGGAGCCGACAGCTTGCGCGAGGGCGTGACGGAGCAGGCCGCGCTGACCGCCATGCAGCTTCGGGCGGCGTTCGCCGAGGGCGCGTGCGGAGCCGTAGCGTTTGCCTGGACCGACGAATGGTGGCGCGGCGGGCACGCCATCGGCGACTGGGCGTTCGGCCTCGTCGATACCGAGCGGCGCCCGAAACCCGTCCTGCAATCGGTAGCGGACGTGTTCTCGAGCGTGCCGTTCCCCTCTTCGAACCCCTGGACGACGCCGAAGGTGTCGGTCGTCGTCTGCGCCTACAACGCAGCCGATACGCTCGACGAGTGCCTCACGTCGCTCGAACAGCTGGCATATCCGGACTTCGAAGTCATCGTCGTGAACGACGGCTCCCGTGATCGCACCGGCGATATCGCGCGACAGCATTCGTTCTGCCGGGTGCTCGACGTCGAGCACGGCGGCCTCAGCCGCGCGCGAAACGCCGGCCTCGCCGCCGCCACGGGCGACGTCGTCGCATACACCGATGCGGACGTCCGCGTTGACCCGCACTGGCTGACGTATCTGGTCCAGCCGTTCCTCAACCCCGAGGTCGCGGCGGCCGGAGGGCTCAGTCTTCCGCCGCTCGACAGTCCATGGAGGGCGCACTGCGTCGCGCGGGCGCCAGGCGGGCCGACGCACGTGCTGCTCGACGATCGCATCGCGGAGCACGTGCCCGGCTGCAACCTCGCGGTCCGCCGCGAGGCGCTTCAGGCAATCGGCGGGTTCAACCCGATCTACCTGCGCGCGGGTGACGACGTCGACGTCTGCTGGAGGCTTCAGGCGACCGGCGGAAAGATCGAGTTCGTGCCGGCGGCGCTCGTCTGGCACCACCATCGCGCCACCGTGCGCGGATATTGGCGGCAGCAAGTGGGCTACGGCGAGGGCGAGTCCTGGCTCGTGCCGCGTCACCGCAAGAAGTTCACGGGCGCCAGGATTGCGTGGAAGGGGCACATCTACAGCCCGCTGCCGTTCGTGCGGTCGTTGTCGCGGCCGCGCGTCAACGTCGGCGTCTGGGGCACCGCCGCGTTCCCGTCTGTCTATCACATGCGGAGATTCTCCTGGGCGTTCCTGCCGCATACCGTGCGGTGGCAGATCGCGTGCGCCGTTCTCGTATTCGCCGCTCTCGTCGCCGGGTTCGCGATCAAGTCCGCGGCGACAGCGGCAGTCGCTGCGGTTGGCCTGGTCGGCCTGGCGATCACCGTCCTCCAGTGCGTGCGTTATGCGTTTGCCTCGGATATCGAGGCGCTGCCGAACATCGGCCGCCATTCGCGACGCGTCAGCCGCGCGATCTACCGCGGGATGATCACCTGGCTCCACCTCCTGCAGCCGTTCGCGCGGACCGCCGGTCGCGTGCGCGGTGTCCTGTCGCCTCCCAACGACGCCGCCTCGCGGACCGCTCAGGCGCCGCGTCCGACAGCGGGCGATGTCGCGCGGACGTTCTATCTCGTCGCGCGGGGCACGATCGAGTCGCGGTTCTGGGCGCAGCAGTGGATTGGCGCCGAGATGTTTCTGACCCAGATGGCCGATCAGTTTCGTGAGTCGCCGCTGACGCGAACTCTCGAGATCGAGGACTGCTGGCTGACTGCGCGCGACATTCGCCTGGCTATCGGACCGTTCGGCTGGCTCGATCTGCTGGTGCTCGTCGAGAACCATGGCGCCGGGCGATCGCTGGTTCGTGTCGGACACCGGTGGCAGCCGGCTACGCTGTCGATCGTCGCGGCGCTGGCCATGGTCGCCGGAACGTCGCTCAGCGTGCGCGGCGTCATGTTTCCGTGGGCCGCCGCCATCGGACTGTTCGGGGTCGTCGTTGCCGGCGCGGCGCTCTGGCGCACCACTCGCTCGCTGTCGGTGGTCACTCACGTCATCACCGAGCTTGCGCGGGAGGCCGAAATGCAGCCCTTGTCGGAGCGATCGGCGCGGTGGTTTTCGCTCCGGCGCCGCCGAACAGGGGCCGTCATGCCGGACACCGCAGCAAACGGGGCCACTGAGTGATCCGCGCGATGCCATCCGATCCGGTGGACGTCTGATGTTTGCCTACCTCCGGCGGCTCCTGCCGTACGTCCGGCCATATTGGCGGCTTGCCGTCGGCTCGATCTGGCTGACGATAGCCGCCGCGGCGTTTGGTCTGCTCTCGCCATGGCCGCTCAAGATCCTCATCGACAACGTGATCGGTCAGGCGCCGTTGCCGGACGCCTCCCGCCTGTTCGCCGGACTCGAGTCGAACCGGCTCCTGCTGCTGACGCTGACCGTCGTCGCCGGACTCGTCATCGCCGTCGTCGGCGCCGCGCTCCACGTGTTCATCAGTTACGTGAACACGAAACTGGAGCAGCGCATCATCGCCGACTTTCGCGGTGAGCTGTTCCGGCATACCGAGCGCTTGTCGGTCGCCTATCGCGATCAAGTCAGCACCGCACGACTGATGTACGCGATCAACTTCGAGGCGGCGGCAGCCGGAACGCTGATTCTGTCCATTCAGCCGCTGGCGCAGGCCGGCCTGACCCTGGTCGGCATGGTCTGGATTTCGTTCCAGATTGACCGCACCCTCGCCTTGCTCTCGATCACCGTCGTGCCGCTGTTGTACTGGGCGATTCGCTACTACGCGATGCATATCCAGCACCGGCTGCTGCAGGTCAAGGGCATGGAGGCCGACTGCCTGTCCATCGTGCACGACGCCGTATCCATGCTGCCCGTGATCACGGCGTTCCAGCGCGAGGACCACGAGGTGCAGCGCTTCCGGACGAAAACGGCCCGCGCGATCGACGCCCGCGTCGACGTCACCGTCCGTCAGACGCTCTTCTCGCTGGCGGTGACCACGACGACCGGCATCGGCACGGCCATGGTGATTGGCGTCGGTGCGTACCATGCCATCCAGGGCGCCATCACGGCCGGCGAGCTCCTCGTCGTGCTGGCCTACATCGCCGCCGTCTACAAACCGCTGGAGACGATCAGCTATACGGTCGGCGCCTTGCAGGACAACTTCGTGGGCCTTCGGATGGCGTTTCACATCCTCGACACCGAGCCGGTCGTGCGGGAAGCGCTCGAGCCGGTGTCGATCGGACGGGCGACCGGCGCTGTGCGCTTCGAGGGCGTGCACTTCGAGTACACGGGGCGCTCCGACACGTTGACCGACGTCTCGCTCGACGTCGCACCGGGCCAGGTCGTCGCCATCGTGGGGCCGACTGGCGCCGGCAAGACGACGCTGATGAACCTGCTCCCACGTTTCTACGATCCGCAGCGCGGCCGCGTGCTGCTCGACGGCCTCGACGTGCGGACGCTGAGCCTCGACGGGTTGCGCCGGCAGATCAGCATGGTGCCGCAGGAGCCGGTCCTGTTCTCGGGGACGATTGCCGACAATATCCGCTACGGTCGGCTGGGGGCCACGATGGACGAGATCGTCGCAGCGGCCAAGTCCGCCAACGCGCACGATTTCATCGAGCGGCTGCCCGACGGATACCAGACCGAGACCGGCGAGCGTGGCGTGCGATTGTCCGGCGGCGAACGCCAGCGCATCTGCGTGGCGCGCGCGTTCCTGAAGGACGCGCCGATCCTCATCCTCGACGAGCCCACCTCGTCGATCGATTCAAGGACCGAAGCCATCATCCTCGATGCGCTCGACGAGCTGATGGTCGGCCGCACGACGTTCATGATCGCGCACCGCCTGTCGACGGTCCGCCATGCCGATCTGATCGCGACGCTCGATCGAGGGCGGCTCGCCGAACAGGGCACCCACGACGAACTGATCGCCCGCGCCGGTCTGTATCACCAGATGCACGAGGCGCAGGCGAGGCAACGGACGCGCAAGCTGGTCGCGTCGCTCGTCGGCGGGCACGGGGAGGCGACGGCGTGAGCGCCAGAAAGAAGATCGTCGTCCTCGGGATGGCGAGCCGGCACCCGGTGGCCGGCATGGTCTGGCTGACGATGCAGTATCTGATCGGCCTGGAGCGGCTCGGGTACGAGGCGTACTACGTGGAGGCGCACGGCGCGTCGCCGAAGATGTTCATGAGCATCGACGACGACGGGGCGGCCCTCGCCTCTGCGTTCCTCGACGGCATGATGCGGCGGTTCGACCTCGGCGATCGCTGGGCATTTCATGCGCGTCACTCCGACGGGCGTTACTACGGGATGTCGGAGCTGCAGGTGAACTCGCTCTACCAGTCCGCGACGCTCTTGCTCAACTTGCACGGAGGGACGCACCCCCTGCCGGAGCACGTGGCAACCGGGCGGCTGGTGTATCTGGGCACCGATCCCGTCAACCGCGAGATCGAGCTTCACCAGCAGCAGCAGGAAACGATCGAGCTGCTCGAACAGCACAGCATCCTGTTCACCTGGGCCGAAAACTACGGCCAGCCGGACTGCGGGATCCCGGTATCGGAGCGGTTCCGGTTCATCCCGACCCGGCAGCCGGTGGTCATCGATCTCTGGGAGTCGACGCCACCCGAGCCGTCGAATGCGTTCACGACCATTGCGGGATGGCAGCAGCTATGGCGCGACGTGGTGCTGAATGGTGAGCTCTATCGCTGGAGCAAGAGTTTCGAATTCATGAAGTTCGTCGACCTGCCGTCTCGCACGAGCCAGGCGCTGGAGCTGGCCCTGGCGGGCTGCAACGACACCGACCGCCGGGTGCTCGAGGAGCACGGATGGCGGATCCGCGACGCCGCGGAAGTGTCCGAGGACGTCGATACGTATCGCGGGTACATCGCGCGCTCGCGGGCGGAGTTCACCGTCGCGAAGGACCAGAACGTACGTCTTCGCAGCGGCTGGTTCAGCGACCGGAGCGCCACGTATCTCGCGGCGCGACGGCCCGTGGTCACGCAGGACACGGGCTTCGGCAACGTGCTCCCGACCGGGCGCGGACTCTTCGGGTTTTCGACGCTGGACGAGGCAGTGGCGGCCGTCGAGACCATCAACGCCGACTACGAGCAGCACTCGCGTGCGGCCGGAGAGCTCGCGCGAGCCTATTTCGATTCCGATCTCGTGCTCACACGTCTGCTGAAGGAATGCGGCGTATAGAGGACGCGTGAAGGAGCGATCGACGACCGCTCGGAAGGAGACGGAGGATATGGCCCGCAAGAAGACGTCGCTCGAAACGACGGCGCGGCGGACGCCGGCGTTGAGGGCGGCAGCTGCCGAACTCGCCGGCACCAGCACCAGCGCCCGGCAGCTGGTCGCGCGGCGGGACGTGCAGCGATCGGCGCCGATTGCCGGGAAAGCGGCCACGACTGCCCTGCGGCAACCGGTGGCCGGCCCGTCGCATGACGACGCTGCCCGGCGCGACGCCCTCGAATCGGCGCTGCTGCAGTTCGTGAGCCCGCATACCCGCGTGCTCGTGATCGGCCGCGATACGTCGCCGCTGTCGCGATCGTTGTCGAGCGCGGGATGTCGCGTCTCGGTGGTCGAAACACGGCAGGATGCGCCGGCCGGCTCCGTGAGCTTCTCGGATCGCGTGATCGTCGGCGATCCCGAAACGCTGGATCTTGCAGCGGCGCTCGACGGCGTGCAGTTCGACAGCATCGTGGTCGTCCAGCTGCTCGAGCACGTGCGACATCCTGTGCGGATGTTGACGACGCTCCGCAAGCATCTGACTGCGGACGGCGCCGTCGTCGCGGCGGTTCCCAACATCATGCACGGCAGAATCAGGCTCGGGTTCCTCACCGGCAAATCACCGGCGGAACTGCTCGCGCCGGATACCACCTCCCCGCCATCGCACTGGTACGACGCGGCCGCGCTGCAACGCACCTTCGAGCGGGCGGGCCTGGTCATCACGCGGCTCGAGCGCCTGACGGAGGCGTTCACCCACGGCGGCGCAGCGCTCGAGGCGACGGTGCCGCCGCAGTTCGCCGACGCGCTGTTGCAGGATCCCGACGCGACGACGCGGACGTTCGTCGTCGCGGCGCACGTGTTCCCGCTCACCGGCCGGGTGCTCCTCGAGACGCGCGTACGGGATCTCGCAGAGTCGCACGAGCGCGCGTCGCAGCAGATGACACAGCTCGCCGATCGAGGAGAGAGTCTCGAGGCGCGATACGCGGAGCTGAAACGGGCGGTCGATAGCGCGATCGGAAGGCTGGACCGCATGACCGCCCGCGACAGCCTTCTGCAGCCATCTCTGGCCGGCGCTCACCAGCGCCTCACGAGCGAGCGCGTGGAGCTGGCGGCGATCAGCCGGGACCTGAAACGCCTTCAGTACGAACAGCTGATTCTGCGCGTGCGCACTCTGGTGGAGGCGACACTGCCCAAGGGCGCGCTCGCACTGGTCGTGAGCAGAGGCGACGAGCAGCTGCTGGCTTTCGGCCAGCGGAAGGCGTGGCATTTCCTCCGGAACGAACAAGGGGTGTACGCGGGCCATCATCCGGCCGACAGCGCGTCAGCCATCGCGGCGCTCAAGCGTTGTCGCGCGGCCGGCGCGGCCTACCTGGTGATTCCACAAGTGGCGTTCTGGTGGCTCGACCACTACGTGGCATTCCGCGAGTATCTCGATCGACACGGCCGCCTGGTGGTACGGGACGAACGGACGGCGGTGATCTACGCCCTCCAGAAAGCGAAGCGCCGCCGATGACGGCCTCTTCGCCGGTCGCCACGCTGCGCAAGCTCCGGCGCTTCAACGGCTGGTTCGACGGCTTCTCGCCCGAAGCCGATAGCGACCCGAGGCCGCTGTCGATCAGCGTGAGCGGGTACCTCCGGGACGAGAGTGGCTGGGGCGCGTCCGCACGCGGGTACATCCGTGCCCTTCGCCGCCTGGGCGTGCCGACGCGGCTCGAAGATTTCTCCGGGCTGACGTCCAATCGCTCCGGCGATCGAACGGTGCTGTCGGGAGATGCGCTCACTGATTGGGACGTCAATCTGATGTGCATCGACGCCGGTCAGCACTTTGCGGTGCTGTCACACGCCGACGCCAACTTGCTCGATCGCCGCTACACCATCGGTGCCTGGGCGTGGGAGCTGCCGCGGTTCCCCGACCGGTGGTACGACCGGTTCGCCTACTACGACGAGATCTGGGTCGGCAGCTCGTTCATCGCCTCGGCCATCGCACCGATCTCGCCGATCCCGGTGATTCGGATCCCGCCCGTCATGGCACCGGTCACGCCGGTCGCGCACGAGCGGGCGCCACGCGACTGGAAGCGGCGGCCCGATGAATTTCTGTTTCTGTTCATGTTCGACGTGCACAGTCACATCGCGCGCAAGAACCCGCTCGCGGTCATCGAAGCGTTTCGACGAGCGTTCCGGCCTTCGGAACCGGTGCGCCTGATCCTGAAGTGTGTGAACGCCGAATCCGATCCATCAGGGTTTGCGACGCTGCACGATCGCGCGGCGGGCGCGGCGATCGAGATTCACGACGGCTACGTCCCGTCCGAACAGGTCCGCAGCCTGATGTCGAGCTGCGACGCCTACGTCTCGCTGCATCGGTCGGAAGGCATAGGCCTGACCATCGCCGATGCGATGGGGCTCGGTAAGCCCGTGATCGCGACCGGGTGGTCGGGCAATACCGATTTCATGGATGTGTCGAACGCGTTCCCGGTGGACTACCGGCTCGTGGAAATCGAAGAGAACGTCGGACCGTACCAACAGGGCGAAACCTGGGCGGAGCCCTCGGTGGAACACGCCGCGGAACTCATGCGGCGTGTCGTCGATCGTCGTGACGAGGCGTGCGCGCGTGGGGACGCGGCACGCCGGACCATCCAGCGCGATTACTCGGAGGAGGCAATTGCCGGGCTGATCCGGCAGCGCCTCGACATCATCGGCGAACGGCACCGCTTCGACGAGTTCAAGCGGGACGTGCGAGCGCTCGTCTCCGGATACCGGGACCTGGTGCGCGACATTCAGGACGTCGTTGATCGCGTCGTCCCGGCCGGCGGCGACGTGATGGTGGTCAGCAAGGGCGACCAGACCCTGCTGCAGCTCGATGGCCGGACCGCGTGTCATTTTCCGGCAACCGACGAGGGCGTCTACGTCGGCTACCACCCTGCCGATAGTTCGGCCGCCATCACGGCGCTCGAATCGGCCATCGACAGGGGGCACGAGTACCTGCTCTTTCCTGGAACCGCGCTGTGGTGGCTCGATCACTACGCGGAACTCCGGGTGCATCTCGACGCCCGTTATCGCGCGGCTCTGGTCGGACCGCCGGTGCGTGCTGTACGACGTGCGCCGGCCGCGCCGGCGGCGGTGCTGAGATGACCACGGTCATGGTGGCCAGCGTGATTGCGACGAAGTGTCGAAACGGGGGCAACGCGTGCGCCGTCCTGAACTGGGTGCACGGGCTCCGACGGCTCGGCGTGCGCACGTACTACGTCGAGCAGATCGCGTCGGAGCACTGCGTCGACGAGCACGGCCTTGTCGTCCCGTTCGAACGGAGTGCCAACGTCGCGTATTTCGAGCACGTGATGCGGGACGCCGGGCTGACGGACGTCTCGTCGCTGATCTGCGATGCCGGTGAGCGGACCGCGGGCATGACGTACGGCGAAGTGCTGGATGCGGCCGAAGCCACGGACTTGCTGCTGAACATCAGCGGGCACCTGACGCTCGACCCGGTCATGCGCCGCCTGCGCCGCAAGGCGTATCTCGATCTCGATCCGGGCTACACGCAGTTCTGGTACGCGTCCGGGAATACCGGCGCGCGATTGAGCGGCCACGACGTCCACTTCACGATCGGCGAGAACATCGGCACGCCCGACTGCTCCATTCCAACGGGCGACATCCGTTGGCGGCATACACGTCAGCCCATCGTCCTCACGCCGGGCTCGCGCGAGGTCTCACCGTGGACGGGGCGGTTCACGACGATCGCCAGCTGGCGTGGCAGCTACGGACCGGTTCAGTACCGGTTCGACGACCTTCGGTTTGAAGGTCCACGAGTTCAGGAAGTTCATCGAGCTGCCGGAACGCACCGCGGCCGAGTTCGAGGTTGCGCTCGACATTCATCCCGCCGATGGACGGGACCTGGATGCGTTGCGCGGGCACGGCTGGCGGGTAGTGGACCCACGGTGCCTGGTCCCGGATCCCCAATCGTTCGACGACTACATTTCCGGGTCCGATGCCGAATGGTCTGCCGCGCAGGGCGTGTACGTCGCCACCAATAGCGGCTGGTTCAGCGATCGAACGGTGCGGTACCTGGCGGCGGGAAAACCGACGCTCGTGCAGGACACCGGCTTCACGCGGACCTTGCCGGTGGGCGACGGATTGATCGCGTTTCGCACGCTCGAGGAGGCCGTACGCGGTGTGGACGCAATCCAACGCGACCCGCACCATCACCGGCGGGCGGCGCGCGCGCTCGCGGAGGAGTACTTCGATTCGAATCTTGTAGTCGGGCGGTTGCTGGATGACGCGGGCGTCGCGGCCTGAGCGCTGGCGGTGCCGCCTGCCGAAGGGTGAACAGTGGACACGTTTGTAAGAGACGTCGGTGATGACAGTGATCTCGATGAGCTGATGGCTCGCGTCCGCGCGGCGGCACTAGGCACCGGCGAGGGTGGCAGCGCCGCGGCTCCCGCGCCTTGCGACGCGGCGGGCCATGACTCCGATCTGATCAGGGTCATCGACGCGCAAAGCCAGTGGAACGAGCACACACGGAAGGCCCTTGTCGATCTGCTGGAGTGCCTGAAGATGGTGCGCGACGACTGGGCCGAGGCCGAGAAGGGCCTGCGTCATGAGATGAGTCAGCTGTCGGCGCTCGTCCGGCAACTGCGGACGACGCCGGGCGCGGCGTCGGCGCGCCGCAAACCATCGGCTCCTGCAGCACGCCGACGACGCACCATCGCATCGAGCCGAGCTGGTCGGGAGCGTCACGCGACGAAGGGAGGAAAGCCGCGGTCATGAAGGTTGCCGTCGTCACCGCTGCGATGCGCTCGGGCGAGCGTGGAGGCGCGGAAGCGCTGTACGCCGGCCTGGTGGCAGCCGTGCGCGCCGCCGGGCACGACGTCTCCGCGCTCGAGATCCCGATTGACGAGTCGAATTTCGAGGCGGTACTCGCGTCGTACTCGCGGTGCTACGACGTGGACGTCAGCGACTTCGATGTCGTCATCTCCACCAAGGCGCCGACCTACATGGTCCGGCATCCGCGGCATGTCTCCTACCTGCTTCATACCCTGCGCGTCTTCTACGATCGATTCGACGCCGAGTACGGCAACGCGAGTCAGACGCAGCGGGAACAGCGCCGGCTGATCCACCAGCTCGACAAGGCCGCGTTGCACCCCGCGCGGGTGCGAGGACACTTTGCCAACGGGCGGACGACGTTCCAGCGGTTGTACGACGCCGACTCGTGGTGGAAGCAGGTCCCCTTCAAGGCGCTGCACCATCCGCCGGCGCTCGGCGCGTTTCGGCCGCCGCGCCAGGGCGAGTACGTGTTCCTTCCGGGACGGCTGCATCGATGGAAGCGTGCGGACCTGGTCGTCCGCGCCTTCAAGCGGCTGAAGCACAAGATCCCGTTGCTGATTGCCGGGACCGGAGAGGACGAGCCGCGCCTCCGGAAGGCGGCCGACGGCGACCCGCGGATTCGATTCCTGGGTGAGGTCAGCAACGAGACACTGCTCGATCTCTACGCCGGGGCGCTCGTCGTGCCATTCGTTCCGGTGCAGGAGGATTACGGCCTCATCACGATCGAGGCGTTCAAGAGCCACAAGCCGGTGATCACGTGCAGCGACTCCGGCGAGACACTGCAGTTCGTGAAGGATGGTGAAACCGGCTTCGTGGTCGAACCGGACGAACAGGCGCTGGCCGATCGCCTGGCGTTCCTCATCGATCGTCCGAAGACAGCGGCGCGTATGGGGAAGCGCGGCGCCCGATCCGTCGCGCACATCAACTGGGAGCGCATCGTCGCGGCGCTCCTGCGCGCGGCGACGGCGCCACGTCGCGCAACCGTGCCCGTGAGATCGGTCGTCAAGGCCCCTCGAAAGGCCGCACCGGCACCGGTTCGCCACTCCGCGACAAAGGTGACGGTGCTCGACATGCAGCCCATCGAGCCGGCCGTCGGTGGCGGCCGCCTGCGACTGCTGGGGCTGTATCACAACCTCGGTGCAGCGGCGCCGACGACCTACGTCGGCACCTACGATTGGCCCGGCCCCGGCTACCGCGATCACCAGCTGACGCCGACGCTCAGGGAGATCGACGTACCGTTGAGCGATCGCCACTTCGCGGCGTCGGAGGAATGGCGCCGGCTCAGCGGCGGCAAGACCGTGATCGACGCGTCGTTCGCGATGCTGGCCCACCATTCGCCAGAGTTCGCGGACGCTGCGCGAACCGCGGCCTCCGATGCGGACGTCGTGGTGTTCTCGCATCCGTGGGTGTACCCGCTCGTCAGCGACGTGCTCCGCTGGCAGGATCAGCTGATCGTCTACGACGCCCAGAACGTCGAGAGCGTGCTGCGATACCGGCTGCTCGGCGACAGCGAGGTCGGTCTCCGCATCGTGAGGCACGCCACCGCGGTGGAGCGCGAGCTGTGCCGGCGCGCCGATCTCGTGCTGGCGTGCTCGCACGAGGATCGGGAGCTGTTCCACCGCCTCTACGAGATGCCGTTCGCCAAGTGCCTCGTGACGCCGAACGGGACCTTCGTGGGCGAAGCGCCGTCCGAGAGCGCGCGTCGTGACAAGAAGCGCCGGTTGGGCCTGGCCGACACGCCGCTCTCAATTTTCATCGGCAGCCTCTTCCCGCCAAACGAAGAAGCGGCCCGTTTCATCTGTTCGGAACTGGCGCCGGCCCTGCCGGAGGTCACCTTTGCCATTTGCGGTGGCGTCGGCGCCGCGATCGATTCCGATTCGCTTGCGCGGCGGGGGATCCGCAACGTGCGGATCACGGGCACGCTCGACGATGCCGCACGTCGCGAGTACCTCGGCGCGGCGGACGTGGCCGTCAACCCGATGTTTTCCGGATCCGGCACCAACATCAAGATGTTCGACTTCATGGCCGCCGGCCTGCCGGTGATTTCGACTGCCACCGGCGCCCGAGGCATCGCTCTCTCGGGATCCGCGGTGCACATCTCGGCGCCGGGTGAATTCGCCAGCGCGGTCCGTACGGTTCTTGCCGACCAGGAATATGCAAAGCGCCTCGGCACGACCGCACGGCGACTCGCGTGCGAGAGCTATTCGTGGGAGCGCCTGTCCCCGCGCCTGGGACGGCTGCTGACGCGGCACCGGAGCGCGCGCCACTCGCGGCCTGTGTTCAGCGTCGTCGTTCCCACGTACGAGCGTCACGCGCACCTGCCGACACTTCTCGACTGCCTCGCCGCCCAGACCTTCCGCGACTTCGAGGTCATCCTCGTCGACCAGAGCGCGGCGCGGTGGAACGTCCCGGACGCCTACTCGTCGCTCGACATCCTGTACGAGCACACCGACCTGAAGGGCGCCAGCCGCGCACGCAATCTCGGTGCGTGGCTCGCGCGCGGGGACGTGATTGCGTTCACCGACGATGACTGCCAGCCCGAGCCCGGGTGGCTGCAGAACGCGACGCGCTATTTCGACGAGCCGCGGGTGGTTGGCGTGGAGGGTCTCGTCGTCTCCGAACGCGTCAACGACCCGGAGTACCGGGCGGTGACCAACCTCGGGTTCGAGGGCATCGGGTTCATGACCGCGAATCTGCTCCTCCGCAGGAATATCTTCAACGCCATCGACGGATTCGACGAGCAGTTCGACGTGCCGTTCCGTGAAGACACCGACCTGGGATGGCGAGCCTGCGCGCTCGGCGAGATCCCGTTCGGCCACGACGTCCGGGTGTTCCACCCGGCGCATTCGCGCACCGTCGAACGTGAAGCGCTCCGCGAGCGGGTCCGGTTCTTCGAGAAGGATGCGCTGCTCTTGAAGAAGCATCCGGAACGCTACCGGACGCTGTTCCTGAGGGAGGCGCACTATCTGAACACCGAGGGATTCCACGAACACTTCCGGCGCGGCGCCCTGAAATACGGAGTCCAGATCGACGAATTCCTCGCGGGAGTGTCCGCGGCAGGGAGCCGGTGATGGATCGACCGCCGCAAGACCATATCGACCTGCTGCTGAACGGATTCCGGACGCTGCTGGAGTCGTACCATCCGGCCGACCCGGATGAAACGGTCAACCCGGCCGACGCGTTCTTCATCTATCGACTGCTGCTCGGCCGCAACCCGAACGTCGCGTCGGAGCTGCCCGCGCTGTTGCAGGAGCCGGGGACGTTTCGCGAGCTGAGGCAACGCGTGCTCGACTCCGACGAGTTCGCGAAGGGCGGGTCCCTGACCCCGCCTCACCGGCTGTGGATGACGGCGCTCGAGGGTTTCCGTTTCTGGTTCAACACGAGCGACCGCGACATGGGCGTCGTCATGGCGATGGGACAGGTACGAGCCAGAGTCGGTGCGTTTCATCCGCAAGGTGCTGCGGCCGGGCATGACGTGCATCGACGCCGGAGCGCAGACGGGCTTCTACACCTGCCTGATGGCCTCGGTCGTCGGTGAGGGCGGCATGGTGCATGCGTTCGAGCCGATGCCGGCCAGCTACGAGCTGCTGGTGAAGAACGTCCAGGAGAATCGGTTCGAGACGCGCGTTCGCACCTACCAGCTGGCGTGCTCGAACGCCGCGACCGAGATCGAAGCCTCGCAGGTCGGAGCGATGTACGTGGCAGGCGCGGTGCCGGGCTGCCCGCCGGTTTCGATGCGCGCCATTCCCGTGGACGAGATCGTCCAGGGGCCTGTGGACCTGATCAAGATCGATGTCGAAGGCCACGAGCCGGCCGCCATCGAGGGGATGCGCCATCTGATTCAGCGGTCGCATCCCGTCATCGTTTCGGAATGCAACGAGTACCTGGCTGAAGAGCTGCTCCGGAACGAGCAGCGGCGCCTACGTCGGGCTGCTGAACTCCTTCGGCTACCACGTGTTCGACATCAACGATCTGTCGGTCGCCGTCACGCCGGACTCCCCCGTGCTTCAACAACTTCGAATCTTCGACGTCGTCGCTCTTCCGCCTGAATCCCTCGACAACGACGGACGCGCGCGGCTGCTGGTGACCGCGTGAGGAACAGCCATGGTTGACGATCAGATCCTCGGCGAACAGGACGCGCCCGCCGGCGCGGTCGCAACGGAAAGCGGGTTCTTGCAGCGCTATTTCGCGCGCTGGTCGTTACCCGGCTGGTTTGAGCAAGACGCGGCGCTGATGTTCATGGCCTACAACCAGCTCATCGCCGATCAAGGGCTCACGGGCAACACGCTCGAGATCGGCGTGTATCACGGCAAGTCCGCGATTGCCGTGGCGTCGCTCCGGGACGAGTCCGGCACCTTTACCGCCATCGACCTGTTCGACGGTCTGCAGTCCCGGGACGGGTCGTCGAGCGAAGTCGGCATGAAAGGCGCCTTCCTTTCGAACATGGCGGCGTCATTTCCGACGCTGGAGTGGGCGCGAATCATTGCCGCACCGTCGGCAACCGTCAGTGCCGATGCGCTCGGCCCGCATACGTTCTGCCATATCGATGGCCTCCACACGGCCGAGGGGACGTACGCGGATCTGTGCCTGTGCGCCGACGTGACGGTTCCCGGCGGGCTGGTCGCCATCGACGACTACTTCAATCAGCAGTTCCCGGGAGTCTGTGAGGGGGCGCTGTCGTTCGAGCAACGCCATCCCGGCGTGCTGACACCAATCGCCGTCGGGTTCAACAAGGTGCTGTTCCAGCGCGGGCCCGAATCCGATCTCAACGAGCGGTTCGGCCGTGAATTCAGCTGCCTCCCGACAAAGGTCACCACCATGTGGGGCCGTCCCGTGTCGTTGTTCGAGTGCCCAATCGTGTCGTCAATCGACCTCGAGCGATCGACGCCGCGGCGACTGGCCCCGCGACCGGAGGCCACGCTGCTGATGCGCGCCACCATCGAGCCTGGAGCCGAAGCTGTGCAGGCGGCACGCGGCCAGGGTCTCACGATTCCGGTGCGCGTCGTGAACGAAATGACGGTCGATTTCGGATGGACTATCGGCCTGTCCTACCACCTGTACTCGTCGGACGGACAACTGCTCAAGTGGGACAACCCGCGGAGCGCGTTCCACCCGGCACTTTCGCCCGGCGGTGAGCAAGTGGTCACCCTGGCCGTGATCGCGCCGGAGGCAACGGGCACGTACCGCCTGGAAGTGGATGTCGTGTGGGAAGGAGTCTGCTGGTTCAAAGACAAGGGGAACCGGACGGGGATCGTCGACCTGACGGTGAATTGAACGCGCAACTGCGATGGAGCACGACATGCGCCCTTCTGAAACTCTTCCCGCGCCGGTGATCGGATGGCATGTACGTTTGGCGCTCGTCGTGCTGATGGTCATGCCCGTCACGACCGCCGATCAGACACTGCGCGCGGCACCCGACCGGCCGGCCGCTGCCGCCAGTGCTCGAGCGCTCGGGCAGGAATGGCCGAGCGAGGCGTACCGCGTGGAATGGGAGGAGGCACACGTACCCCAGGAAGCCGCGGCCAACCTGATGCTGGCTGTGCCCGTGACGCTGCGCAACAGCGGGAACAGGGTGTGGCCCGCCTCACTCGTCTTCGTTGCCTACCACTGGTTCCGTGACGACAAACTCATCGTCTGGGATGGCGAGCGCACACGCCTTCCACGAGACGTGCGCGCCGGCGGTCGGGCAAGCCTGGCCGTGCGTGTGAAGACCCCGGCTGAACCAGGCGCGTACGTTCTCCAGCTCACGCTCATCCACGAGAACGTCAGCTGGTTCGAGAACAAGGGCGCCAACACCTTCATCCGACCCATCGTGGTGGGCACGACCACCGCGTCGGTCGATTGCGGCAGCGGTTCCACGTCATGCACAGCCACGCCGTGAACGCTTCTTCGGCGCGAACGCCAACAGGCCGGCTCACCATCGTTGTCGCCGGCATGATCGCCGGTGATCCGTGCCAGGGTGGCGCGACGTGGGCCGTGCTCCAGTACCTCCTCGGCTTGCGCCAATTGGGGCACGACGTGCACTTCATCGAGCCGGTTGCGGCCAACAAGCTGCAGCCGCACGGCGCGAGCCTGTCGCAATCGACAAACGCCGCGTATTTCCGGCACGTCGTGCAGGCCTTCGATCTCGAATCCCGCGCCGCGCTTCTCGTTGCCGGCACCCAGGACACCGAGGGGCGCTCGTACGACAGCCTGCGCACGCTGGCGGCGCGTGCCGACCTCCTCATCAACATCTCGGGCATGCTCACGGATCCGGCGCTCACCGAGCCGATTCCGGTTCGCGTTTACCTCGACCTCGATCCCGGCTTCAATCAGCTCTGGCATACGGCCGAGGGACTCGACGTCGGCTTCGACGGTCACACCCACTTCGTGACGATCGGGCCGGCGCTGTGTGAACCGAATTGCGCCATTCCAACGTGCGGCCGCCGCTGGATCGCGACCCTTCAACCGGTGGTGCTGAGCGAGTGGCCTCCGGCCGAGAGTCTCACGCGCGATGCATTCACGACCGTCGCGAACTGGCGCGGGTACGGATCGATCACCTACAAGAGCGTCTTCTACGGCCAGAAGGCACACGCCTGGCGCGAGCTCATGACACTGCCCGACAAGACGCCCGAGCAGTTTGTGGTGGCGCTGGCGATTCATCCCGCGGAAACGCGAGACCTCGAACAGCTCGCCGCGCACGGCTGGACGCTGGTCGATCCTGCGCGTGTGTCCGGCACCCCCGACCGCTACCGGGCCTTCGTGCGCGGCTCGAAGGGCGAGATTGGCGTGGCCAAGAGCGGCTATGCGGCGGCGCGCTGCGGATGGTTCAGCGACCGCAGCGCCTGTTATCTCGCCTGTGGCCGCCCCGTCGTGGCGCAGGAGACTGGCTTCAGCCGGTTCCTGCCCACCGGCGAAGGGCTGTTCGCGTTCGAGACGGAAGACGACGCGCTGGCCGGCATCGACGCCATCGCGCGCGACTACCCGCGCCAGTCGCGAGCCGCGCGCGCGCTCGCCGAGGCGTACTTCGACGCCTCGAAGGTGCTGCCGCAACTGCTCGATCGGATTGGAGCGGACGCATGAGGACGACCGCACTGGATCCGCGGAAACGCTTCCGCGCACCCGAGAGCCGACGGCCTGCTCTCGGTGAGCTGCGCGACGCCCTGGATCGATTGCTGTCCTGCGCCGTGCCACCCCGCCGCATCGTCGATCTCGAGACCCGCCCGATGCCGTATGCCTCGAGCTTTGCACTCCAGGAGATCCTCGTGCGCCTGGACGATGGCGGCTGCGTGGACCTCGTGTGCAAGGACACGGGGCAGGCCGCGATGCTGCCAGACGCGCGGCGCATCAAGCCGCGGTTCCTCTACGACCCGATCCGTGAAATCGCGACCTACGAATCGATTCTCGCGCCGTTCGGCATCGACGCGCCCCGCTTCTACGGCAGGACGATCGACGAGCGGCGCGGGCGCTACTGGCTCTTTCTCGAGCGCGTGTCCGGGCCGCCGCTCACGGAGGTCGGCGACTTCGACGTGTGGCGGCAGGCGAGCGGCTGGCTGGCGCGGATGCATTGCCGTCTCGCCTCCGAGCCCGCGATGGCACGCGCCGCCACGCGTGTTCCGCTCGTGCGGTACGACGGCGCGCATTGGCGGCGGTGGATGGCACGGGCCGAACGCCACGTCAGAGGCGGCGGCGCGGAATCCCGATCGCGTCGCATGCGCCTCGCCTGGCTGGCCTCCCGACATGACGCTGCCGTCGAGGAGATGTCGGCCCTGCCGGCCGGGTTCGTGCACGGCGAGTTCTTCGCGTCCAATGTCCTGGTGCAAGGCGCGGCCCGAAATATCCGCGTGCGCCCGCTCGACTGGGAACTGGCCGGCATCGGCCCAGGTACTCATGGATCTCGCGGCGCTCGCATCCGGCCGCTGGAACGACGCCGCGCGAACCGAGCTGGCGATGAGCTATCACGCCGCGCTCGATCGTGACGGGAAGATGTGGTTGCCGCGCGAGGCCTTTCTACGCGCGCTCGACTGTTGCCGCCTGCAGATCGCCATACGGCATCTCGGATGGGCGGCGCAGTGGACGCCTCCGTC
Source organism: uncultured Acidobacteriota bacterium (assembly GCA_963827515.1). GTDB lineage: Bacteria > Acidobacteriota > Vicinamibacteria > Vicinamibacterales > UBA2999 > JABFSA01. The sequence goes on along the minus strand of CAWHBF010000003.1, from coordinate 27,810 downwards.
GCCACATACGCAAGACTGGCTCGGCGACGCGCTTCACGCGGCCGAGCGAATCGGACTCTGACTGGCATGAGGGCCACAGCATGACTCGTTCAATACGGAGCATTTGCTGCCTCGTTCTCGTTCTCGGCTGCCTGGCGTCGCCGCTTGTCGCCCAATCCGGCCCCGAGGTGCGCGGCATCGTCACGGACGAGACCGGCGGCGTGATCGTTGGCGCATCGGTCACGTTGATCGACGAGCGGGGCGGCAAGACCTCGACCTCGACCAACCCACAGGGCCGCTACGGGCTGGCCACCGACACCCGGGGCAAGGCGACGCTGACCATCGAGGCGCCCGGGTTCGCCCCGGAGCGACGGGCGATTGCGGTGAGCGGCAGCACCACGGTCGACGTCAAGCTGCGCGTGGCGATCAGCGAGCGCGTCGACGTACTCGGCGGCATGGTCCGCGTGTCACTCGACTCGGACCAGAACCTGTCGGGCATCCGGCTGTCCGGCAAGGCCCTCGAGGCGCTGCCCGACGATCCGGAAAGCCTGCTGCAGGCGCTTCGGCTGCTCGCGTCATCGACCGGCACCCGCCTGGACATGGTGACCTTCTATGTCGACGGCATGCCGCTCACGCAGCGCCTGCCGCCGAAGGACGTCATCCAGAGCATACGCATCAACGCGAATCCGTTTTCCGCCGAGTTCGCCGAGCCGGGCGCGGGCCGCGTCGAGATCCTGAGCAAGCCGGCGTCGGGGGCCTACCACGGCAACGGACGAATCGACTTCAACGATTCACGGCTGAACAGCCCTGACGTGTTCGAGCCGAGCCGCGCCAGCTACCAGTCGCGCACGTATGAGGGCTACATCGGCGGTCCGATTCTGCGCGATCGCTGGGGGTTTCTCGCCTACGGCGGACGCTGGGCCCAGGATGACAACGTCATCGTGAACGCGACGCCGATCGATCCGGCCACACTGCAGCCGGTGCCGCTGAATCTCAACGTCCCCGCTCCGACCCGAACGACGGCGTATTCGCTGCGAACCGATGTACGAGTGGCCGCGAACCATACGTTCGCGTTCGAGTACGGGCTGAACGATCAGAGTCGGACCAACGCGGGATTGCTGAGCGGCTTTGATCTGCCCGAACGCGCGTACGCCGGGGAGTCGAAGGAGCGCACATCGAGCCTGTGGTTCACGTCGACCTCCCCGACCGCGGTCAACGAGCTGCGGGTGCGTGTCTCGAACAACCAGATTGTCGATCGGGCTATCACGACGGAGCCGGCAATCCTCGTGCTCGAGGCGTTCAACGAGGGCGGTAACCAGGACCAGTTGTTTCGCGAGAACACGACCAAGAGAATGCGGGTGGTCGATGTGTTCACGTTGAGCCGCCCGGCGCACACGATCCGCGTCGGCGGACAGGCCGAAGTGATTCGCCTGGATCAGATCGATGGCGCAAATTTCAACGGCACGTTCATGTTCGGCACCGATGCTGTCCGCGATCAGTTCGGCAATCCGGTGCCGGGCGCCAACGGCCAGCCAACGGTGATCTCCGGGCTCGAGCGGTACCGCCTGATGCTGGCCGGAGCTCCCGGGTACCTCCCCTCGCAGTTCTCGATCGTCCGCGGCGACCCGGCGATCAACTTCTCCGTGTTCGAGAGCGCATTGTTCGCGCAGGACGACTGGCGGCCGGGGTCACGCCTGACCGTGTCGTACGGGATCAGGCAGGAGCTCCAGCGGCAGGGCGGCGAGATGCGGATGCAGTTCGCCCCTCGCGCGGGGCTGGCCTGGGCACCGACCGCGGACGGCAGCTCGGCCGTCCGCGCCGGGTACCGGGTTCTTCGTCACCCAGCTCCCCCACCTGCTGTTCTCCGAAACGCTGCGGCTCGACGGACGCCACAGCCAGCGGTTCGTTGTCGATCGACCGACGTTCTTTCCGAACGTGCCGGTTGTGCTTCCCAACCCGCAAGACGTCACGACCACCATCCGGACGCAATCGCCGGATCTCACCCTTCCGTCGATGCTCGTCTCGACGATCAGCTACGACCGTCAGCTCGTCGGCAACCTGTTCGGCTCGGTTGGTTACACGTGGCGACGCGGCATGAACCTGCTGCGGACGCGCAACATAGGCGTGACCGCGGTGCCAGGGCAGGCAGACGCGCTCACGCTGCAGTTCGAGTCCACCGGACGTTCGAGCGCGCATGAGGTGAATGCGACCGTGAGCGGAGCCATCGGCGCGGATGTCACCGTGTTCGGCAGCTACGGCTGGACCAGGGCGTTCCAGGACACCGACGACCTGTACAGCGTTCCGGCCGACTCCACCAACCTCGCCGCGGAGTGGGGCCTGGCGCCGGTGCCGCGTCATCGGGCGGGGTTCGGCGCGTCGATCAACCTGCCGGACGACTACGCCGTCTACCCCTTCGTCACCTGGGCGTCGGAACTGCCGTTCAACATCACGACCGGCCACGACACGAACGTCGATTCGGTGTTCACCGATCGACCGTCGCTCGTGGAAGCCGGCCACCCGGGCGCCGTTGACACGCCACACGGAGTCTTCAATCTCACGCCCGCACCGGGCGCGCCCGTCATTCCGCGCAACTTCGGCCTCGGCCCGACACTGTTCACCGTCGACGTCACCGCCACGAAGATGTTCGCGGCCTACAACGGAGTGACGCCGTCGGTGTATCGACGCGCCACGGTTGCGGTGAGCGTCACGAACCTGCTGAACCACAGCAACTTCGCGTCGTTCAACGGCGTTCTCACGTCGCCGTTCTTCGGGACCGCCAACCGCGCGCTCAACAAGCGGCGCATCACGCTGAGCCTGCGCTACGACTTTTGACGCCTGGCAGGACGATGAGCCGCGCGGTGATCGTCAACGCGGATGATTTCGGCCAGAGCGTCGGGATCAACCGCGGCGTCGTCCACGCGCACGAGCGCGGCATCGTCACGAGCGCCAGCCTCATGGCGCGTGGGGACGCGGCGCACGCGGCTGCCGCGTACGCGCGCGCACACCCAAGGCTGAGTGTCGGCCTTCACATCGACCTCGGCGAATGGGTGTTTCGCGACGGCACGTGGGTCTCGGTATACGAGCGCGTGAATCGCCAGGATCTTCGTGCGCTGGAAACGGAAATCCGGGCACAGCTGTCGATCTGCCGCGAGCTCCTCGGACAGGATCCATCGCACCTCGACTCGCACCAGCACGTGCACATCCAGGAGCCGGTGCGATCGATCGTCGATCGCATCGGCACTGAGCTCGACGTGCCGGTGAGACATCGCTGGCCTCGTCTCCGCTACGACGGCCGGTTCTACGGACAGACCGGCACCGGCGACCCGTGGCCCGCGAACATCAGCACGGCCCGGTTGATGGAACTGCTCCGCGATCTGCGGGACGGTGTGACCGAAATGGCGTGCCATCCGGGCTATCCAGGTGAGCTCGTCACCATGTACAGCGCCGAGCGGGAGATTGAGCTCCACGCGCTGTGTGACCCCGACGTGCGTCGAGTCGTGCGCGACGAGCGGATCGAGCTGATCGCGTTCAGCGACCTTCGCGATCGGAAGCTGATGAGCTCACTGGACCTCGAAGGGACTCATCGGGGAGGTGCTGGATGAGAAGCGGCGGCATGCTCGATCCGTTCGACGAGCCCGTCCCCACGAATGTAGACTGTCGTTGGCCAACACACGATGCCGTATCGCTGGCTGATGGTTCGCTCCTGATCCGGCACTAACGTGAGGGTCAAATCGTGTTCACCGGCATTTGGCCCTTGAGAAGGAGCTCACGAATGTCTCTGTTTCGCCGCGTGAAATACGCTGCCGTTGCGGCTGTCGTGTCGGGCGGCGGATGGGTCGTCTACGGTCAGACCGCCGCCACGCCGACTAATGACGCACCGAACCCTTTCCAGACAATTGAAGGCCATTTCAAATTGCCCGAAGGTCGGACCTGGGGCTCGACCAGCGCGGTCGACATCGCGCGCGACGGCCGATCGATCTGGGTCGCTGAACGCTGCGGTGCAAACACCTGCGTCGCCGAGCCCACGACGGGGAAGATGTCGCCGCTGGATCCGGTGCTCCTGTTCGACGAGTCCGGCAAGCTCGTCAGAAGTTTTGGCGCCGGCATGATGGCGTTTCCCCACGGCATTCACGTCGATCGCGACGGCAACGTCTGGGTGACCGACGGTAACGGCAACGCACCGCAAGCCGCGAGCGGGGCCGGTGGCGATGAGGGCTGCGGGCGCTGGGACAGCGGCGGGCGGCGCGGCGCAAGCTGGCGGCCGCGGCACGGCGCCGACCGCGCCTCCTCCGGGTGCGACAGTCGGACACCAGGTCTTCAAGTTCAGCCCCGAAGGGAAAGTGCTCCTGACGATCGGCATGGCCGGCGGCGCAACCGGTCCGGATCAGTGCTGCTGGCAGCCGAACGACGTCATCACCAACGACAACGGCGAGATTTTCATTTCCGAGGGTCACGGCGCCAACCAGAACGATCGGATCCTCGTCTTCAGCCCAGACGGCAAGAAGATCGTGCGCCAGTTCGGCGAGCGCGGCTCCGGCCCTGGCGAATTCAACCAGCCGCACGCGCTCGCCTTCGATGCGCAAGGCCGTCTCTTCGTCGGTGACCGCGGGAACAACCGCGTGCAGATCTTCGATCGGTCAGGTAAGTTCATCGCCGACTGGCCGCAGTTCAGCCGGCCGAGCGGTCTCTTCATCGATCGCAACGGCATGCTGTACTCGGCGGACTCGGAATCGGGCTCGGTGAATCCAGCGCATGGCGCGTGGAAGCGCGGGCTCCGATGGGGCAGCGTCAAGGATGGCAAGATCACCGGGTTCATTCCAGATCCGTCCGGTGAAGGCGTGACGTTTGCGGAGAAGGACGGCAAGCCTGTCCTGACGCGAGCCGACGGTTCGGCAGGACCAACCGGCACGCTTGCCGCGGAAGGCGTGGCGGTCGACGCCGCGGGCAACATCTACGGCGCCGAGGTCGGCCCGCGCAAGGTTCAGAAGTACATCAGAAAGAAATAGCCCGCGTCGGGGCGAAGCACTCCGACCAAGACTAGAGCGGTTTGCGTTTCGCCGTAGAGCGCACGCTTCAGCGTGCGCGTGTCCGCAGCAGCGAAGGCTGAAGCCTCCGCTCTACGCCGAATCGAAAAACGGTCTGAGACCGGAGCACTCGTTCGTACTCCGCAGGTGAGCGTGCCGAGAAATCAGCGCGGCTGGGTTTGGTGCTCGGCCTCGTACCACCGGCGCACGTCGGCGCACACCGTCCTCAGTTGCAGAAGGACCTGCGTACGCTCGGTCTGCGTGTGGCGGCCGGCGTCGTCTTCGAGCCAGGCGCACAGGCCTCCCAGCCGCACGAGGCCGAGGATCAGTGAGCTGCCCTTCAATCGGTGGGCTTCCCGCTGCAGATCCTCGATGGCGTCGCTCGAAATCGCCCGCTCCATGACCAGCATCGACGCGTCGGCCTGTTCAATCTGGCGTTCAATCAACTGCGCCAGCACGTCGGGTCCCAACTCGTCCTGGAGCGCATGGAGGACATCCCCGCTCACCAGTTCGTCAGGCAGGGGGACCGAGACGGCGGATTCCGGTGCCGTCGACGGCTGCTCCGATGGCGAAGCCGACCGGGAGAACCAGCGGTTCAGAACCTCGACCAGCTCATGTTTCCTGACCGGCTTCTCCAGAAAATCATCCATGCCGGCACGCCGGCATTCTTCGCGGTCCCTCGAGGCCACACCCGCCGTGAACGCGATGATTGGGGTACGGCGACCGCCCTGCTCACGACGCCTGATTTCCGCGGTCGCGGCGAAACCGTCCATCACCGGCATCTGACAATCCATGAGAATGGCGCCGTACGGTACGCGGACCGCCGCCTCGATCGCTTCCAGACCGTTGCCTGCCGTATCGACCTGGTAGCCGAGCTTCTCGATCAGCAGCTTGGTGACGTGCCGGCTGACCTCATTGTCGTCGGTCACGAGTATCCGAAACCCGGCGCGCGATCCGCGCTGCTCATCGAGGGTATATCGCGTGACCAGCGCGGGTCCGTTCGCCCCGGCCGCGTTCGAGCCATGACTCGTCAGGCTCAGAAGACACTGCAACAGCTCGGGCAGCTGCACCGGCCGTGGCAGGTACGCCGCGATGCCCGCCTCGCGGGCCTCCATCGCCTGGCCGCGCACACCTTTGACGGGGACCAGAACGATCTTCACTGCCGCGATGTCGGGATCGGTCTTGATGGTGCGGGCGAGGGTGATACCGTCCATGTCCGGATGGGCCAGACTGAGCAGCGCGATGTCGTACGCCTCGCCGCGCGCGGCAGCCTCGCGCAGCCGGGTGAGCGCCCGCCTGCCATCGGTGGCATCGTCCACGCGCAAGCCCAGCGCCACACCGTAGCTGACGAGCTCCTCGCGCATTGATGGGCTGTCATCGACGACCAGCAGGCGCAGGCCTCGGAGGTCAGGTGCGGCGACCGCACCAAGGGGAGCGGATTGCTGATCCCTCTCCAGTTTCACGGTAAAGGAGAAGGTCGACCCCTTGCCGGGCGCGCTCACGAGGTTGATTGTCCCTCCCATCAGATCCACGAGCTGACGGGAAATCGCCAATCCCAGGCCCGTTCCGCCGAATCGCCGGGTTGTCGAGCCGTCGGCCTGGACGAATGCCTGGAACAGGCGGCCTTGCGCGTCGGCGTCGATGCCGATCCCGGTGTCGCGAACGGCAACGCGGACGACGTTGTGGCTCTCCGTCTGGGTCTCGTTTGTCACGGTGACCGTCACCGATCCGTCGTCGGCGAACTTGATGGCGTTGCTGATCAGGTTGGTCAGTACCTGCCGGAACCGGCCGGGATCGCCCTTCACGCGCTGGGGCACGTCATCGGCCACGCTGAGCTCCAGGGTGACCCGTTTCCGCTTGGCGGCCTCGGCGAACACGACAATGGTGTTGTCGACAATCGTTCGCAGGTCGAAGCGGACGATTTCGAGGCGCAGCATCCCAGCTTCGATCTTCGAGAAATCGAGGATGTCGTTGACGATGGTGAGAAGCGAGTCGGCGCTCAGCCTGAGCCCATCGGCGTACTGGCGCTGCTCGTCGCTGAGATCGGTATCGAGGAGCAGGTTGGAGAAGCCGAGGATGCCGTTCAGCGGCGTCCGGATTTCATGACTCGTGTTCGCGACAAACTCCGACTTGAATCGCGCCGTCTCCAGGGCCGCGTCGCGCATGCGTTGGAGCTCCTGCTGGACGCGGATGCGAGCGCTGATGTCACGGGCGACAGCCTGGCATCCGACGACTTGCCCGTGATCGATGAGAAGCTGCACGTGCTGCCCAATCCATACCTCTTGTCCATCCGCGGTAATCGCGGGAAAGTCGTAGTACGTGCTGGGAGTCCGTTCCTCCAGCTGCTTCCAGTAGAAGGCGCGCGCAGCGGCTTGGTAATCGGGCCTGATCAGCGTGAGATAGTTGCGGCCGATGAGCTCTTCGCGCGACCACCCCATGATCTTGGAGGCGGCCGGGTTCACGAGGGTGAAGTGACCCTCGGAATCGGTCCGATAGATGATGTCGTCGGCGGCGTCGACGATCTGCCGGTACCGAACCTCACTCTCGTCCCGAGCCGCCTGCGCCGCCGTCCGCTCGGCGCTTTCGGACTGCAGGTTGGCGTTCATCTCGGCCAGTGCGTCGGCACTGCGCGCCGAGCGCTGGCCGAGCTGGACCGCCCAGCCCAGCAGCCCGGCCATCATCAGACCCAAGACCAGCGCGCTATCAGCGGCCACACCGCGCCCACGAGGTGGGACGCGAGGCCACACCTTCACCTGCCAGGTCGCACCCAGGGCCGGCACCTGCGTCGACCCGAGGAACCTGTCGTCGCGGACCGCGACGTCACCGACGCGATAGACCTCGCGTGCGCCGACAGAGACGCGGAGGGCGTAATCGGTATTCCTGTGCGCGGCGAGGGTCGTTTCGAAGAAGTCCTCATAGCGGAACAGGCCGATGACAGATGTGTCGAGCGCCCTGTCCGACTGGACCGATGCCCCCACCAGGAAGCCCAAGTCGGCCTGCCCGAAGTCCACAGGCTCGACAACTCTGGGCCTGCGCTGGTGCGCGCTTTCCCGTAAGAGTCCCCTGGTTCTGTCGTCGAGCGCGGCGATGACTTGCGATGTCCGGGTGGATTCGCGCGCTTCGATCCACTCGGGCCGGAACTCGCGACCCACCAGGGCAATCCCGTACTGACTCCTGGACCGCCTCAGAGCTCGAACTGCCATCGCTCTCGACTCGGCAGGTGTACGCCCGGTGCCCGTGGCGGGTCCGGCAAGCTGCACGATGGAGTCGATTGCGGCCGAAGCGCCGCGGCCCAGCTCGGCACTGAGCTGTTCGGCGTACAGTTGGGTCCCTCGCTGCGTCAAGGCCTGCGAATCGCTTTCGGCCTGTTGCCAGAGCGACACCGAAATCATCGCAACGCCGAGTGCGATCGGCAGAGGCAGCCAGTGGGGCGCCTCGCGCGCGGTTACTGGAAGCCGAGACCAGGCCGCGGCAAACGTGCCAAGGCCTACGACCGCCAGACCGGCAGCGGAATGACCGGCCATCTCGGCGCCCGTCAGCCCGTATGCGCCGGTGACCTCTATGCCGTATCTGAGAAAGACGACGCCGTTCTGCGCGGCCACCGTGACCCCGCACAGCATGCACACCAGACTTCCGCGTCCGCGCTGACCGCTCGCGCCGACGGCGATGATCCCGACGCCGACGAGAATGAAGGAAATCGCATTCGCCGGGACCATGCGTCCGGCGTCGCCGCCCTCGATGCCACGCAGCATCGTCCGGCTGAGGTTCCAGCCGACGCCGGGTCCGAACTCTGCGAGGGCTGCAAGCCCCAACAACAACACGATTACCGCGCTCACGCGGGCCAGCCGCCACCATCCGCCGGACCAGGACAACAGCGCGAGGCCGCAGATCACCAGTCCGACGGCCACGCTGTAGTGCATCGGTGGAAACAACGGATGGAGCCTCATCAGCGCCTCGTTGTTCGTGAGCCACGTGGCGACCACTGTAAGACCCAGGGCGGTCGCCGCGAGTCCGGCGGCCACCTGCAGGGGCTGCAGGATCGACAGAGAACCGCGGACGGCGGCGACAGGTCGGCGTGATGTGTCTTGGGACGGAACCGGGTCTGGCGTGGCGAGGCCGCTCACGACCGTTCAGCCATCGGAATCGTCCGCTTCGACGTGAGGTCGCGACTCCAGGCGGCGGTGCGTGTCATCGTGCCCCACGCCGGCTTCGCACCGATCATCCAGCGGATCGTTCCCCAAAGACGCCAGAGCGAGTTGAGCTGCCGATAGCCCACGTTTTCCGCCACAGCCGCCGCCAGCAGCAGGAACATGTGCCGAGTCTTCGGATAGGTGTGGAACGACACTTCGTCCAGCAACAACGAACTGGCCGAGAGCAGAATGCCGAAGCCGATGGTGGCTGTCAGGAATGCGAGCGCGAAACCAAGATCCAGGTAGCCACCCAGGTACGCGACGACGAAGAGCAGATAGCCGAACGTCTCCACGATCGGACTGAGGACTTCGAACAGGAGCGCAAACGGAAACGCCACCCATCCCGCGTAGCCTCGCCGGCGCCCGAACATCAACCCCAGGTTCATCCTGAGGCTCTCGCACAGGCCGGTCTGCCATCGAATGCGCTGCCGCGCCAGAACGCTCATCGATTCCGGCACTTCCGTCCAGCACACGGGATCCGGAACGAACGTGATGCGGTACGGCGTGCCGGCGTCTCGCAGGACGCGGTGAAGACGAACCACGAGTTCCATGTCTTCGCCGACAATCCCCCTCCGGTAGCCGCCGGCGGCGATGACGGTCTCCTTGTGAAAGACCCCGAACGCGCCGGAAATGACCAGTACCGGCATTGAGCGGATTCCAGCCGAGCCGGCCAAAAAGGAATCCGCGGCAGTACTCCACGACCTGGAACAGCGCGAGCGGGTTGCGCGAGAGTCCGGCCCGCACCAGCCACCCGCCCATCACCTCGCAGCCATTGGCCACCCGGATGATCCCGCCGGTGGCCACCGTCCGCGGATCTTCGAGAAACGGCCGGACGATTCTGCTGAGGCTGTCCGGCTGCAGGATCCCGTCGGCATCCAACCCACAGAAGAGCGGGTACAACGCGGCGTTGATGCCGGCGTTGAGCGCGTCGGCTTTCCCTCCGTTCTCTTTGTCGATGACGCGGAGTCCGGGGTACGACGGCGAGCGGTACACACCGCGAACGCGGGCGGTTTCGAGGCGTACGCGAAGCACTTCGGGGAATGGCTCGAGGCCAAACGCCTGTTGCAGCGCCCGCAGCGTGTCGTCCTTCGATCCGTCGTTCACGACGATGATTTCGAATTGCGGATACCGCAACTGCAGGAGCGAACGCACGCTGGCGACGACCGTCGCGGCCTCGTTGTACGCCGGAACGAGCAGACTGACCGGTGGTTCGAAGTCTGACCCGGGCTGATAATCCTCTGCCGGGTGTCGCCGCATGTATCGTCCGAGAACGACGAACGAGACAACGTTCAGGGCAAGATAGCCAAGGTTGATGGCCGCCACGTAGAGCATGCAGAACCAGCCCAGCGCGGCGAGAATCTGGCCAATGGTCACGCATACCGCCGTTCAGCCAGTGCGTGGGCCAGAATGTCGCGGGCAAACGGGTCTCGGTGACTCGTGCTCATGCGCGTGAGGCGTTCCAGGTTCGCTGACGACAGGGCACAGAGCGCCTGTGCCGCCCGATAGCGCACCCACCATTCGGGATCCGAGAGCAGCGGGACAAGTTGCAGGCGATCGTCATCGGTGCCGACGCGGCCAAGGACCTCGATGGCGCGCACCCGTACTTCCCATCGAGGGTCGCTCACATACCGCCGGACGATGGCCGCGTCGCCGGTGTCACAGAACACCCGCAAACAGGCGGTGACGCATTCGCTGCGGTCAGCTCTCTGAACGAGCAGATCCCGAATGACGGGGATGACGACCTCGGGATGTGCGAGCCCGAAATAGCGAACCACGCGGTGCGCCTGCTCGGGCGCCACGCGCACGGCGGCTTCGGCAAGCGGCTGGGAAATGGCGTCGGCTCCTGCCTCCTGGAGCATGAGCGCGACGGCACTCGGCGACCAGTCCTCTCGCTCGGCAACGAGCGGAAGTAGCAGCTCCACCGCCGCTCGTGGGTCGATACGAAGGAGCGCGCGCGCAACGGCGAGCGAGAGCACCGAATCCCGGTCAGTCGTCAGCGCAAGAAGCTCGGACCATGCCGCTCGGTCCCGGAGCCGGCCAAGCGTGGCGGCGGCCAGCAATCGCTGGCCGACGTTGCCGTGGGTGAGCATCTCCCGCTGCGACGCGGTCCATACCCAGCCGAACAGCAATCCGGTTCAACGGTTCGCGGAACTCGCCGACGATCGAATCCTGCAGGCGGCTCCATATCGTCAGGAACGACACCACGTCTCGGCGTTCAAGCCGTGGCAGCCGCTCGGGTTCCTTCTCCATGCCACCGAGCAGAATCGGCAGCCAGGCCGATTCGAACGCCTGACGACGATGCCGGCGGGCGGCGGCAAGGAATCGGACCGCCATGAGCTGCGCGACGACCGCCAGAATGAGCGCGAACGTCACTGCGCCGAGCCAGACGGCCACCGTGCGATTCACGTCAGAACCTGTGGCCGAGGCTCGCGCTCACGCGCGTCCTGGTGTACAGCTTCCCCTGCTCGTGGAGGAGACTGTCGTAGCGGACGAACCACCTGGGCGTCAGCCACTGCCGGCCGACCAGCGCCGCGCCGCGAACATGGGTTCGAACGACACCCAGGGGCCCGAGGCTTTCCAGCTCGCTGCCGGCTGCGAGACTGATCCCGATACTGCTGCTCAGCGGGCCGTAGAAGTAGTCGCCATGCACGCGATGACTCGCGGATGAACCGGCATCCGCGAGATGAGAGAGATAGAGCGTGTAGGCGCCACGGTAGCGTCCCCAGTAGCGCTCGACCGTGGTCGCGCCCAGGGTGACCGAAGCGGTTTCGTACTCCCTATGGCGGAGTCCGGCCTGGACATTCCATCCGCCATCCGCGACGACCTCCACCTGTCCGAGACCGTCCCACTTCGGGGAGACGTGATGGGAAGGACTTACCTGGCCTTCGACGACAAGGGTCAGGCGCGGGGACACGCGCTGCCGAAACCCGGCCATCACGTCATGGTCGACCATCGAAAAACGTGTCGTCTCGTGAAAGGCCCCGTACACGGTCTGCTCGCTATTCGGGGCCCCGCTCCCTTCAAGGCTCGCGCTGCGCCACGGGTCGAGGCCGTTCGACAGCGCCTCGAACGCCACGCCGAACTGAAGCGTCGGACGTGGTGTGTCACGAACCTGAGCGATCACCGGCGAGGCGGCGCCGATGACGAGGACCAACGTGATGACCGTGAAGAGGCCGCGCATGTCAGTGTTCGGTCAGGCGGCGCACACGCGCCACGAGTTCTTCCGGTCTGAACGGTTTGATGACGTAGTCGTTGACGCCGGCTCCGAACGCGCGCACGACATAGCTCTCCTGCGATTTCGACGTCAGCATGATGACCGGCACGCTCGCCCATCCCGGCGTACGGCGAAGCCGCTCGACGAGTGTGAAGCCGTCGACAAAAGGAAGCATCACGTCAAGGATCACGACCGCGGGCGGCGGGAGTGTGTCCAAGAGCTCGTCCGCCTGGTGTCCGTCTGAAGCGACCTGCACGGTGAACCCTCTACGTCGAAGGAGATGGTCGATCAGGTGCGAAATCACGGGGTCATCCTCAACTACGAGAACCCTGCGCGACGTCGTCGAATCGAGCGGTTGAGGGGTCGTCGTCAATGTTGCCTGTCTCCAATCGAGTGAGCCTCAGACACGTACGGAGCCTCACCTGGTATCGGCGCCGGGTGCACCCGTCTGTAACAAAAATGGAGGCAATCTTGCGCCTCTGGCGGGCGCCTCTTTCGACTGCGCGGGAGTGCGCGGATCCGCGCGGGCAATCAGGAGCGAAACGGATATGATGGGATCGCGTGGCCAGCCGAGGCGGCTGGTGACGTCATAGCGGCGCCAGGAGTCTTGTGCGTCGCAATGGAGGATCCATGATGGTCCCACGCAGGTCCTGCTCGAACCACACGCTGACTATCGCCGTCACGCTCGTCCTCGCGGCGATACTGATGTCGTGCAGCCGCGGCGCTGACACACCCCCGGCAGACGGCCAGCGCCGCTGCCGACACAGCGGCACCGCCACCGCCACCACCCCCGCCGCCGCGCGAGCTCTCCTGGAGCGGGAAGGTCGACATGAAGCTCTGGTCGGCGGTCCGGGTGAAGGCCTACAAGGCCGCACTGCAGCTGGAAACGCCGCCCACGCTCGCCATCCTGCGCATCCCGCGGCTCGAGCTCGAGGTGCCGGTCTACGACGGTACCGCGGACGCGGTGCTCGACCTCGCGGCCGGTCGGATCGAGTACACGGCCCTGCCCGGGACGGTGGGCAACGTCGGCATCGCCGCCCACCGGGACGGGTTCTTCCGCGTGTTGAAGGACATCAAGGAAGGCGACGTGTTCGAGCTGGACACGCCGGTCGCACTCGAGCAATACCGGGTCGAGTGGATAAAGATCACCACCCCCGACGACGTCAGCGTGATCGACCCGACGCCCCATCGAGCGGTGACGCTCGTCGGCTGCTTCCCGTTCTACTACCGGGGCTCGGCTCCGCGACGGTTCATCGTCCGCGCGGTGCCCGTGGCGGGATAGCCCGCCGACGGGCCCCCGACTGCGCCTGCCTCAATCGCGCGACGACGAGGCTTTTCGGCCCGCGAGTCGGGCGATAGCCAGTGCGAGCGTGTTTGCATCCACAGGCTTGGCCAAATGGGTTTGAAATCCTGCCAAGTGGGCGCGGCGAACATCCTCATCTCCGGCGTTTGCGGTGAGTGCCAAGGCCGGTGTCTGCCTCAGGTCGCTTCCCAGCACCCTGATCTTGCTGATCAGGCTGTAGCCATCCTCGAGCGGCATGGCGATATCGCTTACCAGAACATCGGGCCTGAACTCGGAAATCACTTCAAGACACTCACGCGCAGACGCCGAGGCCATCACTTCGGCACCGAGGGACCTCAGCATGACGGAGAACACTTCTCGCGAGTTTTCCTCATCTTCGACCACGAGAACACGCAGTCCATGGAGGTCCACGCTGGCATTTATCTCCGCCTCGTTCTCTGTCTCCGCCACGTTGGCTCTGGCAGGACTCTTTGCCGGAATACACACGACAAAGGTAGTGCCTTTACCTTCGCCGTCGCTTTCGGCGACTATCGTGCCGCCGTGCATTTCCACTAGATTTCGCGTGATAGTCAGCCCAAGACCAAGGCCGCCAGAGGTTCGTGTGCTTGTGCCATCCAGCTGGGTGAACGCCTCAAAGATCAAAGGGATTGACTCCGACTTGATCCCGATTCCATTGTCTCGAACCTGAAGCCGTATCTGTTCTCCGCTGGGGGACTCGATGCGCTCCAGGACATTCCAAATCGTTGCTCCCTGAGGCGAAAACCTGATGGCGTTGGTAATGAGGTTCCACAAGATCTGCTGAAATCGAATCGGATCTGCAGAGATTCGTTTTACCGCGGGAAGGATCGTCGTTTCGATCGTCACGGACTTGCTGTCAGCAAGACTGCGAGTGGAGTCAATTGCGTCTGCGATCACTTTTGCCGGATCAAACTCCTTGATGTTCAAATTGAGTTTGCCAGCCCGAATTCTCGAGATATCCAGGAGATCATCGATCAATCGCCCCTGGGTCTGTGCGCTTTGTTCGAGAATCTCGAGGCCCCTCATGGTCTCTGCGGCCGTGAGCTTCCCGGCACGCAGCAACTGCGTCCAGGCCAGTATTGTGGATAGGGGTGTACGAAGCTCATGGGAGAGCATCGCCAAAAACCCGTCCGTGATTTGATTCGCCCTCTCCGCGGCTGACCGCGCCTCTTTCTCGCTCTCGAGAAGAGCTTCGCGTTCCCGTACGATCACTCCTAGCGATTCCTCCATTTTCTTGCGGTCGGTGATATCCGTTGATCTGCCGACGAGCAGAACAACTCTGCCGTTCGAGTCGAATACCGGTGATTTCGTGGTATGAAACGTACGCACTTCCCCATCGAACCGCGTAATCGGCTCTTCCGGGATATCCAAACGTTCTCCTGAAGAAAACACGTATTGATCGTCTCGCAGGTATTGTTGTGTCAGGTCAGGCTCAACGAAGGGCGCATCAATGATTCCAGCCAACTGCTCCTGGGTCATTCCGTAATAGGAAAGTAATGCCTTGTTTCCCCAAAGGAGCCTCGAGCCAGGCCCTTTGACGAAGACGATGTCTCCGATCGCATCCAGAATATTTTGAAAGATCTCTTCTGACGCTCTCCTTTCCTCGCCAGTGAAAGTCAAGAATGGAGGTTTCCCGGCCACTGGGCTCAGCCCTCAAAGCAATGCGTCATCCGCACCGCCCGTCTTCTCGAGAAAGGGGAAGTCCTGCTCTTCGACGTGCTCCGATCCGAGCGTTTGTTACCGCTGGAAGAGCGTCTGCTCATGGCACATCGGCGGCTCAGTGAGCGGACCAGGCGATCTCACGCCGAGCCCACCGAAGGCTGCAACGCCTCGAGTCTGGCAATGAGGTCGATGAGAATTCGGTCCGTGAGCGGCTTGGGAAGCCACAGCGTGATTTCGCTGGTTTTTGTATGGCCTTCGATCGCGCGCAGGTCGTTCGCGCTCATCGCCGAGAGGATGACCGCCAGACAGTCGTTCGCGCCGCGCCGCGCGCGCAGAGCCTGCACGACGTCGAGTCCCGTCATGTCCGGCAGCGTCAGGTCGCAGAATACGAGGACGGGACGGCACTCCTCCGCCAGCTTCAAGGCATCGCCGCCCGACGTTGCAATCGACACGTCCAGTCCGTGCTGGCGCATCAATGCCGCCGTCGCTTCCGCGAAGCCCGCATGGTCCTCGACAAGCAATACTCGATGCCGCGCCGCTTGACCCCCGGCGGGCTCTGAGCCCGTGGATGCGTCACCAGCCGGACCGCCGTTGTCGGTGTTGAGGGCTCGGGTCATCCGATCAATTCTGCGGCCTAGTGTATCTTAATGTCATCGAAGGCCGACCCAAGCCGTAGCATTGCGCTGTCTGGCGAGAGCCTACACCGAGGCGAAATCACGCATCAACCGCCTGCTGGCTAACGAGAAGAGTGACCTGTAACCCGTCACGAGCACGCAGCATCCTCAAGCAGTTCATCGTGGGACGCCTGGAGATGACGCCCCACCATCCGACGCGCGTGCTGTGCCGGCTGGTCTGCGCGCTGCTGCTGCTGCCGTGCCTCTCCGCATCGGCGGCAACCCAGGACCAGGCACTCGATCCGCTGCTCTTCGCCGATCCGATGGACGCGGAGGGGAACGCCCAGGCCGACGTGCAGGTGCAGACGCTTCAGCTGTTCCGGATTCCGTTCGGCTTTCACTTGCGAACCATCGAGGACGACGGCTGGGGGCTGCGGGTGACGTTCCCGGTGTCGCTTTCCGCCGTTCGAATCGAGGGGCTCTCGGAGCTCGGACAGCTTGTGCGGAAGCTGGGCGTGCTCGCGATCGTGCCGGGCCTCGAGTTCGAGATCCCTGTTGGCGAGCGGCTGCGCCTGCGGCCGTTCGGCGAAGTCGGTTTCGGCGGCGGTACTGACGGGGGCGACACGGAAGTGCTGTACGGTACCGGCGTGCGCGCCCGCGTCGATCCTCCGCGTTGGCGGAACGTTCGATTCACCCTCGGCGGTTCGGCCATGTACCGCAAGCTCGCGGCGAGCGGCGACCGGTACGACGGCCACGAAACGTTCGAAGCGGCGCTCGACGTCCAGGTTCCGCTCGGATTTGCGGTCAGCGCGAAGCCCGCGCGGGGCGGCCCGTACGTGATCATGCGGGGGTTCGACGGCCTCCAACTACGCGCACCGTCCGCGGAACCGATCGAGTTGGGCCACCAGGTGGAAACCGGCGTGAGTTTCTCCACGGAACCCGACCTGCGGATCTGGAGAATCACGCTGCCGTGGCTCGCAGTCGGCTACCAGTTTGGTGAGCGGCTTTCGGGCGTGCGTATGTACGTGATGTTTCCCTTTTGAAGGCAGGGTTCGTGCGGCTTCCTTCGTTCGCGAGAGCCGTTGTCGCGGTGGCCGCGTTCGGCGTCACGGCCGGGTGCGCCACTGCCCGGAACTACGACGACCCGTCGGGTCCCGTGGTCGTGGGACAGCACGCCGCAGCCGCCCGGTCCGGTCCCACCGTCCGTCTCGTGACCTTCAACGTGCAATGGGGCGAACACCTGGACCGCGCCGCGGAGCTGCTGTCGCGTCCGGGTCCGCTGCGTGACGCGGACGTGCTCTTCCTGCAAGAGCTCGATGGACCCGGCGCGGAGTGGCTGGCCAGGTCGCTCGGGATGAACTTCGTGTACGTGCCATCGGCCATCCATCCAATACCGCAGCGCGATTTCGGCGTGGCCATCCTGTCGCCGTGGCCGATCGACGACCCCCGAAAGGTGCCGCTCCCGTATCAACACCGCTTTCGCAAGATGCGCAGGGCGGCGGCGGGGGCCACGGTTCATCTGCCCACCGGCCCCACGCGCATCTACGCGGTGCACTTCGAGACGACGTTCGGGCTCTGGGGTAATGAGCATCGGCGTGCGCAGGCGCGCACGGTGCTCGAGGCGGTGGCAGACTGGACCGGACCGGTTGTGATCGGGGGCGACTTCAACAGCCGGGCGACGGGCGAAACGATCGCGCGCGGTGGCTTCGTCTGGCTTACCGAACGGCTGGACCGTCGCGGCTCGCTGCGCGACTCCGACTACATCCTGGTGCGCGGCCTGTGCCCCTCGGGCGATCCCCCGGCGGGACGGCCGCCGGACGACACCAACGCCAGCGACCATCGACCCGTGTGGGCCACCGTGCGACCCTGCACCGTCGGGCAGTGAGGCGAGGCGGTCAGGCCGTGTCTACGGCTCGTCTCCGCTCGAGTTCGTTGTCGGAGTAGACTCAGCGCACCGGCTTCGCGCTTGCGCCGTCACCCTCGCGACAGTCACCCGGAGCTGATGCTCCCCTCTGCGCTGGAGAACCACGATGGCGTTGACGGTTACGACGGTAGTGCCGGTAGCGCCTCCCCATCGCCGCACCTTCTTCATCGCCACAAGCCTGCTGATGGCGCTCATGGCTGTCGTGGGATTCTGGCCGACCTACTTCGGGCCTTTGATCATCGGCACCTTGGTGCAACCCCTGGTTATCCACCTCCATGCGGTGGTATTCACCGGATGGCTGGTCCTCTTCTTCGCTCAAGCGATGCTGGCGGCTACCAGGCGGGTGGTGTGGCATATCCGAATCGGGCGAATCGGGATTGCCTACGGGTTTCTGCTGATCGCAGTGGGGCTCTATACAGGGGTGGTCCGTGCAGCCGAACGTCCGCGTGGCGGTCCGGCAGAGAGTCTGCTCTATCAAGCCCTCGCGGACATGGTGATGTTCGCGGCGTTCTTTGGCGCGGCAGTAGTGTATCGGCGCAAACCGCAACTCCACAAACGCCTGATCACGGTCGCGGCAGTGACGCTCCTCGTCGCCGCCGTGAGCCGCATGACGTTCTTTCCCGGCCCGCCTTTTCGATTTCTCATCGTGCAAGCGGTCTGGTCGTTACCGATCCTGATCGCCATGACTTACGACTTCCGCAGTCGACGCACGGTGCATCCCGTTTACGTGCTAGGACTCGCCACGATGGTGGTGAGAAGACTCAGCGTGCCCTACGTCGTCGCCACCCCTGAGTGGACGTGGGTTGCGACGTGGATGCTTGGATGGGTGGCGTCGGGCTGAGGGATACACATCACCTTCGCGTGCTTGGATTGACCGGGGCTTCGGAAACTTCTTTCTCGGGTTTCCATTCACGCCTGGCGCATGGGCGCCGCCTAACGATGTAATCGGTTGTCTCGCCTCCCCGCCCTCCCCCAGGAATTACGGCACCGAAATCGATCGTCGCAGGGTGAGTCTGATCGCCCGATTGCCTTACGCGTACGAGCCCGCACAGCTGGTAGAATCCGCCCCACATGTCCATCGGCCCCGGCAGTCGCCTCGGCCCCTACGAAGTTACCGCCCTCCTTGGCGAGGGCGGCATGGGCAAGGTCTGGCGAGCGCATCACACGGGACTCAAGCGCGACGATGCGCCTCAAGGTCCTGCCGGATGCGTTTGCATCCGACCCTGACCGGCTCGCTCGGTTCCAACGAGAAGCACAAGTCCTCGCCTCGCTGAATCATCCGAACATCGCGCAGATTTACGGCCTCGAGACGAGACGGGGGCATGCACCACCGCTCGTGATGGAACTGGTCGAAGGCGACGACCTGTCGCAGCGCATCGCGCGCGGAGCGATCCCGGTCGACGAGGCCCTGCCCATCGCGAAGCAGATCGCCGAGGCGCTCGAAGCCGCCCACGAGCAGGGCATCATCCACCGCGACCTGAAGCCCGCGAATATCAAGGTGCGGCCGGACGGCACGGTGAAGGTCCTCGACTTCGGGCTCGCCAAGGCGATGGAGCCCGTCGGCGCAATGGCGGCGAGCAACTCGATGTCGCCCACCATCACTTCGCCCGCCGATGATGACCGGCGTGGGGATGATCCTCGGCACGGCGGCATACATGAGCCCGGAACAGGCACGCGGCAAGCCTGTCGACAAGCGCACCGACATCTGGGCGTTCGGGTGCGTGCTCTACGAGATGCTCAGCGGGCAGCGCGCCTTTGGCGCAGACGACGTGACCGAAACGCTCGCGTTCGTCATTACGAAGGAAGTCGACTGGGCCGCGCTGCCGTCAACCACGCCGGGACCGATCAGGAATCTGCTGCGGCGATGTCTGCAGAAGGATCCGCATCGCCGATGGCACGACGCCGCCGACGCGCGCCTGGAAATCGAAGAGGCGATGTCGGCACACCCCGACACGGCCGCGATCGGCCCTGTGAAAGTGCGATCGAGGTGGACGGCGGCCGCGGTGGTTGCGACGATCGCCGCCGCCGCGGTAGTTGGTGGCCTGCTGGTCGCCTCGATCCAGCGATCTCCCGTAGCCGTTCCGAAGGTGTCCCGGCTCGAGATCGCGCCCACGGGCACTCAAGCCCTGTCGCTGAGTGGTTTCGAGTACGACTTCGCGATCACGCCGGACGGGTCGCGCGTCGTGTATCTCGGCAATAACGGCACGCAGCTCTTTGTCCGTCCGCTCGACGCCGTGGAGCCGACACTGCTGCTCAAGGGGGAGATCCGCGGACCGTTCATCTCGCCGAATGGAGAGTGGGTCGCCTTTTTGGAGGCCCAGACGATTAGAAAAGTCGCGCTCAGCGGCGGCGCCCCCGTGACGCTGTTCCCCATCGCGGGCACGCGGGGCGCCACATGGGCGTCCGACGATGAAATCATCTTCGCCAGCCTCGATCCCGAAATTGGCCTGCAACGTATTCCGGCCGCCGGTGGGACGCCGACGCCGCTGACACGGGTCGATCGCGAACGGGGCGAGCAGAACCACTGGTGGCCGGAGATGCTGCCGGACGGCCGCGGCGTGCTCTTCACGATCATCCGGCAATCCGGCGGTCTCGATGCGGCCGACATCGCCGTGCTTGACCTGCGCGCGGGGATCACCAAAGTCCTGGTACGAGGTGGGACGCACGCGCGCTACACGGCTAACGGGTATCTCGTGTACGCGGCGGCGGGGGCGCTCAGGGCCATTCGTTTCGATCTCGAGAACCTGGCGCCGGTCGGGTTGTCGGCAGAGGTGCTTCCGCAAGTGATGTCCACGCCATTCGGCGCGGTGCAAGCATCCCTCTCGCGGGATGGCACCCTTGTGTATGCGCCGGGTGGATCTGCGGCCGGTGGGATACGCGGGCTGGTGTGGATCGATCGCCGCGGTGAAAAAACCCGTCTCCCGCTCCCCGAGCGGACCTACGCGTATCCCCGTCTCTCGCCCGACGGAACGCGAATCGCGATGGTCAGTCCCGAGCAGGACTACGACCTCTGGCTGTGGGATATACGGCTCGCCACACTCACGCGCGCGACCTTCAGTCCTGGACAGGATTCGTTCCCGGTCTGGAGCCCGGATAGCCGGAGGATCATGTTCGGCTCGGCGCGTTCCGGAGGCCAGAATGTGTTCGCGCAGGCGGCCGATGGCACCGGCGCCGTTGAACAGCTCACCGATGGAACGTTCACACGCAATCCCTCGTCGTTCTCACCCGACGGCGGGCACCTCGTGTTTTCGGAAACCGATCTGACGACGGGGACGAATATCATGACGATGCGGCTCGATGGCAATCGGAAGGTCGAGCCGCTGGTGCGCACGCCCACGAACGAGCGAAATGCGGAGATTTCTCCGGATGGACGCTGGATCGCGTATCAATCCGACGAATCAGGCCAGTACGAAATCTACGTCCGGCCATTTCCCGCGGTTGACGGCGGCCGATGGCAGATTTCGACGACCGGCGGGACGCGGCCGCTCTGGGCTCACAGCGGGAAGGAGTTGTTTTACCTCTCGACCGACGGCTCACTGATGCGAGTGACGGTCGAGCCGCGTACGACGTGGACCGCCAGCGCGCCCGTACGACTGTTGGACAAGGCACCGCCTTTCTTCGCCTCATGGGCCGGCCGCACCTATGACATCTCGCTCGACGACCAGCGCTTCCTCATGCCGGATTCCCTGACCCCGTCAGATCCGGCTGCAGGGCCGGCACGCTTCATCGTCGTGCAAAACTGGCTTGAAGAGCTGAAACGACTCGTGCCGATCCCCTAAGCGGAACGAGTTCTGTGAAGCGAACGTGCGAGGCGAAGCCGCCGCCCCGCAGCTCGCGAAACTCCATGAAAATCTTGGCCAGCGTCGAGGAGAATGGTCCCGGCGCGGAGCGGTGAGATCGACGAACCAGTGGAGCTGTCGAGGCCGCAGAATTGGCTGATCCGGAGCGTGCGTACTTGCGCGAATGATTGGGCGTCGTGGTTCCCGTGAGGAGAACGACGATAGCCCGCGACCCTGAATAAGACAATGTGGGCACGCTCTCCGCTCTGGCCAGGAGAGGTCGAGATGGCGTACCGGATCGCTGGCATTGATGTCCATAAGAAGATGTTGGCCGTCGTCGTCGCCGACGTCGCCGTGGAGGGGGAGTTTCAGTTTCTCCGCCACACGGTCGGCACCAGTCCCACGCAGTTGCGGTCGTTGGCCGAGTGGCTGCTGGAGCAGCAGGTCGACGAAGTGGTGATGGAATCGACGGCACAGTATTGGCGACCCGTGTGGGAAGCACTGGAGCGGTACTGGCAACCGCTACGGCAGACGCGGGAGGGGGCTGGGCCAACGGCGGGGGCCCTGCACCTGGCGCAGGCCCAGTCGAATCGGGGGGCCCGGGGGCGGAAGAAGGATTTCCCGGATGCCGAACGCTTAGTGAAGCGCCTGGTGGCGCAGGAGCTGATCCTGAGTTTTGTGCCCGACACCGAGCAGCGACTCTGGCGGACGGTGATGCGGCGCAAGTATCAAGTGACGCGCAGCCGCGTGCAGTTGCAGAACCGCCTGGAGTGTCTGCTGGAGGAAGCGCACATCAAGCTCTCCAGCCTGGTCTCCGATCTGTTGGGCACGCAGTGCCCGGCGCATGCTGCAGGCCCTGGCCGACGGGAAACGAGCGCGGCCACCCTGGCGGCGCTCGCCGATCAGCGGTTACGGGCCACCGCGGACCAGTTGCGGGACGCGCTCGGCGCCTGCGCGACGCTCCATTCCGTCTACCGGCGGCTCCTCCAGCTGACCCTCGAGGAATTGCGACTCCTCGAAGCGCATCTCGACACCCTTGACCAAGAAATGGCGCGTCTCATCGCCCATCACCAAGCTACCGTGCAACGCATCGCCGAAGTGCCCGGCCTCGGCGTGGAGTCGGCGCATCAGATCATCGCCGAAGTCGGGGCGGCGGCCGCGACCTTCCCGTCCGCCAAGCACCTCTCGTCCTGGGTCGGCGCCTGCCCGGGCGATGACGAGAGCGCGGGCGTAAGCTACAGTCACCGCTCGCCCCAGGGCAATCGTCCGATGAGGCGCCTCCTCAACCAAGCGGCCAACGCCGCCGTCAAGACGAAAGGCAGTATCTTCGAGCTGGTCTATCGACGGCTCGTGCCACGCCTCGGGCACAAGCAAACGATCGGAGCGATTGCCAATCGGCTTTGTCGCTTGATTTGGAAGATACTGCACGACAACGTGCGCTACGAGGAACGCGGGCCAGCGGTGACCAAGAAGCGAGCGCAAGCACGCGCCGCTAAGATGATTCGCGAACTCCGAAGCCTCGGCTACCGTGTCGAGCTTGCACTCGCTCCCTCAGAGAGCCCAGCATGAGCGGAGATGATTTTCGACCCTGGTTCGAGGAGCTGAAGCGGCTGGTGCCGACGAACTGAATGCCGCTACAACCCGGCAGCCGTCTCGGCCCCTACGAGATCGTCGCGCTGATCGGCGCGGGCGGCATGGGTGAGGTCTACCGAGCACGCGACACGCGGCTCGATCGCACGGTCGCGATCAAGGTCCTGCCCGAGGCCTTTGCGGCCGACGCGGAACGGATCGCGCGATTCCAGCGCGAAGCCGAAGACACTGGCCGCCCTGAATCACCCCAACATCGCGCAGATTTTCGGGCTCGAGCAGTCGGGTGATGTCATGCGCTCGTGATGGAGTTGGTCGAGGGCGAGGATTTGTCGCAGCGCATCGCACGCGGGGCGATCCCGGTCGATGAAGCACTGCCCATCGCGAAGCAGATCGCGGAGGCGCTCGAAGCCGCCCACGAGCAAGGCATCATCCATCGCGATCTGAAGCCCGCGAACATCAAGGTGCGGCCGGACGGCACGGTGAAGGTGCTCGACTTCGGACTCGCGAAAGCCATGGAGCCCCACGGGCGCGCTTTCACCCCACGCATCGCATGCGCCGACGATCACGTCGCCCGCGACGCTGACGAGCGCCGGGATGATCCTCGGCACGGCGGCGTACATGTGCCCGGAGCAGGCGCGCGGCAAGCCGGGGACAAGCGCGCCGACATCTGGGCCTTCGGGTGCGTGCTGTACGAGATGCTCACGGGCCAGCGTGCCTTTGGCGGCGAAGACGTGACGGTGACGTTGGCGCGCGTGGTCGAGCGGGAACCGGATTTCGACGCGCTACCCCGCTCGGTACCGGCACGAGTTCGTCAGGCACTGCGTGTGTGCTTGCGGAAGGACCCGAAGCAGCGCGTGGGTGACATCCGCGATGTGCGCCTGGCGCTGGAGGGTGCGTTCGAGGACGCAGCCGGAGATGCCGGGTCTCACGGGCATGACCCGGTCTCCGTGCAACAGCAGACCGACGCGGCGGTGGCTGCGGTGCGCCGTGTGCTGGCCCGGTCCACGCGACGGC
This sequence comes from uncultured Acidobacteriota bacterium, assembly GCA_963827515.1. Classification (GTDB taxonomy): domain Bacteria; phylum Acidobacteriota; class Vicinamibacteria; order Vicinamibacterales; family UBA2999; genus JABFSA01. The sequence continues at coordinate 3,499 of CAWHBF010000003.1, read as the reverse complement.
GCATGGCGCTGGTGGGTGCGGCGGCCCTCATTATGGGCGTCATCCTCGCCGGCGGCGCCGTGTGGTACGTGATGCGTCCACCTGCGCCGCGCGTGACGCGGCTGACCATCACCACGCCGAGCACTTCGGCGCTGACCATTAACGGCAACGATCGCGGGCTGGCGATCACGCCCGACGGCTCGCGCATCGTCTACGCCGGCGCCAATGGCACGCAGCTCTTCGTCCGCGCGCTCGACGCGCTTGAGCCGGTGGGCATCGTCACGGGTATCCCTCGCGGACCGTTCGTCTCCCCGGACGGCCAGTGGGTCGGCTTTGTGGACGGCACCACGTCGTTGAGGAAGGTGGCCATGACCGGGGGACCTGCCGTCACGCTCGCATTCCTCGACGGCGCGCCGCGCGGCGCCACCTGGGCGTCAGACGGCACGGTGATCTTCGCGACCGCCAGCACGACGACCGGCCTGCAACGCGTCTCGGCCTCCGGCGGCACGCCTGAGGTGCTGACGCGGCCGGATCGCGCGCAAGGGGAAGTCGACCATCTGTGGCCGGAAATGCTGCCCGGCGGCCGCGCGGTGCTGTTTACGATCACGGCTCTGACGGGCGGGCTCGACGCAGCGCAGGTAGCCATGCTGGACCTGCAGTCGGGCATGCGGACCGTGCTCGTCCGGGGCGGTAGTCACGCGCACTACGTGCCCAGCGGCCATCTCGTGTACGCCGCGGCCGGCACCCTGCGGGCCGTGGCGTTCGACCTGGCCCGCGCGGAGACGCGCGGAACACAGGTGCGCATTATCGGCCAGGTGGTGACGACGGCCGCAGGTGGAGTGGACGCGGTGGTGGCGGATGATGGCACGCTCGCGTACGTGTCGGGCCCTGGTCGGTGAAGCAGCACGCGCACGCTGGTGTGGGTCAGCCGTCAGGGGCAGGAAACCGCGATTGCGGCGCCGCCCCGCGTCTACCTTCATCCTCGGATCGCCCCCGACGGGGCCAGCGTCACCCTCTATAGCCAGGATCAGGAGTTCGACATCTGGCGTTGGGACGTGGCGCGCACCATGCTGACCCGTCTCACCTTCGATGGGAGCCTCGATATTAATCCTGCCTTGACGCCCGACAGCCGCCGGCTCATCTTCAGCTCGGATCGGGCAGGCGCGCGGAATCTCTTCTGGCAGGCGGCCGATGGCACCGGCGCGGTCGAGCGGCTGACCGACAGCCCCAACCGGCAGAATGCCGGGGCAGTATCGCCCGACGGCACGCGGCTGATCTTCACTGAACTAGCCCCGAAAACCGGCAGCGATGTGATGCAGGTCCAGTTGGACGGAACCCGTCGCGTCACGCCGCTCGTGCAGACACCCTTCAAAGAACAGAACGGGATCCTCTCGCCCGACGGCCGCTGGCTCGCCTACGAGGCGAACGACTCGGGCCGGTTCGAGGTGTACGTGCGGCCGTTTCCGGGCGTGAACGACGGCTACTGGCAGGTGTCGACCGGCGGCGGCACGCGCCCGCTCTGGGCGCCGAACGGAGCAGGAGCTCTTCTATCTGTCGCCGGCAGGGGCGCTCATGAGCGTTGGCGTGGAGCGCGGCCCGTCGTGGGCGGCCACCTCCCCCACGTTGCTGATCAAGGAAGGCTATTTCACGGCGCCGGCAGGAAATTTCGGTCGGACCTACGACATCTCGCCCGATGGCCAGCGATTCCTGATGATCAAGGAGGGCGGCGGCTCGGAGCAGGCCACCGCGCCCATCAACCTCATCGTCGTCCAGAACTGGACAAGAACTGAAGCGGCTCGTGCCCACGAATTAACGCGCCGTCGAAGTCCCTTCTTGAACGCCGCCATCGAGAATTATCCCCACTGCTCGCGCGGTGTTCGAACCTCAACTCACGCAAAAGCGAGACGGAGTTCGGCTGGAAATACGTGCGCTACTGTAAGCATTGGCGCAGTGGTAGCCGGCAATACGTTAATGGCGTGATGGTCTCTGAGAAATGCCCGTCGCTGCGCATCGACTCGCCAGGGACAGCGCTTCTCGGATCTATACACGCGGGCGGGCTCCACGGATCGGGACCACAAGCAAGCGCGCACTCGTAGGGGTTCTACTTCTTGAGCGGCGCGAACCAGAGATTGTTGGTATCTGCACGCAGGTACTTGCCGAGGAGCGTGTAGCCCCGCGCGGTGAAGTAATCGATAATCTGCTGCCGCACTTGGGGGTGTCCTTCGATGCAGGCGAGCTGGATGCCGTAGCGTTCCAGCGTAAATCCTGCCAATGCCTCCGGCTCCGCGAGCTCAATATCCATCGACAGAAAATCGACCTGTGTAATACCGGCTTGGTCGAGGATGTCATCCAGCCGCATCGTCTTGGTGTCGATCGTAGTGGCGATGGCCCCGCCGTCTGGGCAAACGTCGGATTTTGGGATGTAAGTTACCGTGGCGTCTGTCCCGGGGAGGGGGAAGGGGGTATTGTAGTGGGGGACTGTGGTCTACCGCACTTGACAGCCGAGGAAGTTGAGGTGTTGTCCTTTGGTGGGGGAGAAACACGCCCTCGCGTTTGTCCTGAAAGAAGTCTCTCGCGATCCATTCTTCGCCACCGATGGAGTCTCGGCGCGGCCCGTCCTTTGCTCCAGCGACCGCAGCTCGTTCGTGATGGACACGAACGGCTCCAGGCGCCGAGTGGCCTGCCGGCGGCCGTACGCGTGGCTCTCCCCCGTCAGAATCCGCAGTACCGGTACAGAGTTTAGCGGATGCCATCCGCGCATGTGACGCACGTGTGCGCGGCGGGCTCGAATCAGCGCCAAGGTGGCGAACCGTACACCGTCTCGATCGCCTCACGGCCGAGCCGTGGCTCCTCCGACATCACGAGCACCCGAAATGGCGGTCGAGGCTTCAGCGCGTTCATCATGCGCAGAAACCCCGGCCGCTTCAGGAACTCGGCGCCGGAAAATGCCATCGTCAACACAGGTGTGCGAATCATCGACCGTCCAGCCCTTGCGCACAGCGTACGCGCGCGCGTGTTCGATCTGGCGCGTGACGGCTTCGTCTCGTCGGCAACGCTCTGCTCGGTGCTTTTGCGCGCGTAGACAGCGACAATTTCGTTCACGTCACGCCGCTTTTCTGCACACTTTTGTATGGCATAAATGACACACGGAATTGACTATCTTGGGGCCGTTGTGGGTGTCAGGATGAGCGTCTTCTGAAACACTGAAAGAGGGCAGGCCCCTATGCCTCACAACATTTTGTCCGATCTGCAATCAGCCAGGGCGGCAACTCGAAGGTGTCAACCGAGACAGCCACGTTGATTACTTCCGTTGTGACCCGTGCTGGCACGTCTGGTCGCACAGCAAGTTCGAGCCCGATGGACCCGCGATCGCCGTGACCAAATCCGCTGCGCAGCCGTCGAAAGACGCCCGACAATAGCCCCGACACGATCACGCCGCCTCTCTGAGGGCGTCCAGCACCGCTAGCGATCGGAGAAGGGCCGCAAGGCCCTCCTCCGTTCTCACTGTGTAGTCTGGTGA
>CAWHBF010000002.1:0-15297 GCA_963827515.1 uncultured Acidobacteriota bacterium | reverse complement strand
TGATGATGGGGCACCGCCACTCTACGTGGGAGGCTGGGGCGGCGTGAGCAGAAAAGGCTGGTCGCGCAAGGCGCGACTGAGCCGCGCCTGGCGCTGGCGCCAAGCCTCGAAGTGCCTCGCGATCGTGCCCAGTAGCTGGGCCTTGCTCGGAGACGCTTCCCGCGTGGCCGCCCGCCCGAAGAAACCGGCGCCGAGTTCGGCATACCAACGGATGTTGTGCCGCCGGCGCATCTGATCCTCGAAGAATCCCGCCAGCACCAGACACTGGGCGCCGGCGGTTTCCATCATCAGCCCGTCGGCCAGCAGCGTCGAATCCACCACGAAGTGATCGAAGACCGCGCTGAGGTTTGCCGGGGTCGAGAGATCGACCGTGGCGTGCGTTGATACCTGGGCGTAGTGCGCCAGCACGCTGGCGTTGTAGAGGAGTTCCGGGTGATCGACGTCTGGTCCGGAGACGTCCTTCAGGCGCTGGAAGAAGAATTCCAGCGCCTGCCGATGATCGGTCGCGAGAAGCTCTCGCAGAGGACCCATTCCGCTAGTACATCCCTCCGCCCATGCCGCCGTTCTCCGCGGCCGCCTTGCGGTCGTCCGGCGCCTGCGAGATGACCGCCTCGGTCGTCAGTAGAAGCGAGGCGATCGACGCGGCGTTCTGCAGTGCCGAGCGGACGACCTTGGCCGGGTCGATGACGCCGGCCTTCACGAGGTTCTCGTACTGTTCCGTCTGGGCGTTGAAGCCCTCGTCACCGGCCATGTCCTTGACGCGCTGCACGACGATGGCCCCCTCGTGGCCCGCGTTGGTCGCGATCCAGCGCAACGGCTCCTCGATGGCCCGCATGATGATGTTGACGCCGAGTTGCTCGTCGCCGTCGAGCGTGATCGACTGGAGCCCTTGCGCGGCCCTGAGCAGCGCCACGCCGCCCCCGGCCACGATGCCTTCCTCGACGGCGGCCTTGGTGGCGTGCATCGCGTCCTCGACGCGGGCCTTCTTCTCTTTCATCTCGGTCTCGGTGGCTGCCCCGACTTTGATGATGGCCACGCCGCCCACGAGCTTGGCGAGTCGCTCCTGCAGCTTTTCGCGGTCGTAGTCAGACGTCGTGTCCTCGATTTGCGTGCGCAGTTGCTTGACGCGCCCTTCGATGGCCTGCGTGGTGCCCGCACCTTCGATGATCGTCGTGGTGTCCTTGTCGATCGTGACCTTCTTCGCCTGTCCCAGGTCCTCGAGCTTCACCGACTCGAGCTTGATCCCCAGGTCCTCCGTGACGGCCTTGCCGTTGGTCAGGATGGCGACGTCTTCGAGCATCGCCTTACGGCGATCGCCGTAGCCCGGCGCTTTGACAGCCGCGACCTTGAGCGTGCCTCGGAGCTTGTTGACGACGAGCGTCGCCAGTGCGTCGCCTTCGAGGTCGTCCGCGAGGATGAGCAGCGGACGGCCCGCCTGCGCCACTTGCTCGAGCAGGGGCAGCAGGTCTTTCATCGCGCTGATCTTCTTCTCGTGGATCAGGATGACCGGATTCTCGAGCACCACTTCCATGCGGTCGGGGTCGGTCACGAAATACGGCGAGAGGTAGCCGCGGTCGAACTGCATCCCGTCGACCACCTCGAGCGAGGTCTCGATCGTCTTGGCCTCCTCGACGGTGATCACGCCGTCTTTGCCCACTTTGTCCATCGCTTCCGCGATGATCCGGCCAATGGTCTCGTCGTGGTTCGCCGAGATCGTACCCACCTGCGCAATCATGGGACCACTCACCGGCTTGGACTGCTGCTTGAGTGACGCGACGACCGCCTCGACCGCTGCGAAGATCCCGCGTTTGATGGCCATCGGGTTGGCCCCGGCCGTGACGTTTTTCGCGCCTTCACGATAGATGGCTTGCGCCAGCACCGTGGCTGTCGTCGTGCCGTCTCCCGCGACGTCGGAGGTCTTGCTCGCGACTTCGCGCACCATCTGGGCGCCCATATTCTCGAGCGGATCCGGCAGGTCGATTTCCTTGGCCACCGTGACGCCGTCCTTGGTGATCGTGGGCGATCCGAAGGACTTGCTCAGGATGACGTTGCGTCCCTTCGGTCCGAGGGTGACCTTGACCGCATTGGCCAGCCCGTTCACCCCGCGGAGAATGGCCTGGCGTGACGCGTCGCCGTACGTAATGAGTTTTGCCATGTTAGCGTCCCTTCCTGGTGGCGGCTTTTCCCGTCGCCGGCTTGGCAGTCACGGCTTTGGCGGTGCTGGCGCCCTCGATCGCGGCAAGGACGTCGTCTTCTTTCATGATCAGGTAGTCCACGCCGTCCAGTTTGATCTCCTGGCCAGAGTACTTGCCGAAGAGGATGGTGTCGCCCGCTTTCACGTCGAGCTTCACCCGTTCGCCGTCGTCGTTCACTCGGCCTTTGCCCGCGGCGATCACCGTGCCCCGCTGCGGTTTTTCCTTGGCGGAATCCGGGACGATGATGGCGCCGATGTGCTGTTCTCCTTCGTCGAGGCGTTGAACCAGAATCCGGTCGTGTAGTGGTCTGACATGCATGACGTGACTCCCATCGGGCGAGGAGGTGTTGACGAATCTCTCGTCAGCGGAAGCGACAGAAGCCGTCGCTCCGTCTAACCGAGCGAAGAATCGACGACGCGCTCTTGATGAGGGCTGTGGCTCGGGGCCGGATCACATCCGGCGATGGGCGGCAGTGCTCAGGAAGGTCTTGCACTCATGAGTATAGGCCGGAGCAGCCGCGCTGGCAAGCCGCGCCGATGTCCTCCCGACGTCGTTCATCCACTGAGTTCGCAATCGCGTGGCGAATGGAGTAGAGTCGCGGCACTGCTTTCCTGAACCTGTTGCCTGATTCTCGCCTGCGCGAGGCCCGTCACGCATCAGCCTTCATCAAAGCCCTGGCACGGCGCGGGGCGAGCGATGGGCGAACGCAATCTCCGCACACATCAACCCAACGGCTCTGCACGGCGATCGGTCTCGTTCACCGGAAGCCATCTCGCCAGGAGCCGTGAGGAGCAGCGCACATGAGGCAGCCACCCCAGACGCGGTGTTTCAAAGAGGCGCTCGCACGTGTCCAGCATCTGTTCATGGAGACACGCGGCGTAACGCTTACCACCGCTGACGCCGCGCTGATGGCAGGCCTCGACAGGCAGGTGTGCCAGGTGTTGCTTCGGAACCTCATCGAGACGGGCTTTCTCGAGCAGCGCCCAGGGGGCAAGTTCGCGCGTTTCTCCAATCCAGTCGAGGAATCGCGCGCACGCGGGTCGCTGTGAGCCCGTTCGCTAATATGTGGTCGATCGCACAAACAGGCCACCATCGGCGCGGGATAGAAAATTCTCCATCACGAGTGCCCTGAGCATGGCGGCGCACACCGAGGGTGCCACTCCAAATAACCGCATGGCCTGCGGCTTCGTTAGTGTCAGCCCCGGCATTTCTCGGTATTGTTCGCGGACTTCCTGCAGCAGTGCGGCAAGTGGTGCGGAGCGAGGAGGGGGGTCAGTGATCATAGCGCCTGATTTCTGAGGAAACGAGCCTTGATGAGGGCAGGGCCAGGGCTGGAGAACGCCCAGCGATGTGGTCGGAGTCTCAGGAAAGCGTGAACCCTGACAGCCACCTTACACCTTTCCCCTGAGCGGCACAACAAGATTGGACTGCACATCACTTCGGAAGGGCCGCCTGCCAGTCTTGAACGATGTTGAATGGGGGAGGTGGGGTCACGGGCACCATCGATTTCGCGACGGGCAAGGCGACTGGATACGGATCGTTCGAAGGACAGATCAACTTGAGTAAGTGATGATGCGCCGCAATCCCCGTCGCATTTCGACAGCTCGTGGATCGTGAGATAGCGGGATAGTCCAGTCCTATACGGAGATCGCTGCCAGGGGACGGCGGGGCCGACGCGCCGAGGTGATTCGGCCCCGCCTCTGGATCGAGCGCATAAGCGAACCTGTGGCGTTCGGGGAATAATGCAAGAGTCCTCACGGAAGATGTCGCTTCGTCCATGTCTTGCTGGATATTGTGGACGGAGCGGACAGGTAAGCGGGCAAGGGCTCAAGCAGGACACCTCAGATTTTTCTGATAACGGCACAGCGGGCAAGGCGAGGCCGTGCGAGGAGGGTTGAATGAATCGAGGAGGCGACACAGGCAAGAGTTCCAACACCGCCGGTACGCCGCCGCACGTGATCAACCGACGCCATTTCATCGGTGGCATCGTGTGTGGCTCGGCCACCGCCGTTGGCGGCGGAGCAGTTCTGGATCCGATCACGCCTCCGACGCCGTCACCAGCTCAGCAGCCACCGCCGTTGCCGGAGCATGCGCGGCTGAGCTTCTCGCAGCAAGGCGAGGACATCGTGCTATTTCACGTGATGCACGAGTTGCTGAAGATCGTGGCGCCCACATACCTGGACGTCGGCGCCGCCTCCCCGGTGCGCGGCAACAATACTTACCTTCTCTACACGACCGGCGCGCGCGGCGTGCTGGTCGAGCCGAACTCGGTGTTCGCTACGCAGTTACGACGCCATCGCCCTGGCGACACCGTGATCGAGGCCGGTATCGGCGTCGCTGACACCGCCGAGGCGGACTATTACGAGATCAAAGGCAATCCGATGCTCAACACCTTCTCGGCAGAGCAGGTCGCATACCTGCAGCGCGGCAAGACCGAAAGTGTCGTCGAACGCGTTGTGAAAATGCCATTGCTCAACATCAATCGCGTGATCCTGGAACACTGGGGGCGGGCGCCCGACCTGGTGTCCACGGACATCGAGGGCCTGGACTATGCCATCCTCCGAACACTCGATCTGTCACGCCTTCGTCCAGGGGCCATCTGTGCCGAAGCGGTTCCGATGACGAAGTTCGGCAGGCCGTCCAGGATCACCAGATACCTGGCGTCGCAGGGCTACATCCCACGCGGCGGGTCGATGTACAACACGATTTACGTGGACTCGCGACGACTGTGAGGCCGGCAGGTGTCGGACGTCCGTAAGGCGACGTGGGCTTGATCACGTTCCGTCGACCCAATGATGACCTCCCGCTCCACCAGGGGCGTCCTGTGGTGCCGGCGAAAGTTGCAGCGGTGCTACACTCCGTCGATCGGAATGTCGCCTGCGCGCAGGCGGATACTATGAAGCCATTTGTCATCGTCGCGGGTGTTGGCCCAGGCATTGGAACCTCGATCGCCCGCGCCTTCGGAGCCGAGGGGTTCGCAATCGCGCTCTTGGCCAGAGATTCCGCGAGACTGGCGAAGCGGCATGCCGAGATAACCGCTGCGGGCGTCACCGCCGCGCCCTTTGTCGTCGATCTTGCGGACGCTACGGCCACACTAAATGTGGTTGAGCAAGTTCGCACCTGGGCCGGCGGCGATCCCTCGTCGCTCGTCTATAACGCGTTCGCGTTGCAGCAGGGTTCGGCTGACCAGCTCGACCTGGCAGAGAGCCAGCGCGCGATGAGAGTCAACTTCATCGCGGCGATGCAGCTCACAACACTCGTGGCGCCAGCGATGCGCGCGTCGGGAACTGGTTCGCTCCTGTTCACAGGCGGCGGCGCGGCGTTGCAGACGTACGCGGGTCTGTCAAGTCTCTGCGCTGGCAAGGCGGCGTTGCGCATGTGGGCCCTCACATTAGCCGAGGACCTGTCCGGGACCGGGGTTCGGGTAGGTATTGTGACCGTGCACGGTCCAGTGGCACGTGGCACTCCTTTCGATCCTGACAATATCGCCGCTGCCTTGGTGCGCCTTCATCGAGGAACGAACGAAGGTGTTGAGATCCACGTTACAGATGGCATGTCCGCTTCGGGAAGGCCAGAGCGCGCGGCCAGTTAGACGCCGATTTCACAGAGCAGGCTGCATTGAATGCCTCTCAGCTCGACGTCTCGCTGGTTGACAAGATCGATTCGACATTCATGGAGCCGGCTGACTTCACCGATCGAGTAGGCCGATCCTCGTCCTGTCGCGCGGGAGGCGGCGTGATACATGACGCCTGAGCGCTGGGAGCAAGTCGAGCAGCTCTATCACGCCGCGCTGTCGCGCGGCGAGAGCGAACGCGTGGCCTTTCTCGCACACGCGTGCGCCGGCGACGCCGCGCTGCGTCGGGAAGTGGAGTTGCTGCTGGCCCAGCAGGCGTCGGCGGCGGGTTTTCTCGAGGGTCCGGCGCTGGCAGTCGCGGCGCAGCTGGTCAGCGAGACCGGTGCCTCCGTGCTGACCGGCCGGCGCCTCGGCGCTTACCAGGTGCACGAGCGCATCGGCGCCGGGGGCATGGGGGAGGTCTTCCGCGCGCGCGACACGAAACTGAATCGTGATGTTGCGCTGAAGATTCTTCCCGATGCCTTCGCGCTCGACGTCGGCCGTCTGGCGCGCTTCAGACGGGAAGCCCGGGCCGTCGCCGCGCTCAACCACCCGCACATCGTCACCATTTTCTCCATCGAGGAACACGATGATGTTCCATTCATGACGATGGAGCTCATTGAGGGGTGCACGCTCGACCAGAAGATTCCTGAGAACGGACTCTCGCTGGCGCCGTTCTTCGACATCGCGATTGCGCTGGCCGACGCGCTTTCGGCGGCGCATCGGCAACACATCATCCACCGCGATCTGAAACCAGGGAATGTGATGTTGACCGACGACGGCCGTGTGAAAGTCCTCGACTTCGGACTGGCGCGGACGGTTGCCGCGGACACCGTCCGGCCCGGGGAAGAGGTCACCTTCCTCGGTACGACCGTGGGGACCATCGTCGGCACGGTACCGTACATGTCGCCCGAACAGATCGAAGCCAAGCCGCTCGATCATCGTAGCGACCTCTTCTCGTTCGGTATCATGCTGTTCGAGCTGGCGACGGGCGAGCGGCCGTTTCACGGTGGTTCGCCGGCGGCGCTCATGTCGTCCATTTTGAAAGATCTCCCCAAGCCGGTTGGAGAACGGCGCTCTGACCTACCCGGAGACGTGTGTCGTCTCATCGATCGGTGTCTCGAGAAGGAACCGCGCGACCGCATCCAGACCGCCACTGAGATCCTCGCCGAGTTGAAAGCATATCGGCGGGCGTGGGAAAGCGGAGCCGGCTGGTCGGCCAGACCAGGGGCGCCCGACAGCATCCCGCGGCCGGCCGAGCGCGCAGCGTCGATCGCCGTGCTGGCCTTCACCGACATGAGCGCCGCGAAGGATCAGGACTGGTTCTGCGACGGCATCGCCGAGGAAATTCTGAACGCTCTGACGCCGCTCAAGGGTCTGAGGGTCGCCGCGCGCACGTCGGCGTTCTCCTTCAAGGGGAAGGGCGACGACCTTCGGACCATCGGTGAGAAGCTGAACGTGACGACGGTGCTCGAAGGCAGCGTGCGGCGATCCGGGGATCGCGTGCGCATCACCGTGCAGCTGAGCGACGTGGCCAATGGCTTTCAACTATGGTCGGAGCGGTACGACCGTGAGCTGAAAGACATCTTCGACGTGCAGGATGAGATCGCGAAGGCGATCGCCGAACGATTGCGGGTGACCCTCGCCGGTGGCAAGGACGATCGGCTCGTCGAGCAGGCGACGACGAATATCGAAGCGTATCAGCTCTATTTGAGGGGCCGCGCGCTGGTCGATCGGCGGGGAGCAAACGTTCCGACAGGTCTCGGCCTGCTCCGGACGGCCGTCGAGCTCGACCCCGGCTATTCGCTGGCGTGGGCCGGCATCGCCGACGCGTTGACCGTGCTGGCGTACTCCGGTGCTGCGCGAGGCTTTGAGTCGAAACCAGAGGCGATGGCGGCGGCGAAACGGTCGATCACGCTCGATCCCGCATCCGCGACGGGCCACACCGCATTCGCGTGCGCGACTCTCCTGTACGAGAACAACCGCGCGATCGCGAAGCAGGAGTTCCAGCGAGCGTTGGAGCTCAATCCGAATTACGCGATGGGTCGCTGCTGGTACGCGAACTTCTATCTCAATTGGGCCCGCGGCGACTTCGAGCAGGGCATCGTAGAAGCCCGTCGCGCGCTCGACAGCGATCCGCTGTCCCCGTACGTCACAATGACCCTCGGGGTCTGTCTGTTCACCGCCGGCCGGTTGGACGAGGCGATCGAAACGTGCCGGCGGGCCACTCAACTGGACCCCGAGTCGTTCGTGGCGCGCTGGGCGCTCGGCATAGCGCTCGGACTGGGTCGACGATTCGAAGAAGCGGTCTCCGCGCTCGACGCTGCCGCAGGGATGTCGGGGCGACACTCTCTCGCCCTCGTCGGCCTGGCTGGAGTCTTCGGGCAGGGAGGGAAGCCGGCTGAGGCGCTCGCCCTGCATCGCGAACTGCTGGACCGCGCCTTGCGTGGTTATGTCTCGGCTTCGCACCTTGCCCTCACGGCTGAGGCTGCCGGGCAACGTGAAGCGGCGATGGCGTTCGCGCGTCGTGCGTGGGATGAACGCGAGCCAGCCTTCATCATCTGGGCGCGCCACTTTCCGCAATACCGCACACTGCACTCAGATCCGCGGTTTGTCGCGATCCTGCGCGAAATGGATTCACCTGAAGAGAACGAGGGAAGGCGGTCGTGAAAACAGGCCCCATCTCGCATCTGCGCAATGCGGTTGTGCCGAGCGACATCGTGCCGGGTGTGCCGGCCGCGAAGTTAGTGCGTCTATGTGCAGGCCTGGGCTGAGATGACGTTCATTCGCGATGTGGCTCTCGCAGCATGACGAGCAGCAGACGTGTCGTCTCAATCGCCTCGAGCGCGTGAGGGACGTCGGCCGGCATCCGCACCACAGTCCCCGGCATCGCGCGGACCGGAGTTCCGCCGATCGTGAGCGTGCAAGCGCCTTCAAGCACCATGACCAGCGCTTCAAAGGGCGACGTGTGTTCCGTGAGGCCCTGTCCTGCGTCAAACGCAAAGAGCGTGAGGTGGCCACCGGACGTCTTGGAGAGTACGCGACTGGCAATACCGCCTTCGGTCGGCGTGATCAGCGCACTCAAGGACAGCGCCTCGCCCGCCGCAATCATCTGGTTCACAGCAGACCTCCATAGCTACGATTGACCGGTTACCGATGCCGGTTCACCAACGGGGAGTGGTTGGCGCTCCGTCGATCCCCCTGTACGCAAGCCAATGACGAAGATGGCTAGCGCCACCGCACCAGCCGCGAAGATCGTGTCACCGACGATACGCAGCCAACGGAACGTCTCAATCGCGCCCGTCTGGAGAAACTCCGGACTGCGTGCATACCAATAGCCCTGTTCAACAGACGCCCACGTCTGCATCAAGCCCACTGGTAACAGGCTGAACGTCACCATGGCGAAGAGACCAACGTTCGTCGCCCAAAACCCAAACCTCACGAGGCCGTCCTTCCACTCCGACCGCGGGTCGAGCGCGCGCAACGAAAACAGCATCAGCCCGATACCGAGCATCCCATAGACGCCGAACAAGGCGGCATGCCCATGCACGGGCGTGGTGTTGAGGCCCTGCATGTAGTACAGCGCGATCGGAGGATTGATCATGAATCCGAACAATCCGGCTCCGAGCAGGTTCCAGAAGGCGACGGAGACAAAGAAGTAGATCGGCCAGCGGTACTTTTGCACCCACGGCCGGCTTCGCGACATTCGAAGGTTCTCCCACGCTTCGAAGCCGACAAACAACAGCGGCACCACCTCGAGTGCGCTGAAGACAGAGCCGAGCGCGATCACGACGATCGGTGTGCCACTGAAGTACAGGTGGTGCAAGGTGCCGACGATGCCGCCGGACAGAAAGATTGTTGCGGAGAGCACACTGGCCTGTGCCGCCGTGCGCATCGCCACGAGCTTCAGCCGTGCGAAGAGGAATGCAATGACGACTGTCGCGAAGACTTCAAAGAAGCCCTCAACCCATAAATGCACCACCCACCAGCGCCAGTACTCGGCGATGGCGAGATTCGTGCGCCGCCCGTAGCCAAGCGCGGCCATGTAGAACATGGCAATGGCGGCAGACGATATGAGGAACATCACCAGGAGCGGACGCTGATCGCCAGGCTGGCGGAGCGCGGGCAGAACGGCGCGGACCATCAGCGCCAGCCAAAGGAAGAGGCCGGCGAGTAACGAGAGTTGCCAGAGTCGACCGAGGTCGATGTATTCGTAGCCGCTGTGACCTAAATAGAACCAGGCGGCGCCGGTGCCGAGCATCTGCTTCACGCTCAGCCATTCACCAATCATGGAACCGACGACAACAAGGAGGAGCGCGGCGAACAGGACGTTCACGCCAAGACGCTGCCACCTCGGTTCGACCCCGCTCACCGCCGGACCAATGAAGAGACCGGCGGCCAGCCAGGCCGTGGCGATCCAGAAGATGCCCAGCTGGACGTGCCACGTCCGTGCGATCGAGTACGGCAGGAACCGCGCGAGGGGAATCCCATAGAACGCATTGCCTTCGACGCCGTAGTGGGCGACGACGACACCCAGCAGAATCTGCACAAGGATCAACGCCGAGACGACCCAGAAATATTTGACGACGGCACGCTGCGACGGCGTCGCCACGGACCCGAGCACGGGATCGTCCGCGGGCGCTTCGGCCGGCAGGCCATGTTCGCGAATCGAGGCATAGTACGACGCCATCACGCCGATCCCCGCCAGCAGGACGATGATGCTGACGCCGGTCCAGACGATCGTGTCTGCGGTGGGACGGTTTCCGACGAGCGGCTCATGCGGCCAGTTGCTCGTGTACGTGATGGTGTCGTTCGGACGGTCGGTCGATGCAGCCCACGCCGTCCAGAAGAAAAAGGCCGACAACTTTCGCAGATTGTCCGTGTCGGTGAGCGCGCCCGGCGGAATGGCGTACTCGTCACGTCCCCGCGTGAACACGTCGCTGTAGTGCGCGACATTGGCATCGAACGCCGCAGCCCGCACGGCGTCGACCGTCAGAGTTCCTGAGCGTGCGTCGAACGTGTTCGTCCGCATGAGCTGTTCGAGCCGGCTCTGAAGGACAGCCTGTCGCTCCGTCGGCAAAGCCGCATAGCCGTCCGCCGAACCGCTCCAGCGGTCGAGAATGAACATCGCCTCGCGATGGAGCCAATCCGCCGTCCAGTCCGGCGCTACGTAGCTGCCATGGCCCCAGACAGACCCCACCTCCATGCCGCCGATGGACTGCCAGACGTTCTGTCCACCGAAGATCTCATCTGGGCCAATGACTTGCCGACCGTCTGACGTGACGACGCGTGTCGGCACGGGCGGCGCCTCCTGATAAATGCGGACGCCGGTCCAGCCGAGCACGGCAAACGAGAGCACGACGACCGCGGCGAACGCGATCCACAACTTCCTCATGCGTCCTCTCCTACTCACGCCGACGAAAGACGGCTTCGTAAATCACGGGCGTTCCGGCAGTCGCCAGCATTCCTGAGCGCGGTCGATTGAGCTCTCGCAACGGCACCTCGGGATCGGGAACGAACCCGGCGGCGCCCAACTCAGCCAGAAGCTGTGGCTCTGTCAGGAAGCACTGCGGTTCGCCAGAAAACTGGGTAAAGACGAACGACTCGCCGAGTACCACCTGCGTGTCAGGCGGCAGGGTGTGACGAGAGAACGTAAACACGAACAGGCCACCTCCTGGCGTCAGCACCCGTGCGGCCTCATGGATGGCGCAGCGGAACTCCGCACCCGATCGGGCCAAATTCCAAATGCCGTGAGCCACGACGACGTCGATACAACCCGTCTGCACAGGAAGGCAGTCCATCCCAGCCAGCACGAGATTCAGCCGGCCGAACTCCTGGCTCTGGACCATGCGACTTGCCGACGCGACGATCATCGGACGGGAGAGATCGACGCCAAGAACGTTCCAGCCGAGTCGCGCCAAGGGAACGGCGTTTCGGCCCGCGCCACACCCAATGTCGAGCAGGCGGGCCCGCCCGCCACGTCTTCGCAGTTCGGCCTCGGCAAAGGCGAGTAGTGCCGCGTTGGGAGCCGACTGGGTGAAGCCCTGGACCGTTTCGCTCCTACTCCACGGCGACCCGGCAAGAGGATCTCTGCCACCAGCCACCGCTACGCCTGCCTGGCCACGCTGAACGCAGTTGCCAGATGGAGTGCATGCTGTACGGGCGAGCGCTGCATGAGGTGACACGCAATTCTATCGAAGGTCGAACGCTCGCGAGAAGGGCTGCCTGCCGCAGTGCCGTGCCGCAGAGCCTCCTGTGTCCAGCGCGAGCTCGACGCAGTTCCGCCCCGGTTCGACACCTGCTAGGATCACGCAGTTACCTAACCTCGGAGGCTTGCTCGTGGACGATCCGTCTGGCCGGAAGCGCACTAACGAAGAAGAGTATTTTCAGAAGCGGGACCGCGAGCTCATCGAGCAGATGCGACAGCGGGCGAAGGCCCAGCAGGAGCTGCGCGAGCTCGGCGAGCAGGCAGGAGTGACCGATCCGGAATTGAGCCGCGAGCTCGCCGAGCTGGGATTCACGCCGGAAACGGTGAAGCTGTTGCCGCTCATCCCCGTCCTGGAAATGGCGTGGGCGGAGGGCGAGGTGACAGCCGCTGAACGGAAGATGGTGGTCGACGCCGCACGCGGGCGCGGGATCGAGGCCGGAGGCACGGCGGACCGTCAGCTGGCGGATTGGCTCGATCGGCGCCCCGAGGACAGCCTTTTCCGCCGCGCGGGGCGGCTGATCAACGCCTTGGTCGAGTCGGGCGGTCGTTTCGAGTTCACGCCGGACGACATCATCAAGTACTGCGAGGCGATCGCCGACGCGTCGGGCGGTATCTTCGGGATTCGGCGCGTCTCGTCCGAGGAGCGTGCGACGCTCAGTCGCATCGCGAACGAGATCAAGGGTCGGCAGAAGTAAGCTCGCGTCGCGTCTCCACGCGATTCTTGACCCTTCAGATCCGGTGCGGGGGCGTGCAACCAGCGGTACGCTGCAGCTGCTGTGGCACTCATGCGACCGCCTTCCAGCGTAAGCGGATGAGGCAAGCGGCAATCAAGACGGCACCAACGCTGACCGCAGCCAACTCCACGAGGCGGAGGTAGAGCGTGCGCCGCATTAGGTCGAAAATCATGAAACTCGTGAGAAGGAAGCCCGTCAACGCGACCGTGCGCCAGCCTGTCGACAAATCGCGCCATCGATCAACGAGACACATGTACCCGGGCAGCCCGAGCAGGAGCACGTAGTCCCATCCTTGCGGCGACAGAAGCGGAATCAGCACACAAAAGTACGCCACCTCGAGATAGTTCGGCTCGGCCACCTGTCGGCGCCACCACATGACAGCGCCGCCGGCCGCCATGGCGGTTACCGCCGAGCCGAGCGCAAGGGCGCCGGCCAGAGGGCCAGGCCCGATCCACTTCGCCCACATCGAGGCGAACGAGATGTTGTCGGCACCGAGAAGGTTGGGGGCCGTGGTGTCGGTGACGGTGCGATACCACTCGTGCAGCAACGTCACGTTGCCATCCCAGCCGTAGGCGAAGGCCGGCAGGATGAGGCCGGCCGCCATCACCAGCGTGAACGGGGCGAACGGACGCCATCCACACGTTCGGACCAGCCACGGCACCAGCACGAGGGTATACGGCTTGACGAACACGCCGGCGGCGATGGCGGCTCCCGCCGTGAGTCCCCGCCCGCGCTGCACGGCGATCACCGCGCCAAGCATCAGCAACCCGACTGGCAAATTGAATTGTCCGAACGCCAGTTCCTTGACGAAGAACTTGCCGGTGAGGAGAACCGTGAGCCAGACGAGCACCTTCGACGACAGTCGCCGATCGGGCAAGGCGATGAGCGACAGCCGCACGAACGCGGCGGCCATCGCGGCCGTCAGCGCGAACCAGATGACCTCGCCGACGGGCTTGGACACCCATGTGAAGGGCACCATGAGCTGCGCGAACGCCGGCAGATACTTGTACTGGTAATGACCATCATCCGTCCTGTACAGCGGCTCATGGGCAAGGAAGCGCACGGCTGCGGTGCGTGGCACGGCGAAGTCGACAAGCTCCGCGCGCTTGAGGCGTACGAGGCCGTAAGCGCTGGCGACGACGAGCACGACCGACACCGCACGGACGATCGACCACCGACGGGTTCGCACGCAGCAAGCCTATCTCACTCCCATCGTATCGGGCGACGATTTGCTGATTCGTCACGTACTGGACAGAATGGTTCGCGAGCCCGATTGTGACTCCGAACCTCATGCGGACCATTGACTTCTGGGTGGGGATCCCGCTGACGTTTGCCGTCACCGTGGCCTGCCGGATCCAGCGCTTCCTGGGGCTCGCCGCTTCACCTGTCGGCGCACCGCGCAACATTCTGTTCATTCAGCTGGCCGAGATGGGGACGATGGTCGTCGCTTACCCGGCGCTCAGGAAAGCGCGCGAGCTGTTTCCGGATGCCACGCTCCACGTTCTGTGCTTCACTGAGATTCGGTCGAGCGTGGAGATGCTCGAGATTATTCCTTCGGAGAACATCCTCACCATCGACGCGCACTCCATCTCGTCACTTGCGCGCGATTCGCTTCTCTTTCCGTGGCGTGCTCGCCGCCGCCGGATCGACACCGTCATCAACACGGAGGCATTCGTCAGGTACAGCAGCGTGTTGAGCTATCTGTCTGGCGCGCGCCGGCGAGTCGGCTTCCACCGGTTCAACCAGGAGGGCATGTACGCAGGCGATTTGCTGACACACAAAGTGCTCTACAACGCGCACATCCATGCCGCGCATACGTTTCTCGACCTCGTCCACGCACTCGAAAGCCCGCCCGACCAGGTGCCGCGCGTCAAACGACCCAAGGCGATGGACCGCCTCGACGTTCCGAAGATCGTGACCGATGCGGGAGCGGCTGCCGCGATGTGGGGCAAGCTTCGCGCCCTTGCTCCCGACGTCGGCCCCACCCAGAAGCTCGTGGTGATCAATCCGAATGCGAGCGCCCGATTTCCGATGCGCCGCCTGCCCCTTGAGTCGTTCGCCGAGCTCGCCCGCCAGCTGCTCGAGGATCCCGAGGTCTTCGTTCTGATCCCAGGCGTCGCGAGCGAGAAGCCCGACGCGCAGTACATCTGCTCGCAGGTCGCATCGCCGCGTGCGCTGGACCTCACTGGCCGAACGACGCTGAAAGAGCTCCTGCACCTGTTCGATCTGGCACACGTGCTGGTCACGAACGACTCCGGACCAGCACACTTCGCAGCGTTGACACAGATCCACGTCGTCGTCTTCTTCGGGCCCGAGATCCCCGAGCGCTACCGGCCGCTGACGACGACCTCGGACGTTGTCCACACCGGATACTCCTGCAGTCCGTGCATCAGTCCGTACAATCAGCGGCTGTCGCCCTGCAACGACAACCTGTGTCTGAAAAGCATCAACGTCCGCGAGATTGCCGCGCTCGTTCGAGCGCGCCTGGAGGCTCGGTCTGCGGCGGGTGCGGTTCCCTCGAACGCTTCATGACCGCTCGCGAAGGAC
>CAWHBF010000001.1:0-518997 GCA_963827515.1 uncultured Acidobacteriota bacterium | reverse complement strand
AAGAAGAGTTTCCACAATGAAATAGTTAAGTCCAATCGTCCAGCGGTCCGGGCTCCGTTACGTTCCCCACGACCTCAAATAACATCGCCCCGCAACTCCATCAGACGACTCGGGGCACCGCGTAGCGCATTGACCTCTACCGAACTGAGTATTCACTCCCGATTCACATGCGATCAACCGATCGAGGCGTCGAACCCGCGCAGAGCTCTACCGCCCGATTCTCGCCACGTTCGAACGAGTCCAACTGAGTAACGCCGTGATCGGCGGGTGCGCATAGAATCCATCAACGGCGCAAGCGCGTGTCCCGTCTGATCGCAGGACCAATGCCCGAAACAAACCATATCGTCGAACAGGTGCGACGGACGAAGGTGCGGCTGGCCCGCGGGGGGACCGTCAGACGAACACTTGTGCCATTCGTCGAGGCTTTAGAGGTATGGCTGCGCGACGGCATTGGCGAAGTCGTTGTCCGTGCCCGGATGCGCCTTGGCGGAGGTCATCGGCTACACACCCCGGTCACGCCGAGGCGCGTCTTCCCCGTTGATGACGGGGGACCACTGCCGGACCTCGCCATTCCCGCCGCGGACCAGGCCCTCGTGGTGTCGATTGTCGTTCCGGTGTTGAGCAACGCCTTCCTCACCCACTACTGCCTCTCCTGCATCGTCGAGAGCACGGAGGCGGGCACCTTTGAAGTCATTGTCGTCGACAACGGGTCGGACACGCGGACGCGCGAGATGCTCGCGCGCGTTGCCGGCGTGACACTGATCTCGAACGATACGAATCGAGGATTCGTCGAGGCCTGCAATCAGGGCCTCGCGGCGGCGCGTGGACGATACGTCGTCTTCCTCAACAACGACACCGCGGTCATCGATGGATGGATGGAAGCCCTCCTGCAACCATTCGCGCACAGCCAATCCGTTGGCGCGGTTGGGGCGAAGCTGGTATATCCCGATGGGCGGCTGCAAGAGGCAGGGGCAATTATCTGGGGTGACGGTCACGGCTGGAATTACGGGCGCGACGGCGACCCAGACGCACCGGAGTTCAACTTCGTCCGCGAAGTGGACTACTGCTCGGCCGCCTGCCTCATGGTGCGACGGCCCTTGCTCGAGCAGCTCGGCGGCTTCGATCGACGATACAGTCCGGCGTACTACGAAGATGCCGACCTGTGCTTCCGACTACGCGAGCACGGCTATCGCGTCCTCTACCAGCCTCTGGCCGTCGTTTTTCATCGTGAGGGATCGACGGCGGGCAATGACGTATCGACTGGTCTCAAGCAGCATCAGGAGATCAACCGGACCACGTTTGCATCCCGTCACGCAGCCGCGTTGGCCGCACAGTGTCCCCGCGACCCTCGCCTCCTGCGGGTTGCGCGCGACAGGCGACGCGGCAAGCGCATCCTCGTCGTGGACCACAGGGTGCCGCACCCCGACGAAGACGCTGGTTCTGTTCGAATGGCCGCGCTGCTGCGGATACTCCTTGAGCTCGGGCACCCGGTCACGTTCCTACCCGACGACCTCGCCCCTGTCGAGCCATATACCGCTGACCTGCAACAACTCGGCGTCGAGGTGGTGTACGGGCCAGGCGCAGTCGGGTTCGTCGAGAGGCATGCCGCACAGTTTGATGTCGTGATTCTCTGTCGGGTCCATTTCGCCGCAAAGCACATCCGGCCTTTGCTCGCGCTGCCGGACCGTCCATCCATTATTTTCGACACCGTGGATCTCCACTACCTCAGAGAACAGCGCCACGCCGCCTTCGAGAGCGACCCGAGCCTTGCCAAATCCGCGAACCGGACGCGTGACGTCGAGCTGAACGTCATGCGTTCAAGTGACAGGGTATGGGTCACGAGCACGTTGGAAGCTAGTCTCCTCCAATCCTTGGGCCAATCTTTGCCTCTGGTGGACGTCGTGCCGACTATCCACACCGTTCGAACACACGTGCCGCCGTTCTTGCCGCGCAAGCACATCTTGTTCATCGGCGGCTTTCGACATGTGCCAAACGAAGACGCGGTGCTCTATTTCGTCAACGACATCTTTCCCAGGGTCCGCGCCGAGCTCCCCGATGCGAAGTTCCTGATCGTGGGATCGCACATGCCACGAAGCATTCTCGACCTTGCATCCGAGGACATCACGGTTCTCGGGCACGTGCCGGAGGTGTCGCCCCTTTTCGACGCTTGCCGCCTCTCGGTGGCTCCCCTGCGATTTGGCGCCGGCGTGAAGGGCAAGGTCACGCAGAGCCTGGCCCTGGGCTTGCCGACCGTCGCCACACCCATAGCCGCCGAAGGCCTGGACCTGGTTGACGGCGAACACCTGGCCATCGCGACTGACCCAGTCGCGTTCGCGCGGTGCGTGGTCGACGTCTATGGCAACGAAGCACTCTGGAACCGTCTGTCCGAGAGCGGCCGCCGGCACATCGAGTCGCGTCTGGGGCATGAGGCTGTAAGGAAATCCGTCGCTGCGATACTCGCGTCGCTCTGAAGGCACCTACGCAAGTGACGATCGTCGCGACACGATCGCGGTCGACAAAGCCTCGTCAATTACCGACGCGAAGACGCTCGGAGAATAGTCTTTGCCTACCCGCTCGAGCGCCGCGGCCCGCACCCGGTCCCACAACGCAGGGTCCTGATACAGCGCAGTGCACGCTGACACACTGTCATCGACGGAATCGGCCACGACCAACTCCTCACCGTCACGCCATTCCAACTGACGCGCGAGGAGTGACGTCGTCACAACCGGCACCCCGTGTGCCGCCGCATGGACTACCTTGATTGGAATTCCCGACGCAAATCGAGTTGGCGCCACGAACACGCGAGCCTGATCGTAGAGCGGCCTCAAATCGGGCACGCTCCCGAGCACGTGCACGCCATCGGCCGCCAGTCTCACGACCTCGTCCGGCGGGTCCTGCCCAACGACCGTCAGGCGCACGGCTTCACCCACGCGCTCGCACACAGCCGGGAGTACGCGCGTCGCGAACCAGAGCACCGCATCTGCATTGGACGAGAGCTCACGGAACGAACCGACGAAGAGTATTCCGCTCCTGTGACGAAAGGGCTTCGCCGTTGGAGCCAGCGCGATGGCGTGCCTGACGATGTGCACGTGTTCAGGGACGACTGCTTCAAACTGCCGCCGTTCGTCCTGTGAAACAGCGAGGACTGCGTCTACCCCTCGCGCGAGCGCCAGTTCGGCGGCTACAAGACGTTCGGCTGCAGCCTGGCTAACCGTCTCGCCGCGCAGCCGACGGCGCCCGAGCTCCCTCGTGGCCGTAATCGCCTCGGCGTCATAGATGACGCGGGCATTTCGCATCCATGTGTGCGGCTCGCCCAACTTCGCTCGAAGCAGCGCCATATTGTGGGAGCGGCTCACGACCACGCAGTCGTAGTAGCCGGCACGCTCGCGAAAAAACGGCGCGAGGCGGCGCCCGCGATATCCGAGCATCACCTCAACCTCGCGGGGAACGTCCTCGTAGATGCGAGCCCAGTCCTCGTCCGCGGCCGACACTGGGAACAAGGTCACCGAATGCCCCAGACCCACCAGGCTCCGCAGGAGCGCGAGGGCCCGTGGATCGCCGAATCCGACGGAATCGTGTGGAACGCGATCGTCGATCACAAGAATGCGCTGCCCGCTCCGCCGATCCCTCGCCCGCAGAACCCCTTGCGCAGACGGCGGTGCCTGTGCAGCCAGCCAGTCTCGGTGTGCGTCGACGAATATCGCGCGACGTTCCAACTGCATCGCCACGGACGCGGATACGGACGAGGCACTGCCAAACTCGAAGTGCGTCACCAGAGCGAAAGGGTTGTAGACGACACGCCTCCCGGCCTTCCAGACGCGGACGCAGTAGTCCACATCCTCGTAGTAGGCGGGACGATAACGATCGTCGAACCCCCCGAGCTCCAGAAAGAGATCCCGCGGCGTGAGCAGGAACGCCGCCGAGCAATAGTCCACATCTCGAACGTACGAGGTACCTGAGCGTCCCATGGTGAGTCGCCTCGCCCATAGCCCAGGCAGGACCCATCGTTCCAGATGATGCTGCCGGCCTCCTGAAGCCGGCCGTCCGGAAACACCAGACGGCCACCGACGACGCCCACCGATTCGGAATCCTCGATCGTCTCGAGCGCCGCCGACACGCTTCCGGGCTGCACCTCAGTGTCGTTGTTGAGGAAGAGCAGATACGTCCCTCGCGCCGCGCGTGCCGCCAGGTTGCACGCCCGAAGAAATCCGAGGTTCTCACCAGGGCGAATGATCTGGGCGCCGTGCACGCGATCGAGGAGCGCAGACGTCTCGTCGGTTGAATGGTTGTCGACGATGACGAGCTCGACCGGAATGGAGAGGTGCTCGCGAAGCGTCTGCAGACATCGAAGCGTCAGCTCGGCCCGGTTGTGGAGCACGATCAGCACTGAGAGAGTCGGCCGGTCGTAGGCAGCAAAGCGCAATTCGTGGTCCGCATCGATGAACGCTGTCAATGCGAGGCGGCAGGCATCGGTGAGGGCCCGCGCGGCGGACGCGGATTCACGCGGTCCTGGCGCCTGGGGTGATGACACAGCGGAGCCAGCACGGTCGGCCAGTTGCTGGCGAAGGTCACGAAGGTCGAGCAGCCAGCGCCGCGGGGAGAGCGGCAGACGGCCCTCGCGCAACGCATCGAAGGCCATCGACGCAGCCGTCTTCAGATAGCGGATGCGGGAGAGAGGTTCGGCCATGCACGCTTCAGGACGGCCAATTGTGGCACGCCTTGGACGAACGTTTTTTCGTCCGGCTGAAGCCGGACACTACTGCTGTGGGAATGCGCGCTCGGTACAGTCGTAGTCTCCGCCTTCAGGCGGACGTGCAGGCGTAGGCAGTCGTAGTGTCCGGCTTTAGCCGGACTGTCAGAAACGCGACGAGCGGATCCAGGTATCCGCGCGCGACCAGCTTGCGGCGAGGTCGGCGTCGACCTCAGCAGACTTCATGCCTCTGCCCTCGAGAGCCTGCTGCACGCCGAGCAACGACCAGCCGTTGTGCGGGTGGTCCTTGAGCTCAGCACGATAGGCCTGCTCGGCCTCCTCGAAGCGCCGGCTCTCCAGGAGAGCCGCGCCGAGCCAGTGAAACGCCGAGAACGGCAAGGGCTCCGGTTCGTCGTAGACGAGACTCTCCTGAAGGCTGGCGGCTCGCTGGAACGACGCGATGGCGCCTGGGAGATCGCCGGCGGTGCGCTGCATCTCACCCTCGAGAATTCCAGCGACGATTGAGAGCAGGTTCTTCGCCGGGTGGACCCGGAAGGCCGCGGTTGATGTCTCAGCGGCTTTTTTCACGCGCGCCAGGTAGACGGCGGCGAAATCGGCGTCGCCGAGCTTGAGATGCGCGTAGCCCTGCGCGAAATCCCAGAGCCCACCCTGAATTTCGGGTTTCGGCCGGCTCGTCACCTCGAGCACCTCGTCGAACCGGCCGAAGCGGATCGAGCGTCAGCACTTCGTAGAACGACTCTCCGGTGAGCTTCGCGTAGTCCTTCCCCGCCCGCATCGCAATGGCCCCCTGGCCGTCGTACGACGCCGCGTAGAGGAGCATGTGCAGATTGTGCTCCGGATAAATCGCAAAGCCCTGCCCGATCGCCGCCTTCTGGTCCGAGTGCCATGCGGTGAGATTGGCACGCACCGAATCGCCCCAGCGCCCCACCTCGTTCCATGTGTGCGACGGCATGTGGTTGATGTGGCTGGCGCCAGGGATCGACAAGCCCAGGAACTCGGCGCACGCCTCGGCACGACCCGGCACGGTCGTGGATTCGGTGGCGTGCACGTAGAGGTGACAAGCGCCGGGATGACGAACGTCTCGCGTCAGGACGCCTTCGAGCACCTGATGCAGCCGCTGAACATCGGGATCGGTATGGTCGCGAGTGCCGCGGCGCGGCTCGAGCAGGAAGAGCGCATCGGCATACAGCGTGGCGATATCGAGATCGTCCGGGTACGCCGCCGATACTTTCTGCATCGCCTCGGCATACGCGCGGTCCTGTTCGACCCGCTTCGCGGCGTCGAACGTCTCGACATATCGCACCGCGATCGCCTCGATGAGCGCCCGCTCCTTGTCTGTGGCACGGCTGGACAGGGTCAGCGCTTTGCGTGCCGCGGCATACGCGTGTGGCGCCTCGTCGGCGGTCATCGGCGCGTTCAGGTACGACCCCCACGCCCACGCCTCACCCCAGTAGCAGATCGCGCAGTCAGCGTCGCGCTTCCATGCTTCGCGGAACGACCGCACCGCCTCCGGCTTGGCGAACGAGTACATCATCTGGAAGCCCTGGTCGAAAAACGCCTGCGCTTCCATGTTGCTCGACGACATCGGCCTGGTAAACGTACCGAGGCCGTTCTTGAAGACCTGGATCGGCTCGGTGTAACGCTCGTAGACCGACCGCACGGGCCTTGTCTGGGCAGCGGCAGGTGCGGCAAGGACCACGCAGCTGACCATGAGGACGCCGACGGGCAGGGAGAAACGGATCAACATGGGAAACCTCGGAACACGGCCGAAGCAGAGAAATGGCCGAACAAAGTGAGAGAGTGGTCGGGGCGACAGGATTTGAACCTGCGACATCCTGCTCCCAAAGCAGGCGCGCTACCAGGCTGCGCCACGCCCCGACGCTGAAGAGCCCTGATCTTACCCCGTCCGGCTGAAGCCGGACACTACGACTGTACGCCGCGGTCCCCCGTCTGATGTAGTGTCCGCCTTCAGGCGGACCTTAGACGAAGGCCTTGAGCAACGCCTCGAGCGCCGGTAGCTCCTTCGCCAGCTTCTTCTTCAGCTTGGCCCGGCAGCCCTTGTCGAATGCCTGGGCCCCGGTCAGATGTTCGAACTTCCGAAGTGGGTTGTGGAACAAGGGACAATCCTGGGCGCCTCGCTCGTGTGACCCCATCCTGCCGAAGAAACCAGCCAACGCCGTCACGGTGACATTGGCGATGGCCCGATCGGTCTCCGGACCCTCGGCCTTCAGGTCGTCGAAGCCGGCGCAGGAAAAAATCACCACCGGCGGCTTCCCGCTGACCGGCCACCACCCGTACAGATTCAACCAGTCATCGTCACGCAGCCAGTGGCGCGTCACGCACGCGAGCACGTTGGCGCGCAGCTCGACGGTCTTGCTCTCGAGCCGATGAGCCAGCCGCTCCGCCCTCAGGTACGGCGTGCCGTCGCTCGCGCGCTCATCGAGGTCCCACACATCGAGCGGCGTGGACATGTCCACGAGCTCGAAGCCAAACACCGACTGCGCGGCATTCATTCGCTCGAGCGTCCGATCGAGCGAGGGGAACACGTCGTCGATATCCCACACCGCCACGCGCACCTGACGACCCGTTGTGGCACGCCGACTGGTCGCCCGAATCGAGGTTGTGGGCGTCATCGACGGAGTGTCCGGTCGCTCGCAGAGCGCCATATTCGGATCGCGTGCGTACACGACCGGCACGGCCCAGTCGATCAGTTCGCCCTGCATCGAGTAGTTCACTGCGATTCGTGATTCCCGCGCCGCCTGACCGACCGTCATACCCTGCGCCAGCGACCAGTAGAAGTGCTGCGCGAAGGACGTTGCGGACGAGTCGAGCACGCTGTACTGATTCGCGACGAGCGCGGGCAGCCCATGCGACACGAGCGCCTGCGCCACGCCCTTGTTGAACTCCGCCTGCCCTCCCGTGCCGCTCTGGCACGCATTCAGAAACACGAGGCTGACGCCGCGCTGGCAGAAGATCTCGCGCACGGAGCGCTCCCCCAGCGGCACCTCGCCGCCGCGGGTATCCTCGAACATCAGCGCGCCCTCTCCAGTGGCTTCGTTGAACACGCCGTGCCCGATGAAATGCACGATCGTGAACTCGCCGGTGGAGAGCCGGCCGTGGATGCCGCTCGGCGTCGCCCTTGGCAGGACGTCCACCGTGACGAGCCCAGCCTCGATGAGCGGCTCGAAGCCGCGCCGAATCACCTCGACTTCCTGTGTGATCGAGAGGTGCCCGAACCCGACGGGCTGCGCCGCAGCCACGAGGATGCTCAACGGTCCACGACGCGCGGGGATGAGATCCGCAGGTATCGCCGTCAGGACGTTGCGTACGAAGTGAATGTCTTCAGTCGCCAGAAAGCTCTGGCGTCCGGCGTCGTACGCAAACTCCCACGGCTTCTCGGCTATCCACGGGATCATGGACGTCAACACGAGGTCGAGTCTGCGTCGCTGCTGCCGTGAACGCGCCTCGTCGTACAGCCGCCGCACGTCGCCCTGGAACAGTGTCTCGAAGAGGTCGGTGCCGAACGCCACCATCTCCGCATCGGACGGCAGAGAGCCTTGCTCGCGGTTCGTATAGTTCTTGATCCGTTCGTGCGTGGTGATGATGCGGCCGAACCTCGTGGCCACCTCGGACTTCCCCTTGCGCAGGCGCATCGGGGTCGTCACTCGCGCGCCACCGTAGGTGGCGAATACGCGCGCGTAGCTGGGTCGTTGAGCCTGCGTGGAGGCGACTCGCCGTCCACCGACTCGACGCGGCGACGCGCTGTCCTGCCCATCGGACTCGAACGCATCCATGATGACGATGTGAAACGTGTCGACGTCCTCACGCGGCGGCGCGAGACCAGGAGTGATCGTCGCGCGCACTTGGGAAGGAACCGCTCGAGGGATAGCCCGGTCCGTAACAGAAGTCGCAACGGCGCCACGGCGGACCGAGCGCGGGAATCGCCGGTCCGGCAGTGGCACGTCAGGATCGATCGCCGTCAGCGTCTGCGGTTCCGCGGCCAGCGCGCGGGCGAGGAACGCGGCGGTCTCCGGCCTCTTGAAGAAGTCCACGTGCGTCACAGGACCGCCGTCGGTCGTGCTGAGGTTGCCGCCGGGGCCGAAGCAGCCGATGCGATCGCCAGGCACGTAAGGAGTGCCGTCGCGGTCCACACGCCAGCCGCCCTCGCTTGGCACGACCAGGTCGTTCGCCGACGCAAAGAAGGTGTCGATGCCAACGTCGAGCGCGCGCTCCCAGAGCTTCTCGTCGGCGTGGTGGTTGGAGACGAGCGCTGAGTAGGCCTGAAGCGGCGGTCCGGGCGGCTCCTGCAGCCCGGCAACGAAGTCGCCCGCGCCATCCATGGCTCTCAGTCCGGGCAGGTCGCCCGTGACGTGGCCGGCCAGCCAGACGATGGCCTCGGAGACGAACTGTGCACCCGTTGTGAACGGGTTGTCGGGCAGGATCTCCATCAGGTTGGCGAACCACCCGACCGTCTGATCCCAGCGCTCGGGTGTGGCAAGCGGGGTGCCCTCGTTGGGCGAAGCCACGAGCACCGCCTGGCCGAGCTGGAGCCTGTCCGCCAGATCGCCATGAAGCGCGCGGTCCTCGACCGCGCTGCGGAAGACGAGACCACCGCGCGAATGCGTGATCACGTCACACGGGCATCCGCCGGTCGGCAAACCTGAGAGCAGCTGTTCCGCGTTTTCGGCCGGCGTGCGGCTCAGCGAGAAATGATCGAAGGCGAAGATCCGTGGGCCATAGAGCGGCGCGACGCGATCGAAGAAGTCCGTGTGAGTAAGGGCCTTGAAGGCGTCCTTGCAATTCGAGAACGTGCCGTGCACCAGCACGAGCGACCGCTGTCCCGGCTCGGGGCGGCCCGGCTCGAGACGCAGATCGCCGGACATGGGCGTGACATGGAACCACCCCTCGCTCAGTCCCTTCTCCTTCCAGGTGCGCGTCTCCCACGCGAGGGCTAGCTTCGGCAGCGCGATACCGATCACCTTGTTGACCGCCGCCTTGCCCACCTTCACGACCACGCCCTTCAGCGCGGACCCGACGATCCCGCGGCGGCCGCTTGAGCTGCCGACACGGCGCACCGGCACCTGAAACCGCAGCGACGACTGACGCACACGCTGTGTGCCTCGGCGACCGACCGGCGGTTCGCCCACGTGAAACGTGAGCGCGCCCGACGGATGACGTATGGCGAGCACCCCGGCTTCGCCAGGCTTCAGATCAACATCGATCACCAGCTCCGGCGGACCGGCTCCGCGGCGCGCGCCAACCGGAGGCGACGTGGCGTCGAAGGCATCGGCGACGCTGACGCCGGAGGCCTGCAGGAACTCGTCGGGCACCGTGGCGGTCTTTCCGGCACCTCCTCCTCGACGCACACTCCGTCGCGGCGCCCGCGTGATCTTCCAGTCGCTGGTTTCGCGTGTCTTCGCCATCGGGTTCCCCTTACGTCGCCCAGCTGAAGCCGGGCACTACGACTGATTCGTCCGCCTGAAGGCGGACACTACAACCGATCTCCCCAACTGACGCCCATCACAGAAGTAATGTCCGGCGTTAGCCGAACGTTTATCGTCGCGTTCACGGCGGTCACTACAACCGATTCTTCCCAACTAAAGCCCGCGACAGACGTAGTGTCCGGCTTTAGCCGGACGGTTTACCGTCGCGTTCGTGGCCGAGCGAGCCGCTTGGGATAGATCGATGCGGCAAACGCAAAGTCCGTGCGATTGATATCGCGACCACCGGTGATAGGTTTGCCGTCCTTGGTGATCGCGCCAGGAATCTGATAACACATGATTGACGTCGGATCGGACTCGCGCGTCCCCATGATCGACGCCGCAGCCAGAGGCGTCAGCACCTGCTCGTCGATTTCTTCCGGCGTCCACCCCTGCGTGAGGTCGAAGAAGCGCAGCGCCTTCGTGCGATCGATCTTCCGAACCAGCGCGCCGCGCATGTGCTCGTGGTCGAACCCCAGCGTGTGCCCGGCCTCGTGCCGCACCACGCGCCGGAACTCCGACTCGGACGTGCGCATCGTAAAGCTATCAAGGTTCAGCGTCGGCTCATTCTTCTTGACGCCAAGAATCTCTGTCCCGACGTAGGACCAGTATCCCGACATGTCTTCGGGGCTATCGAGCCGGGTAATGCGCACCTGCCCCGTGCCGCGCGTCTCGACGAACTGGACGTTGGCGGTCTTGTTCCATGCGTTCATGTGGAGCAGGATCCGCTTGCGCAGGTCCGCGGGCGCGTTGTCGAGGAACTGCACGGTGAGCCGCACGCCGCTCGTCGGCCACTTGCGTGCGATGACGACTGCAAGGCGACGCGGACCACCCCGCCGGCCGACCGGCGTGCGTACGATGGTGCGCCGCACGGCGCCGTTGCCCGGGTTGATCAGCATGGCGCGGCGGACGGCTTCCGCCGCCTGTGACGGCGTAAGAGGCTTCGGTCTGCAGGCGATCGGTGGCATGGACTGGACCTCCAGTGCGACAGGCAAACCGGTTGGGCGCCTCGATGCCGCTGCCTGAAGACGCCCCCGCGCCGTTCGCACGTCGCTATGTTCGTGGACTCACAGCATACGGCAGAGATGAACCGGCGTTCACGCAGATCTTGAACGCTTCCTCACCCTACGCGGTCGTACGCGGTCAGGAGCGCGAACCCGCCGATGGGAGCGATGCCTTGCTCGTCGAGAATGTCGCGCACGGCGAACTGACTCGGTACGACTGTCCGTCAGATGGTTCACGAGGACTTCGCCGAATAGATGAGGAATGGCGTGACGGTACAGATCGAGGTCTGCATCCACGACCACGCGTCCGCCGGCACGAGACGCAAAGCAAAGCTGCAGGTTGCCCTTGGAGAACCGCCGCTGCTTGAAGCTCCCCTCCTTGAACCGATGCAGCGATGCGGGCGCGCTGGCGAAGTTGCTGTCGGCCGCCACCGCGTCGATCATCGCGCGGTCAGCTTCGAAATAGATCCGATCCGGAAACACGCGGTCCACGCGTATCCGGTACTCCTTCGACAGCAGCGCGCGAGGGCCGACTTTCGTGGCGTGCATACGCGCTGAGATGTTGAGAAGCGCAAATGCCTGAACACCGCTCAGGCTGTCGTACAGGTCCAGATCGATCGCGTCGGCCAGCGTGCCCAGGCGTTCGTGGGTCGGGAAGATCGGGACCACGACGTCATCGAGCAGTTCAACGACCCCTTCGGCGATCTTCGTGGAGGCGTTGATCACCGGCTTGAACATCTTCAACTCGCCGGTCATCCGCCGCGCGGCCTCATCAAGGCCCTTCGTCAGGTTCTTTCGCGCCTGCTCGAGCCGCTGGCGCAATTTCGGACCATCGGTGGCGCGTCCCTCGGCAAGCTCGTTCAGCATGGCGTTGACCGTCTCGAACGCCGCCATCACACCCGTGCCGATGGCTTCAATAGTGACTTGTTGCTCCTGGCTGATCTTCTGGTCGCGCACCACGGTCTGCAGAATACGGCCGTAGTGTGCGACCTGGATTCTCTGGAACTCCCACAGCTTGACGTTCACAGCGCGCAGACCCTGTACCGCGCTTGGAAACACCGCGGACGCGAGCATGTGCGAGGCCTCGTCGAGCGACACCAACGAATTCTCGAAGGCTTCTCTGACGAAGTGCTGCCGTTCGACGAGCTCGCCGAGACCGCTCAGGGCCGAAGCGAGACGCGCGGTTTCACCCTTGAGGCGCACCTGCATGTCCACGAGGTCGACGCCACGCTCCGTGATGTGGCCGAGCGACACCGCGATGGCATCGGCGGCGGCACGAGCTCGATCGGCCAGCGCAAGCAAGCCGTCCAGTTCCTTGCGCGGCAGACGAGGGGGATCCGCAGGCCGCTTCCCGACGAGGTCCGTGAACTCAATCAGACACCCCTGAAACCGCCCGAGGGCGGCGTACACGCGATCGCCGTAGCTGGCCATGGTCGTCTCCTCCGAGGGGGGAACCTGTGTGTCGAACTATACGCGAACACCCGTTCCGAGATTGACCCAGGTATGATCTGTTGCGCCCGAGTGCCCCCGGCCTGGACCGCGGACGGTCGCTCTAGTGGGAGAGAGAAACGTGTCAATACGATCCTGGACGGCGTGGGGCCCGCTTGCGGAGCGATATCAAGCCACTCGACCACACCGGATGCTCGCCCTCGACGGCGGCGGCATTCGGGGGCTGCTTACGCTGCAGGTTCTCGACCGGCTGGAGCAGGAACTGCGGGAGCGGCTCAAGGCGGGTCCCGGGTTCCGGCTGTGCGACTTCTTCGATCTCATCGGCGGCACGAGCACGGGCGCCATCATCGCCGCCGGCCTCGTGAGAGGTATGTCCACGTCGGAGCTGATTACCTTCTATCGCGAGTTCGGCCGTGAAGCGTTCACCAAACGGGCTCTCATCGCACGGTGGAAATCGCTCTATGCCAACGGACCGCTGCAACGGAAGCTCCAGGACACCTTCGGCGACACGACGACCCTCGAGCCACAGCACCTGCGGTCCCTGTTTCTCGCCGTGACACGGAACGCGACAACCGACTCGGCCTGGCCCATCTGCAGCAACCCCTGGGCGAAGTACAACGACCGGGCCCGGCCCGACTGCAACCTGCTCCTGCCCCTCTGGCAAATCGTGCGGGCGAGCACGGCCGCACCCGTGTATTTTCAGCCCGAGGTCATCTCGCTGGACGCGAAGGATCCGAAGAAAACGTTCGTGTTCGTCGACGGGGGCACCACCGCGTACAA
Source organism: uncultured Acidobacteriota bacterium (assembly GCA_963827515.1). Lineage (GTDB taxonomy): Bacteria > Acidobacteriota > Vicinamibacteria > Vicinamibacterales > UBA2999 > JABFSA01. The sequence continues at coordinate 505,573 of CAWHBF010000001.1, read as the reverse complement.
CAATCCCGCGTTTCTCATGTACCGCATGGCCACGGAACCGGCCTATCGACTTGGCTGGCCGAGGGGCGAAAGCGCCATGCTCGTTGTCTCGGTCGGCACTGGCTCCGCGCCCACACTGGGCCAGACCGATGAGGACCCCGAACAGAATCTGGCCGGCGCGGCGGTGCAGACACTGTCTGCGCTCATGAGCCAGGCCGCCTTCGATCAGGACCTGAGCTGCCGCACGATCGGTCGCTGCGTGGCCGGTCCGATACTCGATCGGGAAGTCGGCGATCTGATTCCACGGGATGACGCGGGGCAGCGCATCCCGCTCTCCACCGACCTCGGCCGCGGGTTCCTGTACGCGCGCTACGATGCGGAGCTTACCTGCGAAGGGTTAGGCGCCTTGGGTTGTGGCGATCTCGACGCCGCCACCGTCAGCAAGCTCGATTCGGTCGATCACATGGAGGATCTGGAACGCGTTGGACGAGCCGTTGCCAACCGGATCGTGATTGACGATTTCGGACCCTTCCTGACGCCGTAACGCCCGAAGGGGTCTCCCATGCGCGCGTTCTTCGTACGACCGTTCGGCATCAAGGAGGGCATCGACTTCGACCAGGTCGAGGTGGTGCTCCTCCGGCCGGCACTCCAGCGGCTGCGCACTCAATACGGTCTGGCCATCGACGGCGGCACGACCGGCGAGTTCATCCGCCAGGGCAACATTCGCGAGGACATGTTCAGGCTGCTCGTCACCGCCGACCTCGTGGTGGCCGACATTTCGATCTACAACCCCAACGCCTTCTACGAGCTCGGCATCCGCCACGGGCTGCGCCATCAGCACACATTCCTCATACGCGAGAAGTCGACCGCGGCGAAGTACCCGTTCGATCTGCAAACCGACCGATACTTCACGTACGACGCCGCGGATCTCGCTGGGTCTGTCGATGGGCTGGCCGCCGCGTTGCGCTCGACGCTGAACGCGGATCCTAACTTCAGGGATAGTCCCGTCTTCCAACTCCTGCCGCACCTCAAGCCGCATGACCGCTCGGTGCTGATGCCGGTGCCGCTGGATTTTCAGGAGGCGGTGAAGCTGGCGCAGGCAGGAGGACGGCGGGGCGATCTGCGGTTGCTGGCGCACGAAGCGCAAGGTTTCGAATGGGAATCCGAGGGGCTTCGTCTGGTGGGTAACGCCCAGTTCAGATTGAAGGCGTTCCGGGGCGCCAAGGAGACATTCGAATCGCTGCACAAGACAAATCCCAGGGACGTGCACGCGAATCTCCGCCTCGGCACGATCTACCAGAAACTCGCGGCGAAAGCGCCGGCGGCTGATGCGCACGATCTCCTCACGCGCTCCGATCAAGCGATCGACCGCGCACTCAGGGACGCATCCGCACCCGCCGAGCGCGCCGAAGCCTTCGCGCTGCGCGGCAGCAACGCCAAGACGCGCTGGCTGACCGACTGGCGCGACACGTCACTGGATGCCCGACATCGCGCGGCCCTTGCATCGTCACACCTCGAGGACGCCCTCGTCTCCTACCTCAATGCGTACGCCGAGAATCTGGGCGCCTACTATCCAGGCGCCAACGCGCTGGCGCTGCTCAGGATCCGGAGCCTTCTCGCGAAGCAGGATCCGACGACGTGGGAGTCTGGCTTCGACGACGCGGACAAGGCCGGCGATGCCCTCGCGGATCTCGAGGGGTGCGAGAAGCGGATCGCGGCGGCGCTGAACCTCGTGTTGGGGAGCGACCCCGTTCTCAAGGTCAAACAGGACGAGGAGGATGCCTGGGCCGCACTGGCACGAGCCGACGTGCTGTTTCTGACGATCGACAAGCCGCGACGCATCGAGAGTGAGTATCGCAAGGCGCTCGCGCGTGTCAGAGATGATCCGTTCGCCATTTCCGCCACGAGAAGGAACGTCGAGATCTTCGAGGCGCTTGGACTGCACGCCGAGGGTGTGACGGCAGCGCTCGGCGTCATCGACAAAGCACTCGCCGCGGCTGGCGACGTGCCTGCGGCGCAGGAGCGACTCGCGCGCGTGGTGCTCTTCACCGGACACATGGTTGACAGACCCGATCGCCCGGCGGACAAGGCCAGGTTCCCGCGAACGCGAGAAGCGGAGGCCAAGGCACGGGCCGCGATCGAAGACGCGCTCCGCGCCGAGCTCGCCGAACCGGGTGGAGTCTCGCTCGGCATTGCCGGCGGCGCGTGCGGCGCCGACATTCTTTTCCACGAAGTGTGTACGACGCTGGGGATCCCCACGCAGCTCTACCTGGCGCTGCCGGCAGACCAGTTCCAGGTCGAGTCGGTACAGCACGGCGGACCCAATTGGGTGGAGCGCTATCGCCTGCTCTGCGAACAGATCCCGTTCCGTGTACTGCAGGACGACAAGGCGCTGCCGCGATGGTTGGCTGACAAGCCCGACTACGACATCTGGCAACGCAACAACCTGTGGATGATGTTCAACGCCCTCTCACTCGATCCCAAGCGCCTGACGCTCGTCGCGCTCTACAACCGTGAGCGCGAGGCCGACGGGCCCGGCGGCACGGCGCATCTCGTCAAGACGGCGGAAGCATGGGGCTTCAAGTCGATCGAGCTGGATGGGCGACAGTTACTGACGCCATGAAGGAGGATCGATGGCTCTCTACGCATTCGACGGCACCGGCAACGAGGACCGGGAAGGGATGGATTTCGACAGCAACGTGCTCGATTTCTTCCGGGCCTACGACGATCCCTCGCGGAACGACGACCCGCAGGTGGAGAGAGGCAGTCTCTATCTCAAGGGAATTGGTACCCGGGCACGTACCCTGATCGGGGTCGTCAATGCGGAGGCCTTCGGCATTGGCGGCCACCGCCGCGTACGGCAGGCCCTGGATCGGCTCGAGAACAACATCGAAGGCGGCGACACCGTTGTCGACATCGTCGGGTTCAGTCGCGGCGCCGCGCTGGCGCTGTCGTTCGCCAACGAGATCGCCCGGAAGCTGCCGAAGGTCCGGATCCGGTTCATCGGCGTGTGGGACGTTGTTGGACAGTTTGGCGTTCCGGGAGAACACATCAACGCCGGGCATATCGTGCGTTTGCCACCCAATGCGGCGTGCTGCTACCACGCCATGGCACTCGACGAGAGTCGCGCGTTCTTCCCCCTGACCCGCCTCGGCCGGGGATTCGACGCGTCGAAGACACTTCGGGAGGTCTGGTTCCGCGGCGTGCACTCCGACGTGGGCGGTGGAAACGGCAATCGCGGGCTGAATTGGATCGCGCTCAATTGGATGTACGAAAACGCCAGGCGACACGGTCTACCGATTCTCGCATCCGCGGTGGAGGCCAACCTGGCCGACAAGCAGCTGCACGCAGCGCATCAGCCGCCACGACCTTGACGCCAGGATCCGACGAGTCATCCGCGCAAAGGATCTGCTGCACGCGGCGGTGCAACTGGTTGCTGGAGAGCCGGACCGTCCGCACAACAACCCGAAGGTGACGCTGGCCCGCATCGATGACGCGGGCGTCGTCATCGGCTAGAGCGATTTGCGTTTCCCCGTAGAGCGCACGCTTCAGCGTGCGCGTGTCCGCGGAGGCTAACCGCCTCCGCCAAGGCTACGGCGGTCCGCCGAAGCTTTACGCGAAGGCGGAAGCCTCCGCTCTACGTCGAATCGAAAAGCGGTCTAGCGTCAGAGCAAGGTCGGTCGCTATTTGGCATTTCCGGCCGCCGCCGGTTCCGCAATCGTCTTGAAATACTCGATGGCCTCCGAGGGCACGCAGAGCTGTTCCTCGAGCTCCTGCTTTTCCGCTCGAAGGAACTTCTGCGCCATCGCGACGTAGGGACGGGTGTACGTCTCCGGATCAGTAACCGTCACCGTGACCTCGAGCGTGTTGCCGTCGAGTCGACGATACCGCTCCTCGAAGTGTGCAGCGGCACTGTGCGGGCGACCGAAGTAGTCGACCCACGTGTTCTCGTTCGTCCCGTTTGTCTCGACCACGAACGTGTAGTCGTCTGCCCAGCGGCCAACCGAGTAGCCAAACCAGTGCGGGTCCAGTGACGTGGGACTGTCTCCTCCTACGTCAGCAGGCAGCGACCGACCATCGGTCCAGATCTCCCGCCACACCCGCTGGTACTGCAACAGCTGAACGGTCTTGGTGGGCGCGTGCAGAAACTCGAACCCTCGGGTTTCGTACAGCATGCCGCGTGGGAATCCCAGCGGGTCGCAGGTGATCAAAGGATCGTTGGATTCGGCGAGGCCGACTGCGTTCGGTCCCCATGTGGCCTTGTTGGCCTCGTAGCGCTTCTGGCCGGCCGGCGTGAATGGCGCTGGCTCCTGAAGTGTTGGCAGCGGCGGACCCGCCCATACGCCGCTCAGATCGCGAACAGGGGCGGACGCGGCGGCCTTCTCACCCTGCTCGGCCGGCGCAGCACCCGGAAGCGCGGAAGGGCTGCATGCGGCGCACGCGAGCAGGAACACAGTCCCGGCCGCGAACCAGACGCTACTTCTTCTGGATGGTGTCAAACGGCGATGCCTTGAAGACGCTGTCCAGCAGTTCCCGTCCGTCGGCGAACACGATCCGCGCCAGACGGGCGACGTGCGCGCCGTTCTTCGCGGGAAAGAGCTCGACGGTGATGACATCTCCGGCCTTCACTGAATTGCGATTCCAGCCCACGCGGGAGAGCGCCGAGGGGCTGCCACTCTCGGCGGCCCACGTCGTCACCCTTCCGCGACTGTCCTTCACTTCGAACCACACGACCGAATGTGGATTGGCCCAGACGAGCTTCGTCGCGATCGCGTTCTTCAGGGTGATCGTCGTGGCTTCGTACGCGGCGGTCGAGTGGTGCGCCTGCACCACCGAGCCCAAGGCGAACCCCAGCATCACGAAAGCGATGACGGATGAGAATCTGAGTGTCACGGCCTGCGGCCTATTCTGCCATGGCCACAGGCCGCAGGCCACAGAGGCACAGAGACACAGAGGAGTTCATTTTTCTCCGTGCCTCTGTGTCTCTGTGGCCCGTGGGAAAGATTGCATAGAATCATCGGATGCCGGTCGGCCGGACCCTCGATATCAGCGAGATCGAAGCGCAACGGTCGGCGCTGCTCGGCCACTGCTATCGGATGCTCGGCTCCGCCTTCGACGCGGAAGACGCCGTGCAGGAGACGATCGTCCGGGCGTGGCAGCACGCGGACCGCTTCGAAGAGCGCTCATCAGTGCGGACGTGGCTCTATCGCATCGCCACCAACGTCTGCCTCGACGCGCTGTCGTCACGATCGAGGCGCGCGAGACCCGTGGAAGACGGTCCCCTCAAGACCATCAACGATCCGCTCGAAACGCTGCCGCGCACGCACTGGCTGGAGCCCGTGCCCGATGCGCGGGCGCTCCCCCCAGATGCCAACCCGCACGAGTTGGCAGTCTTGCGCCAGAGCATCCGCTTGGCCTTCGTTGCCGCCGTCCAGCACCTGCCGCCGACGTCAGCGGGCGGTGCTGCTGCTGATGGAGGTGCTCGGCTGGTCCGCTGCCGAGACGGCTGAATGTCTCGAGATGACCACCGCGGCCGTGAACAGCGCCATCCAGCGTGCCCGCGCCACGCTGGCGGAGCGCAGCGTCAGCCTGGAGACGTCCGAAGAGGATCTGAGCCAGGACGAGTCCGACCTGCTCAATCGCTACGTGGACGCCTTCCACCCCTACGACGTCGATGCGCTCGTCTCGCTGCTGCGCGAGGACGCGACGATGTCGATGCCGCCGTTTGCGTTCTGGCTGCAGGGTCACGAGTCGATCAAAGGGTGGCTGCTCGGCCGCGGCTCGGGCTGCCGCGGTTCCCGGCTGCTGCGGACCGAGGCGTCCGGCATGCCGGCGTTCGCGCAGTATCGCCTCCAGCCCGACGGATCCTTCGCCGCGTGGGGGCTCATCATCCTCGAGCGAGAGGGCGGCAGGATTGCCGCCTGGAACACCTTCCTGGACGTCGAGAAGCTCTTTCCTTTGTTCGGCTTGCCGATGACGCTGCCGCCCGGAACGCCGGCTCCGGGCCCAGCTCCGCCAGCAGGCCGCATCACGTAGCGCCTCTCCCGGCACGACCGATGATTTTCGACGGGGCCGGCCGTCTATACCTTCGAATCGTTCTTCACTCGACTCATCCAAAGGAGCTTCGTCATGGCCACCGCTACTCCGCGCAAGCTGTTCCTCAACCTGCCCGTCCGCGACCTCAAGAAGTCGATGGATTTCTTCGCGTCGCTCGGCTTCACGTTCAACCCGCAGTTCACGGACGAGAACGCTGCGTGCATGGTGTTCAGCGAGGACGCCTACGCGATGCTGCTGCAGGAGCCGTTTTTCAAGACCTTCACCACGCGCCCCATCGTCGATGCGCGCCAGCAGACCGAGGGCATCTTCGCGCTGTCCTGCACCAGCCGCGCGGAGGTCGACGAGCTACTGAAGAAGGCGCTGGCCGGCGGCGCCACGCCCGCGATGCCGAGTCAGGATCACGGGTTCATGTACAGCAACAGCTTCTACGACCTCGACGGGCACCACTGGGAGGTGCTGTGGATGGACCCGAGTTTCGTTCAGAAGTGACGCTTTCGCCGTAGAGCGCACGCTTCAGCGTGCGCGTGTCCTGCGAACCACGAAGGCACGAAGAACACGAGGGTACGGAAGAACGTTCCTTCGTGTCTTCGTGGTTTCTTGATGAGCTGGTGCGTTGTTCTAGCCTAGCCTGCCTAGCGGGCGCCAGTGAGAACGGGCGCAAACCTCTGGATCCGTTTGCCGTAATCAACTTCGCCGACATAGACGTTGCCGAACGTATCGATCCCGATGGCGTTCGGAAAGGTCATCTGACCGGCCAGACGGCCGCTTCCGCCAAAGTACCCGAGCGTCTTGCCGCTCTGGCGCTCGACGGTCCAGATGACGTCGTTGTGCGCGTCGGCCACGAAAAGATACTTCTGCTGCGGGTCCTTGGAGATGATCATCTTGTACATCGTGCCGCAGATGGACTGGCTGAAGGTGCCGACGATGGTCACCGGTGGGGCTTTGATCCCCGCGTCCAGCCCACCGCAGCCGCCGCGCTGCGCGGGTGAATTCGGCGACACGTAGATGTCCTGCAGCCACTTCCCTTCCGTGGTGAAGACCTGGATGCGGTTCTGGCCGCGCTCGCCGATGTAGACGCGCCGATCCTTCGAGATCTCGACGAAGTGCAGCGTCGGGGCGAATTGCCGTTCTTCCGGCGGCGGACCGCCGGTCCACTTGTAGCCCGCGATCGGGCCGTTCGTGACCTCGCTCAGCGGCATCCCGTGACCGCCCCAGCCGCGCTTGTACGCGCCCGTCGAGGCGTCATAAATCGTGACGCGCTTCTGGTTGATGATGTAGAGCTCGTTGGCCACCTCGTCGAGCTGGAAGCGCCCCTTGTTGATGATGTAACTCGTCTCCTGATTGTTCTCCGGCATCATGGCCGCCTCGGGCGGCGGACGATGCTCGAAATCCCACACGAGCTTCCCGTCGCGCGTGAACTTCAGGATGCTGTCCTCATTGGCTTCCCCGCTCACCCACACGAAGCCTTTCGTATCGACGACCACCGTCTGCAGTTGGACCGGCCATTTCGGGTGATGTTTGGCCCCGCCCCATGCGCTGACGACGTTGCCCTGCTGGTCCATTTCAATCAGTTCGGGTCCGAGCACGCAGCAGAGCGCGGCCGAGGGCCCTCCCGCACCGACGCCAGCTTCGGCCGCCAGCTCGATGGGGAGGGCGGATTGATTGCGGTTGAGGAACCAGACGTGGTCCATGTGGTCGACGAAAATCCCCACGACCTGCTGCATGCTCCATTTGTTCGGCAGCGGTTTGGGCCAGAACGGGTCGACGCGGTACTGCGGCGCGCCGTTGTCCATTGCCTGTTTCGGGACCACCTGCGCGTGACTGACGCCGCTCGTGGCAAGCGTCGCAATGGCACACAGAACGATGAGGGCGGCAGCTGTCTGGTTCTTCGTCACACGATCCTCCGCGCTTCTTTTTGTCGACTAAGCGCCTGCCTTCGGTGACCCGACCTGGACTCCATCGCGGACGCGACCGCGACGCGAGGATCCAGCCACAGGCCGTCGCAGAGTATAAGCCACAAGCCGGCGTCGCGGCTCAACCGCTTATAGTAGTCGCTAGCAGTCGGACAATGCGGTACTGGTGGGTCAATCAGAATCAGACATACCGGCTCGAAGTGCGTGGAAGCTTCATGTGGTCCCCGAAGCAGAACGCGAACGGAGCCCGCAATCAGTTCTACGAGAACATGCGAGAGGTGTCGCCGGGCGATGTCGTGTTCTCGTTCTGCGACACCAGAATCAAGGCGATCGGTGTTGTGACTGGTCGCGCACAGACCGGGCCGAAGCCTGACTTCGGCTCTGCCGGCTCAAACTGGTCCCAGGAAGGTTGGTTCGTTCCAGTCGACTACTGTGGCCTGGACAATCAGATTCGACCGAAGGACCACATCGATATCCTCCGTCCCTTCCTGCCGTCCAAGTACTCCCCGCTCCAACTGAGCGGCGACGGGCTTCAGTCGGTGTACCTCGCTGAGGTCCCGCAGGAGCTTGCAGACGCACTCATCGCACTGATCGGCCAGGCTTACTGGGATGCCTACCAGACCATTGCCGTTCTCCAGGAAACGCCGGAGTCGATTGAACTTGAGATGACAGTCGATGCGAGCATCGTCGGGCCTACTTTCCGAGAGCAGCTTGTCAGGGCCAGGCGAGGTCAGGGTGTGTTTCGGGCCAATGTTTTGCTTCGAGAAGAAGCGTGTCGCGTAACGGGCGTGGCAGAGCCCAGGCACCTGAAGGCCAGCCACATCAAGCCGTGGCGTGATGCAACGGACACGGAACGACTGAACGGCGCCAACGGATTGCTGTTGTCGCCACACATCGACCATCTATTCGACGAGGGTTACATCACGTTCTCAAACCAACAGGAACTCGTGCTGGTGCCCGAGGTCAGGGTCAAGCTGCTCGATGCGTGGGGTATCGATGCTGGCGTTCGTGTTGGCGAGTTTTCTCGTGAGCAGAATGCCTTTCTCGAATACCACAGGGTGAACGTCTTCAAACACTCCCTTCTCGAGCGATAGCCATGCTCCTCATGAGAGCAAGAAACGCACTGGTCAGTGGTTTGGCGCTCTTCGCCACTGCGTGCGCTGGGGGGGTTCCGGCCCAGGACGCTACGGAACGTTCGACACCAATCTCCAACCAAACAACGGCAACCCAAACAACGGGCCCAGCGCCGGGGTTCCTCGTGAACACGGTCTGGCGCGTCACGAGCGGCAACAGGGCACCCGGCACCTTGTTCGTCTTCCTGTCGAACGGGACGCTGGTGATGACCTCGTGCGTCGAGGTCTATCGGTTGGCGACATGGCGGGCCGAGACCACGGACAGGTTGACGATCGTTGAGGACACAGCCGTTCAATACACGGCTGACATACAGGCGTTGAGCCAGAACAGCTTGAGCCTTCGGCTCAACCTCAGGAGCGAGCAGGTCGATCTGACACTGGAGGCGGCGCAGGCGCCGTTCGTCTGTCCGGACCTGCCCCGCTAGGGCGACTTGTCACGCGCACGCTAAAGCGTGCGCTCTACAATTTGGTGATCGGTGCGACCGAAGTCGTCACGCGCACGCTAAAGCGTGCGCTCTACATCCAAATGAGAACTCGTCCGGCTGCCTTCGACTACGCTCAGGCCAGGCCTCGACTGCGCTCAGGCCTGGGAAGCCGGACATACGTCACGCAGACCTCTCCGTGCCTCTGTGTCTCTGTGGCCCGTGGAACTGTAACCAGCCGGGCTCGAATGATAGAGTTCTGCCCGCCACTTATGCGACGTCCAATCGCAGACATCATTGCCGGTTACCAGCGCAACGCGTCGCTGGCAGAGGCGTCCACGATTCCCGCGGAGTGGTACACGGACCCGCGCGTGCTGGACCTGGAGCGCCGGACGGTGTTCTCGCGTGCGTGGCAGCCTGCGGGTCGGATTGAGCAACTTCGGCGCCCGGGCCAGTACGTCGCCTGCGAAACGGCGGCTGGCGAACCGATCGTCCTGGTTCGCGGAAACGACGAGGAGCTGCGCGGCTTCTTCAATGTCTGCCGCCACCACGCCGCGGCCGTGGCCACCGCGCCCGAAGGCTCCGCCACCCACCTGCGGTGCCCGTATCACGGCTGGACCTACTCGCTCGAAGGAGAGCTCAAAGGCACGCCTGACTTCGCCGGCGTCTGCGACTTCGATCGGTCGTCCAACGGCCTGGTGCCGGTCGCCACCGACGTCTGGAAGAACTGGGTATTCGTCAGGGCCGAGCGTGAGGGCACTTCACTCGCCCGGTTTCTCGGCGAGGACCTGACCGGCCGGTTCAGCGCACACGAGCTGGGCGGCCTGCAGTGGATGGAGCGGCGCTCGTACTTCGTGGACTGCAACTGGAAGGTCTTCGTCGACAACTATCTCGACGGCGGGTATCACGTTCCACACCTGCACAAAGGCCTCGACAGCGTCCTCGACTACAGCACGTACACCATCGAAAACGGGGATCGCTTCTGCCTGCAGTCGAGCCCGATGGTCGCCGATGGCGCTGATGCCCGGACCGGCGCGGTGCGGACCGGAGAACGCGCCCTCTACTTGTGGGTGTATCCCAATTTCATGATCAACTGCTACGCAGGCGCCATGGATACCAACCTCGTGATCCCCCGAGGCCCGGACCGCACCGAGGTCATCTTCGATTTCTTCTTCGCGGATGTGAGCGGGACCGCCCGCGCCCGCAATCTCGAGAGCATCGCGGTCAGCGAGCAGATTCAGCAGGAGGACGTCGCGATCTGCGCGTCCGTGCAGCGCGGCCTGCACTCTCGCGCGTACACAGCCGGCCGGCTCTCGGTCCGGCGCGAAGCCGGGGAGCACCTCTTTCACAAGCTGCTCTACGACGATTTGACCGCCGGACTGAACAAGTAACCGCGACCGGCGCGCGCAGCGAGTCTACAGAGGGCCACAGAGACACTGAGTCACAGAGAAAACCAAAATACTCTGTGTCGCTGCGACTCTGTGGCCTGTTGGAACGATCTTTTTACGTTCCCGTTTAACCCGGTGGCTGAAACATCGCCGTGCCTGTTGGGGCGAAGTAGCGAGAGCGCTCAGTCTTTCTCGCCCTCCACGGCAATGTCAGTGTCGCCTGCGGGTCCGGCGGTGTGACCTTCACGGTCCCGACGATCTGGTCGCCGTTGACCTTGCCGCTGAACTCATGCTGGGTGAGTCCCAGCCCATCCAACGTGATATTCAGCGTGAACGCGATGTCGTCGCCACGCAGGGTCATGGCATTAGCGACCTCGCGGCGGTCACCGGCACGGACGAACCCGTCCACTTTCTGGAACTGCTGGTCGATGACGGAAGCGTAGCGAATCCGCCTGCCTGCGACGTTGAGATCCCAGTCCCAGCCACCGGCAATGCGAGCCGGCACAATCCACATGTAGATGGACGTGCCGTCGTTGGTCATCACATCCGGCTGCCAACTGCCAAGACCCCATGTGCTGGTCACCACTCGTGTGCCGGGGCGGGCACGTTCGAGGATGACGGGACGGAGCAAGCTCATCAGCTCCGGAAACAACCACATCGTCACGACGGTTGCCTCCCGGAGGTCCGCGTCGAACGCGTTACGGTGCTCGAAACGGACGCGGTCCGCGACACCCTCGGTCCGGGCGCGTTCGTTCGATTGCTCCACGAGCTTCGGATCGATATCGACCCCCAGGCCCCGCAGCCGGGGGTTCATGCGCGCGGCCGTCAGCGGGATCAGACCGTTTCCGGAGCCGAGGTCCACCACCACGTCATCGTCGCGGAGTCCGGCCATCGTGAGCATGCGTTCGACGCTCTCCGGCGTGCTGGGCACGAAGAGCGAGAATCGTTCCTGTGACTGCGTGGGGACCGCCGCCAAAACCGCCAGAATCGTCAGGGTCGTGACGCGTACGAAGATTCTCATTTCTCAAGTATAGAAACTCGGCTGACACAACTGCACTATCGAAACGCCTTGGCACGCATCATTGCTCTGACTCCAACCGATTTGACCGTCGTGCAGTAGACGTGCAATGGTGACGGCCTTCGATGTCTGGATTTGACAGGGAGCCGCGCCCCGCAAGCCCCCTCCGAAATCTGGAGCCCGCTCGACGTCCGTGGACGAGCTCCGAGCAACGTCTCGTCCGGGCCAGAATTCGCGACCTGCAGGCGCGCGGCCGCCGCGGGCGGGCTGTTGCCGCGCCGATCGCCGGCGCCGTGGTCCTCCTCTTGTGGCTGGCCACCATGCTCGCCTCAGATGCGCCGCCACTGGTCATTACCGGGTTCTGGATCGTCGTGGGCCTGGGGCTCGCACTCTGGACGCGTCGCGACATGACCCGGGACGCACACACCTTCGCGGCCATCGCTGCGCGTCTTCAATCAGCCCTGAAGACGAATGCCGCCGATGTGTACACCGTGAAGGCGCGCGCGTTTGCCGAGTTCGAAGAGGTCGAAGACGAAGGTGCGTGCTATGCCTTCGAACTCTCCGACAATCGCCTGGTGTTCATCGCAGGGCAGGAATTCTATGGAGGTGCCAAGTTTCCAAGCCTCGATTTTTCGCTCGTACACCTGCTCGATGATGCCGGCCAGACCGTGGATCTCGTGATCGAGAAGCGCGGGGCGAAAGCCGCCCCGGCAAGAACAATCCCAGCGTCCCGGAAAGGCCACCTCGAGCTACCGGATCACCTCGAAGTCCGACCCGGAACGATCGACACCCTGGAGCAGTCGCTATAGCTTCTCAAGGCGGAGGCACTGGGCGTTCCGATCTGCGGGGATCAGGCGCGCGCCCGTCGAAGTCGGTCGAGCATCTCCTGGAGCGTCGCGGTGAACACCTCCGTCTCGTTGCCGTCGTGATGAGTGATGTACACCGTGTCACCGTCTGAAGGGCCTGGACGGAGATAGATCCGATCACCCTCCTGCGTGCTCGCAAACACGACAGCCTCGAATCCAAGCCACTCCTTGCCATCGGCCATCGCCTGCTCATCAAGCGCCTCGAACGTGCTGAGGGTGTAATCCGTCGAGTAGCGAAAATCACGGCGCGTCACGAGTGAGAGATCGGCGTACAGCTCCCGAAGCGCAGGAGGAACCGGACGCCGCAAATGCCGCTCGACACACGACCAGTCTGGCGCGAGGATGCGCCGCTCGTATGTCCGCCGTTCCACCGCAATTCTCGAAAGCTCAGCCGTACGGTTTCGCCTGGCGCGAGCGATCCGATGCTTGGTAACCAGCAGAACGATTGGCAACCCGACGAAGATCACGACGATGACAAGTACGCTGAGGATTCCGTCCGGCATACGTCTGGTTACGCGAGTGCGCTCCCCTGGGGGCATTCCCGATCCGGCGCGTCCGCGCACGCTAAAGCGTGCGCTCTACATCTGAACAACACTCGTCAGGCTACAGCCGGACACGACGTACAAGCGGCGCTCTACGCGTGCACGCCGGGCGCTTCGTGGCCGGTGCGCGCGACGTACTCCACGTACGAACCGAGATAGAGATGCGGCTCGGCGTCGACGCCGCTCTCGCCGCCGAGTTCGATCACGCGGTTGCTCAGCGCGCGCAGAAACGCCCGGTCGTGCGACACGAAGAGCAGCGTGCCCTCGAAGTCCTTGAGCGATTCGATCAGCATCTCCTTCGTCGCCAAATCGAGGTGGTTCGTCGGCTCGTCGAGGACGAGGAAGTTCGGCGGATTGAGGAGCATGATGGCCATGACGAGGCGCGTCTTTTCTCCGCCGGAGAGCGCGCGGATTTTCTTGTCGGTGTCGTCGCCGGAAAACTGAAAGGCACCCGCGAGGTTCCGTAGGGCGCCGATGGACTCCTGCGGGAAGTCCCTTTGGAGCTGCTCCTCGACGGTGAGGTCGGGGTCGAGCAGATCCAGCGCCTGTTGCGCGAAATACCCCAGCTTGAGACTCGCTCCGAGCCGAACCTCCCCTGAGTCGGGCTGCAACACCCCCGCCACCATCTTCAAGAGCGTCGTCTTGCCGGCGCCGTTCCGCCCCATCACGCACCACCGCTCGCCACGCCGAATCGTCATGCTGAGCTTGTCGTACACCGTTCGGCGGCCGTAGGTCTTCGACACGTCCTCCACGACGGCCACCTGGTCCCCGGACCGCGGCGGCTGCCGGAAATCGAACTTCACCACGCGCCGCTTCTTGGGCAGCTCGATCTTCTCGATTTTCTCGAGTGCCTTGACGCGGCTCTGCACCTGCGCGGCTTTGGCGGCGTGCGCCGCAAATCGATCGATGAAGCGCTGCTCCTTGGCGAGCATGGCCTGCTGTCTCGCGTACGCCGCCTCGCGATTGGCCTCCCGCAGCGCCCGCTCGCGTTCGTAGAAATCGTAATTGCCTGAGTAGGCGGTGATCTCGCCGCTGTCGATCTCCGCAATCTTCGTGACCACGCGGTTCATGAACTCGCGGTCGTGAGAGGTCATGAGAAGAGCGCCCGTCTGCGACTTCAGGAACTGCTCGAGCCAGATGATCGACTCGATGTCGAGATGGTTCGTCGGCTCGTCCATCAGCAGGACGTCGGGCTTGCCCAGCAGGACGCGCGCCATGGCCACCCGCATCTTCCAGCCGCCCGACAGGGCCCCGACATCCCCGTCGATGCGCTCCTCGTCGAAGCCCAGGCCGTGCAGCACCTCGCGCGCCTGTGCCTCGAGCCCATAGCCTCCGGCATGGTCGTACTCCTCCTGCACGTCCCCAAACCTTGCGAGGATCCTGTCCATGTCGTCGGCCTGCGCGGGATCGGCCATGGCATGCTGGAGCGCTTCGAGCTCGTGGTGCAGGTCGCCCAGGCGGCCGCTCCCGGCGATCGCCTCGTCCAGCACGGACCGTCCGGTCATCTCCTCGACGTCCTGCCGGAAGTACCCGACGGTCATCCGTCGAGGAACAGACACCTCGCCCTCGTCGGGCGACTCCTCCCCCACGATCATCCGGAAGAGCGTGGTCTTCCCGGATCCGTTGGGTCCGACCAATCCGACTTTCTCACCGGGATTGAGCTGAAACGACGCGTCCACGAACAGAATCTGCCGGCCGTACTGCTTGCTGATGTTGGTGAAGGAAATCATGAACAGTCATATCTTATGTGCATGGGTCATCGGCTCCTGTCGCTGGCGGCGCTCGTGCTCAGCATCGGACTGATAACGCAGGCGACCGGGACGCAGTCGCTGCGCGCGCTTCAGCCGCTCGACGACCGTGGCCGGGTCACGTACTTCATTGCTGACGGTTTGCCCGGGTCCCAATTTCAAGCGTCCGACCGGGACCTGGCGACGTGGGCGCTGAAGTCGTGGGAGACCAGCGTCGGGGGCGCTTTGAGGTTCGAAACTGCCACCGAAAAGGACGCGCTGCTGCGGATCCACTGGGTGCCCGCGGAGGACGGGCTGTACGGCGAAATGCGCCCGCTGATGGTCAACGGCCGGCGCGGCGCCGCCGTGTACGTGCGGCCGGACACGAACGCTCTTGGCCCAGACCTCGCCGAGCGGGCCCGACGCGATCCGCTGTTCCGAGACACGATCGTCTACCTCACGTGCGTGCACGAGCTCGGGCATGCCCTCGGCCTCGAGCACACAGACGACTTCCGCGACATCATGTATTTCTTCGGCTATGGCGGCGATATCCCGGCCTTCTTCGGTCGGTATCGGACACAGCTCACGGATCGCAGCGCGATTCCGAACGTGTCGGGCCTCTCCGCAGCCGACGTCGCGCGCGTACGCGAGTTGTACGGACGATAGTCCGTCGGAGCGTCTCTACACAAATGAGCCGCTCCGACCTATACAGGCTAGAGAGCGATTTGCATTTCCCCGTAGAGCGCACGCTTCAGCGTGCGCGTGTCCGCGGAGGCTAAAGCCTCCGCTCTACGCCGAATCGAAAATGCGGTCTAATGATTCGCGGGCGCCGAGAACACAGCCGGTGTATAACGATGGCTCACGGAGAACACATCATGCGTAACGTACTGAGAACGTCATTCGCGTTGGCCTGGCTGATCCTCTTCCCCACGCTCGCGTTGGCCCAGACGGAACTCAGGGTATTTCTCAGCGGCGCGATGACGGAGCCGGTAAAGCAAACCGGAGAAGCCTTTGCGCGCAGCGCGGGACACAAGTTTGTCTACATCGGCGACACGACGGGCGGCCTCCTCCGGCGGCTCACCGCCGGTGAAAAAGCTGACCTGATCGTCGTCGCAAGCCCTGCGATGGACATGCTGGAGAAAGAGAAGCGGATCGTGGCCGGAAGCCGCGTCAATCTCGCCCGCGCATTGATCGGCGTCGGCGTCCGAGCGGGCGCGGCCTCGCCCGACCTCTCGACGACCGACACGTTCAAGGCTGCGCTCCTCGCCGCCAAGTCCGTCTCCTACGTCAATCCAGCATCGGGCGGGACGTCGGGCACCTACTTCGAGGGCCTTCTTCAGAAGATGGGAATCGCGGACGCGATGAAGCCGAAGATCGTGTACCGCACGCAAGGGTCGGAGGTGGCGAACGCCGTCGCGACGGGCGCAGCCGAAATAGGCATTACGTTCACGAGCGAACTCAAGCCCAACCCTGGGGTGAAGGTGGCGGGCACCCTGCCAGCGGCCATCCAGTTGCCGACGATCTATTCGGTAGCGCTGGTCCCGACGACCGGAAATGCCGACGCGGCGCGGGCGTTTGTGAAGGTGTTGAGCGGCCCGGAAGGCCGGGCGGCGATCGAACGGATCGGGCTCGAGCCCCTCAACGGTCGCTGATCCGTCGCGATAGGGCGGGAGCCCGTCTCGTCGTCATCCGGCTCGACTCATCTCCGCGCGCCACGCGCGCGCCTCGGCTGTCGCGACGGCAAGATAGGGCCGCATGATCGGGATGGCCGCCAAGGGCGGTAAGAGTCCACGGGTCGCGATCAGAATCCCCATAGCGGCGGCCGTCTCGGGCGCCATGTAGCCCGCCAGGATCACCACGAGCGCGACGTCACGCGCGCCCAGACCCGCAATCGTGAACGGCATCTGGCCGGCGATCAGCACGATCGCCGACAGGCTGGCGCACACCATGAACGGCATGCGCACGGAGAGCGCCAGCGTGAACATCCAGAGCTGTGTGAGATGCACGAGCCACAGAAAGAGGGAGAACAGCACGATAATTCGTCGTCGTCCTCTCAGGTGATGCAGCAGATCCGGCCACCCTTCAGCGAGCTGCCGCAGCTTGCGCAACCGCCCGGATTGTCCCCGGGTCATGACGCCCCGCCAGAGATCCGCAGCCCGCTCTGACGAGAGCAGAATGCCGCAGGCAAGGCCGATCGCTCCGAGCACCGGCCAGGCAGCCGAGGGTACACGGGACACCACGACGTCGCTGACCAGCCACCCCACGAGACACCAGAAGACGATGCTGAACATGTCGCAGAGGCGCTCGTACACGATGATTGCCACAGCCACGCCAATCGACGTGCCTCCGCGCTTCGCGACGAAATAACTCTTGACGAGGTCACCGGCCTTGGCGGGGACGAACACGTTGAGAGCGGTCGAGACGAGCGTCAGACGCAGCGCCTCGGCAACACCCGACAGCGCGGCAGGGGGTGCAACCAGGCGAAACCGGACGGCGCGCAGGATGGTAATCGGCACGATCATTCCGACAGACACGAGGAGCCAGAACTTGTTCGTGCTTCGCAGCGTTTCGACCACCAGCCTCATGTTGAGGCTGCTGTAGAGGCTGACGAGCAGCACCACGCTGACCGTGAGGCTCACGAGTCTGGCCGGAGATCGCATCCAGCCCTGTCCGGGCTGAGGCAATGACGTCGCGGCGGACGGCAGCTCCTCGAGGCTCTCAGGCACAGGTCACCTTTGCGGGTTCGGATTCGAACAATCGCCAAATGGCACGTCGAACCTCACTCCCGATCGCCTGCGGCGGACGAAGATAGGATGCGTCGAAGTGCTGAAACCTGGCTGGCCAGCCCTCAGAGAAGAACGTGGCCAACGCGTCCGGGCTCACGTCGCGGACTGAGGCCACGGGTGGAAATATCACACCTTCGGCGGCAAAGCCGTAGAGATCCGACCGGCTGCGTGGATACAACCCCAGGTCCTTGATCGCGATCGTCGGAATCCCAAGCTTGAGCACCGGCAGATGCACGCCGCTGTTCTCGTCTGCAATCACCCAATCACATCTGCGAGCCACGTCGGTCAGTTCCGCCTCCGATGGGGTTTCGACGATGCCGGTCATGTCGGCGATCCGTTCGGCAAGCCCCGGCCGCTCGAGCATGCTCGGGTGCCAACGGATGAGGATTTCCCTGGCATGGCAGCGCTCGCGGCACTCAGTGACGATCTCGATCAGCTTCGGCCACGACACGCCTTTCGGCGTGAAGATACCGACAACGGGCGTGGGTCTCTCGAAGCGTTCGGCGTCCAGCGGGACTGAATCTCCCTCGAGACCCGCCAGCACGATGTCGCCGCGGATGGGTCCCTTCCGACGCCTGGCGCGCACGGCCGCTTCGCCCTCGAGAATCGACAGGCTGAAGTCGAGCGGCGGCGAGAGCGGTGTCGTGTACGCGTGAGACACGAACACGGTAGGCACGTGAAGCGCGCGCGCGGCCGCCGCAAACCCCAGCTCCTCAGGGTTCGAATCGCTCGAGACGAGCACAGCCTCAGGACGATGAGCGCTGAGTATCGTGCGGGAGCGCGCGTACCACGCCAGGGCGCCGGCCACGCGGCAGGCCACCAGAAATCCGTGTCGCCGATCGACCGTGCGCACGATACGCAGGGCCCTCGAGAACGGAGCCCGCGAGGACTTGCGCAGCATTCCCCCCACGCCAGACCACGCGGCTCGATTTGAGAACGTCATGCGAATCGGCGCACACTCGCTCGCCCCGACCCACGAGACGACGCGAGCGACGTGACGCCGCGCGTTGGCGTGTTTGGCGACCGTCAGAATACGCGCCGTTGGACTCTTGGGAGATGCAATGCGCACGAAGAACGCCAGGCCGTAAAGGGAGACGAGCAGCGCTGAAGCACGCGTCCGCCCAAGCAGCTCGTGCACCGCGTACACGAGCCGAACCGACAGATGCGTCTGCTTGAGATTGGCGAACAGCGCCTGGCGGGCGGGATCGGAGTCGGCGCGAATGACGATGCGGATTGCGCGAAGGATAAACGGGGCCACACTTCGACCTGAGCGACGATAGGGCGGCCAGACGCCGGTTGTCAACGCGATATCGTCCAGTTCCCTGTGGCCCGTCGCTACGCGTCCCGCCGCAGACGCAGCTTTCGGCCAACGGCGAGGCCGACATGGTACGCGCCTTCCTGCTGCATCCACACGTGGCGAGCATGGTTGTCGGCGAGCTCGACGATCATCATCCGCTTGTCCTCGGGCAGGGCCGCGGCAATCAATTCCACGAGCTCCTCCTGACGCTGGATATCGACGGGCGCAAAGAGCTCGTCCTCGTGAATCGCCTGCAGCAGCTCTTCGTATTCGTCCTCGCACTGCCCCTCGGCATCCGAGAAGGACGGCGCGCTCCTGAGCGCACCCTCCAGCTCCAGCTTCGAGGCGCATTGATCCGCCAGCTCGATGAGTTCGTCGGAAGTCGGCATTCGCCGATTCTTACGTGCGTTTCGTACGCAGGAGATCGGTGGCGTGTTCGGCGGCCTCTCGCACGAGCGCACCCATCTTGGGGTGGGAGGCCTCGAGGTCGATGGCGAGCCGCTGCTGCCGTAGCTCCTCGCTCGTTGTTGGGCCGATGGATGCCACGACCACGCGGCCGAGGCCTTCACGAAGCACCTCCGCCTGCTGCATCGTCTCAGCCACCTGGAAGAGGTGAACGACCTGCATGGCGGTGGTCACGATCGCCACGTCGATGCTGCCCGCGACTACCGACCGCACCGCCGCGCGCAGCGGCTCGAGGTCCTCGGGCAACGCCCACCGGTAGACTGGCACGGACGTCACGCGCGCCCCGCGCGCCTCGAGACCCTCCAGGAACTCCTGGTTCGAGACGCCGTACTCCTGCACCGCCACGTTGAGGCCCTGCAAGGACGTACCGGCGGCGTCGAGCGCGGCGAGGAGTTGGCGCCAGGTGTTGGGCTCGGGCGCCGTTACCCAAGGCGGCACGCCCAGCTCGCGAATCACTCCCAGGGGTTTTGGGCCACGAACCGCCAGTTTCGTCCTGCCAAGCGCCGCCACGAAAGCCTCGCGACGGCCCGCCCCACCCACGACATCGAGCAACGCTCGTGTGCCCACGCCGGTCAGAAGGATAACGACGTCGAACTCACCTTGAATGAGCGCGTCGGCAAAGGCGAGCGCCTTGGTGTTCGATTCGATCGGCACCTCGCGGAGCGCCGGGGCGACGACCGGACGGCCGCCGTAGGTGGTCACGAGGGCCGCCATCTCGCGACTGCGGCGGCTCTCGAGGACGAGCACGTTGAGCCCCTGAAAATCAGGCTTGGACACAGGTACCTTGAACCACGAAGATCACGAAGGGTACGAAGGGCACGAAGAGTAAAAAGGATTAATTAGTTTCGT
The DNA here is from genome assembly GCA_963827515.1 of uncultured Acidobacteriota bacterium. Classification (GTDB taxonomy): domain Bacteria; phylum Acidobacteriota; class Vicinamibacteria; order Vicinamibacterales; family UBA2999; genus JABFSA01. The sequence continues at coordinate 485,131 of CAWHBF010000001.1, read as the reverse complement.
GCTCTTCGTGCTCTTCGTGTCCTTCGTGGTTCAGCTCTTCTACGCCCAGCGATAGCCGCTCTTGGCGAGCGGCAGGGTGCGGATCCGCTTGCCGGTAACCGCGGCGATCGCGTTGGCGAGCGCGCCCACGGTGGGAGGCAGCGCGGGTTCGCCGAGCCCGGTCGGCGGGTTGTCGGATCTCAGGAAGTGCACCTCGATCTGCGGTGTCTGCACCATGCGGGTTGGCTGGTACACGTTGAAGTTGCCCTGCACGGCCTTGCCAGCGGCGTAGGTGATCTCCCAGTTCATCAGGTGGCTCATGCCTTCGATCACCGCGCCCTGGCCCTGATTGTTCGCGGCGCTGATGTTGACGATCTGCCGACCGATGTCGCCGGCCACCCACACCTTGTTGACCTTGACCCGGTTGCTGGTGTCGACCGTCACCTCCGCCACATTCGCGAAGTACCCGCGATGGCTGTACTGGAACGCCACGCCCATCGCCGTGCGCGCCGGCAGACGCCGCGTGCCCCATCCTGACTTCTCGCGGATCAACTCCAACACGCCGCGCATGCGCGACGCCTCGAACCCGTCGGCCCCCTCGGCTGGAGGCGCAATGGCCTGCGCCGACAGGAGATCCAAACGGAATTGGAGCGGATCTTTGCCGGCCGCCAGCGCGAGCTCGTCGAGGAACGACTGGAACGCCCACGAGAACGCGTTGCTCCGAGGAGCGCGCAACGCACCGGTCGGCACGCCGAGCGGCATGAGCGTCGACTGGAAGTCGAAGTTCGGCACGAATCGCGCGGGGAACTCGACGCCGTTGATATTCGCCGAGTTCGAGAAACCCTGCACACCGCGTTCGTTGTCGCCGTAGCTCACGAAGTGATTGCGCCAGGCGATGACCTTGCCCGACGCGTCCACCCCGGCCTTGAGGAAGTGGAACCCTCCCGGCCGATAGTGGTCGTGCTGCATGTCGTCTTCGCGGGTCCAGAGCACTTTGACGGGGACGCCAATTTCCTTCGCGATCGCCGCCGCCTCGCCCATGTAGTCGTTGGTCAGCCGGCGGCCGAAACCGCCACCCGCGCGCTGAATGTGAATCGTGATGTTGTCCTGCGGGATATCCAGGGCCGTTGACACGAGCTGCCGGCCCGCCTGCGGCGTCTGCGTGGGCGCCCAGATCTCCATTCGGCCGTCGCGGTAGTGTGCTGTGCAGTTCTGCGGCTCGAGCGGCGCATGCGAGATGAACGGATACGAGTACGACGCCTCGACGACCTTGGCTGCACCCTGCAACGCCTGATCGACGTTGCCGTCCACGCGCAGCGGGAAGGCCGGTTTCTGCGTCGAGATCTCCTGCGCGCGGCGAGCAAACAGCTCACTGCTCTGCTGCGCGGTTGGCCCTTCGTTCCACGTCACCTGGAGCCGGCGTCGAGCCGACTGCGCCTGCCACCAGCTATCGGCCACAATCGCCACGCCAGGCATGAGCCCACGCGTATCCGTCGTGCCCTTCACGACGAACGCATGGCGCACACCGGGAAGCGCCTTGACCTGGTCCAGGTTGGCGCTGACGACGGTTCCGCCATAGACAGCGCACTTCTCGGTACACCGCCCAGAGCATGCCCGGCAGTGTGAAATCGATGCCGAAGGTGGGCTGGCCCGTGACGATAGCGCGGTTGTCGACGCCGCCCTTGGGCGTGCCGATGATCTCGAACTGGGCTGCCGCCTTGAGCGGCACGGTGGCCATATCGGGAGGCGTGAGCGTCGCCGCCGTGGCCGCGAGCTGTCCGTAGGTCATCGACCGGCCGCTGGGCCGGTGATGAACCGCCGTGGCCTTGGCGTAGCACTCAGAAGCCGGCACGCTCCAGGACTGGGCGCCTGCCGCAATCAGCATTTCGCGCACGGCCGCGCCAACACGACGGAGCGGATCGTAGTTGTTGGGCGTCGCGGTACTGCCACCGGCATTCTGCTGGCCGTACTTCGACTGGTCGAGATCGGCCTGCTCGATCCGAACCGTGTCCCACGGCACCTCGAGCTCTTCGGCGATCAACATCGGAAGAGATGTCTTGATCCCCTGCCCGATCTCCGGGTTCTTCGCAATGATGGTGACCACGTTGTCGGCCGTGATCTTGACGAAGGCGTTCGGCACGAAACCAACGGGCGGAGCCTGCTGTCCTTGCGCGAACACGCCCGTCAGGGGATCGAGATACGTGGCGACCAGCATGCCGCCGCCGGCAATGGCGGTGACGCGGAGGAAGGCGCGACGATTCATCGTGGTGTTCATGTCGTCCTCCTATTCCGCGCTGGCGCGGGCGGTCTGTGGTGCCCGCGGCGACGAGGCAGCGGCCTTGTGAATGGCTTCGCGAATCCGGAGATACGTGCCGCAGCGACAGATGTTGCCGTTCATCGCACGGTCGATGTCGGCGTCCGTCGGCCTGGGCGTGGTTGCCAGGAGCGCAGCGGCCGACATGATCTGCCCGGCCTGACAGTAGCCGCATTGCGGCACATCGATCTCCTGCCATGCGACCTGCAGCGGATGCGTGCCATCCGAGGAGAGGCCTTCGAGCGTCGTGATCGGCACGTTTGCGGCGGCCGACACCGGCGTCTGACAGGAGCGAACCGCGCGGCCGCGCACGTGCACGGTGCAGGCGCCGCACTGTCCGATACCGCAACCGAACTTCGTGCCCTTCAGATTCAGCACATCGCGAATGACCCACAACAGGGGCATGTCGGCGGGCACATCGACCGTCGTCGATTTTCCGTTGACGTTCAAGGTGTAAGGCATAGGGTTACTCGCTATCGGACAGGGACTTACGGACCAAGAGTGCTCAGGGCATTAGACCGAAGCGCGTCGCAAATTGCAAGGGCGCCCGGCGGTGTCGTCCGCCATAATGACGTCGTGCGCGTGTTGGCTCTCGTTCTCGCGACGGTGCTGCTCCAATCATCGCAGGATTCCGCGCCCCCTCCCCCGGAACCGTTCGACGAGTGGCGCCAAAACCTCATGGAGGAGGCTCGAGCGCGCGGATTCAGCGAAGCCCTGATTCGCGAGGCGCTTGCGAACGTCGAGCCGCTGCCCCGCGTCATTCAGAACGACCGCTCCCAGGCCGAGCTGGTGGTCGGGTTCGAGCGCTACCTCCGCTCCCGGGTGACGCCGCGCGCCGTCCGCCGCGGTCGCGACGCGGCGAAGCAGCACGGTTCGATCCTCGCACGCATCGAAAACAAATACTCCGTCCAGCGCCGGTTCATCCTGGCGATTTGGGGCATCGAGACGCAATACGGCCGCGTGACCGGAAACACCCCGGTCTTCCAGGCGCTGGCCACGCTTGCCTGGGAACCACGACGCGCCGACTACTTCCGCGGCGAGCTGTTCAACGCGTTGACGATGGTGTCGAGCGGCTATGCGGAGACGAAAAGCATGACCGGATCGTGGGCCGGAGCGATGGGTCACCCCCAGTTCATGCCGTCGAGCTACCTGAAGTTCGCCCAGGATTTCGACGGCGATGGCCACCGGGACATCTGGGGATCGACCCCCGACATGTTCGCCTCGATTGCGAACTACCTCGGAGAATGGGGCTGGGACGACAGGTTCACCTGGGGACGAGAGGTCCGGGTAACCCCTGCGGCTCGCGCCCAGATTGAACTGAACGTCCCCAAGCGAACCGAAGGCTGCTTCGCGATGCGCAACATGACCGAACGGAGGCCGCTGGCCGAGTGGCAGCGGTTGGGTGTGCGCCGAACGAACGGCGCCGCCCTACCGGTCAGCAGCGTGCCCGCGGGCCTCGTGCACACCGACACGCGCAGCTTTCTCGTCTATCCCAACTACGACGCGATTCTGCGCTACAACTGCGCGCACTACTATGCGCTCACCGTCGCGCAGCTGGCGGATCAGATCAGATAGTCGTAGGCGTCAGTGTCCATCCCGCACGCGGAAGCTTCAGCTCTGCATGATCGTAGGCTTCCGCGTCGATCGCGCACGCTGAAGCGTGCGCTCTACATAGATCTTGCTCTGCGTCGATCGCGCACGCTGAAGCGTGCGCTCTACACAGGCCTTGCGCTACGCATCATGTAGAGCGCAGGCTTCAGCCTGCGCGATCGTCACTTGCGCGCGACGAGCAGTCCGACGACGAGACCAACTCCCGCTGCGATGCCCACGGCGTTCCAGGGGTTCTCCCGCACGTAAACATCGGCGCTCTTGGCTGCTTCTTTCGTCTTCTCGAGCAGAAGAACCTCCGCCTCGGCCACCGACTTCTTCCCCTCCTCGAGCCGCTGCTCAATCCGCTGGCGCACGGCAGTGATCGTTTCACCAGCCTGATCCGTTGTCGCCTTGAGGAGGGCCTCAGCATCGCCGATGAGCGCCTTGAACTCCGAGAGCAGTTCGTCGCGTGTCGCTTCCATGTCCATCACCTCCATGCTCGCCAGTCGATCATAACGCTCGCGGTGCAGGTTCGTGTTCCTCTCACTCCGTTCGCGCCGCGGCGGTTTGCGACGTGAGGAGCTCATCGATCAGAAACAGATCGGTCAGCAGCGCACGCAGATGGATCGACGCGTTGAGGTTGTCGATTAGCTGAGAACTGATAGAAGGCTGGGCCAGAACCAGTTCGACCGCCGCCAGGCTGTCGCGCGCATCTCGGTCGAGCACCGCACCGTAGGCTCGATAGGAACCGGCAGGTTCCAGACCTCCCTTTTCAATCAGCGATTCAAAGAGATCACCGAGACCTGTGAGGGCGGTCGCCGCGCGCGTCAGGAACTCCCGAAGCTGTCCGCCGGTCTGCGTGCCGCCGTCGCCCTCGAGCCCCTGGGCAGCATAAGCGAGCATGAACTCGTAGGCTTCTTCGATCGTTTCGCAGCGACGCTGCAGTTCTTCGCGCATGGGTTACCGAGACGGGCCACAGAGGCACAGAGACACAGAGAAATTCCTTCCAGAGTCTACTTCGCCGCGTCTGGCGGCGCGGGCTGGACGGTCCACCGTCCGGGTCGTGATGTTCCAGATACTGCCGTCGCGTGATCCAGCCGAGGATCATCGACTTCGTGATCCACCACTTCTCGGGTCGCACGGCGAAGTACACGTGCGCGATCACGAGGCCCACGAGCGACACGCCTGCCATCCCGTGCAGCACATAGGTCAGGCCCCAGGTGGTGTCGCTGAAGATATACGGGTCCCGAGTCAAGAACGGTGTGCGCACCCGCTTCATCATGAAGAGCCCGGTGGCGACAACGGACAGCCCTGCCAGGACGATGGCGAGGTGGTAGAGACGGTTGCCGAGGGGATACTTGCCGGGTCTGGGGCCAGGGACGTCGTGGCCCAGCTCCCGCAGCACTTCAGCCTTCAGTTCGGGAATGTCTCGCGGGCCCACCCAGATCGACCAAAAATCGAGCCAGAACGTGGCGTGGATCACATGAAACAGGATCGATCCGCTGAGCACCAGCCCAGCGGCCCAGTGCCAGGTCACCCAGGCGAACTTGATGCCCGCGATCGGGAAGAAGGCCGTCACCAGGAGCGTGAACATCGCCGCAGCCATCACCCAGTGAAACAGCCTTGCCACCATGGAGTGACGGACGATCCGCTCGGGCAGGTCGGTGCGCGCCGCTTCCATCGCGTCTGTCTCGGCAGCGTGACGCTTGCGATGCGCCGAGAGGACCATGTACCCGGCGTGCGCAACGAGAAACGCGACACCTGCGAAAAGCGAGGCCCACATCAAGTCCCACGACACGTGCGTGAGGATCGCCTGGTCCCAGGGATTGCGACCCCACGTCAGGATGTCCATGTGCCCCCCTCGACGCCACGGATGGCACGCTTCACGAGATTCTTCATCAACGGCACTTTGTAGCCGTTGAAGCGCAGCGGTTGTGCGCCTTCGATCGCACGATTCCCCGCGATGACGGCCGTCGACTCGTTGCGCGGCCGACCTTGCACGAGTGCCTCCACGGCCTGAAGCCGGAGCGGCCGAGCGGCCACGCCGTTCACGACAAGCCGGATCCGCTCGATGAGTGCCGAGGCCCCCTCGCCTTTCATCACCATCGCCGACGCGACGCTGACGAGCGCGAAGTCCCACACCTGACGGTCGCGCACCTTTTCGAAGTAGAAGCGGGCGCCTGCCCAGGCCGCCGGCAGCCTGATCGCGGTAAGGAGATCGCCGGGCTGCAGAATCGTCATCTTCGTGATGTCGATCGAGGGCCCGATGAAGTATTCCTCGGCCGGCACCACTCGCTCGTCGCCATCGGCCGTGCGGATCACCATCTGTGCATCGAGCGCAATGAGCGCGGGGGCGGTGTCGGCGGGACTGACGGCGACGCAGCGATCGGCCTCGAGAATCGCGTGCTCCCGATTGATCGCATCTGGTGTGTCGGCGTAGCAGATGTTGCCGCCGGCGCGATAACACGGCCACCCCGCGCGGTAGTACCAGCAACGCGTGTCCTGTGACACGTTGCCGCCTATCGTCCCCTGGTTGCGAATCTGGGGCGACGCCGCAGCCTCAGCCGCCTCCAGCAGAATGCTGTAGCGCTCGCGAACATCAGGATGGCGAACGACCTCGGTGAGCGTGGTCATCGCGCCGATCTCGAGGCCGCCCTGCCACGCGCGGATACCCTTCAACTCGGCGATACCACCGAGATCGACCAGCGCTGCCGGCCGCTTGATTCGATCCTTGAGCCAGTCGAAGCTGTCGAGGCCGCCCGCGAGCACCCACGCGCCCGCGCCGTACCGGTCGAGGAGCGCCTGCGCGTCCGCGACGGACGTCGGCTGGAACAGCTCGAAGGCAGGCATCGGATCTCTGATGATGGCCATTTCAGACTCCTCACGGCAGTCGTTCGGACGTGCGAGATCGTTCGAGCGTTCGGGACGTTCAGTGTGTTCGAACGACCGAACGATTCGCACGTTCCGAACGATCCGAACGATCTAAACATGCGCTTGCAAGGGTTCGTGCATCCGGCGCCCGTTCTCGAGCGACATCAGGATGATGTCGGACGTGACCGGCGCGCGACGGAAAATGTCTTCACCCACGGCGTCAGAGATGGCGTTCATTACCGCTCCGTACCCGGCGCCAACCGGGGGCTCGCCAACTCCCTTGGCGCCCACCGGCGTTTCGGGATCGGCAAGACCCACAGCCTCGGCCTGCATGTTGACCGGGACATCGAGAATCGAGAGCGGTTTGCTGTAGTGGAATCGGTCGCCCAGTGACACGCCGTAGCGCGGATCGACCACCGACTTCTGGAACAGCGCGTGCGCGATCCCGAGGCACGCGCCGCCCTTGAGCTGAGCGATCAAGCTCCTCGGGTTCACGACGGTCCCGACGTCACCGACCGCAAGAAAGTCTATGAGCGTCACGCCGCCCGTTTCGATGTCGACCTCCACCTCGGCGAAGCCGACGACGAAGCCGTACGTGATGCCGTCACGCGGGTAGGTGTCCTTTGCGACGCCCATGAGTCCCAGGCCCGCCAGGGCAGTCGCGGAGGCGCGCGTCATCGGGTTGATGTCTTCGGGTAGCTCGTGACCGTCGTACTCGCCACCGAGCTCGATTGCCCGGCGTCCGGCCTGCGCGAAACTCATGCCCCGGCCGGGATTTCCTCGGCGGTACACGCGCTCTCCGCCGACTTCGTAGTCGCCCGCCGACCCGCCCAAATCACGTGCCGCGAGCTCCCTCAGCTTACGCCGCGCGTCCATGGCGCCTGCATGGTTCGCCCTCGTCATCCCATGCGTCGTCTGGCTGCCCACCGAGAGGACACGTCCAGGGGAGATGCTTGCCGGTGTCGCCCCAGACGACCTCGACCTTCTCCCAGGGCATGTCGAGCACTTCGGCGGCGACGCGCGCAAGATCCATCACCGAATGCGTCCCGAGATTGCCGACGCCTGACTGAACGTAGAGCTTGCCGTCCGGGCGGATGGTCATGATGCTGTCCCATCCGATCGAGCCGGCGCCGTGAGGACCCACGGTCACACCGATACCGCGAACCTTCGAGCCTTGCCGTTTGCCCGCGCGGGCCTTGCGCTCGTCCCAGTTGAAACGCGCCGCTCCGCGATCGAGCGCCTCCTTCACGAACGCGCTCGTCACATGGTTGCGCTGTCCTGTGGGCAACACGGGACCGAATAGCGCTTTACCCTCCGGAGAATTGAGCCGGCGGATCTCCACCTGGTCGATGCCCAGGTGCTTGGCCGCTTTGGTCATCACCGGCTCAACGATCCCGTTGGCCTGCATCGGGCCAGGCGATCGCTGCTGCGAGCGAGGCGGCGTGTTGGTCAGCACGTTCACCGCGCGCCACCGCATCGCCGGCGGCTGATAGATGAGCGATGCCGCCAACCCCGCGGACCGATGATCGCCAAGGGGCCCGTACGCCCCGGTATCCTGGACGATGAAGAGATCGAGGGCCGTGATGCGCCCGTCCTTGGCGAAGCCGACCTTGGCGCGACCCGTCATATTGGTGCGGGCCCTACCGATGTAGCTCTCTTCCTCGCGGGTGATCCGCATCATCACGGGCGCGTTGGCCTTCTTCGAGAGCAGTGCCGGAATAGAGGTCGAGACGGCGCCTCCGCCCTTGCTGCCGAAGCCGCCCCCGGTGTACTCGGAGATCAGGATGACGTCCGTTGGATCGATCCCGACCCAGCGGGCGATGTTGCCGCGCGTCTGCGCCACGCTCTGGGTGGACGCGTGGATGAACAGCTTCCCGTTCTGCCAGTAGGCCATCGCGCTGCGGGTTTCCATCGGATGGTGCCCGGTGGACTGCGCCACGAACGTTTCGTCCAGCACGAGCGCCGCGGACGCAAAGCCGGCGTCGAGATCGCCGAAAGCCCACTCTTCGAGCGCCTTGCCCATCGGCAACCGCCCGGACGCCTCGTCAGCGAAATCCTCCGCCGTCCACTTGACGGTCTGAATGGGCGCCGGAGCGGCCGGCCCGCCCGGACCCCCAGGCGTCGGCGCGCCCCAGGCGTTGCCGGTCAGCCGCGCACTCGGACCATCAGGCCGCAAGCTCTCCAGCGGATCGGTCACGAAAGGCAGGGGCTCCAGGTCGACGACGATCCGTTCGATCGCTTCGGCCGCGGTCAACTCATCGGTCGCTGCGACGGCAAGGATCGGCTCGCCTGCGTACATCGGCTCGTTCGTGAGCGCGCGTTCGGCGCCGTCAAGGTCTGGCAGGTCATCAGCCGTGAGGACCGCCCGAACGCCGGGCATGGCCAGTGCGGCGGTCATGTCGATGCCACGCACGCGCGCGTGCGGCATCGGACTGAGCAGGAGCTTGGTGAAGAGCATCCCGTCGGCGCGAAAGTCTTCCGCGTACCGCGCGCGTCCGGTGACCTTCGCGACGTGATCGACGGGAACGTAGTTCTGCCCGACCAGCTTCGGCATCGGTTACGCCCCCCTCATGTATTCAGCGCCCCGCATCAGCGCGGTGAGGATCTTGTCGTAGTCCTGACATCGGCAGAGATTCCCTGAGATGCCGTGCGCCAGCTCTTCGCGCGTGGGATTGGGGTTGGTCTTCAGAAACCCGGTGGCGGCCATCACAAAGCCGGGAAGGCAAAACGCGCATTGAAACCCTTGCTCGTCCACCACCGCACGCTGGATCGGATGCAGCTCGCCGGTCGCCGAGGCCAAGCCTTCGATGGTGCGAATCTGACGACCGCGCACGCTGTGCGTCAGCACCGAACACGCGTAGTGCGGCACGTCGTCGATGAGCACCGTGCAGGCACCGCACTCAGCCCGATCGCATCCCAGCTTGGTGCCGGTCAGCCCGAGCTTGTAACGCAGCGTCATCGCCAGCGTCTCCTGCCTCAGGGCATCGACGCGACGTTGCTGTCCATTGACGGCGAGGGTGATGAGGCGCTCAACCGAGCCCGGCGCGGATGCCTGGCCGAGAAGGGGGCCGGCGCCCCGGAAGAGGTAGGCAGCAGACGAAGCCACCGCGCCGCCGGCAATAACCCCTTTGATAAAGGTGCGACGTGAAAGCGACATGGTGTGTAACCCCTCGGTCGAGACCGGCTTAGGAAAACCTGCTGCGGCGGGCAGAGTTTATCAACGATTCCGGGGCAGTTCTAGCCCAAATTGGCTGGAGCGCCCCGCCTTCGCTCGCCGAGGCAAGGGACCTTCTCCAGCCGATCCTGCACCAGTGGGTTATCCCGACTGCCGTCGCCCTTTTTTCGCCCGGTTCATCAACGCCGCACGCACCCGCACGGGAAGCAGCATGCGAATCCGGGATGCGAAGCCACCCGTTCGTGCGTACGCGCGCAGTGCGCGTCTCGCCGGGGCCAGCGGCGCGGCGAAGAACGGGGCTGGCGTCTCGGTACGCGTGGCGACGAGCCGAAGCCGCAGCGGCTTCCCGTCGGTCAGCACCACGTCCAAGCGATCGTCAAGGCGGGCCGTCAGCGTCAAGCCGGCGCGGGCGAGCAAGCCACGCAGACATGTCTCAGAGAACCCCACGACGTGCGTCCGTCCATTGAGGCAGTAGCGATAGTCGCGATGGACTGGCAGCGTGTCGAGTCTCGGCACACTGAGGAACAAGACGCCACCTTCGCGCAGGGACCTGGCAAGCTGCCGAAGGAGATCAACGGGCTCCGTGACATGTTCCAGGACATGGTGCAGGATGGCGAAGTCGAAGCTTCCATCCTGGGGCGGCGCGTCCAGGCCGTGATGGCGCAGGAACGCCACCGTGGTTGACGGCTCGATCCCGTAGGTCCGCCAGCCCAGGGCCTGCAGCCTGTCCAAGAGCTTGCCGTCGCCACACCCGACGTCCAGCACCTTGGAACCCGGCGGTGGTGTCTGCGTGGGCAGATGCGCTGCGAGCTCTTCGAGCAGAACGTCACGCGCACCGCGCCGCTTTCCCACCTTCGGAGGTCGCCGCTTCTTCAGCCTGCGACGATACTTCGCATCGATCCATTTTGTCCGCTCTTCGCGTGCCGAAGCCCATTCTCCTTCCCTCGAATAGTACCGATCCAACTCGTCTCGTGTGGGCACGGGGTTTGAGAAGAGCAATCCGCAGTCCTTACAGCCCGTGGCGAACGACACGCGTCGCCCGTCGAGGGTGCTTGGGATGGGAAAGGCGTCGAGGAGGCAGAGCCGCTGCGATGAACATCCGGGACATCTGGTGGCCTCCCCGGGGAATCGCAACCACAACTGGGTGGAAATCTCGACGAGGATCGCGAGCAGCTTTCGCCGCATCGCAGCCACTATGTTTCCCCCGCAACCGGGGTGGTCGATAGGATACCTGCGTGAATGTGCAACTACCCCAACTGACGCACGGATCTCGCAGCCTTTGGCAGACTGATCCGGAAGGTGCTGCCCTCGGCGCTGGTCGCGGCAAGCGTGAGGTGGCCGCCGTTGACCTCGACGGCCCCTTTGGCAATCGACAGTCCCAGGCCGACCCCCGCGGTTGACCCATCGATGTTCCCGTCGCGGAAGAACCGGTCGAAAATCCGATCGCGGCCGGCCACGGTAATACCGGCGCCGCTGTCGATGACGTCGATCGTGGCCTCCTCGCCTGACCCGCCGACTGAGATGCGAATACTCCCACCGAGCGGACTGAACTTGATGGCGTTGTCCACGAGATTGATGAGGGCCCGTCTCACGAGCACCCGGTCGGCACACGCTTGCGCCGTGCCGGCGCCTTCGATCGTGATCTGCTGCTGCTTCTCCTCGGCGAGGACGTCGAGGTGGGCCACGACATCCTCAGCCAGTTCGCGTACACCGAACAGCTCCAGCGAGAGCTTGGCCTGGCCTGTTTCGGCTCGCGACAGGGTCAACAGACGCTCGACCAGACTGGACAACCGATCGACCTCTTCGAGCATGCTCCCGATGATAGAGCGGTAGGCCAGCTCGTCGCGGTGTTCTCTCAGGCCCACCTCGCCGACGCTGCGAATCGCGGTGAGAGGCGTCCGCAATTCGTGCGACACGTCCGCTGTGAACCGCCGCATCTGGTCGAATGACGTCTCGAGGCGCCCGAGCGTCTCGTTGAACACCGTCGCCAGCCGGCCCATCTCGTCGTCAGGATGTTCGACCGGAAGCCGATCGCTCAACCGCTCCGCGGTGATCGATCGGGCGCGCTCGGTCATCCGCTCCACCGGCAGCAGCGCCCGGCGCGCCACCGTATACCCGCCCAGACCCGCCGCGGCGACGGCGAGGGGAAGGCCGAGCACGAAGATCAACACGAGCTGTCGGAGTTCGGCCTGCATCAGCTCTTCAGACCTGGCGACCTGGATGACGACCGGCTTGCCGCCGATCCGACCGCGGCGTGTCAGCACACGCACCGGTGCGATGTCGGTTTGTACGACCCTCAGACTGTCCTCGGCCAGGAGGGCCAGGTCCCGTGTGCCCGGCAAGGGACGACGAATCGTTTCGGAGTTCTGATACAAGAGGTCGCCTTCGGGACTCCACACCTGCAGCCACGGGCTGTCTTCCTCCAACAGGTCCTCGTACCAGGTGATGGCGCCATCCGGCGTCTGGTCGACCATCGCTGCCGCCCACTGAAAATCGCCGCGCAGCCGGCCATCGAGCGTATCCGACGCGTTGCGACGGACGAAGGCAAAGATCAGCGTCGCGTACAGACCGAGCACGATGACCATCGCGACCACGTACCAGAGCGTCAGCTGGACTCGGACGCTGTGGGATCGCCACCAGCGCCTCACGGTTCGCCCTCGCGGAGCATGAAGCCCATGCCACGAACCGTGTGGATGAGCCTGAGACCCGGGTCAGCGTCGACCTTCCGCCGGAGACGGGCAACGTGTACATCGATGACGTTGTCGAGGGGGGTGCTGCGCGCCGTCTCTTTCCACACGTCTCTGGCCAGACCTTCTCGGGAGACGACTTGTCCCTGATGGCGAAGGAGATACGCGAGGAGCTCGAACTCGCGAACAGTCAGTTCCACCGGACGGCCGCCTCGGGTGACCTCGCGCGTGATCAGGTGCATCTCGAGATCCCCGATGGCAAGCCGCGGCGTCTCGGCGACACGGCCGCGCCGTACGAGCGCGCGAACGCGGGCGAGAAGTTCCGCAAAGGCGAACGGCTTGATGAGATAGTCGTCGGCGCCGGCGTCGAGTCCGATGACGCGGTCCTCCAGCGTGTCGCGGGCCGTGAGCACGAGGACGGGGGTCTTCACGCCACGTTCGCGCATCGCCCCGAGAATCTCGAGACCGTCGCGGCCCGGCAGCGTGAGATCGAGCAGCACTGCGTCGAAGGGCTCGGTCGTGATGCGAAAGAAAGCACCTTCCCCCGTGTGCTCGACGACCACGTCATACCGTTCGCCCTTGAGCCCCTCGAGCAGGGCGTTGGCGACTTTCTTTTCGTCCTCGACAACCAGGATTCGCATGCCGGTCTAGGAGCTTACGACATCCAGAAACGTTCGGATCGTTCGGGCGCTCGGACGGTCCAGACTCCGCACGTGCTAAATTCAGGACAAATCAGTGCCCACCACCGCCCATGCCATTCTCGCCACCGTCGCCGATCGGGCGGGCATGCTGTACGGGCTGACCAGGGTCCTGGCCGATCATCGCGCCAACATCACACACGTGGACATCCATGCCGAGCCGAGCTCGAAGATCTACTTCGAACTGACCCTGGAGGGCGTCGCCCTGGACGATGTGCTCGGCGATTTGCAGAAAGTGCCCGGGGTGACCTCGGTCATCGAGACGCCGTCCTTCGCAAGAATCTACGGTAAGCGGATCATCGTCATGGGGGGCGGCGCCCAGGTGGGACTCGTTGCCATGGGGGCCATTTCGGAGTCCGACCGGCACAACATCCGGGGCGAGCGCATTTCCGTGGATACGATTCCCCTGGTCGGCGAACAGGAGCTCGCGGCCGCCGTCCGTTCCGTCGTGCGCCTTCCGCGCGCCCGGATCCTCGTGTTGGCCGGTTCCATCATGGGTGGCGAAATTACCGAGGCGGTCGACGAGGTGCGAAGCAACGGAATCTACGTGATTTCCCTGAACATGGCCGGGAGCGTCCCAGATGCGGCTGATCTGGTCGTGACCGATCCCGTGCAGGCGGGTGTGATGGCGGTGATGGCAGTAGCTGACACCGCCAAGTTCGACCTCATGCGACAGTTGAAGAAACGCTATTGATCCGCGCTTTTGCAGACGAAAAGTGTCCCGAACGCCAACAATCTCCGTGGCGGACAGGTGACAGACATGCACAACGTGGCGCTCCCGAACCCACGGCGGCCGGTGAACTGAGGACGGAGTCCTCCCGGACGCGGCAGGTTTTCGCCCGTGGGGCCACGCTGCAGCGTGGCACGAGTTCTGAATAGAATTCTCTCAGCGCCAGAAGGGCAGGGTTCTCTCGATGACTGACACGAAGCGATCCGCGGCGGCTCAGGAGCCAGATTCACCCACGACACCGGTCCAGAAGGTCGTGGTGGTTGACGGTGGTATCGAGATGCTGCACGGCCTGGAGACGATGCTGCACGCGCGTCGCTATCAGATGCTGTTCGCCCAGTCGAACGAACTGGCCTACTCGCAGATCAAGAAGGTGCGTCCCAATCTTGTGGTCCTCTGCGGCGGCATCGAAGATCGTGACGGCTCCCAGTTGCTCACCATGCTGAAGCTCGACCCCGACACGCGCGGTATTCCGCTCCTGAGCTATGCTCCTGATCGCAAGGACGGAGACCTGGATGCTGACCTGTTCCGACTCGACGAGGACGAAGACGTGCTGACGCCCGGTCACCCCGCGTTGCGCATGAACTGAATGGCCGGCATGAGCGATCCGCCGAACACGCCGAAGCGGGCATCCGAGCGCGTGCCCATCCGAGGCACGTTGCACGGCGACATCATGGTCTTTGAGCCGCTGCTCGTCACAGAAGTGAGCACGCAGGGCGCGTCGATCGAAACGTCCTTCCCAATGCAGATCGACTCGCTGCACGACGTTCGGCTCACGCTGGGCGACGTTTCGGTGGTCCTCAAGGGCCGCGTCGCTCACTCACACGTCGGTGAAATCAACCGCGACATCGTGACCTACCACACCGGGATCGAGTTCATCGAACCGTCCGCTCCTGTCCTGGGTGTGCTCACGACGTTCCTCGAAGAGCTGAAGGCCAGTCGCGCAACGGCATCCAAACCCGCCGACGCCCTCAAGATGCGAGTCGGGCGCCTCTCAGGCACCGAGGCTTTTTAGGCCGACTGTCGAGGGGAGGGTGCGGCTTGTTGACCGAGTGCGAGCGCCCGCTCGATCACCGACTGAGCCTTGGGTGTCAGATCGAACGGTTCGAGAGCGCCTGGATCCACGAACACGGCTTCATCGACGTCTGAGCCCGCCTGCAGTTCCCCGCTCACCGGCCAGCAGAGGTAATCCACCAGCACGAAGTGATAGCGGATGCGACGCTCGTCATCCGTCATGATGCGGTCGAACACTTCGATCACAGGTCCGACCTCGACCTCCAGACCCGTCTCCTCGCGCATCTCGCGGGCGACGCCCTCCTCCAGGGTTTCGCCGAGCTCCAAGGTTCCGCCAGGAAGACTCCATCGCCCGGCCAAAGGCTCATACCTGCGCTTGACGAGCAGCACCGTGCCGTCTTTCACGATGACTGCCCCGACGCCCACAATGGGGCGCTCCGGGTACTGTCGTCTGTCCTCGCGCGTCTCGCTCATTCACCCATGACCTTCACCACGACGCGTTTGCGCCGCTGGCCATCGAACTCGGCGTAAAACACCTGCTCCCAAGGGCCAAGGTCGAGCTTCCCCTTCGTGATCGGCAGCGTCACCTGATGGCCCATGAGCGTGCGCTTCAGGTGTGCGTCGGCGTTGTCTTCGCCTGTCTGGTGATGTCGATAGTCTTGACCGCCGGGCGCCAGTCGCTCGAGCCAGACCTGAAAGTCGTGTATCAGTCCGTTCTCCCAGTCGTTCACGTACACGGCGGCGGTGATGTGCATCGCCGAGACCAGCACCACCCCCTCCACGACGCCACTCTTGCGCACGATGTCGGCGATTTCGTCCGTGATCCGAACGAACTCCTGGCGTTTCTTCGTCTCGAACCAGAGATAGTCCGTATGCGTTTTCATGGCGTTCGAAGCGCCAGCGCGGCGTCCGCATCGATGTCGAGCCTGCTCTCGAGGCCGGCGCGATGCCGGCGCAGGCCGGCGGCCGCGATCATCGCGGCGTTGTCGGTTGAGAGGGCGAGGGTCGGGACGAACACCTGCAGGCCGCGATGCCGGCCTCGAGCCGCGACCTCTGCCCGCAGCCTGCTGTTCGCGGACACGCCTCCGGCGATGCCCACGCTGCGCGCGCCATACGACCGTGCGGCGTCAAAGAGTTGGTCGAGCAGCGTCTCGACCACGACCCGTTGAAAGCTCGCGGCGATATCCGAGATGTGCTGGCGAGGCAGCGCATCGCCCGCGGCGAGACCGCGCTCGTCACGGCGGGCCGTCACGTATCTGCGGACCGATGTTTTCAGACCGCTGAAGCTGAAGTCACGCCGACCCGGCAGTTCCGGCGCATTACGATCCGCGTGGGTCAGTTTCGTTTTCGGAAACGGCACAGCCCGGTCGTCACCGTGCGCAGCCACGAGGTCGATCGCCGGGCCGCCCGGATATCCGAGCCCAAGCAGTTTCGCCACCTTGTCGAACGCCTCTCCCGCCGCGTCGTCCCGGGTGCGTCCAAGCAGTTCGTAGACGCCAACCTTTTCGATCCGGTACAGGTTCGTGTGCCCACCGGAAACCACCAGCACGATGGCCGGCAGCGGCATCTCTCCGCCCTCGAGCACGAGCGACTCGATGTGGCCCGCCAGGTGATGAACAGGAAACAGCGGCACCGATTTCGCCCACGCCAGCGCTTTTGCGAACGATAGCCCGACGAGCAGCGACCCCACCAGACCCGGCCCCTGAGTGACGGCGATGGCGTCGTAGGCCTCGACGCCGGCGTCAGCCAGCGCCCGCTCGACAACGCCGCAGATGTCACGGATGTGCTGCCGTGCGGACAGTTCCGGTACTACACCACCCCACGGCCGGTGTATCTCGAACTGGGACGCGATGATGCTCGATTTCACCCGCCAGGGTCGGAGCGGATCACCCGTTTCCTCGACAACGGCCGCTGCCGTCTCGTCACAGGATGTCTCGATGCCAAGCACCACCATGTCGTTCACGCCCTCAGTTCTTGGTGCTCAGTGCGCTGTTCACGTTCGAGTTCGCCGATTACTCTGTGTCTCTGCGACTCTGTCGCCCGTGGACGGGCCGAACCTGAACACGACTGAGCATCGAGCACGTTCAGGTGCGTTGAACGACATAACTCAGCCAACGAGACCTCGTATGACGGTCGCGCGATGCCGCGCTCGGTGATGATCGCCGTTACGAACTTCGCAGGGGTCACATCGAAGGCGGGATTGCGAATCTTGGCCCCTTCGGGCGTCACGCGAAACGACCCCACATGGGTCACTTCGCGATCCTTCCGCTCTTCGATCGGGATGTGGCTGCCGTCCGGAGTCTCGAGGTCCACCGTCGAGATTGGTGCTGCCACATAAAAGGGGATCCCGTGCTCCTTGGCCAGCACCGCCACGCCGTACGTGCCGATCTTGTTGGCCACGTCGCCATTCGCAGCGATCCGATCGGCGCCGACGACCACCAGATCGACGTGACCCAACCGCATCATCGAGGCGGACATGTTGTCAGTGATGACGGTCGTGTCGATGCCGTCCTTGACCAGCTCCCACGCGGTCAACCGCGCCCCTTGCAGAAACGGGCGAGTCTCGTCGGCCAACACCGCCACGTTTTTCCCCTGCTCTACGGCCCCGCGGATCACGCCGAGCGCGGTCCCATATCCAGCGGTGGCCAGTGCCCCGGCGTTGCAGTGGGTCAGAATCCGGGCCGTCTGCGGCACGAGTGTGGCGCCGTACGCTCCCATCGCACGGCAGCTGGCGACGTCCTCGTCATGAATCCGCACGGCCTCGGCATCCAGACGCTGCCGGATTTCATCCACCGAAGCACCAGATTGAGCCGCCGCGGAGAAAGCCCGCTTCATGCAGTCGATCGCCCAGAAGAGGTTGACGGCGGTCGGCCTCGTGGCGGCCATCAAATCGCAGACCTTCTGAAACTCCGTGGCGAACTGCTTCGTACCGGTCGCCTTGCTCTTCCGCATGCCGAGCGCGATACCCATCGCCGCGGCCACGCCGATTGCCGGCGCGCCCCGAATGACCATGGTCTTGATCGCCTTGGCGACCTCCGATGCCGTCCTGCAGGTGACGTACAGCTCGACCGACGGCAGCTTGCGCTGGTCGATCATCACGACGGAGTCGCCCTTCCATTCGATTGTGGGAAGCATGTGATTGCGATTGTAGTCCGGCTAAAGCCGGACACTACTTTCTGTACGGGCGGGCCGCGCGTATCTCCTGAAGTCGTCTGCAACTTCAGGCAGTCGTAGTGTCCGCCTTTAGGCGGACGTCCTCACAAAAGGCGCTTGTCGAACGGCAGGGGAAACAGGTCGCTCAGCGCATGGCGACCGGTTTCGCGATCCAGGTTCGCCAGAATCACCTCGAGGTTGCCGCCGAACTCCCACAGAATCTGACGACAGGCGCCACAGGGCGGCGTCGGAGCGTCAGTGTCAGCGACGACGGCGATTCGTTGAAACTGGCGATGGCCTTCCGAAAGCGCCTTGAACATCGCCACGCGCTCGGCGCAGACCGTCAGCCCGTAGGTAGCGTTCTCGATGTTGCACCCGGTGATGACGACACCTTCGCTCGTTTCGAGCGCGGCGCCCACCTTGAAGTTCGAGAAGTCGGCGTGCGCGAATGTGCGCGCCCGTCGTGCCGCGTCGATGAGATCAGAGCCGCTCAATGATGCCGTCCAAGAGGGCCATGAAGGCTCCTCGCACACGACGCGTCGTCTCGAGCACGTCGGCGTGATTGAGAGGCTCCGGCAACACCCCGGCAGCCATGTTCGAAATGCACGAGATACCGAGTACTTCAAGACCCATGTGCCGCGCGGCAATCGCCTCTGGGACCGTTGACATACCAACAGCGTCGGCGCCAATCGCCCGGAGGTAACGAATCTCCGCCGGCGTTTCGTAACTAGGTCCGAGGAGCCCCGCATACACACCGTGGGTGACCGGCACGCCAGCGGCGGTGGCGGCTTCATCGGCGATCCGGCGGAGGCGCTTCGAGTACACCTCCGTCATGTCCGGAAACCGTGGACCGAGGCGCTCGTCGTTTTCACCGACGAGGGGGTTCGCGCCCTGCAGATTGATGTGATCGTCGATGACCATCAGCCCGCCGCTGGTGAAGCCGGTGTTCACTCCGCCTGCGGCGTTGGTCAGGATCAGCTGCTTCACGCCGAGCCGGCCCATGACACGCGTGGCGAAGACAATGTCGCTGAGGTCACGTCCTTCGTACGCGTGAACACGACCGGCCAGAGCAGCAACACGTTTCCCGCCGACTCGCCCGATCACGAGCCGTCCAGAATGACCGATCACCGTCGACGCAGGCCAGTGCGGTAAATCACCGTAAGGAATGACGATCGGGTCCGCCAGCTTCTCCGCGAAGTCGCCGAGACCTGAGCCAAGGACGACGGCGGCTTCAGCGGAGCCGCCCCGACGCCGTATCGCCTCCACCGCGATATCAATACGCTCGAAGACCCCAGGTCCAGGCATGTTCAGGACCTCACGTGACGACACCAAGCACGAGCGGTCTCACCATCGGTGGCTCGACGGCGATCTGGATCGCTGTCTGCGCCAGCTCCACCGCCTCGTCGAGTCCGTGTTCGTCGTTGTAGAGCAGCTCGAGAATCGTGTCGCCGGCCCGGACCTTCTCACCAGGCTTCTTCGCGATCAGGATCCCTGCGCCGTGATCAACGCGATCCTCGATACGCCGGCGTCCCGCGCCGAGGGCCATCGAGGCCCGACCGACGAGGCCCGCATGCAAGGCCGAGACAAAGCCGTCCCCGCTCGCGACGACGGCGCGTCGCCGCGCCGCACGAGGTAGTCGATCGTAGTCGTCAATGACGCCGACGTCACCGCCCTGCCAGGCGACCATGGCTCGCAGCTTCTTCAGCGCCTCTCCCGACTCCAGCGCCCGACGAGCCGCGGGCTCCGCGTCGGCCTCCGTATAGCGGCCGGACAGCACGAGCAGACGCGACGCCAGCGTCACGACCAGGGAGGCGATATCGTCTGGCCCACGACCCTTCAGGATTTCGATGCACTCGATGATTTCGACGGCGTTGCCAACCGACCGCCCAAGGGGTGCATCCATGTCGGTGATGAACGCCTCGGTTCGAATGCCCACGTGCGTCCCGATGGCAACCATCAGCCGTGCCAGCTCGCGGGCGTCTGCCTCCGACTTCATGAAGGCACCGTGGCCGCACTTGACGTCGAGGACCAGCGCCTGACTGCTCTCCGCGAGCTTCTTGCTCATCACCGATGCCGCGATGAGAGGAATGCTCGGCACCGTCGCGGTCACGTCTCTCAGCGCGTACAGCGTCTTGTCGGCAGGTGCGAGCGACGACGTCTGTCCGACGATCGTGGCGCCGACCTCGACGAGCATCCGGGTGAACTCCTGGATCGACAGGTTGACGCGAAAGCCGGGGATGGCCTCGAGTTTGTCGAGAGTTCCGCCGGTGTGGCCGAGACCCCGGCCGGACATCTTGGGCACGACCACGCCGCACGCCGCCGCGATCGGAGAGAGCGCAATCGACACTTTGTCTCCGACGCCTCCTGTGCTGTGTTTGCCGACTTTCGTGCCCGGTACAGAGGAGAGGTCGACTCGATCTCCGGACCGCACCATGGCGTCGGTCAGCCACGCGGTCTCCTGATCGGACATGCCGCGAAGCACGATCGCCATGAGGAGTGCGGAAACCTGATAGTCGGGGATCGTGGCGTCGCTGACGCCTCGGATGAACTCCTCGATCTCCTCCTGAGAAAGCGCCTGCCCGTCTCGCTTCTTCGCGATAACGTCGATGAAACCCATGGGGGACGCCCAGTATAATCAACATTCCGATGCCCCCGACGCCGGCCGCGAATCCGATGACGGTTGAGCAGGCCCTGGTGCTCACGGAGTTCGCCCGCGCCTGCAGGACGGCCGCGCGTTCGGTGTCCCTCTACCCGGCCACCCATCCATCGATTCAGGCATCGTTGTCGCGCGTGACGTCGGCTGCGACGCGCCTGATGCTCGTCAAGGAGGTCACGATCACGGTGCTCCGCGACACGCTGATGATTGATGGACGGGCGCCAGCACGACCCGATCAAGCCATCAACGAGCTGGCAGGGCTCATGCACGACCGTCTCATCGGTGCCCTTCGTGTCGAGCGCGAAGCCGACGGACTCGATTGGCACGCCTTGCTCCTCCTGCTCGCGCAATCGCCCGAGGAGCTCATCGCCACCGGCGGCATTGCCCAGGCGTGGGCAACAGCAGGGCGGAACCACTTCGAGATCCGCGAAATCGACTACGCCGAGCTGCTGCGCGAGCGCGAGGGTGCTCAGACCGAATGGGACCAGATCATCAGGCTCTGTCTCCGCGGTGATGCGAACAACCTCGATGAGGCCGCCTTGCTGTCGCTGCTCGAGTCGCTCGGTGACTCCCACAAGTTCGGTGAGTTACTCGAGCGCTTGCAGACGATCGCAGAACTCGGCGAGCCGACGATCAGCGCCAGAGTTGCGGCACTCCTCGAGCTCGTCACGCGGATGCTCGACGTCTCAGCCGGACGTTCCGGGGACACAGGACGAGCAGACGTGCTGCAAACCGTCGCGGAGTCGACCTCCCGGCTCACACCCGACATGCTCATCGGCCTGCTCGAGCACGCGCGCGCCGCCGAGGGCCAGCGATCCGAGGTCGCGTCCGAAGTCGTCGAACGCATCGACGACCCAACCGTCGCCTCGTTCGTGGCCCGATTGGTCGAGCGGGAGAGCGGCGCATCAGAGAGGCTGGCGTTGGCCCTGCAATTGCTCGTTCCGGACCTCGACCGGAAGGTGCGGCTGTTGGATCTGGCGAGGGACGAAGCCGCGGAGGGCCCGCTCGGGCGACAGAGTGGGTTTGCCGAGCTGTGGCAGCGGGCGGCCGACATGCTGGCGTCCTACTCCGACGAGACGTTCGTGTCTGACGAGTACGCGCGGGAGCTCTCGAGCGCGCACACCCAGGCGTTGGAAGTCGAGCGTGTCTCCGACGACCCTCCTCACCGGGTCGAGACCTGGCTGGCCACGGTTGACGATGCGGCCCTCAGGGAGCTCGACCTCAGCCTGTTACTGGACCTGCTGCGCATAGAGACCGAGCTCGAACCATGGCGGGACGTCGCGAAGACGGTCGTCACCGAGATCGAACGACGAACACAGCGTGGCGACATGCCCGAGGCCCAGAAACTGGCGTTCGCACTCGTTGTCGAGACGAGCGGCGAGGGGCGGTCGGCGCTGAAAAGCGCGGCCGAATCCGCGATCGAAACACTGGCCGAGGGTCCCCTGGCGAAACACGTGGCCACGTCGCTGCGGACTGCAGACGATGCGGACGTGGAGGCGTACGGCCGGCTCTGTCGCACGGTGGGGACTCGGATCATCGGTCCCCTGGCCGAAGCTCTGATGGTCGAGGAAAACAGCCGCGCCATCCGCCGGCTGCGAGAGGTGCTGCTTGGATTCGGGGCAGCCGGGCGAGACACGGTCGAGCGGCTGAAGCAATCGCCACGGGCGACGTTGAGGCGAACCGCGATCGAGATGCTTCGCATGTTCGGTGGACAGGATGCCCTGGCGGACCTCGCCGCGATGCTCGACGACAAGGATCCGCAGGTTCAGCGGGACGCCATTCGGGCCATCGCGCAGATTGGAAACGACGAGGCGTTCGCTGTCCTGCAGAAAGCCCTGATGGTCGGCACCGCCTCGGGCGGTACGATCACCCAGCAGCTCGTGAGTCTTCGCGAAGCGAGGGCCGTGCCCCTCTTGTGTTACGTGCTCGACCATTCGAAGGCGCGCGGACCCTTCGTGGACGTCCACACCAAGATCATGGACGCGCTCGCCGCGCTCGGCCCCCATGAGGAATCGGTCAAGACACTGAAGGCCGCCTTATACAGGGGCGAATGGTGGGCTCCGGCCAAGACCGCGACGTTGCGTCGTGCCGCAGCCCTCGCGCTCTGGCGCATCGGATCTCCGGAAGCCCTCCAGGTCATCGAGGATGCCGTGCGGACGGGCGGCCGACGCGTTCGCGTAGCAGCACGAATCCCAGCTGGTGCAGCTCCGCGCCGGGAACATTCGTGAGTACATCGCCGCGCGCGAAACAAGCCGACGAACTCGTGCGCCGCTTTGCCGCGGCCCTACGTGGCGTGCAGTTGTACGCGCCAACTCATCCCCTGGTAGCTCGTAGTGTCACGGCATTGGCAGAGGCCCTGGCGCCCGTTCTCGCGAACGCCCCGTCCATTGCCATCGGCATTGTCGGCGAAGACCTCGTGGTGGGCGACATCCCGGTCCCCCGCGCCGCCGAGAGCATGGGCAAGCTGACCCGCCAGCTTCGACACGTGAAGATCGAACGCGTCGTCATCGAGCAGGGAGTGCAGCTCGATGAGCTCACGCAGCTGATCCAGACGCTCGGCGCGGCCGATGCCACACCGGAGTCCACCGCCTCGCTGTCCCTCCTGAAGCACATCAGAGTTGGCCGTCTGGAGACCGATGAGGGAGCGCGTATCGCAAGCGCGGACATGGCCACGTGCCGCCAACTCTACGCGGACGCGGTGGTCGTGGCCGAGAGGTTGTGGGACAGCGCGAAAACGGAGGGGATGCCCGACGCGGACGCGGGACGAGAGGTCGTGGAGTCACTCGCCCATGAAGTCTCGCAGAACCGAACGGCCCTGCTCGCGCTGACGGCGCTCAAGGAGTACGACAGCTACACCTTCACGCACATGGTGAATGTGTCGATTCTCACCATGGGGCAGGCGCGCGGTCTCGGTATTGAAGGCGCCCTCCTGCGTGAGTTCGGCCTGTCGGCGCTCCTGCACGACGTCGGCAAAGTGCGAACGCCGACCGAAATCCTGAACAAACCGGGGAAACTGACCGAGCCGGAACTCGAGATCATGCGTCGCCATCCTGTTGACGGGGCCGCAATCCTGAGGCGGACACCCGAGATCCCCACGCTGGCACCCGTGGTGGCCTTCGAGCACCACTTGCGGCTGGACGGCACTGGGTATCCCTTCGGCACCTCCCGTCCGACACTGAATCTGGGGACCATGCTCTGCGGGATCGCTGACGTGTACGATGCGATGCGATCGCAACGGGTCTATCAGCCCGCTTTTCCGACCGATCGGATTCTCGCGGTTCTCGAGCAGAACGACGGCACGCGATTCGACCCGCATCTCGTCCGCCGATTCGTGCAGCTCGTCGGCATCTATCCAGCCGGCAACCTCGTGCGGCTGGCCACGGGGGAGATCGCGGTCGTCCTGCAGACGCACGCGGCGGACCCCTACCGACCACGGGTACGGGTACTGCGAGATGCGTCCGGCGCCGAGATCACACGGGTGCAGCGTGATCAATCTGTGGGAGGAGAGCGAAGGGCCGCGGACGGCCGTTCAAGCTCCGCTCGATCCGGCCGAGTACGGCATCGATCCGCTGACGTATCTGTAAGTCTGCTCCCGCGCAGGTAGAAAGCCTGCGCGCTACACTTTGGGCACTGGGCATTAGGCTTTGGGCTGTTGACTTAGAACTTTCGACTTTGAACTTCCAAGTTGGTTGGGCTTCTGCGAGGGTGCATGACGAATTCGCGAACGTCGGGAGTAGTGGCCATTGCGTGTCTCGCGGGTGCCCTTGTGATTGGTACCGTCGCGGCGCAGGAGGGCACTGGCCCACGGGTATTTCCGGTGCTGCTCACGAACAGCTCGTTGCCGGCGATCGACCGTGGGATTCGAGAGTTCGACCCACCTCGCCCACCACGTAGTCGGCGGACGGCTCAGATCGTCCGCGGCACATCTGACGCGGCACACTTTCTCCGCGGCAGCATCATCGTCAAGTTCCGGGCCGGTACGGCACCGACCGCGCAGCGTGCCATGCTCGCGCGGGTCAATGGGTCGGCCACCCGCGCGCTGCCCTATGCGTCCTTCGACATCGTCTCGATCGACGCATCGGACGATCCGGAAGCCGTGGCAAGTCGACTCGCGGCTCAGCCCGACGTCGAGTACGCGCAGGCTCGATACCGTGTGTCCCCTTCCTTCGTACCGAACGATCCGCTCTACTCGCGACAGTGGAACTTCCCCGCCATCGACATGGAACGCGCGTGGGATATCAACCCCGGGGCGACGACCTCGATCACGGTCGCGGTCCTGGACAGCGGCGTGGCGTACCGGTCGGCCATCATGGGCTACGACGCGGTGCCGCTCGACTTCCGTCCTTTTGGCCCGTTGTTCCCTGCGCTGGGCCCTGTGACCATTCCGTTCGCGGCGGCCCCGGACCTCGCAGGGGTCGATCGATTCGTCGCACCACGCGACTTCATCTGGGACACGACGATGCCGTTGGATCTCGACGGTCACGGGACCCATGTGGCCGGTACTGTCGGCCAGGTCACCAACAATGGGGTCGGCGGCGCCGGTGTGGCGTTCAACGTACGCATCATGCCGGTGAAGGTCGTCGACGGCTTTTGGGATGCGGCCTTCAACAGTCCGTTCGTCGGTACCGATGACGTGGTGGCGCGTGGGGTTCGATACGCCGTGGACAATGGGGCTCGTGTCCTCAACATGAGCATTGGCCGCAACGGATTTCCGGCCCCTGTCGTGAAGGACGCCGTCTCGTACGCGGTCTCGAGGGGAGCGTTCGTGGTGATCTCAGCTGGCAATGGGTTCGAGGACGGCAATCTCATCGAACGTCTGGCGGAGTTCGCCCCGTTGATCGAGGGAGCGGTTGCCGTGAGCGCTGTCGGTCAGAGAAAAGTCCGCGCCTACTACTCCACGACAGGGCCGTACGTGGAGCTTGCGGCGCCTGGTGGAGACCAGCGGGCCGATGGCACATCCGGAGGCATTCTCCAGCAGACATACGACCTCGACATGGTCGAAACCTACTTGAACGGGCCGTCAGGGTACCGTGCACCCCGTTTCGACTCCTTTGCCTACGACTTCTTTCAGGGCTCGTCGATGGCTGCCCCACACGTAGCGGGTTTCGCGGCCCTTCTCATGCAGCAGGGCGTTACGAGTCCCGCAGCGATCGAAGCCATCATGAAGCGCTATGCCACCGATCTCGGGCCACAGGGGCCGGATAACGCCTACGGCCACGGGCTCATCAACCCACGCGCCTCTCTGCGTGGACTGGGCCTGGTGAAGTAACTCACGTGCAGTCGGCGCGTCCGCCTGCGGCGGGACCCGCCCTACGTAGTGATGGCAATGGCCTCTGATTTTCGGGCGCGGGTGCTCGCGGCTGTGCGTCGGATTCCGCCCGGACGAGTGTCGACGTACGGAGACGTCGCACGATTGGCGGGGCGACCGCGTGCCTGGCGCGCGGTCGGCACCCACATGCGACAGTGTCACGATCCTGGAGTGCCGTGCCACCGCGTCGTAGGCGCGGGTGGCGCATTGGGTGGCTACGGCGGGAGTCCTGACCTGAAACGTCAATTGCTCCGCGCCGAAGGATTGGACGTCGGCTTCGCCGGCGTCAGGTCTTTTCGGACCGTGCGCTGGCCGCCGGCGAAATAAAAGATCTATCCCACCGCCATCAGGTCGAACTGCTCGTGGTGCAGCTGCGTGTCGGGCCGCACGGCGATCTCCCGGCCCAACGACTGTTTCAGGTCCTTGAACACCGCGCGCTCCTCGTCTCGCAAGGCCCGTGCGATATCGGGATTGACGCGAAGAATCAGGCTCTGGCCGTTGAGATCGGCCCCGATCTTCTTCACCTCGGAGAGAATCTCGTAGCAGATCGTCGAACTGGACTTGATCACCGCACTCCCCGCGCAATAGGGACACGGCTCCGTGAGCACGCGTTCGAGACTCTGCTTGACCCGCTTGCGCGTGATGATGACGAGACCGAAGTCCGACACCTGTAGCGCTTTCGACGGAGACCGATCCCTCCGAAGCTCTTGCTCAACGGTCTGGAAGACCTTCTGACGGTTCTTCTTCTCCTCCATGTCGATGAAGTCGAGCACGATGATGCCACCCAGGTCCCGAAGGCGAATCTGCCGCACGATCTCCTTGGCGGCCTCGAGGTTCGTCTTGATGATCGTGTCCTCGAGGCGTCCGGCGGTCTTCTTGCCGACGTATCGGCCCGTGTTGACGTCGATGGCCACCAGCGCTTCCGTCTGGTTGATCACGATCGACCCGCCCGACTTCAACCAGACCTTGCTCCGTAGCGCACGATCAATCTCGACCTGTACGCCGTACTCCTCGAAAATCGGGTACTCCTTTTCATAGAGTTTCACCTTCGAGGCAAGGGCCGGCATGATCCGCTCGACCAGCTCACACACCCGGCGGTACTCGAGCTCGTTGTCGATGCGAACGGCGGAAAATTCCTCCGTCAGGAGGTCGCGCAGGAGCTTGGCGACGAGGCTTTGTTCCTGATAGACCACCGCGGGGGCCCTCGACGACTCGAACTTTTTCCTCACGTCGGTCCAGACGCGATGAAAGTAGCTCAGGTCGGCGACGATGTCCTCTTTGGGACGCCCGGCGGCGGCGGTCCGAATGATGACGCCACCAGTGAAGCCGTGCTGGTCGCGAAACTCGCGCACGATGGCTCGAAGACGGCTGCGTTCCTCGCGCGAATCGATCTTCCGAGAGACGCCCACATGGTCGACCGTGGGCATGAACACGAGGAACCGGCCCGGCATCGTCGCATGGGACGTGAGGCGAGCCCCCTTCGTGCCAAGGGGCTCCTTCGATACCTGGACGATGATCTCCTGGCCTTCCTTCAGGAGGTCTTCGATTTTCGGCTCGGGTCCCTTCTCTCGGTCGCGCCGGCCGGGTGGGCCGCTCCTGCGAGCAGCGGGCAACGCCTGCCGTACGGACGCCCCACCGTCGGATGACGGCGACCCGGACGAAGTCGTTTCGTCGTCGTCGGTTTCGAAGCGTTCGAACTCCTCGGACGAGGGGATGGCGTCGGTGACGTAGAGGAAACCGTCGCGCTCCAGACCGAGGTCAACGAACGCCGACTGCATGCCGGGCAGGACTTTGGAGACCCTGCCCTTGTACAGATTGCCGACCACGCCGCGCTGTCGCTCGCGCTCGATGAAGATCTCGGCGACATGGTCGTCCTCGAGGATTGCGACCCGCGTCTCGTGGGCGCTCGAGGAGATGATCATCTCCTTGGTCATGCCCGTAATTCTCCGGGGGCAGCCGGCGTGGCGCTCGACGGATCCCGGCCGCGCGCACCACGTCGTGGTCCGCCGGCGTTATCCCGAAAAGCGCAGTCATGCTCGGTGAAGCCCCGCTAGGGCGGACCGTGGTCCGCCCGTCAATTAGTAAATCGGCGCATCCGCACGTTGAGAATGAGGCCAAACCCCGCCAATGTGGCAATCATGGAGGAGCCGCCGTAGCTCATGAGCGGAAGCGTCAGCCCTTTGACCGGCGCAAGGCCGGCCGACATCGTGATGTTGTAGATCACCTGGAACGTGAAGCTGGCGAGTACTCCCAGCACCAGGTACGCGCCAAGTCGGTCCTTCGCAAGTTGGGCCGACTGGAGCGCCCGCATGATGATGAACAAATAGAGCCCGAGCGCCGCGATGACGCCGGCAAACCCCTGCTCCTCGGCAAGCACCGAAAAGATGAAGTCATTGTGCGCGACGGGAAGGAACCGCAATTGCCCTTGGGTGCCTTCGGTGAACCCTTTTCCCCACGGTCCGCCCGATCCGACCGTGATCCGAGCCTGGATCTGCTGGTACCCGGCGCCTCTCGCGTCCTGCTCCGGGTCGAGAAATGTCGAAATGCGCTCCTTCTGGTAATCCTGAAGCGCGAACCTCCACGCGACCGGTGCGGCAAGCACTCCGACGAGCGCCAGAACACCGAGCAATCGCATGGGCATGCCGGCCACGAACGCCACCGCGAATGCCACGGGGATGAGCGTCGCCGCCGTGCCAAGATCGGGCTGCTTCGCGATGATGAAGAGCGGGACCGCGGTCACGGCACCGGCGATCACGAGGTCCGCATAGGAGATGACACCGCGCCGGCTGTCACCGAGGAACTTGGCGAGCACCAGCGCCAGCGCCGCTTTGGCGAATTCGGACGGTTGCAGATTGAAGGCGCCCAGATCGATCCAGCGACGCGATCCGCCGCGGACGGCGCCGAAGAGCAGGACGTACACCAGCAGAACGATGACGGCCCCGTAGATGAAATGCGACTTGTCAGCCAGGGTTCGATAGTCGATGCTGAGGCAGATCACGAGCGCGACCATCCCGAGCAGGATGCCAACGATCTGCGTCTCGACGATCGCCGTCCACCCACCTGTCGCACTGTAGATCTGCGAGAGCCCGATCGCGCACAGCGCGAGAATCGCGGCGAGCAGCCCGAAGTCGACGTGGTGATAAAGACGTCTTTCGAACACGGTGCGTAGTGCCTCGCGCGTGAACGGCTAGTTGGTGCCCGCCGTGGCGGTATCCGCAAACGGCTGGGCCCGCACGATTGCGGTATCTGGGTCGATCTCGACCGGAACTGGCGGCGGCACCGGCGTCAAGCTTGGGAGCGGCCGCCCTTCCTGCTTGGCAAAATACGTCTCGATGACGTGCTTCGCAATTGGTGCGCCGAGGAATCCGTGCTCGTTGTGCTCCCCGAAGATGACCCCGGCGATCTGCGGGTTGTCCTTGGGAGCGAAGAAGACGAACCAGCCATGGTCGCGTAGATCCCGGCCACTGCCTCGCGCCGCCTGGCGTCCCTGGTTCGAAATCACCTGTGCTGTTCCGGTCTTTCCCGCGACGTCCCGCCCGGCGATACGAGCCCGGGTACCCGTGCCGGACGCGTTGACGACCATCCACAACCCATCGTGCAGCGCGGCGAGCGTTTCCGGACGGAAGGCGACGCGCTCGGCGACGGCCGGCGGAACCACCTGCTTCCAGCCTGCGCCTTCGTCAACCGCCCGAATGACATGTGGGGTCACCCGCGTCCCGCCGTTCGCCACGGTGGCAATCATGACCGCCATCGACGCAGGGGTCACCGTGACCTGGCCCTGACCGATCGAGACCGAGATCGTTTCGCCCGGATACCACCGCTCGCCAGTACGCTCGAGCTTCCACTTGGTGGACGGCACGATGCTCTCTTGCTCGTTGGGCAAGTCAATCCCCGTGCGTCCGGCAAGCCCGAGATTCTCCGCCCACTTGTGAATCTTGTCGACCCCCAGCATGTTGCCGAGCGTGTAGAAGTAGACGTTGCAGGACTTCTCGAGCGCGTGCCGCATGTCGACGAGCCCATGGCCGCCGCGCAAGTGGCACAGGAAGTAGCGGCCGAAGAACGACGCTCCACCGCCGCAGTTCACCCTGAAATCCGGAGTCACCAGGCCTTCCTCGAGAGCAGCGGTCGCGACGACGATCTTGAAGGTGGAGCCTGGCGAGTATCGTCCCTGAATGGCGCGATTCTGGAGCGGCCGGAGCGCGTCGGTGTTCAGCGCCGCCCATGTCGCGTTGTCGATGCCTGACGCAAAGTCGTTGGGATCGTAAGCCGGCAGACTGACGAGCGACAGCACTTCGCCGTCCCGTGGATCCAGAATCACCGCAGAGCCGTTGAATCCGGCGTGCTTGAATCCGTCTTCCGCCGCCTTCTGGAGGTCGTAGTCGATCGTCAACTGCACGCGACGGCCAGCCACCGGCGGTACCTCTTCGAGGGTGCGAATCTCTCGTCCCATGCTGTTGACGACCACGCGCCGCGCGCCGTCCTCGCCCATCAGCAGCTTGTTGTAGACCCGTTCGACGCCCGACTGACCGACGATCGCGCCGGTCTGCACGCCGTCTCCGATCTGCGCATCGCTGGCCTCGCCGACGTACCCGAACAGGTGGGCGGCCAAAGCATCGGTTGGGTACCGCCGCATCGGCACTTCCTCGACCACGACATCAGGCAGTTCGAAGTCCAGGCGTCGGGCGGCGAGCGCGGCCACCTGCGCCAGCGACGCGTCCTCCAGAACCACGATCGGCCGATAGGCGGGTTCGCCCTTGTGGCGTTCGACGATCTCACGCACCTCCTCGACGTCGAGACCGGCGACCTCGGCGAGCAGGTTGATCGTGCGGTCGAGATCCTTGGTGTGCTCGCGGACGATCGAGACATTCAGCGAGTCCCGGTTTTCGACCAGCACCCGCCCATGACGATCGAAGAGCACGCCTCGCGGCGCCCTCAGCGCCAAGGTCCGCTGATGGTTGTTCTCGGCCATCTCGCGGTACTGGGCGTGCTGAATGATCTGGAGGAACCAGAAACTGATCGAGAGGGCGCCAAACGTCGCGGCCACGCCATAGCGCAGCATGGTGAGACGCGCGTCGATGCGCCGGCGATCTTCGGTAGTAGCCACGCTATTTCGGCCGGCGTGACAGACGCCTACGTTCGACCGCTCCGGGCAGCGATTCGATCACCGTGAACGCGATCATCCCAACCGCGGCGTTGCCCAACGCCTGGCTGAGGACAGCTGCCCACGGAGAGGGAAACGATCGCAATCCCATCAACACATAGAACCCCATGAAGACCGTCGCGTGGACCGTGGTGGCGACCAGGAACATGACGAGCCGCGGCAGCGCCGCGGTCACGATGAACTGCTGGCCGATCGCACCGATCAAAAAGCCCACGATCGACTTCGCCAAACCGCCGACTCCGATGACACCGCTCGACAGCGCGTCCTGGATGATCCCGGCGAGGCTTCCGGCAAACATCCCCGTGACCGGCCCGCTCGTCAACGCCACGTAGACCACGACGACCAGCACGAGATCCAGGGCGACGGTCCCGCCAACGAGGAAGCGCGCCAACGTCGTCTGCAGCGCAAGGGCGAGCGCAATCGCAATCAGGACCCAGACAACCTTCACTCGCGCGCCTGTGTCCCCGCAGAATTCTTCTCGGCGGCGGTCGCCTCGGCCACCGGCCGCTCGGGCGCCAGCACGACCAATAGGGATTCGAGCGATGCGAAGGCCACGGACGGCCGGACCACGATGGCCCCGAACCCGCCACCGACCCGCTCAATCGATTCTATCTGACCTATGACGAAGCCCTTCGGGTAAATGCCGTCGATACCAGACGTCACGACGACATCGCCCACGATGATGTCCGCGGTCCCCGACACGTAGTTGAGGCGAAGATCCCCCCCGGTGCCTTCCACCACGCCTTGAGCCCTGGAGCGCTCCACGAGCGCGCCCGCGGCGGCGTTGCGATCGATCAGGAGTTGAACCTTCGCCGCTCGGGAACTCGGCGTAATCACTCGACCCACCACGCCGGCCGGAGCAATGACCGCCATGTCCGGACGCAGGCCGTCCTCTGAACCTTTGTCGATCGTCAGGGTCCGGAAGTCCGGACTGGCGCTGCTGGCGATCACGCCCGCCGCCGCCGTGGTCAGCGGTGCCTGCGACCGAAGCTCCAGCAACGCTTGAAGGGTCCGCGACTGTTGCGCGAGCGCCCGCTCCTGCTGCAACGTCACATGAAGCTGGCCGAGCTCCTCCTGGAGGCGCTCGTTTTCGGTGCGCACCGACTGCAACGCCAGATAGTCGCCCCAGGAAGTCCGCACGCCGCCGATCAGGGACGAGGCTCCCCGCTGCACTTCGGCGAAGACGCCAAATGTCACCGCCTCGAGCATCGGCACGCCGCGGTCCGTAGTGACCTGCGCGGAGATGAGCACGATGTGGCCAATCGTGACGGCACCGAATAGGTAACCGGCTCTCAGGCGTATGTCGAGAATCGCCATCGAATCACCACTAGTCGATCGAAATCTTCCGCAGCAGGTTGAAGTCGGAGAGCATCTTGCCCGCACCGAGCACGACCGAGGACAGCGGATCCTCCGCCATCGCCAACGGCAGACCGGTCTCCTCGCGCAGACGCTTGTCGAGGTTCCTGAGGAGGGAGCCGCCGCCTGTCAGCACGATCCCGCGGTCAACGATGTCGGCTGAGAGCTCGGGCGGCGTGCGCTCGAGCGCCACGCGCACGGCATCGACGATGACGTTCACGGTTTCGGCGAGAGCCTCCCGAATCTCGGCGTCGCTCACGGTGATCGTCTTGGGCACGCCCTCAATCAGGTGTCGTCCCTTGATCTCCATCGTCATCTTCTCGTCGAGCGGGAAGGCCGAGCCGATTTCCATCTTGATCGCCTCTGCGGTCCGCTCGCCAATGAGAAGGTTATAGGCCTTCTTGATGTACTGGATGATGGCTTCATCCATCTCGTTACCGGCGACGCGCACAGCCTTGCTGTAGACGATCCCCGCGAGCGAGATCACGGCGATGTCCGTGGTTCCGCCGCCGATGTCGACGATCATGTTTCCAGAAGGCTCCGTGATCGGCATGCCGGCACCGATGGCAGCGGCCATCGCTTCCTCGATGAGGTAAACCTCGCTGGCCTTGGCACGATACGCACTGTCCTTCACCGCGCGTTTCTCGACCTGCGTAATCTCGGACGGTACGCCGATGACGATACGCGGACGTACCCAGACATTTCGATTGTGCGCCTTCTTGATGAAATACGTCAGCATCTTCTCGGTGACTTCGAAGTCAGCGATGACGCCGTCCTTCATCGGCTTGATGGCGACAATGTTGCCGGGCGTCCGGCCCAGCATTTCCTTGGCGTCCTTGCCCACGGCCTCGACCCGGCCGTTGATCTTGTTGATTGCCACGATGGACGGCTCGTTGACGACGATCCCCTTGCCCCGAGCGTACACGCAGGTGTTCGCCGTGCCGAGATCAATGGCCAAATCGTTAGAAAACAGGGAAAACAGCGAGCCCAAGCCCAATTTAGGTGATCCTCTCAGCGACTCGAATGCCGTCGCCGCCGGCGTCTTTGACCCGGTACATGGCGGTATCCGCAGACCTCAGTAGTTCTTCGGCAGAATCGGCCGCGTCCGGCAGGGTGGCGGCGCCGATGGAGGCCGTCAAACGAAGCGCCAGGCCCTCCCCTTGAAGGAAGAAGAAGGCCCGCAAACGCTCCAGAATCCTGACCGCGACCGCCATGGCACCCACCCCATCCGTGTCGGGCAGAATGATGGCGAACTCATCGCCGCCAAACCGGGCCACGACATCGGATTCGCGGGCGCTGCCTCGGATGACTCCTGCCGCCTCCACGAGCGCCCGGCTGCCGGCCAGGTGTCCATGGCTGGTATTGATGCTCTTGAAGCCGTCCATATCGATAAACAGCACGGAAAGCGGCCTTCCGCTGCGGCCAGCCCGCTTGGCCTCACGGCGCAGCACCAGGTAGAGGTAGCGGGAGTTGGCCAGCGACGTAAGGTCGTCCGTAATCGACAGGGCCTCCTCTTTCCGAAAGGAGAGCGCGTTGTCGAGCGCCAGGGCGACCAACTCGAACAGCGTCTCCATCTTCGCCAGCGCCGACGAGCTGATGGAGGGAACGGTTGCGGACGGCACCGGGTCGAGCGCGACGAGAACGCCAACCGTCCGGCCCCGACAGCGAAGAGGGAACGCCAAAACGCTGCCGTAGACACCGGCACCGGTGCGGTCGTCCTTCGAGAGATCCGCTGACGCGAACGTGGCGGCCTGGACCATCACCCAGTTCGCGACCCTCCACACGGAGGGCTCGCTGTCAGAGTTCAGGCCCCTCTGGGCGAGCAGCGCCAGCCGGCCGTTCAGGTCGGGGGCCACGAGCGCCCAGCAAGACGCCGGAATCCACTCGTTCACCTCCTTGACCAACCAGACCCCGATGTTCTGCGGATCCAGTGCTGCGTGCGCTTCGCGCACGACCTTGATCACCGTCTCGCGGCTGTCGAGGTGCGTTCGAAGGTAACGTGAACGAGCTTTGACACGCGCGCCGAAGTCCGAGGCGCGGCGGGCGGTCGGCTTCGCGACCTTAGGCTTGGGAGAGATCGGAATCACCTCTCATGGCGGGCGCGATAGGGCATACCGGTTGATGAGTCTGTGCCGCTAAGTCCTTCTGAACTCAATAAATATATCACGACCGGTACCGGTCATCGAGGCCCGAAACGCTCGTGGTCCGCACCCAATTCAGGTGAGGAAGCCTCAAGAGCCGACCCGTGGTACGATGCACGGTCTCTGTCGAGGTTCACTCAATGACCATGCTGGATCGGATGCGTCGCCACAAGGGTTGGCTCAAGTGGAGTCTTGCCCTGGTGGTGCTCGCTTTCATTGTCTTTTACATCCCAAGCTTTCTGAGCGACCCCACCACGATGGGAGTCGGTGTAGGAGCCGCGCCGACCGAGGTGATTGCCGAAGTCGACGGCCGTACCGTCACGGCCGGCCAGTTTCTGCAGCGGTACAACGCGCAGATGCAGTCGTACCGGGCTGCGTACGGTAGCAGCCTCAACGACCAGATCCTCCGTCAGCTCGGCATCGACCGGCAGATCCTGCAACAGATGATCGACGAGCAAGCCGCCGTGATCGAAGCCGAACGCCAGGGCCTCTCGGTGAGCGACGAGGAATTGGCGCAGAGAATCTTCGCGATACCCGGCCTCCAGGAGAACGGGCGCTTCATCGGGGAGCAGCGCTACGAGCTGATCCTGCGCAGTCAGATCCCGCCGCTGACGAAGGCCGCGTTCGAAGAGAACCTGCGTCGCAGCCTCACGGTCGACAAGCTGCGCGCCGCGCTCACCGACTGGATGACGGTCTCCGATGCGGAGATCGAACGGGAGTTCACCCGGCGCAACGAGAAGGTGAAGCTGCAGGTGGTCGCCGTGACAGCAGACCAGTTCCGCAACCAGGTCACGGTCAACGATGCCGACGTTGCGAGCTACTTCGAGACCCGCAAGGATGACTACCGCGTGGGCGAACAGCGCAAGGTCAAGATCCTGCTCTTCGATCGCGAGCAGGCGCTGGCAAAGGTCATCGTGCCGGCTGGCGACGTGCAACGGTTCTACAACGACAA
The DNA here is from genome assembly GCA_963827515.1 of uncultured Acidobacteriota bacterium. GTDB lineage: Bacteria > Acidobacteriota > Vicinamibacteria > Vicinamibacterales > UBA2999 > JABFSA01. The sequence continues at coordinate 449,349 of CAWHBF010000001.1, read as the reverse complement.
CATGGCGCAGTACCAGACGCCGGAACAGGTGCGCGCGAGTCATATTCTCCTGAACACGGCCGGGAAGGACGAAGCGGCCGTTCAGAAACAGGCGGAAGGCCTGCTACAGCAGATCAAAGCGGGTGCCGACTTCGCGGCGCTGGCGACCAAATTCTCTGAAGACCCAGGATCGAAGGTCAACGGCGGTGACCTGGACTACTTCGGGCGCGGCCGCATGGTTCCTGAGTTCGAAAACGCAGCATTCGCGCTGCCGGTGGGCCAGACGAGCGAGCTCGTGAAGAGCCAGTTCGGTTTCCACATCATCAAGGTGACCGACAAGAAGCCTGCCGTGACACGGCCGCTCAGCGAAGTGCAAACGCAGATCGAAGACCAGCTGAAACAGCAGCGCGCCGATCAGCAGATCACCGCACGGGCGAACGAACTGGCGGCCCGTATCGACGATCCGTCCGATCTCGACACCGTGGCTCGGGAGGCTGGGCTGACGACCTCAGAGAGCGACTTCTTCGGACGCGAGGACCCGGTGCCCGGCCTGGGCGTCGCCCCGCAGGTAGCCGCGACCGCGTTTCAACTCGCCGACGGTGCCGTCAGCCCATCGATTCCCTCGCCACGAGGCCCGGTGTTCGTGACGGTCACCGGAAAACGCGACCCGTACGTGCCGATGCTCGACCAAGTGAAGGATCGCGTGCGCGACGACCTCATCCGCTCTCGGGCTGCGGAACTGAGTCGTCAACGTGCGGGCGCGATCGCCGCGTCGCTGCGATCGGCACCGAACTTCGCCGCGGCCGCCAAAGCTCAGGGATTCGAGGCCGCCGAGACCGCGCTCATTGCACGGCAGTCCCCGCTGCCGAACATCGGTGTCAGCACCCAGATCGACGAAGCGGCTTTCAGCCTCCCGGTGGGAGGGGTGAGTGAGCCGATCGCCACTGATACGGCAACCGTCATCGTGCGCGTGGTCGAGCGCGACGACGTGTCACCCGAGGAGCTGCGGCAGGGGCGAGAGACCTTTCGCGAAGAGTTCCTGGGCGAGCGGCGAGGCCGGTTTTTCGCCGCCTACCTGGCAAAGGCCAAGGAGCGGATGGCCATCGAGATCAACCAGCCCGTCATCACGCGGATGATGGCCGCGACGCTCTAGCGAGCAGCCAACTGCGTTGCTCCGTAGAGCGCACGCTTCAGACATGCGCGTGTCCGCGGAGGCTAAAGCCTCCGCTCTGTCGCCGAAGAACTCTATAGTCGCGTGAGACCTCTACCTCACAAACGCAAAAGGCATCAGCGCAAGCGGCTCGCCGCGCCTGAACACCCGGGCTGGCGCGGTGAGCGCCGCAATGACGCGAGCCTCGGATCCACCGGCCAATCGCGCCAAGACTCCTCCGGCTCCCGACGTTCCTCCCAGCTGTTCAGCGACCGCTTCGTAGAGCGAGCGAGGCGCGGGATAGGCCACCAGTTCCACGTCTTCGTCTGCCGGAATCCCGGCTCGCTCCTTCGCAACCGCAATCGCGGTGTCCAGACCGCCAAGCATGTCCACCAATCCGCGGTCCCGGGCCTGCTGGCCCGTCCACACCCGGCCTTGCGCCACCTCTTCGACCTGCGCTGGAGTTCGGCTCCTGGCCGCTGCGGCCTTCTGCACGAACCCGTCGTAGAAGACACGCATGTAAACCATGATTTTGTCCCGCTGCTCGGGCGTGAAGGGCACGAAGGGGGACGAGATCGTCGCGTTGCGTCCCGATTGCACCGTCTCGGTGGCGACGCCGATCTTGGCCAGAGTTTCCCCAATCACGATCTTTCCGCCGAAGATTCCGATCGAACCCGTCAACGTCGCCGGCTGCGCCACGATCACCTCCGCCGGCATCGAGATGTAATAGCCGCCGGAGGCCGCCAGGTCGGACATGGACGCGATGAGCGGCCGTTCGGGATTCTCCTCTCGGGTAATCGTGAGCTCGCGCCAGATGACATCGGAGGCGACCGTGGATCCCCCTGGACTGTCCACCCGCAGGATGATCGCTTTGACAGACTCATCGTCGCGAATGCGTCGAATCTGCTTCACCATCGTGTCTGAGCCAACGATGGCGCCGTTCACGGCGTCGTGGGAACTCTCGCCGGAGGCAATCACACCGGAGGCGTAGAGCACCGCGATACGCGATTGCGGCCGTATCCCCACAGACCTGGGCCTGACCTGCCGGTAGTCAGACTCTTCGACACGTGCCAGATCGCCGGTAAGCAGTTTGAGCGCGACGATCCTTTCGTCGAGCTGATCGGCGTAGGCCAGACCGTCGATGAGGCCCATCCGCTCGGCGGTCTCCGGCGCGAATGGCCCTTCGTCGATCAGTCGTCGCATCTCGTCCACGCTCTTGCTCCGCGCTTCGGCGAGATGACGAACGAGCTGCTCGTAGAGATCGCGGTTCAGCGATTCGGTCATCTCCCGGTGCTCCGGCGTGAAGCTCGTCTCGGTGAACTGGTTGACGGCCGTCTTGTACGCGCCGATGTGGACGAAGTCCGGGTACGCCCCGAACTTGTCGAGGGCGCCGCGCAGGAACACTTGGTAGGACGCAACCCCCGTCAGATCCAGCGGGCTGGTCGGCAGCAGGAAGACGCGATCCGCTGCACTCGCGAGGTAGTACTCCCGATCGCCTCCGTACTCGAGAAACGCCACGACGGGCTTGCCCGACTGTCGGAAGTCGACGAGCGCGTCACGCAGCTCCTGCAGCTTGCCCCAAAAGGGCAGATCGAGTGTCGAGGGCAGGAGGAGCACACCCGTGATTCTGGGATCGCGCTTGGCCTTCTGCAGGCTGTCGACGAGCACGCGCACGGTCGTCCCCTCGCCGCCAAGCACTTGTCCCAACACATCGTCTGCCGGGACTTCGAGCAATTCGCCGCGCGGACGCAGCACGAGAACCGCGCCGTCGGGCACTGACGGACCTCGTGACGAGGCGAGATAGGCGACGAACAAGATCGCAACGGCCAGCAGCGTGATGGCCCCGGTGACCGTGGCGAGAAACGTGATGCTTCGGCGTAAACGCACGACTTACCTCCTGAAGGACGACTGCGGCGGCATTCCTTACTCACCACAATGCCACGTATAATCCCGCCATGCGGAATCTTGCTTTTTGGCCTATTTTCTCTCTGATTCTCGTGGCCGGCTGCGGCGGCGAGACTGAAAGGACTCCCGTGTTGGAACTCGTGAAGCAGGACGCCCGAATGGGCACGGGCGCCGAGGCAGTGGCCGGCCGCACCGTCACGGTGCACTACACAGGCTGGCTGTACGACCCGTCCCGTCCCGAGAACAAGGGCAACCAGTTCGACAGCTCGCGGGGGCGCGAGCCCTTCTCGTTCGGCCTCGGCGGCGGCCAGGTGATCCCCGGATGGGACGAAGGCGTCGCGGGCATGAAGGTCGGTGGCCAGCGTGTCCTGACCATACCGCCTGCCATGGGCTACGGCGCCCAGGGCGCCGGCGGGGTCATCCCACCGAATGCGACCTTACTGTTCGACGTCGAATTGCTCGATGTGAAGTGAGGGCTCTGGGCACTAGCCCGTCCTCAGTAAAACCAGTCCACGATGACGTCGCGCACGCCCGCGGATACGGGCCGAACCTCGTGTGCCGTGTCCGCACGAAACGCGACCAGGGATCCCTGCTGTGGAACGATCTCTATCGGCTCGCCAGTCGGCACGTCTGGCAAGTCCTCCGGAAACATGACGAGTTCACCTCCGCTGAACTCGTTCGGCTCCGGAACGGATCGCGAACTGTTCAGGAAGATGACCAGGGACACCTGCCGTCTGGCGGCGTCCGGCCAAGCCGCTTCGGCGGCCTGGTCACGATGGCGCCGATAGAACCCGCCAGGACCGTATCGGAGAAAACTCGGGCCCTCTCGCTCGTCAATCGGCAGCCCGTGATACGCCTCGATGGCTGCTCGAGCACTTTCGAGTTTCAGCTCGACGGCGGCCAACGTGGACCGATCGACGTCGATATCCGAGACGCGACGGGCAGCGTCGTCGAGGACGATCTCCGAGTCGAGCACCTCGGCGGGTACAGCAATCCCTCGATCCATGGCGTCGCGAAGGCGGCAGCATGTCGCGGCATCGAGGAATCCGGGAATCAGGGAGAATAGGGCGCGAGGTTGCATCACTGTGGCGTTACGGATCGGCATCGATCTCGACGGCGTGCTCGCCGACATGAACGCGGCACTCGACCAGCATGCCGATCAACTCTTTGGTCCCGCGCCAAGTGCTCCCGATCCGGCTCGCGACGTTGACGCACAGGCTAGTGTCGCTCCCGAAGCGGTCTCCGGCAAGACCCCACTCCGCCTCCGACGGCGTCTGACGGAACGCCAGCACCGGCGGCTCTGGCGACGCATTCGCGGGATCGACGGATTCTGGGAGCGCCTCGAAGAGACCGAACCAGGTGTCGTGGCGCGACTTTCCGCACTTGCGACCGAGCGGCGCTGGGAAATCATCTTCCTGACCAAGCGCCCGACCACCGCTGGCGCAACATCGCAGATCCAGTCGCAGCGATGGCTTGCCTCGAAAGGCTTTCCCCTGCCAAGCGTGTTCGTCGTCACGGGCTCTCGCGGACTCATCGCCGCGGCGCTCGAGCTCGACATCGTCGTCGACGACAGACCCGAGAACTGTCTCGACGTGGCGATCGACTCCCCCGCGCGCACCATTGCCATCTTTCGACAGACGCAGCCGCCACCGCCCACTTTTCTGAAGACGATGGGCGTCGATCTGGTGCAGTCGACCCATGCATGTTTCGACCTGCTTCTGGAGATCGACGCGAAAGCCACACATCGGCCCAGTCCCATCGAGCGACTGATGCGGAAGATGGGTTTGAGACAGGACAGGGCGTGAGCCGACGGGCCGGCACGCCCGAGAGAAGGGCCGTCTTTCTCGACCGTGACGGCACCATCAATAAGGAGGTGGATCTCCTAAAACGCCCAGAAGAGCTCGAGCTGTTGGAGGGCGCGGCCGAGGCCGTGCGGCGTCTCAACCACGCGGGTTATCTCGCCGTCGTCATTACGAACCAGTCGGTCGTGGCGCGTGGAGGCGTAACGCTCGAAGGGCTCGATCTGATACACGCTCGGCTCGAGCAGTTGCTGGACGTGCACGGGGCACATCTCGACCGCATCTACAGCTGTCCGCACCATCCGGACCCTGAAGTCCCAGGTGCAGTCGCAGAGTTCACGATCGCCTGCGACTGTCGGAAGCCGGCCACCGGATCGATTGACGCCGCGTGCCGAGACATGACCATCGAGCGACGTGAGTCGTGGTTCGTCGGAGACACCACGTCCGACATGAAGGCAGGCCGGCGCGCCAACCTCCGAACTATCCTCGTACAGACGGGCTACGCGGGTCGGGACGGAAAATTCCCCTTCGACCCCGACTACGTCGTGGCCGATCTCGCGGCCGCGGTGTCGTGGATTCTCGACGGCCACCCGGCCCTCCTGCGTCAGATGGCGCCCGTCGCTGCGGCGGCGACGCATGCGCGCCTCGTCGTGGTCGGCGGCGTGACACGCGGGGGCGAGAATTCGGCCGCTCAAGTCCTGAAGGAATCCATGGCAGCGCTTGGGCGCGCGGCTCACGTCATCCCGCTCGACTCATGGGTCAAGCCGACGGCCCCGGCAGCCGAAGCAATGGACGTGACGGCGCGATACGATGTCGAGAGCATGCTCACAACCGTCACCCAACTCGTCGGCCAAACCGAGCCAACTGCGCTCGACCTGCCTGTGTACGACCATACGGCTCGAGCGATGCGTCAGCGCCGCCGCCATCTCCTCATCGATCCGACGGATCTGCTCATTGTCGAAGGCGCGGCGGTGCCCCTCGTTGATAGGCTGATGGAAATGGCTGATGTCTCTGTCCACATGGGCATGCCCGACTCCGAACGCCTGTCGATAGACGGGAACCAGCCGGTTGCGGGAGCCAAGGGCCGCGCGAACTTCGTCATCTCCGCCTGGACGGGCCGGTGAGCACGCCGTTTTCGTTCTCGCACTACCTTGCCGCGCATGCTCGGCTCGCCGATGCCCTGGATGCCCAGGCGTTTCAGGCTGGTATCGACGTGGTCAGGACTTCGTTCGAGCGCGGGAGCCAGGTCATCACCTGCGGCAACGGCGGGAGCGCACACACGGCGTCGCACTACATCACGGACTGGAGCAAGGCGATCACGCTGGCGACCGGGAAACAGTTTCGCGGGATCTCGCTCTGCGACAACAGCGGAATCGTCACTGCCCTCGCGAACGACCTGGCCTACGAGGAGATTTTCTCCGGTCAGCTGAAGGCGATCCTCAACCCGGGCGACCTGGTCATCGCGATCAGCGGCAGCGGCAACTCGAAAAATGTCGTGCGGGCTATTGAGTACGCGAACCAGTCTGGCGCTGACACGCTGGCGGTCGTGGGTTACGACGGTGGAGCACTCAAGCGACTGGCCAGGCATGTCGTCTGGGTGCCCAGCTTCGACATGCAGCTATGCGAAGAAGTTCACCTGATGTTCGGCCACATGGTGATGAAAGCGCTCTGCGGCACCTACATCGAGGACTGATGTCCGAGGTTCGGCACAATCGCTCGAAGGGCGTCGCACACCTGGTCCTGATCGGCGGGTGTCAGCAACGGATACATAGGGAGAGACAGGATTTCCTTGGCCGCCTGTTCAGTCGCCGGGAGCGAACCTTCACCGTACCCAAGGTTGGCATAGGCAGGCATTCTGTGGATGGGCCACGGATAGTGAATGCCCACCGCGATTCCACGTGCCGCCAAGGCCTTCACGATCGCGTCGCGAGCGGGATGACGGACCACATACAAGTGATAGACGTGACCGCGCTCTGCCGGGGCCTGGGGTAGCACCAGGCCCAGACCGGCGAGCTGTTCGTTGTACCGCTCTGCCAGTGCCCGGCGACGTTCGATGTACGTCTCGATTCGTCGCAGCTTGCGACGAAGAATTTCGGCGTGGAGCTCGTCGAGGCGTGAATTGTAGCCATGCTCTTCCGAGTAGTAGGTGCCCTCCGTGCCGTACACGCGGAGCCGGCGGAGCCTCGCCGCGAGCGCCTCGTCTGACGTGACGACCATCCCGCCGTCGCCGTACGCGCCGAGAACCTTCGTCGGGTAGAAGGAAAAGGCGGCCAGGTTAGACATGGACCCGGCCGGCCGGCCGCGATATCGCGCGCCCGTGCACTGTGCGCAATCCTCGAGCACCTGAATACCGTGCCGGGAGGCGACGGCTGCCACGGCGTCCATGTCCACGCACTGCCCAAAGAGATGAACGGGAATAATGCAGCGAGTTCGTGGCGTAACGGCCGTTTCCAGCTGTGACACGTCCATCAAGTAGGTGGCCGGGTCGATGTCTACGAACCGGGGCGTGCCCCCCGCCGACACGATCGCCGCCACCGTGGGAATCGCGGTATTAGCCGTTGTGATGACTTCGTCGCCAGGCTGGATGTCGAACGCGCGAAGCCCGAGCGTCAGGGCGTCGGTGCCGCTGTTGAGGCCGACCCCGTGTCGAGTCCCGCAGTACGCCGAAAACTCCAGCTCGAAGGATCGAACACTGTCGCCGAGGATGAGACGCCCGGAGCGCATGACCTGATCGACGGCCGCCAGGATGTCGGCGCGCTCGGCTTCATATTCCTGACGGTAATCCCACACGTGGATGATCATTGAGTCGGGCACCCGAAGAATACCCGATTGTCACTGAGCCGAAGGCAGGGCTAACTACCGCGCCACACTGTGCCGATAAGTGCAACTGTGACCCGGGTCCACTCCACGTCCGCGCGACCGCTCCTGAAATGGGCAGGCGGGAAGCGTCAGCTGCTGCCAGCCCTACGCCGCTACTACCCTGCTGACTTCGATCGATATGCCGAACCGTTCACGGGCAGCGGCGCCGTCTTCTTCGACTTGTACGCGGAAGGCCGCCTTGACGGTCGCAGAGCCAGGCTCGCGGACGTCAACCCGGACCTCATTGGCTGCTACCGGACGGTGCGTGACGACGCAGACGCGGTCATCGCGGCCCTCGCGGCGCTCGAGGAGGAGCATCGGGCGCGTGGCGCCGACTGCTACTACGAGGTCCGCGATCGTCGATTCAACCCTGCACGCGTGGCACTGCCCCCCGGGGATCCTGCCGCAGCCGATCGCTACACGCCGGAGCTCGCGGCGATGCTGATCTACCTGAATCGCACCGGGTTCAATGGGCTTTTTCGACTCAACCGCCGCGGCGAGTACAACGTGCCGGCTGGGCGATACGTCAACCCGCACATCTGCGACGCGGAGCACATCCGATCGGTGGCCCGTGCCCTGTCGCTGAAGGGTGTGACCCTGGAGTGCATCCCGTTCGAACAGGTGCTGTGCGAGGCGGGAGCGGGTCACTTCGTCTACTGCGACCCGCCGTATGCGCCGCTGAGCCGGACCGCCGCGTTTGCGCACTACACCGCGGGTGGCTTCAACGACCGTGACCAGACCAGGCTGCAGGAGTCCGTCCTGAACGCTGCCCGACGCGGAGCCGTCGTATTGCTGTCGAATTCCAGCGCTCCCGAGATCGTGTCGGCCTACGGCAGCCGCCTGGCGAGGGCGGCCGGCCTCACCTTGCAGTACGTGCCCGCGCGTCGCGCCATCAACTCCCGCTCGGCACTGCGCGGGCCAGTGGACGAAGTGATCGTCACGAACGCCCGGTCTGCCGTCGCACCGAAGCTCAGGATGGCCAAGGGTCGCTTGCTCCCAGCCGTCGATTCAGCTTCGGGGATCGCGGCGGAGCCTGGGAGACGCCGGGCCTAGCCTGCTCGCCGTCAGGCGCGAATCGGCCGTGATATTCTGAACTTGCGCGAAAGTGGCGGAACTGGCAGACGCGCCAGACTTAGGATTCTGGTACCCGAAAGGGTATGGGGGTTCGAGTCCCTCCTTTCGCACTTCGCTCCGCTCGCCGCGCCGTAGCGCAGCTACGGATGCAACAGAGCGCAGAGGCAGAGCTTCGGAGCGCAAGCAATCAGGCGAAGGGTGTCCGCGTAGCGCATAGCCGTAGGTGGACCCACGTCGAGTTTTCCCATGAAAACCGAGTTTACCGACATCAGCGAGACCCAGAAGGCCCTGTCCATCGAGATTCCGACGGAGATCGTGGACGCGGAGATCAATCGGGTCGCACGCAGCTACACGAAGCAGGCACGCCTGCCGGGCTTCCGCCCAGGCAAGGTTCCGCAGGGTCTCATCAAGAAGCGGTTCCGCGACCAGATCTTCCACGATGTGTTGCACGACCTGGTCCCGCGCGCCGTGGAAGAGGCGCTGCAGGAGCGCGGCATCGAACCCGTGGACACGCCGAGCATCAAGGACGTCGTACTCGAAGAGGGTCGGCCGCTGACCTTTACGGCGGCCGTGGAGACCGTGCCGCCGTTTGACCCAGGCGACCTCTCATCGCTCACGCTGCGGCCACCCTCAACGGCGGTCGAGGCCGACGCCGTGGACAAGGTGCTCCAGCGCCTGCGCGAACGGGCGGGCAAATACGAGCCGGTTGAAGGACGACCCGTCACCGACGGCGACGCGGTCGTGCTCGACCTCGATCGCACGGGACCTGACGGCCAGGTGGATCATCACGACGGCGTCAACGTGCAGCTTGGCGCGGCCGGCAACCCGCCGGGATTCGATGCGAATCTGCTCGGAATGAACGTCGGCGACTCAAAGACGTTCGCGGTCGAGTTTCCCGACACCTACCCGGCGGCCGATCTTGCGAACACCACACAGACCTACGCCGTCACACTCAAGGACATCCGCCGGCGGGTGCTCCCCGAGCTCGACGACGAGTTCGCCAAGGACGTCGGCGCATTCGAGTCGCTCGCGGCGCTGCGCGATCGCGTCCTGGCCGATTTGAAGGACGAGGCGGCGGACAACGCCAAACAGCAAGTCCGGACGCAATTGCTCACCCAGCTCTCCACGCGTGTCACCTTCGAGCTCCCGACCTCGCTCGTGGAGCGGGAGATGGATCGTCGTCTCGAGGAATTGGCCCGCCAGCTCAAGGCCGAGAACGTGGATCCGAGGAACGCGGGGATCGACTGGGGAGAGTTTCGCGAGGCGCAACGAGAACCCGCGCGGGGTGCCGTGGCGAGCGCGTTGGCGCTCGACGAAATCGCCCGTCGGGAGGGGATTATGGTTGCGGGCGAAGATGTCGATAAGGAGATTGAACGCTTCGCGGTGCGGGCCGGACGAACCCCGGCGGCGTTGCGGGCGCAGCTTGAGAAAGAAGGCGGAATTCCCCGCCTGTATTCGGGTTTGCGGCGTGAGAAGGCGGTTGACTTGGCATTGTCGCGTGCTAAGATGGCTGGGGAGTGACGGTTCTTCACTCTCGGAGACTGTTTAGTCCTCCTTCTACCGAGCCTTCCCACATCTCAACGACAATCCGCCGCGATTGATTGCTATGCGCCACGTGATGGAACCACGCGCCCAGTTGGTGCCGATGGTGGTCGAACAGACCAACCGCGGCGAGCGAGCCTACGACATCTACTCACGGCTGCTCAAGGACGGCATCGTCTTCATCGGCACGCCGATCGACGATCAGATTGCGAATCTGGCTATCGCCCAGATGTTGTTCTTGGAGGCGGAGGATCCCGACAAGGACATCCAGCTGTACATCAACAGCCCGGGAGGATCGATTACGGCGGGTCTCGCGATCTACGACACGATGCAGTTCATCAAGCCGGACGTGCAGACCACGTGCATCGGTCAAGCGGCGTCGATGGCCGCGGTGCTCCTCGCGGGCGGCGCCAAGGGCAAGCGGTTTTCATTGCCGAATTCCAGAATCGTGATCCATCAGCCGCTGATGCAGGGGTTGGCGGGGCAAGCGACCGATATTGACATCGCGGCGCGCGAGATCCTGCGGATGCGGGAACGGCTGAACGAGATCCTGGTCTTCCATACAGGACAGCCGGTCAAGCGCATCCAGGAAGACACCGAGCGGGACTACATCATGTCTGCGGATCAGGGGAAGGAATACGGGATAATCGATGACGTCATCCGGAAACGGGTGTAACATCGAAAGTGGCTTTAGGCTCTGGGCTTTAGGCTCTGGCCGAAAGCCGGACGCCTAGCGCCCAACGCCCAGGAAGCTATGGTCAAGAAGAACGGCGAGACCGAAATTCTCCGCTGCTCGTTCTGCAACAAGGATCAGAACGACGTCCGCAAGCTGATTGCGGGCCCGACTGTTTTCATCTGCGATGAGTGTGTCGAGGTCTGCAACGACATCATCGCCGACGACAACAAGTTCGAGAACCGCGGCGTGCGGTCGGCGCTCCCCTCCCCTCCCGAGATCAAGAAGTTCCTCGATGAGTACGTGATCGGGCAGGAGCGCACGAAGAAGAAGCTGGCGGTCGCCGTCTACAACCACTACAAGCGGATCGAGATCCAGAAGCAGCCTCGCGGCCGCAACGACGTCGATCTGGTCAAGTCGAACATCATGCTGATCGGCCCGACCGGCACCGGCAAGACGCTGCTCGCGCAGACGTTGGCCAAGCTGCTGTCGGTCCCGTTCACGATTGTCGATGCCACCACGCTCACGGAAGCGGGCTACGTCGGTGAGGACGTCGAGAACATCATCCTCAAGCTGCTCCAGGCCGCCGGCGGCGACATCGAGAAATGCCAGCAAGGCATCATCTACATCGACGAGGTCGACAAGATCTGCCGCAAGGACGAGAATCCGTCGATCACCCGCGATGTCTCCGGCGAGGGCGTGCAGCAGGCGTTGCTCAAGATCCTCGAGGGCACCGTCGCGAACGTCCCTCCACAGGGCGGCCGCAAGCACCCGCACCAGGAGTTCTTCCAGATCGACACGACGAACATCCTCTTCATCTGCGGTGGGGCCTTCGTGGGTCTCGACAAGGTGATCGACCGGCGCGTGGGCAAGAAGACGCTCGGCTTCAGAGCGGACGTCAAGTCGGTGCAGAAGCGCGAGGTCGGGTCGACGCTGGAATCCCTGGAGCCGGAAGACCTGATCAAGTACGGCTTGATCCCGGAATTCGTCGGCCGGCTGCCGGTGGTCGGCACCCTGCACGAGCTCGACAAGCCGGCGCTGATCCAGATTCTGACGCAGCCGCGCAACGCCATCACGCGCCAGTACCAGAAGCTGTTCGAGTACGAGAACGTCAAGCTGCGCTTCACCGACGACGCGCTCGAGGCCATCGCCGAGTCCGCGCTCACGCGCAAGATCGGCGCCCGCGGGCTGCGCATGATCATCGAGGATCTGATGCTCGATCTGATGTACTCGGTGCCGGGCCAGAAGAAGCTGCGTGAGGTCGTCGTCACGCGAGAGGTCGTCGAAGCCAAGGACAAGTCGATCACGCTGATAGAGAAGGCTGGATAGGCCGCGGGGCTTCAGCCACCACGTTTTTCCAAGGACCTCAATGGAAGTCTACGAAACACTCCCCATCGTCCCCCTCCGGGACGTGGTCGTATTCCCGCACATGATGATGCCGTTCGTGATTGGGCGGCCGTCGTCCACGCGTGCCCTCGAGCACGCGCTGCTGAAAGACAAGCGGATCTTCCTGGCAGCCCAGCACGATGCGTCCGTGGACGATCCGAAGCCGGATGATGTCTTCACGATGGGATGCGTGGCCAACGTCGTCCAGAGCCTGAAGCTGCCCGACGGCAACATCAAGGTGCTCGTGGAGGGTGTCGATCGGGCCCGTGCGGTCGAATGGAAGGAAGACAAGGGCTTCTACCGTGTCGTCGTCAAGGTGCTGGCGAAACAGAAGGAAGCCGCGGGCGACGTCGAGGCCACGATGGGCCGGGTCGTGTCGCTGTTCGAACAGTACGTGAAGCTCTCGAACAACCTGCACTACGACGCGATGATTGCCGCCGTCCGCGTGGACGACCCCGGCAAGCTCGCCGACACCATCGCCGCGCACCTGCTCGTCGGCGTCGATGAGAAGCAGAACCTGCTCGAGATCATTTCCCCGCTCGAACGCCTGAACCGCATCGCCGGCATTCTCGAGATCGAAGTAGACAAGCTCCAGGTCGACCGCCGCATCCAGTCTCGCGTCAAGAAGCAGATGGAAAAGGCGCAGAAGGAGTACTACCTCAACGAGAAGATGAAGGCGATCCAGAAGGAACTGGGCCGCAAGGATGAAAAGGGCAACGAGATCGACGAGCTGAAGAAGAAGATCGAACAGGCGAAGATGCCGAAGGAGGTCGAAGAAAAGGCCGTCCAGGAGCTGAAGCGCCTCGAAGCGATGCCGCCGATGTCGGCCGAGGCTACGGTCTCGCGCAACTACCTCGACTGGCTCATCGCCGTGCCGTGGTACAAGAAGACCCGCGAGAACCGCGATTTGAAGCACGCGGAAGCGGTTCTGCACGAGGACCACTACGGCCTCGACAAGATCAAGGATCGGATCCTCGAATTCCTGGCCGTCCGTTCGCTCGTCAAGAAGCCGAAGGCGACCATCCTCACGTTCTCCGGACCGCCCGGTGTCGGCAAGACCTCGCTCGCCAAGTCAATCGCACGCGCGATGAATCGCAAGTTCGTCCGCCTCTCGCTCGGCGGCGTGCGCGACGAGGCCGAGATCAGGGGTCACCGTCGGACCTATATCGGTGCGTTTCCCGGCCAGATCATCCAGATGATGAAGAAGGCCGGTTCGCAGAACCCGGTGTTCCTCCTGGACGAAGTCGACAAGATGTCGATGGATTTCCGTGGCGACCCATCGGCGGCGCTGCTCGAAGTGCTCGACCCCGAACAGAACAATGCGTTCCTCGACCACTATCTGGACGTCGAGTTCGACCTCTCGCACGTGATGTTCATCTGCACGGCCAACGTGCTGCATACGATTCCCCAGGCGCTGCGGGATCGGATGGAAGTCCTGCAGCTCGCCGGGTATACGGAACAGGAAAAGATCGAGATCGCGAAGCGCTTTTTGGCGCCGAAGGCCGTCGAAGGCACCGGTCTGACCAAGGACAACATCGTCCTGCATGACGATGCGCTCCAGACGATCATCCAGCGTTACACGCGTGAAGCGGGTGTCCGAAACCTGGAACGCGAGATTTCATCGGTGTGCCGCAAGGTGGCGCGCAAGGTCGTGACCGAGGGGAAGACCTTCCACGAAGAGATCACCGCCGAGAAGGTGACCGAGTATCTGGGTGTCCCCCGCTTCCGGCCGAGCATGGCCGAGGAGCAGAACGAAGTTGGCGTGGCCACCGGGCTGGCCTGGACCGAAGTCGGCGGTGAGCTGCTCGTGACCGAAGCCACGCTGATGACGGGCAAGGGGAAGTTGACGCTCACGGGCAAGCTCGGCGACGTCATGCAGGAGTCGGCCCAGGCGGCGCTCAGCTATGTGCGATCGAAGGCCGCGGACCTCAACCTCCCGGAAGACTTCCATTCGAAGATCGATATTCATATCCATGTGCCCGAGGGAGCGATCCCGAAGGATGGGCCGTCCGCTGGCATCACGATGGCCACGACCCTCACGTCGTCGTTGACCAAGATTCCGGTGCGTCGCGACGTGGCCATGACCGGGGAGATCACCCTGCGCGGGAAGGTACTGCCGATTGGCGGCGTGAAGGAGAAGGTTTTGGCCGCGCATCGCGCCGGGGTCACCACCATCATCCTGCCGCGCGACAACGAGAAGGATCTTGCGGACATTCCAAAGAATGTCCTCGATGCACTCAAGCTGCACCTGGTGTCGACGATGGACGAAGTGCTGAAGATCGCACTGGTCGGACCGTTGCCGGCGCGTATTCCTGCAGCACCCGTGGTAGCTGAGGTGGCGGACGCGGGAGATACCCGTACGCACTAATTGCAGATTTCGGCTGAATTCGTCACCAGCGCTGCAGGCGCCGGTGACTTTCCACGTGACCGGTTACCGGAGCTCGCCATGGTGGGCCGGTCCAACGTGGGTAAATCGAGCCTGATCAACGCGCTCGCGCGGCAGAAGGTAGCCCGCACCAGCGCTGCGCCCGGTAAGACTCGGCTGGCAAATTTTTACCGCGTCCAGCGAGGATCGGGACCGACGATGTATCTGGTCGATCTGCCGGGATATGGGTACGCACGAGGCGGTGACGCCTCGGCGGCTGAGTTCAGCCGTCTGACAGAGGCGTACTTCGCACGGGCGGACTCGGGACTGGTTACGCCGGATTCGGGGCTCGCGGTTCGAGTTCAGGGTTCAGGGTCCAGGGCGCCGGGTCACGAATCCGGGATTCGGATCGGCGTATTGCTCCTGGTGGACTCGCGGCACCCGGGACTTCAGTCGGATCTGGATACATGGCGGTGGCTGCAGCAGCAGCCCTGTCCCTGTGGGGTCATCGGTACCAAGGTAGACAAACTGACGCGCGCGGAGCGCGCGCGCCACGCTCGTGAACTGGAATCGTCGTTTGACGTCCCCGTGCCACTGGTTTCAGCGGACACGGGGGAAGGATTGGAAGAACTGTGGAAGCTGATCGTGACACTGCCAAAACAAACGGCGGCGTAGGAGCGGCCACCGCCGCCCCCGTCGCACCTGCGCCTGCCCAGGGCGCGCCTACGCCGGCCCCGCCGGCCCCGCCTGCCCAGACCATCTCCCTCTCGGCGATGAAGGAGATGAGCATCTCGGCTCTGACCAAGATCGCCAAGGAGCTGGATATCGCCGGCGCCACCGGGATGCGAAAACAGGAGCTGATCTTCGAGATCCTGCGCGTGCGGGCCGAGAAGAGCGGCAACATCTTCTCCGAAGGTGTCCTCGAAACGCTGCCAGACGGCTTCGGGTTCCTGCGCGCGCCTGACTACAACTACCTTCCAGGTCCGGACGACATCTACGTCTCCCCGTCGCAGATACGGAAATTCGACCTGCACACCGGCGATACCGTCTCTGGCGTCATTCGGCCTCCGAAGGACGGTGAACGCTACTTCGCGCTGATCAAGGTTGAAGCGATCAACTTCGAGCCGCCGGAGAAGACCAAGGAAAAGATCTTCTTCGAGAACCTGACGCCGCTCTACCCTCAGCAGAAGCTCATGCTCGAAACCGAGAGTGACAATCTCTCGGGCCGGGTGATGGACCTGCTGACGCCCATCGGCAAGGGACAGCGCGGCCTCATCGTGGCGCCGCCGCGCACCGGCAAGACGATGCTCCTGCAGAGCATCGCGAACAGCATCACGAAGAACCACCCCGAGGTGTACCTGATCGTGCTGCTGATCGACGAGCGGCCGGAAGAAGTGACCGACATGCAGCGATCGGTTCGCGGGGAGGTCATCTCGTCGACCTTCGACGAGCCGGCGCAGCGCCACGTGCAGGTGGCCGAGATGGTCATCGAGAAAGCCAAGCGCCTCGTCGAGCACAAGAAAGACGTGGTCATCCTGCTCGACTCGGTCACCAGGCTCGCGCGCGCCTACAACACGATCGTGCCGGCGTCTGGAAAGGTCCTCTCGGGCGGCGTTGACAGCAACGCGCTCCAGCGGCCGAAGCGCTTCTTCGGCGCGGCCCGGAACATCGAAGAGGGCGGATCGCTCACCATCGTCGCCACGGCTCTGGTGGACACCGGATCGCGCATGGACGAGGTGATCTTCGAAGAGTTCAAAGGCACGGGCAACATGGAAATCCATCTCGATCGGAAGCTCACCGATCGTCGTGTGTTTCCGTCCATCGACATCACAAAGAGCGGCACACGGAAAGAGGAGCTGCTGCTCCCCAAGGAAGAGCTCAATCGCGTCTGGGTGCTGCGAAAGGTGCTGACGCCGCTGTCCCCCAGTGAGGGCATGGAACTGCTGCTGTCGAAGATGGGGAAAACGAAGACGAACGGGGAGTTCCTCGCCGCGATGGCGGCCGGCAAGTCCTAGATCTGCTCACCAGCGCGTAGCGCGCAGGCTTCAGTCGGCGCGTTGTGTAGATGTGGCGCGCAGGCGTAGAGCCGTTTGCGTTTCGACGTAGAGCGCACGCTTCAGCGTGCGCGTGTCCGCGGAGGCTAACCGCCTCCGCCAAGGCTACGGCGGTCCGCCGAAGCTTTACGCGAAGGCGGAAGCCTCCGCTCTACGCCAAATCGAAAAACGGTCTAGCTTGCGCGTCGTGCCGGCAGCGGCCTGGCGGGCGTCACTGTCGCCTGCGACGCCACAGGACCGTAGCGCCCCGTCAACGCATTCCACCAGATTTTCAGCACATCGCCGAAGGCCGCCGCGCCTCGCGCAACGGCCACGCGGCTATCAACGCGGCCGCGCCAGACGATCCCCGCCTCCTGAACCTCGAAGCCGGCGCGTCGAGCGAGCACGAGGAGCTCGACATCGAACGCAAAGCCATCGACCGTCAGCCGGGGAAACAGCGTCTCGGCGGCCGTGGCGCTGAACAGCTTGAAGCCGCACTGCGTGTCGGCGAGTCCTGGCAGGACGAGAAGACGAACCCAACCGTTGAAAATCCGGCCGATCACGCGCCGCATCGGATGCTCACCGATACGCTGCGCTCCAGGCCCTTCGCGGGAGCCAATCACGATGTGAGGAACGGTCGTGCCACGCACGGCCCGCAGAAACCGCTCGAGGTTGTCGAGAGGCATGGCCAGGTCCGCGTCCGCCATGAATCTCCAGGCGCCTCGAGCCTCGAGCGCCCCACGGCGAATCGCCCTTCCCTTTCCGGCGCGTCCCCCGAGGATCAGCCGAATACGGGAGTCCGCCGACGCATGTTGCTCCACGATCGACCCGGTGCGATCGCTGCTCCCATCGTCGACCACCACGATCTCCCAGGCCAGGCCCAGGCGGTCGAGATGGCTCCGCAGCTCCTGCAGACACGGCCCGATTGAGGCTTCTTCATTGAAAGCGGGGACGACGACGGAGAGATCCGGCAGGGTAGTATCCCCATGGGAGGGGACCGAAGCGGTCACGCCGGAGGAGTATAGCGCATGGTATGATTGAGGCTTCCCCGTGACACGAAGGAGCTGGCTGTGAAGGAAGGGATCCACCCGAATTATCAGGAGGTCGAGGCCCGATGCGCGTGTGGCAACACGTTCAAGACGCGCTCGACCAAGTCGGAACTGCACCTCGAAATCTGCTCCGCCTGCCATCCGTTCTTCACCGGCCGCCAGAAGCTGATCGACACTGAAGGCCGGGTCGATCGGTTCAACAAGAAGTTCGGTCTGCAGACGTCGGAGACGCGGAAGGCTGCCGACAAAGTGGCGAGGGCTGAGCGAGCGAAGGTCACAAAGGCAGCGACCGCCGCGAAGGCCGCAGCCAAAGCGAGAGCGGCGAAGGCCAAGCCAGCCGCCGAGCCCCCCGCTGACAAGCCCGCCGTGACGGCCTAGCGCATTCGTTAGAGAGTCAGGGCGGTCCTCTCGGGGACCGCCCTTGCCATGTACGGGCTCACCGACGGAGCCTCACACGTCTCACGCTGAGTGGAACAACGGCGCCGGATCGACCACCGGCGTGCCGAGCTTTCGGTCGAGCCTCGCCACGCGGTGGCGGGCAGCTTCACGCCGTGTGGCACTGACCGTGAGTTCCAGCGAGTGCACCGCAAACAGCCGAGCCGCGTGAAAGTCGCGCAACCGGTGCTCGTGATGAACGGCCAGCGCCTCGGCGGCGTCCTTGGTGATGTGCGCCGGGCAGCCACGTAGCGAGAGGATGCGCTGCCAGGCCTCAGCGGCCGCGTCGAACTGTCCGGCACGCCGGCACGACACGCCGTAGGCTCGCAAGGCTTCTCCTTGCACGACGCAGCTTCCTCCGAGGCCGGCTGCGCGCGAGTAGCACGCCCGCGCCTCCTCAGTCAGACCGCCCCGCTCGTACACGCGGCCAAGACCCAGCGCCTCGCCCGCGGTGCGTGACGCAGCCGGGCCTTCCTCCAACAACGTCGCGGCGGTCGCCGTCAGCATCGCGAGCGCCAGCAGATCCAGACGATTGTGCTCGCATACGGCATCGAGCGGCCTTGCATCGCCAGTCCTGACGTAGTGGAAGTATCGCGAGGGGATCTCGAAGCCAGGCACATCGTCCTCGCGCACGTGCCCCAACACCGCTTCCTCCACAGCCGACAACCGGCAGGTGGTCTGGGTTCGCCCATCTTCGTCCTCACGTGACTCGGATGCCGTATGAGAGCGCCACAGGCGACGGGCGTGGTGCAGCATGTCGATATGCGGCACGCCACTGAATGGCGGCGGCATCCGATGAAACAGGAATCTGGTCTCGATCAGGGGAAGGTCGAACGTCTTGCCGTTGTAAGTGACCAGCGTGCCGGATCGAGCGGCCAGATCGGCAACCTCCTCGAGCAGCGCTCGCTCCGCGGCGTAACCGGCCAGCAGGAGCTGCCTTACTCGAAACGAAGCGCCCTCGAACCAGCCGAAGCCAACGAGAAACGCATACGTCCCGGCGCCACCTGCGAGCCCCGTCGTTTCGAGGTCGACGAACAGCGTGCGGCCAGGATTGGGCGCGGGAGCGATCGGGCGCCCCATGAGCAACGACAGTTGCGGCCACACCCCGTCCTCGGGGGGAAGGCAATCTGCGACAGACACGCGCCCCAGGCGATGACCGACGGGATACCGTCGATCGACCGCCAGGTACCGATGACCACGCGACTCCCGCCACTCGCCGCCAAGCACCTCGGCCGTGCAGGAGTGCGACGCGGGGTGCGATACGTAGGGCCGGTCCTGCGAAGCAAACCCACCGGGGTGTGGGACGTAGGGCGGGTTCCGCGAAGCGGACCCGCCAGGACGCACGATACCTCGCAGACGATCGCCGAGGTTCATGCGACGTCCACCGCCGTCTCGTGCCGGCTCGAGAGGAGGTCCAGAATTCGCAGGGCGACCACCTTTGCGAGCGGTCCTGTGTTTCCGATCGGACCCACACAGGTCGGACATCCATGCTCGCACTCGCATCCACCGATCAGTTCCTGCGTCCGCGCGAGCAGCTCGTCGTGCATCAGGAACAGCGGCTCGCTGAAGCCGATGCCACCGGGATAGTTATCGTAGATGAAGATGCGCGGCTCGTCTGCCAGCGTGGCGGGGATCGACCCGCGGGTGCTTCCGGCGACCTCGACTGATGGCTCAGCGCCCCCAATGGAGATCCCGACATCCTGGCGATCGCACATCAAGAGCAGCTGAGCGACCTGTCGCATCGCAAACGACAGGCCGACCACGCCGTCACGGCGATCGTCAGGCGCGAACGGAAGCGCCGCCATGACCGCCACCGGTACGGTCAACCAATACGCGGTGGTATGCATCTCCTGTTCGGGAAGGTCGAGCTCTCCCGATCCAACGTTCTCGTTCGTGTAGAACTTGATCTTCTTGAAGCCGACGACGCGAGACGAGACGTGCACCTCGCCGTGCGAGGGCACGCCCGCCGGCCCCCCGGGTATCGAGTCGATGGCGAGGCCGCTGGCGAATGTCTCGAGCGCCGTCACTTTCGTGTACGTGATCGCATCCGTGTAGTAGTCGCAGTCGATCCTCCGGACGAATGCCTTCCGTCCCACGAAGTCCAGCCGCTCGACCTGATACAAAGTGCCTTCGACCATGTAGATGGCCTTCTCGTGTAGCGTGGCAGGGCCGCTCGTGAAGCTGGTCTCACCGATGACGTCCGAGCCGCGGGTGGTATCAACCACGACGAAGTTGTCCGACGAAATCGCACGGAGGCTCACCGCGTCCGCCGGGTACGATTCACTCGTCCATTGCCACTGAGCGTCCGCGTCAGTCGCGCCGTTCTCCTCGGTGCTCCCCGCGAAGTGGACCAGGCCGCTCTCCGCCAGCACGCGCAATACCTCCTGCACGTCGTGCCTTCCGTACTCCTCGGCTCCGGTGAACGGCAGTTCGAAGGCTGCGCACTTCACGTGCTCAACGAGAATGTGCAGGTTGTCGGGATTGATGAGGGCACGCTCCGGAGGCGCGTCAAAGAAGTACGACGGGTGACGGATCACGAACTGATCGATCGGTGCGCTGCTCGCGACGAGCACCGCCGCCGACCGACCGCTCCTGCGACCGGCACGACCAGCGCGCTGCCATGTCGCCGCGATTGTCCCCGGGTACCCGGCCATCACGCATACGTCCAGGGCACCGATGTCGATGCCCAGCTCCAAGGCGTTCGTCGAGACAACCGCGCGGACCGCACCGTCCCGCAAACCCTTCTCGATCTCGCGGCGACGCTGCGGCAGATATCCCCCTCTGTACCCGCGAATCTGATCGCGTGTGCCGGGGGGGCCATCGAAATCGTCCTTCAAGTAGGTCGTCAAGAGCTCTGTCGCGAGCCGGCTCTGCGCGAAGACGATCAGCTGCAATCCTCGTTTGAGAAACTCGCCGGCGACACGCCGCGTTTCGCTCAAGTACGATCGCCGAATCCCGAGTTGCTGATTGACGACCGGCGGATTCACGAAGAGAAACACCTTCTCACCGCGCGGCGCGCCGTTCTCGGACACGAGCTCGAAGGGCTGCTCAACGAGCGCTTCGGCGAGCTCCCGGGGATTCGCGATCGTCGCCGATGAGCAGATGAACGTCGGCTCCGAACCGTAGTGGCGACATACACGATGCAGCCGGCGCAGCACATTCGCCAGATGGCTCCCGAACACGCCGCGATAGGCGTGCAATTCGTCGATGACGACGTATCGCAGATTCTCGAAGAGCTTCGCCCACCGTGGATGATGCGGCAGCACCCCCGAGTGCAGCATGTCGGGATTGGTGAGCACAACGTGAGCTCGACCCCGAATCGCACGACGTGCGTCCTGCGGTGTGTCCCCGTCGTACGTAAAGACACCAATCGGCGCGTCGTCCGCGGATAAAACCTCTGCGAGCTCGTGCAGCTCGGCCAGCTGGTCCTGGGCGAGCGCCTTCGTCGGGAACAGGTACAGTGCACGGGCGGAGGGATCCCGAAGGATGGCGCTCAGAACCGGGGCGTTGTAGCACAGGGTCTTGCCGGACGCTGTCGGTGTCGTGACGACCACGTTCCGATGCGACGCGGCGTGGGTGACCGCGACAGCCTGATGGGTGTAGAGCTGCTCGATACCCCGCGTGCGGAGCGCCCGGCACAGGCGCTCGTCCATTTCCGGCGGAAACGGCGCGTACTCGGCCGACCTCGCTGGGAGAGCCCGAACGGCTGTGATCCAAGCGTCCGGCATGTCTACGCGGTCTGACACCCCTCCGGTGAGGCGGTCGAGGACTACCTGCAGTGCCGTTTCGTGGGCCGGATCAGTCCGTCTTGCGAGTCGCATGACTCGAAAGATGGTAAGCGTAAGAAAGGCAAAGGTCCATCTGAAAATCGTTTGTTTTCAGCTGGCTCAGCGGCTCAGATAGGCTAAGCAGCCATGCCGCCACCACCGCAGGCACGAGACCCGCTCGCCAGACGGCTTGGCTTCTGGAGTTCGCTCGGACTCGTCGTCGGCATCACCATCGGATCGGGAATCTTCCGCACGCCGGCGTCAATCGCGGCACGCGTGCCGGATCCGACGCTCTTGCTGGGTGTCTGGCTCATTGGCGGACTGATCTCCCTCGCGGGCGCGCTTTCGGTCGCGGAACTCGCCGCGACGTACCCCTACACGGGCGGTTGGTACGTATACCTCCGGGAGGGGTGGGGTCGCCTCGCGGGATTCCTGTTCGGTTGGGCGGAACTCGTCCTCATCAGGGCCACTGCCAACGGTGCCATCGCGACGGTCTTCAGCGAGTACTTCCTTCAATCGATGGGATACGACCCAGCTGCCCATGGGCGGACGGCTGACTACGTGGCCGTGGTCGCCATCGTCGGCGCCGCCACGATCAACATCCGGGGTGTCCGACTCGGTGCCGCGCTTGCGGGCGTGTCGAGCGCGGCGAAATTCTCTGCGCTCGCCTTGCTGGTTGCCACGTCCCTCGCCTTCGGCGGCGGTGCAGGTGCGTCCGTGGCGCACTTCACTGCCAACGCTGGACCGATCGCACCGGAGCTCTTCGGGCTCGCGCTCATCTCCGTGCTCTGGGCGTACGACGGGTTCGCCGATGTCTCCTTTGCCAGCGGCGAAGTCCGCGACCCACAACGCACCCTTCCACGCGCCATCATCATCGGCACGCTGGCGATCGTCGGCATCTATCTCGCGGCCAACGCTGCATATCTGTATGTCAGTCCGGTCGAGGAAATCGCAGCCTCACCGTTGATCGCCGCAGACACGATGCAAGCCGTGTTCGGCCCGGTCGGTGTGGCCTTTGTGTCGGTGGTCGTCGCCATTTCCACGCTCGGCGCATTGGTTGGCATCATGTTGGCGGCGCCCCGCATCTTCTTTGCGATGGCAGACGACGGGCTGTTCTTCCGAGCAATCGCGCGTGTGCATCCGCGATACGGGACGCCGTACGTGGCCATCGCGCTCTCGGCGGCGCTCGGAGCGCTGTTCGTGCTCACACGCACGTTCGAGCAGCTTGCCGACACGTTCGTGTTGTCGATCTGGCCGTTCTATGGACTTGCTATCGCGGGGCTGTACCGGCTGCGGCGCACGAGACCCGACCTGCCTCGCCCCTACAAGGTGCCCGGGTACCCGCTGGTGCCGGCCGTGTTCGTCATTGCCGTGGTCTACCTGGTGGGCAGTGCTATCGTGGGCGACCCTCTCTGGACGGGCGTGACGTTTGGGATCGTTCTTGCGGGCATCCCTGTGTACTACGCTGCATTCAGGAACGTTTAGACCGCTTTTCGATTCGGCGTAGAGCGGAGGTGGAGACTTTAGCCTCCGCGGACACGCGCACGCTGAAGCGTGCGCTCTACGGCGAAACGTAAATCGCTCTAGCCACGAAGGGCACGAAGGTTTCGAAGGCCACGAACACCACGACGCTGATGAGGGTCGCGCGCATTGCGCGGCTGGGATCCACAGCCGCTCCCCGATGAACATCGTGCCGCGCCGCGACTCGTGATTTTCGTGCCCTTCGTGGTTCGTGGTCACGCATCACACGCAGGCGCGAACGAGCTCTCCGATGTCGCCAAGCGCGTCCAGGTTCCCTATCAACTCGGCGACACGACGCGCCTGATCTGCACCGACCACAGGTGTCGCATTCCCAAGGAATTTCTCGCGGAGCGCCTGGTCGCTCATTGGGTTGCTGACGGTCCCTGTGGCATGTGCGATCTGCACGTCATGGGACGAGCCGGACTTGGTTCGTACGGTTGCCGCCGATTGATCCAATCTGAAGGAGGGATCCGGCTTCACGACGATCACCTTGCGCAAGGCCTGCACGGACGGATCCGCCGAGCGTTCATTCGTGAACTGAGCCACGCCCGCGGCCTGATCGATGTACGCCACGGCCGCAGCGTGGTTGGCACTGAACTTCGACATCAATCCGGAATTCGGCGAGTCGACGCCCGTGATGCGGATCACATCGGGATGGACCGTCACGTCCACGCGCGCAACGTCGGTCGCGGGCTGGCGAGCCTGCCGTGACACGGCGATCATCGCATCGATGAGCGGGTGCAAGACCACCCCGCACGCGTACGGCTTGTAGCCGTTGGTGACGATCATCCACGTCCGCCCAAGGCCGGCTGTGAGCGCGCCGTTCTGCTGCGTCGCACTGTAGATCTTGGTAAAACCCAGGCTTCCTTCGAGAATTTCGGGCGAGCTGTTGAAGCCTTTCGACGCCAGAGAGGATGCCAGGACTCCGTGATAGGCGGATTTGCCGGCGTGTAGTGACTTGCAGTCGCTGCCGCGGTTCTGCTGCATCCCCGCGGCCTGGGTGCATGCGATGCCGAGCGCAAAGGTCGTCTGCGTCTCGTCCAGCCGCATGAGCCGTGCCGCTCCGGCAGCAGCGGCTACGGTTCCCAAGGTGCCGGTCAGATGCCAGCCGCCCAGGTGGTGGCTCGTAGCAGCCTGCCCCACTCGAATGCCCGCTTCGAACGCCGAGGCGAGGGCCACCATCACATCACGCCCCGACGAACGACGCTGTTCGCCCAGCGCGAAGAGGGCTGGAAGCGTGGCCGTACTCGTGTGGAGGATCACACCACCAAGATGCGTGTCATCGAAGTCGAGCACGTGCCCCATCTGCCCGTTCGCGACGGCCGCATCGAGCAAGCCGAGCCTGCGTCCGCGGCGACCCAACACCGTGGACGTGGCGACGGAACCGAGGCCCTCGAACGTCGCAAGCAGCACGTCCACCGTCGGATGCGTGCTACCAGCCAGAGCACACCCGACCCAATCGAGCACCGCACGCCGAGCCTGGTGCAGCGCCTCAGGCGAGAGGTCCTCGTAGCGAATGCCCGAGAGGAAACGGGCGAGAGCGCTCGTGACTCCTAGCCCCGTGAGAGCTGCGCCATAGGCATTGGACTCTTGGGCCTTCGCCGTGGCGGATGCCACGCCTCCCGCCAACAACACCAGGCTCGAGCCCAGCACGTCACGACGACTCAGCATGTCTGGCTCCTGTGTGAAATGTGTCCCGTCAATGTACGAGCAAGGGCCACCAGACGCAATGGCCTAGCGGAGCAGTCGGCGTTCGCACCGGTGTGCACGTAGCGTGCGCGTCCGCGAGGCTAAAGTCCGGCCGAGGACGAGTTCAGGCTAGTTGTTCGGTTGACCGTGTCCTCGCCTGGCAAGGCGGAGATGCCCACGTCCGATCCTGGACATCAGACGGCGCGGAGGAGTGTCAGTCTTCCGGGCGAAGGACGACGCTGGGACAGCGTGGTCGCTGGCGTACAGCCGAGTGAACTCGGCCCCAATCAGAACAATCTGCGCAGAATAGTAGACCCACAGGAGCAGGACGAGGACCGAGCCTGCCGCACCGTAGCTGGACGCGATTGCGCTCTGACCGATGTACAGGCCGATCAAGTGCTTCCCGGCCGTGAAGAGCACGGCGGTCACCACGGCGCCCGTCATGACATCCGACCACGCCAACTCCACATCGGGGAGAAATCGGAACAGCAGCGCGAACAGCACGGCGGTGACGGCAACTGACACGAGTCCGTGCAGGATGTACAGGACGAGAGGCATCGCGGGGGCCCAACTTTCAACCCAGACCGCGAAAGCCGCCAGCGCGGTGCTGACCGCGAGGGACACCAGCAAGAGAAAACCGACAGCGACAACCAGACCGAAGGAACGAGCACGATCCAGAAGGAAATCTGCCGGGCGGAGGCCAGGCACTGGTTCGACACGCCAAATCGTGTTCAGGGCTGCCTGCAGTTCGAGGAAGGCACCACACGCCGCGAGTACCGAGCGTAACCCCCCCGATAATCGCGGCAACGATGTTTTCTTCACGACGGGAAGCTCCCTGTAGGAGGGCCTGCACAGCCATTCCCCCGTCTGGACCCACCAGGGCATCGATCTGGCCCGCGAGCTGACCGCGGACTGCCTCGGCTCCAAACAGGGTCCCGGCTATCGCGATCGCCACGAGGAGAATCGGGGCGATCGCGAACAGCGTGTAGTAGGCCACCGAGGCGCCAAGGCGCAGGGCGTTGTCGTTCCACCAGGCGACCAACGCACGGCCCAGGATCCGAAGGACGCTCATGCGAAGACGTCCAAGCGAAGCGTCAATCCTACCGCGCCGCCGTCTGGTTCGAGCCGATGGCGTCCCCGGACACGATGATCTCGACTCGTCGATTCTGCTGTCGGCCGGCCGCGGTGTCGTTGGTCGCCACGGGTCGGTCTTCGCCCACGCCCAACGTGACGATCGCGGCAGGCGCAATCCGCTGATCGACAAGATACGCGCGGACCGACTCGGCGCGTCGCTCAGAGAGCCCCTGATTGTATTCGTTCGTGCCGACGCTGTCGGTGTGGCCCTCGACCTCGAGGCGGAGTCCAGGATGAGACCCGAGGATGCCCGAGACCCGCGCGAGCTTCTCCCTCGCACCGGGCTTCAGGTTCGCACTTGCCGTATCGAAGAGGACGTCTGAGAGATTGACGATGAGTCCGCGCGCGGTCTCACGGGTTTCGAGAATCACGTTGAGCTGTGCGCGAAGGCTTTCCCTCAGCTCGGCCTTTTCCCTCTCGGATTCCGCTGCGAGATTCTGAGCGCTGGATGCCCGCGTCTCGGCGTCGAGTCGAGCCGCCTCAGCCTGCGCGCGTGCGGCCTCGGCCTCGATGCGCGTCGCCTCCGCAGCCGCGCGCGCGGCCTCCGCTTCGGCCTTTGCCCGCTCGGCCGCAGCCTGCTGGGCGAGAGCCGCCTGTGAGCTCTGCTCCGCGAGCGCGCGTGCCCGTTCCGCCTCGGCCCGAGCCGCTGCGGCGCTCTGGGCATCCAGCTCGGCCTGACGACGGCGAAGCGCCTCGGTTTCAGCGCGATCCTGCGCCTCCCGCTCGCGAAGTTGTGCGGCGCGACGCTGCTCGGCCTGGAACTCCTCATTTTGCCGCTGCAATCCCACGAGACGAGCGTCTTCCGCCGTCTGCGCCGCTTGGCGTGCCGGCATCATGATCTCGTTGCTGCGGCGCCGCTGCTCCCGGGCTCGCTCGGCCGTGGCCAGCAGGTCAGCAGCCTTGTCAAACGTCTCGCGGGCGTACCGATCGGCCCCCGCCAGACGGGCCAACTCCACGGCGTTTCGCGCCTGCGCCAAGTCCAGGGGCGCACCCGGCTCGAGCGGTTTCAGGTTCAGCCTGGCGGCATCCTGGTTCATCAGATAGGAGCCGCGCTTGAGCAGCTCGTACTTGGCCTGAATGGTTTCTCGGCTCCCTTCGGTGCCTTCGCGGACGACGTTCTCGATCACGACGACGTCGCTGGGCTGTGTCACGGCGAAGTACGGCTCAGCCGTCACAATCAGGCCAAACGCCTGAAGTTCTGTCGTCACCTTGACCTTGGCATCCTCATCGTCCACCTGGATCTCGCCGAGGTTGGTGGCACGCCCTTCAGGCGTGACCGCCCAGAGCACGTACGTCAGATACTCGCGGCCAAACTGCGTCGCCGGCTGGAGCCTCTCGAAGCGTGCGTCAACCTGGATGTAGCCCTGCTCCCCGGACACGGTAGCCCTGCCACGCGCCTGTGGCATCAACGGAGTACCAGCAAAATCGATCCTCGTGTCGCCGCTTCGTGGTCTGTAGTTGATCGCGGGGGTGGTTCGCCCCACGACGGTGATTCTGAACAGAGGTGTCTGGCCATCTGCCACGGCGACCGAGGGTTGCTGAGTTGGATTCGGCGGCGCGGTTTGCGAAAAGGCTATGCCTGCCGTGCAAAAACCGAACGCCATTAGTAAGGTCAAAGTCTGGTTCCACATGTCACACCTCGGTTCAACCAATCCTCACGACTGAGGAGGTCGGCTGCAAAATCAACGCCGCGAAGGATGCCATGCAGTAGTTCCGGTTGGGCGTTTTTCCGGGATCGTCCTCGCATCCACGCCGGTCGGAAAGGTGTGGAAGTATTACCGATGGGCCGTCGCGACACTCATCGTATGTGGTGAACTCGCGTCGTATGCGGTGAACCTTGCGCCCGGAAATCGGCTCTGCTGGTCAATTCGCGGCCGTAAATCACCGGACATCACTTCGGCACTTCCTTTGCTTTCATCGAACGTGCGTTCACGAACACGCCTTAGTGTTCGTGCGGCCTCTTGACCTCTTCCAGAGCTACTACCTGAGGCCGGTAGCGCCGGTTACCCCACCCGGGCTTTCGCGCGGTGAACCCGATGACCCCGGGTATCTAGATGAGATGTGACCATGACGCTGGCGTTGCCTGCCCAAACGATCGTCCCGTGCCCATGACAGACACAGATCTGTTCGAACGTGCGTTTTCGAACGCTCCCATCGGCATGGCGCTGGTAGATATGACCGGCCAGGTCGTGCACGTGAACGCCATGCTGTGCCGAACCACCGGATACACGGCCGAGGAGTTGCGAGCCCGTCCGTTTTCGCCGCTGGTCGACACCGACGTTGCCGCCGGTGAAGCGTCTCCGGTGGCCGACCTGGTCAGCGGGCGGATCCCCGCATACCACCTGGAGCGGGTGTATCCGCACGCCGAAGGTCGTCTCCTGTGGATGCTGGTGAGCGTGTCGCTGGTCCGCGACGCCGAGGACAACCCTCTCCATTTCGTTGCGCAAATTCAGGACATCTCGGCGCGCAAGGCACTCGAGGGGCACCTGGAGTATCTCGTCGACCACGATGCCTTGACGGGACTTCTCAACGCGAGACATTTCGAGCAGGCATTGACTCAGAGTACGAGACTCTCGGCTCGCTACGGCGGCGGCGGCGCCGTGCTCCTGTTCGATCTGGATCACTTCAAGACCGTCAACGACCAGCTTGGTCACAAGGCCGGTGACGACTTGCTGAGGACCGTGTCAGCGACACTCCGAGGTCGAATCCGCGAGACCGACGTGCTGGCGCGGCTTGGCGGCGACGAATTCGGAATCCTGTTGCCCAGAGCGACGGTTCAGGAAGCGGAAGCGTCAGCGGACGGCCTGGTGAAGGCACTGCGCCGCCACTCGGTGTCCGTCGGTGATCGCCAGATTCCGATCACCGCCAGTGTCGGCGTCGCGATGTTCGACAGCCTCACGGAGCGCGAGATCATGGCGGCGGCCGACCTCGCGCTGTACGAGGCGAAGGACATCGGGCGGGACCGTTTCGTGACCTATCGCCCACGCCAAGACGGGCCGCCCCAGGGGTCGGTACGGATGGCAGAGGCCGAGCGGGTCCGTCGGGCGGTCACGCACGACCAGTTCGAGCTGCACTGCCAGCCCGTTGTCGATCTCGAGACGCAGGTCATCGAACAGTACCGAGCTCTTGTTGCGGCTGCGCACCGACGACCGCCAACTGCTCGCGCCGAGCGCGTTCCTCCACGTCGCGGAACGGTTCGGCGCCATCGTCGACATCGATTCCTGGGTCGTCCGTCGCGCGTGCGCGCTGCTTGCGGAACAGACACGCCGGGGTCGGAAAGTGAAGCTCTCCATGAACGTCTCCGCCAAGTCGATCGGCAGCCCTGAACTGATGGCCGCCCTCGACCGCGCCCTCACGGAGTGGCGCGTAGACCCCGCGAGCCTGGTATTCGAACTAACGGAGACAGCGGCGATCGGCAATATCGACCAGACTCAGACGTTCCTGAGTGAGGTGCGCAACCGGGGATGCGGGATTACCTTGGACGACTTCGGTGCAGGTTTCGGCTCGTACCACTATGTCAAGCGGCTGCCGTGCGACTATTTCAAGATCGATGGAGACCTCGTTCGCGGCTGCGCCAGCAGCGTCACCGACCGCATCATTCTCGAAGCGATGGTCGGGATCGCCAAGGGCATGGGGACGAAGACCGTCGCAAAGAGCGTGAACGACGAACAGACCACCAACTGCCTGCACCGAAGCGGTATCGACTACGCCCAGGGATTCCACATCGGTGCACCCCGGCCGCTCGAGGATGCGCTCGGGGCGAACCGCGAGAGAGAGCACGAACTGGGCAGAATGGTGCGACGCCCTGCGTAGAGGCGGCCGTCTTGCGCGGGCCACGTCGCCACCGAGGCCGTGGGCGGGTGTTGCCGCGCCCGGGCTCGAATTCAGTGCTCTCGGTGCTCTTTCTCGTAGTCCGCCTGGGCCACTTGTTTGTCCTTGGTGTCCCTGCTCCGCGCGATCTGCTTCCGGGCTACCTGGACACGCGCGTTGCTCAGTTCCGCTGAGCTCACGGCGAATCCAGACAACAACCGATCGAGTTCGACCCCGTGACAGCTCGGACACCGAGGCGCCTCGGCAGAGCCCGGCAGCAACAGAAACTCGAACTGATGTCGGCAACTCCGGCATTCGGTACCTCGTAGATCGGCATTCTCGCTCCCGTCCCTGAACAACTGGATTCTACTCGCCAGTCCGCGTCCAAGGCACTTAGCGCCTTGAACCTGGGACCCCGCGCCCGGCAGCCCAGGGCGTGGTACCATCCGGCCGCTCGACCGGGACCATCCCGGCACCACGACAACCGTCATGATCGTCCAACTGTTGGCTCTCGGCATCTTCATCGCGGTGTTCGCCATCGCGTCGATGCGCCAGGTGCACCTGGGCATCCTCATGTTCGCGGCCGCATGTGGGGTCGGTCTCTCGCTTGCCGGGATGCCCCTCCGAGACGTCGTGGGGGGATTTCCACTGAGCATCATGGTGTTGCTCGTGGGCGTCACCTACTTCTTTGCCATCGCCCAGGCAAATGGCACTGTCGATGCCTTGATCAAGGCGGTCCTGTCCCGCGTGGGACACAACACGAGTATTCTGCCGTTCGTGTTCTTCGCCCTCGCCGGCGGCGTCGCCTCCATGGGCTCTGGCATGGCGGGACTCGTTGTGGCGCCAATCGGCCTGCCGATTGCCAGGCGAAGCGGCATCGACCCGATGCTCATGGCGCTCGCGATTGGATGCGGCATCAGCGCAGGCGCCTTCGCTCCCACCAGCCTGTTCGGCATCGTCAGCTATGGTACGGCTCGCCAGGCCAACATCGACCTCAACCCATTGGTCCTTTTCGGAGTCGCCGTCGCCGCCAACGTCGGTCTGTTGATTGCCGCACTGTTCATGTTCGGCGGCCGTTCACTTCGTACGCAACGCGCTCACCTGCCAGGGTCGCATGGGAAGTCCGGACGATGCCAGCACCCTGGTCAGCGCTCCCTTCGGGCACCACCAGATCGCCACCGTCGTGTGCATGATCGGCCTGGTCGTCGCCGTGCTCACGTGCGTCATGAACGGAATCGAACCAGACATCGGCGTATTGACGTTCGCGCTTGGTGCGCTGCTCGCCCTCGTTGACCCGGCGTCAGGAAAGGCCGCCGTATCCAAGATCGACTGGTCAACGGTCCTGCTCGTCGGTGGCATCGTCACCTTCGTCGGAGTGCTCCAGACGATGGGAGCCGTCGACTTGCTCGGGGAAATGGCCAGCACCGTGAGCACGCCAATGGTGTCCGCGCTCGTGATCTGTCTCATTGGAGCGCTCGTCTCGGCGTTTGCATCGACGACAGGAATACTCGCCGCTCTGGTTCCGCTGGCACTGCCGCTCGTGGCGTCTGGGCACGTGGCGGGTTGGGCGCTCATCAGCGCGCTTGCGGTGTGCGCCTCGATCGTGGACGTCTCCCCGTTCTCCACCGTCGGTGCCACGCTCATTGCCTCCGCACACGAGGAAGAGCGCGTACGCATGACGTCTCTGCTGACCCGCTGGGGCATGTGCATGGTCGTGCTGGGGCCGGTCATGCTGGTTGGCACGCTCGTGCTGCCGAGCCGGTTCTAGACGAATCCGTCATGCGACAACCACTGACGTCCATTCGCGTGCTCGACCTGAGCCGCGTGCGTTCAGGACCCGCGGCCGTGCGACAGCTCGCCGACTGGGGCGCCGATGTGATCAAGATTGAGTCTCCGGGCGGAGGTGACGCGGATCTATTCGGAGATCACCGTGGCAGCTCTGATTTTCAGAACCTGCAGCGAAACAAGCGAAGTTGCACGCTCAATCTGAAGAGCGCCGAAGGTGTCGCGATCTTCAAGCGACTGGCGCAGTCGGCTGACGTCGTGGTCGAGAACTTTCGACCCGACGTCAAGAAGCGCCTGGGCATCTCCTATCCGGAGCTTCGCGCCGCGAATCCCCGCCTGGTGTACGCCAGCATCTCCGGTTTCGGAGAGGACGGTCCGTATCGCGCCCGGCCCGGCTTTGATCAGATTGCGCAAGGCATGGGCGGCCTGATGTCCATCACAGGGTTGCCCAATCAGGGACCGGTCCGTGCCGGCATTCCCGTGGCCGACCTGAGTGCCGGCATCTTGTGCGCCCAGGGGATTCTGCTCGCGCTGTTCGATCGGGAACGCACGGGGGAAGGGCAATGGGTCACGACGTCCTTGCTGCAGGCCCAGGTGTTCATGCTCGACTTTCAGGCGACACGCTGGCTGGACGATGGAATCGTGCCCGAGCAGGCGGGCAACAGCCACCCCACGTACAGCCTTACTGGTGTCTTCACGACCTCGGACGGCTGGATCAATCTCGCGGCGAGCGGACAGGCCATGTGGGAGGGACTGTGTCGGGTACTCAGTGAAGACGCCGCCGACGGTCGCGCGCGGTTGGCGAATCCCGCGTTCGCGACTCCACAGTCGCGTCTGGAGCATCGGGAGGAGGTGACTGAGGCTGTCAACGGCCTCCTGTCCTCGAACACCTCGGCGCACTGGCTGCAGCGGCTGAACGAGGCCGGTGTTCCCAGCGGCCCGATCAACACGATCGACCAGGTATTCGCCGACCCTCAGGTTCGACACCTTGCGATGGTCGAGGAGATCCCGTCTCCTTATTTCGATCCGCTCCGCGTGGTCGGACAAGCGTTTCGCCTGTCGGGGACAGAGAGCAGCGTTCGACTCAGGCCGCCAGAACACGGTGAGCATACCGACGAGATACTGGCGACCCTGGGATACACCGCAGAGGCGATCGCCGGCCTCCGCGAGCGCGGCGTCGTCTAGCGGATGGCAACCACAGGAGCGGTCTGAACATGAGCGGTACAATTCTCACTGCGGTCGACGCCTCGATCGCCACGCTGACGTTCCACAATCCCGAGCGTCACAACTCGGTGTCCCTGCAGATGTGGAAGGACGCGGCATCCGTGCTCGAGCGTTTCGCGGAAGACGAATCCGTCCGCGTAGTGGTTCTGACGGGGTCGGGAGACAAGTCTTTCGCGTCTGGCGCCGACATCTCGGAATTCGATCGGGTGAGATCCGACGCTCAGGCGGCTGCCGTGTACGATACGTCGCTCGACCGGTTCTGGACGGCGCTCTCTGGGCATCCCAAGCCGACGATCGCGATGATCCGCGGGTTCTGTATCGGGGGAGGTCTGAACATCGCAGCGTGTTGCGATGTGCGAGTATGCGGCGCGAGTTCGCGATTCGCGGTGCCCGCCGCAAAACTTGGACTGGGTTACGGCGTGGCGGCTTTGAGACGGCTGGTGGCTCTGGTTGGCCCACAGTTCGCCCTGGAGATTCTCCTGACCGCGCGTCAGTTCAGCTCGGACGAATCATTTGCGATGGGGCTGGTCAATCGGGTGGTACCGGACGACGAGGTCGGTCGCCACGTCCACAACTTGGCCAGCGGCATCGCGCGCAACGCCCCCCTCACCATGCTCGCAGCCAAGCGCATCATCCACGAACTGATGCAGGACTCAAGCTCTCGGGACTTCTCCGCCGGTGAGGCGCTGGTCAAGCAGTGCTTCGATAGCGCGGACTATCGGGAGGGACGACAGGCCTTTCTCGAAAAACGTCCACCCGTGTTCACCGGGCGATAAGAACCAGCCGCCAGAACCTTCGTGGTTCAGAACGCCCGGCTCTGGCACCCGTCCACGACGATCGACGTGCCGCTGATCCAGCTCGCCCGTTCCGAACAGAGGAACGCCACGACGTCGCCCACCTCCTCGGGACGCCCAAATCGTCCAAACGGCAGCTCACGCTTCACGAACTCGCCAATGCCGGTCGGATCAGCCTGCTGCCGCCGCCACCAGGAGCCCCCCTCGAAGAGGATCGATCCTGGCGACACGCTGTTCACTCGGATATGCGAGGGCGCCAACTGCTGCGCCAGAGACTTGGCGAGGCTGATCTCCGCGGCCTTCAGGGCGTTGTACGTCATCCGCCCGCCGGCTTCGCGCCCGAAGATCGACGCGATGATGACGATGACGCCGCCGCGCGACGGCATATGAGGGACCGCCAGCTTTGAGGCGCGCACGGCGGGCAACAGCGTCTGATCGAATGCCTCCTGCCACTGCTCGTCCGACGTCTCGAGGAGACCGCCGCCTCCGGCGAGCCCGACGTTGTTGACGAGGATGTCGATGCCACCAAATGCCGCGACGGTCCGATCGACGACCGCCTGCACACCGTCCGCCTTCGTCAGGTCTGCCACGACCGCCAGCGTCTTACCCGGACCTCCCGCGACAGCCGCTATTTCGGCTTCCGCGGCGAGCAGCCGCGCTTCGCCGCGGGCACTCATGCTCACGCGACACCCCTCCGCCGCGAGCGATCGGGCGGCGGCCAGACCGAGTCCGCGGCTCGAGCCGGTCACGATTGCAACTTTGTTCGTCAGGCCAAGATCCATGCGCGTCGATCATATCTGAGCCGTCCTCGGCCACCGCGACGATCGGTTCGGTGCCAACGGTAGACGTTTGATTCCGGACGGATCTGGATAAGAATCTTGCACGGGCCGTTTGAGCTTGCCGCCCAACAGGAACCCACCCTCCATATGCGAATCGGTATACCGGGCGAGATCCGGCAGGGCGAGACGCGCGTCGCCGCGACACCTGAGACAATCCGCAAGCTCACCCAGGACGGACGACACATCGTCCTGGTGGAGTCGGGGGCGGGCCTCGGCGCGAGTATCCTCGACAGCGACTTCGAAGCCGCCGGCGCCGCGCTCGCCGCGACCGGCGCAGATGTCTACGCGCAGTCCGACATCGTCCTGAAGGTCCGGGGTCCCGAACCCATCGAACTGCCGTTGCTGCGTCGAGGATCGACGCTCATCGGATTGCTCAACCCTCACGACCAGACCGCGGT
Source organism: uncultured Acidobacteriota bacterium (assembly GCA_963827515.1). Taxonomy (GTDB): domain Bacteria; phylum Acidobacteriota; class Vicinamibacteria; order Vicinamibacterales; family UBA2999; genus JABFSA01. Next base: position 414,139 of record CAWHBF010000001.1, on the reverse strand, counting down.
CGAAGCACTTGCGAAAGCCGGCGTCACCGCCTTCGCGCTGGAATCCGTGCCTCGGACGACTCGCGCGCAGACGATGGACGTGCTGTCGTCTCAGGCCAACATCGCCGGCTACAAGGCTGTGTTACTCGCCGCCAACGCATACGGGCGTTTCATGCCGATGCTCATGACGGCCGCCGGGACGGTGAGAGCCGCCCGCGTGCTCGTCCTCGGCGCCGGCGTCGCCGGCCTGCAGGCCATTGCAACCGCGAAGCGTCTCGGTGCCGTTATCGAGGCCTTCGATGTACGCCCCGCCGCCAAGGAACAGGTTGAATCCCTCGGGGCAAAGTTCGTCGAAGTGCCTGTGTCGGACGAAGAGCGGGCCCTGGCGGAAACAGCCGGTGGCTACGCCCGCGACATGGGCGACGACTATAAGCGGAGGCAGGCGGCCCTCGTCGACGAACGAGCTCGAGCGTCCAACATCGTGATCACGACGGCGCTCGTGCCAGGCCGACCGGCGCCGGTCCTCCTACCTGAGGCGACCGTGCGCGGAATGAAGCCCGGGTCGGTGATCGTTGACCTGGCCGCTCAGCAAGGTGGGAACTGCGCGCTCACGGTTCAGGACGCCTCGACCGTTGCGCATGGGATCGTCATCATCGGACACACCAACCTGCCGGCCCTGGTGGCCGCCGATGCCACGGCTCTCTACGCACGAAACATCCTGAGCTTCCTGAACCTCCTCCTCGATCCGGCCAGCGGAGAGATCCGTATCGATCGCTCGGATGAGATCGTCAGCGCCACGCTCATTTGTACCGAGGGCGCTTCGGTACGTCGACAGGAGATGTCGCCAGCATGACCGGCAGTGTCGACCCGATCCTCATCAACATCACGATCTTCGTCCTGGCCATCTTCGTCGGATACCACGTCGTCTGGAACGTGACGCCCGCGCTGCACACGCCACTCATGAGCGTGACCAACGCGATCAGCTCGGTCGTGATGGTCGGTGCGATTTTGGCCGCCGGGTCCGACACGATCGGATACGGGTCGATTCTGGGTGGCATCGCGGTCGCGCTCGTTGCAACCAATACCTTCGGCGGGTTCATGGTCACATACCGCATGCTCCAGATGTTCAAGAAGAAGGACCGGAGCGCAGCGCGCAGCCAGGACGTAGGGCGGGTGCCGCGAAGCGGACCCGGCGAGAAGGCCGAGGGACGAAGCGGACCCGCCGAGTAGCGCATGTCGGCAAATCAAACCGCGATCCTGTATCTCGCCGCGAGCGTCCTATTCATCCTGTCTCTGAGGGGCCTGTCGCACCCGCTCTCCGCCAGACGGGGCAACTTGTTCGGTATGGTCGGGATGACCATCGCCATCGTCACGACCCTCGCCATGACCGAGCGCGTGGATCTCGCGCTCGGGATGATGGTCGTGGGAGGGCTCATCGGCATCGTCGCCGCCAAACGAGTACAGATGACGAGCATGCCGGAGCTGGTCGCGGCCATGCATTCCTTGGTGGGCCTGGCAGCGGTGCTCATCGCGGCAGCCATCCTCAACGATCCCCAGGCCTTTGGCATCGACGATCCCGTCCCTGTCGGCAATCGCGTCGAGCTGTTCATCGGCGCGTTCGTCGGCGCGATCACGTTTTCAGGGTCCGTCATCGCCTTCGGAAAACTTGCCGGCCTCGGCAAATACGGACGCGTGTTCTCGAGCGCGCCCGTGACGTTCAAGGGGCAGCACATCGTCAACCTCGTGCTGGCCCTTGGCATGTTCGGCTTCGGAATCGCGTTCGTGGGCGCCCGGCCGGAAGCACAGTGGGCGCCGTTCATCGAAACGATCGGCATCGCGCTTCTGCTGGGGGTGCTGATCATCATCCCCATCGGGGGAGCGGACATGCCGGTCGTGATCTCCATGTTGAACAGCTATTCCGGCTGGGCCGCCGCCGGCATCGGCTTCTCATTGAACAACTCGATGTTGATCATCGCCGGATCGCTCGTGGGTTCGTCCGGTGCGATTCTGTCGTACATCATGTGCCACGCGATGAACCGGTCGTTCTTCAGCGTCGTCCTTGGCGGCTTCGGCGCGGGCGAGGGTACGGTTGCCGGCGGTTCCGCGCAGAAGGCCGTGAGGTCCGGGTCGGCTGATGACGTCGCATTCCTGCTGGGAAATGCCGAGAGCGTGATCATCGTGCCTGGGTACGGCCTGGCCGTGGGCCGTGCGCAGCACGCCGTCAAGGAGATGGCCGAGAAGCTCAAGGGCAAGGGCATCTCCGTCCGCTACGCCATCCACCCCGTTGCCGGGCGAATGCCGGGCCACATGAACGTGCTCCTTGCAGAGGCGGAGGTGCCGTACGACCAGGTCGTCGAGATGGACGAGATCAACAACGACTTCAGTTCGACCGACGTCGCGTTCGTCCTCGGCGCCAATGACGTCGTGAACCCGCTGGCCTCGCAACCCGGCAGCCCGATTTTCGGCATGCCGATCCTGGAGGCGCACAAGTCCCGGACCGTCGTGGTCAACAAGCGATCGATGGCCGCCGGGTACGCGGGCATCGACAACCCGCTCTTCTACATGGACCGGACGATGATGGTATTCGGCGACGCGAAGAAGGTGGTCGAGGACATCGTCAAGGCGCTGGACTGAGCAAGGGGCGAGGGTGCGAGGTACGACGGTGCGAAGTGCGACGGTGCGGGGTGCGAGGGTAGGAGTGCGACGGAATGTAGGGCGGGTGCCGCGCAGCGGACCCGCCGGTCGGTTCGGGCTCGTATAATCCAGGGGACGTGCGGAGGACTGAGTTCGACGAAATCGCATTCTTCCAGGCGATTCACGAGTGCGGCGCGCGCGCCCTCTTGATTGGGCGCCGTGCGCTGGTCCTGCTGGGGCTGCCAGTGCTAACGGCGGATTACGACTTCTGGATCGCGATCGATGACATCGTGACGTTCAATGGCGCTGCTGGGTCGTTCGATCTCGTGCCGACGCATGACCCTGAGTCCGCCAGGCAGCGGGGGCGCTATGCGCTGGAGAACGACGAACGCGTTGATGTCTTGGTCGCCCGATCGGTCACGACAACCGAGGGATTCAACGTTGCCTTCGATGCCGTATGGACACGCCGTCGAGCGATCACGCTTGGGGCAGGTATCGACGTCCAGATTCCGGCGATTGACGACCTGATCCTGACGAAACGGTTCGCCTCTCGACCGAAGGATCTCGAGGACATCCGCTTGTTGAGCATCCTCAAGACGGAGAACCAACCATGACGGACCGACTACGCGAGGCCACACATCGCGTTGTGACTGCTCAGGAGGCTCACGATTATCTCGAGAGTCCCGTGAGCGAGCGCGAACGCGAGGACGTGCTGGCGCTTGCCCGCTGGTTCCGCCGCCGGTATGCGACACCAGCCGACCGGCTGGCCTACGTGCGTCGCGCGTACGCGCGCTGGCGCCAGACAAGTGGGCGCGCGCGGTTAACGCGTTCGCCATGAGAACGCAGCGATCCGTCACCCGTAGGCGCACGCTTCAGCGTGCGCGGACAGATTTCGCGCGTCCGTAGAGCGCACGCTTCAGCGTGCGCGGCGCGCGTCAGTCGGCCGGCGCGAGGGCCGATTGCCAGTTCAGGATCACCTGGTAGGGCGGCGTCGCATTGCCGCCAACGGGCAGCCGGAAGAGAAATCGCTGGCCGTCGCGCGTGACGTCCCATGTGTCGGAAGCGGGCATCGGAAAGAGGACGCGTGGCGTACCGACATTCGGAGTCTGGCCGCCAGCGATGTCCACGGCCATCATCTGTCGGTCCTCTGAGACGTAGAACAGTTCGCGGCCATCGCCCCGCCACTCAGGCCGTGTCGCGCCAGCACTCGATATCTGCACCCTGGCTGCGCCAAGAGACGGCACGGACCCCGACACCTCGAAGGCCTGGATATAGACCTCGTTCCGGCCGGACTCGTCCGACACATAGGCCACCCAGCGCCCATCGGGAGAGAACCGCACTTCTGCTTCCCGGAAAGCTGTTCGGGTGAGCTGGAGCGGTGGAGGGTCCGGCGCCGAACGCAAGTCCGGAAGCGCCCAGAGATCTCCACCTCGCTCGAAGAGCACGAACCGGCCGTCACGCGACCAGTCGGCAGGAGTTCCAGGCCTCACCACCAGCTCTTCTGGGCCGGCGCCAGTCAGCGGTCGCAGGAAGACACCCGCGAATCCTCCCCCCTGCCCCGAGGCAAACGCAATGCGGCTCGAATCTGGCGCCCACTTCGGGGCCCAGTTCGAGGTCGCATTCGTCGTGAACGTGAACCGTGTGCTCACGCCACGCCTCACGTCGAGAAGCCAGAGATCCTCCGTCTGGCCCTCCCGGTGCTGGTAGGCGATACGCCCATCGTCGGGCGAAAGCGACAAGCCGTCGCCAATGTTCCCGGACTCACCGACCGTGGACACGGTCGTGCCCTTGCGGTCCAGCCACGTGAGTTGCCAATTCTCCTCCGCACGTTCCGGCTGATAGATGAGCGTGCCGTTCACAGCCGTCGAAAAGCGATAGTAGGACTCCGGCAGGGCCTGTCCCACACGCTCGGCCACTGGCACGGCCTCCCCCGTGAGCAACAGCGATGACGGGTCGAACGACTGCGCGAAGAGCGTCCCCTCGCGAACGAACAGGAGAGTACCCTCCGCCGCCTCCGGCGGATACGAACGAGACGTTCGAGAGGCCCGACAGGACTCTCTGGTCGCCCTGCTCATCTGGCGTCACGTCCAGTCGGCCAACGTAGACACCTTCGGTCCCGGTGCCAGGGGATGCACGTATATAGAGGAAGCGCGTTCCGTCGGGAAGGAGGTGCGGATACGCGTGGCTATGTTGCTGCTCGCCCAAACTCGTGAGCGGAACACAGGCTCCGCCGATGCGGGACGACTTCAGCAGCGGCGAGTTCTGAATTCCGATGACGATCGTGTCCTCAGCCGTCCAGAAGCCACCTCTGAGGGCCGGGAATCCTGTGGCGGGAACTGGAGTGTCGCACACCAGTTGAGCCGGCCCACCTGATGCCTCGATCCTTCTCAGCTTGGGCGCCGAGCGCAGGCTCAAGTCCTGATACGCGATCGAGCGGCTGTCGGGCGACCAGAAGGGGCTGCCGAACGCGCCTTCGGTTCCCTCGAGCGGCCGGGCCTCCCTGGCATCAAGGGATCGCACCCATAGTCTGGACTGGCCGTCCTGCCCAACCGCCACAAACGCGATCTGGCGTCCGTCTGGTGAGAGAGCGGGCACGGACCGATCGCCGGGGCGCATCCCCGCCGGGAACGAAAGCTCGAACTGCATCCGCTCGACGACGGGCGCACGCGGCTGAAGCAGGCCCATCACGGCCACCGCAACGGCCGCGACGACCGCGACGGCGGTTGCCGCCATCCATCCGACGGGACGCGCGCGATCCGCGGACGCGGGCGCCGAACCAGCCGCGCTCTGCTCCAGCCACCGCGGCGCATCGCCAATGGCCTGCAGCCGACGCCGGCGGTCTTTCTCGAGGCACCACTGCAGCAGCCCACGGATGCCGGCAGGCACCCTCGTCCAGTCCGGCTCCTTGTGCAGCACCGCGCCGAGGATGTCGGCCACGGATTCACCGGGAAACGCCGGCCTTCCTGAGAGGAGCTCGTACGCGACGACGCCGAACGCCCAGATGTCGGCCCTGTGGTCGGCCGCCTTCCCGCGCGCCTGCTCCGGCGCCATGTACGCGGCGGTGCCCAGAATCATCCCCGCGCCGGTCAGCATGGCTGGACTCGTCACCGTTAGCGCGTCCGAAAAGTCCGGCTGAAGCCGGACACTACGGCTGCCCTCTCGACGATCGTCCTCTTCTCCTCCGCGACCGGTCCCTTCCGCGCGTACCCCTTCTGCGCGTACGTCAGTGTCCGGCTTCAGCCGGACCAACTACCTTGGCCAGGCCGAAGTCGAGAATCTTCACCACGCCGTCCGGCGTGATGCGGATGTTGGCAGGCTTCAGGTCGCGATGCGTGATGCCCTTCTCATGGGCGGCTTCGATCCCGTCGATGAGCTGCCGCAGGACAGGTATCGCCTGGTCGAGCGGAAGCGGCCCTCGCAGCGGCTCGCCCTCCACCAGCTCCATGACCAGGTAGTTGGGGCCAACGTCGTAGAGATGGCAGACGTTGGTGTGGTTGAGCGCGGCAATGGCCCGGGCCTCGCGTTCGAACCGTTCGGTGAACTGCTCGCGCGAGACCTTGACGGCCACATCACGACCCAGGCGCGTGTCGTGTGCGCGATAGACCGTCCCCATGCCGCCGGCGCCAATCGCCGCCACGATCCGGTAGGGGCCCAGTAGGGCCTGGCGCGAGTTCCATATGCGGGTCGCGCGATTCTATCGCAGGGACGGTAGAAGTGCCGTCGCTGTGTCTCTGAGTCTCTGTGGCCCGTGGGGGCCACAGGATGCAGCTACATCAAGACCCTGATGATGTCCGACTTCGTGATGATGAAGGTCTTCTCCGTCTTGAAGTCACGCACCAGCACTGCCGGGTTCTCCGGGGTAATCATCGTCGAGAGGAGCTCCACCGGTGTCGAGACGTCGGCGAACGCAAACGCCGGCTGCATGATCGTCTCGACCGGATTCAGCTTGATCTCGGGGTGACGAACGAACTCGTTGTACAGCTGCGACTCATTGAGCGACCCTACCACCCGGCCGTCCCTGGTGACGGAGAGCTGCGAAAAGTCGTGATCGCTCATGATGCGGATCGCATCCTCGATCGGACGTGCCGCCTCGACGGCGTGGAGCTCTCCCGACACGCCGAGCGCGACGAGGTCGCGCGCGGTCATGCCCGATACTTCGAGGAATCCCTTCGCGCGCATCCACTCGTCGTTGAACATCTTCGCAAGATACCTGGAGCCGTGGTCGTGAAAGATCACCACCACCATGTCGTCCTTCGAGAAGCGATCCTTGAGTTGCAGCAACCCAGCCATGGCTGAACCGGCTGAGTTGCCGGCAAAGATCCCCTCCTCGCGCGCGATGCGTCGAGTCATGATGGCGGCGTCCTTGTCGGTGACCTTCTCGAAGTGATCGATGACGTCGAAGTCGACATTCGCGGGCAGGAAATCCTCCCCGATCCCTTCGGTGATGTACGGATAGATCTCGTTCTTGTCAAAGATGCCGGTTTCCTTGTACTTCTTGAACACCGACCCGTACGTGTCGATCCCCCAGACCTTGACGCGAGGGTTCTTCTCCTTCAAATAACGGCCCACGCCGGAAATCGTTCCGCCCGTACCGACCCCGCACACCAGGTGCGTCACCCGTCCGGCCGTCTGCTCCCAGATTTCCGGACCGGTCTGCTCGTAATGCGCGTGCGTATTGGACGGGTTGTCGTACTGGTTGGCCTTCCACGAATTGGGAACTTCCCTCTCGAGCCGCGACGACACCGAATAGTACGATCGCGGGTCTTCGGGATCCACGTCGGTCGGGCAGACGATGACTTCAGCGCCGAACGCCCGCAGCGCGTCGACTTTCTCTTTCGACTGCTTGTCGGTGGTGGTGAAGATGCACTTGTAGCCCTTGACGACTGCGGCGATCGCAAGGCCCATCCCCGTGTTACCGGAGGTGCCCTCGACGATCGTCCCTCCGGGCTTGAGCAGCCCCGCCTTTTCGGCGTCCTCGATCATGCGGATCGCCATCCGGTCCTTGATCGAGTTACCGGGATTGAATGTCTCGACCTTCGCCAGGACGGTCGCGGAGATGACGCCCTGCGTGATCGAATTGATGCGCACCATCGGGGTGTTCCCAATGGCATCGAGAATGTTGTTGCAGATCTTCAGGTTGTGCGATTTCGACACCGCCACATCTTATCGCGTCACCGTGGACGCGCTCTTCGCGTCAGGGCCTTCGGCGGCCCCCCGGTGGGCCGGATGGACGACCGGAACCGCCATGCCCGCCGCGCTGGGGCGGCCGTGACGATACCGGTCCCCTCGCTCTGCTGCGTGCGCGCTCGTCGGCCTTGCGCGAGCGAATCGCGGCGATCCGTTCGGCGAGCGGGATCTCGAGCTTGGCCTGCGGCCGCGCCTTGTAGTCGAAGTCCGGCAACGTCACCCTGGGCAGCACTTTCCCAATCGCCCGCTCGATAGCCTTTATGTCGCCTTCCTCTTCGGGCGCGACGAACGTAAACGCGTCACCGGTCAGTTCGGCTCGTCCGGTGCGGCCCACTCGATGGATGTAGTCTTCCGGCACCGCGGGCACGTCGAAATTGACGACGTGGCTGAGCGCTTCGACGTCGATGCCGCGCGCGGCGATATCGGTGGCGACGAGTACCCGATACTTCCCCGACTTGAATCCGGCAAGCGCCTCGGTCCGCTGCGCTTGCGATCGGTTCCCGTGAATACGCGCCGCATTCAAGCGGTGCCGCACGAGCAGGTCGGCCAGACGGTTCGCGCGATGCTTCGTGCGGGTAAACACGAGCGCCTCCCGTAGGATGTCGCGCTCCAACAACTGCACGAGCAGCGGACCCTTCAGGTCCTGCGACACCGGATACACCGCCTGCGCGATGCCAATCGCCGGCTTCGCCTGGCGCTGCTGATTAATCAAGGCGGGATCCTTCAGCATGTCCGCCGCCAGCTTCGCGATGAGGGGAGGCATCGTCGCGCTGAACAGCATCGTCTGACGCCGCACCGGGATGTGGCGAAGCACGCGACGAATATCCGGCAGAAAACCCATGTCGAGCATGCGATCGGCTTCGTCCAGCACGAGGAACTCGATTCCGGTCAACTTGGCGTAGGGCGATCGGAAGTGATCGAGCAGCCGGCCTGGCGTCGCGATGATGACGTCCACGCCGCTCCGAAACGCGTGCTCCTGCGGCCCCATCCCAACGCCGCCGTACACCGCGGCGCCCGTCACCGGCGTGTGCACGGCAAGGGCGTTGAGGTCCTCGAGGATCTGTGCGGCGAGCTCCCGTGTGGGCGTCAAGACGAGCGCCCGGGTCGTCCGTCTGGGTCGATCGATCAGCTGGTGGACGATCGGCAGCAGAAAGGCCGCGGTCTTGCCGCTCCCCGTCTGGGCGCACGCGAGCACGTCGCGTCCGGCGACGGCCGGAGGAATAGCTTCTGCCTGGATGGGTGTGGGCCGGACGAAGCCGAGCTCACGAATGGCCGAGAGGAGAGCGGGATTGAGCTTGAGCGACGAGAAAGGCATGAACCCATCTTAGTCGTTCACCCTTCTGAATTCTCGGTTCTCGGTTCGTGTTCAGGTTCGGTTCGCGGTTCAACTGCGGGGTTCAACGTTCGAGTGTTCGGGCCACGCAGCGACGCTTTCCGATGACCTACGAATGAACGAACGAGACAGAATCAGAGGGTGCGGTTCGAGGTTCAGTGCGTCATCGCATAGACGATGTAGTTCACACCGAGGCGGTAGGCGTCGTTGGTCGGATCCGAACCGTACAAGCCCTCCGCTGACCATTCCCAGTAGTCGCCGAGGTCGTTGTTCCAGTTGGCCAGCGCAATCATCCGACCGGACGGATCGTTGTTCTCGAACATCGCCAGATATCCCGGTGGAACGTTGACGGTGGGATGCGGGACGTTGAGGTATTTGATGCCGAAGAACGTCTGAAAGATCGGGTGGCTGACGTCGAGCGGAATGAACGAGTGCTCGGGCAGCGCTCGTTTCATTTGAGCCACGAGGTTGCTCCAGTGCGCTGGGCCCTCGAAGTCGTCGAAAATGATGAAGCCGCCCTTGAGCAGATACGCCCTGAGATTCGTCGCTTCGGCCTCGTTCGTCGTCCAGTAGCCGGGCTCCGACATGTAGATGATGGGGTTCTCGAAGATCCGCGGGTCGTCGAGATCGAGGATGTTGCTGCCGTCCATCCGGACGCGCATGTTCGTGATGTAGTCGAGAATGGCGGCGAGATTGCGGTCGGCCGTGGGATAGTCGTGCTCCCATCCGCCGCCGCCGAAGAACCCACGCGCCAGACCGCCGCTCGCGCCGTACCGAATGCGCGTAAAACGAAGTGGCTGTCGTAGTCGACGGTCGAGCTGGTCTGGTGGGATTGACGCCGCCCTTGGCCCGCGGCCACCAGCGGAAGCATGAGCACCAGAATCAGCAGCACGGCGGCGGCAGGCGTGGTGCGCATGGCGAAGCTCAGTGCGTCATGGCGTACACGATGTAGTTCACGCCCAGGCGGTAGGCATCGTTCGTCGGGTCGGGATTGTAGAGACCCTCCGCGGACCATTCCCAGTACTCCGCCAGGTCATTGTTCCAGTTGGCAAGCGCAATCATCCGCTTGGAGGGATCGTTGTCCTCAAAGATCGCGCGGTAGCTCGGTATGACGTTCACCGAGGGGTGGGGCACGTCGAGCGTCTGGATGTCGAAGAACGAATGAAAAATCGGGTGTTCGACGGTGATGGGGATGAAGTGGTGATCGGGCAACGCCTTCGCCATCTGGGCGGTCATGTTCCGCCAGTGCCCGTCGCCCTCGAAGTCGTCGAAGATGATGAAGCCGCCCTTGAGGAGGTGCTTCCCGAGGTTCTCGGCTTCGCTCGGCTGAATCGACCAGTAGCCAGGCTCCGAGACGTAGATGATCGGGTTCTCGAAAATCGCGTCATCATCGAGGTCGAACACGTTGGTGCCGTCGAGCCGCGCGCGCACGTGGCTGATGTAGTCGAGAATTGCCGCGAAGTTGCGATCCGCCATCGGATAGTCGTGCGCCCACGCATCACCACCGCCGCGCCCGAATCCCGACCCATAGCGGATGCGGGTAAACGCGAAGTGGCTGTCGTACGCGACGGTAGCGGTCTGCTGGGTTTGGCGACGCCGGCCCTGCCCGCTGGCGACCAGCGGGAGGAGGAGCACCAGCACCAGCAGCGCCGCGACGGACCGCGTGATTCGGAACACTGGAGCCTCAGTGACTCAGCGCGCGGGACGTCCTCACCTCGGCGTCCGGGCGAGAGACCGGTAGTACTCCTGCACGAGCTTGCGGAACTCCTCGGGCACTTCATCGGAGCCGGACAAGACGATGCTCGTGGCGTTGGCGTCCGCCTGACGCCTCAACCCGAACTCGAAACGCTTCAGGCCCTCGGTAATCACCGACTGCAGGCGCGTCAGTTCGGAGGCGTTCTGGTAGACACGCGGATCGTCGAGCTGGCGCAACGCGCGGAGGATCTCGTCCAGTTCGCGAGGATCGATGTTCTCAGCGGCCAGGTCCCGCCTGAGCGCTTGCGCTTCGCCGGTCCACTGACGCGCCTCACCTCGCAGCTGCCGAATGTCTTCCGGTGTAAGCGCCCAGTTGCGCCCCCATTCCCAGCCGCCGCCATATCCGCCGCCCCAGTTGTTGCCGCCCCACGTGCCGCCGGTGGAACCGTTGCCAGTGCCAAGACCGCCGCTGGCCTGCTGGCCGTCAGCGCCGCCTTCGCCTGAACCTTGCCCACCCTGGGCTTGCTGGCCCTGCCCTTGGCCCTGACCTTGGCCCTGGCCTTCACCCTGGCCCTGCCCTTCGCCTTGGCCCTCGCCTTGTCCTTGTCCCTGGCCTTGCTGGCCCTGCTGACCCTGTTGGCCCTGTTGGCCTTGTTGACCCTGCTGCCCCTGACCCTGTTGTCCTCCTTGTTGCGCGCGCTCGCGCGTGCGCTCCTGGAGAGACTCGGCCGCACGAGCCAACCTGCGTGCACGGTCGAGGGCGGTCTCCATGCGGTTGGCGTTCTCGCCGCCCTGACCGAGCGCGCCGGCTGCCTCGGCCAGGCGCTTCCTCATTTCATCGATGCCACCAGCGATGTCGCTCTCGGCCGCGTCCACAGCCTGGGGCGTCGCATTCCGGTTGACCAGGTTCTGGGAGTACCGCAGCTTGTCACCAAGGCGATTGTCGCGAATCGCGCCTGCGGCCTCCGCCATCTTGCGCGACGCCGCACGTTCGGTCGCGCTCGAATCACGTGCCGCACGATCCAATTGCTGTTCGAGCGAATTCAGCCTGGACTCGAGATCGCTCTTCTGTTCCGCGACACGCTGCGCCTGCTCGCGCCTGTTCGCACTGGGAGGCAACGCCGCGACTCCGCGAGCTTCGTTGCCGACTTCCTCCTGGCGTTTGGCGATGTCCTCTGCCTGACGGGTCGCGTCCTGCAGGTCGCGCGCGGCCCGCCCGGCCTGGTTCTGCTGCAAGCGGCGCTCTGTCTCCCGCAGCCGATCGAGGGCCGAAGCGGCTTGACCGGCGGCACCGGCATCGCCGCCGGCCGCCGCTCGACGCATGGCATCGGCGGCTTGCTGCATCTGACGGGCCGCTTCCTGCAGATCGGGCCGGTTTTCCTCTCGCGCCAGTCTTTCCAGTCGCCGGGCCGCTTCTTCAGCCTGCTCCGCGAGCGCGCGCTGCTGCGCGGCGCCGCCTGAACTGTTGCCGCCCCCTTGCTCCAGGGCACGCAGCTTCTGCCGCGCCGCCTCTTGCTCTTGTCGTCGGGCGAGCTCTTTCAGCTTCTCGAGCAGTTCGTCCACCTGACGGTCACCGCTCTGCTGCTGCGCCTGATTGGCCGTCTCGTAGCGACTGGCCATCTTCTCGAGCTCCTGCTCGAAGATGTCCGCCAGCTCCTGCTGCTGTGCGCTCCCACCGCCGCCGCCACCGCCGCCGGCCTGCTGCTGAACGCTGATCTGCTGTTCGTACTCCTCTTCGGCCGTCTGCAGAATCTGCAGCGCCCGGTGCTCGAAAGGCAGCGCTCCATCCGGACTGGTGGCCGCGAGCTTGGTTTCGGCCTCCTTCATCGCCTCGACCGCCTTCGGCAGCAGTTCCGCGATCTTCTCGAATGCCGGATCCCGCTGAACGAGCTGGCTGTTCAACCGTGTGAGCAGACCCTCGACCTGCTCACGCAGCCGAGACTGGGACAGTCCGACCACGGTGGTGCTCTCACGGAGCTTGGCTGGCGTAGACGTGCGGCGGCCGCGCTGCACGTTGAACGTCGCCGAGATGATTTGCCGCTGCTGCTCCGAGAGCGCTTCGACCTGATCGCCGCCACCACCGCCGCCGCCGCCACCGCCGCCCTGGGACTGAGCCTGACGGAAGTCCTTCCGGAAGGGGCGGACACGCAAAAAATACAGATCGCTTGTCGCTGCCTGGCGGCCGCCCGAGTTGTCGAGCGCACGAGCGAAGTACGAGACGGAGTCTCCCGGCTGCACGTCGAGCTCCTCGAGGTAGAACGTGTGCCCGGCGGTCACCTCGGGCAGGCGTGTCCGCCCCCCGAACAGCTTGACGGACTTTTCCTCACCGCCGTTCACCGAGTAGACGAGCTCGAGGTCGCGAACGCCGAAGTCATCCTCGGCCTGCGCTTCGACGTACACCTCTTCGATGGCAGACGCCGATGTGTCGCGGCCAGGTTTCGCGAACGAAACGGTCGGCGGCTGATCCGTCAGCACGTCGATCGTGTATTGCGGAGACGCGGCGGCTCGCCCTGTCGGGGTGTCGAGCTCGATCCGGTAGAAACCGTCGCGGTCCACCTTGAACGCGGCGGTCAACGATCCGTCGGCCTGGAGCGCGAGATCCGTCGAGTCCTTCTCGTTCAAGGCCACACGTCCGCCGGGGGTCTTCATCGTCGAGAACACGCGCAACCGGACTTCGGTCCCCGTCAGGACAGCGATGTCGCCGCCGTCCTCGATCTTCTGCGGCTCGAGACCCGTGTAGGCTGGAAAGTGATATTCCATCTCCAGACGCTGGACGTACGGTACGTCGACGACGGTCAGTGTAAAGACCGCTGACTTCACGCCTTCGGCCTCGACGAAATACTGGATCGGCGCGGCCACATCGAACACGATCCCCTCATACCGGCCATCGTCCCCGCGCACGAGCGGCAGAGCTTCGAATGCCCCGGTCGGATCCCGCTTGAGCATCAGCGACGCGTCTTCGGCATCGAACCCTGCCAAGGTGGCCGTCACGGTCTGGTCGACACCTTTGGGCACGCTGACGTTTCCGGGAGTGACTTCGATGCGATAGGGCGCGGCCGCCTCGACGCTGCGCTGGACGAGCAGGATCGCGGAGAGCGCGTTGCGGATGAACGCGGGCCCGAACAGTACGATGACGATGGCCGCGGCGCTGATGCCGGCCAGGACCACACCCCATCGACGCAATGGGGCTTCCTCGACACGTTTGACAGCGTTGGTGGACGCACAGGCCTCGAGCGCCTGCTCGACAAGACGCCTGACGAGGGCCGCCGACGCAGGCTCATTGCCGTCCCGACTGGCTTCAACGGCGCTGACCAGTGTCGTCTGAAGCGACGGTTCGTTCTCCTCGAGATACAGCGCGACCTGATCATCCGTGACTCGCCGTCGGAGCGGGCGGACCAGGAAGTACGCCACGCACGCCACAACCGCCGCCGCCAGCACCACTCGGGCGGCGATGATCGAGGCGGGGCTGAACCGCGCCCACTCCAAGCCGTATGCCGCCACGAAGAACAGCACCACCGCGGCCGCAACGCTCCGCGTCACCCCGCGCAGCGCGAGTTTCATACGCCAGCGCGCGCGCACGTCGCCGATGATTTTCGTGAGACTCGAGGAGGTGGACGGACGCCGCTGATACTCGGTGTGGTCGAGCATGAGGCCCTCTAAGAGTGATTGCCGGGTTCGCTAGCGGACCCGGCCTACGACTGCTTCGCCTGGCGCCATCCTGGCCGCGTCGACGGGCAGACGCCCAGCCTACCTGCGTGGGCGGATACTAGTCCCCAGAATACGCCCATCCGCCTACCAGCGATCAGCTTTTTGACAGCCGGTTCGATATCAGGGTGTCGGCCCCGAGCACCACTAATCCCGAGAACCAGGAGATACCACCACAGTCGCTGGGAACGCTCCTGGGCATCGGGCGGCAGGGGCACGGTCGCCCCTCTGGCCCGTTCCTCCTCGCCGGCCCGCGCTGCGGCCACGATTTCCTTGGGCTCCATGCCGGTCAGATCGGATTCTGCCGAGTCCACGTTGCTCGCCACCACGGCGGAGACCCCTTCGCCCGACCGGCTGCGAAGTTCGTAGAATCCCTGCTCCAACAGCTCGAACACCTCGGAGCCCTCTTCGTCGAGGGGCACCTGTCGCCCGGAGGGCGTCACGATCACGCCACCGGTCGGCTTTGTCGTTGCGGCGCCAAACGAGGCGTCGAACACCTGGCCAACCGTTGCCCAGGGAGCAGGCTCCGAGTATCCGGAAAGATGCCGTGCGACCCGATGGATGAACGGGAGAAAGACGGGCTTGAGCGGGAAGTCGCTTCCCGCGAGGTCGAGCGACGAGGTCCATAGCAGTACGCGGCCCGTGCCAACGCGACGCTCGAGCAGCGCCGGCGCGCCGCCGTCGAATCGTGCCAGCACCTGCGCGGTCGCCACGGGTTCGACCGCGCGATAGCCGTATATCCGGACCGCGGAAAAGTCGCCGCTCCGAGGTGCGCGGAACGGCTCGAATACGGGGTGCCCGTATTCAAGCGCACCAACGCGGGCCGCGTCGCCGCGCGTCCGATCGACGGGCGCCTGCAACGTCGCAGGCAGCAGATCGACGTCCTGGGCCCAAACGGCACGCGACCCGAGCGCGACGAAGAGGCCGCCGCCCGCTTCCACGAAACGCGCCAGTCTCCGCCCGAGGGCCGCCGGCGCGGCCACGTCATTGACGAGTACAACCGCTGCCCGGTTCAAGTCGTCATCCGAGAGGACATCCGGCTGTCTGACGGTGACTTCGAAACGCGGCGCATCACCAATCGCGAGCGCGCGCGAAAGGTAGAGACCGGCGCTTCCCGCACCACCGCGATCGACGACTACGACACGGACCGGCTCGGCGGGAGACACGACGAAGTTGAACGCGTTGTCCGCCAGCAAAGCGTCCGCGCCAGCACGCACCGTGCCCCGCATGTAGTTGGCAGCGACCGTGAACGGCGCGAACGTCACCGAGGAGGAGCTGCCCGCTTCCACGCTCAGGGGTTTGCTCTCGAGAGGACGTCCGCCAATCTCGAGCGCGAGTTGCCCGCCGCTCAGCGAACGCGTACCCCGATTCACGACGACTGCTGTGACCTCGACCCTCTCCTGCCCGGAGAACATGGAGCGCACGAGCGACACCGCCGTCACCGCGACATTGGGCGCTTCGGTACCGCCGGTGACTAGTGCTGGTATCAGCGTCGTGTTAGCCGGCAGCCGCGTGCCCTCTTCCCCGCGCCAGCCGCTCCGCTGAAAGTCGCTGACGAGCACCACTTCACGGCGAGGGAGTGGAGACTCGGCAAGAATGCTCCCGGCCACCTTCAACGCCGGCGCGTATCGAGTCGCCCCGGCCGAAGGCTCGGCAGCCGCCACCGCCGCCGCCAGCTGCCCGCGATCGCTACCCGCCACCGAACGAATCGCGATCTCTGCGCCCGAGGCGAACAGTACGACCGAGCCCCGATCGGCCGGCCCGAGACCGTTGATCGTCTCGGTTGCCGCGGCGCGCGCGCGTTGCCAGTGATCGCCGTACCCCATGCTGTAACTCTGGTCCAGCAGCACGACCACCTCGCGGGCGCCGGTCCCGGGGAGCGGAGCGCTCTGTCGCGTGAAGAACGGCCGCGCAAAGGCCAAGACGATCAGGGCCAGTGCCCCCAAACGAACCAGGAGCAGCAACCAGTTGTGAATCCGGCGACGCTGAGTTGACTTGTACGGGACGCGCTGCACGAACATCAGCGACGGAAACCGCAGGATCTGCTTCTTCTCGCGCTGAATCAGATGGATCAGTACCGGGATCGCCAAGGCGGCGAGCGCGACAAAGAAGAGCGGAGTAATGAATGACATGCCTGCTAACTAGAAAGTGCTCACTAGCGAAGCCGCATTTTCTTCTCGCGCGAGCCGAGATATCGATAGAGCGCGTGATCGAGCGGCTTCGACGTGTTCAGCAGCGTGTAGTCGACCCGCACCTCCGAGAACCGCTGCTGGAGCGCGTCGATGTGCGCGTTGACCAATGACACGTACTCCTTCCGCATCGCGTCCGGCACGACCGGAATCTGCTCGCCGCTCTCCAGATCCTCGAAGGCCTGTGCGTCCGAAAACCCGAACTCCAGCTCCGCCGGGTCGAGCACGTGGAACACGACGAGATCGTTCCCTCGGAAGCGCAGGGGCGTGACCGCCTCGATGATCTCTTCGGGATCCTCGTAGAAATCCGAGACCACCACGAGGACGCCGCGCCGGCCGAAATGCTCCGCCACCTTGTGCAAGGGCAGCCGCATCCGACCGCCGGGTCGACCGGCCTTGAGCCGGTCCAGGACGTGCAGCACGGTGTCCATGTGTTTGGCCGACGGCGGCACGTGCTCGACGATCTCGCTGTCGAACGCCACGAAACCCACGCGGTCGCGCTGATGATGGACGAGATTCGTCAGGCACGCGGTCAGCATGCGCGCGTAGTCGAGCTTCGTGATGCCGCGACTGCCGTAGTCCATCGACTTCGACACATCGAGCAGCACCGAGAAGTTCATGTTCGTCTCGGCTTCGTACTCCTTGATGTAGTACCGGTCCGTCCGGGCCCAGAGCCGCCAGTCCATACGACGAATGTCGTCGCCGGGAACGTAACCGCGATGCTCGGCGAAATCGACTGACGCTCCGAAGTACGGCGCCTTGTGCAGACCGTTGATGAAGCCGTCGCACACCGCGCGCGCCACGAGCTCCAGGTTCCCGATGCGCGCGAGCACCACCGGATCCATGAAGCGTGCGCCGGGGATCGCGGACGGCGTGTGGGCGCCTAGGAGACTCATCTCACTCCTCTTCGAAATTCAAAAGTGCAAAATTCAAAGTGCAAAATGTCATTCGAAACGCAGATTCAAAACTTGAGAAACACGATCCAAACGCAGGGCGTGCACGATGCTTGCTTCCTGAATTTCAAATCCAATTTTGCATTTTGCATTTTGAATTTCGGGTCACATCCCGCTCCGCGGCAACGGCACCGCCTCGAGCAGCCGGTCGACGAGGATGTCGGTCGTGATCCCCTCGGACTGCGCGTGGAAGTTCGTGATGATGCGGTGGCGCAGAATGGGGTGTGCGATCGCCCGGACGTCCTCGAAGCTCACGTGGTAGCGCCCATTCGTCAGCGCGCGCGCCTTCCCGCCGAGCACGAGGTACTGAGCCGCTCGGACGCTGGCGCCGAACGCCACCCACTTCTTGACGTTCTCCGGAGACGTTGGATCCTTTGGCCGACTGGCGCGAACGATCTCCAACGCGTGCCTCATGACCGGTTCCGCAACCGGTACCTTCCGCACGAGCCGCTGAAACGCGATCAGATCTTCGCCTGAGATCGGACGTTCGAGCGTTGGATCCTGCAGCGCAGTGGTCGTCCGCACGACGTCGTATTCCTCGCCGTACGGGGGATGCTCGATCACGATGTGGAACATGAATCGATCGAGCTGGGCCTCCGGCAGCGGGTAGGTGCCTTCGAGCTCGATCGGGTTCTGCGTCGCAAAGACGTAGAACGGTTCCTCGAGCTTGTAGGTCCGGCCCTGAATGGTGACCCGATGCTCCTGCATCGCCTCGAGAAGCGCCGACTGGGTCTTGGGAGGCGTGCGGTTGATCTCGTCCGCCAGCACGATGTTGGCGAAGATCGGACCAGGGGCGAACACCATCGAGCGTCGTCCCGTGGTGGAGTCCTCCTGCACGAGATCCGTGCCGGTGATGTCGGACGGCATGAGGTCGGGCGTGAACTGGATGCGCGAGAACTTCAGCGCCAGGACGCGTGAGATGGTGTGAATCAGCAGCGTCTTGGCCAATCCCGGCGCGCCGACGATCAGACTGTTCCCACCCACGAACAGGGTGGCCAGCACCTGGGAGATGACCTCCTCCTGGCCCACGATGATCTTGCGAAGCTCGGTCAGGATCTGTTCCCGGCCCACCTTCATCCGGTCGGCCAGTGCCAGATCGTCAGGGGATGCGAGATCCACATCGGTCGCGGACTGATTCAAGACGGCTCGGTCACTCATGGTTTGGAGTCTCCCTCGAGAGTGCGGATTTCGCGGGTCTTCAGCGCCAGATCGGTCACGAGGCGCTCGAGCTCGCTCGTGTATTTGGCCGGGGGCAGGCTGTCTTTCAGCAGCCGCAACGATTCAACGCGACGCTCGATGTCCCGCCGTTCGAGATAGAGAGCCCGCAGCTTCGGATTCTCCGGCAGCGGCGCCGCGTCGGCGACGGAACCGAGCGACAGCGCCGCGGCCAACTTGCCCTCGGCTCCGGTCGGCGTCGGATCCTGACTGCCCTTCTTGTCGCCGTTGTCGTCGAGGAGCGCGTGTTCCGTCGCCAGGAGACCTTGCTGCTCATAGGCACGCGCGACCTCGCCCTTGGCATACAGATAGGCTTCGAGCATGCTGAGGCGCCGATTCTTGTCGGCGTCGGCGCCTTCCGAGGAGAAGGCCTCCACGAAGAAGCCGCCGAAGAGCGTCGTGAACTGCTGGGCTCCGGACCGGGTGGCGGTGATGATCGTCCGGCCGGGGGCCGAGAGCTCCTCGACAAATGGTCCGCTCGAGCTCGCGGTATTGACGAACACGACGTTGCGCGTCCGCAGCTTCCGCAGTTGCGTGTTGAAGTCGGAAGCGGTCATGTCCGGCCCTGGCAGGTTGAACCGGGCGGTCTGGCCGTCGTAGCTCCCGTGCCCGAACAGCACCACGTAGACGACATCCTCTGGCGCCGCTGCCTTGGCAAAGGCCGCGAGGGCCTTCTCGATCTCCTCGCGCGTCGCGCGGCCGCTCACCGAGGCACCGCCCTCTTTCGGCTCGGCGAGATAAATCAGGCGATCGGCACTCACCCCGACCTTGGCCGAGGCCTCGGCGAGCGTCGTGCCCCACTTGTGGAACAGTTCGCCGTGCTCAGGATCACCGGCGAGGCCCACGATGACGAGGAGAAACGCCCGCAGCATCAGGAGAGCCCCACGGCGCGGCGATACCCCCACTCCGCGCATACCAGGCCGATCAAGAGCGACCAAGATGATGGGCATGTTCCAGAGCTCACGCTCTTCCACCGACGTCACACCGCGACCCGCGTATCGGACGTCCTCCGCGAGGCCCGCGGCCGTGTCCGTCGTATAGAAGCGTCCGGCCGTCTCTTCGGCAATCCGCCGCAACGGCCCCTCGTGCATCGTGGGGTCGAAAAATTCCACGTCGCTCGGGCCGGCGCGCATGAACGTGACCCCGCTGCCGATGATCTCCGAGGACCGGGACGAGTCCACGGCCACCTCGTACGTGCCCGCTTCGGTGCTGACGAATCTCCCGCGGTACAGGCCGTCCCGATCGCCGGTCCACTCGAGGGGCACGTCGATCGAATCCGCCGTTCGGCTGTGTGACACGCGCCGTCACGCTGGCATCGTTCAGCTCGACGTAGGTCTTGTCCACGATCGTCGCTTCGATCGTCACCGGTTCGCCCGGCTCGACGCGTTCGGTCGTGGACCGTGCCTCGACCACCCCGGGCACCCCGTCGACGAGCCAGCGCAACATCTGACGCCAGTAGTTCTCGTGCGTCTGATCCTCCAGGGAAATTTTCGCGTGCATCTGCCACTGCCACGTGTCCTGGAGCGTCAACGCGACCGTCTTGCCACGACCGAACTGATGCCAGGTGAGCACCGGCTGCGACCGACCGCGCTCGTCGGTACCGCTCAGCAGCACGGTTGCCGCGGGCTTCGGCACCAGCGGGGCGTTGACGCTGGTCACCTGGGGAAGATCGCGCCATCGGCCGATCGATGCCGACTCGCTCTCCGCGATCTGCGTCGCCGCGTGCGTCTGACCCGCGCGCGTGGGTCCGATCTGGAGTCGCGCCAGATCGGACGGCTCCGACGCGCGTGTGCGCGAATCGATAGCCAGGGGCAGCGCATCGGCCACCGGCGTGCCCCCATAGCCGCCCTCCCCGAATGATCGCGCGCCACCGAGCATCAATAGCCCACCGCCTCGCCGATCGACGAAATCCGCAATCATCTGCAGCTGGTCGCCGGAGAACGCTCCTGCCTCGATGCTGCCCAGGATGATCGCGCGATAGCTGAAGAGCTCCTCGCGGGTCTTCGGAAAGCCGCCTACGAGCTCGTCGGCGCCGTCAACGCCGAGTCGCATGAACTTGTTGTCCGCCGTACGCTGCAGAACCACGACCTGGAGGTTCTTGTCCTCGTCCACCGCCCGGCGGATGAACTTCATCTCGAACCGAGGCTCGCCCTCGAAGTACAGAATCTTTTCCCGCACGTCCCGCACGTTGATGAGGGTCTCGCGCACGTTGTTCTGCGTGACGACCTCGTCAGGCAGCGGCGCGACGCGGAACTTGAACAGCCGGGGACCGGGCTCGGACGCGGTGGCCCGCACGCGCGCGGTGGCTGGGCTGCCGTCGTTCGGCAGCTCGACCTTCTCCGACCCGACGATCCGTCCGTCGTCTTCCACGTCGATCGTGACGGTGCGGCCCGCGTAGCCGGTGTTGGTGACGACGACATCCACGAGGAGCGACGCGTCCTTGAGGACGGACCGGGGCGTACTGACGCGGTCGATCTGCACGTCGCGCGGAAGCTGCGCGCTGCCGACGCCGACGGTATAGACCGGCAGCCTCTCGGCCTTCAAGCCGAGGAGCGCATCCGCCAGAGACGCGTCGCTGGTGTCAGCCCCGTCCGAGACCAGGACGATTCCGGACACCGGTAAACCGGCAAGCTCCTCGCGGGCGCCATCGAGGGCTGCCCCCAGCTTCGTCTGCGATCCGGTGAAAGAGAGGTCGTTCGGCGATTCGAGCCGGCCCGCCGTGGCCGAGAATCGGAACGTCCGGACCAGGAATCGATCCGACAGGGCCTTGATCAGCGGGCTCTCGGGAGCGCCGAACTGCTCCCGCAGGTACGCGCCGCGTGGCTGCCCCGCCCAATCAGGGATCTGCATGCTGCGCGAATCGTCCAGGAGCACGGCCACCACGTTCTGCTGCGGCACGGCTGCTCGAACGACCAGCGTCGGGCGAAGGAGACAGAGCAGCACCACGGCCAGCGCCGCCATCCGCAATCCGGTCAGGACGATCCGGTCCCGGAGAGTGCCCTTCCCTCGGACGCTCCGGTAGGTGACGACGGCCGCCACCATGACAGCGCCCGCCAGCACCGCCGCCACGATCGACCCCGTGCTGAGGTCGAAGCGCAGCTCACCCTGCTGAAAGACGACCGGCCGATGGCTGAAGAGGGCCTGAAAAATGGCGTCGAACAACGTTATCTCCGGAAAGACACGTTCCGAGGCGAGCGCCGATCATACATGCTGTGGCCCTCCCGCGTAACGCCCTCTCGAGCATGGTTGCGACTCAGGACCAGGCCTTATCGTACTTTGCAACCCTGCACCGTTCAAAGGCACGCCCGGCCGACCGGGACCCGCCGATAAGATAATCTGACACGTCAGTGAACCCCACTCCCAGCGACGCGTTCTCGGACCCGGTCGCCCGAACGTCGTCGAGCGCTGAGCCCAACCCTCGTACGCGGCCACGCGACTGGGCCTTCAAGGCGGGCGCGGTATTTCTCGCGTCTCCCAAGTCCCCGCACCTACGCTAGAGCAGTCGGACCACGAGCAACGTCCCAGTCGCGACTGAAACCCAACGGGCTGCTCTCGGTCGGGCATGCTTCAGGCCATTCCAGTGCCATGCGAGCGCGATCATCGGGATGATCACCGCCGCGACGGCCAGCAGCGTCGCCGGCAACGACAGCGCTTCTCCGTAGAACTGATAGAGCCCCCGGTTCCATACGGAGCCGTACACCACGCAGAGATGGACGAAGTAGATCACCAGTGATTCCTGCGCCACCGCGCCGAAGACATGGGGCAACTGGCCGATGCGATTGCTGACGTGCGCCACGATACCGAGGATGAGGAGGCAAACGCCCGTCCGCAGGAGCACCTGGCCCGGCAACCAGTTCCATTGTTCGACCCCCGCCGCAGCCGTCGGCCCCACGCTCATGTTGGCCGCGACGGCCACGAGCGCGCCGCCAGGCATGAGCAGGCCCATGTTGGCGAATGCGCGCAGATGCGCCGCGCCCCACCGGGCGTACAGCTGCCCGATACCGACGCCGAGCAGGATGTAGGCCGCCCATGGAAAGAGCGGAAACAACGAACCGGTCGACGACGAGAGGTACGACGACACGGCCAGCGGCAGCGTGTCGGACCAGTCGGCGCGCCACACGGCCGGTGCCGCGGCGATCACGATGGCGGCCAGCGCAAACGTCACGATCGTGAATGCGCGCCGCGATCGCACGATCATGACCAGGACCTGGATGAAGACGAAGGTCACGCCGATCAGCTGCAGCACGTCTGCGGCAAGAAACGCGCGCCACTGCACGTCGGTCGCCGTCACGAGGTCGGTGAAGTGCGCCACCGGGAAGTGCAACCCATAGCCGAGCAGGACCAAGAGACCAAACCGCTGGATGCGCTTCAGCACGGCCGGGGAAGGATTCACGTGACTCGACCAGTGGCGCGACGTCGCCACGCTGAAGGCGAATCCTGCAAGGAGCAGGAACAGCGCCGACGTGAGGCCCCGTTGAAACTGCCACACGTTGAACCATTCGCTGGCGTGGTACGAGCGGGACAGCAGCGCGCTCGAGGTGTGGCCGGAAATCATCAGCACTACCGCCAGCGCGCGGGCGAGGTCGATGAAGATCACGCGGCCGGCGTGAGGGGGCCTGTCCTTCAATGCGTCATCGCATAGAGCAGTACGTTGATGCCCAGTGCGTAGCCGTTCGGGGAGAACTGATAGAAGAAGCCGGGATCCTCGCCTTCACGTTCCCACGAATCGGCGACGTCCGTGTTATGCGTCATCACAACCATGATGCGCCCCTCCTTGTCGCGAATCGCGCGGAAGTGCGCATCGCGGCTGTCGTCGCCGCGCTCGGACGTCTCGCGACCTCTGGACCGGCGCCAGAAGCCGATGTTGGTGATTTGCGGCACGGCGGTTACGACGAACTGGCCGCTGAAAATGGGATCGCTGAGCGGCACATCCTCGATCGGATACTCCGACGGGGGAAGTACCTTGGCCATCTCACGGGTCCACTGCTCCCAGGCCGCGGATCCCCAGAAATCGTCGACCCATAGGAATCCTCCCTTGAGCAGGTACAGCTGGAGCTGCGCCGCCTCGGCCGCGCTGAGACCAACGGTACCCACATCCGACGCCATCGTCATCGGGCACTCGAAGAGCGCCTCGTCCGTGAGCCGAACGACATAGTGGGCGGGGCGTCTGGCGCCTTCAAACGGCACGGAGGTCTTCGTGAGCTCGGCGAGCCGGATCATCAGATTGATCTCGCCGAATGGGTAGTCGGTCCGCCACCCACCGCCGGATGGCTCGCGCCGGACGCTGGTGTACTGGATTCGACAGAACGAAAAGGCTCGATCGGAACGAAGGGCCGGAGGATACCGTGCGGCCGCGTTGCTGTCGCCACGAAAGCCGCCGCCGAACTGCGCAAAAGACACAGCAGCAGACGCCAGAAGAATGGCGGTGACGACACAGGCCTGAACGCGGTGAGTTCTTGACACCCTGTGACCCTTCCGATCAAAACCTTTCGAACCGCGTGAACCTTCGGAGTCCTGGGAGACGCGTCGGGCTACCCCAACATGGCGAAGGCCAGTCCGATGAGTGCGAACCTCACAGCATGATACCCGCCGTTGATGGCAATGAGGGTGGCAGGACGGCCCTCGAAGAGATAGTTGGTCGCGAGCGACGTCGCCACCCAGAAGACCCCTGCTGCAGCCCCCGCCGTGATTGCGAATGCCCGCCCAGGATTCGGGCCCACATAAAGACCAAACGCGTATGACGCGATGAAGCCCAGCACGAACGTCGTGCCATAGGTCATGGCAGGGTTGGTGTTCCGCTGGATGTCCTGTTGGGTCAGGCCAACCGCCGACATCCAGCGCTTGCCGAAGAGCGGGCCGTACCACAGCGCTCCCAGGGCAAATCCGGCCATCGTGGCAGCCAATGTGGCCACGAGCGATACGGCGGGCATACCAGACTCCTTTTGTCGGGTCCGCTCCGCGCGACCCGACCTACGCACTCCGCAGACCCGGCTAGCGCGCTTCAGGTCCGACGCTAGCACACTGATTGAGACCTGCCGGCCTGGTTTCGGCCACGCCACCACTCCTCGCCGTTCGCACGGCCACGAAGCCGGTTCCCTAGAGGGGATCGGGCAACGGGACTTCGGCTGCCGGTCCGAGGACCGTCGTCCACTCCCGCACGCGCCAGGTCTTCACCAGGCCGTTGAGCACGTAGGGGTCGCCCTTGGCGAACTGTTCGGCGGCCGCCGGCGAGGATCCACGAAAGAGCAGCACCGCGCCGTCGGGTGGGTTGGCCAACGCGCCGCCGAGCACCAGCTCGCCGCGCGCGATGGACTCACGCGCGTGTCCGATATGAGCGGCTCTGAGCGGCACGCGGCGAGTGACATAGTCATCGACGACGTCATAGATCAAGAGATAGTGCATAGGCCTCGGGATGGTGCGACAGATGCGAGGTGCGACACGGGTGCGAGCTACCAGCCACTGGCTACCTGGCTACCAGCTACCGGCTACCGGCTAGACTCAGTGAGATGCGTAGACGGCTAGCTGACCCTTGCGATCGAAGGACATCACGTTGTACGCGGCCGGCTTGACGCCTGGCACCTCCATGCCCGGCGAGCCGATGGGCATGCCTGGCACCGCGAGACCGAGCACCGCGGGACGATCCTTCAGCAGCCGTTTCACGTCGGCGGCAGGGACGTGACCTTCGAGAACGTAGCCGTCCACGGTCGCCGTGTGGCACGACTGCGCAGGGCCAGGAACGTTGTTCTTGGCCTTGATGTCCCCCAGGTCCGGCATGTCCACGACGCGCGTGGCGAAACCGTTGTCCTGCAGGTGTTTCACCCAGTTCGCACAACAGCCGCAGGTGGGTGTCTTGTAGACCTGCACCAGCGGCCCTTGCGGCGCCTGGCGCTGGGCAAGCACGCTGCCGATCGACACCAGCACGACCAGTATCACCGCGCCCGATACCCGTTTCATCATCTCCTTCGTCTCCTTCATCGGCTAGCCGCCCCCGTCGCCGTCGTCGGTGGCGCCTGGGGTGGTTGCGCCGGCGTAGCGGCCGGTGGCGTCTGAGGCTGCTGCGGCTGGGGCCGCCGCGGCATCTCCTCCTTGGAGAACCGCGGCAGCTGCTCATCGCGCATCGCCAGGTGATAGACAGCCGCCGCGATGGCAATGGCCGACTTCTTCACATCATCTTCGACGATTCGCTCGTAGGTGTCGAGGTTCGTGTGCCACGAGTATGAGGCGTACTGAATGGGGTCCTGGAGCATGCCGATCCCCGGCAGTCCGGCCTCGTTGAACGACGTGTGATCCGTCCCCCCACGCTGGCGGCTCCGCGTCGTCGTGGCGCCCAGGACGCCGAGGTCCGTGAAGGGTGCGAGGACCTCACGCAAGATCGCACCCGCCGCGGGCGGCCCGAACACCGTCATCCCACGCGTACGGCCGGTGCCGTTGTCGATATTGAAGTAGCCGGCGAATTTCTCGTGCGCGGGCTTCGGCTCTTCGGCTGTTCCGAAGTGCTCCTTCACATACGCCTGCGAACCCAGGAGCCCCTGCTCCTCTCCGCTCCAGAGAGCGACGCGAATCGTTCGCCGCGGCTGAACGCCGATGGTGACGAGAATGCGAGCGGCCTCCATCGTCACGGCGCACCCGATCGCATTGTCGGTGGCGCCGGTCGCGGCGTGCCACGAGTCGAGATGCCCGCCGAGCATGACGACTTCGTCAGCCTTGTCCGAACCGGGAATCTCCGCAACGACGTTGTAGCTGGTCCGCCCCTCTGGATGCGTGCGATTGACGATGTCGAACTCGAGCTCGACGCTGCGCTTGTCGGTGAGCAAACGCCAGATGCGTCCGTAGTCCTCGTTGCGCATCACCACCGTGGGCGGTGCCTTCGCCACGTCGTAGGCCGCGTTGTTGAACGCACGAATCTGACCGTGGTCACGACCGGCGTCGTTGATCCGCACCACCGCACCGTTCGCCACCAGGAACTGATTGAGCTGCTCCTGTATCTGATTGTTCGTCAGGGGCTGCGGTTCCGCCGGCTTCTCTGCCTGCGGCGGCTGCGCCTGCGGCTGTTGATTCTGCTGCGGCGGTCCAGCGGGCGCCGCATTCAGCTGCGTCACCACGTCCGCGTCCTCCCGCCGCAACGCCGGAGCGTTGAACGTGACGAGGACCGTCTGCGGCACGCCCACGAGGACGAACTTGCCCTTGACGACGTCCTTCAACGCCGCGAGATGGGTCGTCAGCACGTCGCGCGTCGGACGCTGCGGAAGCGTGAGCTGCACCGCCTGCGCTCGCACGATCCCCTCAGTGCCAGGCGTCCAGGCAAGCGCTTCGGCCACGAGCGCGTCTTTCACAGGCGACACGATGTGCGCAGCCAGACGCTCGTTCGTCCATCCAGACCTCGCGAAGTCCCAGGGCTCGAGACGTCCCTCCTTGAGGCCCCAGGCGTGCATCTGTTCGATCGCCCATTCACCTGCCGCCTTCAAGTTCGGCGAACCGGTGAGTCGCGGGCCGTACACGTCGGTGAGTACGTGTAGTGTCGGCAAAATCTTGGAGTTGTTGGTGCCTTCCCGGCGAATCTTCCAGAAGACGTCCTGGTCAATCCGTTCCTGTGCGGCAACCGCGACAGCCCCACCAACGACCAGGGCAGCGATGAAATAGGACGCTTTTCGCATCTAAGCCTACCGGCGCGAATGCTACCACGCCCTCCCCGCTAGCCACAGAGGCACAGGGACACGGCTGGAACCACGAAGGACTCGAAGTTTTCTCATTGTTGACGCCCAGCTCCATCGAAGGATCTCATGCTCTTCGTGGCCTTCGTGGCTGGACACGTGTTGCCGATTGTCGATAAGCACTGGCTGCACGGGATCTGCCGGTGTGAAACCAAACACGACCCCGTAGAAATAGAGTTCCGCTTCCAGACATCTGATGATGGTTTCGGCCTTGCGAAAGCCGTGTTGCTCACCTTCGAAGGCCAGATAGGCCACCGGGAGTCCTTTGGCGCGAACGGCGTCGGCCATCCGCTCTGACTGATTCGGGGGCACCACTTTGTCTTCGAGGCCCTGAAAGAGAATCAAGGGACAGGCCAGGCGCTCGAGAGCGTTGATCGGCGATCGCTCCCGGTAGGTGGCCCGAGCCTCCGGGTAGGGGCCGATCAGGCTGTGGGAATACCGCGATTCGAACTTGTGCGTGTCGAGTTCGAGCGCTTCGAGGTCGCTGATACCAAAATAGCTCGCGCCAGCCTTGAACACCTCGGGGCGGAAGGTGAGCGCGGCAAGCGTCGTGTAGCCTCCGGCGCTGCCCCCGCGAATGACCAACCGACGAGGGTCGGCCTTCCCCTCGGCAACCAGAAATTTCGCCGCACTAATCACGTCGTCCACATCGGCGACGCCCCATTGCCCATTCAGCCGCTGGCGGTAGTCTCGACCATACCCGGTACTGCCTCGGTAGTTCACGTCCGCTACCGCAAAGCCACGGGTCGTCCAGTACCTGAATTTGCAGATCCAACATGGACTGTGCAGCAGCCGTCGGGCCGCCATGGCTGATGACGATGAGAGGTGGCCGTTCGCCCGAAGGTGTCGAGAATTCCTTGTTGCGGGGCGGGTAGTAGAACGCGTGCGCCCTCTGATCCCCCACCGTTGGAAACTCGATGGTCTCTGCCGCCGACACGAACTCCGGATCCAAGGGGGTCGAGGCCGCATCGCGAAGCCTTTCTACCGCTCCCGTACGGAGATCGATCTGCACGACCGCGTCTGGCCGGGTCGCCGAGCCTGCCACGAGCACTGCATGCGTCCCGTTCGCCGCAATCCAATCGCGTGGTCGCATCTCAATCGCACAGTCAGTGAGCACGCCGCTCTCGACGTCGACGGTCGCCAGACACCAGTTCCCAGCACACACGTACGACACGACGAGGGTCGATGGCCCCGCGCATGCCCACGTGGAGGTCCCGAACACCCACTGCGCTCGCCCGAACTCGGAGGCAGCTGGCGGACGCGCCACAACTGTCTCACTTGCATTCGAACGACTCGAACGATCCGAACGGTACAGCTGCCACCAGCCGGTCCGGTCGCTGACGTAGTACAACGTGCCGTGCGGTGACCACCCAGGCTGATAGATCGATTCGTGCGACCCGCCGGCGATGCGCACGGGATCCTCGAGCGCTCCCGACGCTCCTAGCCGTGCGGTCCAGAGTTCGGTGCCATTCCATGGCATCAGTGGGTGGCTCCACGACAGCCAGGCCAGCACCGAGCCATCCGGACTGAGCCGCGGTGTCGAGTAGAAATCCGCTCCGGATGCGAGCACTGTGCCCTCGCTCTGGGGACCGGCAAGCGGAACGGCGACCAGCGTGTTGATCGGCTCTCCTGTTCCCGAGTGGTCTTCGCGAACGCAGATCAGGCGCTCGCGGCGGATGTCGATATCGAAATCGGCGTAACGCCAGGCGCCGGGCGGCGTCACCGGCTCCGGTGCCGAGAGGCCCACCTTTCCGCCGCTCGCCGTCAGCCGATGGATCCGCTGGTCGGCGAAGTTCACACAGTACGCGGTCCCCTGCGCGACGAGGTACGAACCACCCCCGTACTCGTGCACGCGCGTGCGAACGTTGAACTCGGGAGGAGTGACATCGAAAACGGCGCCGTTCGGCTCCCTCTTGACGAGCACCGCTCGTCCACCCTCTCGCGGACGGCCTTCGAGCCAGAACACGTCGTCGCCATCGAGGGCAACGGTACCTGAGACGAACTCCACCGGCGGCCACAGCAGCGGCTGTGAGGGGTGACGTCCAGGTTCCAAATGGAGCGACTTGGGGCATGGTGAGATGCGGAGGGAGGAAGGGCGTGGACGGAGAAACTGATCAGCTGCCGTCGCGAATCACCCGACAGGATTCGATGTCGAATGTCGCCTCGCCGATCGCCATTCTGGTCTGGTCGCGCAACGCAGAGGCGAATTGCGCGAACCGATAGACATCGGCGAAATTCGTCACCAGGCCGACCGACACGCGAATCGCCCCGGCGCTCTTACCACCGCGATGGGTGATGAACTGCAGGAACCGCGGCAGCGTCATGTCGGCGTTCTCCGCAATGGCCGCGGCGATGTCGTCCTCCGTGAGGCCTTCGGCCGTTTCGCCAGGGCCTGGGTTGCAGAAGCATCCCGTACGCAGCGAGATGTCCTCCTGGCTCGCCAACTCTTCGACTCGCCGGTAGTCGAGTAATCGTCCGTCTCTATCGTAGAAGTTCATCGTGACCGTTCCACCACGATCGGTGGTCGTCGCCGGACCGTAGATCCGCACCATGGGACGACCGTTCGAATGGCGCAGTTCGAGCAGTTGCGCCAGCAACCATCCGGTCAGACAGCGCGTGCGCGTGCGAATCGTGCCGAGACCAACGGACGCAAGATGTCGGAGACCAATCTCGACCGCGGGAATGGCGAGATAGTTGAGCGTCCCGTCCTCGAAACCGGCCTCGCCAGGCGACAAGAGGCGCTGCCGCCCCTGTACAGTCGCGAAATTCACGGTGCCTCCCGCAAACCACGGCCGCTGCAACTTCGCCAGCGCGGTGTCTCGCGCGAGCAGACACCCGACGCCAGTCGGATACCCGAACATTTTGTAGAACGACACACTTGCGAAGTCGGGCCGTACCTCACGCAGATCGAGAGGATTCGACGGCACGAACGCCGCGGCGTCCAGCAGCACATCCCACCCTTTGGCTTGTGCCTCGCGCACGAGCTCGAGCGGGTGCTGCACACCCGAGAAGTTGGATTGTGCGGGATACGCAAACAGCTTGCTCGCCGATCCGTCCGACTCGTCCAGCAGCGCCTCGAGCGCCCGGCGATCGAGGCGAAGCTCAGGCGTCGTGAGCGGCGCGTACGTCACCGACGCGCCTGCCGCGACAGCGAATTCACGAACGCCGTTCACCGAATTGTGGTTGTCCGCCGTCAGCAGAAGGCGGCCGCCAGGCGCAAACGGGTACGACTCGCCGACCAGCTTGATCGCCGCCGTCGCGTTGTGCGTAAAGATGGCCGTGTAGTCGTCCAGACCGTTGAACCACCTCAGCACGGCGCGACGGGCGTGTTCGACCAGACTGGTCGTGTTCGTTGAGGACGGGCTGGCCGAATGGGGATTGCCGAAGACGCCCCGGGTCAGCAACTCGGCATGCTCGCGGATTTGCGATTCCGCGTACAGGCCTCCTCCGGTGTAGTCGAGATAGACGTGTCGCAGGGCATCAAGGCGACCGTACTCGGACGCGCGGAGCCGATCCACGGCGCCGGTGTGCTCGTACTCGGGATAGGTTCTGATGAACTCAGCGTGCGCGGCGAGCTCGGCGGCAGCGGCAGGTGAAGACGCGCGAAGGCTCACCCGCCCATTATGAACGCTGACGAGGTCTGCCAGAAGCCGACGGCGCTTGACCTGTTCCTCCCCCTGGGATCTACTGGTTCGTCACGAGCTGGATGGGCCGAGCGGACATGACACAGGTGGCGCACTACGTCGGAGCGATCGACCAGGGCACCACGAGCACGCGATTCATGGTGTTCGACGCCGGCGGCCACGAGATCGCCAGACATCAGATCGAACACCGTCAGATCCTTTCCCACCCGGGCTGGGTGGAGCACGATCCGGCTGAGATTCTCACGCACGTAACACAGACGATCGTCGGCGCGCTGCGAGCCGCGAAGCTCACCGGCAGGGATCTCGCCGCCATCGGCGTGACCAACCAGCGCGAGACGACGGTCGTGTGGAATCCGCACGACGGCCGCCCGTGGCACAACGCCATCGTCTGGCAGGACACGCGGACGGACGCTGCGGTGGCGGCCCTCGAACCGGCCCACGCGCTGATCCAAGAGCGTACCGGGCTACCGCCGGCGAGCTACTTCTCGGCGGCCAAGCTGCAGTGGATCCTCGACAACGTGAGTGGTGTGCGCGCGCGAGCCGAGCGGGGCGAGGCGCTCTTCGGCACGATTGACAGCTGGATCATCTGGCACCTGACGGGCGGCGCGGACGGCGGTCTGCACGTGACGGACGTCACCAACGCGAGCCGGACTCAGTTGATGAACATCCAGACGCGCCAGTGGGACGACGAGCTGTTGGCGCTCTTCCGTATCCCACGGCGCATGCTGCCCCGCATTCATCCCTCATCCGATCCATCGGCATTCGGCGTCACGCGAGCCACCGGACCAGTTGGTGCCGAGGTACCGATCGGCGGCAATCTCGGGGATCAGCACGCGGCGATGGTCGGCCAGACATGTTTCTCGCCTGGCGAGGCGAAGAACACGTACGGAACCGGCAACTTCATGCTGCTGAATACCGGCTCGCGGCTGGTGCGGTCCACCTCCGGGCTGATCACAACGATGGCGTACGCACTCAAGGACGTGGACCCAGCGTACGCGCTCGAGGGGTCGGTAGCCGTCAGCGGCTCCGCCGTGCAATGGCTGCGCGATCAACTCGAAGTCATCCGGACGGCTGGTGAAATCGAAGCGCTGGCCGCGAGCGTGCCGAGCAGTGCGGGTCTGTATTTCGTGCCGGCCTTCTCTGGGCTGTTCGCGCCGTACTGGCGCGCGGATGCCCGTGGCGTCATCGCGGGCCTGACGCATTTCCATACAAAGGCCCATCTCGCACGCGCAACACTCGAGGCCATCTGCTTTCAGACCCGCGCCGTGCTGGACGCGATGGTGCAGGACTCTGGCATACGGCTCGAAGTGCTCAAGGTTGACGGCGGCGCAACGGCCAACGATCTACTCATGCAGCATCAGGCTGACATTCTGGGTGTCCCGGTTGTCCGTCCAGTCGTCACAGAGACGACGGCGCTCGGAGTTGCGTATGCCGCGGGCCTCGCAGTCGGGTTCTGGACGGACCTCGGTTCGCTCCGGCGTCACTGGAAGGCCGATCGCCAATGGGAACCGCTCTGGAGCGACGACCAGCGGGAAGAAGCCTACGTCGGATGGCGAAAGGCAGTGGAGCGCTCCCTCGGCTGGGTCGAACATCCACCGCGCGGGTCCGGCTGAAGCGAACCGACTTGCGTCCAGCGCTGTCACATGCTCGCGCGCGTTCCGCGTCAGCGGGCCATGGCGCGAGTGAGGAGATAGTCCTGACGTATTAGGTTGTCGGCGTAGTAGGGAGCCATCAGGGCATCGAATTCCGCGCGGATCGCCGCGAGTTTCTGCGGATCGCCAGCCAGACCCTCCACCAATTTCTGAATCGGACCGACGGATGTCTCCATGAACAGTCGATAGTGCTCGAGGCTGAGTGCCGGAACGCTCATCGTGCCGCGAGCAAAGAAGGGAGCTTCAAAGCCCGCAGCCAGCCGTTCCGTGATAACGACGGGATTCCCCCACTGCGGCGGTGGCGCCGCGCCCGGAGGCGGTGGGGGTGAGTTGCGGCCAACGAACGCAAACATGCGTCCGATGATGTGCTCGGGCGGCCAGGTCGCAAACGCGACGCGCCCACCGGGCTTGAGCACCCGACGCATCTCCGACACCGCGGCTTCGGGCCGAGGCGCGAACATGTGGCCGAACTGGCTCACCACGACGTCGAACGATGCGTCGGGATAGGGCAGCGCCTCGGCATCGCCTTCCGTCCACACGACCTGTTCCACCCGCGCAATGCGCGCGTTCTGTCGCGCCTGGTCGAGCAATGGCGGCGTCAGATCGAGGCCGGTCACTCGAGCGCCGGTGCGGGCAGCCGTGATCGCCACCACCCCGGTACCGGTGGCTACGTCGAGAACAGCTTTCCCCAGAGGCGATACCCGCGAACTTGACGAGGTGGGCGGCGACGGGTGTGGTGAAGATGGCGGTGGGCGTGAAGGAGGCCCACATCTCCTTGTGTCGCTGCTTGAAGTCTGAGAACGGGTCTGTTTGGGTCATGCGGTTCTCCGTTGATGAGGTCCCTCTCGAGTAAACCACTACATTCTGTCACCGTGGAAATATCTGGAGAATGGCTGCGCCCACCGGATAGTCGTCGATTGCCGTGAGCTGGGTCCTGGCCTCGAACCAGAACGTTTCGCCAGCCTGGACCAGCCATGCGTCGTCGCAACCCGAGGCTCGACACTTCCACCCCACCGTCCGAGAGAAACGTCGTCACGGACGGAAAGCCTCCGGTGCCCACTCCGTAGTCGAAGGACCGGAACGTGGCCACCACCAACCGCCCGCCGTCCCAGGACGCCTCCTCGACCGCGTCCCGCGGCGGATTGGTACCCGGCGCGCCTAGGACCGGCGGTGGCGGCGGCGGCTTCAACATTTCGATACGGATCCCGAGCGGTAACACGCCTGGCTGCCACAACGGGCGTCCTCTCGCGGGCGGAACGAGCAGGCTCCTGTTCACGAAGCCAGGCGCCGGTGCAACGTGGATGTAAAGCACCACTGGACGCCCTTCGGCAACTCTCCGCTCGGCGGCGGGGTACTCGAGCATCGAGTAGTGCACCCTGACGTAGTCGTTCTCGAACGCGGGGACGTCCTCGACGAATTTGGCGACCGCCATCAGGTCGGCAAGGTCCTGCGCAGCCGGCGTTCCACCGATGAGCAGCAGCAGCCCTGCCAAGCTAAGGATCGCCCTCTTCATTCCCTGTTCCCTCGCGAAGGCCGTCACTCGGCGAATACTACCGCCGGAACCCATCGCGAGGTGACCGGCGCACATCAGGGGAGTATGCTCTCTTCAAGAGGTGCAGATGCTCGACCCCTCTGAAGTCCCCCTCGAAAAGACACCGTCGCCCGCTCCACCCTCGCCCTCGCCGCCCTCGGCGATGCCCTGGCTCGTCGCCGCAGGAGTCGTCCTCGTTGGAGGAGCAGTAGCCTGGTACTTTCTGTCAGGACGTCAGCGAGACCAACCGGCGGCGCCACCGTCGGAGGCGGCCGCCGCCGCTGCCCCGCTGTTGCCGGCCCACAGTCCCGGCGTTCTGTGCCCAGCGGGCGACGTGATTGCCCTGCCGCCACTCGACCAGAGCGACGAGTTCGCCGGCACGCTCGCCACCACCCTGTCGGCACACCCGCGCGTGACGGCCTGGCTCGCCACCGACGACCTCATTCGGCGCTTCGTGGTTGTCGTCGACGCGGTCGCAAGCGGGAAGAGCCCGGCGATATACCTCGGGCCGCTGCGACCCTCGGGGGCTTTCCGCACCACTGAAAGAGGCAGCGGGCTATTTGCGGATCCTCGGAACTACGCGCGCTTCGTACCAATCGTAGAGGCGGTGGATTCGGTGGACGTGGCGGCCGCGGGACGGATCTGCTCGGCGTTGAAGCCGCGCCTCGATGACGCCTATCGTGAGCTTGGGCGTCCTGGAACGTTCGACGAGGCCTTGGAGCGAGCGATCGTTTCCTTGCTGCAGACACCGACCATCGGCCCGGATGAGCGCCTCGTCCCACAAGGCGGCCGATACGGGTTCGAGGACCCGACCCTCGAGGCTTTGACACCAGCCCAGAAGCATCTGGCGCGCATGGGCGATCAGCACATGCGCGCGATTCAGGACAAACTGCGACAGATCGCGCTGGCGATCGGCATTCCCCCAGAACGCCTCCCGCAATAAACGGACTCGAGGCCCGCGCAGCGGGTCAGATAGTTGCGGCCTTTTGAGTTGGGTTTGGTGAAAGGCATGACTACCGAAAGCAACGCTAGGCTCGTTCGGTAACTGGAGAGCCAAATCATGAAGCGAACGATTGTTGCTGTTAGTGTGGCGCTCGTTGGAATCTTCGTGACCACCTGGACGGTTAACGTGGTGCGGGCGCAGCAGCAGCCCCTATGTCTGCACGCTGCCAATGAAACACCGGCCGACGCCATACGACGCCAGGATGCAGTTCATGTGATGCGCGCGATTAACTCAGCACAGGCGCAGGCATTCTCGATAATTGGGGCCTATCGGAATTTCCGCGATCTAACGACGTCGGGACTGCCCACCCGGCCGGCAGGATTCCTGACACAGCTCACGGTGGAGGGCAGCACGTATGCGTTGCTTCTCAAGGACATGATGGATCCGTGTCGCTACACCCTGTTCTCCGACCAAGATGGCCTGATCTACTTGGGTTCGCCGCTGCAGTAGCCGCATTAGTAGCTATTGAGCCTGGATCAACTATGGCTGACCAGCAAGTGGTTCCGATGATCCATGTGCCAGACGTACGCGCGGCGGTCGGCTGGTACGAGTCCATCGGCTTTTCGGTCCTTAACACTTTTGAAGATGAAGTCGATGGAATGACGTTTGCCGTTCTCTCGTATGGTGCAAGTCAGATCTTTCTGAACGCTGGCGGGCGATCCAGCACAGAGGATCGTCGTGAAATTGACTTGTACGTTAGGACAGAGGACGTGGACGGGCTCTACGACCAACTGAAGGGCAAGGTGGAAATCCGCCAGGGATTGGAAAACACGTTTTACGGCGCTCGCGAGTTCATCGTCCGTGATCTGAATGGCTTCTGGGTCACATTTGGGCAGGATTTGCCAGACTCCTAAACCGTCTAGCTTGGGTTTGTGAAAGGCATTCACTACCTTGAACTTTGTACTTCGCACTTTGCACTTTGAATCTCGCTCACCGTCTCCCGTCGTACCACTGGAAGCACTCTTTCGCACTCTTGAGCGTGCGTCCGCGCTGCATCACGGTCCGAATGGCAAAAGTGATCCCTTCCCGCGCGCTGTACAGGCGGGCTTTCCTGGCGCTCGTGAGGAGCGGGTGCCGATGAAGAATCTCGATGGTGCGTCCCGTCCTGCGCGCGAGCCGCTTGAGCCGGCGAAAAAGATCGATCTCTTCCCCCGCGTACAACTCCAGACTGAAACCCCCGGCCTCCCGAAACGCTGACGCCTCGCAGAAGATGAACGATCCAGCCGCCCACCGTGTGATGCGGCTGATCCGATTCCAACATCCCCCGACGAAAGCCACGACCCGGTCTGGAGTCTCGAAGCAGACGGTGCTGCCCCCCGCCAGACAGCGACCCTGCTGAATCGCCTCGATGACGTCCACGAACAAGTCGCGCGTGGGGTGCGAATCCGCGTCGACGAACACGATCCAGTCGCCGCGAGCCGTCGCCGCGCCGGCGTTTCGCGCGCGAGAAATCTGATTGATAGGTTCGAACACCACGATGGCGTCGGCCTCCCGAGCGATCTCGGCAGTGCGATCGGTGGAGTTGTTGTCGCAGACGATCAATTCGGAGTCCCACTCAACCGCGTCGAACGCCGTCATCGCGTGCCGGATGCTCCGGAGCGACGCTCCAAGGCCCTGCGCCTCGTTGAACGCGGGCACGACGACGGACACCCTCATCGGGTCGAGCTCCCCTTCTTCCGAACCGGGCGCTTTGCCGGCTCGACGAGCGTCTTCGGGTTGAGATGGGCGTGTAAGGCGTCGATCGCCACCCGGACCTTCGGAGGCTGCCGATTTCTCGACGGCATGAGCGCCGCAACGGAGACGGGCGGCAGGGACCAGTCAGGCAACACGCGTACGAGCTGCCCGGCAGCGAGATGGGCGGCCACTTCTGGCGCCACGTGAAACGAGAGGCCCATGCCCGCCAACGTGAGGTCCCTGATGGCCACCTGGTTGTTGCTCAACACACGCGGCGCCACGTCCACGCGATGCTGCCTGCCCTCGGGTCCGGTCATCACGTCGGTCCCGTGATGCCATCGGGGAAGGGCCAGCAGATCGTGCTGCGCCAGATCCAGCGGCGACGCAGGCGTTCCTCGTTGAAGCAGATACCGTGGTGACGCGCACAGCACCAGGGGCCAGTCGGCCAGGTGACGCCGAACCAGAGTTGAACCCGTCAGCGGCGTGCCGATGGTAATCGCCACGTCAATCCGGTCTCCAATGATGTCAACGCCGTCATCGGTGACGACGACGCGCAGGGACAGCGCCGGATGCGCAGTCAGGAGCGGCGCGATGGCCTCGATCAAGTGCGTGGCGGCGAATCCGGCCGGCGCGCTGATGCTCAGTTCTCCGACAGGCGATTCCTGCAGGGCAGTCAGGCTCTCGTGGGCGGATGTGGCGGCGGCGACCATCGCCGCGCACCCTTCGTAGAAGGCCTCGCCCGCCTCGGTGACGGCCAGACGCCTGGTCGAACGACGGAGCAGCGTGACACCCGTCTCCTCCTCGAGACGCCGGATCTGCTGGCTGACGGCCGAGGGCGTCAGTCGCAGTTCACGTGCAGCACGGCGGATCGACCCATGTTCCACAACGGTGGCGAGAATCGCCATTCGTCTATAACGGTCCATTGTGTAGCCCAACTTAACACTGAATGTCATGGACAGGGACTTCCGGGGCCGCGATCGAGCCGCTACTGTGGTGTGGAGACATCGCAGGAATGGACACACAGCAAGGAGGGCCCATGGGCGGCAGGCACATCACCAGGCGCGAGGTGTTCGGAGTACTCGGAGCCGCTGGAGCGGCGCTCGCTGTCGGGTGCGGCAGCGAGACCCCGACGAGTCCGACGGCAACGGGAACAGGCGGGGCGACAACGACAACTGGAGGCGCGACAAGCGGCGCCTGCGTGGTATCGCCTCAAGAAACGGTGGGGCCGTACCCATCGCTGGCTGATCTGATTCGAAGCGATATTCGAGAGGGCCGAAGCGGCACGCCCGTGGCCCTGACCCTGACCGTCGTCAACGTCAACAGCGCCTGCAGTCCAGTAGCCAACGCCGTCATCGATATCTGGCAGTGCGACGCCGAAGGGCACTATTCACAGTACAACCAGCCCGGCTACAACGGGACCGCCCAGACGTTTCTCCGCGGTATCCAGGCCACCGACAGTAGCGGACAGGTGACGTTCACGACGGTCTATCCCGGCTGGTATGCGGGCAGGGCCACGCACATTCACGTCGAGGTCACGGTGAACGGCCGGTCGGTGAAAGTCACGCAGATCGCGTTTCCCGAGACGGTGAACAACGAGGTCTATCGCAGCGGGGTCTACGCGGCTCGGGGCCAGAACCCCACCTCGAACACCGGAGACATGGTGTTTGCGGACAGCTTGCAGTCCGAGCTCGCTTCCGTCAGCGGCAACCCGACCGCCGGGTACACGGCCACCTTCACCGTCGGCATCTCGGTATAGGAGCGGCCGGTGTCAGACCGGCCGTCCTTCGTTCGCTCCGCTAGTTGTCGTGGGATACGCGTCGATCGCCTGCACCCGACACGACGAACAACGACAGCAGGAAGCTGACGACGGTGACCACGAACGCGCCGAAGAACGCCGCACCGAAGCCGTCGACGTGAAACCCCAGGCCGAGGCCATCGGAGACGGCGCTCGTCAACCACAGCATCAGGCCGTTCAAGACGAACGTGAACAGGCCAAGCGTGATGATCAGGAACGGCAGTGTCAGCAGCATCAGGATTGGCCGTACCGATACGTTGATCACCCCGAACACCAGGGCGACGACGAAGAGCGTGGTCCAGTCGCCGTCATATGAGATGCCTGGGACCACCCGTGTCGCCGCCCAGAGTGCCGCGGCGTTGATCAGCAATCGCCAGACGATCAGCATGTGCCTCGGTGACCTTTCACTGGATCTCGATGGGCGCCATGCAATCTGCGTCGGGATTGACGCCCAGCGGCAGCCATCGTCTGAAGTTCTCGTCGGTCGCGGCGACGATGAGCGCCGGCGACAACGCCGCGGGATCGAATGCCGGCTGGCCTCCGGCGCTGCGGAGCTGCGCAGCCAGCGCCTGTCGAAACTGAGCGAACTCCGGCGCATCGAAAACGATGAAAAACACCGATCGCGTGGATCCCGGCTCGCTCACCCGGCGCCGCCCCATGCACCGCGGCTCGAACGTGGGCGACTCGAGGCCGGCTGTTCGAGCGAGACTCACGACGGCATCGGATGTCAGCCCTTTCGCGAGCGCCTCGTCGAACTCGCTGCGGAGAACGAGGGGCATCGACGGCGGATTCGGATAATTAATCGACTCGCCCGCACGCGAGAAAATCTGCCGGCCGAGCGAGGGTGTGAGCCGAGGCGGAGGGTGGAGGACCAGCCACGCCCCCAGCGCGTCGCGGTCGGGTTCGGACACCAGAGTCCAGCTCGCCACTCCTTCACGCTCGACGGTGAAGGGCGCTTCGCGAGCGTTCTGCGCCGAGCGCAGGAACAGTACGGCCAGGGCACTGAGTGCCACGAGCCAGAGCGCGACCTTGGGGAGCAGGGAGAGGCGTGCCATTCCGCTGGAGCGATGGTAACCCGATAGTATTAGGCATTACCCATGCCTAGCCTGATTGAAGCGATCGCCATCAAACGGAAGATGTTCTTCGAACACGAGGGCGCACCCTATCACTGCCTCGACGTCGAGATATCGAAACCGACCGCGCGCGGCGGCCAGACGCTCGTCCGTCTCAAGATGCGGAACCTGCTCACGCGCGCCGTCTTCGACAAGACGTTCAAAGCGGGCGACAAGTTCCAGGAGCCCGATCTCGTCGTGGTCTCCGCCTCGTTCCTGTATGCGGACGGGGACGGCTACCACTTCATGGACCAGGAGAACTTCGAGACGCTCACGCTGCGGGCGGATCTGCTGGGCGACGATCGCTTGCTGCTCTCGGACAATGTGCTCGTCCAGATCCAGAAGTTCAACGGCAACCCGATCGGCGTGCAGCTGCCGACGCTCGTCGAGCTGACAGTGACCTATACGGAGCCCGGAGTTCGCGGTGACACGGCGAGCGGCGGCGTGACGAAGGCAGCCACACTCGAAACGGGTTTGGAGATTCGCGTGCCCTTGTTCATCAAGGAGGGTGAGCGGGTGAAGGTGCATACGGAAACACGCGAGTTCGGCGGACGCGTGTAGCATGGCGTACGTGACACGGGCGGACCATAACGGTCCGCCCGTGTTGCGTACTCGAATGAACGAGCGTCCAGCGCCTACGTGGTCGCGCGCACGTAC
This sequence comes from uncultured Acidobacteriota bacterium, assembly GCA_963827515.1. GTDB lineage: Bacteria > Acidobacteriota > Vicinamibacteria > Vicinamibacterales > UBA2999 > JABFSA01. The sequence continues at coordinate 373,470 of CAWHBF010000001.1, read as the reverse complement.
TTGTTGAACCAGGCGATCGTTCTCTTCCAGGCTTCGTCGGCCGCCGCCTTGTTGAAACGCTCTGGCGTGGCGTCGTTGTTGAACCCGTGTACGGCACCCGGATAGATGTGCCCCTCGTGGGTGACGCCGGCTGCAGCCATCGCCTTCTGATACTCCGGCCACGCAGCCACCAGGCGCGCGTCTTCGCCGCCATGGTGCACCAGGACCGCGGCTTTGATCTTCGGCACGTCGGCCGCCGGAGGAGCACCGCCGTAGTACGGCACCGCGGCTGCCAGATCGGCACCCATGCGAACGGCAAGCGTGTTCGAGATACCGCCCCCGAAGCAGAAGCCGGTCGAGCCGAGGCGACCCGTGCTGTCGGGACGATTCTTCAACCACACCGCCGCTGCGTACAGGTCCTCGCCCATCTTGGCGCGATCGACCTTGCCGAACAGCTCTCCACCCTTGACATCATCACCCGGGTATCCGCCCAGAGAGGTCAGACCATCCGGCGCGAACGTCATGAAGTTCTCGAGCGCGATGCGACGCGCCATGTCCTCGATGTGGGGATTGAGACCCCGGTTCTCGTGGATGACCAGGATCGCGGGCAGCCGGTTGGTTCCGGCCGCGGTCGGGCGCACGAGCAACCCGGTAATCTTGCCATTGCCATTTGGCGACGGCACCGTCGCTCGCTCGGTCTTGATACGGGGATCCGTCGGGGACACCTGCTGGGCCGCCGCATAGTTCGGCATCAGCTGGTCCACGATCGCCGCGGCGGCCGCACTCGAAACGGCCACCTTCTTCACGCGATCCATGAACGTTCGGCGGTCTATGTTTCCGTGAATGAACAGGTTGTAGGCGTCGATCGCCTCGCGCGGGACGGGCTGTTTCGTCGGCTCCATGGCAACTCCTTCTCGAGATGAAGAACGGGGGGCAAGGCGTGTTCGCGGAGGATACCACGGGCGTCAGCCCGTGAGGTACGATTCTCCCCCGGCCCTTTCGTACTGTTACTGCTCACGACAGGAGAATGTTTCATGAAGGTTTCGCATCAGACGCTCGCAGCCGCCAGCATCGGTGTGCTGCTCTGCGGAGCAGTCGCGGCCCAGCAGAACGCCGCCCAGCCCCAGTCCGCACCGGCGCTGGCGGCCATCGGCCCGGCACGGCCGAATCGCGGGAATCTCGTGGACAAACCCGCGGGCGCCATGCCCACGGTGCCGCCTGGGTTCACGGTGCAGGTATACGCGGAGCTGCAGGCTCCGCGCATGATGGTGTACGCGCCGAACGGCGACCTGTTCATCAGCTCGCCTGCGTCGAACAACATCACGGTGCTCCGCGACGTCGGTCAGGATGGCGTGTTCGAGACACGGAGCGTTTACGCACAAGGCGAGGCCCCCGCGGGCCGGGGTGCCGGCGGCGGCCCGGCCGCGCAGCCAGTTGTAGCGGGGCCTCAGACTCCGGTGAATCCGATGGTGAACGGCCCTATCCTCGGAGCCGCCGCACCCGCGTGCGCCGCACCACCGGCGTTCGTCAACCGCGGACCAGGCACGCTGGCGGCGCCCTTCGGCCTGGCATTCCAGGGTGAGTATCTCTACGTCGCGAACACGGGCTCACTCGTGCGCTACAAGTACACGCCCGGCGACCTCACGGCGCAGGGACAGCCGGAGAAGCTGCTCGACCTTCCCGTCGGCGGTCACTCGACGCGGAACATCGTCTTCAACCGAGCCGGCACCAAGATGTACCTCGCGGTCGGGTCGCAGTCGAACAACACCGCGGGCGAAGACTGCCGGCGTGCCGCGATCCTGGAATTCAATCCAGACGGCTCGGGGTACCGGGTGTACGCGTCGGGCATCCGTAACCCTGTGGGGCTCACATTGCAGCCAGGCACGGACACGCTGTGGACCGCCGTGAACGAGCGCGACAATCTCGGCGACGATCTGGTCCCCGACTACGCGACGTCGATCCGAGACGGTGGATTCTACGGATGGCCCTACGCCTTCATCGGGCAGCACCACGATCCCCGCTACGTGGGTGCATTCCCCGACCTCGTCAAGCGCACTCTCGTTCCGGATGTGCTGATCCCGGCGCATGCGGCCGCTCTGGGGATCACGTTCTACACCGGCGCGCCGTTTCCCCAGCGGTACCGCAATGGCGCCTTCGTCGCGCTGCACGGTTCGTGGAATCGATCGACGGCGTCTGGATACAAAGTGGTGTTCTTCCCGATGAACAACGGCAGGCCCGGTCCGCTCGAAGACTTCCTGACAGGGTTCGTCGCGCACGATGGGTCAGACGGAAAGGCGATTGAGCGCTGGGGCCGGCCCGTCGGCGTGACGCAGACGCCGAACGGGAGCCTGCTGATCTCGGATGACGGTGGGAACCGGATCTGGAAGGTCAGCGCCGCCGCAAGCCGGTGAGGCTCACGCGCAGGCGCTGACGCTCTGCGCGTCGACATACAGGTCTAATGAGCGGCTGCGTTTCGCCGTAGAGCGCACGCTTCAGCGTGCGCGTGTCGCGGAGGCTAAAGCCTCCGCTCTACGCGCGAATCGAAACAGCGCTCAATTACGCGCAGCCGCTGGTGGTTCCGCAGTTCGAGCACTTGTAGCACGAACCGCTGCGAATCATCAGCGAGCCGCACGTCGAACAGGGCGGCGCGTCTTCCTGATTCTGAATCGCGGCGTACTCCGAAGCCTTCGCCTTCGGCGTGATTTCGTCCTCGCGCAGTCGAACGACGCGCGAGGCGGCGCTGTCCTCCGCCACAGGGGCAGGTTCCTCAATCGGCTCCTCGCGCATGTTGACGCCGGCTCGGAACTGCGCCTCGGTCGAGAGGAACTTCGTCGCCATCCACCGGAAGATGTAATCGACGATCGACTTCGCGAATCGCACCTCCGGGTTCTTGGTCATCCCGGACGGCTCGAAGCGAGCATGGCTGAACTTGTCCACGAGCACCTGCAGCGGTACGCCGTACTGCAGCGCGTAGGAAATCGCCTGCGCAAACGCGTCGGCGAAGCCCGAGATCGTCGAGCCCTCCTTCGCCATCCTCAGGAAGATCTCCGCGGGCATGCCGTCGTCAAAGAGCCCGACGGTGATGTAGCCCTCGTGACCCGCGATGTCGAACTTGTGGGTCAACGCCTGGCGCTCATCCGGCAGCTTCCGTCGGGACGGCCGCTCGACGATCTTGATGACCTCCTTGACCACTTCCCGCACCTCTTCACCCGCGCGGCCGACGACGACCTTGCCGCCGGTGTTCCGCGTGTCGGCGACGCCGGCTCTCGACGTGTTGAGCGGCTGCGTCCGCTTGCTGCCGTCACGATAGATGGAGATCGCCTTCGCACCGAGGCGCCACGATTCCAGGTAGGCCTTCTCGATTTCCTCGACCGTCGCTTCGCGGGGCACGTTGACCGTCTTGCTGATCGCGCCGGAAATGAACGGCTGCGTGGCGCCCATCATCCGAATATGGCCCATGTAGTGAATCGATCGTTCGCCATTCGCTGGCTTGAACGCGCAGTCGAACACCGGCAGATGCTCGTCCTTGAGGAACGGCGCGCCCTCGATCATTTCGTGCTTGTCGATGTAGTGGATGATCGCCTCGATCTCCGGGCTGGTGTATCCCAGTTTGGCCAGCGCCATCGGGACCGTCCCGTTGACGATCTTCATGAGACCGCCGCCCACGAGCTTCTTGTATTTGACGAGCGCGATGTCCGGCTCGACGCCCGTCGTGTCGCAGTCCATCATGAAGCCGATCGTCCCGGTCGGCGCCAGCACCGTGGCCTGTGCGTTGCGGTAGCCGAAGTCCTCTCCGAGCTCCACCGCCTCGTCCCACGCCTGCTTCGCACCCGCGTGCAGGTCGGAGGGCACGAACTTCACGTTGATCTCGCTGACGGCGTCACGATGCTTCCGCATCACGCGTAGGAACGAATCGCGATTCTTCTCGTAGCCGCTGAACGGGCCGCCATGATCGCGCGAGATCCGCGCCGACTGCGCGTAGGCTTCGCCGGTCATCACGGCGGTGATCGCCGCGGCGTAGGCCCGCCCTTCGTCGCTGTCGTACGGCAGCCCGCGCGACATCAACAGCGCGCCGAGATTCGCATACCCGAGACCCAGGGGACGGTAGTCGTGGCTGTTCTTCTCGATCGCCTTGGTCGGGTAGCTCGAATTCGGAACGATGATCTCCTGCGCCGTCAGGAGGGTTCGACAGGCGGACTTGAACGCGGCGACGTCGAGCTCGCCGTCCTCCTTCACGAACTTCATGAGGTTGATCGACGCCAGGTTGCAGGCCGAGTCGTCCAGGAACATGTACTCCGAGCAGGGATTGCTCGCATTGATGCGATCCGTCTCCGGGCACGTGTGCCAGTCGTTGACCGTCGTATCGAACTGCATCCCCGGGTCGCCGCACACCCACGTGCCCTCCGCGATCATTCGCATGAGGTCGCGCGCCTTGTAGGTGTCCATGACGTCGCTGTTCCTGACGGCCTTCGTCTGCCACTCGCCGTCGTCCAACACGGCGCGCATGAAATCGTCGGTGACGCGCACACTGTTGTTGGAGTTCTGGAAGAAGACCGACCCGTAGGCCACACCCGTGAACGAGCCGTCATAGCCGGCGTCGATGAGCGCCCAGGCCTTCTTCTCTTCTTCGACCTTGCAGCTGATGAACTCGGCGATGTCGGGATGGTCGGCGTTGAGGATCACCATCTTCGCCGCCCGGCGCGTCTTACCGCCTGACTTGATCACGCCGGCAAACGCATCGTAGCCCTTCATGAAGGACACGGGACCGCTGGCCGTCCCGCCGCCGGCGAGAAGCTCCCTGGACGACCGGATCGACGACAGGTTGCTACCGGTGCCCGAGCCGAACTTGAACAACATCCCTTCGGTCCTGGCGAGCGTCAGGATCGAGTCCATGGTGTCCTGCACGGAGTTGATGAAGCAGGCCGAGCACTGCGGGGCCTTCTCGAAACCGCAGTTGAACCAGACGGGACTGTTGAAGGCGGCCTTCTGATACACCAGCAGGTGCTTCAGCTCGGCGGAGAACGACTGGAGCGTGTCCTCGCTGGCAAAATACTTCTGTTCACGCGCCCACGACATGATGGTGTCTACCACCCGGCCGATGAGCTGTTTCACGCTCCGCTCGCGCTCCGGGGCTCCCATCTGGCCGCGGAAGTACTTGGAGACCACGATATTGGTGGCCTGCTGCGACCAGAACTTTGGAATCTCGACGTCGCGCTGCTCGAAGACGACCTTACCCTTCTCGTTGCCGATCACGGCCGAGCGGATCTCCCATTCGACCTCGTCGAACGGATCGACGCCCGGCAGCGTGAAGTAGCGCGGAAACTCCAATCCCGGCATCGAGGGCACTCTCGACTCCGGGCTCTTCTTTGCGCGAGTCGTCGGCTCGGCCTGTCCGCCTGGGGACTGCATCACCTGACCGGCCGCGGCAGCTTCGCGAGCTGGACCTTCTTCCATCGACTCCTCCGACCAAACAAGACACACCTACCCCGGCGGTGCATCAGAACTCTTGTTGTGATTGCGCTCTAGACGTTCTTTGCCCGCACGACGGGAATGCTGGGAGCCTCCTGCCGCACCAACCTCGTTGAGCGCCCGGCAATACTGCTCCCAAGGAAATGCTTTGTCAAGCGGCAAACCACTATATCTTGCGATTTTCTTCTAGGGCACTCGCAATATATGGATCCATTTTCCCATATCCTGGAGTCTAGACTTCACCTCGAAAAAAGAGGCCAGCCCGCGAAGAGGAGTGTTTGGTCAGCGCCCCAATAATTCGGCAGCCAGAGTGGCCGCCTTGTCGGCCAGGGTGGCCGCGAAGATGAGATTCCGCTCCTTCAACGCCTGTTCGGCCTGCTCGCTGAATCGCTTCGACTGATGGTCCTGCGCCCGACCGTCCGCGCTCAGCCGGCTGTACTCCACGCGCACGATGTCTCGAGCGGCCCGGGCCAGCACCTCTCGAACACTACGCTCACTGTCGGTATTGGTGGGCGACGCCGTTCGAAGATCGCGCGGCTCGGCCACTGGCAGCGGCGGCGCCACGACCGGTGCCGGGGCTGGCTGGGGCTTCGCCTCCGTCGTCGGACGAGGCGGCGTGCGCGGAGTCGCGGCGACCGGCGCCGGTTCCGGCTCGGAAACCACGGGAGTACTCACCAACTCCTCCACGGGCACGAGGACCCGCGACGGCGGCTCGGGCACCTGGAGCGGGGGGCCCTCGAGGACAATGGTCTCCGCCCGTGCTTTCGCGCACGCAGCGCCACCCGCGGCCAGCAGCACCGCGACAACCAACGCCCAGGCGGTCCGCATATTAGATGTCATTGGCGCGTGGGAGAAGGATGCGAAACGTCGTCCCTCGTCCTGGGGTTGACTGTACCTCGACTTCGCCGTCGTGCATCTGAATGATGCGATAGACCATCGAAAGGCCAATCCCTGTGCCATGTTCCTTCGTCGTGTAGTAGAGGTCAAAGATCTTCTCGAGATCGGCGGGGCGAATGCCCACGCCGGTATCTTCGATCCGAACCTCGATCCGGTTGCGCGGGGCCGGGGCGCAGGTGAGGCGCAGCGTCCCGCCGTTCGGCATGGCCTGGCAGCCGTTGATGGCCAGATTCAGGAAGGCCTGTCGCAGCATCGCTCCATCACCTTGGACGTCCGGCAATGACGTGGGCGACTCCAGGATCACCTTCACATTACCAGCCTTTGCCTCCGGTTCGATCACCGGCACGATTTCCTCGAATAGCGTCTTCACGCTGACCGGATGCAGCCGCAGGTCTTCCGGTCGCGTGAACTTCAGGAATCCCTGGACGACTTCCTCGAGCCGCCGGATCTCACTTTCGATGACCTCGACATGCTGGAGAGCGCCTTGAACGGCGGGCGAAAGCTGGGGCTCACGCCCGATCTGCGACAGGCCAATGACGGCGCCGGTGGCGGCCACCGGTTCCGGCCGGGGCAGCGCGGCCATGGCGCCTTTCCGCATCTTGGTTCGCAACAACTCGAGGTGGATCATCATCGCGTTGAGCGGATTCCTGACCTCGTGGGCGAGGCCCGCCGTCAGCCGGCCGAGCGCGACCAGCTTGCGAGAGTAGGCGATCGTCGACTGCACGCGCGACAGGGATGCCAGGTTGCGCGAGACGAGCAGAACGCCGACGAGCTCCTGATCGGTCCCCTCGATCGCATGCGTCATCAACAACACGTCGTCGCCGAGCTGGACCTGGAGTGGTCCCCTGGAACGCCTGGTTGCCAGCGTCTCTTCGACGATCGCACGATAGGGGTGCGCGTCTGCCAGCAGGGTTCGCAACGGACGCCCAATCCCGTCGGCCGGCAGCGCCGCCTGCATGGCGGGATTGCTGAAAAGCAGTTCCCCGGATGGATTGAACAGCGCCACCGCGTCCTCGAGGTGCTCGACCGCCGACTGCAGGTTGGCCTTCTGGCCGACCAACGCCGTGCGATCGGCGGAGAGCTGCTGACTCATCGTATTGAAGAAGGTGCCCAGCTCGCCGAACTCGTCACCGGGCGGGAGATCGAGCGTCACGCCAAACTCCCCTTTGCCGAGCCGCGTCAGGCCGCCTCGGAGGACGTGAATCGGGCGTAGCAGAAGCTGCGCGAGGAGCGCCGCGACGAATACGGCGACTCCGAGCGCCACGGCGCCCGTAATGAGCGCGGGCCGAAGCGCGGCGTTCAGCTCTTGCCGCATCAGCAGCGTCGACACGCCAATCCGAATCGCGCCGAAGGCCTCGTCTCCCAGCATCATCGGCTGGCGCACGTCGAGCGTCTGGCCCTCCTGCGAGTAGATCACGGTGAGCTGACGGACTGAACCCTGATCGAGCAACGCCGCCAGATCGGCGGTTTCCGCGTGCGGGAGGCCGACGCGTGTCGTGTCGCTTCCGGCGATGACGATTCCTGACGCATCGAGGATCGACGCTCCCGTCACGCTTTCGCCGTAGATACTGGACTCGAGGATGGACCGCAGGCCTGGGTCGGATCGCAAAGCGCCGTACGGGTCTGGACTGGTCGTCACCACTTCGCGCGCGCGGTGAAAAATGGCATTCGACAGCAGTTGGCCACGCGCGAGACTCCCCCGCAACACGACCTCGACCAGCCCGGTCACATAGAGGCCGCTCAACACGAGGACGGCGATCCCGACAATCGCGGTTACGCCGGCGATCTGCTTCCCCTTGATGCCCAGGCGCACTAGTCCGGCACCCCCTCATCTTCAGCGGGCTTTCCAGGCACGCGCCCGCGAAACTTGTTGAGCTTGTTGTGCAGCGTCTTCAGACTGATGCCGAGGATATCCGCAGCGCGCGTCTTGTTGTCGTGCGTGTGCTCGAGCGTCATCATGATCAGCTTCTGCTCGGCCTCGTCCACCGTCATCCCAGGCTGCAACGAGACCATCGGTCCGGCTGGATCGGTCGTGTCAACGACGAGGGGCGGCAGATGCCTCGCCTCGATGAACTCCCCAGAGCTCAGGATCACGGCCCGCTCGATGACGTTGCGGAGCTCACGGACATTGCCGGGCCAGCTGTACGAATCGAGAATGCGCATGGCCGCCGGATCCACGGCCGTCACGGACTTGCCGTTCCTCGTGCTGAACTCGGCCAGAAACGACTGGATGAGCAGTGGCAGGTCGTCCTTACGCTGCCGCAGCGGTGGCAGTTCGATTTCGAACACGTTCAAGCGGTAGTAGAGATCCTCGCGAAGCTGACCGCTCTTCACGGCCTCGGACGGCACCGCATTGGTCGCGGCGATCACGCGGACGTCAACCGACTGCTCCGCGCGGCCGCCGAGCCGGCGAAACTTGCGCTCCTGGAGCACGCGCAGCAACTTCACCTGGGTCGCGGGCGTCATCTCGGCAATCTCATCGAGGAATAACGTGCCCCGGTCCGCCAACTCGAAACACCCTTCGCGCCTGTCCGACGCGCCAGTGAACGCGCCTTTCTCATGGCCGAAGATCTCACTCTCGAGCAGCGTCTCCGGAATGGCCGCGCAGTTGATCGGCACGAACGGCATCTGCGCACGCGGCGACAACTGATGGATCGTCTGGGCGACCAATTCCTTGCCGGTCCCCGATTCACCCCAGATGAGCACCGAGGCCGACGTGGGAGCCGCCTTCTCGACCACCTGATATACCTTGCGGACCTGAGCGCTGCTGCCGATCATCGAGCCGAACTTGCCGTGGTCGCGCAGCTGACGCCTGAGCACCTTGACCTCGCGCAGCGTGTCTTGCCGCTCCGCGATCTTGTCGAGCAGAATCTTCAACCGCTGTGGCTCGATCGGCTTTGTCAGATAGTCGTACGCCCCTTCCTTGATCGCCTCGACCGCCGTCTCCACGGTGCCCTGCGCCGTCAGGATCACAACCGTCATGTCGCCGCCGTCGTCCTTGATTGCCCGCAGCAGTTCCAGACCGCCCATCCGAGGCATCACGAGGTCGCTGATGACGACCGAGGGCCGGAAAGCGGTGATACGCTGAAGCGCTTCCGCGCCATCGGCTGCGGCCTCGGCCGTGAATCCCCACGTCCGTACGAGCTCCGTGAGCCCGAGCCGCGTAGTCGGATCGTCCTCGACGATGAGCACCCGGTCGCGGGAGGTCGTGGACGTCACCTCGTGCCTCCAGCTGATGTGAGCAGGTCGTGTATCACGGTGTGCATGTGTGCCCCTTCAAGATTACTACCGGACCGTTAGCAGGAGATCCATGCTCACGCCAGCCAGAATCGCAGCCATCGCCGAAATCGGCCTTTGTTCGGGCGTGCCCACACAGCTCGCGGTCGGAACGGCCCTGCGCGTCGCCGGCGTGCCAATGTTCAACCCGGCGGGTGGACTCGCACTCTCCTTCGTCATGGCCCTCTCCTTGATCAATGCCCTGCTGGTGATCGGGCTCATGATTGTTCTGACCCGAGCGCAGGGACAATCCTTGTCGGGCCTGTGGCTCGGTCGCCGCCCCGTGATGCGCGAGGTCAGGTACGGCGCGCTTCTTATTCCGGTCGTCTTCGTCCTCGTGGTCGTGCTGCTGAACGCGATGCGGGCTCTGGCCCCTGGCCTGCACAACGTGCAGGTCAACCCGCTCGAGCAGCTCGCGAGCACTCCCGGCGCCGCGGCCATGTTCGCGGTGGTTGCGATTCTGGCCGGTGGCGTACTGGAAGAGATGCAACGGGCGTTCCTGCTTCAGCGTTTTGAGCACCATTTGGGAGGCGTTCGGGTCGGAATCGTGGTCCTGAGCATCGGATTCGGCCTCGGCCATGCCGTTCAGGGCTGGGATGCGGTCATTGGCACGGCTGTGCTCGGTGCCTTCTGGGCCGTGCTGTACGTGCGCCGGCGCAGCGTGCTGGCTCCGATGGTCAGCCATGCCGGGTTCAACGCGCTGGAGGTATTGCGCGTAGCGGTCTGGGGACTCTAAAGGGCAGCCTGTCGTTCACGCTTCTGATCCTTCTTGGTTCTCGGTTCGTGTTCAGGTTCGGTTCGCAAGTTCGAACATTCGCGAGGTTCGAGGTTCGGGTTTCTACGTTCGAGGTCCAGATCCGCGCGAAGGGCACGTCGAACGCCCGAACCGTCGAACCCCCGAACCGAGGAACCCTGAACACTAGAACCCAGAACGAAGAAGCCGAACCGTGAACACGATACCGAGAACCGAGATAGACAGAAGGGTGAACGATATGTTGTGATCAGGGTTTCGGCATGCTGACATCCGCGCGCGCGCGCAGATCCCGCACCCATTGCGCCACGAGCATGGCCCGCCGCTCTTCCCCCGCGCGCGCCCGCACACGCGCTTCCACCTCGCCGAACGGGGCGAGTATCCCATCGCGTGTGAAATCGTCCGGGTGGATGCGGTAGTACTGCGTGACCTCGTCTTCGGTGAGCTGCACGGTCGCGCCAAAACGTTGATCGAGGTAGGCCTGGATACGCAGGTTGTCGCGGGCGATGTCCCGAATGCTCGCCTGGTCGATGCCGGTTGACGCCATCAGGACCGCGAGACCCGATCCAGCGCTCGCAGTGATCCGCGCGGCTTCGGTCGCGATCAACACGGCGTCGGGCTCCGGTGGCGCGAACCGGGAGACCTCGGCCAGGACGAGCTGGCGATCGATCAGCCGATCCGTCGCAACGGTTTCTCCATCGGCGCCCGCCGGCGCCTCTACGACACCAAGCGCGAGTGCAGCCCTGACGTCCGTCAACGTAATGGCGTAGCCGTTGACGCGCGCCACCACACGTTCGAGCAGCTGCTGGCCTGACACCGGCGACAGGCACACCACACACACGCCCCATACGAGCCACCACCGGTACCGGGTCCTCATCAGAACGCCTGACCCAAGCTGATGTGAAGCACGCTTCTTTTCTCGAGAGTACCCGGCGCGAGCTCGCGGCGATCGAGTTTGAAGCCCAGATCCACGCGGAGGGGTCCGATCGGTGACTGATACCGCACGCCGAAGCCCGCCGTGACGCGCAGCTCGTGAAGTCTGATATCGCTGGCACGAAGAAAGACATTGCCGGCGTCCATGAAACCCGCCACGCCCAGGCTCCCGACGACTGCGCTCCGCAGTTCGGCATTGAGGACGACGAGGCCGTTCCCGCCGGTTGGAAAGCCGCTGGGACTGATCGTCTCGTCGGTCCCCAGCCGATCGAGGGAGAATCCGCGAACCGTCGTATCGCCGCCCGCGAAAAACCGTTCGCTCGCCGGCAGGTCCTGCACGAGGTCGACGATGGCCTCCCCACTGTCATCCAGGATCGGCTCGCCGTCTGCGCCAATCCGCAGCACCGGGCGAGGCAACCCGTGCGCAAGCCCGAGGCGCGCCCCCAGGGCAACCACGACCCGCCGCTCAGCGGGAACGCGATAGTACCTGAAGCCTTGCAGGAGCGTCTTGATGAACCCAACCTCCGAACCCACGGAGCGCGGCGCAACCTCACCGTCCACGATGACGAACGTGCCTTCACTGGGATCGACCACGTCGCTCCGTGCGTCACGAATGAAGGATCCGGAGAATTTTGACAACCGTACCTGCGGAAATACCCGGTCAATGAGCGGTTTCTCTTCTTCCGTGAATCGCTCGTCGAACAACTGGGTGTACTCGGTACGAATAGCGGCCGGCCACGCTGTATCGCTGCGACAGCCGGAGGCCCACCTCGGCGCGCGCCTGACGCCTCAAGAAATTGAAGCTCGACCGGATCGCCTGGTCGATGATGCCAGTCAGGAGCGCATCGGCCGTGGTGTTGAAAACGCGAGGCTCGCGAAACGTCCCGACCACCCGGTACTCGTTGAATCCATATCCGCTCTCAGGGGCGGGCTCCTCCAGCCGAACGCCGTCTTCCGACAGGACGATGTCGCGAGATCTGAGACTCACCCGGGTAAAGAGGTTGACAGCTCTGTTCTTGCCCCACAGGTTGCGGCGACCGATCTCGAAGAACCCGCGCGGAGCCACCTCGAAGCGCTCCTCGGCCTGGCCGCTCTCACCCGTCGGTCGCAGCCGAGTGCCCCCCTCCACGCCGCCGCCATAGCCGAGTGTCGTCGGTGGAGCCTCTTCGACTCGGATGATCACGTCGCGACGCCCCTCCCCCGCGTGCCGCAACTCCTCAACCACGACGCGCCGGAATAGGCCGAGCGCGACCAGCCGCTGCTGCGTTTGAATCCGTGCCGAGTAGCCCAGCGGCTCACCTGGCTTCAGCAGGATCTCGCGCGTGATGGTGGACGTGCTGGTGCGCCGGTTCCCCACGATGATCACGTGGTCCACGAACACCTGAGGTCCTTCGCTGATCACGAAGCGCACGTCGGCGCGCGTGCCATCGTCCACGAATGACACCTCCGGATTCACGACGACCCCCTCGAACCCGCGGTTGCGGTACTCGAGATCGATGCGATCGCGATCGGCGGCGACGTCCCCCTCGGAATAGGGGCGACCCGGAACTGTGACCATCGGTTCACGAAGCGCCGCCTCGGCTATCGTTATCGCGCCGGCGGACGACACCATGCCGACGAGCGTTCGTGGCCCCTCCGTGATCCTGAATCGCACCTCCACGGGACGGTCGCCGTCCTGTTCCCGCTCACGCGGCCGTTCCGTGACAGTTGACTGCACCGCGGCGCGGGTGAATCCGCGCCTGCGATACGCGTCTCGAATGGCCGAGGCGCCGGCGTCCACGATCGCCTGGATATAGGGCCGTCCGCGCTCGATGCCGGTGAGGGCGTCCAGTTCCGGCAACGGAATCTCGGCTTGACCGCTGATCGTGACGGTGTCCACCACGTAACGCGGGCCACGGGTGACACGAAAGGTGATGGTCAGCTTCTCTCCGGTCTCCTCTCGGGTGTACGCGACCACGGCGTCACGGTACCCTTGCACCCTGAAGTAGTCCTCGATGTCGGCGCTGGCATCTTCAAGGAGATCTTCATCGGCCGATCCTTCGGCGCGCACCGGCACGAGGAGCTCGCGCTGGTCCTCGGGTAGCGGATCGCCGGCAAACGCCACCGAGACGAGAGGACCGCGCTCGATGGACACACGAACCGTGGCACTTCCGTCGGACTCGAACAATGGTGTATGAATCGATTGCGCCTCGTAGTATCCGCGCCCGCGCAAGTCGGCGACGAACTCGTCGAGCGCACGAACAACCTCGTCGTTGTCGTACACGTCGCCCACGCTCACGCCGATGTCCTGGGGCTCTTCCTGCTGTCCCCCACCGATCACCGTGATCTCGAGGCGCCCAATCCTGGCGCGCACGCCGGCCACAATGTCGAACACCATCGTCGCGCGATCGGGGTTGTGCGTCTCTTCGATGCTCGGGGTAATCCGCGCGGTGACATACCCTCGATCGCGATACCACAGACGAAGCGCCTCGTGGACTTCCTCCATGCGACCGGCTGACGGCGCCTCGCCGAACCGTTCGACGATGACATCGCGGACGTCGTTTTCAGACACCCCGAGTGTCCCGCGGAACGCCAGCCGATCGACCGGGTGCAAAGGCACCAGCACGTACCGCAAGCGGATGCCCGCAGGCGTGGCTTCCTGCAGTACCCGCACGTCCTCGAACCGGTTGAGACTCGTGAGATGCGCAACCGTGTCACGCACCTGGCGCATCGAGAGCGGTGCCCCTGTGGGCGTCGCTATCAAACCAGAAATAGACTGGTCCTCGATCACCCGGCCTTCCTGCTCAATCTGGATCTCGGACACGACGGGCGCGACCTGCGCCCGCGCCAGACTCGTTCCGAACAGAAGGAAGACCCAGACCGAGATGACGCGACGCCTCATCAGAAGGCGTGCCGCATCCTGATGTCCAGGGCGTAGGTATGATCTTCGTTGCGCGACAGGATCCACGACAGGCGATCCGTCTGGTCGTACTCGAGCAGGATGATCTGATCCTGGGTCGTCGAGGATACGCTACGCGAATAGGTCAGGTAGAGCCGTTCCGAGAGTCGCTTGCCGATCGTCAAGCGGGCCGCCGGATCGAAACGGGAAGACTGTGCGTTGGGATCGATCAGTGACGGCGTCAGCTGAAAGGTGTCGACACCGAACGTCTGCTCCACCACGCGACCGACCTCGGAGGAGATCGCGCCGGTGAGTGCCCTGGTTGCGCGCTCACGGAGCAGCTGCTCCTGGGGTGTCACGTTGGTGCTGTACTGACGGAACTCCACATCCTGCCCCGGCGCCACATCTCCGAACAGCAGGCTGAGCACCTCCACTTCAGGCAACGGTGGATCGGCCTCGAAGGTCGGGGTCAAACGGTCCAGCGTGCCGGCGGCGCGCGCGATCACGCGATACGTCTCGCCGGGCACCCGTATCCGCGTTTCCGTTTCGATGTCGAAGAACGGCTCGATTCGGGAAGGATTGTTGAAGTCGATCGTCCCACGCGTGATTTGGTAGCGTCGGGCCTCGAACGAGAACTCGCCGCGGACGATCTCCACCCGCCCGAACAGGAGCGGGCGGTCGACAGTACCGCGAAGCTGGAGGTCGGCGTTCGCCACAAGCCGCGCGGTGCTGTTCCTGATTTCGAGCGTGGAGGGTGCAACGATCCGTACATCGTACCGGGCCGCGGCACTCGGCGTCAGCGACCCGCCGCCTGCGGCGACGGGGGTGCTTGTCGTGCCCAGGCCGAACACTCCACCGCCCGTGTCGAACTGACCTGTGTAAAGCGCATTCCGCACCTGCACGGTTCCCGCGATCGTCGGCGACTCCACGGATCCTTGTACCGAGAGGTCGGCATCGACGAGCGAACGCATGCCTGCGGGGAAGCGCAATCGCATGCCCTCACCCATCATCGTGACATCGATACGAGTGGGCCGGTATGCCTCGATGTCGATCCGCCCCCCAAACCGCACGGGTCCTCCCCCAAGACGCGCGGTCAGCTCGTCGAGGCGCACGCCGCGGGTATCGAAACGCACGGGGCCGGAGATATTCTCGAGCGCATGCGGCAGGTCGAAATGGCGGATACGACCGTCTTCCACAAGCATCGTGCCAGTGACCGCCGGATTCCGCATCGGCCCCTGAAACGTTGCCTCGAGCGAGGCGCTGCCCGAACTGCGAATACCCGGAACGAACCCCTGGAGGATGCCGAGGCCGGCATCACCGGTGGCGCGCAGGTCAATGCGCTCGTCGTGCAGATCGGCGACGCCCGTAATGTCGAGCCGCGTCTCGTCGCCGATGAGCCGCATCTGCGTCACCCGTATCGCGTGCCGGTCGAGTGCGATCTGGATCGGCGTCGCGTTGCGAAGGCGATAATCGAACAAGCGCAGATCGAGGCCATCGACGATGGCCTCGACCACGAGTTCGTCGATATTGGCCAGTTGCCCCGTCACACGGACACGGCCGCTGGCGATGGCTGTCGTGAACGGCGAAATGCCCGGACTGAACGCGCGCACGTACGGGTCGAGCGAGGTGTCGGCGACGCTGAACGACAATTCGGCGTCCATGTCGTCCGTCATCTCAATGCGCCCCGCACCAGACACCGCCAAACGCGGCGAGGCCGCCTCGAGCTTCATGGTGAGCACCTCGCCGATGATGTTGAGCTCACCGCTGACCTGACCGATGCCCTCGTCACCCACGAAGAAATCACTCATCATGACGCGCACGTCATAGCGCGGTCGCTCGAACGTGCCGCTCCCCCCTGCGACGAAGTCGAGCCGGCCGGAGAGTGTCGGCACGGCCGTCGAGCGCATCATGTCAATCGCGTCAACGGGGATCCCTCGCGCGTCCAGATTGAACGAATAGGTGCCGTCGAACCCCACCCAGGCAGCCCCGGACGCGCGCCCGCTCGCTTTGACGATCTGCAGCGAATCGAGGCGTACCCCCTCGCCTTCCAGCAGCACACCGGCGGTCGCGGTTTCGAACGACTCGCCATAGGCGACGCCGCGGGCGATGGTCATCTGGCCAAAGCCCAAGGGCTTCAGGTACGGTCCGAACACGTGAAACTCGCCCGTGAAGAGACCGTCGACGTTATAGTCGTCGAGCTCGAAGGCATGGCGCAGGTCAGTCATCGGCCACCCCGCGAGTCGAATCCGTGCGTTGATCTCCTCCCCGCCGTCCGCCCGTGGAAAACCAAGTGAGAAACGGCCGTCAACGCGCATCATCGCACCACCGGCGCCAACGACCACGTCGCTCACGTCAGTGTAGGAGTTCTGAATCACCGCCCGTCCCGCCACCGGGCCCCACACCACATCGAACGCGCGCATCTGCTCACCGGCGAAGCGTCCCTCGATCCGAGGGCGTCGCACGCTTTCGACCATGACACCGTCGAACGTGCCGTGGCCACCCACTGGAATCACACCCGTGCGCAGGCCGAACGCCGTGAGCACTCCAGCGAATGTACGGTCGCTCTCCTGCCAGTCAGCACTCGTGACATGAAAGTCGATGCGCGACCGGTCTCCATATGCGGTCCGGCCTTCGAGTTCCACGTACGTATCGGGCGTCGCCAACCGACTTGGTGCGAGGTCGATCCATTCGGGGCCGTAGGTGTAGCCAATCTGGGCGCGCAATGGAACGGGAGCGCGAGGCAGGTGGTTGCTGAACTCGCCCCACTCTCTGCCGCGACGTTCGGCCTCGGCCCGCTGCGGGGCGGACATCTCTCGCGTCAGAGTCGAGATGTTGCCCGGCGGCTCGACCCGAATCGCACCATTGCCGCGATGCTCCGCATACCGACCGAGGGGCCACTCGAGCACATTTCGCCCCGAAGCGCGCCCAGCCAGCCGGATGCCCTCGGTTTCCAGAAAATCGGTGAAGGTGGTGAGGTCGACCTGCTCGTACTCGGCGTCGAAGGTTGCGGTCGCCCTGACGGCCTGTCCGAGCGGTGCCATCCGGTAGCCGAATCTGGCCGTGCCTCCGTAGACACCGGCGGTTGCGTTCGTGACCTCGAGGCTCTCAGGTACCCAGCGAACCGAGCCGCGAAGATCGCTGAACCGAAAATCGTTGATCCCCGCGAGCACGCTGTGAAAATTGCCTGTGAGGTCGCGACCCGTACGCGTGCGTCCATTCACCGTTTCCCTGAACAGGTGAAACGTCCCCGCGAAGCGGCTTTCACCGAACAAGGAAAAGGTGTCGTTGGCCCAGAAGATCTCCCGCATCTTCGGCAGCTGGATCTGCGACTGAATCTGATAGGTCTGTTCGGGCCATCGGGCGAGGTCCACTTCGCCGGTGATCTCCGACTCGGCGCCATCGGTCGTCAGGTATGAGCGGTCGAGCACGATCTTGCCATCGACGATCCTGAACGAGGTTCGCAGGTCCGCGCTCATGGGCACATAGTTCTGAATCACGATGGTGCCGTTCGAGAACCGTGCCTGGCCCCGATACTCGGAGGTGGGGCGCGTAACGATGACATCCAGATTACGCGTCACGACGCTCCAGGGCGTGCCGTGGTCCGAGTAGGAGAATTCCCCGCGATAGGCCCTGACATACTGAAGCGTGGTCGTCCACGCACTCGGACCGCGGGGCGTGTTTCGGGTGAAACGCGGAAAATTGTGGCGGCCGTCGGGGAACGTCTCCACGTGCATCCGCCAGCCGCGCATTTCGATGGCATCGAATACGACGCGCCGATTGATCAGCGTGGACCACGGCAGCGATATCGCGATGCGGTCCGCGAGGAGGAACGGCCTCGACTCCGGTGTCAAGCCCTCGATCACCAGATCCTCGACCACGAACTGACCGCGCCAGAGATGGACGGACAGGCGGCCGATGTGCATCGGCCGCCCCATGTACTGCGTAGCGGCCACCTCCGCACGCCCGCGGAGGGCCGGACCGAGATCCACCGACAGAGTCGTGACGAACACCACCGCGAGTATCACGGCGCACGTCACCACGACGCGGCGTGCGATGCGCCGCGTACGCCGGGTGACGGGATGCCCAAACAGTCTCTTCACGTTCGCTTCGCCGAACCTCGAAACCCGGCGCTACCCAACGACGACGAGCAACGCCTGCGACTCGACGCGCGCCCCCTCGACTACGCGAACCTCCACGACGGTGCCGGCGCGGGGAGATCGCAGTTCGTTTTCCATCTTCATTGCCTCGACGACCACGAGGCCCTGGCGCGCGGCCACCACGTCGCCGACCTTCACGAGTACCTTTGCGATCCGACCTGGCATTGGCGCCACCACCCTATGAGGGCCCGACCTGACGTCGTCATCGCGGCTCCCGGCTTTCCGCGTCGTACGGTTCCCCGCCGGACCGGCGGCGAGCGACGCACGGACCGGGATCGACCGGCCGTTGACCGAAACGAGCAGTTCTCCAGACCCACGCTCGGCAACCGCCACCTCATAGGAGCGCCCACATCGACCGCTTGCTGACCCGGGATCACGCGGACCGACGACCAACGAGACGACGTCGCCGATCCTGGCGGTGTCCACGTGCACCTGTCGACCGTCGAGCCATACGTCGGAACCGCGAGCGTCCACACGCCGCGTGCGGCCGCCCACCTCGACGTACCACATCACCCGCGGAGCGCCTCGAGCCTGGCCTGTCGTGTCCAGCCTTCGCGTGGTCTCACCATGGAAGCACTCGGTGAGGCCGGTCTTCGACTCGCGAACGCCGCATTGCCACGTTCGGTTCGATCTGAACGACCGGAAAAGTCGAGCGGAGCCGCAGCATGCAGCGCCGCAGCAATTGCCGCGACATCCTCCTCGGCCTCATCGGTGACGACGAACGGGTTGCCCGCTTGCGACTGCAAGAGTTCGTCCAAGGAACCTGTGTGAAACGCCCCAGCAAGAAAGGCAGGCTGGTCAAGCATCCAGCGAAAAAATGGGACAGTCGTCTGGATGCCGAGGACTCGATACTCCCACAGCGCCCGCTTCAGCCGCGCAATCGTCTGCGCGCGGTTGGTCCCCCAGACGGCCAGCTTCGAGATCAGCGGGTCGTAGTAGATCGATACTTCGGACTGCGGTTCAGCCCCGCGGTCATCGCGCACCCATGGGCCATCGGGCGCCCGCAGGGATGTGATCAGGCCTGGGGACGGGAGGAAGCCGGCATCCGGATCCTCCGCATAGATGCGGCACTCGATTGCGTGGCCTCTCGGCGTCAGTGCGGCAGCCGGGTCGATGCTCAGCCGCTCTCCATTCGCAATCCGAAGCTGCCACTCCACGAGGTCGATGCCGGTTGCCATCTCGGTGATGGGATGTTCGACCTGGAGACGCGTGTTCATTTCGAGAAACCAGAACGCGCCCTCGTCGTCGAGCAGGAACTCGATAGTACCGGCACCCACATAGCCCACCGATCTGGCAACGGTGGCCGCCGCCGACGTGAGCCGCACGCGCAACTCCGAGGACACCGCTGGCGACGGCGTCTCCTCGATGACCTTCTGATGTCGTCGCTGGATGGAACACTCGCGCTCGACAAAGGGAACGACGGTGCCGTGCTGATCGCCCAGCAACTGGACCTCGATGTGGCGCGCACGCGATAACTGACGCTCGAGGTAAACCGCCGAGTCGCCAAACGCCGTGCCCGCCTCTGATCGGGCCGTGCGAATAGCGCCTGCGAGTTCACGCGGGTCGGCGACGCGTCGCATGCCCTTGCCCCCGCCCCCCGCGACGGCTTTCACCAGCAGGGGATAGCCGATCCGAACCGCCGCTGCTTCGATCGCCGCGTCAGAATCACCTGCGGCGAACGGCTCCTCGGTGCCCGGCACAACCGGCACACCCGCCTCGATCGCCACGCGGCGGGCTGCCGTCTTGCTGCCCATGAGTGCGATCGTCTCCGGCGCAGGTCCAATGAAGATCAGCTTCGCGTCTCTGCAGGCAGACGCAAACGCCGGGTTTTCCGCCAGGAAGCCGTACCCCGGATGCACGGCGTCCGCTCCAGTGATCCGTGCGGCGTTGATGAGACGATCGATGTTCAGGTAGCTGTCCGCGGGTGGACTGGGCCCAATCGCACAGGCTTCATCAGCCATTCGCACATGACGCGCCGTGCGGTCGCATTCGGAGTACACCGCCACCGAGGTCAGTCCCATGTCGCGACAGGCACGGATGACACGGACGGCGATCTCACCGCGATTAGCGACAAGAATTTTGCGCAAAGCTAGACAATTCTAGCACTTACAAGCGGCCTTCAAACGAGGTTGCGGTCAGGTTTGAAGACGCCGATCGCCGCCGGCGAGCGGCGCGCCGAGCGTCGCCTTGAGCTTGACGAACGGATCCACCAGGGGATCTCTCTTGGTGACGTCGATGCCAACGATGCCGTAGAGCCACGCCGGCATGGACACCGGTTCGATGATGAGCGGGATCAACCGGCGCTTGCGATCGCCCATGTCGAGGACCTTGCAGATGACGGCTTCTTCTCTGGTGTTGCCGCTCTCCAGATACCGTGACGACACGACGGCGACCGTATAGCGGCTCTCGCGAATGCAGCGTTCCATCTCTTCGAGGAAGCTCGAGTTGGCTGGGAAATCCCGCTCGTCGATCGCCACGCGGTAACCGTCAGCTTCCAGCGCGGAGACGAGCTCCGTGGCAAATGTCTTGTCGACACCCTCGTGGCGATAGCTCACGAAGACGTCGTACTGCGGCGTTATCTCCGTCCCAACGGGCTGGACAGGCTGCGCGCCAGCCGATCGGAGACAGGATCGTCGTCGGGGCAGCCTGCGCGGCCGCCAGCAGACACACGACCAGAAATGGAATCCACAGAAAGTAGGTGCCGCTGATGAGGGCCTTGCAACGGCCGATCGAACGCTCGGTCCATATGCGCTCCGGCACTCCAGCGGCATCAAACAGGAGGTCCTCATTCGAGAGGTCCGGGTTCTCGCGGCGATAGGCCTCGCCAAGCGACGTCAGGTCCGCGCCTATCACCACCGCCGCATCCGCGTACCGGGCGGTGCAGGTGCGATCGGCGTAACCGTTCGCGCCAAAGGATCCCACTCCAAGTGTCAGGGCGACTGCGGCCAGGGCGATCGACGTCATCGGCCGTACAGCACCTCGCCACAACAGGTACGGCAGAATGGCCAGGGCCACGATTGCTGCGGAGGCGAACGCGGCGAAGCTCCGGCTTTCTCCCGGGCCTACACCCACGACTTCCGGGGGAGGTACCGTGGCGCCAACGCTTCCCGCCAGCAGGATAGCGCCGACGGCAAGCAAGGTGCGTCTGTGGCGCCCGAACAGCCGGGCGCCGTCAGTCATCGTGACGATGCCGCAGGGACGGGCAGATCCAGGAGCAGCGCTTTCCTGCCTTCGCCGACCCTGACGACCGTCCGCTCGCCCAGCCGTGCCGTCGTCGGATCCCGCACCCACATGACGTACCTGCCTGGAACGAGCGATTCTTCCGTCGGGCTGCTCAGCTGAGGAAACAAATCTGGGCTGGCACTCGTGGCGGCTTCAAAGATTCTCGGCATGTAGAACACCTGCCAGCTCTTGCGCTCCTCGCCACCCTCCACAGTCCTCACACGAACGACGACCGACCCGCCCAGTGTCCCGCCACTCTTCGTGCAGTGCTCGAGCTTGATCTCGAGATCTTCGGCA
Source organism: uncultured Acidobacteriota bacterium (assembly GCA_963827515.1). Lineage (GTDB taxonomy): Bacteria > Acidobacteriota > Vicinamibacteria > Vicinamibacterales > UBA2999 > JABFSA01. The sequence goes on along the minus strand of CAWHBF010000001.1, from coordinate 351,611 downwards.
ACCGATTCGACCGTTGTCGTCAGCCTTTCGATCTCGCCGGTTTTCAGCGCCTCTTCGAGCGCCGTCACATGTCCCGCAAGATTGTCGCGGTAGTCGTCGGGTGAGTTGGCGGGCCATTTCGCGGATAGCGCCACCAGTTGTGACAGCGCGGCGTTCGCTCGTTGCTGGGCCGTCCGCAAGGGAGCCGATGCGGGAGGAACGCGCGCGAGGGTGGTGACGAGCGTACTCAGGCTGGCCCTCACTTGGGGAGACTGGAGCGGCGCAGGCGCAGGAGGAGGCCCCCTCTCTGGAGATGCCGCGGTCGAGTAGAAACGCCAACACGTACTTGCCGGTCGAAGGCGCAGGCTCCGCCCATTCGATCACGGTCCTTCCCTGGTTGTCCCGCGCAAACACATCCGCCCCTCTCGACAAGAGCGCTTGCAGCACACCGAGATCACCGTTGCGTGCGGCCTTCATGAGGGCCGTCTCCCCGCGGGCGTCGCTGACGTTGACCGGCGCGCCTGTCGCGATGAGCTGCCGGACGGCCGTATCGTGGCCCTCGGCGGCCGCCTGCAAGAGCCGCGCACCGAGCACTTCGGCGCGCTCGATGAGCGCGACCATCTCCGGATGTCCGCGTTCCTGGGCGAGCTGGCGCGCGGTGACTCCTCCCCTGACAGCCGCGACATTTGCTCCTCGAACGAGCAACGCGCGCGCGACGTCGACGAATCCGTTCGCGGCGGAAAGCATGAGGGCAGTTGTCCCGTCGTGGGCTCGCCTGTCGACAGCCGCCCCACTTTCGAGCAGGTGCTGCACCGTCTCCACAGAGCCGCCCGCAGATGCCCACATGAGGGGCGTGAAACCACGACGGTCGGAGGTATTGACGGCGGTGCCCTTGGAGAGCAGCTCTCGCACCCGCGCGAGGTCTCCGACTTTTGCCGACTCGATCAGGGCGGCGTCCGCAGCACCGTGTTGAGCAGGAGTGGCCGCCTGGCTCAGAAGTAGACCGGCAAGGACGAGGGGAAGGTACATCCTGCGCCTGAATCTGACGGGTGCCGCCATTCTAACAGGACCGCGCGAGCGGCATCGGCGAAAACGCCCTCGCTAGGCGAATTCGGTTTCGCGTGCGAGACTCCGTCCCCGTGGGGAGGAGTTCCGGCGCTCGCGAGGTGGGCGATGATCCGACGCCGTTCCCAACCAAGGTCATGCTTGTGGTCGCACTCGCCGTTGCCGCGGGCGCGGTCGTCATCTACACGGAATCTCGAACCCACCCGCCTCAGCCCGTCGACGCTGCGCTGAGCCTCACCGTGCTGACCGCGCTCTTCGTCTTCCGTGTTATCGGTCAATTGCTGGTGCGGACGAGACGGCCCGTCTGGCTCCCCCCAAACCAGGACTGGGCGCTGACACCCTATACACTGCTGCTGCCCGTACAGCTTGCCATCATCGGCCTGTTGACGTGGATCGACATCGACTTCGCGCGAGGTCATGGCGCATGGACCAATCCGAGGCCAGAGCTCGGGACGGGCGTGGTCTGGTTCAGTGTTGTCTACGCCGGCGTCATGCTCATTCGTTATGTGTGGCGGATGAGTCGGCGACCCGAGCAGCGCTGGTTCGGGGGCGCGATTCCAATCTTCTTCCACTGGGTGCTGGCCGGATACCTGTTCGTCTTCGGGACCTTCCATGCGTCCTCCTGAGCGCGCGGAGATCGTGATCATCGGGAGCGGGGCTTCCGGCCTTTCAGCAGCGGGCGCACTGAAGCATGTCGGGTACCAGGCAGTAGCGCTCGAGCAGGACGACCGGATCGGCGGCTCGTGGGCGCGCCGGTACGAGCGGCTGCGTCTGCACACCATCCGAGCGTTCTCGGGGCTCGCGCATCTCGCGATCCCCCGTGGATACCCGCAGTACGTCCCGAAGGATCAGTTTGCGCGATACCTTCAGTACTACGCGGCGACCCTCGGACTGGACGTACGCCTGGGCACACACGTGCATCGCGTGGCGCCCGACGGGGACAGTTGGCGCATCGATACCGGCGCCACCTCGCTGCTCGCGCGCGTCGTGATCTTTGCGACCGGCCGCTACCGCGAGCCTGTCGTGCCAACGTGGTCCGGCCGCGACCAGTTCCAAGGCCGGCTGATGCATTCCGCTGATTACCGGTCCGGCGCCGAATTTCGCCGGCCAGCGAGTGCTCGTCGTCGGCGTCGGGAACAGTGGAGCGGAGATCGCCGCCGATCTCGCCGAACAGCGGGCGGCGCATGTGGCCATCGCCGTGCGGACCTCCCCGCCCATCATGCCGCGCGATCTGTTCGGCATCGTTCCCGCCCAGGTGCTCGGACTTCTCTTCACGCCCATCCCGGCGGCCCGGGCGCTGGATCGAGGAGGTGCCGTACTTCGGAGGCTCGGCACGGGCGACCTGACCCGGTACGGGCTCGAACGAGAAGCCTGGGGTCCATTCACAGCCCGCCGTCCCGCGGTGATCGATGTCGGATTCGTGGGCGAGCTGAAAGCTGGGAGGATCACCGGTACGGCCGGGGATTGAACGCTTCATGCAAACCGGTGTGATCTTCATTGATGGCCGTGAAGACACCTTCGACGCGATCGTGGCGGCCACCGGCTACCGAACCGCGCTCGACAGCGTCCTCGCGCTCCCCGACGCGATAGCCGCCGATGGCCGCCCGCGCTTCCGCTCGGGCCGGCAGACGCCTTTCCCCGGTCTCTACTTCATCGGGTACGACGAGACGACTCGGGGCGTGCTCTATGAATCGAACCACGACTCGCAGAAACTCGCGACGCTGGTGTCACGGTACCTGCGCACCAACCGAGCATGACCGGATCTCTACACGTCGATCCCAACACCCGTCTTCACGGATGACGCCTCGAGGATACCTCCGGCGCCGAACATCAGCGGTGGATCGCAGATGTCGCGCTCGAGCAGGAACGTGCCGAACGCACCCTCCTGCGCGACGAGGCTCGGTCCCGCGGCCTGCGCGACGGTGAGCGCGACCCGGGTGAGCAGACTCGTCTCCCCGACCTGGGCACCGACGATCACGCCGATCCCGGCCGTGCGGGCTGCCTGGACGACGTCGAGCGATCGGAGCAGCCCGCCCATCTTCGACACGCGAACATTGATGAGCCACGAGGCGGACCGCCCACTGAGCCGGCCGATCTGGGCCGCACGGAGCAGGCTCTCGTCGAGGATGATCGGGCACTCGAGCGTCTCCGCTATTCGTGCGAGATCGGCATACTGGTTGGGTCGAATCGGCTCCTCGATAGCGAAGAACGGATAGGCGAGGTCGCGGAGGAACGCGACCGCCGCGTCCGCACTGTCCCAAAGGTTGTTGGCATCCGCGCGAACGCGGACCGATTCGCCCCACTCGCGCACGACGGCGATCTTGTCGCGATCCCGACGTGGATCGCCTGACAGCTTCACTTTGAAGTCCTGAAAACCGAATCGCCGGTACTGGTCGGCGCTGGCGCGAAATGTGTCGCCATCCTGATCGCCGAGAACGGCCGTATAACGAAAGCGGCCGGTGAGGGGCGGCAACGACAGGAACTGGTCGATCGTCAGTTCTTCCTCGCGGGCGAGCGCGTCGAGCAATGCGAGCTCGATGGCGCACCAGGCGGCTGGATTCGCGTCGAGGTCGGACTCATGATTCGCAGCCCAGGCGCGCAGGCTTGTCAGGTCCACCACCTCGCGTCCAATCTCCACGTTGTACCGCTCGAAGAACACGTGCGCGGTCTCCATAGTCTCGCCCGTCACATACGGTCGTGGACACGACTCCCCCCGTCCTCGCGTACCGGACGCGGTGATGGCTTCCACCCAGAGACTGGAGGTGGCATCACGGCTCGCTGCCGCGTGACGGAATGCCACCTTGAAGGGGATCTGCAGCGTCTCGAGCGTGAGCGCTCGAATCATCGGTGGTACTCGTCGAATGACATTGCGAGATCTTTGCGGTACTGCAGGACGGCCAGCTTGAACTGGCCCTCCCGTTGTCCCGCACGGACGCACGCGGCCTTGTAGGCCTCGGCCGCCCCTCGCCTGAGGCAATGGGCATCGAGTGAACGGAGCCGACCGCTATCCCGCTTGGCGTGATACTCGATGTTGAGCTCGCCAAGCCTTCGATCCACGGCAGCGGCGAGCGTGTGCATGTCCGGCAGCGTCTCATCATCACACTCGATCACCAATGAATAGGAGAGGCGCTGCTCGTCGGCGATGAGCACGAAGAATGGCGCCTTCGCGCCGGCTGCGTCCAGCGCGCGCTGGACGGCGTCGATGACCTGCCCCTCGTACAGCTTCTCGCCCGTCAAGTTCGTTACGCCCTTGCCCTTCTGGACGAAGCTAATGAGAGGAGTCTGGCGGAACACCCCACTGACCTCTACGAGGTCGTTCATGAAATAGCGATACAGCCCCGATGCCGTCGTCACGATGATGTAGTACCTCGTGCCGACCTCGAGTTCCTCGAGCGTCAGCACGCGAGGGGTCCCGGCGTCCCAGAGCGCCTGCTCCACGAACTCGAAGAAGCAGTCGTTGAGGAGCGGCAAGCCCGACGAGGTCCCCGCTTCGATGGCAATGGACCCGCGACATTCGGTCGCCTGATAGCCAAGTTCCATGACGGCCGTTCGAGGTGGAAGTTTCTTTCGGAGCGTCTCGAGAGCGATACCGCAGCTTCCGCCCGTCCATGTCGTGACCAGCCGAATCTCGGGCCACACGTTCGCGAAGGTCAGTCCGACCTCTCGCCGGAGGCGACCAGCAACCGCCGGCAGGGGACGGATCCTTCCGGCGATAGCCGCGCGGACATCAGGGTCGAGCGCGTCGAGCGCGTCGAGGCGTCCGGTTTCGACCGACCGTAGCAGCCGGTCACGTTCGCCGTTCAGGACGTCGAGCATCCGGAGAAACGTGCTCGGATTGGGTGACCCGACATACGTGATGTCCGGTTGCATGAGGGCGAGCAGCACGATGACGAAATACTTCACGTCGTAGTCAACGATGCTCGACACCTCTTGCGGCACGACGAATCTCGACCGAATCAGCGCCGGCATTGATTGGTAGAGATGCCCGGAGACAGAGCCCACGGTATGCCCGGAGTCGAGGCGGCCTTCGACCGCGGCGCCCATGATGCCGAGCGCATTGTCCAGCAAAAGCCTGCGGACACGCTCGAAACTGCAAGTAGGAAAATAGCGCCTGCTGAGCACGCTGTGTGGCCAGCAGCGTCGGTGTGATGGGAATGTACTTCGGCGTGCCGGTGCTGCCGCTCGTCTGCGCGTAGAAGAGCGGCGCCTCTGCCGTGAGCGCCTTCGTGCCCGTGCGGCGCTGCTCCTCGATATGCGGCCGCAGCGTCTCGTAGTCCTGTACGGGAACGCGCTCGTGAAACTGTCGTGGGGTCGAGATATCGGCAAAGCCGTGTTCCCTGCCGAAGCGGGTGTCGCGATTGATCCGGAGGAGTCGTCCTAGCGTCTCACGCTGCGCGTCTCCTGGCCGACCGGCCGCGCGCTCCATCGGGCGCCAATAGCGTTCCCGATAGAACTGCATACCGGCGCGGAGCAGCAAGCCACGCATGCTCCGTCAGGGTGCCGGTTTGAATGGCGCGCGAAGGAGCCGGAAAAACGACTTGGGATACGACGGGTCCTGTAGGCCGAGTTCCGCAATCTCGCGGTCGTCCGGCAGATACCAGGTCCCGAACAACACGTCCCACACGACGACCGTGCTGCCGTAGTTGGCGTTCGACTCCCTCGGCACGCGCGAATGATGCCAGCGGTGCGTCTCCGCACTCCCGACGATGTAGTTGAGGGGACCATAGCGGAGCTGGATATTGCAGTGCTGAAAGAAGCCGTTCATGGCGTACGCCACGTAGTACAACGCCAGGACGCGCTCGTCCACGGCCATCAAGAGGAATGGCAGGCTGTCGGCCAGCATCTGCAGCGCTTTCTCGAGAGGGTGGAACCTGGCCGTGTTCAGCCAGTAGAGCTGCTCCACCGAGTGATGAACGGAGTGGAGCCGCCAGAGCGTGTCGTTCTCGTGCTCCCAGCGGTGGATCCAGTACCGAACGAAATCCACGACGAGGATCATCAGCACGGCTTGCAGCCAGATCGGCAGGCCGTGCGGCCACACGCGTGTGAACGGCAAGTCGAGAGAACGAGCCGGCTCGATGAGCGCGTAGGTGAAGGCGAACCCCACGAGAGGTGGGAAGAGCAGCTGCACCACGATCATGAAGGAGAGATCGGTCTTGATCTCGCCGGGCTCCGGCCTCCACCGGAGGCGGTATGGGAACACCCATTCGAGCCACGTCACCAGCGCGGCCGTCACCAGCACAGGCACGTAGGTGCTGACGATGAGCGGTACGCCGGACTCGAGCAGCACTGCAAAGAGCACGAACCCGAGGAGCATCACCGTCGGATAGGGAATCCAGGGTAACCATCCTGACGTTGCACGATCAGTCATCGCCTATCCCCGTATGTGATGCATCACCGCACGCCAGGCGGTGCGGCGCGCGGCATCGCGCTACCCGTTACCTGACGTCCCTGACGGCTCGCACGTGGAAGGTAAACGGCTGACCGACGTAGACCGGAATGTCACCGCCGAAGCTTACGTACCATGGCACGGCCGTCGAGCCGAACATGGGACCGAACAGTCGTCGTGACGCGGTCCAGTAACTGGCGGGGACGTTCGCTCCGAAGGTCCCGTTGATCCGCCCCGGGGCCTGCGGCTCCACGATCGACTGCAGCTCCTGCATCGTGGGGAGACGCCAATCGGAGTGTCGGGCGAATGCGCCGTCGTTCGCGAACGCGATCAGGCGACCGTTCAGTCGATCGATCCATTCATTCATCGCGTATTCCCAGGTGTAGGTGTTGTCGACGTCGCGAATGTCGGTACTGCTCGTGCCGCTGCCGACCGCGCTGGTCTTCTTCTCCCACATCAAGCCCAATTGGGTATCGGTAATGGTCTCGTCGCCGTTGTCGACGAATCGTCCCGCCGGGGATGGCGCCGGTCCGCCCGCTCGTCCCTGTGACTGCACAACCCCAGGCGTCATCGCCAGGACCATACCCAACGCCGCCATTCCGACCAGCCCGGATCGAATCACCATGAACGAGGCCTCCTTAGTTTTTGCGGACACAAGTAGACCACACGTTCCGGTCACGCCCACAGAAAGGTGTAGACTACGGCACCGCGAGGCCATCGCGGCCCAACCCCCGGAGAGGAGTGCTATGCGTCGTGAGCTGCTCGGTATCTGCGCACTGGTCGGCGTCACGCTCATGTGGCCCGCACTGTCTGGCAACGCCCAGGCACCTGCAACTCCAGTATTCCCCCTCGCCCCTGAGCCGCCGGCAGCACTCCTTGCACTCCCGAACTTCCTGCCGCTCGGCCCGCCAGCGAACCTGAAGCCATCTCCCGTGCCCGACTTGTCGGGTTCATGGCTGGCCAGTCCGTACCAGAGCATCAGCATGGCGGACCGTGGGGGAGCACAACGCGGGAAAGAGAAAGACATCGTCTATCAGCCCTGGGCGCTGCAGCGCACGTTGTCCGAAGTGCCCCCAACCGGGCCCGAAGCCGAGCCGGAACGCACCACCGACCCGTGGATTCGGTTCTGTGAACCCAACGGGCCGCTTCGCGCGTACGCGCATCCCACCCGGACGGTGTTCATCCAGACGCCTGAGCGAGTGGTGATGCACCACGAGCTGATGCAGACCTTCCGGGTCATCCGCCTGAACAGCAAACATCCGCCACTCGAGGATCTGGACCCCACCGTGTGGGGTGACTCAATCGGCTGGTACGAGAACGGCAATACGTTCGTCATCGATTCCATCGGATTCAATGGCCGGGCGTGGCTCGACCAGATGGGACACCCGATGACGACGAAGGCGCACATCATCGAACGGTACACACTGGCGGCGGACAAGACACTCAGCGTTCACCGCACGGTCGACGATCCGGGCGCCTACATGAAGCCGATCGAACACACGATCACGCTCAGGCAGTCGAACGTGGCGTTCATGCAGGTGCCGTGGAACTGCTCGGTCCGGGACAACACCTACTTCACGGAAACGCTACTGCGGGATGCCGCGACACCGGCCAAATGAGGTGGCATCATCTACGGGAAATGGGCTATAGTCCGGCGGTCATGAGACAGCGGGCGCTTGCGCTTTTCACATGCCTGGTCGTAGCGGTACTCGTCACGGCAACGCTCGTGGCGCAGGCGGCCCAGGGCGGCCCCCCGCCTGCCGGCGCGGGCGCCCAACCCGCAGCCGCCGGGGGACGCGGCGCTCCCCCACCGCCGGCGCCCCAGCCCGGCCATCCGTCGGGGCAACTTGTGATCTGGGGCGACTCGGCGCTGTTCGACGGTCGCCAGAATCCAGAGAACTGCATTCTTCTCAGCCGCTTCAGGCGCGGGATGCGCATGGGATTCCGCATGACCGCGATCGACGGCGGGAGCGGAGAGGTCGAGAACACGGCGATCATCACCGGACACATCACCTACAACAGCAAGACCAAGGGTCGCCAGACGATCGATTTCCCGATGCGGTGGCGCGGCGCCGCCGGCCCGAACGCGCCAGCGCCAGCAGGTTACCTCCGCGTGCCCCTCGAACTCTGGACGGGGTTCTGGATCGTGCCGGAAGATGCGGAGACCGGCATGATCAGCTACACGATGACGGCGGTCGACCGTTTTGATCGGAAGGCGTCGTTCAAGGCGTTTCCCGACATCGGCTCCCAGATCTACATCGTCGACTAACCGCCTCGCACCCGACGCCTGACGTCTCGACCAGACCGACGACTCTCCCTTGACACTGCTGGGTTCGCAGTGTAGCGTCCCGTCACCCTTCAGGCATGGGTCCGCGCACCACTGACCCGCTGTTCGGTCCTCTCGGCGCATTTTCTCGTTCCAAGACAGGAGTCCGGTGGCCTATGAGATGTAGACACATCGTCGGTCTGATCATCGCCGTTGCCTTCGTGTGTGCGCCGATTGACGGCGTGGGCACAGGGCGTCAACAGCAGCATCACCGGAGTCGCCCGCGACACGTCCGGCGGTGTACTCCCCGGCGTGACCGTGGAAGCGGCGAGCCCGGCGTTGATTGACAAAGTCCGTACGGCCGTTACCGACGCCGAAGGGCTTGTACCGCATCGTGGATCTGCGGCCCGGCGACTACTCTGTGACTTTCACCCTTCCCGGCTTCAGGACGTTCAGGCGCGACGGCATCGTCTTGCCAGCGAACTTCGTCGCGACGGTGAACGGCGACATGAGCCTCGGAGCCCTCGAAGAGACGATCACCGTCACTGGCGAGGCCCCGCTCGTAGACGTACAGAGCACGCAGCAGCAGTCGCAGTTCCAGCGCGAGACGCTGGCGGCGATCCCGGGCACCGGCCGGATCACGGGACTGGCCAACGTCATCCCCGGAGCCGCGCTCGTGGCGCCGACGGCCTACAGCGTGGGTGGGGTGGACGACACCGCCCAGCTCCGATTCCGGGTGCATGGCGCGCCGGAGGCTGACGCGGTTGTGGACGGCATGAACCAGGCAATCGGATCGCTGGTGTCCGGCGTCTTCATCTACAACCAGCTAACGTTCCAGGAAGTCGTCGATCGAGACGGGTGGCATCGGCGCAGCCTCGTTGGACGCCCGTCAATATCGTGCAGCGCGACGGCGGCAACATGTTTTCGGGAGGGATGACCTACTCCTTCACCTCACCGGATTTGATCGCGAGCAACCTCAGCGACGAGCTCGAGGCCCGCGGCTTGCGGCAGTCGGCTTCGCTCAAGAAGCATTACGACCTGGCTGGCGCCTTTGGCGGCCCGATCATGCGCGATCGCCTCTGGTTTTTCGCCTCCAGCCGGCGAGGGACCACACACCTGTACCAGCAGGGCAACTACTACAACAAGCTCCAAGCCACGACCCCGTGGCTCTACGAAGCCGATCTGTCCCGTCCGGCGTTCACCTCGCCATTCTCGCGGGACTACACGCTCCGATTGACGCTGCAGGCCGGAAGACACCGGTTCTCGTCGTCCACGTCCTCCCAGCCGAACTGCAACTGTCCCTTCGGTCTCCTCACGACGACGGGCGCCGTGGCGACGGCGCCGGAGGCCACAGGCGAGCATCGGTACAAGCCGCAAATCATTTCGAGCAATCGCTGGACGTACCCGGTGAACGACCGCTTCCTGTTGGAGGCGCGGGTTCGCGAGCCAGACGCAGGTTCAGACGAACACGCGACGCCCGGAAACCGGCGGGGTCACCCCCGTTCAGGTTCTGGAACAGTCAACCAACTTCCGGTACGGCTCGCGTGCGATCAACGTCGGCAACACCGGCTCGTACATATACATCCCGCGGACGCAGCACCAGGGGAACTTCGCGGTGTCCCGCGTCACGACAGCGCACCAGTTCAAGGCCGGCTTCGAATATCGGTACGTCAAGACGGGCGATGCCAGCAAGAACACTGACCCCAACCAGATCAATCAGGGGATGGACTTCGTGTTCAACAACCGCGTGCCTATCCAGGTCCGGATCTGGGCGGTGCCGTTCGCGTGGGAGGACCACGCCGTGGAGAAGGTCGTCTTCGTGCAGGACCAGTGGACGATGGATCGACTGACGCTGAACCTGGGCGTCCGCTACAACGACGTGTTCCAGGACTTGGACGAAGTGACGCTGGCGGCGGGCCCGTTCGTGCCGGAGCGCACCCTGCCGTACATCCCGAACTTTCCGCACTGGCGCAACCTGCTTCCGCGGATGGGCGGCGCCTACGACCTCTTTGGCACCGGCAAGACGGCCGTCAAGGGTTGCGCTCGGGCGCAACAGTCCAGCGATCCGGGCGACGGGCCAGGCGCAGCCGCAGCACAGCCAGTCGCCGAGCACCGTGCGAGCGTGGAATGATAGCTTCTTTGGCCCGGCCGACCCCCGCTCCGGCAACTACAAGCCCGACTGCGACCTGCTCAACCCCGCAGCCCAACGGCGAGTGCGTCGGACCGTGGTCGGATCTCAACTTCGGACAGAGCGTAGTTCTCACCTCACACAATGCGCCTGATTCGATCAGCGGGTTCAATCAGCAGAGCTACAACTGGCAGGGTTCAGTCTCATTCCAGCACGAGTTGCGCCCTGGTCTTGGCATCAACATCGGATACTTCCGCACCTGGTACGGCAACTTCCTGGCTACGGACAACCTGGCGGTGACGCCGGCCGACTACAGCGAGTACCTGCTTCACCGCGCCGACCGACGACCGCCTGGGGTCCACCAGCGGCGAGCGTATCTGCGGCCTCTACGACCTGAACCCAGACAAGTTCGGTCAGGTCAACAATCTGATCACGCAGCAGTCTCACTATGGGGATCGCAGCGAGATCTACAACGGCGTCGACATCAACCTGACCGCTCGCTTCCTGCAGGGAGGACAGGTGGCCGGCGGCATGAGCATCGGTCGAACCACGACGGAGAACTGCGGCGTCATCGATACGCCGTCAACCCGTTTCTGCAAAGTGACGCCGCCATGGTCATCGGGCTCGCAGGTCAAGTTCCTGGTTGTCTACCCGCTGCCATGGGATCTGCAGACGAGCGTCATCTACCAAAACTTCTCCGGGATCCCGACCGGAGCGGACATCGTGCTGACCAACGCGGTCATCGCGCCGTCACTGGGCCGAAACCTGTCGGGCTGCGCCCCCGGCGTTGCCGTCTGCAACCAGACCCGTACGGAACTCCTGATCCCACCGCTGTCCCTGTATGAACCCCGCGTGCAGCAGGTGGATCTCCGGTTCAGCAAGAGCTTCCGGTTCGGCGGTGTGCGGGCCAACGGCAACATCGATCTCGCGAACCTGTTCAACACGGGCAACGTCCTCGCCGTGACCGAACGGTACGGCCCCGCGTGGCTCAACGTCCTTCAGACGATTGGTGGACGGATGATCAAGTTCAGCACCCAGATCGATTTCTAGTTCGCTGGTAGCCGGTAGCTGGTAGCAGGATTCTGCTACCGGTTGCCCAGCTGCTTTCCTCACCACCTCCCGCCGCACCGCACTTCGCTCCGAATCGTCCGTACAAGAAAGAGGGGCCGGGTATTGTCCCCGGCCCCTTCTTGATACACATCAGAGACGACCTCCATCAGGAGGCCGTCCGTTTCATCCCTCGCCTAGGCGCCTGGCCACTCCAGGTAGTCTCCTGAACAGGAGATCTCGCCCAGTTCCCAGCCCGGACGCAGGTCGAAGTAGCCCTTGGCGGTCCAGGGCTTCGCCAGCATCTTGGAGTCCTCCATGGTGACGTCCACCTCGAGCTGGTCGAACGACACGCGGCGGAAACGCTCGGTGACCTTGAGCTGATCGCTGTGCGGTGCGCCGGCCCGATCGATCCAGGTCTTCTCATTGAATCCGACGGTCACGACCTCGAGGGTCGTGTCGTTCAACCATCGCCCCACCGACGTGCCCATCCAGAGCGGATCGGGATCCGTGGGAATCGGGCGGCCGTCGGTCCACATCCGTCGCATGAAGTGGTCGTACTCGAACACCTGCAGGACCGCCTTCGCAGTCTGAATGAACTCGAACGGGTACGGATGGAGGTACACGCGGGGTACTCCCGGCGGGTAGCATTTCGTCAGTACCGGATCGTTGGTCTCGTGGAGTTGGAACTCGCCGGAGTTGTTCGGCTTGTTCTTGGCCTTCTCAGCGAGTCCCAACGCGGTCAGCGGTGGCTGAATACCTGGCGTCCAGGTCGAGCCGTCGAAGGTCGGCACGCCCTGCGGCGCGCGCCCCTTCATCCAGACTCCGGTCAGATCACGCACCGGGGCCGGAGCCGACGGCTTTGCGGCCGGCGCGGGACCGGCGGCTCGGCCGCGCCCCTGCGCCGCCACCACGTGTGGCTGCGCGAGGTAGCCCCACGCCAGTGCGAGTGTCGCCGCCGTCGCGACCGTTCCACGAATCAAGTCCTGCCGCATGTCGAGCCTCCGATCCCGGCCCACCGGCCGGAACGTGTCAGAAGAGTGAACGTCAGTTCTCGAAGAGTGGAAGCTCTTTGCCGTCAGGCGCGATCAGCTTCCTAATCTGAAGGATGTGGCTGCCCCCCTTGTGAGGGGTGCCGGTGACCTCGATACGATCGCCGGGTACGAGTGTCTTCTTCGTCCAGCCAGCCCGAGCCAGCTTGGTGGGAGCGGTGAGCCATCCGGACCACTGCTCCACAGCCCCGTCGGTGGTCTTGGCGTCGAAGAAGACCAAGACGTGGGGATTCGCGAACTGCAGCTCGGTCACCGTGCCGACAAAAGTCTTGGTCTGCGACTGATCGAAGGCAGCGCCGCCGTGATGAGCGAAAACCTGAGCCGCACTTGCCAGGGCCGCCAAGGCCAGCGCCAGAACGAATCGTCTTGCTTTCATGAGCTCGTCTCCTCCGAAGCGGGCTTCACGGCCAGCTCCGATGCGACGTCATTCTACTGCGTCCCCCGTGCCGCGCCTAGAACCTCGACCGTGGCCGCCGAACGTCGACGCCGAACGCCGTCCAGACTCCAGGCCCCTGGCCCCGCCGCCCAGAACAAGAGGAACAGAAAGCAGTTCAGGACAGCGGCCTGCTGGTTGGGGCCGGCGAAGCTGCCCCAGAAGCCGTTGGGCGCGTGGCTCAGAAAATACGCGACCGCCATCTGTCCAGAGAGGACGAACGCCAACGGCCGCGTGAACAGTCCAGCCATGAGCATCGGCCCGCCGGCCAGTTCGAGGACCGCCGCGAGCCCGCGAAGCGACAAGGGGTCGGCCGGATTGGGCCCCAGCACCTTGCCCAGACCATGGTGAATGAACAAAAAGGCCGCGACGATCCGGAGTGCACCCAGGGAGTACTCCGCCCATTTCGGGTCCGGCTGGCTGACACGACTGCGATGTCTCAACCGATCGAGATTCCACGCCCCGGGTCCGGAGGCCGCGAGGAACATGAGGAAGAACCCCGTCAGGAGGATCGGATCGGAAGGCCCACGCGCGCCGAACAGAGTCTGGCCCGACAGCAGGCTGGCTGGCAGAGGTTCGACGAGCCAGTACCCGAGGTACAGCAGCGAGATGGTCAAGGAGACCGGGCGCGTGAACAGCCCGAGCATGACGAGGATTCCACCCGGCAGCGTGATGATCTTCAGGGCGCCGCGCAAGGAGAACGGGGGATAGTCGACCAATGCAGGCGGGTAGCCGAATACCTGCTCCAACCCGTGGCGAACGAGCAGAAGACCGAACACGATCCGGGCAAGGCCCTGAGCTTCGGGAATCACACTCGCCGGAAGAGAGGCCGAAATCAGCGACACACGCCAACTCCTTTTTCTGGCACGAGGGTGGGCATCACATCACGAGAGGGTCGCCCTCGCCTAGTCGTAATTTCCCGCTCGCCCCTCGGCTTTGCCCGTCTTGCCGCCCTCCCACGCTCGCCGCTTGTCCTTCGGCATGCAATCGAGCAGTCCGGTCATGGCCGAGTTCGTGGGACCCAGGCGAAACTGGTAGAGGTAACGCTCGAGGGTTGCGGGTGTCGCGTTGGAAGGGATCGATGCGCCATGAGCGCCGCGCGAGTTGAGAAAGACGAGCATCGTATTGGGGCGGAACGGGACCGACTTGACGAGATCGCAACGCGACTCCTCAACATAGAACGGCTTGTCGCTCGGCGCCTCGCCGTCGTCTCTGACCGCGTAGAGCTGCGTTCCATGCGCTTCGTCGTCACCGGGCCTGGCGAGATAGACGAGGCATGTGACGAACCCCCACCTCGGGTCTCGGTGCGGCTGGATGACATATCCGGGCCGCCGGAGCATGATGCGCCCATTCGAGGCGTGAAGCGTCAGGTCGATGTCCGCCGGCAGATCCCCGCATACGCTGTGCAGGTACTCGCGAATCGTCGAGCCCAGCCGGTCAGTCAACGCCGGGCCGACCATGCCGGTGACCACATCGTTCGCGATGAACTGCCAGACGCGTCGTGAATAGGCAGGCGCCACGTGAAAAGGCACGGCCAGGCGCTGGCGGCTCTGATCCCGGTCCGCAAAGAACACCGGTGGCGGCAGCGCGTCAATCATGCGTTTGTAGACGTCAATCGGCAGCCACTTGTCGACCACCATGTGTGGAAACGGGTGTTCCTGGAGTGTGGCCCGTTCGATCGCGCGAGTCACGTGAGCCCGGACGCGGTCAGGCTCGAGTCGAGACTCGAACTGCTGCACATCCTCGAGACGCTGCCAGTCGTTCTGTTCGATCGCCAGCAGCTGAAGGGTACTGACGCGCAGCGCATCGACGGTCGCGGTCAGCTCGCGCGTCGTCTGCTCCAGCTGATCGACCCTGTCCAGCCTGCGGATGAGACCAAGAGGGCTCAGCAGGCGGGCGGCCTTCGACAGGTCTCGTAGCGTCTTGAGCATCGCACTCCCTGGGGAAAAGGCGCGAGCGAGCAAAGCAATCGGTTGTTGAGTTACCTGTTCCTAGAAGAGCTCGTACCACCGACGGGCGCGATCGCCGACGGCGCCCTGGACATCGCCGACCTGGGCCGCGACCAGTTGCGCGTTTGACTCCGCGACGCCGAGCGACGTCAGCATGAGCTGCATGTCGCTCTGAAGGCTCTCGACTTGCCGCTCGCTCAACTCCCTGGCAGCAATCGACACCCAGAGACTGTGCGCCAGCCGCTGCGCGGCTTGCTCGGGCAACTCGATCCCATTCAACGCAGTGACAGTACGACGTGTCAGCTCGTCGACCGTCGGTTCGGCGTCTCGCCGTCCCGCGTACTTTCGCAGATCGGAGGCCAGGTCGGTCGGTGCTTGCGGGTCTTTCGCGGCGACATTCTGCAGGTCTCGCACGACATCGCCAAGCTCTTGCTGGACATCCTCGCTGGGCACGGGCATCGGACCATCAGCCTGTCGGCACGCGCCGAACGAAAGACTGACCACCACCACGACGAACGAACGAACGAGTAGTTTCATGGGCATGAGCGTTGCCCAGGCCCGCCGCCGCTGTCAAGACGCGATCGCCGCTGACCCGTTACGCGACGACCGCTCGGAATCCCGTGCCGGGTACAGCTCGCCCATTACACCAGACCCTGAGGCGAGTGCCATGAGTCAGGGCCATCAGAACGTCGCGAGCGCGTTGAACGGAGACGCCGTGCCACCCGGAATCTGGAAGATGTGCAGGGTGAACATGAACTCCCAGCGCTTCAATCTTGCCGCCTCAACGGCGGCGTCTTCGAGGTACGCGTTGTCGACGATCGGCAGCCCCATGTTCACCTGTGTGACCTGATGAATCGGCCGGTTGATGCCCTCGACCCCTGAGGGCTGGACGTCGTTCACCGCGTCGCTGGCGAGGAGCGACACGTCGCGTGCGCGCAGCCATGGCAGGACCGACGCATGGAGGCCGGCGCCACCCTGGCCGTAGGCCCACGGTCCCTCGGCGGCCCGCTTCGCCCACCGCCCGCCGCGAATGAGCAGCGCGTCTCCGGCCCCGATCCGGATTCCGGCAAACTTCTCCCACGCCTCCAGGTCCTCTGAGTAAATCGGCGTGCTCGGCTCGAGCCACTTGACCTTCTTCAGGAGCGGCATGTCGACGAGGATGGCGCGGGTGATGTACCCGGGGCCCATCCGGTCGGCCGCCGATTCCTGGCAGCCGGCCGCTGTAAGGGTGAAGGGGAATCCGTTGTAGCTCACCGCCGGCTCACCGGGCTTCCGACCGATCGGGCCCTGATAGTGGCACAGCGCGTCCAGGTGCGAGTTCAGGCCGTCATGGATCGACAACTGGATGATGTCGAGGGCGCCCAGGATGGCGCCTGTCTTCGGATCGATTCGAGCCATGCGGTGAACGTTCTCGCCGAAGCCTCCCGTATCGCTCCCCGACCTCTTGATCGGGTTGATCTGCAGCGTGACCGTCCTTCCCTCCTTCACGAGGGCGATCGCCTGTTTCGTCTTCTCCGGCGTAATGAGGTTCAGCAACCCGCGCTGGTCGTCCTTGCCCCAGCGTCCCCAGTTGGAGAGCTCCTTCTCCCACTGCTTGAGCTTGTCTAGCGTGACCAGACGTCCCGGCTCCTGGGTTGTCGGATGGACGCTGAACGGCAGGTCCTGTCCCTGGCTGGATACCAGCGCGCCCGAGGCCACAGCCCACGCGCCGAAGACAAGGAGCGCCGAAACCGGAATTCGCTGCAGCATACTCACTCCAGTCTGTTCTTTCGTGTTCTTCGCGTCTACGTGGTTAGTGCCTCACGGAAACAGCGGCGGTCGGACACGCTTCCTGGTCGCTTGTTCGAACGCATATGCGAGCGCAACCAACCGCGGCTCGCTACAGGCCATCCCCGAAAAGCTCACACCGTACGGAGCCGGCATTGGATTAACACCCGCCGGGAATGGAGGCGTCGGCGTATTCGGGACGGTCGCGAATGGGACGATCACCGTCGGATACGCTGCTCGTGCCGTGATCCCGGCCCCGCTCTGCGCAGGAAAGATGAGCGCGTCGAGTCGCTGCGCCTTCATCACTTCATCGATGCCGTGGATCGCGGTCAGGAAGAGATCCTTCCGGCGATCTGCTTCGTAACGACTTCGATCCGCGACCAGATCCATCTCGTCAGCGTTGTCGAGATTCGACTGACCATATTTGAGCGCGCCCGCGTTCGCGTGGGCATCATTCCAGGTGCGAAGCGCCGTCAGGGACTTCACCGGGGCCGTGTCTCCAAGAAGCGCCAGCCAGTGGCTGAAGTCACGCTGCATGCCGTACTTGTATGTGATCGAGCAATCCGCATCCTTCCCCTTCGCATCGTCGGGTCCCGAGCAGACGCTCCAGTTGAGAAAATTCCTGGAGGGATCGGCATCGACGATGCTCGGGATATCCGCCGGATCGATGATCTCAGCCCCCTGTTGCCGCATGACCACAAGTGCCTCCTCCATCGCCGCACGCTGCTCTGCGGTGATCCCGCCGCGCGGTACCGTTGAGCCGCCCGACGTGACTGCGTTGTAGAAGAAAGCGCGAGGCACGCCGATACGGGCGCCTTTCAACGCGGCGGGGTCGAGAAATCGCGTGTAGTCGCGACCTGGCGGAGGCGCACACGTCGCAGTGGCGGCGTCGTCTGGGTCGGGCGCGGCGCCTTCCATCGCGCCAAGCATGATGGCGGCGTCGGTGACCGATCGCGCCATCGGCCCGGCGGTGTCCTGATCCGCGGTGATCGGAATGATGCCGTGGCGGCTCACGCGTCCCACTGTCGGCTTGATGCCGGCCAGCATGTTCTGGTTTGCGGGGCTCAGGATGGAGCCGGACGTTTCCGTTCCGACGTTCGCGGCCCAGAAGCTCACGGTGGTGCCAACGCCCGAACTCGATCCTCCGGTCGTGAGCACCGGACGCCCATCGGAGAGACCGTCACGTGGATCGCGCCGCGGATCGTAGGGGTTCATCCCGTAGCCGTTGAGACTGTTGTAATTCGCCGGCATCCCAACGGTTACCCAGTTCGCCAGCTCGGTCAGCTGCGTTTTCGCGATGATGATCGCTCCGGCATCGCGAAGGTTCCTCGTCACCGTCGCGTCGTACGGCGGAAGAAGGCCCGCGAACGCGAGGGCGCCGCCGGTGGTGGGCATGTCGCGCGTCTGGATATTGTCCTTGAGCGCGATCGGGATACCGTGAAGCGGTCCGCGAATCCTTCCGGCAGCTCGCTCCCGGTCGCGCTCGTCCGCCTCTTCGAGTGCCCGCGGGTTCACATAGATGATCGCGTTCAGCCGGTCCTCGTAGAGCGCGATGCGCGTGAGCGACTGCTGGACGAGGTCGTGCGACGTGACGCGTCGACTCTGAAGCGCGAGGCGCATGTCGGAAATCGAGGCTTCGACCACGCTGAAGCGTGGCGCCTGTGCGGTGACGATCACGGTCAGCGCGACGAGTGCGAGAACGACGGTCTTTGCCACAATGGACACCAAGGTCGAACTCCGCGAACTGTTATCCGAGGGTCACAGCGGAATGTTTCCGTGCTTCTTTGGCGGGTTCCGATCGCGCTTCGTCTCGAGCGCGGCGAGCGCACGAATCAGCCGCGCGCGCGTCTGCCGGGGCGGATGACCTCGTCGATGAACCCGCGCTGCGCCGCGACATACGGGTTGGCGAACGTCTCACGGTAGTCCGCGATCTTGGCCGCGCGCGCGGCGTCTGGATTCTCGGCCGCGTCGATCTCGCGCTTGTAGAGAATATTGACGGCCCCCTCGGCGCCCATCACCGCGATCTCCGCGGTGGGCCACGCGTAGTTCATATCCGTCCGAAGGTGCTTACTCGACATCACGCAGTACGCGCCGCCGTACGCCTTTCGCGTAATCACGGCCAACTTCGGCACGGTCGCCTCCGCATAGGCGTACAGCAGTTTCGCTCCCTGCCGGATGATGCCGCCGAATTCCTGCACGGTTCCCGGCAGGAAACCCGGCACGTCCTCGAAGGTGACGAGCGGGATGTTGAAGGCATCGCAAAAGCGGACGAACCGGGCACCCTTGACCGACGCATCGATATCGAGCGTCCCGGCCAGATGCGCCGGCTGGTTCGCGACGATGCCGACGGAACGGCCGCCGAGGCGGGCGAATCCCACCAGCATGTTCTTCGCGTAGTGCTCGTGCACTTGAAGAAAATACCCGTCGTCCACGATCGGATGGATGACGTCGAGCATGTCGTACGCCTGGTTGGTGGAGTCGGGTACGACCGTATCGAGCACCTCGTCGGCGCGATCCGGTGGATCGGCGCTTTCGACCCGGGGCGGGTCGTCCACGTTGTTGCCAGGCAGAAAAGACAGCAGCTCGCGGATGAGCAGCAGGCACGCCTCGTCATCGTCGACAGCGAAATGGGCCACGCCGCTCCGCTCGTTGTGCGTCATCGCCCCGCCGAGATCTTCCTTCGTCACCTGCTCGTGCGTCACGGCTTTGATCACGTCGGGCCCGGTCACGAACATGTAGCTCGTGTGCTTCACCATGACCACGAAATCGGTGATGGCTGGCGAATAGACCGCCCCGCCGGCGCACGGTCCCATGATCGCGGAGATCTGCGGGACGACGCCGGACGCGAGCGTATTCCGAAGGAAGATGTCTGCGTATCCCCCGAGCGACGCCACGCCCTCCTGGATCCGCGCGCCTCCCGAATCGTTCAGCCCGATGACGGGCGCGCCCGTCCGGACCGCAAGATCCATGACCTTGACGATCTTGGCGGCGTTGGTTTCGGAAAGCGAACCGCCAAAGACCGTGAAGTCCTGCGCGAACGCGTACGCGAGCCGACCGTTGATGCGACCGTGACCGCTCACCACACCATCGCCCGGGATGACCTGGTCGGCCATGCCGAAGTCCCGGCACCGGTGGGTCACGAACTTGTCGATTTCCTCGAATGTGTCCGGATCGAACAGGAGGGCGATTCGCTCCCGCGCGGTGAGCCGCCCCCCTTCATGCTGTCGACGCACCCGCTCGTCGCCGCCGCCAGCCTCGGCTCGGCGGTCGAAATCCCCGAGAGTATCGTTGCGGTTCATTCGGGGAAGAGTCAGTGTGGCCTCGTTAGACCTTGGCTGCCTGCGCCTTCTCCCAGTCCTTGAGGAACCGCTCGAGGCCGATGTCCGTCAGCGGATGTTTGAAGCACTGTTCGATGACTGCGGACGGTGCGGTGACGACGTCGGCGCCCATCCGCGCCGATTCGATGACGTGAATCGGATTTCGGACGCTCGCGACGAGCACTTCGGTGGCGTATTCGAAGTTGTCGAAGATCTCGACAATCTCCCGGACCAGGTTCATCCCCGTCGTGCCCACGTCATCGAGACGACCAACGAACGGACTGACAAATGCCGCGCCGACCTTGGCAGCCAGCCATGCCTGCGTGGCCGAAAAAATCAGCGTGACGTTGACCCGATGCCCTTCGGATGCGAGGGTTTTGCACGCCCGCACGCCGTCCTTCGTGAAGGGAACCTTGACCACGATGTGCTCGTCGATCGACGCCAGGTCACGGCCTTCGCGGACCATCCCCGCCGTATCGGTGGCGACGACTTCCGCGCTCACCGGACCCTGAACAGTTCGACAGATTTGTTTGAGAATTTCGCGGTAGTCGCCCGTTTCCTTGGCAAGAAGCGAGGGGTTGGTCGTGACCCCGTCCACGATACCGAGCGAGGCCAGCGCCTCGATTTCCTTGAGATTCCCCGTGTCGACGAACAGTTTCATGACGATCTCCGTGTTCTTGTTTCGACTCTACCGCGCAACCTCTTCGACTGTTGCCGATGGCGCGCTGGCATTGGGCTGCGGCGCTTGTTTGTCGACCGCCACGACCGCGTAACTGTACCGTGCGCCAGACTCCACAGCGGCGTCGCGATAGCGCGCGTCACCGATGGGAGCGCTGGTAAGCTGCCGCAGTGTGGCATCGCCGGGCCCGCGGCGCAAGACCAGGTATCCACCGAGGTCGGTCTCGGAGTTGGGCTCCCAGATCAGGTTGATGGCACCTTCTGAGGGAACGGTGGCAAGTCCGACCGGTGGCCCAGGCGGGAACACGTCGCTCGGCGTGACGCACACGCGCGATGACGGTTCGCTGAGCACGCCACCCCGCTGCGCTCGGACCGTGTAACAGCGCTCGAGCCCGAAGTCGACTTCGTCCCTGATGGTGGTCGCCAGCAAGGGCGCCGGATTCATCGCCACGGGTAGCGTCGCGCTCCAAGCGCGAGCAGGCTCCTGATCCGCCCGCTTGGTCGGATCGCGCACGGCGTCGCGATAGACCTGGTAGGTTGTCGGACCCTCCGGCGCCGATGCCTCCGAACCGGGCGCGGCGGCCGGCCCCGCCGGTTCCACCTCGTCGAAGGGTACGAGCTCGCGAGGGAGAGGGCGATCGAGAAGAAATCCGAGCAGTCCGCCCGAAGGCTCCCAGACGAGCGAAATGGCGGTCGGATCGTACGTCGCGCGAAGTTCAGCTGGCGGATCGGGTATTGCCGCGAGGACGAGATCCACCTGGTTGCTCGGCGGTCCGGGCCGGCTCCGCTGACTGAACGGCACGGCGATGTAGAACCGCCGCAACGGAGATGACGGGTCCGCAACGGGCGAAATCGCGTCGTCCGGACGTAACGGGACGACCGCCGCCACCCGTCCCTGAACCAGCTCATCCGCCGTGAGTTCATCGAGAATGCTGACCACGTTGCCGGGCAGCGCCGCTGTTGGATCGAGCGGGGCGGGCGGAGTCGTCCCGTCTGGCGGCGTGATGGCCGGAGGTGACACGGGAATCGTCGCGACCAGCGTCCCGAGCTCGACCCATCGAACAAGAGGCGGAGCCGAGGCGCCCGTGTAGCCGTACAACTCGATCCGCGCGATGTCCACCGGCACCGACATGTCGATATTCGCGGCGGGTACGGTCAGGGTGACGTAGATCTGGTTGCCGAACCGAGCGGCCTCGATTGTCTCGACGGCGGCGGGGATCCTGACGAACGGGGGAAGCGGGGGTCCCTTCTTGCCGCATCCGCCGGCCACGAGCGCCAGCGTTGCGATCGCGGCGACGTGCCGCGTTCGCCGGATTCTCATTCCTCGGCTGGTTCCGCGACCCGCTTCCCCACCTCTGGAGACCGGAAGCGGCGCGGATCGACCCCGTGACCGCGGACCTTGTAGTTGAGAATGCGCTCCGTGGTGTCGAGCATACGCGCCGCCTTGGCGCGGTTGCCACGAGTCGTCTTCAACGCGTCCAGGATCAGATCCCGCTCGAACGCCGCGACGGCGTCTTTCAAAGCCACACGGGTGACGGTACCGGACGCATCTGCCGTCTGCAGAGAGGGCGGCAGGTGGTGGCCGTGAATGACCGCACCGTCACAGACGAGCACCGCGCGCTCCAGCGCGTTCTCGAGCTCACGTACGTTGCCCGGCCAGTGGTAGCTCATCAGCATGTCGATGGCAGGCGTGGAAATTCGCTTGATGACCTTGCCGTGCTCGCGCGAGAACTTCTCGAGAAAATGGTCGGCCAGGAGCAGCATGTCCGCCTTGCGGTCGCGCAGCGGCGGCACGAAGATCGTGAACACATTGAGACGGTAGTACAGGTCTTCACGGAACGACCCGTCGGCGATTGCCTTCTCCATGTCCTTGTTCGTGGCGGCAATCATGCGCACGTTGACCCGGACCGTGTCGGTCCCGCCCAGCCGCTCGAACTCACGCTCCTGCAGCACCCGCAGGAGTTTGACCTGGGTGCTCAGGTTGATGTCCCCGATTTCGTCGAGGAACAGCGTGCCGCTCTCGGCCATTTCGAAGCGCCCCTTCTTCCGGGCCGCGGCGCCGGTAAACGCGCCCTTCTCGTAGCCGAACAACTCCGACTCGATCAGCGTATCCGGAAGGGCCGCGCAGCTCACCTTCACGAACGGCTTCTTGGCTCGGAGTGAATTGTAGTGAATGGCGTGCGCGATCAGCTCCTTGCCGGTGCCGGACTCCCCGCGGATAAGAACGGTTGTGTTGGTCTGGGCGACCTGCGCGACCTGCTCGTACATCTGCCGCGTCGGACCGCTCGTCCCGATGATGTTGGAAAAATCGTAGCGCTCACGCAGTTCTTGCCGAAGATGCGTGTTCTCGTCGAGAAGCCGCCGCCGCTCTTCTTCGACCAGGCGCTGCACGTTGAGCGCCTGCGCGATCATAGAGCTCACGATGCCGAAGAACTTGGCGCTGCTGTCGAAATCGCGCTCGGGCTTGAATCGGAGGTCGACCGCGAGGGCGCCGACCGCGCTGCGCTGCAATACGACAGGCACGCAGATGAAGCTGAGCTCTTGACGGGAGCCCTCGCGCCGGGCCGCTCGATTGAGCAGGGCCGGCTCGCGGCTGACACGTGGCACGACGATGGGCTTGCCGCTCTGGACCACCTGGCCCGTGATACCCTCGCCCACCCGATAGCGCACCGAACGGGCGCGGTCCTCGAAACCCTCCGCGGCCTCGACGTGGAGTTCGCCGTCACGCAGCAGCGTGACCATCCCTCGGACCACTCCGTGGTGGCGGACCAGAATACTGAGCACGCGCTGCATCGATGCTTTCAGATTCAAGGTGCCGGACAGGGCCTGACTCACCTCGAGCAGCGTCGACAGACGCCGTGCGTCACGCGCGACGATGCTCGCGTCGGTACCGGATTTAGCGGGAGGCATCAGTGTCTACATCTCCGACAGTGTGCGGATTACATCGCGACGAGCGGTCAGCGATGGGCACATTCCTGTAGCAACAGGGATCACTCACCACGAGATTGTGCGTCGGCCGCACGAGTATCTTACCGCGCTAGAGGATATAGCGCGACAGATCTTCGTTCTTGACGATCTCGGCGAGCATGCGATCGACGTAGGCCTCGTCGATCGTGATGGACTGGCTCCCCAGACCTGGCGCCTCGAACGACAACTCGTCCAACAGTCGCTCCATCACGGTATGGAGCCGCCTGGCGCCAATGTTCTCGGTGATTTCGTTGACGCGCGCGGCGTAGTCGGCCAACCGGTCGACCGCACCTGGCGTGAACGCCAGCGTCACGTCCTCGGTGCCGATGAGCGCCACATACTGCTTGACCAAGGCGTTCCGCGGTTCCGTGAGGATCCGCACGAAGTCGTCTCTGGTGAGGGGCTCGAGTTCGACTCGAATGGGGAACCTGCCCTGAAGTTCAGGAATCAAGTCGGACGGCTTCGACACGTGAAAGGCGCCTGCCGCGATGAACAGGATGTGATCGGTCTTCACCATGCCGTGCTTGGTATTGACTGTCGTCCCCTCGACGATCGGCAGGATATCGCGCTGCACGCCCTCCCGGCTGACGTCGGGGCCATGTCCGGAGCCGCCGCTGTCGCGGCTCGCGATCTTGTCGATCTCGTCGATGAAGATGATGCCGGACTGCTCCACCCGCTGGACGGCGGTCCGATTGACGGCGTCCATGTCGACGAGCTTGGACTGCTCCTCGGCAACCAGATGCGTCAGTGCCTCGGGCACCTTCAGGCGACGCGTCCTCGCGCGCCCCTGAAACATGCTGCCCATCATGTCCTTGAGGTTCGACCCGAGCTCCTCGACGGACGTCCCCGCGATCACTTCGAATGAGGGCATCGCGCTCTCACGGGCGTCAACCTCGACCACGCGGTCTGCGAGACGGCCGTCGCGAAGCTGCTGACGCATCCGCTCGCGAGTGCGCCCAGCCGACTCCGCGGCCGTCGTCGTGTCCTCGACGACGGTTGACCCGGGGGTCCTTGGCAAGAGCAGATCGAGGAGCCGCTCTTCTCCCGCGAGCTTCGCCTTGTCCTGAACCTCCTCCGCCTTCTCCGAACGCGCCATGTCGACGGCCAACTCGACGAGGTCGCGCACCATCGACTCGACGTCGCGGCCGACATAGCCGACCTCGGTGAATTTCGACGCCTCGACCTTGATGAACGGGGACTGCGTCAACCGCGCCAGGCGACGCGCGATTTCCGTCTTTCCCACGCCAGTCGGCCCGATCATCAGAATGTTCTTGGGCGTGACCTCCTCGGCCATCTCCGGCGTGAGCCGCTGCCGGCGAATTCGGTTGCGCAGCGCAATCGCCACAGCCCGCTTGGCCTTCGCCTGACCGATCACGTATTTGTCGAGTTCGGCGACGACCTGCCGGGGCGTCAGCGAGTTGGCCGCAGTGGCGGTGTGTTCAGGAAGAAAAATCGGCATGCCCTAGAGCTCTTCGACGGTCAGATGCGAATTCGTGTAGATACAGATGCCCCCGGCGATGGCCATCGCCTCCTCCGCGATCTGACGGGCGTTCAGCTGACTGTGCCGTGCCAGTGCCCGGGCAGCAGCGAGCGCAAACGGCCCGCCAGAGCCAACGGCAACGATGCCGTCGTCGGGCTCAATCAGGTCGCCCGTGCCAGATAGAAGAAAGGTCGACGATCGGTCGGCCACGATCATCATGGCCTCGAGCCGGCGAAGCAGGCGATCGGTTCGCCAGTCGCGCGCGAGCTCGACGGCGGAACGCTCGAGGTTGCCACGATACTGTTCGAGTTTCGACTCGAACCGCGAGAACAACGCGAATGAGTCGGCCGCGGAACCGGCGAACCCGGCCAGGATCGACTGGTTGTACAGGCGCCTGATTTTGCGCGCCCCGTGCTTCAGCACCGTCGCGCCGAACGTGACCTGACCATCGCCGGCGAGGCAGGTCCTGTCCTGGTGGCGGACCGCGAGAATGGTCGTCCCGTGAATCACTCTGCCAGTATGCCTTGGAGACGGTCCCCGCACGAAGCGCCGGTCACAAATGACCCTTCTCGATGACACCAGGAGAGGACGGACCTGAGCGCAGACGGTCCGATCTGAGGGAAAATCCCGTAGTGGCCGAATGGCAACGCTGTTGCTGCGAACTGTCACGGAAGGAGACCCCGTATGCCCCGCCTCTATTTGATGTCCTGGTCTCTGGTTGGAATCCTGTTCGCAGCGCCTCAGGTGTCCGCGCAAGAGGAGTCTCACGTGCTGACGCAGGAATCAGCTGTCGACGTGCAGCCCGTGCAGGCGCCTCCGGCCGTGGCGCAGCCGCGCGGGGGAGGCGGCGCCGGCAACCCAGGCCGGCAGGGGGACGCGAGGGGGGCCGGACGTGCTCCAGCAGTACGGGCGGGTGTGCGTGACCGGGACTACGACAGCCGTCGCGTGGTGGTCGCTCCCCGCGTGGTCTCCAACAGCTATCCGTATCGGTATGCCTACTCGGGTCGATACCTCCCGTCCCGTCGGGGTGTGTACGGGTCTGGTTACCTGTACTACGGACCTCGCTTCTACTACGGACCTGGCTTCGGCTACTTCGGCCCGAGTTTCGGCGTCTACTACGGCAGTCACTATGGCTACTATGGCGGCTACTTCGGTTGGCCCGGTTACTATGCGTCCCCTGTGGTCTACGGTCACGCGTACGACATCGGCGAACTGCGGTTGCAGGTTTCTCCGCGGACCGCACAGGTCTTCGTCGATGGTGGTTACGCCGGCACGGTGGACGACTACGATGGCACGTTCCAGTCGTTGAAGCTGGAGTCTGGGTCGTATTCGATCCGCCTCCAGGCGCCGGGCTACGAGACGATCGAGTTCGATGTGCGGATCACGCCGACTCAGAAGATTACGTATCGTGAAGACCTGAGGCCGGAGTAGCGCGGGTGAATATCAGATAGAACGGGATGCCCGCGAGGATCACTAGCACGCCGGCGCCGGTCGGTCCGGGATCGCGGATCAACCCGTTCACGATCACGATTGCGGCGACCAGCGCGTAGAGCGCGGGGACGACTGGGTAGCCCCACGTGCGGAACGGACGATGGGCGTTCGGCTCGCGCCGCCGCAGCACGAACAGTGCCGCCACGGCCAGCCCAGAGAAGAGCCAGATCGCAAAGCCCGTGTAGTTGATGAGCCTGTCGGCCTGCGCGGTGAGCACGAGCAGCGACGCCCACGCCGTCTGCGCCAGAATCGAAAACGCCGGCGTCTTGTAGGTCGCGTGCACCGAGGCTGCGCGCGTGAAGAATAGACCGTCGCGCGCCATCGCGAAGTAGACGCGCGGACCGGCAAAGGTCATCGCGTTGACGCTGGCCGCCAGGCTGATGATGCCGACGATGCCCATGATGTTGCCGGCCATCGGCCCGATCAAGCGATCGGCGACGATGTCGAGCACGCTGCCCTCGAGTGTCGCGAGCTCGGCGACCGGCACCACGTAGAGGTACAGGGCGTTCATCAGCAGGTAGATGGCAACGACCGCGCCCGTGCCCAGCGCGAGCGCACGCGGCACGTTGCGGCCCGGATCCCGTATCTCTTCGGCCATGTACGCCGCCGCGTTCCAGCCCGAGTAGGTGAAGCCTACCGCCAGCAGCGCAAGGAACCAGCCGGCGCCGGTTACCGGCGCCGCCGTCTCCGCGATGTTCGCGGCATTGCCGGTGCCGACGCCGAAGCCCCACGCAATAAACAGCACGAAGGCGAGCACCTTCAGCGTGGCGAGCAGGTTGCTGACGAACCGGCCCGGGCCGACGCCGCGCAGGTGGACGAAGGCCAATCCCCAGATCAGCGCGAGAGCGATCACCGTCTGCGCCGAGAAGGAGAGCGCGATGGCGCCCGGGACGATCGGAATCGAGAAGAACGGCGTCGTGTTCCCAGCCGCCGGCGCGAACCGGGCCAGATAGAAGGGCAGCACGAGCGCGACGGCGGCGATGGCGCCGGAGAAGCCGGCGACAAACGACGTCCAGCCGGTCAGGAACGCGGCGAGCGGGCCGAACGCGTCGCGCAGGTACACGTACTCGCCGCCGGCACGCGGACGCAGCGCGGCCAGTTCGGCGTACGCCATCGCGCCGGCGAAGGCGAGCAGCCCGCCGGCGAGCCACACCGACAGGTACATCAGCCCGCCCTGCACCCCCGCCGCGATCACGGGCGGAGTGAACAGGATGCCCGCGCCGATGACGTTGGAGACGATGATGGCGGCGCCGTCCAACGGACCGAGACGGCGTTCAAGCGCAGGAGCAGCAGGAGCAGCTGTCGATATGATGGTCGCCACGCGGGGATTATATGCGTAGCGCGGCTATTAGTTTGGAGAGATCGCCTCTGACGAAATCGTCGAGGCCGTTAGCAGTTGTCGCTCGATTGGAAACTCGCCCATCTTCACCCAGGTCCTGGACCCGTGCTTGCCGAAGACCTCGACCTTGGCATCGACGAACTCACGATTCTGCAACATCGTCCCTCGTGCCTGGACACCGGTGTAGCCGAGTGTGGATCGCAGGACGATGCCCTTGGTCTTGGAGCCCGCGGCCAAGCCGCTCTGATCGATCGCGCGAATGAAGTGTTCGCCCCATGCCATGTCCTCCTCATCCACTCGCTTGAACACTGCGTTCAGCTGCACGCTCTCAATGTCGCGAGCCGACACGTTCTCGAGTTCCAGTGAGATGCTCGGCACGAGCTTGTTCATCCCTCCGACGACCCCGAGGTCGAACCAACCCGTGCGCACCTCGACAATCTTGAGGTCCTTCTCGACCTCTCGTGACTCGCAGCCGATCAGCAAGAACGCCGCGAGCACCGGGAGCGCCAGTCGTCGTGCCATGGAGACTCGTGCCATGAGTGTGTACACATCTCAGAACTCGTTCACCTCGACCCGCGACCTGACCTGTTCGAGCGTGAGACGTCCCGCTCGGAACTCACTCAAGTCGGCCCCCTTGACCCTGAGCACGAGCGTCACCGCGTTGGGATCCCCGGACATGAAGGGACCGGTGGGGGCGTTGTCCCGTGCAGCGACCGTCAGCCACTCGTTGTCGCCGAGCCCCAGCTGCGCGCTGTTCTCGATCATCGCGTCGATCACCGCCGCCCTGACCTCCTGCGTGTACGCCTCATTGGGGTCGTTCAGCAGCACCTGATCGACTTCCGGGCCGGCGGCAGGTTCTGCCGGTCGATCGGAGGCTGCCACCGACTGCGCCGAGACCGCGGTGACACCAGTCGTCGCCAATTGGGCACCCCGAACAGCCGGAGTGGGGCCTATCTGCTGCTGAATCCGGCGAAGGGTGCGATCGAATTCCTCCTGGGCCCTGGGATCGGCGATGGAATCCACCAAGCTGCGTATCCGCGCCAAGTCACGTGCGAGAGCCATCCCCGTGTCGTGCATCGTCCGCATCGACCACGCGAGACTCCGCCGCAGCGCGGGCACTTCGACGTCGAAGAATACG
The DNA here is from genome assembly GCA_963827515.1 of uncultured Acidobacteriota bacterium. Classification (GTDB taxonomy): domain Bacteria; phylum Acidobacteriota; class Vicinamibacteria; order Vicinamibacterales; family UBA2999; genus JABFSA01. Next base: position 322,129 of record CAWHBF010000001.1, on the reverse strand, counting down.
CCGTAGCCCTCCAGGGGGAACCCGCGCACCTGCGCCACCCCTCCCTGAAGCAACGCATCGTCCGGCATCACGGCGCGAACGCGGCGCCGAAGGTTGTCGACGCCGAGCTGCACGGCTCGCTCCAGCACGCCCTCCATCATGTAGATTCTCTGGCGGGCTCTGACATCCTCGACATTGGCGACATTGGCGGCCTGTGGCACGGCCTGTGCCGACACGGCGCCCGTCATCCCGACCGTCACGATGAAGCCGACGATCCACGTTCTCAACACGTTCACTCCTTCATGCTTGCTGGCGACGCACGTCCAAGGCTCGGCTCAGACGCCCGCTACCGCTGCTCCGACGCCCGTATCAGATAGTTCAGCATCTGCCGCTGTTCGCGAACCTCAGCTCCAGTCAGCCCTTCGATCTGACCGAAACTGTTCTGAATCTGCGCCAGGTCGACCTGCCGTTGCGAATCGACATCCCTCATCACCTGGGCGGTCCGCAAGGCCAACTCGCGCTGCTGCCGGCGTTCGCTTTCCTCGATAAGGGTTCGCACGCGCGCCAACAATTGCTCCTCGGATGTGGATGCGACTGGCGCCTCGGCGCGAAGGCCAGCCGATGCAGGCTGTATCCGGGCAATCTCGGCGCGAAGCCGGCGCTCGAGCGCCTGCAGGTCCGTGGCCGAGGCCGTCGCCTGGGACACTACATCGGGCGCCGTACCGGGCGTGGCCGCCGTCGGCATGATGCCGCGCACAACGCCGAGTGACAACCCAGCGGCAAAGATGAGCGTTGCGGCGACCGCCTGCGCCCACGCCGGCACTGGACGGCCGTACCACGGCCGAGACTCCGACGTCTGGTGTTTGGGGGGATCTGTCGTCCGGGACTCAAAAATCGGCTGGGGCTGTCTCACGATCTGAAAGCCCAGATTCGATTCCGGCGGCGTCCAACTCACGAGAGACGCGCGCGTCGACTGCAGTGCCGCCAGTTCGGCCGCGCACGCGGCACAGATCGCCACGTGGGTATCGATCGCGGCGCGCTCCGAAGCTTCACACTCGTCGTAGACATAACCGACGAGCGCCGTGTTCTCCCCGCATTGAAATATCTGACTCATACGCGTCTCACCAGTTGAGGTGTTCTTCCTGTCTTTTCGAGATGTCGTCTCAATACGCTAAGCCCCTGATACAGTCGCGTCTTGACGGTACTCAGCGGACAACCCTGGAGTTCTGCGATTTCCTGGAATGTCATGCCGTGGTACTCCTTCAAGACGATCGCGGTGCGCTGTTCCTCCGGCAGCAAGGCCATGGCCTCGGCGACGACCGCACTCAACTCTCGTCGCGACACCAGGTCCTCGATAGATTCGGCTGGCCCGCCTTCGGCCGCCAGTTCCACGGGGTCGGCACCCTCCGGCATCTGAACCGTCGGAGTCCGTCGCTGACGCCGCATCCAGTCGCGGCACAGGTTCAACGCGATCCGGTACACCCAGGAGGAGAACTTCGCCTGCCCCTTGAATCCCGGCAGGGCGCGGAACGCCCGCAGGAACGTCTCCTGGCACACGTCTCGCGCATCCTCCTCGCGTCCGATGACTCGATACGCCAAGGCGTAGATCGGGCGCTCCCATCGGAGGATGAGTTGATTGAAGCTCTCGAGATCGCCCCCCCTCGAGCGGGTGACGAGGTCCTCGTCGGTCCAGTTCATGAACAGGTTGTGTCCGGCGCCGTCAGTAAGTAGGACGGCCGCGACCCCTCGCCGGTCTTACCTAGATACTACGGCGTGGCAATGCTTCCCGAGGTCCGGCAGCGCCTCTGCGACAAAAACGTTAGAATAGACGCTTGAACGTTCCCGCCTAGTTGATTCAGCTTTCCGACCTCACGAAGTCGTTCGGCGACCGGGTGCTACTCGACCACGTCACCTGGCAAATTGATGACGGCGATCGTGTCGGCCTATGCGGTCCGAACGGCGCCGGCAAGACCACCCTCCTCAAGATGCTCGGGCGCCACGACGAGCCCGATTCGGGCACCATCGCGATGCCGGCAGGCGTCACCATCGGCTACTTGCCCCAGGACGGGCTGACACACTCAGGTCGCACGGTGTTCGAGGAGGCCAGCAGCGCGTTTCAGCCGCTGCTCGACATCAAGCACGAGATGCACGAGATCGAGCACCGGCTCGGCGACGCCTCCGTACCTGAGGCCGAACACGAGGCGATGCTGGCCCGATACAGCGACCTGCAGGACCGCTTCAGGCTATCTGAGGGGTACAGCATGGACCTGCGAATCGCGACGGTCCTGCGCGGGCTCGGCTTCGACCAAAGCGTGGTCCATCGGCCAGCCGACACCTTTTCGGGGGGCTGGCAGATGCGGATCGCGCTGGCCAAGCTGCTGCTCGGGCGTCCCAACCTGCTGCTGCTCGACGAACCGACGAACCACCTCGACCTGGACGCCCGCAACTGGTTGGAAGGCTATCTCGCGTCATACCCGTACGCGGTCATTCTCGTCTCACACGATCGGTACTTCCTCGACGCAGTGGTCACGAGAATCACCGACCTCAACCTGCGAAAGCTGACCGACTATGTCGGTAACTACAGCAGATACATAGAGCAGCGCGATGCGATGCTCGAGCGGCTGCGTCAGGCCAAGCGAGACCAGGACGAGGAGGTGGCGCGGGTCAAGGCGTTCATCGATCGATTCCGCTACCAGGCGACCAAGGCGGCTCAGGTCCAAAGCCGGATCAAGCTGCTCGACAAGGTTGTTCCGATCGAGGTACCTCCCGAGCGCAAGCGGATCCATTTCACGTTTCCCGCCTGCGCAAAGAGCGGACGGACCGTGCTCGACCTCACGCACGTCCACAAGCGCTACGGAGACTTGGTGGTCTTCCGAGATCTGCGGCTACACATCGAACGCGGAGACCGCATTGCGCTCGTCGGTCCGAATGGAGCCGGCAAGTCAACGCTGATGCGCATGCTCTCCGGGGAAGAAGCCCCGGACACCGGAACGCGCACGGTGGGCCACCAGGTCGTCATGGAGTATTTCGCGCAGGACGAAGCGGTCCGCCTCAATCCGGCCCTGACGGTCTACGAAACGCTCGCGGCCGGTTCGCCCACGAACATGGTCCCAGCGATTCGCAACATTCTCGGGGGGTTTCTCTTCTCGGGGGACGACGTCTACAAGAAAGCCGGCGTCTTGTCAGGTGGCGAACGCACGCGGCTCGCGGTGGCTCGGATGCTGTTGCGCCCATCGAACACGCTGCTCCTCGACGAGCCGACGAATCACCTCGACCTCGATTCGAAGGACGTGTTGCTCGACGCGCTCGAAGACTACGGCGGCACCCTGATCATCGTCTCGCACGATCGGTACTTCGTCGAGAAGCTGGCCACCAAGATCATCGAGATTGGCCACGGCGAGGGCACCGTCTACCCTGGCACGTACGCCGAGTTTCTCTGGCACAAGGACCACCCCGACGCCCCCCAGCACGCCGAACCCGTGGTCCAGCGGCCGCCTCAGCGCCAGGTGCGGAAAGCGCCAAAGGCTGAACCGCGGCATCCCACACCCGCGCCGGAGACGACACGCGAGGACCGCAAGCGTGATGACGCCGAACGACGCAAAAAACAGCGCGCGGACGACTCGCTCCGGAAACGGATTGCCGATATGGAGATCCGCATCGCGGAACGCGAAGCCGAGGTGAAGGCCCTGGAATCGGCGATCGGGGCCGCGGGCTTCTACGACGACCCGGCAGCCGCCAGTATCGTAATTGGACGCCACAAAGCGCTCATGTGGGAGGTCGGCGACCTGATCGCCCAGTGGGAAGCCCTTCAGGAACACGCGGCGAATTCGTAGATCGATCCCCTCCTCTATTGCTACTCGCGGGACCGAACGATAATTACATTATCGTAATCCGCGTGTACCGTTTCCAACCCTATAACAGGTCGTCCTTTCAGATATTTGGAACGACTTGGGGAGATCCACTCGGGCACGGGCTTTGCGACCGCTGACCTGACTGCCGAAGGTCCCAGACTGCGGGTCGGAGGCCTAGAGGGGATCAGGGATCGAAAGTAGTGCAGGGATCAAGACCCGTGGAGCAAATCGCGATGACGAAGTCGAGCCGCCGGGCGGCACCCGGCTGGCCTTCTGGGCCGGCCACCGTCGAGCGCACCAGCTCGCCAGCCGCCCGCAGTACAGGCGCCGTGAAGGACGCGTTCTTCAGACACGTCATCACGGGCATGCGGAACGGCGTACTGGCGCTGGATCGCGACGGCGCTCTGGCGATCATCAACGATGAGGCCTATCGCATTTTCGGGATCAAGCGCGGCCCCGACGACGTCGGACGACCGGTCGCAGAGGTTCTGCGCGACCACCCAGAGGTGGTGCGCCTGCTCTCGAACGTATTCGACCTGCACCTGCTCCCGAATCGCGCGGAGCTCAGGCTCCGTCTTTCGGGGAGGGTCATCGGCTACACCCTCGCGCTCGTCCGAGACGACGACGACCGAGTGGTCGGCGCGTCGATGTTCTTCAAGGACCTGACTCGTGTGGAACAACTCGAAGAACGCGAGCGTCTGCGCGACAGGCTGGCCGCCGTCGGTGAGATGGCCGCCGCAATCGCGCACGAGGTGAAGAACCCCTTGGGCGGCATCGAGGTGATGGCCGGGTTGCTGCGCCGAAAGATGAGCGACGCACCGGACGCCCAGTTGGTACTCACGGACATCATCAAAGAAGCGAAGATGGCGAACGCCATCGTGCAGGAAGTCCTCGAGTTCGTACGACCTATTCGCTTGCAGGTCGAACGGACACGGGTCGGTGAGGCCGTCCAGGCGGCCGTTCAACTCGCTGAAACCAAGGCGCGGCGTGGCGACATCCGGGTGGATGTCAGGGTCCCGCACACGCTCCCGCTGATACAGGGCGACCAGTTTCAGCTCACGCAACTCTTCACGAATCTGCTCACAAACGCCTACGAAGCCATGGATGGTCGAGGGCGCGTCACGGTCACCGCCTCCACGATCCGAATCGTCGACGACACCGACGCCAAGGAAGCCGTGGTCGTCGAACTGGTGGACGAAGGCCCTGGCATGCCGCAGGAGGTAGCCGACCGCGTGTTCAATCCGTTTTTCACGACCAAGCCGCAGGGCACAGGGCTAGGTCTCGCCATCGTTCGGAAGATCGTGGACGCGCACGATGGAAGCATCGATCTCGAGACCGTCCCTGGCCGGGGCACACGGATTCGCGTGACGTTGTCAGTGAAGGCAGCCGGCGAGTCGACGAATTAAGACTATGAGGACATTGCGTCAGGGGCTCCCGTTCGCCATTTTCGAGGGAACACAGGTATGGGCCGGATTCTAATCGCCGACGACCACGACACGCTTCGCCGAGGCCTCGCGCAAGCGCTGGCCGAGGCCTCGCACGAGGTCGAGGAAGCGTCCAATGGCAACGCCGCGATTGAGAAGCTCCACGAGGGTTTCTTCGATATCGTCATCAGCGACCTCAAAATGGGCGGCAGCACCGGTCTTGACGTGCTCAAGACGGCCAAGGCCCTCCACCCCACGACGGCCGTCATCCTGATGACGGCGTTCGGCTCGGTATCGACGGCTGTCGAAGCCATGAAGTCCGGCGCCTTCGACTACGTGCAGAAGCCGTTCGAAGTCGAGGAGATGGAGATCAAGGTCGACAAGGCGCTCGAGCTGCGCCGGATGCAGCACCAGATCGACTACCTCCGACACGCGCAGGGGGACATTTACGACTTCGACCACATCATCGGGTCGAGTGGCGCGCTCGAGCGGGTACTCGCCATCGTGCGCAAGGTTGCCAAGAGCAACACCACGGTCCTCATCCGCGGCGAAACGGGAACCGGCAAGGAGTTGATCGCCGGTGGCGTCCATCACAATTCGCACCGGGCATCCCGCAGCTTCATCAAGGTGAACTGCGCGGCGCTGCAGGAGAATCTGCTCGAGTCGGAGCTGTTCGGGCACGAGAAGGGGGCGTTTACCGGCGCCGACAAGCAGCGCATCGGCCGGTTCGAGCAGGCTGACGGAGGCACGCTGTTCCTGGACGAGATCGGCGACATGAGCGCCAACACGCAGGCCAAGATCCTGCGGGTCCTGCAAGAGCACGAGTTCGAGCGGCTGGGCGGCACCCGAACGCTCAAGGTGGACGTCCGTCTGATCGCCGCGACGAACCGGGATCTCACGAAGATGGTGGAAGCCGGTACGTTCCGCGAAGACCTGTACTACCGGCTGAACGTGGTGACCATCGAAATGCCGCCGCTCCGCGAGCGCAAGGACGATGTGGGCCCGCTCGCTGACTTCTTCATCGCACGGTTCTCCGGTGAGTTGAAGAAGAAAATCGATGGGCTCGAAGCGGATGCGCTGAAGTTATTGATGCGGTACCACTGGCCCGGAAACATCCGGGAGCTCGAGAATGCGATCGAACGAGCCATGCTGCTGGCCGACGGCGCCTACATCTCCGCCGACGACCTTCGCCTCGGCGACACAGGAACCATCGGATCGGCTCGCGAAGCCTCGTCGATTCTGAAGATCCCACCGACCGGGATCCCGCTCGAAGACATCGAACGACTGGCGCTGATCGAGGCGCTGAAGATGTCGAACTGGGTGCAGAAGGACGCGGCGGAACTGCTGTCGATCAGCCCGCGCGTCATGAACTACAAGATCAAGGTGCTCGGGATCGAGTTTCCACGCGGCCGGCGTGCCGCCAGCGCTCAGCAGATGGCTGCTCAGGCGATGCTCGCCTAGTTCTTCGTCGGTCGCCTAGCTAGCCCGCTTTTCGATTCGGCGTAGAGCGGAGGCTTCAGCCTCCGCGGACAGCGCACGCTGAAGCGTGCGCTCTACGGAGAAACGCAAATCGCTCTTAGACCTCGTGCTTCGCTCGCGGATGCGCCTTCCTGTAGACCTCCAGCAGCTGCGCGGCGTTGATGTGGGTATATCGCTGCGTGGTGGACAGCTGCACGTGCCCGAGAAGCTCCTGAATGGCACGGAGGTCTGCGCCGCGCTGGAGCAGATGACTGGCAAACGAGTGCCGCAGAGCGTGTGGGCTGATCCCGAACCGGGTGCTGCACCCTGAGACGTAGCGGGCCACCAGGCGCTGCACACTGCGTCCCGTCAGACGCGTGCCCCGCGCGTTGACAAACAACGGATCGCCATCGCCCCCCGACTTCGATCGCCCGACGCCGACACGGCCTTGGCCTGCCCTCCGTGCCGGAGGCGCGTGCGGGGCGCGTAGCCGGGCGCGGTCGGCGTACCACACTCGCATGGCGGTTTGCGCACTCGTATTGAACGGCACGAGACGCTCCTTTCCACCCTTCCCACTCACGCGGACGATCCGCGCCTGTAGGTTGACGTCCTCGACATCGAGTCCCACCAACTCGCTCAGGCGTAGCCCTGAGGCATAGAACAACTCGAGAATGGCGCGATCGCGGCGGCCGAGGCCCGTCGACCCATCCGGCGCGTCGAGCAACCTCGTCATCTCGTCCATGGAGAGATGCGCGGGAACTTTGCGATCGCGTCGAGGTGACGGCGCCAGCACGACGGGGTCGTCGTTGATCCAGCCCTCACGTCGAAGGAACCGTACGAACGTGCGCAGCGACGAGAGCTTGCGCGCCACCGACGACCGCGACTGTCCCTTGCGGTACAGCTCCGCCATGTACGCCCGGACGACGCCCCGATCGAGATCGCCTGGCGTGAGGCGGTCCAGCGCCTTCCCGAGATGAACGGCCGTGAACTCGATGAGTTGGGTGAGGTCTCCCTGGTAGGCCAAGACCGTGTGCGCCGACGCGTTTCGATTCAGGCGCAGATGCTCGACGAACGCCTCAAGCTGTGACGTCATCGCGCATCCAATCCGCCAGGGCCTGCAACGCCCGCTCCGAGACAGCGGCCTTCCGCTCCTGCTTTCGTTTCACACCTGTGTCGGGGGGCGCCATGATGCCGAACGTGATGTTGGTCGGCTGGTAGTTGCCGGGATCGGCATGTGAGACGTAGTACGCCAAGGCTCCGATGGCCGTTGTCCGTGGCGGCACCCGCGGCGTCTCGCCGCGTGAGACAGCAGCGGCATTCCGGCCGGCGATGAGGCCGGAGGCCGCGGATTCGACGTAGCCCTCCACACCGGAGATCTGTCCGGCGAAAAACAGGTCGTCGCGAGTTTTTGTCTGCCACGTCTCGCGCAACACGGCGGGCCCGTTGATGTACGTGTTTCGATGGACCATGCCGAAACGGATGAACTCAGCCGTCTCGAGCCCTGGAATCAGCGCCAGCACGCGAGCCTGCTCGCCCCACTTCAACTGTGTCTGAAAACCGACGAGGCTGAAATGGTCGCCTGCGATGTTGTCCTGACGAAGCTGAACCACGGCGTACGATGATCGGCCCGAACGGGGATCCACGAGGCCGACGGGCTTCATCGGGCCGAAGCGCAACGTGTCGCGGCCACGATGCGCCATGACTTCGATCGGCAGGCACCCTTCGAAGAATTTCTCCTTGTCGAAGTCATGAATGGTCGCGGACTCTGCCGAGATCAGTGCATCGTAAAACCGGTCGTATTCGAGCTTCGTGAGCGGGCAGTTCAGATAGTCCCCCTGCCCGTCATCGATCCCGCACGCAACGGCCGGCGGCTGTCCCGCCTCCCGCGCTGGGGCTACGTCCTGTGACGGACCTCGAAAACTTCGGTCCCATCGGGAGGCACGAAAGACCTTGTCCATGTCGATCGTCTCGGCCGAGACGATCGGACTGATGGCATCGTAGAAGTACAGATGATCGGCGCCCACCAGCGCGGCGATGTCTGCTGACAAGGAGTCGGACGTCAACGGTCCGGTGGCGATGATCAACGGAAACCACGAAGCGTCGGTCGGCGTACAGGTAATCTCCTCCCGCGCCACCGTGATCAGCGGATGCTCTTCGATCGCTTGGGTCACCGCTCGAGAAAATCGCTCGCGATCGACAGCCAGCGCAGCCCCCGCGGGCACGCGATGCGCATCGGCCATGCGCATCACCAACGAGCCGAGACGACGCATCTCTTCCTTCAGGAGGCCGACCGCATTGTCGAGCTTGTCGCCGCGAAAGGAATTCGAGCAGACCAGTTCCGCCAGTTGATCTGTCTTGTGAACCACGGTCGGGCGGACCGGCCGCATCTCGTGAATGACGACGTTCACGCCGCGCGAAGCCGCCTGCCATGCGGCTTCGGCACCGGCGAGACCGCCGCCAATGATGTGAATCATCGTGAGACTTTGAGGTGTCTAGTCTTTAGTCTCTGGTCGACAGCCAAGAATCCTTCGCTTCGGAACCAGAGACAAGAGACCAAAGACCAAAGTCTTCTCACGCCCCGGCGGTTTTTCGCTCTGAGCCTCGCGTGGACGCGCGGGCTGATGTCCCGCGACGCCGGACCGGGGCGCGACGCGCTGACGGCGCCGCGTTACGGCGTGCCTCGAGCAACTCGACCGCCTGCTGAAACGTCAACGCCTCCGGACTCGAACCCTTCGGGATCGACGCGTTGGTTGTGCCGTCGGTGACGTAGGGTCCATAGCGTCCCGCGAGTACCTGGAGCTTTGTCGTCCCCTCCGCCAACTCTCGAAGCGTCTTCTTCTGCGATCCCTGTCTGCGCCGTGACTGCTTTGGCGCTCGAAGCAACTCGAGCGCGGCGTCGAACGAGATTCCGAAGACGTCGTTCTCAGACTCGAGCGAACGGAAATCGTCCCCGTGCTTCACGTACGGACCAAAACGTCCGAAGTTCGTGGAAATCGGCTCGTTGTCGTCAGGGTGCACCCCGAGGACACGCGGAAGCGACAGGAGCCTGAGAGCCTCGTCGAGAGAGACCGTCGCCTCGGTCATACCGGACTGCAGCGATGCCCGTTTCGGCTTGGGCGCCTTCGCGGCGGCCTGGCCCTTGACCTTCTTCCCTTTCGGTGCCGGCTCGGCCGTTTCACCCAACTGGACGTACACGCCATAGCGTCCGTTCATCACGTACACGTTCTGGCTGGTCTCCGGATCAACGCCAAGCGTTCGCGGCCCCTCGGCCTTGGCGCGGACGAGCTCGAGGGCCTTCTCGACCGTGAGATCGGCCGGCGCGATGTCCTCGGGAAGCGACGCCGTCTTGCCGGGACCGCCATCGGCAACCTGCACAAACGGCCCGAACCGTCCGATGCGGATGCGCACCTCTTCCCCGGTCTCGGGATCGGTGCCCAGCAGGTGCAGCGGATAGTCCGCGCTCTCGGCCCCGTGTTCGACGGCTGGCAGCAAGCCCCGGTGCTTTTTGTCGCCGTAGTAGAACTGTTTCAGGAACGCGACGGACTCTCGCTCACCTCGCGAGATTTCGTCGAGGTCGTCTTCCATCTCCGCCGTGAAATCACTCTCGACGAAATCGCCGAAATGGTCACGCAGCAGTTTCGTCACCGCAAACGCGGTGAAGCTCGGGACGAGCGCTTTCCCCTGTCGAAATACATATCCACGGCGCACGATCGTGGCAATCGTGGGCGCGAACGTCGACGGCCGGCCGATGCCCAAACGCTCGAGCTCTTTGATGAGCGACGCCTCGGTGAAACGTGCCGGCGGGAGGGTTTCGTGTTTCTTGGGTTCAGTATCGAGAAGCGTGAGAGGGGTGGTGCCGTCCGTGTGCACGCGATCGCCGACCTTGCACTGCGGGAGAATCGCTTCCTGCTCCTCGAGCTCCGCAGCCGGATCGTCGCTACCCTCCACGTACGCGCGGCGGAACCCGGCGAACTCAATCGCCTTGCCACCGGCGGTCAGTACCGACACTTCGCCGTCAGGGCCCTGGGCCGATATTTCAATCGCCGTCCGGAGCACGCGAGCATCGACCATCTGCGACGCCATCGTCCGCTTCCAGATCAGGTCGTAGATCTTGAGGTCGTCGGGATCGAGCACGCCCTCGAGCTGGCTCGGCGCCAGTCGAAAGGCGCTCGGACGAATGGCCTCGTGCGCTTCCTGCGCGTTCTTGACCTTGGTCTGATAGCGACGGGGCGCGTCGTAGGTACTCGGCCCCGAACATGTCCCGAATCACGCGGGCCGACTCCTCCAGCGCCCTGTCCGAGAGCGTCGTGGAGTCGGTTCGATGGTAGGTAATCAGACCTTCCATGTCGCCGTTGCCGACATCAACACCCTGGAACAACCGCTGCGCCCCTTGCATCGTGCGCTCCGTGGAGAACCCGAGCTTGCGGCTGGCCTCCTGCGTCAGCGTCGACGTCGTGAATGGCGGCGCGGGACGTTCGACACCCGGCTTCTGCTCGACGGACGTGACCGTCCACGGCACGTTGCGACGGAGAGCCTCCAGGAACCGCAGGGCGGAAGGCTCATCGAGCAGCCGGGCGCTCTGGTTCCGAAGCGCGCCAGTCTGCGCGTCGAAGTCCTTGCCCGTCGCAACACGCTGGTCGTTGATCCGCGTGAGCGTCGCAACGAATTCCCGGCCGTCCCCCTTGAGCGTCGCCGCCAGATCCCAATAGACCGAGGAATGAAACGCGCGTCGTTCCTCCTCGCGTTCGACGATGAGGCGAACCGCCACGCTTTGAACTCGGCCCGCACTGAGCCCCGTCTGCACCTTCTTCCAGAGCAGCGGTGACAGGGTGTAGCCGTAGAGACGATCCAGGATGCGGCGGCTCTCCTGGGCGCGGACGAGGTTCTCGTTGACGTCACTCGGGTGGCTCAACGCCTCGCGCACCGCCTCTTCCGTGATTTCGTGGAACACGATTCGGCTTATCGGAACCTTGGGCTTCAGAACCTGGGCGAGATGCCAGCTGATCGACTCCCCTTCGCGATCCGGGTCGGTCGCGAGAAGCACCTCTGAGGCCTCTTTGAGTGCCGTCCTCAGGTGGGCGACCTGCTTCTTCTTGTCGTCCGGGACGACGTAGTACGGCGTGAAGTCGCTTTCGACATCCACCCCCATGCGGCCCCAGTCCTTGGCTTTGATCTCCTTGGGCACGTCGGCGGCCGATTCAGGAAGATCGCGAATGTGCCCGTAACTCGCTTCGACACGGTAGTTTGCACCGAGAAAGCGGCCGAGCGTTTTCGCCTTCGCGGGCGATTCGACAATGACGAGGGGTCTAGAGGCCATCAGATGTCTGTGAATTCCACACTAACACGTTCATATCCGCCTCATGAAACGGCCGCCCTCGACGCGTTGCACGTTTCCGTGCAGTTCGAGCTCGAGCAATCGCGGTAAGAGTCGGACACCGCTGACCCCAGTCGCCATCGCCAATTCGTCAAGATCGTACGCGTGCCCGGCCTGCATTCCCACGAGCAGCGGATCCCTCGAAATCGCTGAGCGATCACCACTTGCCTCGCCTGAACCCGCCGACGCCGTGGGGCCGGTCCAGCCGATTTCCTCTACGATATCGTCCGCGCTCTCCACAATCTTTGCCCCATCCCGAATCAGGGCATGGGCACCTCGGTTTCGCCCGCTCAGCACGCTGCCAGGTACCGCCATCACATCCCGACCCTGTTCGAGCGCACAGGCGGCCGTGATCAGCGAACCAGATTTCTCGTTCGCTTCGACTACCACGACGGCTCTCGACAGGCCGCTGATGAGGCGGTTGCGCATGGGGAAGTGAAATGCGAGCGGCGGCGTGCCAGGCGGATACTCGCTTACGACCAGCCCCTTCCGCACAATGTGCTCAGCCAGGGGCGTGTGTTCTCGGGGGTAGATGCAGTCGATGCCGGAACCGAGGACGGCGATCGTCCGACCCGACCGAAGCGCGCCGCGATGCGCGGCAGAATCCACACCCCGAGCGAGCCCGCTCACAACCGCAATACCTCTCGCGGCGACCTCGCAGCCAAGCTGAGCAGCCGTCTCGAGAGCCGCGGGAGAAGCGGCCCTGGAGCCAACGATGGCAATCGCGGGTGTGCCGAACACGTCGAGAGCCCCGCGATACCAGAGTGCCGGCGGTGCGTCGGAAATAGCCAGCAGCGCGCTGGGAAACCGGGGATCGTTCCAGGCTATAGCTCCGATCCCGGCCGACTCGACGCTCTGACGCACGCTTCGCGACTGATCGAGAAGCCGTCGAGCGTCCTCGAGCAGGCACGGGTCGTCGCACCTCAGGCGTTCGGTCAGGCCGACCCGCGACAAACCGGGAACCAGCGAGAGCGCGATGGCCTCATCGCGTGTCATGAGGTCTCCTGCCGGGTCTCGAACCCGGTCGCGCCGACGCCACGGAAACCCCAAAACGACAAAAGGCCGGAGCCCCGTTGCGACAACGCAATGGTGGCACCCGACCTCGTTGTCCTGATTATAGGTATCGGTTCTGTCCTCTGGCAACGCTTTCGTTTACGAGGCGCGGTAACTCGCGTGCAATCGTCGTCGCGCGATCCCATGTTCCGGCCTGATTCCAGGGCCATTCCCTGGTACATGCCTTGCTCTTGCACGTTACGAGGTATTGGCGTTTAAAGGACTTGCGCCTTGCGCTAACCCGTGACTATATTTGCGTCTTCAATGATCCGTCTCTTCCTGTTCCTGTTCGTGCTGCTCTCGCCGATGGCTGTCGCGCCGCTCGCGGCCGACGCACGTGACGACGCGAAGAAACAGATCGAGTTCGGTATTGCCGTGGCGCAGCGAGGACTGTGGCGGGAAGCGATCTACCGGTGGGAGCGCGCCGCCCAGATCGACCCGACGTATGCCGCCGCGCACAACAATCTCGCGATCGCCTACGAGCACGAGGGAGACTTGGAGAAGGCTCGCGCCGCCTACGAAAAGGCGATCGAACTGGAGCCGAACAACACGTACATCAAACAAAACTACGAGCTCTTCAAGGAAATCAATGACCGCACGACTCGCGAAGACTCTCTGTAGCCTCGTCGTGGTGGCGACGACCGCCGCGTGCTCGTCATACTACGAAATCCCGATTGAGACACCGATCCGTCCGAAGCTCGATGTCTCGGCGTTCCAGCGGGTACTCGTGGCAGGTTTCATTGCCGGCGGCACGGAGGACGTCGACGGGAACCTGGAAACGACTCGCCTGCTGCGAAGCCAGCTGCGGACGAAATCGGAGATGCGCGTCATCGACACTGACGTGCTTCCGCTCATGGACGTCGCCGTCGAAAGCAGGGGTACCAACGGGGCTCCCGCGGACGGCGGCACCGAGCCCGGGGCGATTCGTGAAGACGCGGACCTCGAGCCGTACGAGCACCTGTTCGCTGACGTCGAGTACCTGGAAGCGGATCGGCGAAGAGTACCAGCAGCCACTCATCGTGACGGGCACCGTGATGTTCGCGCCGCAGGCGCGGTCGGGCATCGTCCAGCGCGACCAGGAGGTCTACGACTCGTTCGGGCGGCGTCGAGTGGTCCCGGTCCGCACCTATATGGAGCGGAAGGGGTTCGTGCTCAAACCCCGCTTTGTGTTCATCGATGGCCGGACCGGAACAGTCCTTCACTCGGAGAACTTCCGTGAGGAGGTGCTGTACAACGCCAACCAGACGTCGCCAGCCCTGTCCTCCTATTTCGAGTTGATGGACCGGCTTATCCCAAGCTTTCTCAGCACCTTGAGCAGCCAGTCGATCAGGGGCTCTCGGGTTCTGCTGCAGTAGGCCGCTGTTTTACCCGGCTCCGGAGGCCTCCTCCCCATGCGTTCCTGGAACGCACGCAGGGCTTCCATACCTGACCGAAGTCGGGTTAAGCTAGATTCTTTGCGTTGGCCAGTTCCTGGCCAACCATGCCAGTCAATCGAGGGAATGCCCGTGTACGCCATTATTCAGGCCCGAGGCCGCCAGCTCAAGGTGACCCCAGGCGCCGTTGTCGAAATCGACGGAACGCCCGGAGAACCGGGATCCCCGTTCTCCTTCGACCAGGTGCTACTCGTCGAGAAGGACGCGGGCGAGATTCTGGCCGGCGCGCCGTACGTGGCCAACGCCAAAGTGCTTGGCGTCGTGGACGGCGAAGCGCGTGGCCCGAAGCTCCGCGTGTTCAAGAAGAAGCGCCGCAAGGGCTTTCGAAAGACCCGTGGGCACCGCAGCATTTTCACGCGAGTCCGTATCACGGACATCCAAGCATAGGTAAGACACACCGATGGCTACGAAAAAAGGACAAGGCAGTTCACGCAACGGCCGCGACAGCAACGCGCAGCGCCTTGGCGTCAAGCGCCACGATGGAAACATCGTCACCGGCGGGTCGATCCTGGTGCGTCAGAAGGGGCGGCGATTCGAACCCGGCCTCAACGTCGGGCTGGGCAAGGACCACACCCTGTACGCCAAGCTCGATGGGAAGGTACGATTCGAGGACCACGGCCAGCACGGCCGGCGTATCTCCGTTATTCCCGTGGTTGGTTAGCCCTCGGGCCTCGCATCTGTCGAGGCTCATTCACGACCAGCGTATTCAGCCACCACTCCTCCTATACTGAACTGGATGTTCGTCGATGAGGTGGACATCCATGTGACCGCCGGCAACGGCGGCCGCGGATGTCTCAGTTTCCGCCGTGAAAAGTTCATTCCGCGCGGCGGCCCCGATGGCGGCAACGGCGGCGTCGGTGGTTCTGTGTACGTCGTCGCATCGCCAGGCAAGAACACCCTCATCGACTTCCGCTATCACCCTGAATTCGAGGCGCGAGGCGGCCAGCACGGCCAAGGCGGGAACCGAACCGGATCCAGCGCGAATGATCTCGAGATCGAAGTTCCCATCGGCACCCTCGTGTTCGAAAAAGTCTCCTCGCTTGAAAGCGGCAGCGTCGAACACGGCCTGCAGGTACTGGCGGACCTGACCGAAGAGGGCCAGCGGGTGCTGGTCGCGAAAGGCGGCATCGGAGGACGCGGCAACGCCTGCTTCGTCTCGTCGACGAATAGGGCACCCCGCCGGACCGAACCGGGTGAGCCCGGCGAAGAACGATTCCTCCGCCTTCAGCTGAAGCTCCTGGCTGATGTCGGACTGATAGGCTTTCCAAACGCCGGGAAGTCCACACTGATTGCCAGAATCTCCGCTGCGCGTCCGAAGATCGCCAGCTATCCGTTCACGACCCTGACGCCAAACCTCGGCGTCGTCAGATTGAGCGATAGCCGGAGTTTCGTCGTCGCCGACGTGCCAGGGCTCATCCGGGGCGCCCACGAGGGACACGGACTCGGGGATCGCTTTCTGCGACACATCGAGCGGACGAAGGTGCTGATTCACCTCGTCGATGTGTCCGGCGCCTCGGGCCGCGATCCGGTCGAAGACTTCGACACGATCATCGAAGAGCTGCGGCTGTTCGATCCGCAGGTCGCCGCCAAGCCGCAGATCGTCGCCGCCAACAAGATCGACGCGCTTGACGATCCGTCGCGGCTCAAGCGTCTCGAAACGCACGTCAAGAAGCAGAAGCTTCCCTTCCACCGGATCTCCGGCGTCACCGGCGCAGGAATCGACGAACTCCTGGAAGCCGCCTGGAGGCAGATCGCCGCCGTGCGCGAGGTGGTGGTTCCAGCGGCTCCAGCGCTGCACGGCGAATGACCCGGCGGCTCGGTGTGTTCGGCGGCACCTTCGACCCCGTGCATCACGGTCATCTGGACGCCGCGCGAGCAGCGCGTTCCGCGCTCGCGCTGGAGGAGATCGTCTTCGTACCGTCGAAGGATCCTCCTCACCGCTCCCTTGTGCCCCACGCAACGGCGTTCCAGCGATTCGCGCTGACAGCACTGGCCATCAACGGTCTCGACGGTTGCCGGTTGTCAGAGGCGGAGTTGGTCCGAGACGGCCGCTCCTACACATCGGACACCCTGCGACAGTTCCACGCATTGGGCTGGGCGCCCCGGCAACTCTTCTTCATCCTCGGCGCCGATGCCTTTGCAGAAATTGCCACCTGGCGGGAGTATCCGGCCGTGCTCGAGCTGGCCCACTTCGTCGTGATCGCCCGGCCAGGCACGGCAATGGAAACGGCCTTGTCGAGGAACCCTGAACTACGACCCCGAGTCAGCCCGCCCTCGATGGATCCCGTGAAGGACGGCATAACGGGCATTTTCGTCGTCGAAGCGACAACGCGCGATGTCTCCTCCACGACCATCCGCGAACGCCTGGCGGCCGGACACGGGATCGACGACCTCGTGCCTTCGGCGGTTGCACGGCACATCGTCGCGCACCATCTCTACGAAATGGAAAACGAGTTGCATGGCGAAGACGAAGACAGACAAGGCTAGCGCGTCCAAGAAGGCAGCCAGGCCCCGAAAAGTCGGAGCCCCGGCCGTACCCAAAACCGCTGGCGCACCGACCGCGCCGAAGGCCAAACGCCGAAGCCGCCGAAGCTGCCGAAGGGGGTGGCCAGCGCCATCCGTGCGGCCCGAGACCGAAAGGCCGTGGACATCGTTGTCCTCGACCTGCGGAAGGCTGGCGGGTTCACCGACTATTTCGTCATCTGCACCGGTACGAACCCGAGGCAGATTCACGCCATCGCAGATGCCGTGAACGCCACGCTCCGAAGCGACCTGGGAGAAAGGCCCGCACTGGCGGAAGGCGCCAATCGATCGGAATGGATCCTGCTCGACTATTTCGATTTCGTCGTGCACGTGTTCAGCCGCGAATGCAGGACGTTCTACGATCTGGAACGCCTCTGGGGAAACGCGGAGCGTTTCCCCATTGCCGACGAGTCATAGACGCACTCCTCGCCGTCACGATCGCACCACGATGCGCGGCGTGCGATCGAGTGCTCGACACACCGCTTGTCGGACCCGTTTGCGACGGGTGTTGGAGCCAGATCCGGATCCTGGTCGCGCCGTTCTGCCGCACGTGCGGTGATCCCCTCGCCTCGTGGCGCGTCATCAGCGCTGCGCTCGAGCAATGTCCCCGCTGTCGCCGCGCCCCAAGCTCGGTCGACGCCGCGCGAGCCGCTCGGGCACTATGAAGGGACCCTGCGAGCGATCCTCCACGCATTCAAATACGATGGGCGGCGGCGCTTGGCCCGTCCCATTGTCGGCGCTCATGATCGAGGCCGGCGCTCATGTGCTGAAGAGCGCTGACTGGGTGGTGCCGGTACCCCTCCATCCGTGGCGTCGCGCACGGAGAGGCTTCAACCAGGCTGAAGAGCTGGCGCGGCACCTGGGTGTGCCGATGCGCCGCGTCCTCTGGCGCGTGCGCGCCACGGCACCGCAGACTGGGCTTGATGCGAGAGCGAGGCGCCGGAACCTCGATGGCGCCTTCAGGCTCTCGCCGTTTCTCACGTCCCGTCGGCGCCGACAATGGCTCGAAGGCCGAACGGTCGTCCTGATCGATGACGTGCGGACAACTGGCGCAACGCTGGAAGCGTGCGCCACCGTGCTCAAGACAGCCGGTGCGGGAGAGGTGCGAGCATTGACCGTTGCCAAGGCTGACCTCCATGCGGTCGGCCGCGAGCGGTTTAGAACTGAAACAGCCGCGTGACCTTCGCGACGAAGCTGCGGTTCTGCAGATCCGGAATCCCCCTGGTAAGCGTTGTCCGCCCATCGCTGTAGACGAGGAACAATTCGCTGCCGGGTCGGTACTCCCAGCGAAAACGGGCGTTCGTCGAAACGGACTCGGTTCGGGACTGATACTGCACCAGCGCGGACAGAAACATCCTCGGTGACAGGGTGTAGGTCAGACGGCTGCTCACCAGGTTCGTGTTCGCACGACCCGATGGCACGTCGATGTGATTCCACGATACCGTCGGCTCGGCATAGAGCTGCGGGGAGAACTCGATCCGGCCGCGCCAGCTCAGTTCTCGAAGCGTGCCGTCGTAGAACCCACCAGCTGCGTGCGGTAGCCGTCCCACTGACCTTTCGCTGGGGACCGAACGTGTAGCTGCCGCGAACCTGTGTGAAGTTGTAGCCGCCCGCTGGAATGACGACGTTCTTGGCGACGACGAACGGTACTTTGACCCCGTCGAAGCTACGCGTCGCGTCGATCTGCGTAATATCGCCGCTGGCGAAGTCCACTCTGAACGCGGCCTGCTGATCCCGACTCGTCACGTCCTGCCCCGAGGGGTCGGCGAAATAGTCGACGTCGAGGGAATACGCGAACTTGCGAATCGCTGGCATGTTTTTCGGTCGTGGGCTGAACTCGAACTTGCCATGCGTCTGCCGAAACCCGTCGGGGCGGCGCACGAATCCCACCTCGGGATTGAAGTTCTTGCCGGCGTAGAGATGCTCGATGTCGAGACCCCATCGATCGGGATTCCAGTTGAATCGCGACCGATAGCTGGTGTCCTCTCCCTCACGACCCACGGTGTCCGTTTTCGCGATGTACTCGGTCATCTGGATGTTCTCGTAGAACTGGAGCACCGAGTCAGCGCCGTACGCGTAGTTCGTGGTGCCGGGGCCGCTGGAACTGGGCGAGCGACGCGTGCCGATGACGCCGATACGGCTGCGCCGCAGGAACTCGCGCTGTACCCTGATGACGGAGAAGTCGGTCGCGACAGCCGAGACCTCGGGGACGTCGTCAGTCCGCATCTGGAGCACGCCGACGCGGTATGGGCCGCTGCGCCCGAGCAGGCGCCCGCCGTACATGATCGGCACGACACTGCCGTTTGCGAGCCCGATGCTGCGACTGAAGAACACCGCGGGCAAGTCCGCGTTGTTGTTGATGCCCCCTTGAACGCCGAACGAGAAGAACTGGGCGCCTTCCATGAAGAACTCGCGCTTCTCTGGAAACAGCAGTGAATACCGCGTCAGGTTCACCTGCTGCTCGTCGTCTTCGACCTGGGCGAAGTCGGTGTTGTAGGTGAAATCGGCCACGAAACTCTGCGTGACTCCCCACTTCATGTCCGCGCCGAATTCGGAGTCGCCATCGTTGGTGATCGCTGGCGCGACGACGCGATTCGTCGCCGTCGAACCCAGCGCGTAGCCCTTGACGTCGATATTTCGCAGCTTGCTCGGACTCTCGATCCCGACGAGCGTGGCGGCGCTCGACGTCCGGGTCAGGCCGTTTCGCGCAAAAGACGCCGGAATTCGGGTGAGGTAGGACGTCTCCGTCTTCGAGCGCACGTGACGCCGGAAATTGATTCCCCAGACGCGCGCATCCTCCTTGAACCGGATCGACCGGAAAGGAATGCGGATCTCGATCGTCCACCCCCCGACGAAGTCTGCCGAACGCGTGTCCCAGATCGTGTTCCAGTCGGCGCTCGCGTTTTCGTTGACGACTTGGGAATCGCTCATCCCTCCCTGGGCATTCGCGAAGAAGATGTATCCGTTCCGCCGGTCGTAAAACGTATCGAGCATCACGCCGAAATGGTCGTTGTTGTAGAGATTGTTCGCATCACGGCGCATGTCGCTCGTCACCCGCTGCGACGAATCGCTCTCCCAGAGCCTCGCGCCTACGTAGATCGCGTCTTCGTCATAGGTCACCCAGACCTCGGTCTTGTCGGTCGATGCCGTGCCTTCGAACGGCTCTTGCTGCACGAAGTCCCCGATCGCCTCGGTCTCCCGGTAGACGCGCTCGTCGAGACGACCGTCGAGCACGATCGGCTCCGCGAGCCGAATGGCGCGGATGGTGACATGACCAGCCTCGTCGCGAGAGGCCACGGCGGGCGGCACGGGTTCAGGAGGGCCCGCAATGGCCGGATCTCGCGGACCTTGTGCGGGCGCCGCAGACACGAGGCGCGGCAGGAGCGTCAGTAGTAGAACGGAAAGAAGCCCGGGCCTCACGGCTCCAGACTCAGCCGAGCGCGCACGGCGGTCCAGACATCCGCCGTCACCGCATCGCGATCACGGTCCGCATCGACCCGAATCCAGCCCTGCGCGGCCTGGCGCAGATAGCTGTTCCGAACGCGGCCCAGGAGTGCCAGATCCTGCTCGTATCTGTCACGATCGGTTCGTTTCCGTCGCGCCGAGGCCTCCGGCGGGATGTCCAGGAGTATCGTCAGATCCGGCTGCGGGAGGTACTGCTGCATGGAGAGCAGCCAGGACGGATCGAGACCTTGCGCCTCACCATAGGCGACGCTCGATGCCAGGTACCGGTCGCACACGACCACGGTGCCTTTCGCCGTCGCGTTGACGATCTCCTGTTTCCACTCGTAGCGATTGGCCACGTACAAGAGCTGCATCACATCCGGCCCGTAGTGACGTTCCCCGCGCAGCGCACGACCGATTTCGCCGCCGATGACCGTCTCGTAGTCCGGAAATGACAGCGGCCGGACCACTCGCCCACCCGCAATGAGCCGTTCTCGAAGCAGTTCGGCCTGCGTCTGCTTGCCGCTCTGGTCGAGGCCCTCGAACGCGATCAGGACACCGCGCATCGGACCTTTAGGCGCCTGCGCGTCGCGACCGAGGCGCCACGATCTCTCATGATTCCAGCACCAGTACGTCATCCATCGTCTGACGACGACGGATGATCGTCCAGCGACCGTCGTCGACGAGGACTTCCGGCGGCAGGAGATGTCGGTTGTAGTTCGACGCCATCACCGAACCGTAGGCGCCGGCGTCGAGGATGGCAACGAGATCCTGCACCTCGAGTGGCGGGAGCGGACGCTCGCGGGCGAAGACGTCGCTGCTTTCGCAGATTGGCCCGACGACGTCCCAGGGCGATACCGCTCCCTGTCTCGGCCGGACCGGCACGATGCGATGATACGACCCGTAGAGCGCCGGCCGGATCAGCTCTCCCATTCCCGCGTCGAGCACCGCAAACTGTCGGTCGGCATCGAAGCGTTTGACGTCCACGACGCGCGCGATGAGCGCACCCGAATGGCCCACCACTGCCCGTCCGGGCTCCAGAATCGCGGGCACGCCACAGCGCTGAAGCTCCGGAATGACGACCGCCGCGTAACCTGACGGGCCGATGCCGGGGGTGTCGTTGTAGTCGATGCCGAGGCCGCCGCCGACATCCAGGTGTTCGAGCTGGAACCCGTCGTCCTTGAGCTCCAGCGCCAGCGTGGCCAACGTGTGAGCGGCCCGCCGAAGGGGTTCCGTGCTCGTAATCTGCGAACCGATATGGACGTGGACCCCGACGAAACTCACTCCCGCGCGATCACGACGCTCGCGGTAGATGGCGCGCGCCTCCTGGAGAGGCACGCCGAACTTGTTGATACGGAGGCCGGTCGAGATGTTGGGATGGCTGCCGGCATCGATGTCCGGATTGACGCGCAGCGCGACGCGCGCCCTGCGGTTCTGCGCCGCCGCGATCGCCGAAATCCGATCGAGTTCGCCGGCCGATTCGGCGTTGATCGTCCCAATGCCGGCTGCGACGGCGGACTCAAGTTCTTCCCGGCTCTTGCCGACACCAGTAAAGATGATGTCGGCAGGATCGAACCCCGCGCGTCTGGCCACCTCGATTTCGCCGCCGGAGTTCGCGTCGACCTTGCTGCCTATCGAGCGCAGCAGGCGAACCACAGCCAACGTCGAGTTGGCCTTGAGCGCGTAGTGGATCGCGTGCGGATACGAGGCGAACGCCTGATCGATCGCGCGGTACGACTCGCGGATTGCGCGAGCGCTGTAGATGTAAGCGGGGGTGCCGACGTGCTCGACGATCGATTCGACGCTGACGTCATCGCACGCGAGGCCGCCCGGCGTGGGCCTGAACGATTGGTACACGAGCCTCCGCATGTTATCATGCGCGCATCGTCAGCCCACCGCGCACACGCGCTCTCACCAGCGGCCATGCCTGTTGACATGTCGATCGCGAGCCGCGGCGCGAGCGACACGCGCGAGAGGCGCTGTCTTCCGATCGCTGTTGTCGCCGACCCTCACAGACGACCGTCGCGCACGTATCAGGGCGTAGTTCCACCAATCGGAGTAACTGGATGAACCTGACCACCGACCGCACGCACGGGGTTTCGGTCGTGCGTGTGAACGAAGCGCGGCTGATGTATCCGCTGCTCTCGGAGTTCGCCATGACGATTACGTCACTCATCGGATCCGGCGAACGGAGGGTACTCCTCGACCTGTCGACGGTGACCTACGTGGACAGTGCGACGATCGGATGCCTTATGGACCTGTACCGTCAGGCGACCGCTGCCGGTGGATTCCTCAAGGTGGTCGGCGTGCAGAAGCGCGTCGAGACCATGCTCGCGATGACGGGCGTCCAGAACGTCCTCGACATCCACCCTGATGCACCGTCGGCTATCAAGAGTTTCGGGGTGTAGTCGAGGCGGGGCAGCAATAAGAAAGGCCGCGGCAAGCCGCGGCCTTTTTCATGTACGACCCGAAAGAGACTATGCGCTAGTTGACCGCTCGCGCTGGAGCGGCAACCGCGGCGACCGAGGCTGATTCTTCCGCTCCCGGTGCCTCCACGAGCGTCCAGCTCTCGCACTCTTCGAGGACGTGCGCCGCAAACTGCGTGTGCAGTGCGTGGCCGCCTCGATGCGCAACCAGATGGCCGATGATGGGGTGACCCACGAGAGCCATATCCCCGATAACGTCCAGGATCTTGTGCCGCACGAACTCGTCGTCGAAACGCAGGGCGTTGTTGAGCACGCCCGTGTCGCCAATGACGATCGCATTCTCGAGCGACCCTCCAAGAGCGAGCCCCTGCTGGCGCATCATCTCGACCTCCTCGAGGAAGCCAAATGTGCGCGCCGGCGCAATCTCCTCGATGAAGGACTCCTCCGTCAACCGAATCGTTCGCGACTGGTGGCGAAGCATCGGATGGTCGAACGCGATGCTATACGTGACCTTGAAGTGATCCGACGGATAGAGCGCGATCCGCTTGTCTCCGCGAGACAGCGAGATCGGCCGCAGCACCTTGAGGTACCGGCGAGGGCTCGACAAGGGCTTGATGCCGGCTTCCTGAATCAAATAGATGAACGGCGCCGCGCTGCCGTCCATGATCGGCACCTCGGGAGAGCTGAGCTCAACCACGGCGTTGTCCACACCGAGGCTGACGAAGGCGGCGAGCAAGTGCTCTACCGTGTCCACCCTGACCGTGTCGCGCATGAGGCCCGTGGCGTGGTTGATGCCGCCGACGTGATCGACCGTCGCTGGCACCTCCTGCCCCCCGAGATCCGACCGGCGAAATCGAATGCCGGAATCAGCCGCCGCGGGCTTCAGGGAAAGCGTGACCTTCTTGCCTGAGTGGAGTCCGATACCGGCGCAGGAGATTGGCCGACGAAGGGTCCGTTGTTGGTTCATCAGATCTCCAAGCGATGGCACAGCACTTGACTACTTGAGCAATTATGGTGCCGCTTCCGATCTGAGTCATCGTCCTCTATTTAAATAGTTGTAAACAATACGCTTGTTTCCTCGTGATCGACTTTTGTTCGCTCCGCGATCACAGATTTGTGGCTGAGCGACCACAACCCACTGACGGTTAGGCGTGTCGACTTTACCACAGTGGTGATCCGGGCCACGCCGGCCCCGACGCCGGCTTCACCCCTCCAACCGCCCTGCGGAAACAGGGTGCGAGTCGGTCCCGATCCCGAGAAGGCGCTGGAGGTACGCACCGGTCACCGAGTTCGGATTGGCCGAGACTTCCTCGGGCGTGCCGGCCGCGACGACCTGTCCGCCCGCCGCCCCTCCCTCTGGTCCAAGGTCGATCAGATGGTCCGCCGATCGGATGACGTCGAGGTTGTGCTCGATGACGACGACCGTGTTGCCCTGATCCACGAGGGCGTTGAGCACGTCCAGCAGCTTCCTGGTGTCCTCGAAGTGCAGGCCGGTCGTCGGTTCATCGAGGATGTACATCGTTCGGCCGGTGCTGCGCCGGGAGAGCTCGCGCGAAAGCTTCACGCGTTGCGCCTCGCCGCCGCTCAGTGTCGTCGCCGACTGCCCGAGCTTGATGTAGCCGAGTCCGACCTCCTGCAGCGTGCGCAGCTTGGTGGCGATGGGTGGAATGCTCTCGAGCAGGGGCAGCGCCTGATCCACGGTCAGTTCGAGGACCTCGGCAATCGACTTGCCGCGGTAGTGCACCTCCAGCGTCTCGCGGCTGTACCTCCGGCCCTTGCACTGCTCGCAGGTCACGTAGACATTCGGCAGAAAGTGCATCTCGATCGCAATGACGCCGTCGCCCTGACAGGACTCGCAGCGACCACCCTTGACGTTGAACGAGAATCGCCCGGGTTTGAAACCGCGGGCCTTCGCCTCCGGCATCATCGCAAAGAGCTCGCGAATAAACGTAAACATCCCCGTGTACGTCGCCGGGTTCGAACGGGGCGTGCGGCCGATGGGCGACTGATCGATCTCGATGACCTTGTCGATCAACTGGATGCCCTCGATGCGATCGTGCAGTCCCGCATCGGCCGAGGCGCGATAGATGACCTGCGCAAGCGAGCGGTACAGGATGTCGTTGACGAGCGTGGACTTGCCGGAGCCGCTGACACCGGTAACGGCGGTCAGCGTTCCCAGCGGGATCGACACGTCGATGTTCCGCAGGTTGTTCGCACGAGCGCCGCGGATGATGATTTCACCCTTGAGTGGCCGACGACGAGACCGGGGCGTCGGGATCGAGCGTTCACCGCGAAGATACCCGCCGGTCAGCGACTCGTCCGAGCGCTCCAGCAGCTCGTCGGGTCGGCCCTGAAACATGACGTGGCCGCCATGCTCTCCAGCGCCCGGTCCCAGATCGACGACATAGTCGGCGGCACGGATCGTTTCCTCGTCGTGCTCAACCACGACCACTGTGTTCCCCAGGTCACGGAGCCGGAACAACGTGGCGAGGAGCTTGCGATTGTCGCGCTGGTGAAGGCCGATCGAAGGTTCGTCCAGAACGTACAGCACACCCGAAAGGCTTGCGCCTATCTGCGTGGCGAGGCGAATCCGCTGTCCCTCCCCGCCTGAGAGGGTGGCGGCGCCTCGATTGAGAGTCAGGTAGCCGACGCCCACGTCGTGGAGAAAACGAAGCCGATCCTGAATCTCCCGGAGTACCCGGGAGGCAATCAGCGCTTCGCGCTCCGTGAGTTCGAACCCTTCGAACAGATTGAGCGCCTCGCTGACCGGAAGGCTCACGTACTCGGCCAGCGTCCGGTCCTTCACGCGCACGGCAAGGCTCTGCGGCCGGAGCCGAAATCCACGACATGTCCCGCACTCGCGCAAGGTGCGGTACGGCTCGAGATCGCCTTGCACGACCCACGACCCCTCCTCGTAGCGCCGACGAAGATTAGGAATGACGCCCTCGAAGTCTTGCCCGAACGCAGCGCGGTCGCCGTTCCCCGCACGTTCGCGACGGCGCGCGCGTCCGACGCCACCCTCGCCCTCCGAGACATCAGCGTCGTCGTCCTCCTCGTTCACCTCGGCCCGGCCAACGGCAGCGGATGCCTTGGCGGTCTTCGTGGCCGCCGAGGGCGGCCCGAACAGCAGTAAGTCGCGGTGCTTCTTCGGCAACTTGGAGAATGGCGCCGCCGGATCGATCCCAAACGTGCTCGCGAGCGTGAGCACTGCTTCACGCACGAGCTTCCGGTCGCCGCGTCCCCACGGTGCGATGGCGCCTTCCAGCAGCGATCGGGACTCGTCAGGCACAACCGATCGCGGGTCGAAGTCGTAGGTGGCACCGAGTCCCTGGCAGTCGGGGCACGCACCATGGGGGGAGTTGAACGAGAACGCCCGTGGCGTCATCTCGGGCATCGAGATCCCACAAGACACGCATGCGAGCCGTCGCGAGAAGAGCTGGTCGCCGGCTTCGTAGGTATTGATGACGACCACCTCGTCCGCGAGGTTCAGCGCAACCTCGAGCGACTCCGACAGGCGGCGCTCGATGCCGGACTTCACAACGAGACGATCGACGACCACGTCGATGGCATGGTTCCGCCGCCGGTCGAGCTTGATGTCGTCGTCGAGCGCCCGGAACTGGCCGTCGATGCGGGCCTTGGTGAAGCCTCGCTGTCTGAGCGCCTGCAGCTCCTTCTTGAACTCTCCCTTGCGGCCGCGGACGATGGGCGCCAGGATGTTGATCCGGGCGTCCTGCGGGTGAAGCATCACAAGATCGAGAATGCGCTCGAGCGTCTGCGACGTGATCTCGCGTCCACAGCTGTAGCAGTGCGGCACGCCGATGTTGGCAAAGAGCAGCCGCAGGTAGTCGTAGATTTCGGTGACCGTGCCTACGGTCGAGCGTGGATTGGAGCCGGTGGTCTTCTGCTCGATCGAAATGGCCGGCGAAAGCCCTTCAATCAGGTCGACGTCCGGCTTCTCCATTTGCTCGAGAAACTGCCGCGCGTACGCCGACAGCGATTCGACGTACCTCCGCTGCCCTTCGGCGTAGATCGTGTCGAAGGCGAGCGACGACTTACCCGAACCGGATAGGCCGGTGATGACCACCAGCTGATCGCGCGGGAGATCGACGTCGATGTTCTTGAGGTTGTGAACGCGGGCGCCGCGTACTGCGATCCAATCGTGCGCCATACCTTACTGCCGACACTTCCGGAGACAGCTCAATCTGTGATTGTACTTCGGCGGGTCCGCTTCGCGGAACCCGCCCTACGTGCTGAGCTGAGCTCGCGGAACACCCGCCCTGGATCGCGTCTTCGTTTCGGCGGGTCCGCTCCGCGGCACCCGCCCACGTGGTGTCTGCGCAACGTACGTAGGCCGGGTTCCCGCGAAGCGGACCCGGCGGGGCACTTGGGCTCTAACGTCCGCGACCGCGTAGGCGGCTGTGCCGGTATCCGTAGGCGAGGTACGCCACGGCCCCCAGGAGGAGCCAGACCCCGAAGCGCTCCCAGGCCTGGCGAGGAAGGCCGGTCATGACGAACAGGCATGCGGCCACGCCGAGTGGCGCCACGAGCCAGACGCATGGCACCTTGAAGGGCCGATGCCGATTGGGTTCCGTGACGCGCAGCACGAGCACACCCGCACATACCAGCGCGAACGCGAACAGGGTGCCGATGTTGGTCAGATCGTATGTTTCGGCGGCATCACCAACGAGCGACGCCAGCGCAACGAGAACGCCGGTCACGAGTGTCGCTGAACGGGGAATGCGCGTCCTCGCGTCCACCCGCGCAGCCCACGCCGGCAGGAGCCCGTCGCGCGCCATCGAAAAAAAGATCCGAGGCTGCCCGTATTGAAACACCAGCAGCACAGCCGTCATCGACACGACGGCTCCAAGCGCCACGACGGAACCGACGCCAGAGTAGCCGGCCAGCTCGAGCGCCCTCGAGAGCGGATCGGCAACTCCAAGCTGCTCGTACGGCACCATCCCGGTGAGGACCGCGCCGACGACCACGTAGATGACGGTGCAGACGGCAAGTCCGCCAAGAATGCCGATCGGCAGGTTCCGCTGAGGGTTCTTCGTTTCCTCCGCCGCGGTGGACACGGCGTCGAAGCCGATGTACGCGAAGAACACAATCGCGGCGCCCTGGTGGACACCGGCGAAGCCGTTCGGCGCAAACGGGACGTAGAGCGAAGGATCCAGACTCGTCACACCGACAGCAATGAAGAGTCCAAGTGCCAGGATCTTCACCACGACCATGGCGTTGTTGGCGGATGAACTCTCACGAACGCCTTTCAGCAGCAGCCAGGTGACGAAGAGCACGATGCCGAAAGCTGGCAGATTCACGAGCAGAGGCAGACCGGCCACCTGAGGCGCCGTGTCAACCAGACTTCGAACCTCGGGATTGGAGCTGAGCACGGCCGTCCGGTATCCCGTGGTCAACCAGGCCGGCAGGTCAACGCCGATACCACGCAGCAGCGTGGTGAAGTAGTCGCCCCACGAGATGGCGACCGCCACGTTGCCGATCGCGTACTCGAGGATGAGATCCCACCCGATGATCCAGGCCACGAGTTCGCCCAACGTCGCGTAGGCATAGGCGTAAGCGCTGCCGGCCTGCGGGATCATGGCGGCGAGCTCGGCATAGCACAACGCCGCGAGCGCGCAGGCCCCACCGAGCAGGATAAAGGAAAAGATGAGCGCCGGACCCGCGCCGTAGCGGATCACCTCGCCCCCAGGACCGATCTGACCGGCGGCGGCAGTACCGATTGCGCCGAAGATTCCCGCTCCGATCACGGCGCCGATCGCCAGCATGACCAGGTCGCCGGCACCGAGCACCCGCTCCAATGACGGCTGATCGCCTCCAGGCGGCTGTAGATCCTCGATGGGTTTTCTCGCGAACAGCTGGGACATCGCGGGGCTACTCGAACCGATACGCCGTGTCGTTCGAGGCCACCACCAGCTCGCCGCCCGGACCGAACGCCAGACCCACGAGTGTCGCGGCCGACACGATGCGCTCAGGCGCAGAGTCCAGATGCGAAAATCGATACACGCCGCTCGCACCCGCAAGGGCTTCGACAACGTGGAGGGCTCCGTCGGCAGCAAACGCGAGCCCCTGAGGGCGTCCAAGCGGCGACGAGATCGTGTGGACCTCGCCCTGTCTGTCGATTCGGTAGATGTGGTCGTAGGGATTCAACGTCGGCGCCGTCACGAACAGTTCCTGCTCGGCGCTCATCGCAAGGTGAAACGCGGCGACGCTCGGAGGGAGGGTCGCGAACACCGTGGTATGCCCGTGGAACACCCGGAAGATCGTGCCGGATCGATCGCCGACGTACAACCCGCCGTCCTGATCGAACGCCAGACCGCACGAGACGCCAAGATCCGACGCCACCTGCTCGGGCGCGCCCGATTCGTTGAGGCGATACACGGCGCCCTCGAACCGGCTCGACACGTACAGCTGACCATCGGGCCCAAACGCCATCGACGTCGCGTTGACAATCCCGGATCCGAAGGGCTCGCGCGTGCCTTCTCGAGTGACGCGGAAGACGGAGACCGGAGCCTCCTGACCACGTGCGCCGCTGTAGGTGACGAACAGGTCGCCGTTCGCATTGAACACCGGGTTGTCCACCTGGTGAAGCCCCGTCGCCCACGTCCCGCCGACCGACACGTACGCCGTCTCTCCCGGCGCACCGGATACCCTGATCGCGGCACGACCACCCTCGAGTTCGCTTGGTGTCACGACCACGAGGCGACGGGCCGAGGCGAACGCCACGCGTGCAGGTACGTCCTCGATCGACACCTCCGGCGGAGGATCGCACCGGAAGCCGCTGCCAAGAATCGTGACGCGACCACCCGCGACCGCGCGGAGCGGATACACGGAGGTCATCGTCGCGCGGGCGGTCCCTCGTTCGAGAGTCACGGAAGGGTCACATCGTACAACTTCGCCCCCGACACCCGGCCCTCGACGTTCTGGCGTGGACTGCTGTCCGAGGGTCAGGTCTTGTCCAGCTCGACGTTCCAGTACAGGTAGTCGCGCCAGCTTTCCGGCGCGTCGCGGAGGCCGATGGTGATGCGAATCGCCGGCGCCGAATCGGGACGCCGCGGCTGACGGAGGAGCTTCATTCCCGCCTCGGCTGGCGTACGGCCACCCTTCCGTCGGTTGCAGGTAATGCAGCAGGTGACGATATTTTCCCAGTCCTTCCGGCCGCCGTGCGCGACCGGCACAACGTGGTCGAAGGTCAGTTCGACCGTCGGCATCGCCTCGTTGCAGTACCTGGCAGATGTGGCGATCTCGAGCGTAAATATTGGCGCGGGAGAACGGAACGTAGTCGAACCGTCGTTTGATTCTGACGAAGCGGAGCAGGCGGATGACGGAGGGCAGCTTGAAACTGACAGACACCGCCCTAATCTCGCGGTCGTGGACCGCGATCACCTCAACCTTCCCCTGGCACCAGAGCGTAATCGCCTTCTGCCAGTTGACGACCTTGAGCGGTTCGTACGAGGCGTTTAGAAGGAGCGTCTGCTCCATGACCACGATTATGATAACCGGAGGGCTCGCGGGCTGTCCAGAATCGCACTTAGCCGAACACTAGTGAACACAGTGAGTTACACCGATATCGGAACTGTGACGAGGTCACTCGGATCCGTCGTGATCCTGCTCATGGCCATCATCAGCGGCGCGTGCGCCGCGAGAGGAGCAGTGCCGCGTCCGTTCCCGGTCGCGACACCGTCACCGGAGGCTGCGACCCCGGACCAACCAGCGCAGCCGACCATCGAATCGCGTAACGGCTCGCCCCCAGCCCCAGGGGAAGCGCCAGTCACACCTGCTGAGCCTGAATCGCTCAGCGAGGTTATTCAAACGGCGCTGGCGTTTCTCGGTACCCCCTACCGTAACGGCGGGAGCGATCCGTCGGGGTTCGATTGCAGCGGTTTCGTCCAGTACGTCTTCGCGCGGCACGGCACGCCGCTGCCGCGCGAGGTCCGGACTCAGTACCCAACAGGGACGGACGATCGATCTGGACGAGGTGAAGCCTGGCGACCTTGTGTTCTTTGAAACCGTGAGCCGCGGCGCCTCTCACGTGGGCATTGCCCTCGGCAATGGACGCTTCGTCCACGCACCCAGCTCGCGGGGTGTCGTTCGCGTCGAGCCGTACACCGCGTCGTACTGGGCGCGCCGGTTCGTCGGCGCACGCCGCATCGACGAGGAAGACCCGGCGCCTTCGCACGGCGGCTTTCCAGGAACGATTCGGTCCTCGAGGTGACGCCCTCACAGACGCAATAGCCGGCGTCAGCGGCGCCTGCGGTGCTCCAGAATCGTTGTTGATACGTTCAACTGGTTTGCATCAGATAGCTGATCAACCGTCGGATCTTGCCTCCTTGCATTTCGAACACATCGCAAAACACCAGGTTCAAGACGCTGCCATCCTTTCGCTGTGTCTGCACTCGGCCCTCCGCCACAACCACGTCGTCCTCTTCGATGAGGCGGGTGACGGTGATCGCGGGGCTGCCGACGAACCCCTCATCGACGATGTGCTTGTCGAACTCTTCTTGGCCTCGAATACTGAATGCGCCCGGAATCTCCCACTCAACATCCTTCGTCAAGCACGACAGAATCTGGACACGGTCCGTTCTCCTGAATCCGTCCATGTACAGCTCAACGGTGGTCTTGTTTCGAGTCATGTGAATCTCTCACAAGTAGTGTGCACGCGACTGGATTCCGCGGCCAGACCGTCGATGTCCTGCGCCGATCGTCGACATGCAGCTCCGCAGCGGCCTCGGCCACGATCTGCAGCGATGCCCCGATGCGAGCGCTTCGATCATGCGTTCCCGGGGGCCGAGAGTTGGCGGCGCATCCGTACGAACCGGAGCGCGACACCGTCAGGCAGCGTATCGGTGACGTGCTCAACCGCGTCACACCCCAACGCCGCGTAGAACGGCACACCGGGCAGAGTGGCCATCAGCTCTACCCACTGGAATCCGGCCTCCGCTGCGGCCTCGACACACGCATCAAACAGGCAGCGGCCGACGCCCTGCCGCGCGGCCTCTGGTACGACGAAAAACGCTCGGATCCGAGCCGCATCGAGAGCAGGGTTCAACAGCTCCTGAGGACCAACCGGCCGCTGGTCACCCCCGTACAACGTTCTGCGGCGGCTCCACCCGCCGCACCCGACGATGACGCCGCTGCTCTCGACCACGAAGTAGGTGCGATCCGCTACGAGCGCGGAATCCACTCCGAAGACATGGCGAATCGCCGACTCGGTTTCTACTTCGGTGTAGTAGCCTCGACTGAGCAGCCGAGCCGAACGGGCGATCAGCTCAGTGAGTTCTCGCACATCTTCCGGTAGCGCCGTCCGTACTTGAAGGCGCTGCTCACCCTCATGCGGCGTCACATCCACCCGGCGAGAACACCGGCGGGCAACGTGAGCTGAAGCACGCGGGCGAACAGGAGATAGGCGGCGACCGAGATGACGACGGAGTAGGCGGCGTCACGAAGCGGGCGCCGTGAGTCAAAGGCGCGCGCGGTGCACCAGAAGAGTGCGGCGGAGGCGACGACGAAGCCTCCCGGTTCGGCCAGCAGGAGATACATGGCGATGCCCGCGCCGAGCCAGGCGACAGGCGCCCAGCGGGCCGGCTCGGTCCCTGGGGCGTCCAGTGTTGGAGTGGCTCTCACGTGCATTACGGCCAGACAGCTGAAGATCAGGAGCCCGGCCAGCACGACCAGCGGGTACGGACCCTCGGACAAGAGCGTGCGCTCTTCCGCGTCACCGGTCCCGAATTGCCTGAGGATGTCGCGCACGCGTCGTTCTTCCGCCTCGACATAGCGGGCGAACGGCTCCCCGGCGAGATAGCGATCGATCCACCTGTAGCGAGCGAGAGCCTCGCGCCACGGCGCCGACGCCACCATCGCTGCGATCGCTCCCTCGAGACGCGCCCGATCTTCTCGACTGATGC
Source organism: uncultured Acidobacteriota bacterium (assembly GCA_963827515.1). Taxonomy (GTDB): domain Bacteria; phylum Acidobacteriota; class Vicinamibacteria; order Vicinamibacterales; family UBA2999; genus JABFSA01. The sequence goes on along the minus strand of CAWHBF010000001.1, from coordinate 289,244 downwards.
CGGGCGGCGCCAGCAGCGATCGCCAGTTCTCGAACTCCACATCAACGCCCTGCTCTCGCAACGTCGGCATGTCGAGACCAGGAAGCCGTTCGGCGCTCGAGATGGCGAGCGCGCGCAGAGTACCCGCGTCGATCTGCGCCGACAACTCGGCAAGTCCGTTAACCCCGACGGTGACTTGCCCGCCCACGATGGCCGACAGCGCCTCACCACCTCCGGAGAAAGCGATGTAGTTCACGCGCGAGGGTGACACGCCTGCAGCGTCGGCGATGAGACCAGCCAGAATCTGGTCGCTGCCACCCGCAGACCCCCCGCCCCAGGAGATCGATGCGGGGCGCTCCTTGAACGCCGCGAGCAGCTCCTGCAGTGAACGGTACGGCGACGCAGCGGGAACGACGATCACCTCGTACTCACCCGTGAGCCTGGCAAGCGGGGTGGCGTCACCCAGAGTGACCGGCGATCCATTCGTCACGATGCCGCCGAGCATGATGAGGCCGGAAACGAGCACGGCATCGCCGTTACCCCGCTCGGCTCCGATGAAACGTGCCAGCCCGATCGTACCGGCCGCGCCGGGAATGTTCTCGACAGGCGCCGACCGTGCGATGCCCGTCTGCTGCAGCACCTGCTGCATCACACGCGCGGTCTGGTCCCACCCTCCGCCAGGGGCCGCCGGCGCAATCACGCGGAGTTGGCTGTATGGGGACGCGTGGTCTGGAGAACCGCTCGCGGAGGACTGCGCAGCGGCTGTGCTGGCGGCGAGGACGAGGAGCGCCGCCAGGCAGGCGGCGCGGAGGATCTCTGTAGTCTTTGGACTCTGGTCTCTAGTCTCTCGTTCTCTAGTCTCTAGTTGGTCTCTAGCCTCCGGTTCCCGGGTCCCGGGCTTTGGGCCGGGTGACCTGACGGAACCAGAGACTGAAGACCAAAGACCAGAGACGGTCATGGGGCCGCGCAGGCGAAACTCTCCGCCTTATCAATGCTGCCGGTGCCCTTGTACTTGGCGACCTGGGGGAACGGGCAGAGCGGGCGCGTCCGCACCACCTGTCCATCGCTCACTTTCGACGCGAGGATCTGGGTCGGCGTCTTGCTCTTTTCACGCCACTCCTCGAGCGTGGCGATCATGTCGAACTCATTGGGGCCGTCACCGCCGCCGCAGTGACCCATGCCTGGCACCATGAACAGCTTCACGGCGTTGTCCACGGACGCCTTGCCCATCGTCGCCTGCACCTTCTCGTAGTATTCCACCGACATGCGGGGCGAGATGTTCTGGTCCTCCCAGCCGTGATAGATGAGGAGCTTCCCGCCGCGGCTGACGAACGGCTTCAGGTCCGTGGACGTCGCCGACAGAATGCCGCCGTCCTTCTGGCGCGCGAGCTCGAGGTGCTTGCTGATATCAAGGCTCCGGAAGTCCCACTTCGGATCCGCGAAGACCAGGAACCTCGCGAGGTCGTAGTACATCGGATGCGGCTGTTCGCCTGAGATGGCGCCCCAATGCATCTCGCTACCAGGCTCGAGGCCCGCGAATATTTCCTTGCCGGTCTTGGGGTCCACGACCGGCGCGTAGATCCTCTGTGCGGCCGCGACCTGCGGCGCCGTCAGGCAGCTAGGACCATCGCCTTCCTTGCACGCGAGCACGGCCGGATCGAACTTGCAGCTGCGCGGGTCAGTGATGAGTCCGTCTTTGAGTCCATCAACGGCATCACACTTGTCGAGCGCTGCCTTGTGCAGCATCGGGTACTTGCTGGCCGGGATGAAGCTCGCGGGATCCTTGTGTGTAGCCTGCATCGCACCGAGCGACTGAAACGCCCCATCGGTGCGGTTGTAGCCCGGAGCGCCGGCGATGATGCCATCGAAATCCTCAGGGAATCGCTGCGCTTCCATGAACGACATGCGACCACCGCCCGAACAGCCGTTGAAGTACGACAGCCGGGGCGCGGTGCCATAGAGCGCCGTAACTGTCGCCTTACCCTGCACCGCGGTCTCATGAACCGAGCGATAGCCGAAGTCGATGAGTTTCTCCGGATGCCCGACCGCGAAGCTCGCGTCGGCGCCCGTGTGGCCGGTGTCGGTTGACGCGGCTGCGTAGCCACGCCGGATGCCGTCGCCCAGCGGACCGTATTGGATCGAACCGCCCCAGGCGCCGTTCCCCACCTGCAGGAACTTGCCGTTCCAGCCGGACATCGGGAGCCAGATCTCCGACTTGATGTCGGAGTCACTCGACGGCTTGATCGTCAGCGCCACCCGGCAGAACGCGGGCAGGCTGGCAGCCGCAGCGGCGCCGCCACCGCCTGGCGGAACGAACTTACCGGCAGCGACGGGTATCGCCGACGTCACCGTGGAATTCGGCAGCTTGAGCGAAGCGGCCAGACGCTCGCACGCAGCGGCTGACACCGACGATGTCTGCGCGTGCGCGGACGCACCCACCAGCAGGACTGACGCGAAGGCAATCACGGTTTTCATAGTCACTCTCCACGGGCCGCCCGGCTGCACCGCCGCGGGGCCGCCCCCCGTTACCGAACGGCACATCATATACTGCGGCGACATAGCGGTGCGAGGGTGCGTCGGCAGTGCGAGGGTGCGGGGTGCGGGGGTGCGAGTGTGGTGGTGTGGAGTGCGAGGATTTGGGGTGCGTGGCGACAGGCCGTCGAGGCTGGTGGAGAGTGCGGGGGCGAGGGTGAGACGACGCCGAAAAGTGCGAAGTTCGAGGCCCCGGCATTGCCACGACGGGACCTCCATGGCGCCACCGCACGTCGCACCTCCTCAGAGGAGCCCTCCGCCGAGTCTGATACGCATCACTCTGCCTACTAGGGCGGGTTCCGCGCAGCGGACCCGCCACAACTTGAAAGGATTACGCGTCATGGCCCGATCGAAGGGTTCGAAGCAATTCATGCAGCGACGCAGATTTCTGCAGCAGGGCGCACTTGCCGGCGCCGCGGCTCTGGTCTCGCCGCAGGCCGTGGCATCAACCCAGTCGCCGCCGCCAGCACCAGGCGCGACGGCCGCTCAGGCGGTGCCTCCCCCGGTCATGACGCAGGCGGCGGAGGCTACACCACCTGGCGACGTCCAGGTGATGGGCGACAACGAGCGCAGCGGATCCGATTTCATGGTGGACGTGCTGAAGTCGCTCAACTTCGACTACATCTGCGCGAACCCTGGGTCCAGCTTCCGCGGACTCCACGAATCGTTCATCAACTACGGCGGCAATCAGAGCCCAGAGCTCCTCACCTGCACGCACGAAGAGTCGTCTGTGGCGATGGCCCACGCCTACTTCAAGGCCGAGGGCAAACCGCTGGCGGTCATGGCCCACGGCACCGTAGGCCTGCAGCACGCCTCGATGGCGCTGTACAACGCCTGGTGCGACCGCGTACCGGTCTACTTGATTCTCGGCAACCACAGCGACGCCGCCATTCGACGGGCGGCCGAGTGGTACCACGGCGTGCAGGACGCGGCCGCGATGGTCCGTGACTACACGAAGTGGGACGACACCCCGTGGTCACTCACCCACTTCGCCGAATCGGCCGTGCGCGCCTACAAGATCGCATTGACTCCGCCGATGGCGCCGGTCGTGCTCGTGCTCGACGGCGGGCTGCAGGAACACCCGATCGAGAAGAGCGAGCGTCTGTCCATCCCCAAGCTGACGATGCCGTCGCCGCCGCAGGGGGAAACAGCTGCGGTGGAAGAAGCCGCTCGGATGCTCGTCGCCGCGCAGTCTCCGTTGCTCGTGGCCGATCGTCTGGCGCGCACACCCAAGGGAATGACCCTGCTCATCGAGCTGGCCGAAGCGCTGCAGGCAAGCGTCATCGACCAGGGCGGCCGCATGAACTTCCCGTCGCGCCACCCGCTGAACCAGGGCCAGCGCGCCGCCGCTGCCGTCGCGGACGCCGATGTCATCGTCGGCCTCGAGGTCAGTGACTTCTGGGCCACCGTCAACGCACTGCGCGACCAGCTGCACCGCACGACGCGCCCGCTGACGAGACCGACCGCGAAGATGATCACGATCACCACTGGCGATCTCTACATCCGCGCCAACTATCAGGACTTCCGGCGGATGCAAGAGGTCGACCTCGCGATCGCGGCCGACGGCGAGGCCACGCTGCCGTCGCTCATCGAGGCCGTCAAGCGCCTGACCACAGGGGATCGCCGGCGAGTGTTCCAGGAGCGCGGCGCCAAGCTTGCGGACGCGAGTCGAGCCGCCGCGGAACGCACCCGCGTGGCGGCCAGCTACGCATGGGACGCGAGTCCCGTCAGCACCGCGCGGCTCTGCGCCGAGGTGTGGGGACAGATCAAGAACGAAGATTGGTCGCTCGTCTCGAGCTATTACAGCCCCGACACTGGAGGATGGGCACGCCGGCTCTGGGACTTCAACAAGTCCTATCAGTGGCTCGGCCATGCCGGCGGCGGTGGCATCGGCTACGGCGCGCCCGCATCAGTGGGCGGCGCGCTCGCCAACCGGCGTCACGGGCGCCTCTCGGTGGCGATTCAGACCGACGGCGATCTCATGTACGCCCCCGGAGTACTCTGGACGGCTGCGCATCACAAGATTCCGCTCTTGAGCGTGATGCACAACAACCGCGCGTACCACATGGAGGCGATGCACGTGCAGCGCATGTGCAACGCGCGCAACCGTGGCGTCGATCGCGGCAACCTGGGCAGCGAGATTACCGCGCCCAATGTCGACTACGCGAAAATGGCGCAATCGATGGGCGTCTTCGCCGAAGGCCCAATCTCGGACCCGAAGGAACTGGCCCCCGCGCTCAGTCGCGCGATCGCCGTGGTCAAGCGCGGCGAACCGGCGCTCGTCGATGTCGTGACGCAGGTACGGTGAGGAACACGATGATGACCATCGATCGCATCTCTCGATCCGCGAGTGCCGCAGCGACACGTGTTCATCGGCGACGAGCCGTCGCCTTCGCGCTGACGGTCGCGGCCTTCACGATGTGGATCGGGACGGTGACGCCCGCCGCGCAAGCCCCGACGGCCACGCCAACCCCGGCCGCTCCAGCTACGCAGACGGGCCAGGCGACTGGAGCCCCTGCGGGACGCGTTGACGTCGGCGCCGCGATCTATCGGAAGGTCGGATGCTTTCAGTGTCACGTGAACGAAGCGCAGGGCGGAGCGAACGGGCCCAGGCTCGGTCCGGATCCGGTCCCGTTCGCGCGTTTCACGCAATACGTCCGACGGCCCACCGGCGATATGCCGCCGTATTCCGAGAAGGTGCTGTCCGCGCAGGATATGGCCGACATCTACGCCTTCGTGCGTGCGCGACCGCGGCCGCCGGCAGTCAGCGCGATCCCGTTGCTCGCGCCGTAGGGACGGGGGCTCTGGGCTTTGGGCTCTGGGTGCTCGGCAAGTCCGCGCAGGCTGAAGCCTGCGCTCTACACTCTGTTTCGCTCACTGCTTGGATCTCCGCGCCGGGTCCGCTTCGCGGACCGGACAGACTCCGAAGACGTCGTGCGACGTCCGCGCTCGGGTCACATCAGAATACGAACACCGCGCCGGCGTCACGAAGAGCGTTGTCGCTCTGATCGCCGCCCACCCTGTTCGAACTACCGTCCTCGCCGTCCGATGCGGCGGCCAACACCGAGCCATCGCCGCTCAACGCCACCCCACTGCCGAAGTGATCGTACTCATCTGAATTGGGGGCCTTCAGGTAGGCATGCTGAGACCACGTGCCGGCATTGCGCATGAACACGTAGACCGCGCCCGATTCTGGCGCGGTGAAGACCTCCGGGTTCGCACCAACACCGCGGCCGCCTCCGTTCTGACCTGGGGCGCCGGCGGCCAGTACGCCGCCATCCCGGCTGAGCGCGAGGCGGATGCCAAAGAGATCGGTCGGCCCGGCGTTGAACGATTTCACGTACGCCTGCTGCCGCCAGCTGTCCCCGGTCCGTCCGAATACGTAGACCGCGCCCGCGGATATCGCGTTGTTCGGCGTGCTGGACTGATCACCGTCGATCCCCCGCGTCAGGTTCGTCTCGTCGACAGCACCGACCGCCAGCGTGGCGCCGTCGGCGCTCAGCGCTATGGACGACCCGAAGGCGATGTTCCGGACGGTGTTCGACGCCTTGACGTAGGCCTCCGGCGACCACGTGGCACCGCGGCGCACGAACACGTACGCGGCTCCTGAATTCGGCGCCGCTTCATCGGACGCGCCATTGACGCCCTTCGCGCTGCCATCCTCGTTGTAGCTGCCGGCGGCCAGCGTATTGCCGTCGCCGCTCAGCGCCACGGAGAAGCCGAATTGGTCGCCGGCCTGAGCGTTCGACGCCTTCACGTAAGCTTGCTGCGTCCAGGTGGTTCCATCGCGGGTAAAGACGTACACGGCGCCGGCATCGCCGGCCGAATCGTCCGCCTGGTTACCGTCGACGCCGGTGGCGGCGCTGCCTTCCGTCTGTGCGCCGACCGCGAGCGTGCGCCCATCGTTGCTCAACGCGACCGACCAGCCGAACTGATCGCCGGCGCCGGCGTTCGAGGCTTTCACATACGCCTGCTGGGACCACGTCGACCCGCTGCGCACGAAGACGTAGGCGGCGCCTGCGCCCTCGGCGGAGTTGTCGGCCTGATTGCCGTTGATGCCGCGCGCGTTGCTGTCTTCGAGCGTGGCACCGACCGCCAGCGTGTTGCCGTCGCCGCTCAGCGCGAGTGCGGATCCGAACTTGTCGGAGCTCTGCGTGTTGGAGGGTTTGATGTACGCCTGCTGACTCCAGTTGTTCCCGGTGCGCACAAAGACATAAACCGCGCCCGAATCAAACGCTGAATCGTCCCGCTGATTGCCGCTCACGCCCGTCGCCCCGCTGTCTTCGTGCGGCGCGCCCACGACGAGCGTGTTGCCGTCAGCGCTCATGGCCATCGTCACGCCGACGAGCGGATCGCCGATCCCGAGCCGATCATCCTCACCTGGATTCGACGCTTTGAGATATCGAACGGCCGAGATCTGTTTGGCGTTGTAGTTGACACGCGGGGTCTGCTGGCGCGCCGCGGCGTCCCCCCAGCAGGCACTGACTGCGAGGAAAAGCCACACCATGAACATGAACCGCATGCTGACTCCTGTACTGCGTACTCCACATTGGTGTCGCGCGTAGTCCTCAGCCCGCGCGTCCGGCTCACGCGGAGGCTGACCGCCTCCGCCAAGGCTACGGCGGTCCGCCGAAGCTTCACGCGAAGGCGGAAGACTGCGCTCTACATTCAGGTGAACACCCGTCTAATGCGGCAGCTTTGCCGCCGCCACGAGCTTCTCGATCGGATCCATACCTCCATGGACGTGGACCAGTTGCCCGATATCCAGTTTCAGGCGCTGGATGTTCTCGTAGAAATTCGCCGTGTGCGGACTCCAGGGCAGCTGCTTCGCGTCCGCCGGCCGCGGGGAATAGTTGTCTGCCTGGATGACCATCCGTTCCTTCGGCAGATAGACCATCAGCAGCCCCTCACTGTGGAGGTTGCCACGGACGAGATGGACCTCGACGACGCGGGTGCCGTCGGTGATCACTTTCTTCTCGCCGACGCCTTCGAGCATCGGCGCCCGCGGATTCTTCGCGAGCGCATCGGGCTCGATCGTGGCCGGATGGCGCAGCATCTTGTTGTAGAACGGGATGTTCCCCTCGTGGGTGAGAAGCGTGAGGCCGGCCGCGACGACCGCTCGCAAACCACCCGAATGATCCGCGTGCTGGTGCGTATTCACCACATAGCGGATCGGCTTGTTCGGCACGAGGAGCCGTGCTTCCGCCAGGACGGCGTCGACACGCGCCGGGTTGGCCGGTGCCTCGACGACGACCATGAAGTCGCGGAAGTCGATGACGAAGCTCTGGGCGCCGCCTTCAATTGCCCAGAATCCTGGTGCGATCTCGCGGGTTGCGAGGCGCGCCGGCCCTTGTCCTGGCCCCGCCGCCGGGCCCTGTGCCTGTCCGCGACCCCGCCCTACGGGTGCCGGGAACGTGAGCGCTGCCGCCGCGGCGGCGCCGGGCTGCACGGTCACTGGAACGTCGAGCAGGGGGAATCCGCCCTGTCGCTGCACGATCCGCGAAGGGAACTTCACGCCGCCGATGTCCTGGTAACCCGAGTATTGCGCTTCGACGACGCTGTCGCCGTACAGCGGATGCGCAACGGTGGTCTGGACGCGCTCGACGAGGTTGTCGCGATTGAGCGTGCCCGTGACCGTGTACTTGTCGAAGGCTTTGAACGACAGCGAGAGCGAACCGTTTCGATCGCGCGGCATCGCGGTCAACGTCGCCGCATTGGCCGCGGCCCCCTTCAGAAATCCGTGCGGCGTCAGCCAGATCTGGAGGGCACCGTCCGGCGTCCGGCCATCACGCACCGCAGTCGTCACATTGGGACCGAATGGAATCGGCCGGACGCCGCCCTGCCCCGTTTCCGGGTTGTAGCCACCAGCCCCGCCCCCTCGAGGCGGGTTCTCGTCGTCAATGCGGGAGGTCTGTTCGCGCATCACGGGCGCGTCGTAGTTGATCTGCAGCGAGTATTGGGTAACCGTGAATCGGGGCCACGGCTTGCCAGGGCCAGGCGCCTGACCCATGGCGTAGACGTTGCCTTTCACCGCGGAGTACTCGACCGCGTGCAGGCTGGACGCACCCATTGCCGCGACGGCGGCGTCGAGTGCGCCGCGGGCATCCTGGGCGCCGGCGGGAAGCCACAGGAGCGTCAAGAGGACACTGAAGACTAGCAAGAACCTGCGCATGGCGCCTCCCTATGACCATCGGTGGTGGCGACAACCTGACCCGTCGCCAGAAGACCTTGTGGAAGAGCTACATCAACAACTACTTACTGCCAGGCCACGCGCAGCGGCTTGCCGAGCATGAACTCCGGATTGGCGCCCTTCCGCGGGCGAAGCTTCTGCGCGCCGCCCATGTCGACGGAAGCCGTGTAGACGTTCCCCTCGGAATCGACGCTGAAGTCGTGCACGCCCCAGATGGCGCCGGGGAAGTCACCCCACGTCCCCCATGAGTAGAGGAAGTTGCCGTCCATGTCGTACTTCAGCATCTTGCTCGTACCGCGGTCGACGCCCCAGAGATAGCCGTCGCTGAAGACGTGGATCAGGTGGACGTCCGAAGGATCCTTCCCCATGCTCCACTGGTTGAGGAACTTGCCGTTCTCGTCGAATATCTGGATCCGCTGGTTGTTGCGGTCGTTCACGGCGATGTGCCGTGTCTTTGGGTCGATAGCCAGGCCGTGCACGTTGTTGAAGTAGCCGGGCCGCATGTCGTCCTGGTTGTTGCCGCGTTCGCCCCACGACGTCACGTACTTGCCGTCCTTGTCGAACTTCACGACGCGGGCGTTGTTATAGCCGTCGGCGACGACGAAGCTGCCGTCCGGGAACCAATCCAGGTACGTCGGGCGATTGAAGTGTGTCGCATCGTTGCCGGGCACGCCGTAGGTGCCGATCGTCTGGACGATCTGCTTGCCGTCGTTGGTCATCTTGAAGATGGCATGCTTGTGGTCATCGATGAGCCACACGTGCTTCTGCGCGTCGTAGGGGTTGATGGCGATGAAGTGCGGCCGCTGGAGCATCTTGTCCCACTGGCTCCACGACTCGACGTGATCGCCCGCGGCATTGAAGATCATCACGGTGTGCTGCCACTTGCTGTCAACGCCCCACTGGTTGCCCGCCTTGAGCCAGGCCTCTACACCCTGTTCGGCGATGCCGCCGGCCCCGCCGTTACCGGGCGAGCTGGCCACGGTGGCATCGCGCCATGGCAGCCGACCGATCGGAAACACGACGCTCGGCCCGATTTTCTGCACTTTCGGTCTCTGAATCGCCGGCAGCACGCCGCGTTGCAGCACGAACACCCGATTTGGCGACTCCGCGAACACGCTCTGCCCGGCGCCGAACGTCCACCCTTCGTTGCCGGGTATCTTCGAGATGTCCTTCGGCCAGTTGGGCACCGGTTCATAGGCGCCCCAGACATCCTGGCCGCCCTTTTCTCCCGGTACGGCCGCGAACTTCGATGCCGCGGGCCGCTGCTGGGCCGTGACCCACTGATTCAAATCGAACGCTGTCGCCACAGCAATGCCAACAACGGCGGCGGCGATCAGAGACACTTCCCTACGCATACTGATTCCTCCATCCAACGTCTGTCATGGACCATGCAGACGTTCACACTCGATTACTTTTCGAAAGCCCCGTACCGATGCGGCTCACTTCAACAGAAACCTCTGCACACGGTTGTTGGGATCGACCTCACCCGTATATAAGTTGCCCTTGGAATCGACCGCGACCATGTGCAGCGCGTTGAACCCGCCGCCGTTACGTCCGAGGAAACCGATACGAGCCGTCACCTTGTCGGTCCGCCGGTCCACCAGCCACACGACGTTGTTCATGTGATCGGCGACAAACAGGCTCCGGGCGTCCTTCGTGAGCGCAAGGCCCACCGCCGAGCCATCGCCCATCGTCTCGGGCGCCACCGAGAACTCGCGCACGAACTTGCCCTGCTTGGTGAACACCTGGACCCGGCTTGCCAGCCGATCCGCGACGTAGACATCACTGCCGGCCACCAGAATCGTGACGTGGCCAAGGAAGTCCTTGAACGTATTGAGCGGGACCTTCGGGTCGTACTTCGGCCGAGGCATCTGGGCAATCTCGCTGAGCGGCTTGCCGTACGCGCCCCACCCGCGCTTGAACTTGTAGGTGTCCATGTCGAAAACAAGGATGCGGCCGGCGAGGAAGTTGTCGACCACATAGACTTCGCGTGCCGGCTCATCGAACGACGCCCCTTCGACGCCGGTGACGATCATCTCCGTGCCGGCCGGGATGACGGGACCCGGCGGCGCGCCACGGCCAGCCGGGCGCAGCGGTGAGCGCGGGAATTCAGCGACGAGCTTGCCCGGCTTGGTGAAGATGCGGAACGTGTCCGAACCGATCCAGACCTGCTCCTTGGAGTCGATCATGAGCATGTGCCCCGGCTGCGTGTCCCAGGCGTGCACCAGGTTGCCGCGCTGGTCGAACGCCAGGATCGCCGGCGCCTTCACGCAGCATTCCGCAATCGGCGGATCGAGCGAGGCGAAGTTCTCTGTCTCGTTGAGATCGTTTGGCCGGTGGGACACCCACACGACATCGTCTCTGTCGACGGCGAGGGCCTGGACGCCGCCAAACGTCCACTTGTTCGGCAGCGGCAGCTTCGGGAACGTGGGGTCGAAGACGTAGTTCGTGGCGACAGTGCTCGTCTCCCGCGCGGCCACGGTGCCCAGGCCCAACGCCGCAGCGCACATGGCGCCCACGAGTGCAACGGCGATGAAGCGTCGATGTGCTGTCTGCATAGGTCTCCCGTAAAAGAAGTGTTCCGCGGCGTTCCCTGCGTCCCTACCGGCGCATCGCGCGTTCCTTCCAGAACGGCCAGGCCCGTGAACCACACGATGCGACGATGACTTGTCTCCTCCTAGTTCGTCGCCGGCTGCCCGACGATTTTGATCAAGTCGTCCTGCGGACCGACGCCCCCGTGGAGGCCGACATGCCGGGCGACGTCCAACCCGTTCCGCTGGATGGTCTGCAGCAGCGTCCGCGCGCTCGCGCTCGGTTTCGGGAGCGGCGTTCCCGGCTTTGGCGGCGTGTACATGTCGGCGTTCACGATCAGCCGTTCGCGCGGCAGGTACGCGATCACCATCGTCGCGGCGTGATCGAAGGCCGGCACAGGATAGACGTCGAGCGTCCGTGTCCCGTCGCTGACGACGTACTTCTGGTTGACCAGCTCGAGCACCGGATTCCGCGTCTCGTCGGGGTTTACGAGGTACAGCCGATCGGGCTCGAGCGTCCGCGGCGCGGCCGACAGGACCACCTTCTCGTAAAACTCGCGGTTCAGTTGATGCGTGACGATCGTCGCCCCTTCGGCCACGAACGTCCGCAGGCCGCCCGAGTGGTCGGAGTGATGATGCGTGTTCACCAGATAACGGATGGGCTTCTTCGGGACGAGCCGGTAGACCTCGTTGATCACCGCGACGGCGCGCTTCTCGTTGAGCGGCGCTTCCACCACGGCGACGAAGTCGCGGAACTCGACGGCCACGCTGCCGTGACGGATACCACCGATGTACCAGACGCCTTCGGCCAGTTTCTGCGATTCGACGGTCGCCATCGACATCGGCGGGACCTTCGCCGAATCGGGCGGCGTCAGCACCTGGACGGGCGTGTTCGCCTGCACGGCGCTCACCTCGACCTCCATCGCGTTGTGCCCGGGGTTCAGCCGGTCATCGCCTTGGTGGTGATGGATCAGCGTGGGGAACGTCACGGTCCCGAACTGCTTGTACCCGCTGTAGCGGTACCTGGTACAACATGTCGCCGAACATCGGATTGGCGACATGCGTCTGGACGTGCTCCACCTCGTTCCGGTCGTTGATCGCGGCCGTGATCCGATACTTGCCGAGCGCGGTGATCGATACGTAGGTCGTTGGCCGGCCGTGCGGCAGCGACGTGACCATCGTCGGATTCGCTCCCGGCGCCAACGCCGCCTTCACGAAGCCGTGCGGCGTCAGGATGACGTCGAGTTGCCGCATCTCGGCGACCGGCACGCCGTCCATGTAACCTTCCCGGTCGAGCGGCCCGGCCCCGCCACCCGCGATGGTCCATGCGACGCTGCCGTTGAGCGCGACGTCGAGCGTGTGCGTGCCCTGTGCGGGGACACCCTGGCCACCGCCCAGTTGCGGATACCGCCCCCACTGGCGTGTCAGCTGCTCGCGCAGGAACCGGGCGCTGAAGTCGATCTGCTTCATGTAGCTGGTGAGTTCGAAGCGCGGCCAGTCATCGGCCGGGCTATGGGCGGCGCCGGGCGCGGAGCTCCACCCGGTCGTGCCGGAGATCTGCAGGGTCGTCAGGCTGTCCGCGCCGATGTTCTTGGACACCGCCTGCAGGACGGCCCGGGCATCCTGCGCGCCGGCGCCCGCGACCATCAGCGCCAGCAACGCCGAGGCGACAAGTAGCCTGACCTTCACGTCCTTACTCCCTTTCGTGGTTCGGCCCCACGCGCCAAGCCCCGAAGAGCGAAGATCACGAACCACGAACCCCTCGGTCGGAGCCTCGTCACCTTCGCGACCTTCGTAGCCTTCGTGACCTTCGCGGCCGAGATCAGAAGTCCATGTGCACGGCGAACTTCACCATGCGCGGCGCCAACACACCCCGGACGGTCTGCCACGATGGCCCGTACTGCGCGTTGATCGCGTTGATCGTGCTCGCGTTCAGCATGTTGTGCAGCTCGAGCGTGGGCTGCACCCGATAGGTACCGAAGCTGAGGATCCGGGTCACCGCCAGGTTCAGCTGGTTCAGGCTGTCCTCGCGGTGCAGCTGCTGCGGTTCGATCAGCTCGACCGCCGCCGTAGCGCGCGCACCGGCCGCCGGCGGCCTGCCGAGTCCCGCGGCCATCTCCGCCCCGGACACCGTGTACCGCGCCGTGGTCACAAGCCCTGGGAGATGCTGATAATTCGCGCTTGCGCGCAACTCCCACGGCAGCTGGTACGTTCCAAACAGCTTCACCTGCATGAGCCCCGACCATGGCGTCTGGATGCGGCAGAACCGCGAGGGGGCGTTGTTTGGCCCGGCGGGGTGGTTGAACGTCAGCGCAGCGTTGGCTGCCGCCATCTCAGGCACGTCGTCGACAATGTCGCACGCGTCGGTGGTGGTACGGCCGGTGGCGATACCGCCGCCGATGACCATGCCCCCACCGAGGCGGGCATTCACCGTCACGTCAATCCCGTCATACACCTCGGACTGCCCGCCGTAATTGCTGTCGAGATTCACGAGATTGCTGACCTGGCCGAACTTGGCCGGTTTGACATCGAGCAGACCACAGATCCGCTCGCCCGGATTGGGCAGTTGGGGATCGTTCGGCGCGGTGATGCAGTACGAATCGAAGTCCGCCGGTGACACGAGGGTATTGTCCGTCACGTAGAAGTTGCCGTACGACGTGCGGTAGTACCCGACGTTGAGGCCGAGACCGGTCACCACCTCGTGCTGGACCGTCACCGCGCCCTGCCAGTTGTAGCCCCGGTTGCCCCAACCGTGCAGGACATCGTCGGCGTACTGCGTCGTCTGGATGGGCTTGCCGAAGTTCGCATTCGACAGCGGTCCCAATTCGTTTTCCTGGGGCACGTAGTCGCCGTTGTCGGTCCAGACGCGCGTCGCGCTGGTGGCGATCGCGTTGGCGGGATTGCTGTTGAAATTGATCCCGCTGTTGGCCTCGAACGCGACGAAGCGGCCGAGATTCGCCTTGACGGCCGTGCGCCCGTTGCCAAACAGGTCGATGGCCACACCCGCACGCGGGTTGATGTCCTTCCAGTTCGGCACGTTGTCGACCTCGTCGTAGTGTCGCGCGCCTATCCACGGGCCCGCAGGGACGTCCTGCTCCGGGTTCCAGCCACGGTCGTAGTCAAAGCGCAGACCGCCGTACACCGTCAGGCGGTCGAGCGTCCACTGCTCCTGCGCATAGAGGCCGACCTGCCGCGTCCGCATCTTCAGGTTGAGCGGCGAGGCGATGACGGTCACCGATTCAGGGACGCTTCCCGCGAACGTGTAGCTGGCGGCCGCCGGCAGCGGCTGATACAGGTCGCGGTAGGACTGCAGAAGGACGCCGCCTACTTTGAAGTTGTGCGAGCCTGTGACGTAGGACATCGACCCGCCCACGTTGCCCTGCCCGCGTTCCATCGTCGCCAGATTCTGGAAGGAGGTGGCCACCGATCGATCGGCGCTGCCGTACCAGTAGCTCCTCAGACGGTCGAAGACGGCCACGGGACCGGCGGTGACCTCATCGGCCTGCTTACGGCGGTGGGTGCCGCCGAGCATCACGCCACCGGCCTGGAACAGCAGCCGGTTCGTCGCCGGATAGGTCCACGTCCCCTGGCCCGATATCAGCGGCACGTACCAGTTGCTCCCGGCCGCCTCGGGCGAAATTCCGCCGCCGGAGACGAGATTGCAGTAGCAATTCCACTCGTAGCGCCCCAAGCCGCTCACCTTCTGCTTCGGCGTCACCTGCCACGTGATGCGGAGGCTGGTCTCCTGGTTCAAGTTTCGGTCGTACGCCGGGCGCCCCAGATCCGCCTCGTAGAGCAGCGGATTCGGGGACATGTTGTAGTAGTTGCCCGCCCAGTAGCTGGAGCTCTCGTACTTGCGCACGCTCGCGTAGAACCAGACGCGGTCGCGCTTCAGCGGGCCGCCCATGCCGAAGCCGACGTCGTACAGCTGCTTGATCGTGCCGGTGAGCGTCGCGCCTCGCGCCGTCAGATCGTCGTTGATGTTGTCGGACTGGAGGTCCGGGTGGCTGAAATCGAAGCTGAACGTGCCGCGGAGCTGATTGCCGCCGTCGCGGCTGATCGTGTTGATGTTCACGCCGCCCGTCTGGGCTTCGGCCGTGAGGCCGCCGGTCGCCTGAACGCTGACCTCCTGGACGGTGGCGCGATTGGCGCTCGCCGCCCAGTTGGCGGCGTTGCTGACGTGCTCGCCGAAGTAGAGACCGTCACGAAACTGCGACGTTTCGGTCGCACGCCCGCCGTGCACCGAGAAGTTCTGCGTCGATTCGCCCTTGGTGCCGCCGACATCCTGGTTTGCCAGGTTGCCCTGCGTCGCCGCCGGGATGAGCGTGGCGTAGATGCCCGAGTTCTTTCCAATCGGCAGTGCCCGAATGGTTTCGCCCGCGAACACCTGCTGCTCCTGGACGCCCTGAACGTCCACAATCGGCGCGGCGCCCGTGACGGTGACGGTCTCTTCGACGCCGCCGACCGACAAGTCGCCATTGACGGTCGCGGTGAAGCCGGTTGTCAGTTCGACGCCCTCACGGCGCAACGTGCGGAACCCAGGGAGCGTGAAGGTGATGGTGTACTCACCTGGACGTAGCTCAATGATGCGGAAGCGACCGTCGCCGTCGGTCGTGGCGACGCGCACCCTTTCGATGAGCGCCGGGCTCGCCGCCTCCACGGTGACGCCTGGCAGCACGGCCCCGGATGCGTCTCTCGCAACCCCGGCGATGGTCGCGCTATTGCTGTCCTGGGACCATCCCAGGGTCGGAACGAGCAGCACGACCACGACCATGACCACCGCTGTCATTCGCATTCGCTCGAAGCTCATACGGTCCTCCGATGTTGACGTGCACACCGCAGAAAACACGTTGCCCAGCACTGCCCACCGTCGCCCGGGTCATCGAGGCTGTATCGGCGAGCCCGCGAAGAGCCGCAGCCCCGAGGTGGTCAGCACCAGCCAGTGGCGTTCGCCTGGGTGCTGCCGTCGCGCAGACCACCCTGAGCGCCAGCGTCGCATCGCGCCGACCGACCTCCCGAACCGCGAACGACCCCCTACGCGGCGTGAGTTGTACGAGCTAAAACTGAAGAAATGCTGAAACTGAGGAAATAACTGAAGAGACCTGTCCTGGTCCTTCACGTCACGCGACGGAAACCCTGTCGCTGACCGGCACGGCCACCAGGCACACCGTAAACAAGCTGCCCCGGCCAGGGTCGCTCCGGACTTCGAGGTGTGCTCCGTGCTGGTCGGCAATCTGCCTGGCGATTGGCAGGCCGAGGCCCACACCACTCACCTCCCTGGACCTCACCTTGTCAGCCCGCCAGAAGCGCTCGAAGATATGAGGCAAGTCCTCGGCGGAAATGCCCACGCCTGTATCCGCGACGGAAATCGTCACGGCGGACCCATCCCGGCTGGCGCTGACTGTGACCGTGCCCCCACTAGGCGTGAACTTGACCGCGTTGTCCACGAGGATCAACAGGAGTCGCCTCAGCGTTATCTCGCTCGCCCTGATCGGCAGGTCTTCCGGACCGAGTTCCAGCTTGACGCGAACTCGCTTGGTCTCGCCCATGGCGGTCGCCTGCTCGGCCGCGTCACGCACGAGGGCCCGCGCGTCCAGCACGTCCAGTTCGGTCGTCGTCCGGCCGGCATCACCCCGGGCCAGAAGCAGCAGGTCGTCGATCAGTGTGGCCGTCCGACGTGATTCGCGCAGAATCGCTTGCAGGCTCTCCACCAGTTCCTCGCGGGTCCGTGGCCGCCGGAGCGCATACTGGGCTGCCGTGTAGATCAAGGTCATGGGCGCGCGCAACTCGTGCGAGGCGTCAGCCGTGAACTGCTTCGTGCGCATGAACGACTGCTCGATCCGCTCGAGCATTTCGTTCAGCGTCTCGGACAGCTGCTGCAATTCGTCGCGCGACGTCGGTACCGCCAGTCTCGCTGAGAGGTTGCTCTCCGTGATCGCACGCGCATCGTCGGTAATCCGCGCCACGGGCGCAAGCGCCCGGCGCCCGAGCCAGAGGCCGCACAGAATGGCCACGAGCAGCATGACCGGGGCGGAAGAAAGCAGGACCGACGTGAACCCGGTGAGCACCCCCTGAAACTTGGGCTGCGGATCGGCAGCAGCCACGATGAACGTGCGGCCGGCGACGGGCACCTTCTGCCACGCGATGCGCAATGGAAAGCTGCTGGGTCCACCGTCTTCATATCGGATCTCGGAGCCGAGATCCTGCGGCGGCCGTGGCGGCACCACCCCGCGGCGCGACAGGTTGTACGACTGCGCCACCAGAGCACCCTTGTCGTCGAAGACTTGGTACAGCTCGCCGAAATAGTAAAGATCCTTGAGCCTCGATGCGACCTGCTGGTCGGTCTCGACATCCCCGAGGTACTGGCGCAATCCGATGAGACGGTATCGCAACCCCTGATCGAGCGCATCGTTCAAGCCCGAGCGGATGGCGAACCAGTAGCCCGTTGCCGCCAGCGAGAAGATCGTCGCGACCGTGCAGAAGTACCAGACGGCGACGCGAAATCGCAACGAGCGCGTGTTCATGGCTCAGAACTCCTCAGGTGGTAGCCGAGCCCGCGTTCGGTGTGAATCAGGCTCGCGTGTCCCGCGCCGTCGAGCTTCGCGCGAAGGAAGCGGATGAACACTTCGAGGTTGTTGTACGTCACTTCGCGCTCGCCCCAGACCTCCTCGACCAGCGTGTCACGCGGAACGACTCGACCCGAAGCCCGCATGAGGCACTCCAGGATCGCGAACTCCGTCCGTGTCAGGGCGATCTGCCTCGTGCCCCGAGTAACTTCACGCGTGCCCGTATCGAGCGTCAGATCGGCGAATCGCATCCGCTGTCCAGAGTCACCGCGAGTCCGCGTGCGAACCCGAATCCGGGCGAGCAGCACATCGAAAGAAAACGGTTTCGTCAGATAATCGTCAGCGCCGAATTCCAACCCTCGAACGATGTCTTCCGGTGCGTCTCGGGCTGTCAGGAGCAGAATCGGCGTCCGAATGTGCTGCCGGCGGAGCCGGCGCGTGACCTCGAACCCGTTCACAAGGGGCATCATCACGTCGAGGACGATGACGTCGAACGCACGGAGTTCTGCGGCACGCAGGCCGGCGGCGCCGTCGTGGCACACCGAGACGACATGCCCCTCTTCCTCGAGCCCCCGGCGAACGTACTCCGTGACCTCGACGTCGTCGTCGACGAACAGGATTCGCATCTCTTCCGCGCCTGTCAAGGATGCTTACATAACCTGAAGGTCTCCTGAAAGCGCGGGCTGGGCATCAAGCTGCATCCCCACGTTCGGGGGCAGATGCCGATCAGATCTCGCTGAGATAGCGGGGCGTTGAAGTCGATGGTCTTGACGTAGCCGTTCAGCTCGAAACGCGTCCAGTCGTCCTCCGGGCTGCAGCTTGCGCCCGGAAGCTAGGGCGCAGGCTGAATCGGCGAACCGGCGAAGAGCTTCTGCCCGGTGGACGTGAGCACAACCGCCTGGGCGTTGGCGCTGTCGCTGCCGTCGCGTGCCTGTCGGGCCTCGACGGCAACGACGTCACCGACCTTCATCGAGTCGCGCTTCCAGCCCGCGCGCATCAGGAAATTCGGACTGGCCATCTCAAGGCTCCAGTTGGTCACCGTGCCGTCCGGGTTCTTGACATCCATGAAGAACCAGATGTGCGGATTGGTCCATTCGACCCGGGTCACCGTCCCGGTCAGCTTGACCGGCCTGTTCTCGTCGAAGGCGGCTGCGAACGAATGGTGAGCCAGTGCACGCCCGGACGTGGCGATCATGGCAAGACACAGGGCATATGCGAGTCTGCTCTTCATCACTGCACTCCTTCGCTGACCACCGCGCCGCCCGGATTCTCGACGTCGACGCAGGTCGTCACTTCGCGTTCCCGTCGTTCAGGGGATGGCCTTCCTGCTGCCCCCAATCTTCTGCAGGGCGCCGAGGTCCCGGTTGTTCTCGCAGAGATGCTCGAGCAGCTCGGTGTCGGGCATCAGGAACATGCGGATCGGCTCCGACGTCCAGGGCCGGGAGTACGCCTTGGGGTCGTCGACCGTCACCACGATCTCCATGTAGCCGAACGTCATCCGGGTGAAGCGCTCCGTCGTGCGCAGCGCATCCGTGTGCGGGTGCCCCTGGTTGGTCAGCCAGCTCCCTTCCTTGAAGCCGGCGCTCTCCACCACGAACGTGGCGCCGTCCCACCGCCCCACCGAGTAGCCATACCAGGTCGGATTCGGATCGACCGGCAGCGGCCGCCCGTCGGTGTGGATCTGCCGGTACTTCGTGAACTCCTCGTACAGGTGGACCATCAGATTCGGCGTCTGGACGATCTTGAACGGATGCCCGTTCACGAGCATGGCGTCCGGCACGCCGTGCGGCATGCAGAACGTCATCGGCAGTTCGTGGCTCATCGTGGACTGGCGCTTCTTCTGGAGCTCGGCTGCCCACGGCAGGAACGGCGCCTCGACCCCGTCAGGCAGCAGGTTGTTCACCCACCGGTAGCTCTCGGCCCGCCAGATGCCGGACAGATCCGGCTTGCCGTCCGCCACGCGCGGCCCCGGCGCCTTCAGGTTCGGCTTGCCGTCATCGGTGCGCGGGGTGCCGGGAATGGGCACCGACAGCCACTGGGCTGTAACCGTGGCTCCCATCGCGCAGACCAGCCCCAGTGCAAGCATCCCACCGCGCCACGTCGAGATTTGGTAGCTTCGCATCCGATTTTCCTCCAGGAACTCGATGTACAGCCCGCCCGCAGATCATGGATGGCTCGATCTGCGGACGCCGGAACGAGAAGATGTTATGCGGCCAAGCTGAAAAAACGCTGAATCCCTGCGGAAGGGGGCAAGTCGGCCGCGCCGAGCGATGGCCTGCGCGAGCCCGCTCCGCGGAACCCGGCCTACGTACGACCGCTTATCGCGGAGGCGACTGTGGTCCGATGCATCATCGCACCTCCCACGGTCCGGCTAACCACCTTCGCCAAGGCTACGGTGGTCCGCCGAAGCTTCACGCTGAGGCGGAAGCCGGACACTACGTACTCGGAACTCAGAAGTTCGTTACTCGGAACTCAGAAGTTCGAACCGAACCTGAACACGAACCGAGCACTGAGAACCCAGAAGCGTGAACGACGAGTTCACTTTCTCACTGCGCGGCCGCCATGACGGGCACGAACTTCTGTACCCGCTTCCCATCCTCGACCTCGCCCGTGTAGATGTTCCCCTTCGAGTCCACCTTGATGGCATCGATCCAGTGGAGCTGACCCGCGTACCGCCCGTTGCCGCCGAACGACCCCAGCATCTTGGCGCTCTGCCGATCGAAAATCCAGACGCGGTTGTTCGTCCCGTCGGCCACGAACACGTACTTCTGCTCCGGGTCGCGCGAGAGCGCCAGATTGTAGACGGTACCGCACGGTGGCGCGGTGGCGTGCCAGATGCCACCGCAGCCGGCGCCGCGGGAGGGCGTTTCTGGACGCACGTGAAAATCCTTGACCCACTTCCCGTCCGTGGTGAACTCCTGAACTCGATTCATCCCGCGCTCGCAGACGTAGACGTGCTTGTCGGTTGACACGTGCACGCAGTGCAGCGCAGGCGCGAAGTCCTGCTGGTCGGGCGGCGGACCGCCGGTCCACTCGTACGGCGGCGTCGGCTCGTTCGTGATCTCGCTGAGCGGCATCCCGTGGCCACCCCAACCACGCTTGAACGCGCCGGTGTCCATGTCGTACACGAGCACGCGCTTGTTCAGGAAACCGTCCGCTATGTAGATCTCGCGCTCATCCTCGTCGAAATCGAACGCCCCGATCCCGGGCGGGAAGATGTCGGTCTGCTGATTGTTCATCTTCACCTGATTCCCCGGGACTTTCGGTCCGCGGTGTCCGAAGTCCCAAAGGAACTTGCCGTCGCTCGAGAACTTGATGATGCTGTCGCCGGGCATGGTCCCCGAGACGTAGACGTTCTTCTCGCGGTCTACACCGATGGTCTGAAGCCGACCCGGCCAGCCTGGATGGTGATCCGGACCTCCCCAGGCGTTGACGACGTTTCCTTCGGGATCGAAATGCACGATCATCGGGCCGACCACGCAGCAGTCAGTTCGCGGTGGATTGCCGCCCGCGCCCACTTCGTCAGGCCGCGCATCCGCCGGGCGATTGATGATCCAGACGTGATCGTCCCGATCAACGTAGAGATCGACGACCTGCTGCATGCTCCACTTGTTGGGCAGCGGCTTTGGCCAGAACGGGGCCACTCGAAAGACGGGCGCGCCCTGCGCATCGAGGACCTGCACCTGCGGCCCGGACGACGCCTGCTGCTCCGGCGCGGGCGCGCCGCCCCCGCAGGCACCAGCCGTGAGCGCCAGCACCGCACATAGGCCAGCGGCCCGAATCAAAGCGCAACGTCGTGTTCGGCTCGTAGTCATAAGGCTCCTGTTTCCTCCGAAGCTCAGAAAGCGTCCGTAATACTGGCACCGGGAAAACCGGTGGACAAGCGTTTTCTCTGCCACCGTTCAAGACTCGCTGACAACGAATCCTCAGACGTGACGACGTCAGGGCGGGCGGTGCGTGCATCACGAAAGCGGCGTGACATCTGCCATGTCGAACTGATAGAAAGGAGCCTGGAGACGGCATGAAAAAGTACGTCTGTTCTCTCGTCCCGCTGATCTCGCTCGTGGTTGCCACGGTGGTCAGCGCCCAGGTTCCCGCGCCGCCCCCGTGGGCGTACGGGTTCGTCGCCGGAGGCGCCGACCCGGCGCCTCCTGCCTGCGCGAAGGACTCCAAGCCGCTTGACTGCGCCCGGATACAAGCGCCACGCCCCAAGGACGTGCAGCACACGTTGCCCGATTCCACTCAGAGCTTTATCGAGTACCAGGTCCACTACGACTACGGCCCCGCCGACTGGTTTCCCGGCGACCACCCACCGATGCCGGACATCGTGGCGCGCGGCCGCGAGAGCGACAAGCTCCGCGCGTGCGGCCTTTGTCACTACCCGAACGGGCACGGCAGGCCGGAGAACGCGTCGCCCGCCGGCCTCCCCGCCGCCTACGTCCTGCAGCAGCTGCAGGCCTTCAGGAACGGTACGCGCAAGAGCGGCGATCCGAGAAAGGCCAACGCGAATGAAATGATTCAGATTGCCCGGTACATGACCGAGGCGGAAATGAAGATTGCTGCTGACTACTATGCGGCCATCCCACGGAGGCCATGGATCAAGGTGGTCGAGAGCGACACGGCGCCACGGACCCGCGCGGGGGTCAACGGCCTTTTCGTTCCGCTGCCAGGCAACGAAACAGAACCCCTTGGTCAACGCATCGTCGAGGTGCCGGAGAACCCGGAGTTCACCGAGCGCCTGCGCTCGCCGCGATCGGGCTTTGTTGCCTACGTACCCGTCGGCAGCATCGCACGGGGCGAAGAGATCGTGACCAAGGGAGGCGGCAAGACAGTCGCGTGCACACTCTGCCACGGTCCCAACCTGCAGGGTGTGGCCAACGTCCCTGGCATTACCGATCTTCCGGCCAGCTACCTCGTCAGGCAACTCTACGACGTACAGGTCGGCGCCCGCGAGAGTCCCCTGATGAAACCGGTGGTGGCGAAGCTGAACGAGAGCGACATGATCGCGATTGCCGCCTACCTCGCCTCGAAGTAGGCCACTCGTAAATGTATGGTAAAAGACGCCTCGGTCCATCCATGAAGAAGACACTCTTCGTCGCGCTCACGTTCGTACTGCTCGCCTCACCCAGTGGTCGTGCCCAGGACGCCAAGACGGCGATCGACGCTGCCGCCACGGCACTCGGCACCGCCAACCTTCGGACCGTGCAGTACTCGGGTTGGGGGTACGACTACGTGTTCGGACAGTCGTACACCGGGAGCGGCGCCTGGCCGCGGTTCAACCTCCCCGGCTTCACGATGACGATCGATTTCGCCGCCCCGGCAATGCGGGACGATCGTCGGCGGACACAGCTCGAGGACCCACCGCTCGGCGGCGGATTTCAGCCGATGTTCGGTGAGCAGCGCCTCATCGCCGTGGTCAACGGTGCCCATGCGTGGGATGTCGTGGGCGACAACGCCATCGTGCCCGGCTTCCGCAACGACCGCCAGTCGAACGTCACGGGGCGGCTGGACCAGATCTGGATGACGCCGCACGGCTTCATCAAGCTCGCCATGACCTCAAGCGCCACCATGCGGACCGAGACGATTCGAGGCGCGAAGAAAACCATCGTGTCGATCACCAGCCCGTCGTACGGCAAATTCGAAGGCACGCTGAACGAACAGCACCTCGTTGAGCGGATTGAACGCTGGTTCGGCCATTCGGTCCTCGGCGACACGGTGATGGAGGCCACCTTCAGCGACTACAAAGACTTTGCCGGGGTGAAGTTCCCGACCCGCATCCTCCAGCGCGAGGGGGGCTATCCGTTGCTCGACCTCAGAGTGGCCGACGTACGCGTCAACCAGCCGGTGGCACTCGATGTACCGGCGAACATCAGGAATACGCGCGGCACCCGCGTCGCTCGTCGGGCCAGCCGAGAAGCTCGCCGACGGGGTCTGGGTGTTTCCAACTTACGCAAAGAGCGTGGCGGTCGAGTTCCGCGACCACGTCGTCGTGATTGAATCGGCCGAGACAGAAGCGCAATCGACCGAGGTGATCGACGGCGTCAAGAAGGCGATCCCCGGCAAGCCGATTCGGTATCTCATCAACAGCCATTCGCACTTCGATCACATCGGCGGCATGCGCACGTACGCTGCCGAAGGCGCGACGATTGTCACCCACCGCGACAATATCCCGCTCTACCAGCAGATGTGGGCCAACCCGCGCACGATCAGTCCGGATCGGCTGGCGCAGTCCGGACGCACGGCGACGTTCGAAGGGGTTGTCGGGACGCGGATGATGACGGACGGCGCGAGACGTTTAGTGATCTATCACTACCCCGGCAACATGCACAATCCCGGGATGCTGATGGTGTACCTGCCGAAGGAGAAGATCCTCGTCGAAGCCGATTCGTTTTCGCCGCCGGCCGCTCCCCTGACCGCCCCACCGAACGCGCTCGCGAACCTGAAGCACTTCGTTGACTCGGTCGATCGACTGCAACTGGACGTGGAGCAGGTGGTCCCGATCCACGGACGGATCACCACGTTGAACGAAGCCCGGGAGATTCTCGAGCGGTTCGGGAAGAGCCAGACGAACTGAAGCAGAACGCACAGAGCAACCGTCAGGATCAAGGTCAGATCGGTTCCAACAGGCCACAGAGTCGCAGAATCACAGAGCATCTTGTTAACTCTGTGTCTCTGTGTCTCTGTGGCGTGTGGTTCGCTGCTGGCGCGTTAGCACACCGCGAACCACCCGATGCCGGTATAGAATCTTACGGCTCCGGCTTCCCGAATCGGGACACGCCAGGAAGGGTGGGAGACTTCGTAATGCGTCTGATTCCAACGACTCATCGATCGCCAATCGCTCCGCGCTCGGCGTGGCATTCTTCGCTTGGGTGCTCATCGCGGCGTTCACAATGGGAGGCCAAGCCAGGCAGCAGCGCACGGTCGCCAGCGGCGTGTACTCCGCTGAACAGGCCAAACGCGGGCAGCCGCTGTACCAGGCGGAATGCGCCTCCTGTCACGGCGACAAGCTCGAGGGGGACTCGGGACCGATGCTGGCAGGCGACGGATTCCTCTCGGCCTGGAATGGCCGCTCCCTGTTGGATCTCGTGGACAAGATTCAAAACACGATGCCGTTTCAGGCGCCCGGCACGCTCACTCGTGAGCAGTCGATCGATATCACCGCATACATGCTCCAAGCTGGCGGGTCTCCTGCCGGCCAGGCTGCCCTCGCGGCTGCGACGCTGCAACAGGTGACGTTCCCAGCCGCGGCGGCGGCAGCCCCTGCGGCTGGAGCCGGGGGTGGACCGGCGCTGGCGCCGGTGGCCAATCTCGCCCAGCTCATGCGGGCCATTACCTTCCCCAACGCCAATATTCTGTTCAACGTCCAGGTCAAGGATCCTGCGGCCGACAAACCACCGGCGCCGGTGCCGTTCGACTATGTGAAGTGGGGAGCCACCGTCTACCCCGGGTGGCAGGCAGTCGATCAGGCGGCGCTCGGCCTGATCGAGTCCACGCCGCTCTTTCTGGTACCCGGACGACGGTGCGAAAATGGCAGACCGGCCCCAGTGGATCGAGCCGATTGGAAGCAGTACACTGAGGCGCTCCTCGTAGTCGCCAGGGACGCGTATCGGGCGTCGCAGTCGAGGAACATGGACGCTGTCAGCGGCATGTCGGATCGACTGAACGACGCCTGCGCCAACTGTCACAAGGTGTATCGCGACGGGGTCGCGGAAGGCAGCGGACTGGCGGGAAAGCGATGCCAGTGACGCATATCAGCTGGGTGGATCGTCTGTGCTCGTATTAGGAGGCTAAGCATGCGGGTCAAATTGTTGTTGGCGGCGATTTGCGCCGTCGCGTTTTCATTGCCGGCTGGAGCGCACCACTCCCACGGCAACTACCTGGATACGTTCAGAGATGTCGAAGGCGTGGTCACGGAAGTGCACTTCGTTGTCCCGCATTCCTGGGTCTACATCCAGGTCAAGGACGCGCAACGGGCAGCCGCAGCTGTGGGCGCTCGAGGCCACCGGCCGCGGCGGACTCGAGCGGATCGGCGTCACGAAGGAGTACATCAAGCCCGGCGACGCGATCAAAGCGCGGTGCCATCCGCTGAGAGACGGCTCCCCTGGTTGTCTGCTCGGGTTTCTGAAAGCGCGGGACGGATCGGTCAAGGACTGGGACGGCGGGACCGGACCCACGCCTGCGGACTTCTAGACTGGAGCCGGTTTCACTACCGCGTAGTGGCCGGCTTCAGCCGGCCTGCTCTGGTCCGCCTGAAGGCGGACACTACGTAAAAGAGGAAGCGCTCTAGATTCAACTCGGAGATTAGGTAGAGCGAGGGCCAAGGCGCGAGCGCAGGCCTCTCGCTCCACTACACGCGCGGCCCTCTCGTTCCGTCACGCGCGCGGCACCCAAGATCTCTCTCTATCTGCCACCAGGCGCGGGTGCACCAGCCGCGGGCGCGGCGGGTGCACCGGCACCGGCGCCCGGCCCTGGCCGCCGCCGCCCGTCGTGGGCACTGGGTAGACGCCCAGACCGTGGTACGAGTTGGAGTAGATAACCTGATAGCGAATCCCGTTCCCGTCCTTGTCGACATACCCCAGCGACTGTTGAAACAAGCCCGGCTCCGGCGCGCCCTTTGGGACCGTGCCCTCGAGAATGTAGAGCTTGCGTTCGTGCATGGAGACGTACGCGAACGTGCGAGAGCCGTCAGGGTTCGTCAGCTGAACGTTATGGCCTTCAACCATGTCCTGCCATTCCCACGCCAGGTCGGTCAGCTTGGCGTCTCGTTGAAGGAGCTTGAACGTCGCATACAACACGGCCCCTCGCGCGTCGTGCCGCCAGTACCCAGGACCGAGGGCGGGGGGGGCGTTTGGACGGCAGTTCGCGTTTCCGGGGGGACATGTCTTGGAGCGCTCGATGCCCTGCTGTTCGAGGGCGTTGTAATCGACCACGGTCACTGAGTAACGCTCTGCGCCCCTGCTGGCGCTATACACACGCGCCGGAAGCGTGTAGTCCAATTGCGACTTCCAGGTGGTGGTTGTCACCGTTGGCTGACCGGGGAAATTGACCTTGAAGCCATCTGGAATGTTTGTGTACAGGTCCCATTCCTGGGCGGTTGCGGACCCACACACCGACAGTACCAACGCGAAAGCTAGAGCGGCCATACGCATGATGTGTTCCTCGCTTGTTCTCAGTTCCCACCTCCCCGGCGGTCGAGCGGTGGTGGCGGAAAGGCCTGATGATACAGCGTCTCATAGCGAATCCCATTGCCGTTCTCGTCGAGCCATCCCAGGGATTGCTGAAAGAGCCCGGGCTCCGGATCACCCTCAGGCACGGTTCCCTCCGCGATGTAGAGCCGGTTCGCGTGCATGTAGATCGCGGCCAGCGTGCGCGACTTGTCAGCGTTGGTGAGGTGCAGTTGATGCCCTCCGACGAGGCTGATGTTGTTCCACAGCAGATGCGTCACCTTGGCGTCTCTTTCCATGAACTTCCACGTCGCGTAGATGATGGCGCCTGCCAAGTCGGCCTTCCAGTACCCCGGACCGGTCGATGTGCCTCCTCCCCTGCACGCTTCCGCACCCGCGGGGCAGGACTTGGCTTTCTCCGTGAGGATTCGCTCGAGCTGACTGAAGTCGGCCACGGTCAAGGAGTAGCGGCCCCGGCCAAGCCGGGCGGTGTACACCCGCGCTGGCAAGTCCGCGCCAAACTGCGATTTGTAAGTGGTCTCGGTGATTTGTGGTTGGCCGGGGAAGTTGGCCGTGAACCGATCCTGCCGGCTTATGAACTCGGTCCATTCCTGAGCGAAGGCAGTTCCCGACGAGAACACGATGAATGCTGCCGCGACGACTGGAATCAGGCGCATGACTTTAAGATCCTCCATCCGACAATCCGGTCCGGCTTCGTGGGAGCATACCTCAGGTCAAACGCCTCTGAAACGACGATGTCGCTGACGTGCATCGGCGGTGCCTAGTCCCCTTTGAGCCCCTGCACTACTGCGTGGTATCGTGTGCGTCCTGGCGCACTCAGGCGCGGAGGTACGGCGTCCATGAGAGCAACGCTGTTCGCGACACTTGGAGGCATGCTCCTGGCGGCGCTCCCGGTGTTGGCGCATCATTCATTTGCCGCCGAGTTCGACATCAACCAGCCGATTACGCTGAAGGGCGTCCTGACCAAGATGGATTGGGTCAACCCGCACGGGTGGATCTACGTCGATGTCACATCGGCCGATGGCAAGGTGGTGAATTGGGCGGTGGAGGCTGGCGGCCCCACCCAACTCTTGCGCCGCGGCTTGCGCAAGACCGACTTCCCTCCCGGGCTCGAGGTCGTCGTCGAAGGTTACCGGGCCAGAAGCGGCGAGCCGAAAGCCAACGGGCGCACCGTCACGCTGAAGGACGGGCGGAATTTCTTCCTGGGCGCGCCGGACGTGCCTGGCGCACCCCAGTAACGAACGTCCAGACCACGCGGGGCGTTGACGGGCCCGCGTTGAGCGAGGTGATGTCATGCCTTTCACGTTGAACGTCAACGGCAAATCGACGACCGTCGATGTCCCCGGCGATATGCCGCTTCTCTGGGTATTGCGGGATGTGCTCGACCTCCCCGCGACGAAATATGGGTGCGGCATCGGACAGTGTGGCGCCTGCACGGTGCATCTGCGCGGGGCTCCCGTGCGGTCGTGTCAGACGCCCGTGTCGGCTGCAGCCGGAGCGCCGATCACAACGCTGGAAGGACTCTCGGTCGACGGGTCGCATCCGCTGCAACGCGCGTGGGAAGAACTCGATGTCCCACAGTGCGGCTACTGCCAGGCCGGCCAGATCATGTCCGCGGCGGCGCTGCTGACGCGAAATCCGAGACCGTCCGACGCGGACATCGATACCGCCATGAATGGCAACCTGTGCCGCTGCGCGACTTACGTGCGCATCCGCCAGGCGATTCATCGGGCCGCGGCGATTGCGACCGGCAGCGCCGGGTCCGGTTACGCGCCACCCGGCCTACGCACGTAGGGCGGTTGGCGCGGAGCGGACCCGCCAGCAAGGAGGAGTCGTGAGCACTATCCTCGATCGTCGTTCGTTTCTCCGCGTGAGCGCGCTGGCGGGCGGCGGCATGGTGCTCGCCGTTTACTTCGAACCGGTTGCCGACGTGCTCGCGCAGCGAGGGAGCGGTGCGCCCCTGGGCCACAAGCCGTTTGCCTTCATTCGCATCGGCGCTGACGGCATCGTGACGATTCAGAGCAAGAATCCCGAGCTCGGACAAGGCGCCAAGACACATCTGCCGATGATCGTCGCCGACGAGCTCGACGTCGAGTGGAAGGATGTCAGGATCGGAGACCCGGTCCTCGATGAGACCAGCTACGGCGTCCAACGCACCGGCGGCAGCACCGCCACACCCATCAATTGGGATCCGCTGCGACAGGTGGGCGCCGCCGCCCGGCAGATGCTCATCGCCGCGGCCGCGCAGACGTGGGGTGTGGCGGAGTCGGAGTGCGACGCCGCATCGGGCCGCGTGAGCCACCGACCGACGAACCGATCGCTCGGGTACGGTGAGCTGGCCGCCCGCGCAGCGGCACTGCCCACGCCCGATCTGAAGACCGTGCGGCTCAAGGATCCGGCGAACTACAAGATTATCGGGACCGCGGCCCGCGGCAGCGACGTGCCCTCGATCGTGAGGGGCCGCCCCGTGTTCGGCATCGACGTCAAGCTGCCGGGTATGCTGTACGCGGTCTACGAAAAGTGCCCCGTGTTCGGCGGCAAAGTGGCCACGGCAAACCTCGATGCGATAAGGCGGCTCCCCGGCGTCCGCCACGCGCTCGTCGTGGAAGGTGGGCCGGATCTCACGAGAACCTATCCCGCCTGCTGCGTGGGCATCAGTCTGCACGGCGGCGTGGCCATCGTGGCGGACAACTGGTGGCAGGCGCAGACCGCGCGGCAAAAGCTGCAGGTCACCTGGAACGAAGGCCCAACGGCCGCCGACGGAAGCGTTGGCTTTGCGCGACGGGCGAAGGAACTGGCCCAGCAGACTCCAGCCGTGAAGCTGTACAACGACGGCGACGCCGACGCAGCGCTCCAGGGCGCCGCGAAGGTGGTGGAGGCCGAGTACTTCTACCCGTTCCTCTCGCATGCGCCTCTGGAGCCGCAGAATTGCACGGCGCACTACAAGACGGACGGCAAACTCGAAATCTGGGTGTCAACCCAGACGCCCGGAGAGGGACGGCTCGTGGTGGCGAGCCTGCTCGGCATGCCCGACAGCGACATCACCGTCCACTTCATGCGCGCTGGAGGTGGCTTCGGCCGGCGGATCCTCAACGACTACATGGCGGAGGCGGCCTGGATCGCCAAGCAGATCCCCGGCGTGCCGGTGAAGCTCCTGTGGTCGCGCGAAGACGACATGCGCCACGGCTTCTATCGTCCCGCCGGCTTTCACTTCTTCAAGGGCGGAGTCGATACGTCTGGCAACCTCGTCGCCTGGCAGCAGCACTACGTGGCATTTGGAGAGGGCGAACGCTTCGCACCGAACACCGGCATCGGGGGAGCCAGCTTCCCCGCCGGCTTCGTCCCGAACTTTGCGTTCAATGCGTCACTCATGCCGCTTGGCGTTCCCACCGGCCCGCTTCGCGCGCCGGGCACGAACGGCACGTGCTTCGTGTATCAGGGCTTCATCGACGAACTGGCGCACGCGGCGGGCAAGGACCCGGTGGCGTTCCGCCTCGCCCTGCTCAGCACACCGCGAAAGCTTGTCGAGGGCGCGCGCGACGCATTCAACGCGACCCGCGCTCGGGCTGTCGTCGAGCTGGTCGCTGAGAAGTGCAACTGGACGACCCGGTCGCGTCAGCTCCCCAAGGGTACCGGGATGGGCGTCGCATTCCTCTTCGCGCACGGCGGCTACTTCGCGGAGGTGGCCGAGGTCAGCGTCGATGGCAACAGCCGCGTGAAGGTGAACAAGGTGTGGGTGGCGGCCGATATCGGCAGCCAGGTCATCAATCCACTCAACGCCGTGCATCAGGTGCAGGGTTCGATCATCGACGGTCTCGGCGCCGTGATGGCGCAGGAGACGACCATCGATCGCGGGCGGGCGGTTGAGAGCAACTACCACCAGCACCAGCTCGTGCGCATGCCGCAGGCGCCGCGAGACATCGAGGTGCACTTCCTCAAGACCGCCAATCCGCCGACCGGCCTCGGCGAGCCGGCGCTGCCGCCGATTCTCCCGGCCGTCGTCAACGCGATCTTCGTGGCCACCGGCAAACGCATCCGGTCGCTGCCGCTCGCCAAGCACGGCTTCCGCTGGGCGTAGCTGCCGTTCAGATGTACCGTCTCCCGATGCTCGCCGGGATCTCCAGCACGTCGTGCGCCGCCGTGGCTTTCCCGCCGAGGTCGGGCAGCCCTCCCCCTTCCGGCTTGCCGCTGACGTTGTGGAACCGGTTGCCGATGAACGCAGCCGCGTTGCCGTGACGCGCGCTCGGCATCGACGGGAGAATGATCCACCGGTTCGTCGCAGGCTCGTAGGCCTCGAACGCACGGAAGGTGGCGTGCCACCGATCGCTCTGCTGCTCACCCCCCGACACGTAGATCCGGCCGTCGTAGGTTGCCCAGCCCCCACCGCTCCGCGCCGTAGGCATCCGGGCCTTCACGGCGCCCCAGGCATCCCGCGCGGGATCGTATTCCTCCACCACGTCGGTGTTGCTGGACGCGGTGACGTGTGCCGCGCCAAGACGTCCGCCAATCACGTAAATCTTCCCGTTGACCGCCCCCGAGAACGCATGATTTCGCGTCGTCGGCATCGGGCTGCGATTCGCCCACGTGTTGGTCGCGGGGTCGTAGACCTGGTTGGTCCCCACCACGCGGGCGGGCCGGTTGCCGAAGAGCGCGGTCTCACCCGAGTTCTCCATGATCGTGGCGCCGCCAATCACGTAGATCCGCCCGGCGACCTCCTCCGCGATCGCCGCGCAGCGCTTGCCCGGCATCGGCGCAAGCGCCCGCCACGAATCAGCGACGGGATCGTATTCCCACGCATTGTCCACCGGCTCCCACCCGTTCATGCCGGGACCAGAGGACGGTCTCATGCAGCCGCCGAACACGTAGATCTTGCCGTTGAACTCAGTCTGCGCCTGGTGATGCACGGCAACCGGTATCGGCTTCTTCTTGGCCCATCGGTCGGCGACCGGATCGTATTCGTACACCATCGCCGGCGCGGGCCGTCCATTGGACCCAAAACCGCCGATCACGTACATCTTGCCGCCGGCCTCGAGACCGTAGAGTTCCTCTTCCGGTTCCGGAAAGGGTGCGCCCTTCCCCCACCGCAGGGCAGGGTCCTGCGCCCGAACGAGCGTCTCGCCCATCGCGACGACGCACGCGACCAGGAGCGCGGGCACGACAATCCGGAGCGTCGGCGACATGATGACTGGCCTTCCTGCGGGAGATGATGCCCTGGCGCTCATCGCGTACCTGCTCTCTGTGGGAGCTCGAGGACATCGTGCGATGCCGTGGCCGGGTCCTGGGCATCCGGGCCTCCACCGCTCCGCGTCTTGCCGCTCACGGTGTGCAGCTTGTTGCCGATGCAGCCCATCGCATTGCCGTGTACCGAGCCGGGCAACGATGGCAGCAGGTGCCAGGTGTTGGTCGCGGGCTCGTACGCCTCGAGCGATTTGAAGGCGGCATAGAGCTCGCGGGTGATCCACTCGCCGCCGCCGGCATAGATCCGTCCGTTACAGGTGGTGTAGCCGCCGCCGCTGCGCGGTGTGAGCATGCGCTCCCTGACCGGCCCCCACAGATTGGCCGCGGGGTCGTACTCTTCGACGGTGTCGATATTGGTGGTGGCCGGAATGTTGCCGGCGCCGAGGCGCCCGCCGATGACGTAAATCTTGCCGCCGACCGCCCCCGAGAATGCGTGGTTACGCGTCGTCGGCATCGGGCTGCGATTCGTCCAGGTGTCGGCTGCGGGATCGTACATCTGGTTCAAACCCGTCACGCGCGTGCCGAGGCCGTTCTCCATCGGTTCGAGGCCGCCGATCAGATAGATCTTCCCGTTGACCTCTTCCGCGATCGCCGAGCACCG
This sequence comes from uncultured Acidobacteriota bacterium, assembly GCA_963827515.1. GTDB lineage: Bacteria > Acidobacteriota > Vicinamibacteria > Vicinamibacterales > UBA2999 > JABFSA01. The sequence continues at coordinate 256,422 of CAWHBF010000001.1, read as the reverse complement.
CTTGACAGGAATATTTGCGAGCGCGCGCCAGGAGTCGGCAACAGGGTCCCATTCCCACGTATTCTGAACCCCGGCCTCGCCGCTGATGCCCTTGAGACAGCCGCCGAACACGTACAGCTTGCCGTTGAACGCGGCCTGTGCCTGATGGTGAACACGGACCGGCATGTCCTTCTTCCTGGTCCACCGGTCGGCGGCCGGGTCGTACTCGAAGACCAGTCCTGGAGCATTCCCTCCGACCCCGAATCCGCCGAGGACATACCACTTCCCGTTGATCACGGTGCCGTACAGTTCCTCTTCCGGCACGGGGAACGGCGCCGCCTTTGTCCAGCGCAGCGGTCCGCCCAGGGCCGCTGCCTGCGCCCACACTGTGCCGGCGCCCACCGCGACGATCGACGCCGCAGCCACGATCGTCAGCAGCCGTCCGAGTGGTAATGACATATGCAGCTCTCCCTTTGTGCCGCGATTATCGTCGCAGGAGAAAGGTTGTCAAGCGCAAACGAGCCGCAAGTCGAGGCCGCCAATTCATCTCTCTGCCCTATGGTAGGATGCGCCGTCTCACGCCAATTCAAGAAGGAGCAACAATGGTCCGTCGGACGATCGCGACCGTCGCCGCCGCGATGATTCTCGGGACCCTCACCCTGCTCGCTCAGGCACCCGGACGCTGGGTGACGGACAAGTATGCGCCGCTGCCGGATCCGGAAGAGGAGTACACGGCCGTCACGGCGAACGGTCGCTTGTACCTGATTGGTGGCAACCGCGGCGGCCGGCCTCAGTGGCCGCGCGTAGTCCTCGAATACGACCTGGCCTCGAACCGGTGGACATCGAAGAAGCCGGTGCCGTTCTCGGCCGACCACATGGCCGCCGCCGAGTCCGGCGGCAAGATCTATGTGTTTGGCGGCCAAGGTGAAGGCGGCGCCAACAAGCCGCTCAACACTGCTTGGGAATACGATCCGGCGGCGGACTCCTGGAAGGCGCTGGCACCGATACCATCCAGCCGCACCGCGGCGGTCGCCGTCACGTCGGGCGGCAGGATCTACCTGATTGGCGGCAACACCGACGCGGGACTGAACGTCGGCAACAATGACGCGTACGACCCGGCCGCGAACCGGTGGGAAAGCCGCCGACCCATGCCGACGGCGCGCAATCACCCAGCCGGCGGCGCGGTCGGCGGCAAGATCTACGTCATCGGCGGACGCCTCGCCGCTCCGAATATCGGCGGCTTCCTGTCGAGCAACACCGACATCGTTGAGGAATACGACCCCGCGACCAACGCGTGGCGCCCCATGACGAAGATGCCGACACCGCGGAGCGGCCACGGATGGACGACGCACGAGGGCCGGATCTACGTGGCCGGCGGCGAAGTACGCGACAGTCATTTGGACGCAATCTTCCGCGATGTCGAAGTGTTCGATCCGGCGGTAAATGACTGGTACAAACTGCCCAGCATGCCGACCGCACGGCACGGCGTGAATCTCGCGGCGTTGGGCAACCGCCTGCACGCCATCGGGGGCCATCTGGCGTTCGCGGCAACCGGCGGCGAAGGTCTGCACACGCCAGCCAACGAGGTGTTCGAGTTCGCCCAGCGCTAGGAGCGAAGGCGATCGCGAAGAAGGGAGGAGAAGGACAGGACATGACCATGATCGCGCGTATCGGGCGGCGCGAGTTTCTGGCAGGTCTTGCCACGGCGGGCGCGACCGCACTCGTCTCTGATGTCCTGGACGGCGCGCAGGTACGTCCTGGCACGCCCATGCCACCTCATCGCATCGATGTCCACTATCACTTCTCGTCGCCAGGCTTCATTGCGGCAATCAAGGCGCGCAATACCGGGCAAGTCGCGCTCATGAACTGGACGCCTGCCAGGGCGCTCGAGGACATGGACCGGGACGGCGTCGCCACGTCGATCGTCTCCACCAGCGAACCGAACGTCTGGTTTGGCGACAATGCCGCGGCGCGTACGCTGGCGCGCGAGTGCAACGAATACGGCGCGAGGCTCATGGCCGATCACCCCGGCCGCTTCGGCATGTTCGCGACGCTGCCGCTCCCCGACGTCGAGGGCGCACTGCGCGAGATCGAGTATGCCTTCGACACCCTCGAGGCCGACGGCGCGTGCTTCATGAGCAGCTACCAGGGGAAGTACCTCGGCGACCCGACGTTCGCGCCGGTGATGGACGAACTCAATCGGCGCAAGGCAGTCTGCTACACACATCCGTTCCGCGGCGAGTCAATGGTGAACCTGCTTCCCGACGGCAGGGCGCTCGGCATCACGCTGACGACCGAGACCACGCTGACCATCGCCAGCGTCCTGTACAGCGGCACCGCGGCGCGCTGCCCGGACATTCGTTTCATCTGGTCGCACGGCGGCGGGACGATGCCCTACATCACGAGCCGCTTCGGGGCGGGCAACGCACCCGAGATGGCGCAGAAGCTGCCGAACGGCGTGATGTACGAAATCCAGAAGTTCTACTACGACACCGCGCAGGCGTTCAACGAATACACGCTGGCCACGTTCACGAAACTGGTACCCAACTCGCACATCCTGTTCGGCACGGACTATCCGTTCACGCAGGCGGGCACGGTCGCGAAGGGGCTCGCCGGTTACGGGTTCGCGGCCGCGAACCTGGGCGCAATCGAGCGTGGGAACGCGCTCGAGTTGTTTCCTCGATTGAGGCGAGCCTAGGGTCTCGCGCCACGGCTTCATCCGCAGCCACCTCCGGCTGGATGGCATACAGTACCCTGATGCGATCCCACCTCTTTGTGTCCAGTGCAACTGCGTGCGCGGTCCTCTTCGCCGTGTGCTCACCGGCGCAGGCCCAGCTCACCGAGCCGTTTGACCACCTGCACCTGGCCGTCCCCGATGTCGAGCAGGCCCGCGACTGGTACATCCAGCACATGGGCGGCAACGTCGGCGAGACGCCCGACACGGTCTCGTGGGGCACGTGGCCGGTGGACCACCCGTTACCTATCCAGTTGCTGTTCACCCTCTCGGACCGTGCGCGTCCCAGCGCGGGCAGCACGATCGACCACATCGGCTTCTCCTTCGCCGATCTCGACACGAAGGTGAACACCCTGCGAGCAACCGGGGTCACGATCGTGAGCCCGGTGACGGAGATTCCAGGCCTCGGGAAGCAGGCCGTGGCCCGGGATCCGTGGGGCACCAAGCTGGTCCTGGTCCAGGATGCGGACGCCCTTGGGATCCATCACGTCGAGCTGCGTGTGGCGGATCCGGACGAGAGCTTGCGCTGGTACGTGCGGGCGTTCGGCGGAGACCGCACGAAGTACAAGGGCCTCATCGATGCAGTGCGCTACCGCGAACTCGGCGTCTTCTATCTGTTTGCCGTCAAGGACGCCGGGGCTGCGCCCAGCCAGGGTCACTCCATCGACCATCTCGGATTCGGTCCTATAGATCTCGACAAGGTGGTCACTGCGCTGACCGCGGACGGCACCACGTTCATATCCAATCCGAACCCGAGACTGAATCCGGCGTGCCGCTTTGTGGGGGGTGACGGCGAGAACGGCCTGCAGAGGGTGCGCAGGCTCTACTGCGCGGAACCCGACCAACTGGCGCATCGGACCGTCTTCCTGGACGGGCCCGGCGGCGTGCGGATTGAACTCGTGCAGCACCTCGAGGCCGGCGGACATTAGTTTCACAATGACGGGCCACCCCAACGCAGGTCTCCCACGTGCGCGGCCTGCGCGCTGGGGTGCCAGACGCGGAGTCAGGGAGGACTTATGGTCAAGAGATTTCTCCGTGTCTCTGTGCCTCCGTGGCCTGTAGAAGTGAAAAGCGCCATCCATGCTCAATCGGGCGATTGAATTCTCTCTGAAGAACCGCGTGCTCGTCATCGCGCTGGCCTGCGCCCTGGGCACGTGGGGCTGGTGGGCGGCGGGTGCGACGCCTATCGACGCGATTCCCGATCTCTCCGACAACCAGGTGATCGTGTTCACCGAGTGGCCCGGGCACGGCGCACAAGAGGTGGAAGACCAGGTCTCCTACCCGCTCACGGTCAACCTCCAGGGGCTGACCGGCGTGCGCGTCGTTCGCTCGCAGTCGGCGTTCGGGTTCTCGATGATCTACGTGGTCTTCGAGGACGCGATCGATCAGTACTTCGCCCGCACGCGTGTACTGGAGCGGTTGAGCCTCGTGTCAACGCTCCTGCCGGAGGGCACCACGCCGACGCTGGGGCCCGACGCGACCGGCGTCGGCCACGTGTTCTGGTACACCGTCGAAAGCGACCGCCACTCGCTGCGCGATCTGCGCAGCATCCAGGACTGGTTCGTCCGGTACCAGCTGAACGCCGTCCCGGGCGTCGCCGAGGTCGCCTCGATTGGGGGGTACGTCCAGCAATACCAGATCGATGTCGACCCAAACCGGCTCCGCGCGTACAACCTCTCGATCGGGGAGGTCGTCGAAGCCGTGCGGAACAGCAACCAGAATGTCGGCGGCAACGTGCTCGAGGCGAACGGCACGTGGTCGATCGTACGCGGCGTGGGACTCCTCGCATCGATCGAGGACCTCGAGCAGATCGTGGTCGGCGCCGTGGGAGGCGTTCCGGTCTACGTGCGGCAGGTGGGCGAGGTGCGCGTGGGTGACGCCTTCCGAGTCGCGTCGCTGGTGAAGGGCGGCAATGAGGCGGTCGGTGGCGTCGTCGTGGCCCGCACTGGGGCGAACGCGCAGCAAGTGATCGACGGCGTCAAGGCGCGCATCGCCCAGATCAGCCCCGGCCTTCCGCCCGGCGTCCGGATCGTCCCGTTCTACGACCGCTCGACGCTCATCACCCAGGCGGTTGACACGCTCCGCATCACGCTCCTCGAAGAAATCGGGCTGGTAACGCTCGCGCACGTCGTGTTCCTGATGCACTTCCGCTCGATCCTCATCGTCACGCTGCCGCTCCCGTTGGCGGTGCTGATCTCGTTCCTCGGCATGTACTACGCGGGCATCTCCTCGAACATCATGAGTCTGGCGGGCATCGCCATCGCCATCGGCGTGCTGGTCGATGCCGGCATCGTCGTCACCGAGAACGCCTTCCGGCAGGTGGAGCGCAGCGGCATGGATGTGCGGGATCGCCCTGCGGTGTGGCAGGCAGTCCTCGAATCGACGCGCCTCGTCGGCCGGCCGGTCTTCTATTCGATGACGATCATCGTGCTCGCGTTCATTCCCGTGTTTGCGCTGACCGGGCAGGCCGGCAAGATGTTTCAGCCACTGGCGTTCACCAAGACGTTTGCCGTTCTGGCGGCGACGCTGCTCGCCCTCACGCTTGTGCCGGTCCTCTGCACGCTCCTTCTCGGCGGAAAGCTCCACGATGAGGCAGCCAATCCTGTGATGCGAGTGCTGCGCTCCCTATATCGCCCCTTGCTCGAAGGGGCGCTCTCGCACCGATGGGTGACACTCTGTGGCGCGGCCCTGGTGCTGGCAGGCGCACTGGTGGTCGGAGCGCGCATCGGCAACGAGTTCATGCCTCCGCTCAATGAGGGCGACCTGCTCTTCATGCCGATCTCTGACCCGAGTATCTCACTCGAGCAGAACACGAGAATCGCCAGCATCCAGAACACGGCGCTCATGCAGGTGCCGGAGGTCGAGTACGCGGTGGCGAAGGTTGGCCGCGCCGACTCGTCTACGGACCCGTCCCCGCTCAACATGACGGAAACGGTCGTGCACCTCAAGCCGCGCGACCAGTGGCGGGCAGGGGTGACGCTGGATCAGCTCCGCGCGGAAATGGGGCGGGCCGCGGAGCTTCCTGGCGTCACCAATATCTGGACGATGCCGATCATCAACCGGATCGACATGCTGACGACCGGCGTGCGATCGGAGATCGGCGTCAAGATCTACGGAACCGACCTGGCCGTGCTGGACGAGACGGCGCGACGGGTCGCGGCAGTGCTGCGGACCGTTCCCGGCGCAGCCAATGTGTATCCGGAACCGTTGACCGGCGCCCAGTATCTGAACGTGCGTATCGACCGAGAGAAAGCAGCGCGATACGGACTCACCGTCGCGGCGGTGCAGGACGTGATCGAGACGGCCGTCGGCGAGCGGGTCGTCACCCGTATACTCGAAGGTCGGCGTCGCTTTCCAGTGCGGGTGCGGTACGCGGCGGAGTACCGGGACGAGGTGCAGGCGCTCGGCAATGTGCTGATTGCCGCCTCGTCCGGAGAACAGGTGCCACTGGGACAGGTCGCGAGCTTCGAACAGGTGCGCGGCGCCGCCATGATCACATCTGAGAACGGGCTGCTCCTGGCCACCGTCCTGCTCAACGTCCAGGGCCGCGACGTGGGCGGCTTCGTAGACGAGGCCAGGGCTGCTGTCGCCGCCGGCGTGGCGCTGCCAGCGGGCTACTTCATCGGGTGGAGCGGCCAGTTCGAGAACCAGGAGCGCGCGCGCCAGCGGCTCCAGATTCTCGTGCCTGTCGTCGTCCTCGTCATCTTCGGGCTGCTGTACTTCACCTATCACTCAGCCGTCGAGGCGGCGCACGTGCTGCTGGCCGTCCCCTTTGCGCTCACAGGCGGCGTCTACCTGCTCTGGCTGTTGGACTATAACTTTTCCGTCGCCGTCTGGGTCGGTTTTATCGCGCTCTTCGGGACGGCTGTCCAGACGGCGGTAGTGATGGTCATTTACCTCGACGAAGCGCTTCGACGGAAGACGGCCGAGCGCGGAGTCCAGATCACCAGACAGGATCTGCGGGATGCCGTCATCGAAGGGGCGCTGCTGCGGCTACGCCCGAAGCTCATGACGGTGTCGACGGTCGTAGCCGGACTCCTCCCGATCATGTGGAGCAGCCGCGTGGGCGCCGAAGTCATGAAGCCGCTCGCGACACCGGTGTTGGGTGGGATGGTGTCGTCGCTGTTGCACGTGCTCATCGTCACACCCGTGCTCTTCTACTGGATCCATGAACGGCGCCTCCAGCGCTCGCTGCGCGATGCGGCGGCGTCGACGGTGGATCCCACGTTGGTCCCGCTGGCGCTCCCAGTCCGGCTGAAGCCGGACACTACTGGTACGACGACAGCAGCACACGCGCGGCTCGGTCCGGTTGAAGCCGGACACTAGGTACGACGACAGCAGCAACGCAGGCGTAGTGTCCGGCTTGAGCCGGACCGACAGCCTCCGCCGGACCTTGATGGCTGGTCTGCTGATCGTGACCGTCGCCGCCGTGGGCTGGTGGGCCTGGACTCGTCAGGCGGTATCAACCGACGAGGCAGGCGTGGTTCTGGAGACCGTGCAGGCCGGCGACATGGTTGTGACGCTGTCCAATGCGGACGGGGCGCTGCGGCAGGGCGGCAACCGTTTCCGGATCGAGTTCCGCTCAGCACGAACGACCGAGCTCATGGACGTCGGAACGGTCCTGCTCAGCGGCACGATGAAGATGCCGGGGATGGTCATGACCAGCCCGACGACCATCGCTCCGGCTGGACAACCAGGTGTCTATGACGCAACGGGAGAATACGGCATGTCGGGCTCGTGGCAGATGACGCTGGAATGGAACGGGCCGGCCGGCCGCGGGTCGGCGACGTTCGACGGAGACGTGCAATGACGCGTATGACTCGCATCGCGATAGACGCACCTGTCGCCAGGTTGCCCACACAGGCCGTACGGCTGCCCTCTCGAGCCACAGAGGCACAGAGACACAGACCCCAGCATGGTTTCTCTGTGACTCCGGGGCTGTGTGGCCTGTTGTGTCTCTGTGGCCTGTGGGCCCTGCCTCCCTCCGCGCATGCGCAGGACGTCACGGTCGAACAGCTCGTGACGATTGCGCTCGAACGCGCACCCGAGTTGCGCGTCGCGCGCGCCGACACGGGGGTGGCCTCCGGTATGGTCGCCCAGGCGAGCCTTCGACCCAACCCCACCGCGGTGACCAGCCATGAGCAAGGGAGCGGCATGATGAACACGATCGTCGGTGTCGAGTGGCCCCTCGACCTGTTCCGACGATCCGCGCGGACCGAGACCACGCGGCGTGCCAGCGACATCACCTCGCTGTCCGTGCGGGAGCGTGAACGCCTGTTGGCCGCCGCGGTCCGCGAGCAGGCGGGACGCTTGCTCGCCGCCCGCCGCGTACTCGAGGTGACCACCGAAGCCCTCACCGAAGCGCGACGAACACGCGACCTGGTCGACCGGCAGGTTACCGAAGGCAGGGCTCCAAAACTGGACTCGAATCTCGCCACCCTCGAGGCCTTGCAGGTCGAGGCGGAGGCAGCCCTGGCCGCCGGCGAGGCGGAAGCAGCCATCATCGAACTGAAGGCGCTGGCCGGCCTTCCTCCCGATGCCCCACTGGTGATCCTCGACTCGCTCGAATCCCTCGTCCTCTCCGCCCCGGTGCCGCGTCTGACTCCGGCCGCCGCGATGGAAACGCGCCCGGACATTCGCGAAGCCCTCGCACTTGTGACCCTCGCGGACGCCCAGGCCGAGGACGCGCGCAGCGCGGGCGGTTTCGACATGACAGTGGTCGGCGCGTATACGCGCAACCGCTCAGGGTTCGACCAGCAAGGCTTCGACTCCAGCGGCGTACGTGTCCCGATCGAGGGGGTCTTCCACACCGCGACGCTCGGCGCAAGGGTGACGCTGCCCCTCTTTCACCGGAACCAGGGTGCGCAGGCCTCTGCGCACGCCGAGCGGGGGCGCGCCGAGGCCCTGTTCGACGCGCGGCAGCGTGCCGCGAGAGCCGAGATCGACGCCGCCGGCGCGCGCGACCGCGAAGCGCGGCGCGCGGTGGAGCTGTATGCTTCCACGGTGCGCGATCTGGCGCGGCAGAACGTCGATATCGTCCTCGAGGCTTACGACCTTGGCCGCTTCCCGTTGTCGGACCTGCTCGCCCATCAGCGGCGATACCTGGAGATGGAATCGGCGTATACGGCGGTGCTGTCCCGCGCGTACCAGGCTTGGGCGGCCGTCCGCCGTGCCCTCGGGGAGATCCCGTGACTAACCCGCAGGGCGGCATCCGCTGGCCGCCGCTCCTCGTAGGGGGCGTCTGCCTGGTGGCAATCGGCCTGGCGGTCGGGTACCAGCTCAGACCCGACACCGCCACGAGTGCGCCCGCGGGACTCGCCGCGCCGCAGCTACCACACGCCGAACACGGGGAGAACCCTGCCGCCTCCACGGACCCCGCGTCAGACGCTCTAGTGACGCTGACACCGGAGATGGTCGCGCGTGCAGGCATCAAGACCTCGCTTGCGGAGGCGGGGACGGCCACCGCGTTCCTCCGCATGCCGGGCGTCGTGCAGCCGAACGCCTACAAGGAGGTGGCGGTCACGTCGCTCGTCTCTGGGCGCGTGGTGCAGGTGCGCGGCGAACTCGGGCAGCGCGTCACCGCCGGGGACGCCCTCGCCACCGTGTACAGCCCCGAGCTGGCCGACGCACAGACCGCGTTCATCGTGGCGCGCGCCGATCAGGTGGCGCACGCTCAGCGGCAGATTCGCACGCAGCGCCTGACAGCGATAGGGGCGGCGAGCCGCGAAGAGCTTGAGCTGCTCGAGGCCGAGCGCGCGATGCACGACTCAGCCGTGGAAACGGCCAGGGCTCGGCTCGTCCTGCTTGGCATTCCCGAGGAGCGCACGCAGCGTCTGGCCGGCCCGCAGGACGTGGTCACCACGATCGACGTGCGGGCACCGCTCGCGGGCGTCATCACCCGACGCACGGCGAACCCTGGCCTCCTGATCGACCCGACCACCCCGCTCTTCACCGTCGTGGACCTGTCGACCGTCTGGGTCATCGCCGACCTGAACGAGCGCGACTTCGCGAAGGTGCGCGTCGGGAGCCCGACGACCATCACCAGCGGGGCATATCCCGGGCTCACGCTCCGAGGCCGCGTCAGCTACATCGATCCCCAGGTGCAGCCAGAGACCCGCACCGCCAAGCTCCGGGTGGAGATCCCCAATCCGGCGGGTCAGCTTCGATTCGGGATGTACGTGGACGTGCAGGCCGGCGAGTCCATTCGCGAAGGCGTCTTTGTGCCGAAGGCCGCCGTGCAGGTGGTCGGCGCGGAGTCGGTCGTCTACGTCGCCCGCAGGGACGATCCAGGCCGGTTCATGGAGCGGAAGGTCGAGGTGGGCGATCCGACCGGCGGCCGCGTTCCGGTGCTCACGGGTCTCGAGCCGGGCGACCTCGTCGTCACTGAGGGCGTGTTCTTTCTACGGGCCGAGGCGAACGCGTGCGGGGGAGCAGGCAGTAGTTGGCGCGGCGGTGACGCGGCGGGTCATCGTTGTCCGACCGCGGCAATCCGGCGCAGCTCGTCGAAGAAGTTGAAGATGAAGACGACCTTATCCTGCTTGGGTTCGGCCTGCGTTTCAACGACCCCTGCCAGCGCGAAGCGTGTCGCCGTCCGGGTGCAGATCGAAGCATCTCCTCCGGGCTCCCTCGGTATGTACCGCGCCTCCGACCAGAGCCGCGGCTTCCCGGCGCGGAATGAGTCGGCGTCCACACATGTAGGAGGCAACCATGATCCGGTTGTCGAGCGTCCTGTAAAACAGTTCGGGTTGAGTTCGCGACCACTTCGCGTTATTTCCACCGTCAGTCGAGATCTGCCACCTGCTGCCCGGGCCCGGAAACGGGCGCACGTACACTTCGGGACGCCCGGACTCGTTGGAGGCGTACGCCAGCCACCGCCCGTCCGGCGAGAACTTCGGGTCCGCTTCGATGAAGGGGCCGTTCAGGAAAACCCTCTGGCTTGCCAGGCTTCCACCCGGAGGTTTCGTCTCCTTCCATCGGCAGGATCATCACGTCGAGTCCCGTACGGGGGTTCTGTCTCGCTATAGGCGAAGAACTTACCGCTCGGATGCCACGAGCCGGGGGCTTGCTGGTTCTTGCTGTCGGTGAGGCGCTGGATCTCGCCGGTCCCGTCGGCTCGCTGCCAGTAAAGGGTCGGTAGCGTTGCGCCCGCTCGCGTCGAGGCGAACACGATGCGGAGGCTATCCGGCGTCCACGCGGGATTCCGTTCGTCCGTTAGGTCGAGCGTCAGGCGCGACAGCGTGTCGCCTGCCCATTCGTAGACCCACACGTCCACCTGCTTGCCATCACTGATTTCCATCGCGAGCCGGCGGCCGTCGGGCGCGAAGGCAGGACTAGTCCAGTTGACGGGCGTGGCCCGTAACGGCGTCGTCTGTCCCTCGCGATCCATCAAATGGATCGGCACCGCACCGCTGGTGCTCCGGCCCGGCAGGTACACGATCGTGCCGGTGTTCGATGCGGCAAACTGCGTCGCGCCGGTGTTCGGGTTGCTGGTCACGCCTTCGAGGGCGGCCACCGGTTGCCCTGTCATTTCCAGGCGCGTGATATCGAACGGCGCGGCAAAGAGCGTTCCGTCGTGAATGTAGACCAGATGACCGCTGGGCAGATACCGGCCGTAGTACCCGCCACCCTGTACAATCTTGCGCGCGCCCGCTGGCAGGGGTTGCACCACGAGATTCGCATTCTCGTATGCGCCGACGCGGGTGTTCCCGGTGTAGAGCACTGCTTTGCCACCGGGCAGCACCTGCGGCCAGCGCTGGGTGAGCTCCCCGTCGCCGGGCGTCGGAAGCGGCTCCGGCGTCCCGCCGCTCGACGGCACACGCCACAGAAAGATCCCGGCGCCGGTGGAGCCGGCAACCTGAGGCGCAAACACGATCGTGCCGTCCTCGCCCCAGCTTCCGCCGCGGGCAAGCGCGGCGTCGCAGAGCGTGACGACGGCGCCACCCGTGACGGAGACCTTTTTCAGCTTGCGCTGTGCGAAGAACGCAATCCATTGGCTGTCGGGCGAGAAGAAAGGACTGGCGGCCTCTTCGGTTCCGGTGAGCGGCGTCGCCTGCAACTGATCGAGGCGACGGACATAGAGCTGTGGCGTTCCGGCACTGGTCTTCTGCGCGACAAAGGCAAACAGTGCGCCGTCTGGTGAGAGAACGACGCTCGTGCCGATGTTTACATGCTGTGCCCAGGGCTGTCGCCAACGAGGCGTCCGCGCCCAGGTCGGCGGTCAGGCGCAACGGCGCGGGCGGCGGCGCCGTCTGCCACGGCGCCCACAGCGCGAGCACGATAGCTGCAATCGCGGCCGCTCCGAAGGCGAAGGCCGAGGGTAACCCACGTCGCCATCCGGCAGGTTGAGCGCTCACTGCTGTTGCAGCGCTCGCTTCGCTTGATGGGTGTCGTCAGCGCTTCATCGATCTCGATCCGCGCGTCTGCGATATCGGACAGGCGCCGCTTGCGATCCTTTTCCAGCGAGCGGCGTAACAATCGTCGGATCGCCGGCGGCGTGGTCGGAGGCAGGAGAGTGAAGTCGGGCTCGCGTTCAATGATGCCCGCCAGCACATCCGTCACGTTGTCGCCCGCGAACGCCGCCTGGCCGGTCAGCATCTCGTACAAGACGCAGCCGAACGCCCACACGTCGGCACGTTTGTCCACGGCCTTGCCCCGCGCCTGCTCCGGGCTCATGTAGGCGGCTGTCCCGAGGATCGTCCCCTCGCGCGTCCCCCGACCGTGAGAGTGGGTGACCGCGACAGATCCGGCCCCGACCCACCGCCGACCAGGACCTTGGCGAGCCCGAAGTCGAGCACCTTCACCGCGCCGTCCGGACGCAGTTTGATGTTGGCCGGCTTGAGATCGCGATGAATGACCCCGTGCTCGTGCGCGGCGTCGAGTGCCTCGCAGATCTGCCGCGCGATCGGCAGCGCGTCCTTCAGCGGAATCGGGCCCTGCGCAATCCGATCCGCGAGCGTGGGGCCTTCGACCAGCTCCAACACCAGCGCGACGGGCCGACTCGCCCGCCTCCAAGAGTCGGCTTCCTTGTCCGAGGCCGTAAGATCGCGTCGCCGATGTTGGGATGATTGAGCGACGCGAGGACCTGTGCCTCGCGCTTGAAGCGTCCAGGCGATCAGGGTCGGCCGCGAAAGGCTCTGGCAGGATTTTGAGCGCCACGTCGCGGTTCAGCTTGCGGTCCCGCGCGCGATACACCTCACCCATCCCTCCCGCCCCAAGCGGGCCGGCAATCTCGTACGGCCCGAGCTGCGTCCCCGCGGCGAACGGCATCGAGTTGGCCGGCGGTGCCACCCCGAGCGCCGGACGGTCGAGAAACCCATCAGCCGACACCGGCTGCGCCAACAGCGACTCGACCTCCTGGCGCAGCGTCGCGTCGCCGGCGCATTCCTTGTCGAGAAAGGTCCCGCGCTCGTTCGCCGGCCGCGTATACGCTGCCTGATACAGCTCTTCGATCCGACGCCAGCGATCAGAGCTCATGGTGTGACCTCCCGGACGCCGATCGCGTCTTTCGTCATTGTCTGTGTTCGTCGTGCCTCGGGCCGTCGCCTCTACGGAGCTCGCGCAGCAGCCACGCTTTCGCGAGCCGCCAGTCGCGCTTCACGGTGTCGGGCGACACGTGGAGCACCGCGGCGGTCTCCTCCACGCTCAGCCCGCCGAAAAATCTGAGCTCGATCATGCGGCTCTTGCGCTCGTCCACGTTCGCCAGCGCCTCCAGCGCTTCGTCCAGCGCAAGGAGGTCGTGGCCCGGTTCATTCAGGACGACGAGCGCTTCATCGAACGTAATCTTCGCGGCGCCGCCGCCGCGCTTGTCGTAGCCCTTCGACCGCGCGTGGTCCACAAGGATACGCCGCATCAACCGGGCCGCCATCGCCAGAAAGTGCGCGCGGTTCTGCCAGCTCATCTGTCGGACATCGACGAGCCGCAGGTACGCCTCGTTGACGAGCGCGGTGGGCTGCAGGCTATGACCGCGACGTTCCCCACCCATGCATCGATGGGCGATCCGCTGCAGCTCCCGGTGCACGAGTGGAATCATCCGGCCGAGGGCCGCCTCGTCGCCGTGTCCCCACGCCAACAGCAGTTGGGTGATCCCCGGTGGGGGGGTCGGCATGCCGCCATCTTAGGCCGTTTCTGGCCCGGTTCATCTTTTGAGCGCCGTTTCCCGCCTCTCGATTCAAGAGGGGGACACGGATATGGCGAATACGGCGCGACACCTCATGACAGGACTGGCGGTCACGGTCACTCTCGTCACCGCCGGTCAAGCGCTCGCCGCTGAGGACGGACAGGCGACGATCGTCATCCATGTCGACAACTATGCCCGCATCGTTCGCTCGGATCGGTCACCGGCCGAGGCCGAGGTGACGCGGATCTATGCGAGGGCCGGTGTCCGCACCATCTGGGCCACTGGCGAGGACCAGGCCGGCGCACCTGGTCTGCATGTGCGGGTGCAACTGCTCTCCCGCGACATGGCGATGCAGAAGATCAGAACGGAACGCCTGGCCGACACCGTGTTCGGCCGGGCCGCGCGCGAGGCGAGACGCGCGTACATCTTCACCCACAGGATCGCCAGCCTCGCGCTCCGACATAGCGACGACTTCAAACGGCTTCTCGGACGGGTCGTGGCGCACGAGGTGGGACATCTCGTGCTGCCGATCGACAGTCACGCTGACCGCGGCATCATGCAGGCGAACATTGGCATGGACCCGAAAAGCGACTCCGACTTTACGACCGAGCAAGGCGTCGCCATCCGCTCGATGCTCTTGGCCGCTTCACGCCCCCACGCAGACCAGATCACCAATTGTCGTGTCGTCGATCGTTGAGAGGCTGACCCGGAGATCGCCGGCCCCTGTTGTCGGCTCCATTTATTTGGGGCAGGGGCTTCGGCTAGAACGAGTCCACCTGGAAGATGGGCGTGGCCCTACGCATCCGCGGCCCGCACCGTCTGTTTCTGGGCCGGCTCTAGTGCGGCTGCACGAGCTCGCGGTGAGCGCCAGAACGGCGAATCATGGAGACACGGAGGAATCCTCTTCTCCGTGCTTCCGTGACTCCATGCGCTTTCACGGGCGTTATCGGGCCGCCAACTCGAACGCGTCGTGCGCGGGGACGTTGAGCGGCTCGCCTCCACTGAACGCCGCCGTGAGGTGGCCGCTGACGATGTGGAAACGGTTCCCGATGATGCCGCCTCCCTGCCCGTGCCTTGCCTGCGGCAGGGGTGGCAACGACGTCCATGTATTGGTCGCGGGGTCGTACGCTTCCAGCGCGCGCGACACGGAGTTGTGAATCGCGCTGATGCTCTGGCCACCGGCCACATAGATGCGCCCCTGGTAGACGCCAACCGTGCCCCCGTCCCGAGGCGTCGGCATCCGCAACTTCACTGCGCCCCAGCGATCCGCTGCGATGTCGTATTCCTCGACAAGGTCGGTCGTGCTCCCGCTGACAACGGCCATGGACCCGACCCGGCCGCCGATCACGTAGATCTTGCCGCCCACCGCGCCGACGAACATATGGTTGCGCGCGGTCGGCATTGTCTGCCGTGTCTGCCACGTGTTGGTCGCGGGGTCGTACACCTGGTTGGTGTCGAGCACACGGGCCGGCTGTTCCCCGCCGAGTGACTGGTTCTCCAGCCCGGGATAGGCGCCGACGCCTCCCATGACGTAGATCTTCCCGCCTGATTCCACGGCGGCGGCGGCCAGACGCGGTGCGGGTACCGGTGCGAGTGCCCGCCAGCTATCGGCAACGGGGTCGTATTCCCACGAGTTGGCGATCGGAAACTGGGTGGGACCGCCAGGCTGCCGCTGCACGCCGCCCCCGAACACGTAGACCTTCCCGTTGTAGCCCACGACCGCGTTGTGGTGCGCGGGCTGAGGCATGTTCTTCTTCTTCGTCCAGCGATCGGCGGCCGGATCGTACTGGTACACCACTCCCGGGGGCGCTCCCTGCTTTCCGCCCTCGCCGACGGGATTGCCGCCAAACAGATACAGCTTGCCGTTCGCAACGGTGCTGTCGTATTCCTCGCTCGCTTCGGGGATGGGCGCCAGCCGGACATAGCGTCCCTGCACCTGTGCGTTCGTCACGACCATACCGATCAGCACGGCGGCGCCGGCGGCACAGATCGCAACTCGATGGATTCTCGACGACATGATTGTTCTCCCTACTCGTCGCAGCATTCTGCCGGGCCCGCTCTACGGGATCGACCTACGTACAAAGGGCGGGTCGTCCTGCGAAGCAGACCCGCCAGGGACGGTCTAACGACCTGTCCCTCCATCACGTCTACCTGCTAGACGTGGCCCCAGGAGCCCTTTCAATCTCAAATGCCTCGTGCGCCTCGGTAGAACCTGGACCACCGCCGCCGGTGCCGCTCTGGAGCTGGCCGCTCACCGCGTGAAAGCGATTGCCGACGATGCCACCCGCAAAGCCGTGCCGCGGGACCGACATTGGCGGCAGCGAGTACCAGCGGTCGCGCGCCGGGTCGTACGCCTCCATGTTCCGGAAGACGCCCACCATCTCGGTGTCCAGGTACTCGCCGCCGACGGTGTAGATCAACCGTCCGTCGGTGCCATACGCCATCCCGCTCCGCGGATAGAGCATGCGCGACCGCACGCGCCACCTGTCGGTGACCGGGTCGTACTCCTCGACGGTGTCCACGCTGCTCGAACCGACGAACGACCACCCGACCCGCCCGCCGATTGCGTAAATCTTTCCGTTGACCGCCGCTCCTGCGTGGTGATTCCGCGGCACGTTCATCGCCATGCGGGTCTCCCATCGATCGGTGGCGGGGTCGTACACCTCGTTGGTCCCCACCGATCGATGCGGCACCGTCGCACTGATGGAGACATCCTCCTTCTGGTCGGGGTGATAGCCGGCGCCGCCGATCACATAAATCTTCCCACCCAGCTCCGTCGCGAATCCGCCGCCGCGTTTGGTCGGCATGGCCGCGATCTCGCGCCAGGTGTCCGTCTGCGGGGTGTATTCCCACGACCGGTTCGTCGGGAACCAGTTGTCACCTGTCGGCGTCGGCTTGATGCCGCCGCCGAACACGTACACCTTTCCGTTGTATCCAACCATCGCCTGGTGATGGACGGGCATCGGGATGTCCCGTTTCTTGGTCCACCGGTCGGTGGCCGGATCGTACTCGTTGAACCAGCCGGCCAGGCCGCCCGGGGCGTTGGCGCCGTAGGCGCCGAGGATGTACAGCTTCCCACCGGCGACCGCGCCACCGATTTCCTGGGTCGGCTGCGGGTACGGCGCAAGGCGCACCCAACGGCCATCGGGCGCCTGCGCGGCGGCGGTCCAGCCCGCCAGCCCGAGCACGAGCGGCGCGACGACCAGCGCGGCAATCGAACCTCGAATGAATGACGACGACATGATGCCTCTCCTCCTGCTGCCAATCACGCATGACTCCAAGTTCCGCCGACCGTGGTCCGCCTGAAGGCGGACACTACGTTGCGCCTGACTGTCTCACCGGCGGCGCCTGCACCTTGCCCTCTAGCGCCTTCCGGAGTACGTCGGCGGACATCACGCCCGTACCATGCGAGGGCGCGATCCGCTCCACGTCGAGCTTCAAGGTCTTGATGCGGTCGCCGAGTGCCGCATAGTACGGACTGACGATCCCGGGCGGCGGATCGTTGGGTCGGGGTTCGCCGAAATCGTTGAAGATGTCGGTGATGAGCAGGAGCTTCTCCTGCGGCACGTACGACATCAGGAGATTGTCGGCGTGTCCGTTTTGGACGTGGTAGATCTCCAGCGTCCGGTTGCCGTCGGTGAGGACGTGCTTGTCCTTCATCCACACGAAATTTGCCTGTCTCGGATTTCGCGACAACGCGTCAGGCCCGAGCGCGTGCGGACTCTTCAGGACCGTCTGCTCGTAGAAGCGCTTGTTCATCTCGTGCGTGATCACCGTGGCGCCCTCCGACACGAACGCCCGGACACCGGCCGCGTGGTCGCCGTGATGATGCGTGTTGACGTGGTAGCGCACCGGCTTCCCGGGCACGAGACGCCGGGCCTCCGCGATATTGGCGAGCGCGCGCGCCTCGCTCACCGATGACTCGACGATCACGGTGTAGTCACGAAACTCCACGAGCTGGCTGTTGGGATCAGGCGTGCCCCTGAGATACCAGATGCCGTCGGCAATGCGCTGTCCCTCGGCGCGCGCCGGCTGCGGTGTGGTCGGCGGCGGCGCCTGGATGTTCACAGCAACGTTCGGGCGTACGTCCGATATCGTGACCTCGAGTGTCGGGAAGCCGCCCTGCGCTTGCACGATCCGGGTTGGAAACTGTACGCCGCCAAATGTGCGGTACTCGGCGAACGTGGTCTCGATCAACATGTCGCCGAGAATTGGATTGGCAACCCAGGTGTCGATCTTCTCAATCAGACTCTGCGCGTTGATGTAGCCGTCCACCTTGAATTGATTCCTGGCGGTGAACGAGATGACGGTCATCGGCCGGTTGCCGATACGCCGCGAACTCATCGTCGGGCCGGCGCTCATCGCCGCTTTGACAAACCCGTGGGGCGTCAGTGCGAGGGCGCCGCCGCCCCAGCCCGAGTTCTCTGTCACCGTCGCCGCGCCACGCGCGGCGGTGTACAAAGGCTGGCCGCCGCCGCCGCGAGGCGGGTTCTCGAACTGCGTGCGCACGATCTCCTCGCGCGCCAGGCCGCGTTCGTAGTCGATGGCTCGTGAGTAGGTGGCGTGAAATTTCGGATAGGGCAAGTCGGGACGGTAGTTCTGCGCAAAGGAGAAGGTAAAGCCAGTGCCGGAGTATTGAATCGACTTCAACTCAGCCGCGCCCAGCGTCCGCGCGACCTGGCTCAGAACCTCACCTGCATCCTGCAGTGCGGCCGAGGCGCTGAACAACGCCACCATCGCGACGACCGTCAGCCGGACACATGAAGCACGAGCCATCATTCCGCGGTCTCCTGGATACCTGTCGCGATTCCCGGTGGGCGGGATGGATTATATCCGCATCCGCGCCAGAATATGGTCGATCGCATGAGCGCGCTTCTTTACACGATCTTCTTCGCCTCAGGGGCATCCGCTCTCATCTTTGAGACGCTCTGGTTTCGTCAGGCCGGCCTGGCGCTCGGCAGCAGCGTGTGGGCGTCGAGCCTTGTGCTGTCGGGGTTCATGGGCGGACTGGCACTCGGCAACTTCCTCGGCGCTCGATACGGAGGCCGCCTCGGGAATCCGGTGCGCGCCTATGCCGTGGCCGAGGTCGCCATCGCGGTCACGGGTGTCGGACTCGTGTATCTGTTTCCGATCCTGGGAGTGGCGCTCGCGCCCTGGCTTCGACCGCTGCTGGACCTCCCCTGGTTCTTGAATCCGCTTCGACTCTCCATGGTGTTTCTCCTGCTGCTGATTCCGTCCACCGCGATGGGGATCACCCTGCCTTTGCTCACCACAGCCCTCACGGGCGACCACACCAACTTTGGCGCGGTGCTGGGCCGCCTGTATGGGTGGAATACGCTCGGCGCGGTGATCGGGGTCGTCATCGGGGAGATGTATCTCATTGGCGCCTATGGTGTGCGGGGAACGGCGCTCATGGCTGGCGGCCTGAACATGCTGGCCGCCGCCGCGTCGGCGTGGCTCTCGTCACGATGGTTGCGCCCACGTGCCAGCGCAGCCGAGGTCCGGGACGCACCAAGCCGAGCCACGGGACAGCGACCCTGGCTGGCGGCAGCCGGCCTTTCCGGGTTCTGCCTTCTCTCTCTGGAGGTCGTGTGGTTCCGCTTCCTGCTGCTGTTCATCAAGGGGCATTCGGTCGCGCTCGCACTGATGCTGGGCATCGTGCTCACAGGCATGGCGCTCGGCGGGCTGACTGCCGCGTCGTGGCTTCGCTTCGCGCCAGGCGCCCACCGCTTTGCGTCACCGGTCGCCTTTGCCACGGGACTCGTGTGCGTCATGTCGTATGCCGCCTTCCCGGGCATCATCGCGTTCGCACCCACGCTCGTGGCCGACACGCTCGGGATCTTGCGGATCGGCGTACCGCTCGTGCTTCCGGTCGCTTGTCTGTCCAGCCTCTTCTTCACGTTGACCGGCGCGGCCCTGCGCGCGCACAAGCGATCCGAGGCCGAAACCGCGGGGGCGCTGACGCTGGCCAATACGACCGGCGCGGCGCTCGGATCATTGGTGGCCGGCTTTGTGCTCCTGCCCGTGCTCGGCATCGAGAGGTCGTTCTTTCTCATCGCCGTGCTGTACGGAGGTATCGGCGTGCTGCTGTCGCTGACGACCGGCGCCACGCGCGGGCCGGCGTACGTGGCCGCGGCGGTGTTCCTCCTGATTGCGGCGCGCTTTCCGTTCGGCCTGATGGAGGCGCGTCTGCTGGATATTGCCGTGCGGCCGTGGCTTCAGGCAGACGCCAACGCGCGCATCGTCGCCGTCCGCGAAGGACTGACCGAGACCATCATTTATCTCGAGCGGCAGATGCAGGGGCGACCCGTGTCGCACGCCATGCTCACCAACTCCTTCTCGATGTCGGCGACCGGCTACGGCGCGCGCCGCTACATGAAGCTCTACGTCTACTGGCCGATGGCGGTGCACCCGAACCTGAAACGCGCCCTGCTCATCGGCTACGGCGTCGGCAACACGGCCAAAGCCTTGACCGACTCCAGGAGCCTCGAGACGATCGACGTGGTCGATCTCTCCCGCGACATCCTGGACATGAATCGTGTGGTCTACCCGGACGCGGCCGACCGACCGCTCAACGACCCCCGCGTGCGCGTGCACATCGAGGATGGCCGCTACCTGCTGCAGACAACCGACCGGCGCTTCGACCTGATCACCGGGGAGCCTCCACCTCCGGGGATTGCCGGCGTCGAGCACCTGTACTCTCGCGAGTACTTCCAACTGATTCATGACCGGCTCGCGGACGGCGGGATCGTGACCTACTGGCTGCCGCTCACCGATCTCACCGATGTGAGCGCGAAGGGAATCCTGGGAGCGTTCTGTGACGCGTTCGACGACTGCTCACTCTGGAATGGGTCGGGCACGCACCTGATGATGGTGGGCACCCGGCAGGCCCGTGGCCCAGTATCGGAGGACGTATTCGCCCGGCAGTGGAACGACCCGGCCGTCGCGGCCGAGCTGACGCGGCTTGGCATCGAGCGCCCCGAGCAGCTCGGAGCGCTCTTTATCGGCGATCGCGACTACCTGGCCGGGCTTATCGGGGATGCGCCAGTCCTCGCAGACAACTACCCAAGGCTGATTGAGGCACCCTCGTCATCCCTGGAGGGGACCGACCGGTTCCAGAAAAGCGTCACCGACACGACCGCTGCCAGAACGCGCTTCGAGAGCAGCTCGTTCATCGCACGTCTCTGGCCGGCGCGACTCCTGGCCGCATCGCTTCCCTATTTCGAGTTTCAGCACACGATCAATGCCCACATGTACGGCGATCTGGCGGAGCGTCCCAACACCGTGCAGGAGGTGCATGGCCTCCTGACCCGCTCCCGACTCACCGCGCCTGTCCTGTGGCGACTGGGCAGCAATGCCGACATTCAGCGAATCGTAGCCGGCGCGACGCCTCAGCAGTTGCTGGACCCGCTCCTGCAGTTTCACTTTGGCGTCCGCCTCCTCTCGGAACGCAGATACGCCGCGGCGGCCGACGCACTGCTCAAGGCGGCGGCCGCGACCGAGCCCACGCCACCCGGTGCCGCCTCGACCGGAGACAACGCCTTTGCTCTCTATATCTACGCGCTCTGCATGTCGGGCGAGACGCGGCAGGCGCAGGACATGATCAGAGGGGCGTGGGAACAATCTCTCAGTGACAGAGGCGTGAGCGCGGATTCCGCGGCCGCATCTCTGCCGCCGTTCTGGACCTGGATGAAGGAGACGTTCGGGATCGATCCTCGACGACAGCTCTCAACGACACCGTAGCGCGGGGGTTTTAACCCCCGCGTCACGAACGCTCGCGCAGGCTGAAGCCTGCGCGCTACGGCCCAGTGGGAAACGGCCTAGAACGCGTAGCGAACCGCCACTTCCGCCTGCCGCATGTTGGACGCCGACGTGGACGTCCCGAACACGTTTGACAGCGAGTTGGTGGTCCACGCCGGGAGCAGGTTCGTCCTGTTCAGCAGATTGAATACCTGGGCAATCACTTCGACCCGATGACGCCCAGTGAGCACGAAAGCCTTGGTGACGCGCAAGTCGACACTGTAGAACTCGTTCGTGTCGATCTGGGACTCCGGAAGGGCGGCCAGCGCTCTCGTGGCACGCCACGCATTGACCGCCGCCATCATCTCGGCGTCCATCCCCCGGTTGAAGACGTTCCGAGTGGTGCCGGGCGCGAAGTCGGTGACATTACCGTCACCGTTCAAGTCGGTTCCCGCATTGGCGCTGAACGGCATCGTCGACCGGGTGGTGAAGACCCCGCTCAGGTTGATGTCGTACGGCAGGAGCACGGCGCCGCTCACCACGAGCGTATGGCGCCTGTCGCTGTTGTTCGGTCCCAGGTCGTACGCGATATTGGCGGCGTCGGTGACCGTCGACTGCGTACCCGAGTTGTTGACGATGCCATCGGTGTCCATCAGCGTGTACGAGACCATGTACATGTAGCGGTTGTCGAACCGCTTTTCGAGCTTGGCGAGCAGAGCCGTGTAGTCCGAGTACCCGATGGCCTGGTTCTCGAGGATGCGGCCGAACTGCGGGAGCGGCCGCACGCCAGTCGCGCCGCCGCTGCGCGGGTTGATGTCGACCGCCATCGGCACCTTGGTCATCGCGTTATAGACGCCGTCCACGTGGATCGCCAGCCCGGCCGTCAGCTCCTGCGACAGTCCGAGCGTGTAGGCCTTTGACTGGAGGTTCTCGAGATCGTTGGCGTTGATGTTGATATTCTGCGGGGCCGTCGACACGAACGTCAGCGGGTCGCGGCCGCCGTACGGATCCGGATAGGTCGGGTTGGCGAGGGTGGCTGTCGGCCGCCGATAGTTTTCGAGCTCAGGGGCCTTGAGCTGAATATTCATGGGGTTGAAGTACACGCCGTAGCCGGCGCGCACCACCGACCGCCCGTCGTTCCTCACATCCCAGGCGGCGCCGACCCGCGGCCCGATGTTGTCCGTGTCACCGCGCTTGGTGAAGTCCACGTACGGCAGCTGCGTAGGCGTGCCGGTGGTCGGGAAGATTTCCTTGTCGTTGATGTCCACCCCCTGGTTGAACACCTTGGCCTGGTATTCGTACCGCAACCCGAGGTTCAGCGTGAGGTTCGTGAGCACCCGCCACTCGTCCTCGACATAGCCGTCCCACATGACGTTCGGGTTGTAGACAGGGAGCGGGAGCAGCGCTCCCGACGCAAACTGGGTCACCGACCCAGGGATCGGAACAAATGACGACAGCTGCGACGGGTCGAAGAACTGGTCTCTGTTGAAGGTCCACGTGCCAAGCGATGGACGGTTGTCGCCATGGATCGACAGACTCTGGGCACCGGCCCCGAACTTCCACGTGTGCTGGCCAGTGGTGATGGTCATGTCGTCCCGGAACTGTCGCGAGAGCTGCGTCGTGTAGAAGTTGGCGCTCGTGCCCCACGTGAGACTGGGGAACGTATAGACCGGCGTCAGCGGCGCCGTCCGCTGCGTCGAGTTGTCGAAGAGGTCCTCCGCCGGCCTCACGCCAGGCGGGTGCTGCCGGAAATGGTAATTGGTCCACTGGCCCCGCACCTCGTTGAGCATTCGGGACGACAATATCCAGGTGTGCGCCCCGACCAGCGAGTAGCGCTTCTGCTGAATGCCGCCGGCGCCGAAGAACGGCTGCGGTGACGATGACGAACAGCCCTCGCACGTGAAGTCGGAATCCTGCCAGGCGTACCGGGCAAACACGGTCTGCGCCTGGGTGACCTGCACGTCACCGCGCGTGAAGACCATGTTGTTGTACTCGGGACTCGGGAACGTGCCATTGAAGTGCTCGTAGAACTGCGGGAGCTGCACGACCACCGACTTGTTCAGGTTGTTCTTCGTCCGCTCGGCGGCCGTGAAGAAGTGGACGCGATCCCGGAGCACCGGGCCGCCGAACGCACCGCCTAGCTGGTGCCGGCTGAAGTCCGCCTCGGGTCCCCCGGCCGCCTTCTCGAACGCGTCCTGGGAATTGAGGATCTTGTGGCGGAAGTACTCGAATACCTCCCCGGTAAACAAGTTCGTGCCGCTCTTGGTGGCAAAGCTGACGGCGCCGCCGGCCGTCCAGCCGTATTGCGCCGGCGACTGACTGATGAACACCTTGAATTCACGGATGGCGGCCTGCGGAAAGTCCTGACGCGGCTCTCCGGTGTTGCCTTCCTTGTTCCAGACGCCGTCAACCAGCAGCGCCGAGCCGTTGGTGAACGCGCCGGCGCCGATGTTGGAGTTGGCCTTGCGCGCCCGCACGGCATCCTGGTTCGTGCCGGGCATCAGGAGGGCCAGATCCATCGGCTGCCGCGACGCGAGCGGCAGCATCTGCATCTGTTCCTGCGTGATGACGCCCGACACGTCGGTCCTCGTGGTCTCGACAATAGGCGCCTCGCCGGTGACGGTCACCGACTCTTGGACGCCCTGCAGTTGCATCGTGATGTTTCGCAGGACGTCCGAGCCGATCGTGATCGTGATATCCGTCACCTCGACCGTGCCAAAGGCCTGCAGTTCGGCCCGCGCTTCGTAGCGCCCAGGAGGCAGCGCACCCAACCGGTACCGGCCGTCCGCCTCCGTGACGACGCTGCGGATCAAGCCGGTGTCCGTGTTGCGCAGCGTCAGCGTGACGCCTGGCAGCACGCCGCCCTGGGCGTCGCTGACGATACCGGCGATCGTGCCGTTGGTGGTCTGTGCCGACGCCGGTGTGGCCGGACTGAAGCCGAGCACCGCCGCGAGAATGGTCAGCGCCGCGAACGGGACAAGTCGCCGCACGAGGGTACCGGATCGAAACATACGACCTCCTGAAGGTGAAACGGTCGCTTCTGCCGTGCCCGACAAGTGCGTAGTGGCGGACGAAAAGGTGCGCGATTATACACGCACTTCGCCAAAAGACGGTCAACGATCTTGACGTCGTGAACTGCGCGTGACATGCTCCGGCCGCAATCATCGTTTCTTACCCTGTCTTGTTGCTTCGTTGCCGGCCGCAGAGGCACGGAATCACAGGGAAGTTCGTTTCTGTGGCCCTCCCTGTCCTGTGGCCTGGGACAGCGTGATCGCGAAGGAGAACGGGATGTTGTCATTGCTCCGTCGGACGTTCGCCGTGCTTGCGACAGGCACCTTCGTGCTGATGCTGGCCACCGCTACGCTCGGCCAGGCGCGCTGGACCAAACTGGCGCCGTTTCCGGAACCTGACGAGGAACTCTACGGGATCACCGCTAACGGCAAGCTGTATGTGATCGGCGGGTTCGGTGGCGGCAAGGCGCGTGGCATCGTCTTCGAGTACGACCCTGCCGCGGACCGGTGGACGAAGAAGAAGCCGATGGCGCTCCCGGTGCACCACCAGGCCATGGTGGAGTATCGCGGCAAGATCTACGTGCTCGGCGGATTCGTGGCGCCGAGCACAGGGGGCGGGTGGGAGCCTGTCGACAACACGTGGGAGTACGACCCGGTCGCGGACTCGTGGAAAGCACTGTGGCCGCTGCCGAGCAAGCGGGGGTCGGCCGTCGCCACCCAGGTGGACGGCAAGCTGTATCTGATCGGAGGCGCCACGACTGTCGAGGGGTCGAAGGACGTTGCGATCAACGGCAACGGCCCGGCGCGTGTCGTCGCCACCAACGAGGTCTACGATCCGGCGACGAACAGGTGGGAGAGCCGCAGCCCGATGGCGCTCGCGCGCAACCACGCGTTTGCCGGCGTGGTTGGCGGCAAGATCTACGTGATCGGCGGCCGCGTCGCCCATGCCTTCGTCACCGTCTCCAGCAACACCGACATCGTCGAGGAGTACGACCCCGCCACCAACACCTGGTCCGGACTGAAAGCGAAGATGCCGAGTGCGCGGAGCGGGGGCGGCTGGGGGACGCTCGCCGGCAAGATCTATGTCGCCGGCGGCGAAGTCGCGACGCCGGAGATGGTCGGGGCGTTCCGCGCAGTCGAAGTCTACGATGCGGCCAGCAACTCCTGGAGCAAGATGCCGCCGATGCCGATGCCCCGCCACGGTGTCGCCGGCGCGATCCTCGGCAACCGGTTTCACCTGGTGAGCGGGATGATCACGTCCGCCGCGGCCGGGGCCGGCCAGGATCCGAAAATGGAAATACACACGTCGTCACACGACGTGATTGAGGTTGGTAACTAGCGCAGGATCTATAACTCACTCTCGTTGGCTGGCCATGCGGTTCCGACTGGCCATAGAGACGCGATAGAGACACAGAATCACAGAGAAACCAGAATGCTCTGTGGCTCTGCGACTCTGTGGCCCTTGATTCTTGACCTGATACGTTCCTGTCTAGCGCCCCGGAGGAGCGACGGGGTCGAACCACTTGAAGCCCAGGTGCTGCACGCCCTCGATGTGCTGGAAATTCCCCTCATGGCAGGCGTGTTCCCATGACTCCGCTGCGTACGGATCCGGTACCGCCGCGCCACCACCGCCGCCGCCGCCCCCACCGCCCGTGCCGGCCCGACGCAATCGGTAGCTGAGCGTCCACGGCTGGGTGAAGACGGTCGGATCATCGATGGTGACCTCGTAGTCCATCGTGTTGGCCTCGACGAGCCGGAGACGTTCGACAACACGCACGTTCTCGCTGACGAAGTTGCCGACGCTGTCGAGCCACATCTTGCCGTTGAAATTGGTCGACTCCACGACCAGGGTGTCGCCGTCCCATCGGCCACGCGGAACTCCCATCCAGAACTTCGCGCTGGCGCCTGGCCGCGACAGATTGTCGAGCGGAATACGCCGGTGATAGTGACCCCAGTTCAACATCATCACCACGTATCCGGGGGTCTGCACGAGCTCGTAGCCACGTTGCGAGTACCGAGGAACGCTCTTCAGGCAGAACGTCTGCGGATCCGCGTGGAGGCGCTGCCCCGTCTCTCCTGCCACACCTCGCGCCAGCCCTGCGCGATGTTTGATGCGTTCGGCCATCGCCCAGGGCTGATACGGGATGCGGCCGTTCGTCGGGTTCGATACGTAGCTCTCCCATGGCGGTGTCGTTACGTCGACCTGTTCGGTCTCCTCGATGTCGTCGCCGCTCGAACTGCCTCCCCAGCGGCCCTGCAGATTGGGGTGCCCGTCGGGAAGGCGAGGTGGATTGTACGGTGGAAGCTTGGCCCGTTCCGCAAGCCATGTTCGTGCCCCCGCTCCCCTTGGGCGGCCAGGCTGGGCAAAGCCCTGTCCAGCAACGTCGAGGGGGATGAGCAGCCACACCGCAGCCACGGCCGCAACGAGTTTCACGAACCGATCGCCCATCGCATACCTCTTCTGTTCTTATGAAGTCGTCGCTGGCTGGTCTCGCTCGGTCTCGTGGTGCCTGCTTTCGGTCTCTACAAAAGACCAAAGACGAAAGACCAAAGTACCTGTCGAGCGCATGCTTTAGCGTACGCGGCGCTCTGAAAGCATCACCGGCCAGGCCACGTTTCCTCGATCATGTAGGCGTAGCACTCGTATTCCAGAATTTCGGCATTCGGCTCGAGACGCCGGTAAAGCGGCATGCTCATCTTCCAGGGACGGGTGAAAACCTTGGGATCCTCGATCGTCGCTTCGTACAACATGGTGTTGGGACCCGTAGGGGTATAGCGTTCGACGACGTGCAGCTGTTCGCTATGGAAATTCCCCGCCCGATCGAACCACGTCTGATCGGTGAAGTGGACCGCATCGACGACCAGAGTGTTGCCCTCCCAGCGGCCGCGCGAGTCACCCATCCACCAGTCGATCGGCCCCTCGGGATGCGGGTTGCCGTTCATGTAGATGTGCCGCAGCGTGTGATTGTATTCGTAGAGGATGTTGACCTTGTCCGCTTGCTGCACGATCTGGAACGGATGAGGCATATACGTGATTCGCGGCACCCCGGAGAGCAGGCATTTGGTGTCGGGGTCGAGCGTCGCGCGGCCGGCGTAGTTTTGCTTCTTTTTTTCGAGCGCCCACGGTTGATAGGGGAGATCGTTGCCTTCGACAACACCTCGCCCGGCCGGCATGCCCCGCGTCGCGTTGTGATCCTGAATATCCCAGGCCGCCGTGTTCAGGACCTGCCAGATGCCCTGCAGGTCGGGCTGCCCGTTCGGCGTCCGCGGCGGCGCGTACGTCGGAGTGGCGGCCGTCTGACCGACAACCGCCGCCGGAGCGAATACCATGGTCAGGACGACAACCGCCGCTGCCCTCAGCGATCCGACGAATGAGCGCCTCACGTTCGAACCCCTCCTCGCGCAGTCAATTGCCCCGCGATTCTACTTGAAGGCGACCCGCGCGGATGAGCGTCACCCTCAGGCCGACCCGGACCCGTGGTGTAGACTGGCCGTCGATCCTCAAAGGGGAGATCTGTCATGAAACAACCGGTGGTGATCTCGCTCGTTCTCTGGGTGGGCATGGCAACGGGAGTCGCCTTCGCGACGGCTACGGCACCCAGGGGCGCACATCTGCTGGCGCAGACGAGTCTCTTTCGTGTGGAGACCCCCACCTTTCCGCTTTGGGCGTACGGCTATATCAGACCTCCAGCCGTACCTCAGGATTGGTCCACACGATGCCCTGGTAACACGCCTCGGGACTGCGACCGGCCTGGGGGAATGCCGACCGACACCTCGAAGACTCTTCTGCGGCTGGCGGGCAGCGACAGGGCCTTCACCGTGACAGAGATCACCTCGCCCTATAACCCGGCTGACTGGTTTCCCAGCGACCACCCGCCTATGCCGGACATCGTGGCGCACGGCAAAGAGGCCACTCGGTTCCGCGCGTGCGCGATCTGCCACTACCCCAACGGCCAGGGACTGATGCAAAACGGACCGGTAGCCGGCCTTCCCGTCGACTACTTCCTTCGACAACTCGCCGAGTTCGCCAACGGGCGGCGCATGAGCGCCGACCTCAACAAGGCCAATGCGTTCGAGATGGCGGCCATGGCGCGAAACCTCACCCCCGAGGAAGCCAGAGCGGCAGCGGAGTACTTCGCGTCCATACCGTTCAAACCGTGGATTCGGGTGGTCGAGTCCGAGACCGTGCCGGTGTTCACGGCAACGGTCAACGGCCTGTTCCTGAAGGCCGACGGCACCGCGACCGAACCTCTGGGGCGGCGGCTGATCGAGATGCCGGAGAACACCTACGAGAGCAACATGCTTCGCAACCCTCGCTCCGGCATGGTCGCGTACGCGCCGGTGGGGAGCATCAAGGCAGGCGAGATACTCGTGAAGACCGGAGGCGACGGACGTACGCAGGCCTGCGGAGTCTGCCACGGTCCCACGCTGAAAGGCACGGCCCTCGCCCCGCCCATCGCGGGCCGCCATCCTGGCTACATGGCGCGGCAGATGTACGACTTCCAGCAAGGAACCCGCAACGGCGAAATGGCAGCGATGATGAAGCCGGCGGTTGAGAAGCTGACCGGCGAGGATCTGATCGCGATCTCCGCCTACGTTGCGTCGCTGCAGCCGTAAGTGTGATGGGGCCGCAATGAAGAGGGCCGCGCAAGGCGGGGCGCATCGGAGGCCACTGCCCTTCGTAGAGCGCACGCTTGAGCGTGCGCGGACAGGCATGTCGAATCTCACCGGCCGCGCCCTCGTCCGCACACGCTGAGGCTGCGCTCTACGGGTGAACGGGCATCCGTACTAATCAGGAACAGCTATTACCCTGGCGCTCGCCGCGGACCCACGAGGCGAGCATCTGCCATTCAGGGTCGTCGCGGTTCTGCCAGCGTCGCACGCCGTTGTGCGCGTAGGAGCCGCCGCCGTCGGGGTGCAGCGGCTTCAGCAGGAACCGGCTCTGCACCGGGTTCCCGGGGACGACCAGGCGGCTGACCACCTGGAAGGCCCGCTTGGCTTCAGCATCGTCCCATTCGCTGCGCCCGCCTTCCGGGACCGGTGCGAAACCCATCTGCCCCACCGCGTGACAGTTGCTGCAGCGGATGTGTCCTTCGCGTGGATTCTGGAAGACCTTCTGGACGCACGAACGGAAGAACGTGAAGTCGAGCGTCGGCTCCGGTGCCGCCACGTAGCGATCCGCCGGAAGGCTGCGAATCCACTTCAGCGCGGTCTGGTACTCGGCGTCATCCCGTGATCGCCAATACGTCCCGCCCGTATGATCCAGGCCGCCCGCCGCCGGAGCGAGCGGCTTCCGGAGCAGCCGGCTGCCCTCGGGGTTCGCCGGGTTCACGAGCTTCGTAATCATGTCGAAGTTGCGGCGAGTCTGCTCCGCGGTCCATCCGGCCGCGGTCGCCGGCGTTTCCAAGGCGAAGCGAAGCTTCGTTTGCCATGTGTGGCACATCACACACGAGGCGTAGCCCGGCTCGGTGCCTCCACGGTCGCGCATGAAAAGCGGCTCGATCGTTGTCCTGTAAGCCTCGACGTCGGCGGCGCGTGGCCCCGCCGGCGCCTGGGCAAGACCCGAGCCGGCCGTCGTTGACACGGCGAGGCCGAGAGCGGCACAGAAGAGGGCCGCCGCACGCATTCGAGTGGTCATGGCTTCGGTCCCTGACTAACGGCCGGCCGCTTGGCCCGTTTCCTGGGCGCCAGCTCTCGCGGTCTGCGTGTTGACCCGATTGAGTGGCAGAATCGCGGTGCTGATCCGGGCCGGGCGCGCGCCGGTCTTGATCTTCGCAACGATCGCCAGCTTTTGCAGGTCCACTGCCACGGTGTGGTCCGAACCGGAAATGGCGACGTACATGTAACGGCTGTCGGGCGTCGGCGTCATCCAGTTGGCGGTCGGGCCCACTTCCACCGCGCCGATGTACTTCAGGTCGGGCAGCGTCCATCCGTAGATCCGGCTGTCGAGTCGGCTCGATGCCCAGAGCGCCGATCGATCCGGCAGGACCTCGAGACCGTGCATGTCTCCCGTCTGAATGCCGTCCGCATTCTTCTGCCACGGCGC
This sequence comes from uncultured Acidobacteriota bacterium, assembly GCA_963827515.1. GTDB lineage: Bacteria > Acidobacteriota > Vicinamibacteria > Vicinamibacterales > UBA2999 > JABFSA01. The sequence goes on along the minus strand of CAWHBF010000001.1, from coordinate 225,796 downwards.
CAGTGGCGGCGGCCACAGGATGGTCTGCACCTTGCGTGTCGCCCAATCGATTACCCAGACGCCGTTGATGCCAGTCGCCTGCGCGAACATCCGCTTCGTCGAGCCGTCGGGATTTGCCTCGAAGGCCATCGGCCGCACTTCGTGGGTCGTCCGGCCGTACTGCTGGTGGCCGGTCAATTCCAACCCCCACACGACCTCATCCGTCTTCGGGTCGATCGCCTGGATCGTCGGCTCTCCCGGGCCCACGGCTCCAGAGAGGCCTGCCAGCACGAAGTTGTCATCCGGCGTCACGTACGTGTTGTGGACCGGGTGGTGAACGGGAATGCTCTTGATCAGCTTGTGGGTGGCGATGTCGATGACGTCGACCAGCGAGCGCTCACCCGCGCGGTTCCGGATGCCTGCGTAAATCTTCCGGTATTTCTTGTTGACGACGATCTTGTTCGGGCGCTCGGAGAGGTGAATCTGCTGCACCTGCTGGAGCGTCCGCGTGTCGAACACGTCGATCGTCTTCTCCTGCTCGTTCGCGCAGTAGTAGTACAGCCCATCCGGGTGAGTGGTCAGATTATGGGCGTGCGGACAGCCCTTGATGAGCCCCACCACCCGCTGGACGGTGGGATCGATGATGTGGTGGATGTTGCCGGCGTTGTTGCTCTGCAGGATTCGCACTGCGACCCCATCGTAGGAGTCGAGTCGGGGGACCCCCTGAGCCGCAACCGCTGTCGTCAGAAGGAGCGCGGCGAAGAAAGCCGGCAGCGCCCTCCAGGTGAGTGGACTAGCCATCATGACCTCCGTATCACGCGAACGGTTCCGAGTGCCGGGGGACGGTGAGAGCAGGAATCATACCCGCTTTCGGAATTCACGACGAGCCCCGTCGAGCGCTCACTGTGCGCTCTTTGCTTTGGCCTTGGCGTCCTCTATGTACTTGATTGTGCCGGCCTCGGCGATGTCCAGCCACTTACGCCAGAACGCATTGTCCACGAAGGGATGCGGGTCGCCCGGCTTTCGCTGCGCCAGCTTCATGGCCGGCTCGAGGATCGCGCCGCCGCTGGGGTACGGATAGGTGTTCAGGTAGCTGTGCACGTGGACGGGCACCTCGACGTCGGCAAACTCCTGCTTGAGACGCCTGATGCTGTTGAGGAACTCTGTCCCGCCTTCGACGCCGTTGCGTTGTCCGGGTCCGCCGAACAGGAACGCCTTGTGCGGCTTTCCATTGTCATACACCGTGAACTCAAACGACGGCGAACCGGCCGTGTGCCCTGGAAGCTTGTACACCTTCAGGGACGTCTTGCCCAGCGTCAGTGTCTGACCTTCGCGCAGAACCATGTCGCGCTTCAGCGGCACGCCCGGGTCCCGGTTGCCGCGGCCCGGGTTCTGGTACGTCGCCTCGATGAGCTTCCAGTCTTCTTCGAGCGTGGCGACGCGCGCACCGGACAGCGCCTGGATCTTTCCGGCGCCGCCGAAGTGATCGAGGTGGCCGTGCGTGAGGAGGATGTACTTGATGTTCTTTGGATCGAAACCCACCTTCCTGATGCTGTCGACGACGTGATCGACCAGGGGCTCCTGCGTGGAATCGATGAGAATCAGACCGTCAGTCGTCGGGATGAGCCAAACGGCGACGGAGCCGGGGCCGACGTAGTACAGGTTGTCGAAGACCTTGAACGGCGCGATCTTCTGGTATGCGACGTTGTCGCTCTGACTGCCGCGGTAGCTCTGGCTGAGCGACTCACCAGGAGCCGGGCCGGCGGTCTGTCCGCCACCTTGCGCACCCGCATTCAACTGCAACAACCCAGCAGCCAGCAGGCCGCTCACGACGAACATCACGGGACGTGGCGTCATTGTCATCTTTCTCCTCGTCAGCGCTGAAGCGCCGTGCCCGCGAGCGCCAGCAGCAGATCGCGTGCGTCATCGACCGACGCCGCGGCGTCCGTCTTCTTGCTGAAGAATTCCAGAAACTGGACTTGCCTAGCGCTCGGGTTCGTGATCGCGTGGGTCGTGCCGCCCTTGAAGAAATGCGACTGCCACGGCCCGAGCTTCACCGGATTCGCCTCACCCTGAATGGTCAGAATGATCGGCGCGTCCATCGTCACGAAAACGTGCCAGAGCATGTCCGGGTGGTTGTGCATGCTGCGCGTCGAGCTCGCGAGGATGTCGACACGCACGATGCGGGACTGGGCGTTTTCGATGATTGTCGTCGGCGTGGCCGGCTCGCCCGGCGCGGCCGGAGCCTGTCCCTGCGCGACCCCTGCCGTGGATGAGAGAAGCAGAAGGAGAATCGTCAGTTCACAGTAGCGCTTCGTCATATGTCACCTGACAGTGCACACCGGACCGCGGCGTGATCGTCGCGCCGCGGCGCCCGGCCTGCGTACGTGCGGCGGGTTCGTGAAGCGGACCCGCCGGGGGACCGGGTGGGAATCGCCTCCCGCCCGGCCCGTGGATGAGAACGCCCTAGAACCGCGCCCTGAAGCCGAGCTGAATGACGCGCGGCTGGTACGCAATCTGGGTAGGCGACTCCGGCTCGCCGAAGCGCGCGTTCTGCTCGTCTACCACCCAGTCGGTGAAGTTCGCCCGATTGAACAGGTTGAACACCTCAAACATCGGCTCGACCGAGAAATTTCCGCCGAAGGTGAACAGCTTCGTGACCCGCAGGTCCACGCGGTGCAGATCCTTTTTGTTGAAGTTCCGCAGGGGGATGATCGTGCCGTCCGCTCTGGTGCGGCTGGCGATGACGCCGCCGACGCCGTAGATGTCCACACCCGACGTGGTGGTGTCGAAGCCGTTGTCGCCGTAGAAGTAAAGCCCGCTCAGCATCACGTCGCCCGGGAGATTGTAGACGGCGTTGAACACGGCCCGGTGCACCTGGTCCTCGGTGCGGTACCACTCGCTGTTGTTGTAGACGTCCACGCCGTATGCCGCGAAGTTGACGGGCGTCCTGCAGTTCCACTGGGTGAAATCGGCGTTCCAGGTGACCGGCGCCGTGCAGCCACCGGCCGTCTGCGGGAAGGCCGCCATCTCCGGCAGGATGACCGGGTAGTCAATGGCGTAGTCGAACGTCATCGAGTAAGTGGCGGACGCGAGCCAGTTGTCGCTGAACCGCTTCTGGAAGCCCATTTGGATCGTGTGCGTCTTCTCGTCCTCTCCCCCACTCATGCGCCGCATGTTGACGTTGCCCCATTCCGGAAACGGGAGCCGGTTGAGGCGGTTGGTCGCGAAGGGCAGGCCCGTCGCTGGATCCCACGATACGTTGATGTTGCCTGCCACGGTGTTGAAATGGCTCTTGTAATAAACGTAATCCGCCTCGAACGACATGTCGCTTCCCAGTTGACGCTGGAAGCCGCCCGATACCTGGTCGGAGAACGGGAATTGCGAGTTCGGGCTGGACAGGTTGTTGCCAACGGTGCGGCGGATGCAGCCGGTGCGCTGGCCGCCCTGATTCACCTTCTGATCCCAGCACGTGCGGCGCACCAACTCGTCATACGTCGGCTGCGGGCCGTTGAAGGGGTTGCTGTTGAAGTCGGGCCGGCCGTCCGGCAGTAGCTCCACGCCGACGATATTGACCCACGACTTCGTGCCGTGCGCCGACTGATCGCTGACCCAGCCGTAGTACTTGCCCCACCCACCGCGCAGGACGGTTCTCGGCGTCAGCTGGTAGGCCGCGCCGACACGTGGACCCCAGTTGTTCGTATCGTTGGGCCGACCGGCCTGCACCCAGGGGTCGAAGGTGAAGTTCTCGCCGAACGCGTTGAGGGTCAGGTCGTACCGCAGTCCGAGGTTGAGCGTCAGGCGCGGGTGGATTCGCCAGTCATCCTGGACCCAGCCCGCCATCTGGTGGCGATCCACCGCGAAAGTGAAGTCGCCGATGCCCTGGGTGTAGCGGCGCGTCAGCGGGATGAACGCATCGAGGTTCCAGGTCTCGGGATCGTCCCAGACCGGGAAAAATGACTCGAAGTTGGCCGGCACGGGACCGAGGTCCATGTCGTATATGCCGGTACAGTCGCGGCAGATCAGGAGCCAGAACGAGTTCTTCACGTAGTCGCCGCCCATCTTCAAGTCGTGGCGGCCTCCCGCGTTGTATGAAATGGTGAAGTCGTCGCGGAACGAGTAGTTCCCTTGCTGGATCTCCTGGGGCACGCTTCCCGGCGGACCGAAGCGGATGCCGCGGAAGTTCAGAATTGGACTGCCGTTGACGATGCCGTCGGACAGCGCCGACGGATGCTGCGGCCAGGGCACGCGCGATTCTTCCCGGTTGCGCAGGCCGGAGTACCCCATCCGCACCTCATTGACTGCGCGGTTGCCGATCACGTTGTTCAGCGTGAGCTGGATCTGGTCGCTGTCGCGATACGTGTGCACGAGGAACGAGGGATGGTTGACCGAGCTCCCTTCGAAGCCCTGATCGAGCTGCTGGTCGTTCTGCCAGATTGCCCCGCGCAGCGATGCCCGGAAGCCGGGGTTGAACTCGTAGTCGAGCCGCAGCCCGGCCTTGTGCTCTTTGCGCGGCTGAGTGAACTGCAAATTGAAGGTCGGATAGGGCGTGGTGAATACCGTCGTCCAGGACTGTTGCTCGTACTCGTAGTTGCCAAAGTAGTGGAACTTGTTCTGGATGATGGGGCCGCCGTGCGTCACGCTGGCCTGCTGGTTCGAGTAGGGCAGCACTTCCCCCAGGAGGTGATCCGCCGCGTTCAGACTGTCATTGCGGAAATAGGCACCGAACGTTCCGAGATACTGGTTGGTGCCTGCCTTGGTCACGGCGTTGATCTGTACACCCTGCGAACGTCCCTGGCTGGCATCGAAGCGGTTGGCGATGTATTCGAACTCGGCGATCGCGTCACGGCTGAAGCGGGCCTGGACGTTGCCCAAGCCGCCACCCTGATACGTGATCTCCTGCCCGTCCATGTTGACCTGGTAAGTGCCGGCGCCCTGCGCGGCGATCTCGTTCGTGCCGACTTCGTTGACCTTGTTACCCACGGCCAGCATCGCCAGATCCTGCCAGTTGCGGCCGTTCACCGGCAGCTCCTCCATCTGGGTCTGGCTGACGTTGGTCCCCAGACTCGAGGTCGTGACTTCGATCAGCGGCGTCTCCGCGGTCACTGTCACAGACTCGGCGAGTCCAGACGGCGCCATCTGCAGGTTGACGGTCACCGTCTGCCCGACGGATACGGGCACCGCCGCGCGGGTCGCGTCCGCAAAGCCCGTCAGGGCCGAAGTCAGCCGGTAGCTTCCGATGCGCGCTGGTGTGCGAAAGACCCCGCGCTCGTCGGTGACGGCTTCGAACCTAATGCCCGACGTTTCGTTGACAATGACGACCGTGACGCCGGGCAGCACCGCGCCCGTCGTATCGGTAATCGTGCCGGTGATCGTGGCTTCCTGCGCATGGGCCACGACCGGCATGACCAGGAGCGCGATCACCATGCACAAGTGCAGAACGAGTAGCCGCCCAGCTGTACCCGATGCCATAGACTTCCTCCTCACGTTGTCACCACACGCCAATTGTTCCGCCCGCAACCCGGTTTGGGTGTTCCGCCGCACCCATTTCGGGCAATCCTGCCATGGAGAGGGCCGGCGGACAAGGGATTCCTGCGACGAGCTCATTTTGCGCCACCGCCCGCCCCGCGCACCTTCGTCCGCTCTCCACCTCCACCCCCACCGCTACTGTCGAGCACGCTCCCAACGCCCAAACGCGCCACCCTCCGGGTTGGGCGTTGACCAGCCTCAGTTCGTTCTTGCCGATGCGGTGAGCGCCGCCATAAAGGCGCTCCAGGGAACCGGCTTGCCGTGAACTGGCGCGAGCGTCGCCACGTCCAGCTTCATGCGCTGCACCTGGTTGGCGAGGCTGCGCATCGCCGGGAGCTGGGCCGCCCGAGGCGGTTCATGCGTGTCGTAGAGATCCGCCTCGAATGCAATGCGCTCGGCCGGCAGGTAGGCCATCAGCATGCCGGCAACATGCTGCAGCGGCTGCACGTAGTACACGCGCAGAATTCTCTTGTTGTCCGTAATGACATAATTTTCCTGGATGCCTTCGTAGTTATAGCCCTCGGCCAACTCGGTCGGCGGATACAGCGACACGATGTCGGGCTTGACGGTTCTCGGCTCGTAGACCAGCACGTCGCTGTTCAAGAACTTGAGATTCAACGCATGCGTCACGATGGTGGAGCCGATGTGCAGGTACGTGCGCAGTCCTCCGATGTGATCGAAATGGGGATGAGAGCTGATGAGCCACCGAATCGGCTTGTTCGGAGCCAGTTTCACGATCTCCTCGATAACCGCCAGGCTGCGCTCTTCGCTCGTGGGCGCTTCGAAGACGGCCACGAACGTGTCGAATTCCACCATGTAGCTGTTCGCGGGTCCGCCACCGAGCAGGTACACGCCGTTAGCCATCTTTTCAACCGTCACCTGCGTCGGGAACGCCGCCTGCGCCACCGACGGAGGCACCGGGACCGGATCCTCGCACACGTTCGGCTGCACCGTAGGGAACTGCCCGCCATAGGCGTTATGCCCCGTGCTTTGCCTGTAGAACTGCCAGTTGTCGTCCCATCCCTGGTGAGAATGCCACGCGGTCGGCCACTTCACGTTGCCGAACGTCATCTGATTGGTGGACTCCTGCTCAATATTGAAATCGCCAAGAGTATTGTCGTTAACGGTGGTCTTGATACGCTGAATCTGATTCTGGCCGTTGATTGTCGCCTCCACCCGGAACTTGCCGAACATGGTGATCGCGACCACGTGCATTTTCTCTGGCGCCACGACGTTTCCATCCCGACCCTTCTCGAGCTGCTCCCACCGCCAGAAGGCCTTTGGACTGGCGCCAGGTTTGCGCGCGGCCTTGATGAAGCCGGGCGGGTTCAGCCACAGATCCAGCTGATAGACCTCGGCCAGTTCGGGCGGGACCGCCACCGGCGGCCCGTTGCCGTCCATGTGCCACGCAGACTTGCCGTTCACGATGTGGGTTTGGCGCGTCTCCTTCTGAGTCGGCGTGCCGCCCTCCCAGCCCAGCCCGTACTTCCATGAGGCGGGATTCAGGCCCGGCTTGCGATCGAAGGTCTCCTTGCTCGTCCCCGTGTCCCAGTTGATGGTGCGCGTGTAGTTGGCCATCTCGCTCCGCGGCCAATCAATGCCCACCGCGTTCTCGAACGTCTGGCCAACCGGACCGCTATAGCCGGTGCCGGACAACGTGATGCACCTCAGATTGGCTTCACCGATTTCCTTGGCGGCGGCCGCCAGGAGAGGCGCAGGATCCACCTGGCCCAGGGGGAACTGCTGGGCGGGCAGCCGCATGCCCACAGCCACGAGCAACGCCATCGCAGCCAGCCATCGTTTCGCCATGTTTCCTCCAGTCATCACAGGTCGGTCGCTCCGGGCGTCTCCTGAGAGTGCCGCATTCGGTGCTCATTATGGCTGAGCCGAAGCGCGCGTGAACAACGTGATACTGCAGAGAGAGTGCGCACGATCTGAGGGCTGACGACGACATGACACCGTTCCATGGCGCCGTCCGGCTCGAGACCAACTCGCCGTTGGTTCCGACTACTTGTCGACCACGGCCAAATTGTAGGGATCGTTGCCCACGCCGGTCACGGTGGCGACGACGCCGCGCGACTGGAGGTCGATCACGTATACGTAGCCGAGCTCCCGCGAGAACGGTGGGGTCGATGGACCCCCGCTGATGACTACATACCGGCCATCCGATGTGACCGCCGATCCCTTTGGTCGGGCCGGGAGCCCATCCGACCTCGTGAGAGGAATCCGAGCGACCTCTGCATCGGCTCCGCCGGCGAGCGCCATCTCGAGATTGACAATGGACACGCTGTTGCCGCGGAAGTTCGGAACGATCACTTCCCTGCCGTCCAGCGTAACCGAGGGAATGAATGGCCTGGTCTGCTCGTTCGGATCGTCGGTACCGACCAGCACCCGGGCCACTTCCGCGTCCTTCGTACCTGTTCGCGCTCGGTCGACGTCGATAATGGAGATGGTGTTTCCCTCGAACCCGCTCTGCTGGCTCTCGCGGCTTGCCGCGATGATGTGGCGTCCGTCCGGGGTGGCCGTGATCCCCCACGGTCCGGTTTGGGTCGGAATACGGTGAATCTCGGCTCGCCGATCACCTTGGAGGGCTCGTCTCAGATCGATGACCGATACGTCGTTCGTGCCTCCGTTAGCCGTGAACACGTACGAGTTGCCGTCGCTGCCGCGCCCGAGCGCGAGACCATTCGTATCGGGAAAACAGCCCCATTGGCGATGAGGCGACAGCACTGCAAGGCTTGCGGGAGGACCGTGAGGCGAAACGAATGGAACCGGGTAATCCGGACATGCAAAGCCCGGGCTGCCGAGCGCCAGCTCGACGGTGCCGCGCAAGCTGCCGGTACGACGATCGACAAATGTAATCCGGTTGCCACCGTCCTCGGTCAGATGATTCTCGGCATTGCCTATGACGAACATGTCGGGCAGCAGCAGAATGCCCACGGCCCCGAAGGCGCCTGAGTCGATGTGCTGCCGAAGAGCGTTCGCCGTCCGGTCGTTCTCCGGCTTGATGATCTCGTTTACGTCCATCACAGCGATCTGCCCGCGCCCCCCGTGCTGCGTGAACTCTGAGTTGTCGATCCCGCCGTGGTGGTTGACGATGTAGGCGGTGTTCCCGTCTTCGCTAATGGCGAGGTTTGCTGAATCGCCCAGCAGTCGACCGTCGAGACGGTCCAAAGCGACCTTGTTGCGCGCGATGATTGCGTTCGGCGTCCCGTTGTTTGCAGGACTCAGCGCCGCGTCGAGAGAGATCGCATAAAGATAGGGCAGCCGCCGCCCGGTGACGAGGACATAGGACGTGTTCGGGGCAACCTCTTGCGTCATGCATGCGGCGGTAAGAAACGCGACCGTCATACCCGCCGCGCTCGTGAGCGGCCACCGTTGAAGGCGCGTAGAGGGTCGTACCTCAGTTGCCACTCGACCTCGAGATGTCTCGCGTCGCTGATTCAACAACTACTTTCGGTCCCGTTCGCGATAGCGACAAGATGACCGCGTTCCATCTTGCCGTTCAGCCGAACATCACCCAGCAGATGATCGCGCCGATGACCGTCATCGACAGGCCCCACGCGAGCAGCTTGTTGAACAGGCCGTGGGAATCGACGCCGGCGGGCACTCCCGCTATGCACAGCGCACCCGTCGTTGACAGCGGCGACAGGTCGACCAGGTGAGACCCGACGCTGATCGCCGATGCAACGGCAATCGGATCGACACCGGGGAGCTGGGTAACGAGGCCCGGGACAGTCGGCAAGAACGCGGGCAACACGACACCTGAGGTGCTGCTGTACACGGACACGACACCCGTCACAAATGCCACCACGGCCGTGACCGATTCCGGCGTCGAGAGCCGTACCAGCAGGTTGGTGAAGAGGTCCAGTCCCTGGGTCTTCTCCATCAGGATGATGAGCACAGTGACTCCGGTCACCATCAACATGACACCCCACGGCATCTCGCGGATCGCCTCTCTCTCGTCGGCGGCACGCGAGAACGAGAGCACGGCCGCTGCGGTGAGCGCCGTCATCCCCACATCGAACTCGAAGATGATGACCCCGACGAGGAGTGCGGCGATGAGACCCAATGTGAGCCAGTGACGCGGCTCGAGCGGCTGACTGGGCAGCTCCGCGGTTTCGGTGTGGCTGCGCCCTCGCCGGAAGAGCCCCCAGCCGCCCAGCAGGAAATACCCGCCGAACGCGACCAGCGTGTGACCCGCGATGTTGTTGATGAACGTCTGCCACTCGAGCCCCGGGAATCCCATCCGCGCCATCACGCCATTGGCGACGACGCCGGTGGGCGAAAACGGAGAGAGGCTGCCCGCGAGCGCCCCGTTGCCAATCATGAGGGCCATCAGGAAGAACGAGCCGCCGGTCCGTGCGGCGACAGCCATGGCAGGAGGTGCGAGAAGCGCGGTCGCGCCGATGCTGCCCGGGCCGATCGTCGACAGGGCGAGCGCGAGGACGAAGAACATGATGGGTAGCAAGCCCGCATGGCCGCGACAGAGCCGCACGGCGCGCTCGGTCACCCGCTCCAGCGTGCCGTTGCCGCGCGCCATGCTGAACAGCAGCGTGACGCCCAGCAGCGTGATGAACAGCTGCGTCGGGAAACCTTCGAGGAGGTCCCCTGTCGACATCCCGCCCATCTGCACGCCGATGATCCATGAGAAGGCCAGACAGACCACTCCCACATTGATCGTCGTCACCATGCTCAGCGTGACGGCGACGATCAGCGCACCGACCGATATCCAGGCGAGGTCCACTGGGTCGGCTTACGTCAACGAGGCCGCAGCCTCGGCGCCGAGCATGCCGGACGTCAAGACGCCGACCAACTCCCGCCCTCGTATAAACGAGTTGCCCCATAGCTAATCGCCTGTTCGTTGCGGCGTATTGTATACCTGCCCAGCAGAAGCGGTTCATGTTCGCGTCGGCGTTCGATCCTACACGGCGTCGGCGATCGCTTTGCCCATCTCCTGCGTGCTCGCTTTGCCGCCAAGGTCAGCTGTCTTGGGGCCGCTCTCACACACCTTCTCGATCGCATCTTCCACGGCGCGTCCGGCTTGCGGCGATCCAACGTGATCAAGCATGAGTGCGACCGACCAGATTGTCCCAATCGGGTTGGCGATGTTGCGTCCGGCGATGTCAGGCGCTGACCCGTGCACCGGCTCGAACATCGATGGGAACTTCCGTTCCGGGTTGAGGTTCGCGGATGGCGCGATGCCGATCCCACCTGCGATGGCCGGGCCCAGATCGGACAGGATGTCGCCAAAGAGGTTGCTTCCGACCACGACATCGAACCAGTCGGGGTTGCGCACGAAATGAGCGGTGAGAATGTCGATGTGAAACTGATCCGTCCTGACATCCGCGTAGTCCCGTTTCACCGCCGCGAAGCGCTCGTCCCAGAACGGCATCGTGTGGATGATCCCGTTCGACTTGGTGGCGGAGGTGACGTGCCTCTTCCGCGTCTGCGCAAGATCGAAGGCGTATCGCATCACCCGGTCCACGCCGCGCCGCGTGAAGACCGTCTCCTGCACGGCCATTTCGTGCTCGGTGCCGCCGAACATGCGCCCGCCAATCGACGAATACTCCCCCTCGGTGTTCTCACGGATGACGACGAAGTCGATATCTTCCGGGGTGCGGTTGGCCAGCGGAGTCTGGACGCCCCTGAAGAGCCGTACCGGGCGAAGATTGACGTACTGGTCGAATCCGCGGCGAATCGGGATCAGCAGCCCCCAGAGCGACACGTGGTCGGCAACGCCTGGGTACCCGACAGCGCCGAGCAGGATGTTGTCGAACTTCATGAGCTGATCGAGGCCGTCTTCCGGCATCAGGCGGCCGGTCTTCGCGTACCGCTCGCAGCTCCAGTCGAAATGGGTGAGCTCGAACGAGAGGCCGAACTTCTTGCCCGCCGCTTCGAGCACGCGGAGACCTTCCGGGATCACTTCCGTTCCGATACCGTCGCCCGGAATGACGGCTATTTTGAATGTGGGCATTCAGCGAATCGTCTAGGCGAGGTCCACTGGGTCGGCTTACGTCAACGAGCCGCAGCCTCGGCGCCGAGCACGCCGGACGTCAAGACGCCGACCAACTCCCGCACATTGCGCATCTGCTCGAGCGAGTCGAGCCGTTCGAGGGTCTCGGTGATCGCGTCCGGACGCAGTACCGCGCTCGCGCAGTCGGTGAACTTCTCGTGCAGCTCGTCGCGGGTGAATGGCTTCTCGGGCCCGCCCCTGTAGCGGTCGTCCGCTTCCTGCACCAGCGTCCGGCCGTCGGTCAGGTCGACTTCCACGATGCTGCGCATCTTCTCGAAGCCGCGGGCTTCGATCGCCGCGTCCCGCACCGTCGTGACCTTCTGCATCATCTCCTGCACCGGGGCGCTGCGCACGAACTCATCGGTGAATTCGTGAATCCCCGCCCTCCGCCGCAGCACCAGGCTCGACAGCATGAAGGCCGGGCAGAACTTGGCCTCCAGCTCGGTGTGCGCGATCGGGTAGCGCAGCGGGTTGAGGATGTTGGACCCGGCGCGCAGCCGAATGTGGCGTACCTGACTGGGGGTGACGTCATGGGTCAGCACCAGCTTCAGCATCGCATCCATGCTGGGATGACCGAGGCTGCCACACGGATACGGCTTGAGCGACACGCCGGGCGAGACGATGCTCGGTGGGTTGCCGAGCGCGCCGACGATCTGGCTCGCGTCGAATCCTGCGCCGAGCGTGAAGACCCGGAAGAATCCCCACGGACTGTCCAGCGCGTCAGCGCCGCCGGTATGGCCACGGGCGGCCAGTTCCGCGGCCATCACGCCGTTCTGCGCCGCGCGCCCCACGTGCAGCGGCTTGGTCATGGTCCCGAAGTTCAGGCGGATCCCGGAACTCATGCTCGAGGCGATGGAGAGCGCATTGGCCAACGCGTCGCCGTGCAGGCCCAGCAGTTTCGCGGCGCTCACCATCGCGCCGAAGGTGCCGAAGATGCCTGACGAGTGGAAGCCGTGCTCGTAATGGCTGGGATGAATCGCTTCCGCCATCTTGCATTCGACCTCGAAGCCAATGAGATAGGCTTCGAGGAGTTGGCGCCCCGACACCCCGAGCCGTTCCCCGATCGCGAGGCTGGCCGCCAGCGGGGGAATCGTCGGATGCGTCAGCAACCCGAAGATGCGATCGGGCGACGACGAGAGCTGCGTATCGTCGAAATCCAGCGCGTGCCCGGCCGTGCCGTTCACGAGCGCCGCCGACGCGGCGCGGCACGACACGGGTTCGGCGCCGAGTATCGTCGCCTCGCCCACCTCCTGACCTGCCTCCACATAGCCCCGGACGATCGCCGTTCCCTGCGCCGCGGTACCCGCCAGGATCACGCCCAGCCCATCGACGATGCATTGTTTGGCAACCGCAATCGCCTCCCGCGGAAAGCGATCCAGATTCGCGTGTGTGACGAAGTCAATGACGGCGGCGGTCGCGCGGGTGTCGTAGGTCATGTCGGTGCCGCAAAGGCTACCTTGCTCGCCCATCCCGCCGCAAGCGTGACAAGATAGGCGCGACAATGGAAACGAGAGATCTCCCGTTGATCGGCCTCATGCTCGGCGATGCCACGGGCATCGGTCCGGAGATCTCAGTCAAAGTGCTGTCTTCCAAAGCGATCGCCGGGTCAGCGCGTCTGGCGGTAGTTGGAGACGCACGCGTGCTGGAGCTCGGCATGCGCGATGCGGGCATCACGATCCCCTATCACACATGCACACGTTTGGAAGACGAGCCGTGGCCGTGCCCGTCGCTTCCCGTCATCGACCTCGCCAACCTCGATCCCTCTCACCTTCGGCGGGGTGCGATTTCCGAGGAATCCGGTCGCGTTTGCGGCGACACGCTGAAATACATGGTTGACCTCGCGCTCGCCGGAACGCTCGATGGCATCTGTTTCGCCCCGCTCAACAAGGCGGCGCTGCATAGCGGCGGTTGGAAACTTCCCGACGAGCACCAGATGTTCGCGAAGCTGACCAATCACGCTGGATTTTTCGGAGAGATGAACGTCATCTCAGAATTTGCGACCTTCCGTGTCACGTCACACGTTGCACTACGCGCGGCGCTCGACATGATCACACCGGCGCGCATATCGTCTGCGGTGCGCCTGGCGGATGAGACGCTACGCGCGATGGGGTACGACCCTCCGCGAATCGGGGTGGCCGCGCTCAATCCTCACTGCGGAGAAAGCGGCCTGTTCGGTGATGAGGAGATCCGCATCATCCGTCCTGCAGTCGAGGAATTGCGGGCCGAGGGGATCGATGTGACGGGCCCGATCTCGTCGGACACGATTTTCCTCAAGGCGAAGCGGGGCGAGTTCCACGGCGTGGTGATGATGTACCACGACCAGGGGCAGATCGCGACCAAGCTGCTCGGCTTCAACAAGGGGGTGACCGTCACCGCCGGGTTGAAAACGGTCTTTACGACGCCTGCTCACGGCACCGCATTCGACATCGTCGGGCATGGGAAGGCCGATCCGGGCGCACTCGAGTCTGCTCTGCGACTCGCCGCAACCATTGTCGCTGGCAGAGCCACGTCGCCGCGGTAGCTGCCAGTTGGGCCAACTGGACGCTGTAACCGGTCCCGTCGACCGGATGCTATATGATGCCCGGCAATTGGAGGCTTGAATATGTTCCGCATCTCAACGCGCCTGGCGGTCGTCTCCTTCTCGTTCGCAGCCCTACTGCTGGTTTGGGGCATGGCCTCCGAGCGGCCGGCAGCCCAGGCGCCTCCGGCAGGCGCCGTCACCGCGCTGACGGGCGCGCGCGTCATTGACGGGACCGGCCGCCCGGCGCTGGAGTCGGGGACGATCCTCATGCGCAACGGACGGATCGAGGCGGTCGGCTCCGCGGTCACTGTGCCCGCCGGCGCGACCAGGGTCGACATGGCCGGGAAGACGATCATGCCGGGGATCGTCAACGCTCACGGTCACGCGCAGAAAGGGCTCGATGCGAAGATCCCCATCCGGGAGGATCTGATTCGCCAGCTCCGGATGTACGCGGCGTACGGTGTGACGACGGTCGTCAGCCTCGGCGCGAATCCCGACGACGAGCTCGAGCAGATCAAGCTGCGGGATGAGCAGAATTCGATCGTGCTGGACCGCGCCCGGGTCTATACCTCAGGCGCAAGCGTGCGTCGGTTCAAGACGCCGGACGAGGCGCGCAAGGACACCAACCGCGTCGCCGACCTCAAGCCCGACATCGTCAAATTTCACTTCGACGATCCCCCCGCCAACATGAGCGCCGAAACATGGGGCGCCATTGTCGAAGAGGCGCACAAGAGGGGCCTGCGTACTGCGCCACATATCTTCTATCTCAGGGACGCCAAGGCGGCCGTGGAAAAGGGCGCCGACGCCCTGGCGCACAGCGTGCGTGACCTGGATGTGGACGCGGGGCTCATCGCGGAGATGAAGCGGCGCGACGTGGGCGTGATCCCGACGCTCACGCGCGAGGTGACGGTGTACGCATACGAGACAACGCCCGCGTTCTTCTCAGACCCGTTCTTCCAGCGCGGCATGTCGCTCTACAAGGAGCACGTGAATATCGTCAGCGCCCCGGCGTTTCAGGAGAGAGTCCGTAACGACAAGGTGGCGCAATCGATCAAGCAAGCATTCGTGCAGGCCAAGCGAAACCTCAAGATCATGGCCGACGCCGGCATCCCGATCGGACTCGGGACCGACAGCGGCGTGCCCAACAACATGACGTTCGGACGGTTTCAGGGGTATCTGGAGCACATGGAGCTGGAATTGATGGTCGAAGCCGGTCTCACGCCGATGCAGGCGCTGACGGCCGCGACGAGCGGTTCGGCGCGGATCATCCGACTCGACAGTGTGGGCACGATTGCGCCGGGGAAGGCCGCCGACCTCCTGGTGCTCGATGCCAATCCGCTCCAGGACATCCGCAACACGAAGCGGCTCAACTCCGTCTGGATCGCGGGCCGCCGGCTCGCCGCGATGGGCACGAATTAGGGGTCGATGCCTGTAGAGCGCACGCTTTAGACCGCTTTTCGGTTCGGCGTAGAGCGGAGGCTTTAGCCTCCGCGGACACGCGCACGCTGAAGCGTGCGCTCTACATCTACCTGGGCAGCGACCACCGGATCGACCTCAGGCAGCGACCACCGGTTGAGGCTGAGCCTCAGCCGGTCCGGTCGTCCACCGCCTCGCCGTTCAGCAGGCGGTTCATCCTCGTCACATCGAGCGCGCCTTCCCATCTCGCCACCACGACCGTGGCCACGCCGTTCCCGATCAGGTTGGTGAGCGCGCGCGCTTCCGACATGAACCGATCGATGCCGATGAGCAGGGCCAGCCCCGCGACCGGCACGACGGGAAACGCGGCCAGGGTGGCGGCCAGGGTCACGAAGGCGCCGCCGGTGATCGCGGCGCTACCCTTGGAGGTGAGGATCGCGAGGCCGAGCAGGCCGAGCTGCTGTGAAAACGAGAGCGGCGTGTTCGTCGCCTGCGAAATAAAAATGGCCGCCATCGTCATGTAGATGGAGGTGCCGTCCAGGTTGAACGAGTAGCCGGTGGGGATGACGAGACCGACCACCGGTTTCGAGCAGCCCAGGTGCTCGAGCTTGGTCATCATCCGGGGCAGCACCGCTTCCGATGACGACGTCCCGACGGTGATGACAATCTCCTCTTTGATGAATTTCAAGAATTTCCAGATACTGAAGCCCGCGAGGCGGGACACGATGCCCAGCACGACGAACACGAAGAACGCGCACGTGATGTACACCCCGGCCATCAACTGCCCGAGCTGGAGCAGGCTTCCGATGCCGTAGCGTCCGATCGTGAACGCCATGGCGCCGAACGCGCCGATCGGGGCGACGCGCATGATCATGTGGATCATCCGAAACAGCCCCTGGGAGAAATGGTCGATCATCGACACCAGCGGTCGCCCTTGCTCGCCGAGGTGGAGCAGCGCAACGCCGAACAGCACCGAGAAGAACAGCACCTGGAGAATCTCGCCGTTGGCAAACGCGCCCACCACCGTGGTCGGGATCACGTTCAACAGGAAGTCCACCGTGCTCAGGCTCTCCGCACTCTTGGCGTACACGCCCACGGCATTCGCATCGAGCGAGGCCGGATCGGCGTTGATCCCGACTCCCGGCTTCAAGACGTTGACCACGACCAGGCCGATGATCAGTGCCAGCGTCGAGATCACCTCGAAATAGATGAGCGCTTTGACACCGATCCGACCGACGGCTTTCAGGTCCCCCATCTTGGCGATGCCGACCACGACGACGGAGAAGATGATCGGCGCAATCATCATCCGTACAAGTTTGATGAAGCCGTCTCCAAGCGGCCGCATGGCGGCGCCGGTCTCCGGCCATACGTACCCGAGCGCCACGCCTATCGCGATGGCAGTGATGACCTGGACGTAGAGGACCGTATAGAGCGGCTTGCGACGCTCGGAAGGCGACAGGCTCGCGGTTTTGTCTGACACGCCACATAATCTACACAGTTTCGGGTTGATTTGACCTTTAGACTTTTGACTTTTGACTTTGGACTTTCACCTGTCCGCCTGGGAGCAGCATGAGCGTCCGTATCGTTGACATTCGGGAGATCACCAAGCCGATAGCCTCGGCGATTCGCAACGCCTACATCGATTTCACCAAGATGACGACCAGCCTGGTGGCGGTCGTCACCGACGTGGTGCGTGACGGACGCCCAGTTGTCGGGTACGGGTTCAACTCAAACGGCCGCTACGGCCAGGGCGGCTTGATCCGCGAGCGCTTCGCGCCTCGTCTCATCGGCGCCGATCCGAAGACATTGCTCAACGAGAAGGGCGACAACCTCGATCCGGATCGTGTCTGGCAGACGCTGATGGCCAACGAGAAACCGGGCGGTCACGGCGAGCGGTCGGTCGCCGTCGGCACGATTGACATGGCCGTGTGGGATGCCGTGGCAAAGATTGCGGGGCAGCCGCTCTTCCGGCTGCTGGCCGAGCGGCACGGCCTCGAGGCCAATCCGCGAGTGTTCGTCTATGCCGCAGGCGGGTACTACTACCCGGACAAAGGTCTGGAGCTCTTGCGCGCCGAGATGCGCAGCTACCTCGACCGCGGATATACCGTCGTGAAGATGAAGATCGGCGGTGCATCACTGGAGGAGGACCAGCGCCGGATCGAGGCGGTGCTGGACGAAATCGATGGGGAAGCGCAGCTGGCGGTCGATGCCAACGGCCGCTTCGATCTCGATGCCGCCGTCGCCTACGCAAAACTCCTGCGCCGGTACCCGCTGTTCTGGTACGAAGAGGCGGGCGATCCGCTCGATTATGCGCTGCAGGCAGCGCTCGCCGAGTATTACCCGGGGCCGATGGCGACGGGCGAGAACCTGTTCAGCCATCAGGATGCGCGCAATTTGTTACGATACGCCGGCCTGAGAGCGGACCGCGACTGGCTGCAGTTCGACTGTGCGTTGTCCTACGGGCTGTGTGAATACCAGCGAACGCTCTCCGCGCTGCAGACGGCCGGTTGGTCGCCGCGCCGGTGTATTCCACACGGCGGCCACCAGATGTCGCTGAACATCGCCGCAGGGTTGGGCCTGGGGGGCAACGAAAGCTATCCGGACCTGTTCCAGCCGTACGGCGGGTTCCCGGACAGCGTGCGCGTCGAACAGGGGCATATCCGGATGCCGGATCTGCCGGGGATCGGTTTTGAAGGCAAGTCGGATCTCATACGAGTGATGCGTGAACTCGCGGAATGATCCGAAATGCAAAATTCAAAATTCAAAATTCAAAATTGGAATTCAAAGTTGACTTCCGAGAACGGTGTCGATGACCAACGTGACTGACGCCGCCAACGCGGCCGAGCCTCAACCGCCGGCGTACGCCGCCGCTGAACTGCGCAGCTTCGCGGCCGCGCTCTTCCGCCACGCCGGTCTCGATGGGGACAAACCCGACGTGGTGGCGGAGGTGCTGCTCGAAGCCGATCTCATGGGACATACGACGCACGGCCTGGCGCTCGCTCCTCGATATCTTCAGGAGATTGGGAGCGGATCCATGGCGGCGAAGGGCGACCCCGAGATCGTCTCCGACCGAGGCGCCTGCGTGTGCTGGAATGGCCGGCGACTTCCCGGGGTCTGGTTGACATCGAGGGCTGTTGACCTGGCGATCGAGCGCGTCGAGACGTACGGGACGGTGACGATTGCAATCGGCAACAGCCATCATCTCGGGTGTCTCGCCGCCTACCTGCCGCGCGCGACCGAGCGGGGCTTTCTGGTCATCGTCTCGAGTTCGGATCCGTCGCAGAAAAATGTTGCGCCCTTTGGCGGCAAAGCGCCGCTCTTTACACCGAACCCGATTGCGGTCGGCATTCCCACCGACGGCGATCCTGTGCTGATCGACACCAGCGCCTCCATGACGACCAACAACATGGGTGCGCGGTATGTCCGCGAGAAGCGCCGGTTCCCTGGTCTGTGGGCGCTCGACGAGGCCGGGCTTCCGACCGACGATCCCACGGTCTTGACGGCCGGCGGCTCCATCCTGCCAGTGGGCGGTGTGGACCAGGGACACAAGGGCTACGGGTGGGCGCTCTTTGTCGAAGCGCTGACGCAAGGGCTGGCAGGTTTCGGCCGGGCCGACGAGCCAAAGGGCTGGGGCGCCTGCGCCTTTGTGCAGGTCGTCGATCCCGGCGCCTTTGGGGGCCGCGAGGCGTTTACTCGCCAGACCGACTGGCTTGTTCGCGCGTGTCGGGACGCGGCGCCGCGTCCAGGGGTCGAGCGCGTGCGCGTTCCCGGTGAGCATGCGCTCGCCAGGAAGCGTGCGGCGCTGGCACAGGGTGTCGTGCCGTATCCGGGGGTGATCGAAGCCCTGCGACCCGCGGCCGATCGATCTGGTGTACCGATGCCGCAGGTTCTGTAGCGTCTGGGACGGGCCACAGAGGCACAGAGACACGGATGAGTCTCATTGACATGTTTGAAATCTCTAGGCCTCTTGTGACTCGGCGTAGAGCGGAGGCTTGCCTCTGAAGACGCGAAATGCACTCTAGGACAAGGTCATGACGAGCGAGACGTTGATATTCGATCAAGTGCATCTGGGTGTGCCGAACCCGCAGGCCGCGGCCGACTGGTACCGGCGATACCTGGGCGCCACGCCGGGCGACCACACCGACCGGGTCATGTTCGGTCCAACACGATTCATCTTTCTCAAGAACGACACGCCCATACCAGGCCATGGCGCCTCAATCGATCGTGTCGGTGTGTCGTTCGCCGATCTGGACGCGCAGATGAAGCGGATGGAAGGCTCCGGGATGCGGGTCACCACACCTGTCACTGCGGCGACGGGCGTCTATCGGTCCGGCATCATCGAGGATCCCTGGGGCGCGCGCATCGAACTGCTCGAGGACCCCGAGACCCCTGGCTTTCATCATGTCCATCTGCAGGCGACCGATCCCGACGCCAGCCGCCTATGGTACGTGGAGATGTTCGGAGGCCAGGTCTCGATGCTCAACGGGCGAGTCGAGGGCATCAGATACGGCGACGTCTGGCTGTTCACCGGTCGGGGCGCGGCCGAGCCGAGCGGCGGTCACACGATCGATCACATCGGGTGGCGGATGCCGGACTTGCTGGCCAAGGCGTCGGAACTGAAAGCCAAGGGCGTGGCCTTTACCACCGAGCCGCACCCAGGCCCGAACGCCCCACACGCGCCCGTCCTGATGTCGTTCACCGCGGATCCCTGGGGCGTGAAGATCGAGTTACTGCAGCGCCACGAGGATACCGCCTGATCTCGAGATGGGGAGCGACAAGAACATGATGCCGGGTCCGCTGCGCGGCATCCGGACTATTCACCACCGCGTCCGTCCACCGATCGCCGGGTCCGCTCCGCGGAACCCGGCCTACAGCCCAACAAACTACGCGTACAAAACGTAGGGCGGGTCTGCCGCGCAGACCCGCCCTACCATCCACACGCGATTCGTCTTAGAACGTCACCCGGAAGCCGAGCTGTACCGTCCGCGGTGCGAACGCGACGTTGGTGCTCGAGTTCGGCAGGCCGTAGCGCGGACTGCTCTGATCGGTCAGTGTATGACCCGTAGTTGTCGTGGTTGAACACGTTGAACAGCTCGAAGATGCCGTCGAGCTGCATGGCATTGCCGACCGGGATGCGCTGCTGCAGCCGCATGTCGACACGATGAACCGCATCGCGCACGAAGCTGTTGCGCTCCACGATCGAGCCATCGGCGCAGAGCCGCCCCGTGCCGCCTCGGCCCCAGCCTCGCCGGTCGCCGCCGCAGGAGGTTGCCAGGCGCTCACCGGAGCCGAAGAAGTACATGCCGCTCGCCTGGAAGCCCCAGCCGATCTCCCAGATACCATTGAACACCGCGCGGTGGCGCTGGTCGGTTTCGGCGAGCCCGTATTCCGCGCCCAGGTCCGGCGCCACCGGGAACGGCACCACGGTGGTTCCGCTCATCGGCTGCGACGGCTCGTCGTTCTCGATCTGGGACAGCATGTAGTTGAACGACGCCTGCCACCCGTTGCTGAACCGCTTGGTCCACACCGTCTGCAGGCCGCTGTAGTCGGACCTGCCGGTGTACGCGTAGTAGCCGACGAGCCCGAACTCCGGGTACGGCAGCAACGCGCGGTTTGGGCCATTCGCCGCGTACGGATAATTCACGCCCGTCGCCGCGTTGTAGCCGAGGTTCACCTGATCGTGCAGCACCTTCTCGTCACGGCTCCGGTTGTGGACGAAGTCCACGTCGATCGACATGTCGGCGGAAATCTGGCGCTGCACGCCAATCGATCCCTGCCAGCTGTTGGTGAGGGCTGCCAGCTCCTCGGGCGGCGCCAGTTCCTCGAAGTCGCGGAACAGGCATGGTGCGTTGCCCGCGTAGTTGCTGGCGCGCCACGCATTGAACTGCGTCGTGTTGACGTCGCAGACGCGCTGCAGCGCCTGCTGGTAGTTCGGCGCCGGACCGTTGAACGGATTCGACACGAAGTCCGGACGACCGTCGTTGTCAACCGCCAGGAAGACGGTAGTGTTCGCAGCGCGTCGAGTGCGTCCACGAGCTCGCGATGACGTCGGTGTAGTAGAGACCCGCGCCGCCTCGGATCACGGTGCGATCGTCCACGGAGTACGCGGCACCGATGCGCGGCTGGATGTTGTCCGCGTCCTGGGGACGGCCGCTGACCATCCAGGGCAGGAACTGGACGTCGTTGTTGAACGCGTCCTTGAGGTAGTCGTAGCGCACACCCAGGTTCAGGGTCAGCTTCGGCGTGATGCGCCAGTCGTCCTGCCACCACGCCGCATACTTCGGCTGCGAGAACGACACGGGAAACGAATCCGAGATGCCGACAACGTATCGGCGCGTGATGTTCGAGATGGCGTTGAGGTTCCAGGTGTCCACGTTGAATGCGTCCGGGAACCAGGCCTCCATCTGCGCCTGGCTCGGCAGCGGTCCGCCGCGCGCGTCGACGCGCCCCATGCAGCTCGTGCAGTTGGCGGAGATGAACTTCCACCACATGAACTCGCCGCCCGCCTTGACGTCGTGGCGGCCCGCCGAGCTCGTACGGACCACGTGAAGTCGTCACGCAGGTTGTAGGAGTTCTGGTACCAGTAGCGCGGCCAGTTGTTGTTGCCTGCGATGTTGAACCCGTTGAACTGGATGCGAGGATGGCCGTTGGTGAGGCCGCGGCTCACCAGCGGGTGCGCCGACCAGTTGGTGAGGTTCGCCTCCGTGAAGCCGTAGCCGGAGTACCCGACCTGTACCTGGTTCAGGGCGCGGTTGGTCAGCACGCTCGACCACTGGAGCTGCAGGTTGTCGGTCTGGTTCGTCGACGAGCCGGACCCGGCCGGATGGTCGCTGCCGAGCTGCGTGAAGGGCGATGTGAACGACGTGAGATTGCCCTTCAGCATCAGCCGTTGCGCGGTCGACATCTGGTAGTCGAGACGGCCCGTCGAGAGGTGCGTGCTCTCCTTCCCTTCCAGCGTGATGTTGAACGACGGAAACGCAGTGTTCGCGATCGTCGATTTCGGCAGGCGGTCGTACTCGTAGCTCGCGAAGAAGTGGAGACGATCGCGAATGATCGGCCCGCCGAAGGCGCCGGTCCACTGCTGCTCCTCGAGCGGCACCTTGACGCCGAGCACCGGGTCCTCGGCGCCCCACTCGGCATTGCGGAAATAACCAGAGAACGACCCGTTGAAGGCGTTCGTCCCCGAGCGCGTGACGGCATTCACCTGCACGCCCGTCGAGCGGCCCTGCGTCGCGTCGAACCGGTTCGAGATGAACTGGAACTCGCCGATCGCGGCGCGGCTGAAGCGCGGCTGGCCGCCAGGCCCGAGCTGGCTCGTGACCTGCTGACCGTCCATGTTCAACTGGTACTCGCGCACGTCACCCCGGTCCTGCACCGGTACGCCGCCCATTGTCGTCGTCCGATTGCCCGGCGCGATCAGCGCAAGCGACGTCCAGTCGCCGCCCTGGACCGGCAGCTCGGTCATCTGCCTCTCGTCGATATTGGAACCGAGTGTCGACTGGGTGGTGTTGATGAGCGGCGCTTCCCCGGTGACGGTGATGCTCTCAGCGACGCCGGTGACCGTCATCTGCATGTCGAGCCCGACTGTCTGCCCGACCAGGAGCGTCACGCCGCTGCGCGTGACGGTAGTGAATCCGGCGAGTTCCGCCGTGATGCGGTAGCCGCCAATCCTGGCGGGGATGCGGTACGCGCCGCGTTCATCGGTGACCGCCACGAACGTGTTTCCCGTGGCTTCATGGACGGCCGTGACGGTAACGCCGGGCAGCACACCGCCCGTCGAGTCCGTCACCAGGCCGGTGATCGCGGCCTCCTGTGCGTAGCCCGTAGTGGGCAGAACCAGAAGCGCGGCGACGACGATGAACCATCTCATGGCACCCGATTTCATTGGGCCTCCTCGTTAATTGAACGAACGGCTGGGAACGTCGCTGTAAAGTTCCCAAGTTCCAGCGAGGCAAACTAGCCTACACCCGCCTACCCCGTCAACTCCAATGACGGGACCGATCAAAACCAGCCCAAATCAGGCTATCTGCCCCAGCCCAAATCAGTCGATCCGGTCCAACCCAAATCAGGCCATCCTGGCCGGGCGGTTGGTCGAGAGCACGGAACGGAGGCAGAATACAGGACGTGATTTGACAGAATCGAGCCGCTGCTCTATAAGCGCATCAATACCCTCAGCTGTTGCAGGGTCTGACGCACTCACAATTCCAGAGAGGGGAGAGTTACATGACACGTTGGCACTTCGGTGTCGCGGTGCTCGCACTAGGACTTGGCACGGGCGCCGTCGCCCAGCATGGTGCGGAACAGCGCGACATGGCGCTCGTCGGCTACAGCGATCTGCAGGCCCGAAGCGTCTACCAGCCGACCATCCATCGTCAGGGCGATCGGTACATCGCGTACATCGGTCACCACGGCGGCGTGATGCCCAACCCGCTGACCGGGCAGGCAGAACCCAATGGCACGTCCATCCTGGACGTCACGAATCCAAAGAGCCCGCGCTACCTCGTGCACATCCCGGGAGAGAAGGGCGCGGGAGAGCAGGGCGGCGCCCAGATGGCGCGCGTCTGCAACGGCAGCACCCTTCCCCGCGCCGACCGCAGCAAGGTGTATCTGCTGAGGTCCGTACGGTCTTTCGGGCCACGAGGTGTGGGACGTCACGACCCCGGAGAAGCCAGTCAAGATCAACACGGTGGTGAGCGGACTGCGCAATACCCACAAGAGCTTCTGGGAATGCGACACCGGGATTGCGTATCTCGTGTCGGGCGACCCGGCATGGCGCACCCGGCGCATGACCAAGATCTACGACCTCGGCAACCCGGCCGCGCCGGTGTTCATCCGCGACTATGGCGTCGCGGGGCAGCAGCCCGGTTCGACCGGCACGGTGCCCACCGAACTGCACGGGCCGATCTCGCTGGGGCCGAAGGCGAACCGCGTCTACTTCGCGCATGGCACCGGCATCGAACGGCCTCATCCAGATCGTCGATCGCGAGAAGCTCCTGAACGGTCCGAAGGAGCCGACCGAGGCCAACCTGAAGTACCCGATCGTCACGCAGATCGACCTTCCGCCGGAGTCGGGCACGCACACGGCGCTTCCGGTGTTCGGCATGCCGATGCCGGAATTCGCCAAGCAGAAGCCACCGGCCAACCGCCCGCAGCCTGGAATGGGACACGAGCACGGCGACACGATTCCGCGGCTGACGAACGGTCCGCACCGCGATTTCCTGGCCGTTGTCGGCGAATCGACCGATGAGGAGTGCATCGAGAACAGACAGTTCGTCCGCATGATTGACGTAACCTTCGAGGACAGGCCGGTCGGCGTGTCAACCTGGACGGTTCCGGAGGCCAGCGGAAACTTCTGTGCGCGCGGCGGACGCTTCGGCGCGCACTCGTCGCACGAGGGCACGACCCCGATCTATTACGGGCGCCTGATCTTCGTGACGTTCTTCAACGCGGGGCTGCGTGTGCTCGACATCCGCGACCCATACACCGTGAAGGAGGTCGCGTTCTACATTCCGGCGACCACCGACAAGACAGACGAGCGCTGCATCGGTGAAGGTGCCCAGGAGCGGTGCAAGGTCGCCATCCAGAGCAACAACGCTGAGGTGGACGATCGCGGATACATCTACGTCGGCGACCGCGCCAACACGGGGATCCATATCCTCGAGCTGACCGGCGCAGCGCGGCGCGTGGCAAACTTCCCGGGCCAGAGCACGGCGCAGCGGTAGAACAATCTAGAAATCGTAGCGCGGGGGCTTCAGCCCCCGCGTTGCCATTCCCGCCCTTACCGCGAACGCCCGAAGCGCGCACTACGTGCGGTCTGCTCATCACCCCGGGCGAAGAGACGGGTTCGGCATCCGCACGCAGCAGGCGCACGGATAGTGATCGGACTCTTACCAGGAATCATCGATCCAGTGGACCAAATCTAGTAGGGGTAGCCTTGAAGCCTTCGCGTCCTGGGCTTCCACTCGGGGAGGGACGCGTACGCGTCGCCGATGGGCATCTTCACCTTCGGCAGACTCTGGGCGTCGAGTATCTCGTCCTCCGGGATGACACCGTTGATGTTGAGCAGGTAGGCCGTCAGCGCGTATACCTCATTGGCGGTGAGCGTCCCCTCTTTCCCGAGAGGCATGCCGCGATTGATGTAATCCCACACCGTCGTCGCAAACGGCGAGCGCAACGGCAGGATGCGCTCCCGTTCCCAGATGGGAACCTCCGGGCCTGCTTTCGATTTCAACACGGGAGCCGGCCCCCCCATGCCCGTCGCCCCATGGCAGGCCGCGCACCCCTTCTGCTTGTAGACCTCTGCGCCTTCCTTGGCGGTGCCGCGGCCCGGCGGGAGTTCCGCTCCGGTGGGACCGATCGAGATATCCAGAGCGCGGATTTCTTCTGCGGTCGGCGTGCGTCCCACGCCATATGTGGGCGACTGCGCCAACGCCGAGACCGCCATGAGCCACACGAACGTGAGAACCCTAAGCGAGCCCATTGGTCACGCTCCCGTCCCTCGCGATCCTCCACGGCTGCACGCTGTTGTCCAGGCCAGGTACTCGGTAATTTCGTTCAAGAGGCACGTTCCAGTACTTGGCGACCTGCTCTCGTGTCGGTTGCACCTGCCCGATCTCGTCGGTGCAGCGCGACAGAATCTCGGTCTCGTTTCCATCCCAATTCCACTGATAGCCGAACCGGGTGTGCGCCATGCGTTGTGCGGTCCCCTTGATCTCGGCGCGGTTCCACTTCCGCCCGCCATCGGTGGATACCTCCACGGTACGAATAGCGCCCCCGCCGGACCAGGCCAAGCCGCTGATCTCGTAGAATCCGCGGCCGGGCAGCCGCTGTTCTCCGGACGGGAACGTGATCACCGACTTGGGTCCGATCTGATAATCCAGCGCAGCGACTTTCGGGTCCGAATCGAGATGCCCAAAGTCGTTGTAGTTCAGGTAATACCGATCCACCAGTTTGATTCGCCGCAGATACTTGGTGTGAAAGATTCCCTCGAAGCCGGGAGCCATCAGCCGTAGCGGAAAACCGTTCTGGGGCCGCAGGGCCTCGCCATTCATGCCGTAGGCCACCAGGCAGTCATCCATCGCCTTGGCGATCGGCATGCTCGAGGCTCCCTTGACTTCTTCCGACCCTTCTGCGACGAACCAGGATGCCCCGGCTTTCACGCCACACTCCTTGAGCAGCGTCGAGAGCAGCACGCCGGTCCATTCGGCGCAGCTCGTCATCCCGTGCGTTTCCTGCACGGTCTTCTGTCGCCCATTGTGCCGGTTTCCCGCACACTCCATGAAATGCAGGCGGGTCACGGACGGAAGGCGCTTCAAGTCCTCCATCGTGAAGGTCAGCGGACGGTCCACCATCCCGTGGATCAGGAGACGATGCTCCCGGGGATCGATCTCGGGGACGAAGGAACCACGGGTCGTCCCCACGAAGTGGAGCGAGGATGGTGTGATCACCCCCACCGAATCCTGAAGCGGCGACGCCACATGAAAGACCAGCCCGAAGGCATCGGGCGAAGGCCTTCCGCCGACAGGATGGGCTATGCGCACCGAGGTCACGAAACGGGAGCGCTCGCCGTAGGCGATCAGCTCCTTGCTACCCTTGATGAACGTATGCTCGTGTGCTGGTGTCTGGCCGCTCGCGGGCTCTATTGCTCCCAATGTCAAACCACCGGCCAACGCGGCGCCGCCCTTGAGGAATCCCCTTCGATCAGTTCGTTTCGAACCCATAGGTCTCTCCTTCGCGGATGAGGCTACCAGGAAATCGCTGCCGTGCGGTCGAAAGTATACGCCCTTGGGTCCAATCGAGCACAGCCTCCGAAGTCCGATGAGCTTCCGCCCGCGGAACTGAAGTCTTCGGGGTGCTCATCTCGCTGCCTCGACCAGCATTGTGGCGCCGGCGATGACCTGCCTGATGGCACCCTTCGCGTCCCATGGATCGGTGACCTCCACGAAGGCCCAGCGGTCGAAGCCGCCATGGTTGTTCACACCAGATCAACTGAACGCCAGGTCCAGACACGACGGTCCGGTGTGCGTCCGGTCGTGGTAGGCTTCTGGACCTGCACGACGCGGCGACGAGCCGCCCGGCTTCATGACCCGATGATGAAATCTCTGACTCCCGCAACGCTGGCTATCGCCATCGTGGCGATCGCTTGTGGCGGCGGCACGGGTCAGCCGCAGATGTTCGTGACGGTGCTGACGGGCAATACCAGCGGGGTCTACTATCCGCTCGGCGTCGGGCTCTCGCAGCTGTTTCGACAGGCGGTGCCTGAGGCGAACGTCGCCGTGCAGGCGACCGCAGCGTCCGCCGAAAATCTTCACCTCCTGGAGGCCGCGCGGGGCGAGATCGGATTCACACTCGCCGATGTCCTCGCCGATGCCTGGGAGGGTCGCGCCGAGGCCGGATTCGGCACGCCACTGAAAAAGCTGCGCGCGATGGCCGGCATCTACCCCAACTACGTGCAGATCGTCGCAAGCGCCACATCAGGGATCAAGACGCTGGCCGACTTGAAAGGCACGCGTATCTCGGTCGGCGCACCAGGGTCGGGAACAGAGCTCAACGCGCGCGCGATCGTGAGAGCCGCCGGCCTCACCTACGACGACTTCTCGAAGGTTGAGTACCTCTCCTTCAGCGAGTCGGTCGAGCTCATCAAGAACCGTCAACTGGACGTCACGCTGCAGTCCGCCGGCCTCGGTGTGGCGTCGCTCCGCGACCTCGCCTCCAGCCTGGCCATCGTCGTCGTACCTATTCCCGGCCGACGTGGTTCGCAAGGTTGGCCGCGACGTGTACCAGCCGGCCGTCATCCCGGCAGGCACGTACGAAGGGCAGACCCAGGCCGTTGAAACGGCGGCGATCCAGAACGTCCTCGTGACACACGACGGCGTATCGCAGGACGTCATCTACCGCATGACCAAGGCGATGTTCGAGCATCTCGACGAGCTCGTCGCCTCACATGTGTCCGCGAAGCAGATCTCGCGCGAGAACGCGGCCAAGGGCCTCCCCGTGCCCCTTCATCCAGGTGCGGCCGCCTACTACCGCGAAGTTGGCGTGCTGGAGTGATAACGGCGGACTTCACGGACGTCGAAACCGGCGCAGTCCACGTCCCGATCGAAGAACACGGCAGCGCTCGCCAGCTCACCGGTATCGGCCGCCGCGCGATGATGACGGCAGCGCTCGCGTTCTCGAGCTTTCAGCTGGTCGTCGCCGCGTACAGTCCCCTGTCGAGCACGGCAACGCGGTCGCTCCACGTTGCGTTCCTGCTGCTCCTGACCTATCTGCTGTACCCAGGAAACCGCCGCACCAGGCAAGACGCCATCCCGTGGTACGACGTGGCGCTCGCTCTCGCCGCGTTCGCGCTCGGCTTCTATCACTGGTTCTTCGAAGCCGCACTGATCCAGCGCGCCGGCCAGCCCAGCGTTGCCGATCTCTTCGTCGGTACGGTTGTCGTCATCCTGGTCTTCGAAGCAGCTCGCCGGGTACTGGGCGCGGCGCTGCCCATCATCTCGGCGGTCTTCCTCGCATACGGACTGTTTGGAGAATACCTGCCCGGCGCGCTCGCGCACCGGCCGTTCGGCTACGACCAGGTCGTCGCCCAGCTTTTTCTCACGACCGAAGGTATCTACGGCATCCCCACTCTCGTCTCCGCCACCTACATCTTCCTCTTCATCCTGTTCGGGAGCTTTCTCGAGCACAGCGGCATGATGCGGCTCTTCAATACCGTGGCACTCGGCACGGTCGGTCATGCGAAGGGCGGGCCCGCGAAGGTCGCGGTGATCTCATCCGGGTTGATGGGCATGATCAGCGGATCAGGAGTGGCGAACGTGTTAACGGTCGGGTCGTTCACGATTCCGCTGATGAAACGCTTCGGTTACTCGGCCGTGTTCGCCGGCGCCGTCGAAGCCACCGCCAGCATGGGCGGCCAGATCATGCCCCCCGTCATGGGCGCCGTCGCCTTCATCATGGCGGAGACGCTCGACATCCCCTACTTGGAGATCTGCAAAGCAGCGATCGTCCCTGCGCTCCTCTATTACACGACGGCATTCTGGATGGTGCACCTGGAAGCGGGACGCGCAGGTCTCTCGGGCATTCCGCGTGAGCAGTGTCCGAATGCCTGGCGCGCTCTTCGCGAGCAGTGGTATCTCGTGCTTCCCCTCGTCGGCCTCGTCTTCATGCTGTTCGACGGCTTCACGCCGATGTTCGCCGGCATGACAGGGCTGGCACTCACCGCGCTCCTCATCCTGGGCGCGAGCGTCTCGGCATCGATCGGCCCGCAGGCGTTCCGGGCGTTCTTCTGGATCGCGCTCGGCCTCGGCGCGTCGACGGTCACCTGGTGGGGCGCCACGCCGGTGATCGTGGTGATAGGCGTGCTCGTCGCGCTCAACTTTTTCGTGAAAGGCGGCATGGCGACGTTGGAGGTGATGCGGTCGAGCCTGATCGACGGCGCAAGGCAGGCGTTGCCGGTCGGACTGGCATGCGCGATCGTGGGCGTGGTGATCGGTGTGCTGACCCTCACGGGCGCCGCCACCAGTTTCGCGGGCTTCATCCTCCAGGTTGGCAACACCAGCTTGTTTCTTTCGCTGCTCCTGACAATGGTGGTCTGCCTCGTGCTTGGGACTGGCATCCCTACCATCCCGAACTACATCATCACCGCCTCGATCGCCGCTCCGGCACTCCTCCAACTCGGCGTGCCTCTCATCGTGTCGCACATGTTCGTCTTTTATTTCGGGATCATGGCCGACCTGACACCGCCCGTGGCACTCGCCGCCCTTGCCGCTTCATCGATCGCGAAAGCGTCCGACCAGAAGATCGGATGGAAGGCGACGCAGATTGCAATTGCCGGCTATGTCGTCCCGTTCATGGCGGTCTACGACCCGGCCCTGATGCTGCTCGGTTCGTGGCAAGACTCGATCTATGTGATCGTGAAGGCTCTCGTCGCCATCGGCCTCTGGGGTGCGGCGATCGTCGGATATCTCTGGGCGCCAATCAGGCTGGTGGAGCGCGTGGGGGCCGTCGTCGCGGCCTGCTTGCTGGTGGCTGCCGTCCCGGCCACCGACGCCATAGGCTTCGCGATGGCGGCGGCCTTGGGCCTCTATCACGCCGCCACGAGCCGCGCACAGCGAGCAATTGTTTCGTAGAGGCGGCTTCGTTTCGCGTAGAGCGCACGCTTCAGCGCTGCGCGTGTCACGCGCGAGGCTAAAGCCTGCGCTCTACGGCGAAACGCAACTAATCGAGAAGAAAACCGCTCTGGATACAGTTCCGCGTGCCCACGAGGACATCCCACCACTGAAAGTGAATCGCGAGCAAGTGATCCAACTCCCAGGTCTGCGGCGACTGCGCTGACTGGCCAACCGCTGGCAGGCAGTAAGCCGCGCGCGGCGCCCCTTCGAGCATGTGCAGCACGCCCTGCGAGAAGCCCTTGCCGCCGTAGGCGATGCATCCCGCCATCGGCAGCGCCGCGAGATCGTCGAGCGCGTAGGGGATCTTCTCGTCCACGGTGCCTTCGCTGTCCTGGAACTTGCACTCGATGGCGAACGCGGTATTCGACGCCTCATGGACGCAGAAGACATCGATGCGACGGTTCTTGCCGATGATCGACTTCCCGACTTGAACCTCGCGGTAGACCTTCAGACCTCGCGCGCCGAATCGCATCGACACATATGAGGCGATCCGATCGGCGTAGTCCTTCCCTGTCACGAGCGAGAGTCCGCGAGCGCGAGCAGATTCGTCAGGTACGCTCGCCAGCAGTTCGCTCGGTCCGGACCACCGGACCGAATTCACCGAGCCTCTGAGCCGTCAGGCGCACCGCCTCGGGATTTACATCTGTGCCCGCGAAACGACGGCCCAGTTTCGCCGCCGCCACGCCAACACTGCCGGAACCCATGAAGGGATCGATCACGATATCGCCCGGGAGGGTGCTCTGGGCGATGAGCACCTCGGAAACGGCTGGAGGCTTCTCTGCCGGATAGCCGCGATGCACTCGCGGCACCGAAATGACATCGGCAACCCCGAGATCGTTCAGGCGCCGCTTACCCTTCTCGAAGAACAGGATGAACTCATAGCGCGCTCGATAGTGATAGCCCATCCCGATCGTCCGCTTGTCCCACACGAGGGGCTTCCAGAAACGGAATCCTGCCCGTTCCGCCTCAGGTTTCGCCACGAACATCGTCTCGGCGTCACAGAACAGATAGAAGTGTGAGTTGTGCCGAAGCACGCGGAAGACCTCGGCGAACAAATCGGCTGAATCGCGCGTTCGGAAAAATGCCGAACCAGTCGTTGCTCGATGCCTTGCTGTGCTTCAGCCGGGTGGTGGTCCCGATGGCTCGATGTTTCTCCAGGGACTCGTACGCGGGGTCGGTGACGACGAGATCGATCGACTCGGCTGGAATTGCCTTCAGCCACTCGACGGCGTCCAACAAGGAGACTTCGAACACTGGACCGCTCACGACAACCTCGGAGGGAGATCAGATACAGAAGGCGAGCGCCGAAGGGGTGATTCTACTTCAGCCTCGCGTTCCTGCCCGTTGCACTTTTTCGTGGAACTCACGTGATCACTGTGGCTCTGATCTGTGACAGCCCAGGTCACGCTGCCCGCGCCGCCGTTGGCCGGCATGTTCCGCGCCTTTCCTACCTCCTCAGGCATCGGCTACACTGAGGCCACATTCCATCCCCTATCCATCACCTTCGCGTTCCTTGAATGGCGGGGCACCACACGGGGAGGCTGTTCACGATGAAGACGACATGCTTGCTCGCAGCCGCATTGACACTGACAGCGATCACTGCCGACGCGCAACAAAACGCCCGGCGCGTCGTTCAGCCAGTCACGAACAAGGAATGGGTGACGCCGTTCCCCGGCTTCAAGATCGTCGGCAACGTCTACTACATCGGCACCTACGATCTTGCCGCCTATCTCATCACCACAAATGAAGGCCACATCCTGATCAACACCGGTGTCGATGGATCGTA
The DNA here is from genome assembly GCA_963827515.1 of uncultured Acidobacteriota bacterium. GTDB lineage: Bacteria > Acidobacteriota > Vicinamibacteria > Vicinamibacterales > UBA2999 > JABFSA01. Next base: position 193,382 of record CAWHBF010000001.1, on the reverse strand, counting down.
CGACTTGATGAAGCCCAGCATCGAGAAGCTCGGCTTCAAGATCAGCGACATCAAGATCATCACCGCCACCCATGGTCACAGCGACCATGTCGGAGACATCGCCCGCTTCAAGAAAGAGAGTGGCGCGAGAGTGTACATGAGCGAAGCGCGACGCGGCCTCGATCGAGTCCGGCGGCAACATCGACTATCGCGAGCCGCAAGGCCGTGGCACCATGAGCTACGATCCCATCACGGTCGACGTCCGCACCAAGGACGGCGACACGATCCGCCTGGGAAACGTCGAGCTCACCGTCCTCGCCCATCCCGGGCACACGCCCGGCGCCACCAGCTTCATGTTTCCGGTGCAAGACGGTGGGCGGACGTACCGTGTCGGCATCATCAACATGAACGGCATCAATCAGGGCGTGAAGCTCCTGGGCTCACCCGGGTATCCGACCATTGTCGAGGACTTCAGGACAACCCTCGAGAAACAGGCTCGGCTGACGCCAGACATCTTTCTGTCTTCCCACGCGGCCCAGTTCGACTTGCATCGGGTCTACAAGCCGGGCGACCCGCACAATCCATCCCGGTTCGGTGACGTCGCCGTCTACCGAGGCAAGGTCCAGACCGCGACGACCAACTATCAGAAGCAGCTGGCGGAGGAGCGCGCAGCGCAAGGACAAACACGCTAGGCAGAAACGTTAGGTCGGGAGTCAAGGTCGTTCCAACGGGCCAACGAGTCGCTGAGACACAGAGCATCCTGGTTCTCTGTGTGACTCTGTGTCTCTGTGGCCCTGTTTGGTGAAGAAGGACGGCTCACGAGACACGGGCAGGCCGCTGCGGCGAAACCCGTCTTACATGAATAACCCGCCGTTGGCGTGAATCGTCTGGCCCGTGATGTAGCGCGCGTCTGGGCCGCACAGGAATCTGACGAGTGTGCCGATCTCCTCGGGAGTCCCCTTCCGGCCAAGGGGAGGCACCTTACCGGCGTGATGCGCCGGCTCGGCGCCGACGCGGGTGGTGTCGATCAAGCCTGGCGCAACGCAGTTGACTGTGATGTGGTGCTTCGCCAGGTCGTGCGCCAGGGCGCGTGTGAGCCCCACGAGTCCCATCTTGGCGGCAATCACATGTGCGCGACGGGTCGCACCGGTGTGCGCGGACATTCCGCCGATGTTCACGATCGCGCCGGTCTCGGACGCAACAAGAAGCGGCATGGCCGCCCGGCTGCACAGATAGGCGCCGTCAAGTGTCGTGGCCATGATCTCGCGCCACTCCGCGTACTCGAGATCGGCGAAATCCACTTCGCGCCGAACACTGGCATTGTTGACCAGGATGTCGAGACGGCCGAACTGTCCGGCTGTGGCCTGAATCAATCTGGTCACGGCGATCGGATCCCCGACGTCGGCAATGCTCGAGGACGCCTGCCCGCCCATCTGGCGAATCTCCTCGGCGACTTCCTCGGCTTCAGACGCAGACTGCCGCGCCGTGACCATCACGGAGGCGCCCCCGCGCGCGAGTTCGAGCGCGATGGCACGACCGATGTTTCGCGCGCTGCCGGTGACGAGAGCCACGCGGCCTGTCAGTTCGTTTGTCAGCAGTTCCATCTCAATCAAGCCACAGAGGCACAGAGGCGCAGAGACAACGAACACCACTAGGAACTGACTCCACGTGCACGAAGTATTTCGCCTGGTCCAGAGCCAAGAGCCCAAAGCCTAGAGCCAGCCAGATGTCTTGATCCGAGCACCTCATTATCCTCTGTGTCTCTGAGCCTCTGTGGCCCGTGACCCCGTCTCGACTCAGCCGCGAAACTCCTTCAACACCTCGAGGGTCGGTTCGGTGAACAGCTGTCGCGACGCAACCAGCAGCCGATCGGCCGTCGTCGCGGTCCATCCGCCGTAGCGCGCGTTCTCGACGAACTTCACCTCCAACTCGTCCGTCTCGAGCGGTGCCTCGGCGCCACCCCGCATGCAGGGCTGGCGGAACTCGAGCCGCCGGCCGTCGGCGAGTACCGCTCGCAGGTGCCCGGTGAACTTGCGCGGGTACTCGTTGGCGGGATCGACCACGTACCGAATCTTCGCGGCCAGGGCCAGGACCTGCGGGTCTTGCACACGGCCTGCCGTGAACTGCGCCAAGCCCGCTCGGCGATCGAAAAAACCCACGGCCATGCAGAACGGCGTGCTGAACTTGGCCGCGTACGGCGTGGGAGGTCGGTGTTTGGTGGCGAGCGGCTCCCACAGGCGCGGCAACGTGCCTGCCGCCGCCTCACACTCGATCTCCCTCACGTCCTCGGCTCGAACGCCACTTTCCGCAAGCCGGATGGCGCAGTCGATGAACGGCTGAGTCATGGTGCCGCACGCATAGGGCTTGAACGCGACCGTCGGCAGCACCCATCGACGGCCGAGACCTTCCACCAGCGGCTCGAAGTTGGGCTTCACCGAAGGAGCAAACGCACGATAGACGCCGTGCACGCCTTCGAACACCGTACGCGGGCCCAAGAAGCCTCCGCGGGCCATCAACGCCGCGCGAAGGCCCGACTGCGCCGCCCAACCCGCGTGCATGCGTTTGGTCCAGGTGCCTTCCGCGAGATACTCGATGATGCCTGACGCCATGCTGCCTGCGATGCCGAGCGCCGAGACGATCTGCGTCGGGGGCAGACGGAGTGCCGCCGCCACTCCACCCGCAGCCGCGAGCGCACCGAACACCGCCGTCGGGTGAAATCCCGCGTTGTGCGTGGCCATCGGCGCCACCAGGCTGAGACGACACATCAGCTCGACGCCCGTTGTCAGACCAACCAGGAATCGATCTCCGCCAAGACCTTCCCGCTCGCATGCGGCAAGCACCGCGGGAACGATGACGGCCCCGGAATGCACCGGCCCGCCCTCGAACGTGTCGTCGTAGTCCTCGCCATGTGCCGCCGTGCCATTTACGAGCGACGCGCCGAACGCGTCGAACCCACCGGTGTAACCCAGCACCGTACATGAACCGCCGCGATCGACCGAGGCCAGCGTAGCCGAGATGTAGTCCTCGTTCCGCGCAGCGATGCATAACCCGGCCACGTCGAGAAACAGCCGACGTCCGGTCGCGACGGCTTCGTCTGGAAGGCTCTCGGTCCTGGTGGTGGCTAGCCAGTTGGCGATCTGTTCGGCGATGGAAGGCATAGGAGGTCTCTGGGCTCTACAGCGTCTTCCAGCTTACGTAGCGTCCGCCTTCAGGCGGACCGAGAAAGGCCGGCTGAAGCCGGCCACTACGTACAACAGGAAAGCGCTCTTGCGGTAGCGGTGTGCTACAGGCCACCGGCTACGAGCTGCCAACGGCATTCCCCCGTCGTGCATCGACGGCATGGCGGAAGAGCGAGCCGACGATGAAGATCAGCGCAAATCGCGAGCAGCGCGGCTGACAGGCGATCCTGCATGAAGATCATGTAGTCGCCGTCGGAGAGCACGAGCGCGCGGCGGTAGTTTGACTCCACCATGAAGCCCAACACCACGCCAAGCACCATGGGAAGCAGCGGCACGCCCACATGCCGCATGAGGTAGCCGAGCACGCCGAACCCGAGTGCTACGCCAACCTGAAAGAGGCTGGTCTCGATGGCGAAAACCCCCGAGACGACGAGCGCGTAGATGAACGCCATCAGATACGGCTTCGGCCGGCTGACCAGCCAGATGCACGGTCCCATGATCAGGTACCCGACGATCACCATCGCGATGTTCGCAATGAGCAGACCCAGGAAGAGGCCGTCGACAACCTCGGGATTCTGGACGAAGAGCATCGGACCCGGCAGGAGGCCGTGTAGCAGGAACCCTCCAAGGAGGACCGCCGCCGAGTTTGAGCTGGGGATGCCAAGGCTCAACATTGGCACGAGAGCAGTGCAGGCGACGGTGTTGTTCGCGGCTTCCGGCGCCGCGATGCCTTCCGGGGAACCTGTCCCGAACTCGTCCTTTCGACGCGACCAGCGCCGCGCCTCGTTGTAGGCGAGAAACGAGGAAACGGCGCCACCGCCGCCGGGCATCACCCCTTCGAACGTCCCGATGACGGAGCCGATCGCCTGCGGCAACGCGATACGCCGCCACATCGCAGGACCAGGAAAGCGGATGCGAGGGCGCTCCGGAACCGCCTGCAGGCCAGCCTCGCCTGTCTGCGCCAGCATCTCGCCAATTGCGAAGAGCCCCACCATGACGAGAATCGGCGGAATACCCGAGAGCAGCTCTGGACTCTCGAAGGTAAAGCGATTGAGCCCGGTGACGGGGTCGGTGCCAATCGTCGAGATCATGAGTCCGAGCACGCCTGCCATCAGCCCCTTGATCAGCGACTCGCGCGAGAGCGATGCGATCACACTGAGACCGAGCACCCCAAGCGCGAAGTAGGCTTGCGGTGTGAACGCCAGCGCCACGTTCGAGAGCGGCTCGGCCAGCATGACCAGCACGAAGAGGCCGAAAAGGCCGCCGACGAATCCGGAGTACAGGGAGATGCCGAGCGCCTCGCCGGCTCTCCCCTGCTGCTTCATCGCGTAGCCGTCGACGACAGTCGCGGCAGCCGCATTTGTCCCCGGCGTGCGAATCAAGATGGCGGGAATCGATCCGCCGTACTCCGCTCCAACGTACGTGGACGCCAGCATCACGATTGCCACGGTGGGATCCATCCCATACGTGAGCGGCAGCAGCAGCGCCATCGTGATCGACGGCGAGATGCCCGGCAGGGCGCCGCCCAAGATGCCCCATGCGACGCCGGCGAAGGCGGCGGGCACGATCCATGTGGAATACAGCGATTCGAGCATCGGTGTCAGAAGAGCGATGGCCAGAATCCAGCCGGATGCTGAATGCCCAGAATGGCGACGAACAGCAGCCAGAACAGCAGGGCGCCTGAGACGGAGACGATGGCGACGCGGCGGTTCATCCCGCCGCCCTGGTAGTACGTCGTGGCTGCAATCAGCGCCGCGAGCGACACGAGGTAGCCCAGCCATGGGACGGTGACGATATAAACCGCACCGATGACAATCACGCCGAAGGCGCGGAGGACTTGGGAGCGGCCCCTGGGCTCTGGGCTCTGGACGCCAGGCTCTGGAGCGTTTTCCTCTTGTACGTAGTGTCCGTCTTGAGGTGGACCGGGGCGGGCCGGCTGAAGCCGGCCACTACGAGGTGGTGAAATTGGCTCTGGGCGCTCGAGGCTCGAAGTGCTCGCGCAATCAGTACCAGCGAGAGACCGCCGAGGACGTAGGCGTAGATGCGCGGCAGGCCCTGGGGACCGACGGCGTCAGCGAGCTGGCTTTCCGGGATCTGCGCGGCCAGCAGGTAGTAGCCGATCGCGAGCGCGAGCATCGCGCTCCCCAACGCGAGATCGCGATTCAACGGATGACGCCGGATTCCTTGAGGAACGCTTCCGTCTGCCGACCGAACTCGCCCATGAACTTCACGTACTCTGCGTGCGGAATGAAACCGGGCAGCAGATTGTTCTTCGTGTAGATGCGCTGATAGGCCGGGTCGGCCAGCAGCTTCGGGATGGCCGCTTCCCAGGCGGTAATCACGGCGGGCGGGGTTCCCTTCGGTCCGGCGATGCCGCGGAACTTGCGCACCGATAGATCGATACCGTGCTCCTTGACCGTCTTCACATCCGGATACTGCGAGAGACGGGCGTCTCCAGCCACAGCAAGGATGCGAACGCGGCCTGCGTCGAGCTGCGCTCGAATCTCCTGCAGCTCGCCGATGCCCATGTCGAGCGTGTGGTTGAGGACGTTGATCAGCATGTCGCCCCCACCTTCAAACGTTGCGACGACCGGCATGACCTTCGCTCGCTGTTTCAACCGCTCCATCACCTGTCGCTCGAGCGATGCGGGGTTGGCGGCGCCCCAACGGCCCTTGCCGGTTCGTGCGTGCGCAATCACCTGATCGAGAGTCTTGAAGCTCGAGTTCGTTGCCGTGTACAGCACTTCCGGGTCGTAGAAGATGTTCACGATCGGCTCGAGATCGCGGAAGCTCGCTGCCGGCTTGCTGAGCAGCGACGTGTAGACGAATGTCGGCGTCGTCGCATAGAACATGCCGCCATCCGGCTTGGCCTTCGAAAGCACGGCCATGGCCTTGGCGCCGCTGCCGCCCGCGAGGTTGTCCACGACGATCTTTACCCCCATGACCCTCGCCAGGTGAGGGGCCATCTCGCGGAGAAAGACGTCACTGCCGCCGCCGGGGCTGGAGTGCGTGGTCAGCATGACCACGGTCTTGGGGTATCGAGCCTGCGCGGCGGGCAACGCAGCAGCCGCCATCGCCGCGACGAGGACAGCTGCCAGCAGTCGAGCGGGGCCGCTGCCAAGGAGATTCGTCGGGGGCATGGCGACGAGTATAGCCGCGATGCGTTGCCACAGACATGCGGGGGAGCACCTTGCTGCACACCCCGTCGCCCCTGTAAGCTTCCGCCGTTCGTGTCCCTTCCTCGCCTGCGCTCGGATCGGACACTGGCGCCTCCATCGTGAATCCGTTGCGAAGACTGCTGCTCGCGTTGCTCGTGACTGTGGCGTCGGCGCACGCCGCGCCTCAGACGATTCGCCCTGGTGCTGCGGTGCTGTACGAGGGCGCACGTCTGATCTCCGGCGACGGCAGCGCGCCGATCGATCGCTCCGCGTTCCTGGTCGAGGGCGGCCGCTTCGCGCGAGTGGGCCGCCAGGGCGACGTGCAGGCGCCCGCGGGTGCCGCTCGCATCGACCTGACGGGCAAGACGGTGATGCCCGCCTTGATCGACGCGCATTCCCACATCGGGTACATGAAGGATCTGACCAGCGGCCCCCAGAACTACACACGCGAGAACATCCTCGACCACATGCACCGGTTCGCCTATTTCGGCGTTGCCGCCAGCCAGGCGATGGGGAGCGACTTCGGCGAGCTGCCGTTTCAACTGAGAGATGAGTTGCGCGCCGGCACGAATCCTGATGCGGCCCGGTTCCTCACCGCGGGACGAGGTCTCGCGCCGCTCGAGGAGATCAGCCCGACCAACATGCGCCATGCCGCGTACGTGGTGACAACGGTTGAGGGCGCCCGCGCCGACGTGCAGGAGCTTGCGCAACGGGGCGTGACGCTCATCAAGATGTGGGTGGACTCGCGGGGCGGGACGATCAAGACGCTCACACCAGACCTCTACAGCGCGATCCTGGACGAAGCCCACGCGCATCGGATGCGCGTGGTGGTGCATGCCACGGGCCTGGCAGATGCGAAGCAACTCCTGCGGGCCGGGATTGACGTGTTCGGACACATGATCAGCGACGTCGATGACGAGCTGGTCGAGCTGTTTAAACAGCGTCCGAACACCTCCATCCTGCTGGCGCTGAGCGCGCCACGTCGAGTGGTCTCGGCGCCGTGGATCAATCCACCGCATCCGCTGATCATCGAGACCGTATCACCCGCACAGGTCAAACGGCTGCAGGATCGGCTGGGCGCCCAGAGTTCTGCAGAGGCTGCGCAGGCGCGGGGCGCATGGGACCGGCTGGCGCGAGGCGTTCGCATGCTCTCGGCGGCCGGAGTGAAGATCGGCGTAGGAACCGACGGCGGAGGCCAGACCGGCGATCAGTTCGTGGGTTGGACGATGCACGCCGAGCTCGAGAACATGGTGGCGGCCGGCATGACGCCAGCGCAGGTCCTCGTCGCCGCGACGCGCAACTCAGCGGAGATCCTTGGACTCGACGACCTCGGCCTGGTGGCCCCGGCGAAGAGCGCGGACTTCCTGGTGCTTGACGCAAACCCCCTCGACGACATCACGAACACACGGCGGATCGCGAGGGTCTACCTGCGCGGCCACGAAGTCGACCGCGGCAAGCTCAGAGCCGCATGGGCGACCGGCGCGAGGTCGAATTAGACCGCAGTTCAGCCGGGTATCATGCCGCGCACGCTGGATCCGCGCACGCTAAAGCGTGCGCTCTACATAACACTTACCTGCAACATCCTTGCACGACACGTCAAAGCGCGCGCGCTGACAGGTGCAGTGGTCAGTAGGAGGGCAGTCGTAGAGAGGTGCAGTTGTAGAGCGCAGGCTTCAGCCTGCGCGTCAAGGTGAAGGACTGGCCCGACAACTCAGAACCGGCTCAGTCCAAGGTCAAGAGTACGCCTCTCGACCTTGGACCAATTTTGAATCTTGAATCTTGAATTTCGTATCTACTGCCACGCCGAGTAGATACCCTTGCTCATCAGATACGCCGGGTTGGCGCCCGGGCGGGGCGTGAATTTCTGGAAGAGGCCGGAGTCCACCGATGCGGTGTACAGATTCCCCTCCTGGTCCACGCTCATGCCGTGAACGCCCCAGAGGATGCCGGGGAAATCGCCCACCGCGCCCCACGCGTATTGAAGCCGCCCCTCGAGGTCGTACTTCAGCAACTTCTGCGTGTTGCGGTCGAAGGTCCACAGCATGCTGTCGGCGCCGATCTGGATGAGGTGCAGGCTCGACGGCCGCACGGCAATGCTCCACTCCGACAGGTACTTGCCGTTCTCGTCGAAGATCTGGATACGGTGATTGCCGCGATCGTTTACGAATACTCGACGGCTGGCGTGATCGACAGCGATGCCGTGCACGTTGTTCCAGTAGCCGGGACGCTTCTCGTTGCCGCCAGGCTCGCCCTTCTCTCCCCACGCCGTAACGAACTTTCCGTCCTTGTCGAGCTTCACCGCCCTGGTGCCGTTGTACCCGTCCGCGACGTAGATGCTCGCATCCGGCCCCCATGCCATGAACGTCGGGCGGTTGAAGTGGGTCTCGTCTGCACCCGAGACGCCGACGGTGCCGATCGTCTGGACGAGCTGCTTGCCGTCGTTGGTGAACTTGTAGATGGCGTGCTGGTGGTCGTCCACGACCCACACGTGCTTCTCAGGATCGAATGGGCTGATGTAGACCGAGTGCGGCCGCTTGAAGATCTTGTCCCACTGCGTCCACTCTTCGGTGATGTTGCCCTGCGCGTCCACGACGACGAGGCAGTGCTCCCAACGGGCGTCAACGCCGACCTCGCGGTACGGCGGCTGACCGCGCCAGTTCTCCATCGCCTTCTCGGGATCCTGACCCGTGCCGCCGGAACCGGGCAGCGCCGTCGCCGTGGCGCTACGCCAGGGGAGGCCGCCTACGGGGAACTGCAGGCTCGGCCCAAGCATCGGGAGCTTCGTCGTATCGGGCTCCGGCAGGTTCGGCAGTTCACCGCGACCCAGCAGGTACACGCGATTCGGGCTCTCAGCGAAGATCCCCTGCGCGGCGCCCCACGTCCACTTCTCGTGGCCGGGCAGCGTGCTCAAATTCTTCGGCCAGTCGGCCGCGTTGTACGGGCCCGAAATATCCTGCGCGCCGATCTCACCGGGCACGGCAGCAAAACCGCTGCTCGCGGCAACCGGCGCCGGCGCGGGTGCCGGTTCGGGCGTCATCAATCGAGCGCCGAGCGGAAGGCCGGCGAGCAGACCGACCCCCAGCGCCAATACAATCGTTACACCTCTACTCATTGGTCCTCCGACCTGCGAGTGCGACGGCGTGAGTCGTGGCGAGGGCCCTGGTGCCTAAGCACCATCGTGCCGTCGCACTATCGCACCCTCGCACTGTTACTCGTGGCTGCTTCCACCCCAGGGAGACTTGCCCGTTCGATTGAAGCCTTGACGACGCCCGATGCCAACGCCTCGGCAATGAACCGGTTGACGCTGTCCAGACGTGCGCGTTGGCCCTTGGCCACCGCGATCGCCTGGCCGAGCACCGTGAAGTTATCCGAGAGCACGCGAACCTCTGGAAAGGCCCGCGCGAGCTCCTCCATGCGCGTGCGATTGGCGGCGAACGCGTCCACGCGCCGGTCGCGCAGCATCGCCGCGAGCTCGGCGTTCGGAGGCACGGCAGGCAGGCTGACGATGCGGGCCGCTTTCACGTGCTCGCGCACCCAGACTTCCGGGCTTTGCCCCGTGACCGCGCCGATGGTGACGCCGGCACGATCGACGTCCGCCGACTGCTTGATGCTGGAGTCGGTGCGGACTGCGTACGCACTTCCCGCCAAGAGATAGGGGTCGGAGAAATCCACCTGCGTGGCGCGAGCCGCCTCAACGGCCAGAAATCCGAAGTCCACCTTCCCCGACGTGACGCTCTCGAGCACGGCACCCGCATCTGGGAGCGGCGTAATGACAACTGGAACCCCGAGCCTTCGACCAAGTTCGCGCGCGAGGTCGGGTGCGGGACCGGAGGTCGCGCCTGTCTTGGGATCCACGCGTCCCTGGACGGGATTGCTGGCGATGAAGGACGCGCGCAACGTCCCCGTCGGCGCCAGGTCAGCGCCAACGAGCTGCAGAACGAGAAATAGGGCAATCAGCAACGGAATCCTGACTCGGGCAACCTGATCCGCAGGCAAACTCCCGACAACGAGGGGAGTCTACGCCAGATCGAACACGAGGGGAAAGCAGAGGGGTCGGCGCTACCGCGGTGACACGACGGCGGCCTCTTCAGGCGTGCAGCCGTAGTGCATCAGCTCCCAATCCGTCGCTCGGTACCGAATGACCGTCTCGACCGGCGTGCGGTAGTTCGCGGCATCGACGTGCGTCGTTTCGATCGTGAGCACGTCGCCCTGACGCCGCAGACGCTCGACCGTGTGCATCCTCCGGCTTTGCGGCATGCCGGCTCGTTCCACCATCGTGGTGACGTAGCCGGGCTCGACATCGATGGTATCGATGACGAGCGTTTCGCCGTCGTACCAGGCCGCCGAATACCCGAGCGCGGGATGGCCTGGAACGTTCGCGCGCTTGGGATTGGCGACGGTTGGGTCGACCAGAGGAATCCGTCGATCGATGTCCATCCACTCGTACTGCAGGCGAACGAAGTCGCTGCCCTGCGTGATCTGTATGACGACGTTCGGGTTCAGGTAGATCCGGGTCCAGCTGGCGCCGATACAGCCGTAGGCCGGATCGTCCTTCTTGAAGTCATACGCCTCGAACCGCTTCTTGCCGGCGTCGGTGAAGACCCAATCGTTGAACACCGTCGGGCCTCCGCCGGCAATCCAGTTGGTCGACGACAGGTCCGGCTGCCCGGCGGGAACCGGCGGCGCGACGCGCTGAGCGGCCGCGTCCGTCGTCCAGCCGGCAACGACCACCAAGGCCAACAGAAGAGTGCGTGCGATGGATCTCATGTCGGGACATCCCTCCGCCTTTGTTCGCTGGGCATGACGTCAGCCTGTCGCGTCAGTTCGCGCTACCGGCGCCATCGGGCGTACGCGGGCGCATCGTGGGGGTCATACGGGTGCCGTCCTTCAGCACCGTCTCGTTGAGGAGAATCGTGCGATCCCGGCGGCCCGGGTTGCCGATAATCGTGACGCGATCGCCCACGGCGAACCGCTCCATGGGGAAGCCCGCGCGCTTCATGGTGTTGGCTGCGCCCATTTCCACGAGCCATTCGACAACCGAGCCGCCGGGCTCGGTCACATTGACCCGGAAATGGGCATGAGGATTGACCCACTTGATGTCGGTCAGCACGCCTTCGATCGTGATCTCTCTCGACTGATCGAAGTTGACGGGAACCGAGTGGTGGGCGATCGTTGGTTGAGCGGCCGATGCCAGGAGCAGCGCAAGTAACACAACCTTCGGACCCGTGTCGTTCATGCTGCCCTCCCTGCTCCCCAGGAGCACGAGGAATTACGCGACGTGGATTATAGGCCTAGCGGGCGGTGAAACGATTTGCGGGCGGCGGCAGTAGTGAACCCCGAGACCCGATCACCGAGAACGGCGACACTATGACACGAGAAATCCCCCTGCGCGTCGTTGGCCTGGCCTTGACCGGGGGCATCATGCTCGCGGGAGCGTCGGTCCAGGCGCACCACTCTATTGCGGGCGCCTATGACAGCAGCCGGGAAGCCACGGTCGAAGGGGTGATCACCCAGTTTCGATTCGTCAGCCCGCATCCCTTCATCGAGCTGAAAGACGCCCGCACCGGGCAGCCGTGGCAGCTGGAGCTGGATAATCGCCGCGAATTCGAGGCGATCGGTATCACAGCCGACAGCCTGAAGGCCGGCGACCGGGTCATCGTCGTCGGCAGCATGAGCCGCCGGGAGGCCAATCAGATGTACGCGCGACGCCTGAATCGCCCCGCCGACGGCTTCGGATTCGAGGAAGCCGGCAGCCGCCCGCGGCTCAGCGGACGCGGCAGGTAAAGTGACACCGGCCCCCTCCGCGGCCAACGATCACATCCGCCACGCGTATTGCAGCTTGATCAGCCAGCTGATTCGAATCCAGTTGCCAGCGGTCGAGGAGTGACCGGACGTTGTGGTTGTAGACGACGAAGAGGTCTGCCACTGGGCAGAAACGTCCAGCGGAGCCGTGTATTCGTGCCAATCGGACTCGCTGTCGGTGTCGTACTGCATGTAGCTGGAGATCGACAGGTCTGGGGAGAGATTCACTCGCACTCGCGTGCCCACGAGTGTCTAGCGTGAAGTCGCCGGCCGCGAGCCTGCCGAGGTGGCGCTCACCCGTGAACTCCACGGTCAGCAGCGCCGTCGGATTCCAGGTGCTGTTCCACAGGAACTGGTCCAATGTGCCGTCGTAGAAGTCGCCAAACCACCAGGTGAACTGTCCGTACAACCGCCGCTTCTGCGCCGTGCCCGCTTCGAGCCGATACCGCATCCAGCGATAGGCGCCCGGCGGGACGACCACACCGGACGCGACCTGGAAGGGCACGATGAGGCGTTCGCCGGTCGGGTTGGCATTCACTTCGAAGCGCTCGCCGCTGCGAAACCGCCAGTTGATCGGGGCGAACATGACGCGGTAGCTCTCCCACCTACCCGAGAGATCGGTGGCCAGAAACGGCTGGAACTGATGCGTCAGCTGTTGCAGCGGCCCGCGCGTCAGACGCGTCCGGTTGTTCGACCTGCATGTTGAACAGATTCACCGCCCGGCGTGGCACGAAGCCCAGTGACGGATCGAAGTCACGGCCGATGTGCTTGTAGATGAAATTCACGTCCCAGAGATCGTTGGGATAGTCGAAGGAAAGGCCGTGCGCGCTGGCGTCCGAGCCAAGGCCGTCACGGTGGGTCGCGAGCGCCCAGGCGCCGACCAGCAGGTTCCTGCTGCCACGAAACCTCGAGGTCGCGTATGTGAAATCCGCACCCGCGAGCCAGCTGCCACTTCGCCCCAGCGGATCGCCCGTAGTGACGATGGCACCGACGTAGGATTCGGCCCAGAGATTTTGCTTCACGCGGCCCACGTTCATGAGCGCGCCGTCGGGCACGACGCCAGTCCTTGGCGCGTCGTGCCCGTGACCAGTCCACCGACGCTCGCACGGCCGACGCGGCCCGTCGACCTTGCCACCGGCGGCGATCGGGCACCTCAACGCCGTTGACGAGACCGATGCGCCGGCTGAAGAACGGGATGACGTCCTGGCTCGAGGCCGAGACCGAACGCGAAGATGTCGGCGCCTTCGAGAAAGAACGTGCGCTTCTCTGGGAAGAAAGTGGAAAGCGCGTCAGGTTCGTGCGACGGGTATCCACCTCGGTTTCCGCGAAGTCCGTGTTCACGGTCGAGCGAGCGCGAGCATGTCCGAGCCGAGTCGCTGGTTGACGTCGAGACTCGGCTGGAAGTCGCCCTCGGCGCCTGCGGACGGCGACGGGATGCCGCCGCCTGTCGTCGAGCGCAGGTCGTACGCTCAGACCGAGCCCCTGGCTCGAAATCGCGGAAGCTGGTCAGGAGTCCGGCGCGGCTCGTCTGCGTCACCTGAAACTGGCGTTCCGGGAGACGCCCAGCGATTCGTCTCGAGCAGCGACTGAATGCGGCGCTGCACGTTGAAGTGCCACTCGTGCAGGCCGGGCTTGAAGCTCAGGGTCTACATCGGAATCCACAGCTCCGCGCTCCAACCGGTGGCGGTCCTGGCCGCGGCGGCTTCCCAGATGCCGTCCCAGTCGGCGTTCTCGTTCTCGCCGCCGGGATTGATCGAGCGCGTCGTACCGTGCCCCGCTCGGGTTGACCGCGAACACGTAGCCCGATCGACCATCGAGAAAGGTCCCGAGAACGATCCGCACGTGGTCCTCGTTGCCAAGCGCGGCGTCCCGAGCGGACGCTGAAACTGACCGTCCCTCCGGACACGGGAGCATCGCAAACAATCCCGATGAGCAAGGCGTTCGGCCTGGCCAGCACGCGCACCATCGTCCGTCCCGAAGGCGAGGCGCCCTCCAGAGGATCGCTCTGCGTGAACGCGTCTGACTGCTCGGCCGCGTCCCAGGCCGGCTCGTTCAACACACCATCGATTTCAAAGTTCTCCGGCAAGCCTCCCGCACGCAACGTCGGCGGCGATGCGCCCTGTTGCGCCCGAGACAGTCCTGGAACACCCAGCATGAGTGCGCAGATCGCCGCAACCCACGCCGTACTACTTCGCATTGAACATCAACGTCGGGACTCCTTTCGAAGGAGCGCAGGGGCGGGCGTCGGATGCCGCCGGAGAGAACCTGACTCGCAGGAGCGACGCCAATGCCGATTATCGCATTGAGCAACGTGACGGGAGCATGACGCACGGCGGCCGTTCAAGGACTCCCGTGCGAACGTGCCGTTACCTTCTACTTCGTCTTGAAGAACGCCGTCAGCTGCGAACCGTCACGCGCGTGGTCATCGTCACTCTGTAGCACTTGTTCGCACCCTTCGGCGTCTGCCAGTTCAGGTGGAACTGACTACCGTCGTAGCCCAACGTGGTCGAGCCTGGCGTGTCGAGCGTCACGTACACCGGGTCATCGGCTCCCGGCGTGCACTGCAGTAGGACAAGCGTGAAGCCGTTGACGTCGGACATGTCGCGCCGAGCTTGTTGAGCGTGAAGACATCCGGGGTGACCACACCAACGAGCGCTGCCGTTCCATCGTTGAGCGTCGCGGTGGTGTTGCCGTCGAACGGCGTGTTGTTCGCGGTGATCCCACTCACCGTGAGGGCCTTCTTGTTGACGACAATCGCAACGCTCGCACCCTCGTTGAGGTAGTTCGTGCCACCCTCGAAGGTCCACCTGAGTCGCCCCGCCGAGTGGCTTCGGATTCGAGGAAGTCGGCAGCCGGCCGCGGCTCAGCGGCCGACGAGCACGATAGCGGCGTTTCGAAGTCCACGATAGCGACGATAGCGACACCTAGCGCCCAGCACAACGCGCACGCTGAAGATCAACTTCGAGTGTAGAGCGCAGGCTTCAGCCTGCGCGTCATCCGCCACGCCTGATCTACTTCTTACACGGGTCTACTTCTTAATCGTGATCCACACTGTCTTGACGCTGCCGTCCTGGAGCGTGGCTTTCAGCAACCAGGTGCCCTGCGAGAATCCACCCTTTGTACTCAGGTTGAAGTGCCACTCCGTACCGGTCAGCCGGAACGTATTGCCCGTCGTGGCCGCGTCGGTCGCGACGGCAACCACAGGATCACCATCGACACCATTGCTGTACTTTTGAGCCTGCAGTGTGTGGATTCCGGTTGTTACCACCGCGCCGCAGGTGCTGCCATTCCATGAATTGAGTATGAACTTGATCGGAATTGTGCTCCCCAGCTTGAATGCCCTCACGGGGTCGGCGAACGTGCCGCCAGTCCCCGCTTCAACCGAGCCACCGATGGGCGACAGGAAGCCGTTGAAGCAGTAGCCCGTCGTAATCTCGTAGTTCGCACTGCCGCTGCTCCCGTTGTGGTTCAAGTCGCCCGCAAAGCTCGCGCTCGCCGTGTACTTGCCTACCGACGTCGGCGCCGTCGTCGAGGAGCCATACACTGTCCCATCGCGCCCGACGTAGGACACCGTCAGAGGACCGCCCTCCGCGTCCGCCTCGACACTGGTCCAACTCGCCGTTCCACCGTGCGGGGCACCGTTCCAAATCGCGTTATTGGCCAAGACCGTCGTCGTCGTGTCCGCCTTGGCGATGCTGTAGGACCCGTCCACCGGCGTCACCGTGAAGTTGGCCAGATCCGCCCCGCTCGTCACCGGACTGATCGCCGTCGTGCCGATGTTCGGGCCCACCGACGTCGGGTTGTTCACACAACTCAGGCCGCCGATGTAAGCGCCGCTCACCACACACGCCGACGGCGATTGGGCCAGACCGTTGTAGGTCCCCGACCCGCCGCCCGCCGTCGCCGTCACCAGGGCCGGGTCAATCGTGTAGGACCCGTCCACCGGCGTCACCGTGAAGTTGGCCAGATCCGCCCCGCTCGTCACCGGACTGATCGCCGTCGTGCCGATGTTCGGGCCCACCGACGTCGGGTTGTTCACACAACTCAGGCCGCCGATGTAAGCGCCGCTCACCACACACGCCGACGGCGATTGGGCCAGACCGTTGTAGGTCCCCGACCCGCCGCCCGCCGTCGCCGTCACCAGGGCCGGGTCAATCGTGTAGGACCCGTCCACCGGCGTCACCGTGAAGTTGGCCAGATCCGCCCCGCTCGTCACCGGACTGATCGCCGTCGTGCCGATGTTCGGGCCCACCGACGTCGGGTTGTTCACACAACTCAGGCCGCCGATGTAAGCGCCGCTCACCACACACGCCGACGGCGATTGGGCCAGACCGTTGTAGGTCCCCGACCCGCCGCCCGCCGTCGCCGTCACCAGGGCCGGGTCAATCGTGTAGGACCCGTCCACCGGCGTCACCGTGAAGTTGGCCAGATCCGCCCCGCTCGTCACCGGACTGATCGCCGTCGTGCCGATGTTCGGGCCCACCGACGTCGGGTTGTTCACACAACTCAGGCCGCCGATGTAAGCGCCGCTCACCACACACGCCGACGGCGATTGGGCCAGACCGTTGTAGGTCCCCGACCCGCCGCCCGCCGTCGCCGTCACCAGGGCCGGGTCAATCGTGTAGGACCCGTCCACCGGCGTCACCGTGAAGTTGGCCAGATCCGCCCCGCTCGTCACCGGACTGATCGCCGTCGTGCCGATGTTCGGGCCCACCGACGTCGGGTTGTTCACACAACTCAGGCCGCCGATGTAAGCGCCGCTCACCACACACGCCGACGGCGATTGGGCCAGACCGTTGTAGGTCCCCGACCCGCCGCCCGCCGTCGCCGTCACCAGGGCCGGGTCAATCGTGTAGGACCCGTCCACCGGCGTCACCGTGAAGTTGGCCAGATCCGCCCCGCTCGTCACCGGACTGATCGCCGTCGTGCCGATGTTCGGGCCCACCGACGTCGGGTTGTTCACACAACTCAGGCCGCCGATGTAAGCGCCGCTCACCACACACGCCGACGGCGATTGGGCCAGACCGTTGTAGGTCCCCGACCCGCCGCCCGCCGTCGCCGTCACCAGGGCCGGGTCAATCGTGTAGGACCCGTCCACCGGCGTCACCGTGAAGTTGGCCAGATCCGCCCCGCTCGTCACCGGACTGATCGCCGTCGTGCCGATGTTCGGGCCCACCGACGTCGGGTTGTTCACACAACTCAGGCCGCCGATGTAAGCGCCGCTCACCACACACGCCGACGGCGATTGGGCCAGACCGTTGTAGGTCCCCGACCCGCCGCCCGCCGTCGCCGTCACCAGGGCCGGGTCAATCGTGTAGGACCCGTCCACCGGCGTCACCGTGAAGTTGGCCAGATCCGCCCCGCTCGTCACCGGACTGATCGCCGTCGTGCCGATGTTCGGGCCCACCGACGTCGGGTTGTTCACACAACTCAGGCCGCCGATGTAAGCGCCGCTCACCACACACGCCGACGGCGATTGGGCCAGACCGTTGTAGGTCCCCGACCCGCCGCCCGCCGTCGCCGTCACCAGGGCCGGGTCAATCGTGTAGGACCCGTCCACCGGCGTCACCGTGAAGTTGGCCAGATCCGCCCCGCTCGTCACCGGACTGATCGCCGTCGTGCCGATGTTCGGGCCCACCGACGCCGGGTTGTTCACACAACTCAGGCCGCCGATGTAAGCGCCGCTCACCACACACGCCGACGGCGATTGGGCCAGACCGTTGTAGGTCCCCGACCCGCCGCCCGCCGTCGCCGTCACCAGGGCCGGGTCAATCGTGTAGGACCCGTCCACCGGTGTCACCGTGAAGTTGGCCAGATCCGCCCCGCTCGTCACCGGACTGATCGCCGTCGTGCCGATGTTCGGGCCCACCGACGTCGGGTTGTTCACACAACTCAGGCCGCCGATGTAAGCGCCGCTCACCACACACGCCGACGGCGATTGGGCCAGACCGTTGTAGGTCCCCGACCCGCCGCCCGCCGTCGCCGTCACCGCGCCTGCGTGATCTCCACCGAGCCGGTTGCGTCTGGTCAATGTGTAGTTGCCCGCTGCAGCCCCGCCGAGCACCAGCGTGCCAACAGACGTAATCGCTCGAGACCCGACATCCTTGCTCGCCAACGTCGCCGCGCCCGACACCACCGTCACGATGTCGCCACCGACGGCGTTCGACACCGATAGGATCGCCGCCGCCGCGGTGGTCGTCCCGTCGTAGAGTCCGAGTCACCCGTCAGCGTGACCGACCGCTGAAGCACGTTGAACAAGGCGCTCGTGCCAGGGGTCAACGTGTCACCGCTGGTCCGCGTCGCGGTCAGTGACACACCGTTCTGGGCCTTCGAGTAGGTGACGCCAGTCACGGTCGCCGAACTCTGGCCCGCGAGAATCGTCCCAGACACCGTGCCGGTGAGGGTGCCATCGCCGGTCGCAACGCTGAATGTGAAGCCCGTAGCAGCCGTCACGTTGGTGGCACTGCTCGAGGCGTTCTGCGACTGGACGACGACAGAGAATGAGTTGCCGTATGTCGGGCTGCTGCCACCGTTGACCGAAGTGATCGCTAGTCTTCGTCGGCCCGGCCGCCGCCGTGTACGTGACCGTGGTGTTCTGTGCACTGTTGCCCCCGACGAGACAACCGGGATTAGACGTTGCAGAGAAGCTACCGGTGGTGAAGGCGCCATTGCCCCACGTGGAGAACGAGTATCCACTAACGGCTCCGGCGGTCATCTTGACCGATTGACCGGAAGGCACATCAACGATGTTGGCGCCGTTCCCGGTGGTGCCTGCGGCAACGCTTCCAGAGTTGCTAGAACTGCCCGTGCACGTCGTGTTGCTAAAGAGTTCCCAGCTTATGGGCGCACTGGCGGGTCCTGTTGGAGTAAAGATTGCCCTGACTCGTGTGATTCCATCCGTAAACGTCGTCTGCGCGCGCGACTGCGACCCGGTCGCCATCAGATAGAACCGCACGTCCAGGTCGTGCTCCTCGGGCGCCCATTCGTTGTGAGTAGATGTTCCCCTCGTCGTCGGCGGTGAGCGTCAGCACGTAGTCGTCGTGTACCGCCGGATCCTCCTGGAACGTCAGCGTCACGTCCTCGAGAGGCTCCCACCCGGAGCCGGTGATCACCGCCAATTGGCCAGGCGCGTAGTCGTCCTTGTCGGTCTTGATCGTCGCGAAGCGGTAGACCTCGCCATCACCCGAGCCGCCGCCCATCGCAAACGCGTAGCCGTCGTCGCCCCAGGGGCCCGCCACCGCGAGACTGCGCGGCTGCACCATGGTCATGCGCGCCAGTTCCTCCGGATCGGTCGGGCCGAAGCGTGCCCATGCCCCACGAATAGGGATCGGGGAACATCGCGGGCAGAAACAGATCGGTCGTCGTCACGGCCGTGCCAGCGGAGGTGCCGCCGGCGATCAGCACGGAGTTGTTGTGCGGCAGAAGCACCGCAGCGTGACCGGCACGAGCCACGCTCATCTGCCGTCTCCACGGGGAGGAACGTCGTCGTCGAACGGCGAATAGATTTCAGCCGACGCCAGATCCTGCGCGCCGTCGTGACCGCCCGCCACGAGCACGCGGCCGTCAATCAGCGTCGTCGCCGACGCGCCGGTGCGCGCCACGGCCATCGGCTCGGCCGCGGTCACGCTACTGGTGGACGGGTCGAATCGCTCGGTGGTGGCCAACACGACACCGTCAACGGTAGCGCCGCCGACGATGAGGACCGTGCCATCGGCCAGGAGCGCGGACGCATGCCGGTGCGCGGCTGCCAGCAGCAGTGCGACGAACTCCGATTCGCCAGCCGCAGGATCGAAGATCTCGATGTCGGAACTGATGATGCCGCCGACCTCGCCGCCCGTGATGAGCACGCGGCCGTCGTCGAGCCGCGTGGCCGACGCGTGCAACGCGAGCCACCAGGAGCTGCCCGACCGGCGTGGATGAATTCGTGAGCGGGTCGTGGATGACGACGCTGTCGGTCGCCATCACCTTCAGCCGGTCAGACCGCCGGCAACGAGCGTGGTGCCGTCGGGCAGCGTCGCCACTGCCGCACCCGTGCGCGCTGCCTGCGGGTCCGCGGTCCCGATGGATGCCCAGGTGTCGACCGCCTGAGGAGGTTCGGCCTGCAGCAGAAATCCGGTGCTCCAGACGACGAGGGCGATCCCGACGATGAAGGCGATCGTACGGCCCATGCTGATTCTCACGGCAACTCCTCTACGTGATGCTCACAACTGCCCACGTGACTCAGAAGGACGAGCGCGCTCAGGCCTCGCCACGTGTCGTGCGATGGGCAAGGGTGCCGCCACTGCAGTCGCGAGTTCCGGCGACTATTCCGTAACCCGAGGAGTTGGAGCCTGTTGGGGTCCGTTGTCGGTCGAGGATTGACCGACGTGAGGTTGACAAGACTTTCGAGCGACGAAGACTTCGATCCTCTCAGGATCGGAAAGTCGATTTTTTCTATCCTTCGAGAGATGTAGATGGGTCAGGGCAACCCACGAGGTTGCCCTGTCCCGAACTGCACAGTTCTACTCGGAATCGCTATTTCACCTTGAACGGCAATCTATAGGCCGGGTCGGCAACGCCATTCACGGTGAATGACATCGTCCACGTCCCCGGCGGAACAGCAGCGCTCTTCAGACTCAAGTTGTAGATGTAGAACCCACCCGCGAATCGGAAGGTGTTGTTGGGATTGGCGTTCCCAGAAGCTGCGATGGGGAGTGACACGGCGCCATTTGCGCTGGTGATACGCGTCGCCACCACAGCGATACCTGCTGACGACACGCTCTTGCCAGCCTTGTTGCACAGCGTGATCTTGAACGGAACGGTGCTGCCCCGTTGCTGCGGCTGGAGCGGGTTATAGAGCAGACACACTCCGTAATAGCGAACGGTCAGCATTCCGTTGACGTAGGTAATCTCGTAGTTGCCCAGCTTCGTCCCGACCGCCGCGCTCGGCACAATCTCATAGTTCGGTCCCGGCGCGGCCACGGTCGCCGCGCTGGCCGCACCATCGCTCGTCAGAGTCACGCTCGTCACCGTGTCGCCATTCACCAACTGGCCTGCGCCCGTCGTGAACTCGGTCCCGGTAAACGTCACGAGGTCGCCGTATGTTTTGCTGCGGTTCAACGCGGCGATCGTCAGCTGTCTCGCATCGACTGTCAGCGTTCCGCTCACGTATTCGATGGTGTAGTTGATCAACCCGGTTCCGATCGCCGCACTCGGCGCGATCGCATACGTCGGCCCTGGAGCCGTGACTGTTGCGCCAGACGCCGCACCCGCGCTGATCAGCGTCACGCTGGTCACGGTGTCGAGGCCAACCAGGGCAGTCGTCATGAATTCGGTCCCGGCGAACGTCACCGTGTCGCCGTACGTCTTCGACCGGTCGGCCGCCGTGATGGTGAGGGCGGCCCTGTTGATGGCAATCGTCCCCGGCATCGAGGTCGCCGCGTTGTAGTCGTTGTCTGCGGCCTTCGTGGCGGTCACGGCACAGGTGCCACTGCCGCTCGTGATCGCGAGCGCGCCCGTTGTGCTGTCAACCGTACACGCTGTCGAGACGCCGTGGCTGTAGCTGAACGCGCCCGTGCCGTTTCCGCCGGTGCCCGCAACGCTGAGGCCGGTCTGTCCGTAGGTGGCACTAACCGGTACCGCAATGACAACGACAGCCTGTTCCGCCTTCTCGATGGGCTGAGTCAGGCTGGCACTCGAGAGACCAACCGCTGAGGCTGACAAGTCGTGTGAAGCGTCGCCCCGACTGGAGGCCTTGTAGTAGAAGCCCGCCGCGTTCGCGTTCGCCGGGATCGTGACGCCCGTGACCGAAGCTGCGCACAGGTTGTCACTATAGAACGCGCCAGCACCAGCCGGGCCGGGGTCTGCGGCCAGACTCACTTCAGTGCTGCCGGTGACGTTCGTCGGCACATTGGCAGCATCCCGCGTCTGAATCTGGATGGGGCCGAGACATTGATTGACCACCCCTGGCACCGCCGCATCCGTGAACGCGAGATGTGTCGGCCCGGACCCGGTCACCGTTACGCTGTTCGCCAGGGTGAAGACCGGACTCGCACCACTCCCAACTCCGCACGTATCCCCCGCGTGGGCCGTGAAGTAGGCGTTGTAGAGGCCGCTCTCCTCCGGCGCGGTGATCGTGAAGGATTCGGTATACGGCCCGCCCGCCGTATCGTGATTTGCATGGTTCACACACGATGTGAGAACTCCCGACGTCGTGGTGGCGATAGACCAGGCCGTGGATCGCCATTTCGAGCTACCGGTCTCGGTGGTCGTCACGTCGATGACAACGGCGATCGACGCTCCTGGGTCGACCGTCACGCTCGAGCCGCCATTCAACGTCACTGAGTTGATGGCCCGGCTGTCCGTGAACGTGATCTGCGCGCGTGCCCGCGATCCGATCGCCATCAGATAGAACCGTACGTTCAGGTCGTGCTCCTCCGGCGCCCAGTCGCCGTGTGTGAAGTTCCCTTCACCGTCGGCGCGAACCGTGAGTGCGTAGTCAGGATGCACCGCCGGGTCCTCCTGGAAGAGCAGCGTCACGTCTTCGTTCGGCTCCCACCCGGAACCGGTGATGACGGCCAGTTCGCCCGGCGCGTAGTCGTCTTTGTCGGTCTCGATCGTGGCAAAGCGATACACCTCGCCATCGGCCGAGCCGCCGCCGGCGGCAAACGCGTAGCCGGCATCACCCCACGGACCGGCGACGGCGCGACCCCGTGCGTGGATCATGGCGCCGGTCGACACAAAGTTTCCCGTGCCCCACGAGAACGGATCGGGCAGGATCGCCGGCAGGAAGAGGTCGGCCGTCGTCACAGCGGCGCCGGCGGAGGTGCCGCCGGCAATCAGCACCGAATTGTTGTGCGGCAGGAGCACGGCAACGTGTCCGGCGCGCGCGAGGCTCAGTTGCGTGTCTACGGCCAAGAAGGTGTCGTCGACCGGCGAATAGAGTTCGGCCGACGCCAGGTCCCGCGTGCCATCGTGGCCGCCGGCCACTAGTACACGTCCGTCAATCAGCGTCGTCGCCGATGCGCCCGTGCGCGGCATGGCCATCGATGTCGCAGCGATCATGCTGTTGGTGGACGGGTCGAATCGCTCGGCCGTGGTCAGCACTGCGCCGTCGACGGTTGTGCCACCGACGATCAGCACTGTGCCGTCGGTCAAGAGCGCCGAGGCGTGCCCGCTGCGCGGCTGCGCCATGAGCGCCACGAGCGTGGACGCGCCAACCGACGGGTCGAATAGCTCGGCATCGGCAGACGTGAGATCGGCAACGCGACCGCCGGTGATGAGCACGCGTCCATCATCGAGTCGAGTGGCTGACGCGTCGACACGCGGTGCCACGAGCTGTCCAACCTGGGTGGACGAATTCGTGAGCGGGTCATGAATGACGACACTGTTCGTCGCAGCACCGTCGACGGTCAGGCCGCCTGCGACGAGGGTCGTACCGTCGGCGAGTGTGACGATCGCTGCCCCCGTTCG
Organism: uncultured Acidobacteriota bacterium; assembly: GCA_963827515.1. Classification (GTDB taxonomy): domain Bacteria; phylum Acidobacteriota; class Vicinamibacteria; order Vicinamibacterales; family UBA2999; genus JABFSA01. The sequence goes on along the minus strand of CAWHBF010000001.1, from coordinate 169,813 downwards.
CGCGGCTGATGGATCGACGACACCGATCGATGCCCATGTACCGACGGCCTGCGGAGGCTCAGCCCGCAGGAGAAATCCTGAACTACCGACCACGAGAGCGATGCCGAACGCGCGTGCGATTGGGCGACTCATGCTGCTTCTCAAGGGCGCTCCTGCATGGGGACGAGTGGACGCGCGGGCCGTCCACTCGGACAAGCTCGCGATTCTCGGACCCGATCAGTGCAAGCCGACGCCCCGCACCCAAACTCTCTCGCGACTGCCCGCCACTTCACCCGATTGCGCCTGGCGGTGAGTTCTCCGCCTGTCTGACGACGGAACACGGACTCACGAAACAGTTCCGGACGTGTGCAGCCCGAGAGTCCCGTGAGTCGTCGGGATGCCTCCTTCGCCCAGGTCGGGCCGTAACTTCTGTCTGGTACTTCGACACGGAGGCTTCTTAGCCTCCGCGGACACGCGCACGCTGAAGCGTGCGCTCTACGTGGAAACTGCTCGAGCGGTATGCTTGAGGCGGACATCCCGCTGGTCCGGCTGAAGCCGGACACTACGCACAACAGGAAGACGCTCCAAAACTTGCGCGCACGACGTCCAGCCCGGGTGCAACCATGTGTAGTGATCGGAACCGCTTCACATGAGTTCAGCGAACTTCATTACAAGTTGGTCATTTACTGATTTTTGTCTTGCGATAAGTCTTCCTATTCAGGCAGACTTTCCTGGACATGACAATCGTTGAGCGACAGTTCCCCCCGTCAACGCCGGGACAACCACGACCCAAGACTCAGGCCCTGCTCGGTGAAAGTGCACCGATCAACGAGGTGAGGGAAGCCATCGCCTCTGCGGCACGCACGAATGCCAAGGTGCTGATCCTCGGTGAAACGGGCGTCGGCAAAGAAGTGGTCGCGCAACTCATTCACGCGCACAGCGCTCGCGCGAGCCGAGCGTTCGTCGCGGTCAACTGCAGCGGCATTCCCGAGACCCTGCTGGAATCGGAACTGTTCGGACACGCTCGCGGCAGCTTCACGGGCGCGTATCGCGACAAAGTGGGCCTCGTGCGTCAGGCGGATCGCGGCACTCTGTTCCTCGACGAACTCGGCGAAATGAGCCTGCGCATGCAGGCGGTGCTGCTGCGGTTCGCGGAGACCGGCGAAGTGCAGGCCGTCGGCTCGGATCAACCAGGCGGGCGCGCGGACGTGCGCCTGATTACCGCGACCAATCGGGATCTCCGTGCACAGATCGAGTTGGGCGCCTTTCGCGAAGATCTCTACTACCGCCTCAACGTGATTCAGATTCAGGTTCCACCCCTTCGTGACCGAGGGGAAGACATCCTGATGCTCTTCGAGCACTACCTCGAGCACGCTTCACGCACCCACGGACTCCCAAAGCCAACGTTGACGCCGGAAGCGGCCCAGCAGCTCCTGAGATACGGGTGGCCCGGCAACGTCCGCGAACTTCGCAACGTCACGGAGCGTATGGTCCTGCGAAACCGGCCGCGGCCATTGACGCCAGACGATCTCCCCTTGGAGATCCGGGGCACCCAATCGTCGCCAACTTCCATGACAGCGGTTGCCGCGACGGCCCCTGCGCTCGAGTCTTCGGCCCCCCGAGAGCCGGGAGCGGACCGCGTCCAACAGCTATGGGATCGGATGCAGGTCGGGGAGGACTTCTGGGCGGTCGTGCGCGAAGCGTTCAGGGCGCGTGAGCTCACCCGCGGAGAGCTGGCGGCGCTCGTCGATCGAGGCTTACAGGAAACACGTGGCAGCTATCGTGCGCTCTTGAAGGTCTTCCGTCTCCCGGCGTCCGACTACAAACGGCTGCACGCGTTTCTGTATCAGCAGCAATGCAACCTGCCGGTGGCCCAGTATCGCAAGCCCCGAGCGACGGGAACCGGGCAGGGAGTTGCGAACAGCCGCTAGCGGCTACCAGCGATTCTCGACTACCGGCTCGGAGGCGACTTCGACAATGGCCGGCCCCGGGGCCCGGTCTTCATCAGGCAGGCTGACAGGTTCGTCGAAGCTGATGCCGATCTTGTAGTTGATCGCGCCGTCCTTCCCTATCCCGCCGACTTCGCACCGTGCGACACGGCCCTTGATGACGTTGGGCGTGAACGTGCCGGCCACCGTGATGGTGACGGAGGCGCCAGAGACCAGGCGCTTTTGACATCGCGCCATCAGCCCGCTCCACGAGATATTCTCCAACGAGGCTTCACCACCAGGAGACAGGCGCAGGCCCGTGATCCAGGGGCACTGCTCTGCCGGGAGCCGAGGGGCAACGCGATCGCTCATCGGCGGCCCTCCGTTCTCCCCGCGCGCCGCTCGCCGATCACGCGTGTCGAGGCATCGGGCTCGTTGTCGGCGCCCAACAAGTTCGCTCGCGAGCGCGCCGGCGCGAACCGCCTCAGCACGGAGCAACTCGAGATCCGCCCTGCCTGGACGGTCAAGGTGACAATCCTCGAGCACCTGGGCGGCCAGATCGTCAACTCGCTCGACAAGTTCTCGGAGCTGCGGCGCCAACTCGCGCGCCACACGGCCGGTCGTCACGAGAGGCGTCAGCCGGCGCGAGTGCTCCGCCAGCGCGCTCAACACCACCTCCCGATTGGCCACCGCCTCGGCGTGCTTGTCCCGGGCGGTCTCGGCTGCGGCAACCAGATGTTCGAGCCGCGCGCGCTCCGCGGCATGTGAGGTCAACGCTTCCTGTTGGGAGGACTCGAGCGCCTGTAGACGAACCTGCAATGACCGGTGGGCTCCGACGGTCTGGTCGAGCTGGACCTGATACTCGCGGCACTGCTGCTCGGCGTCCTGCAAGCGAGTGCGAAGCTCCTGATGCTGCTGACCGGCAAGGTCGAGGAGCACGTGCAGGCGCTGCTGGTCCGCCGCTTCGCGCGCGAGCTCGGCCCGGTGTTGTCCGGCGAGCAACTCGACCGACTGCTCCAAGCTGGTGCGCTCGGCCTCGAATTCAGCGGCCATTCGCAGCGCTGACTCCGCCGTCACATGAGCATCCTTCAAGTCGGCCACGAGCTGGTCTCGCCGCGCTTCCGCTTCGCCCAGCTGCACTTCGAGCCGGCGCTGCTCAGCCATCAGGCCATCCACACGAGCCTGGGCCGCGGCGCGCTCGTTCGAGATCAGGGTCAGCTGGACCTGGGTTTCCTCGAGAGCCGTGTGCAGCCGCCGCTTCTCCTCGGCAACCGCCTGAGCCTCGACTGTGAGCTGTTCCTGACGCGCGTCCGCATCGTGGAGCTGCGCTTCGAGCTGGCGTCGTTCTGCGACCATTTCATCCAGCTGCGCGGAGACGGCCGCTCGCGCGGCACCGACCTGCGCCAGCTCCACCTCGCGCGCCTCCAGCGCGTTCTGGAACGACCGCTTCACATCCAGCGACTCCTGCAGTGACGCCTGCGTGCTCTGCACCTCGCTTGTCAACTGCGTCTGGCGCTCCTCCGCATCGCTCAACAGGCCTTCGAGACGTCGCCGCTCGGCCATCGCCTCCTTCAGCTGCGCTTCGACGTCGCTGAGACGCGCCTCGACCTTGCGCCGGCTCGCTATCGTCTTCTCCACTTCTGCCAGGGCCGCTGCTCGCTCGGAGCTGGTCTTCGTCAGGTCCGCATCTCGCGTCTCGATCGCGGTTTGGAACGACCGCTTCGCGTCCAGCGCCGCCTGCAGTGACTGCTCCAGAGACGCCTGCGCGCCCTGCAACTCGGCGGCGAGCTGCACCTGCCGCGTCTCCGCGTCGCTGAGCTGGGCTTCGAGACGCAGCCGCTCGGCCGTTGCATCGCGGAGTTGGCGCTCGAGGTCGTGGCCGTGGGCGGTCGCCTCGTCTCGCTGCGTGAGGGCGGCCGTGCGTTCGGTCCCCACCTGCGCCAGCTCCGCCTGTCGCGCGTCAAGCGCAACCTGCAACTCGTGTCTCGTATCCAATGACGCCTGGACTGAAGCCTGTGCGTCCTGCAGCTCAACCGTCAGCTGCTTCCGGCGCGTCTCCGCATCGCTCAGTTGAGCTGCGAGGCGCTGTTGTTCTGCGTTTGCTGCGCTGAGCTGTGTATCTGCGTCGGCGAGCCGCACCTCCAGCTGCTGGCGCGCCTCAGTTGCCTGTTCCAGGCGCGCGAGTGCGCCGCTGCAATTCGGCCGTCAGCTGCTCCACGCGCGCCGTTTCCGCACCTCGCCCGCCGCGAACGTTCGGGCAACCGACGCGCTCGCTGACTCTGCGCTGTCTGCATTGCAGCGCCGCCTCGTAGGACGCCTGCGCAGCTCGCTCCAGTTGCCGGCTGTGGCATCACTAGCGGCTTGGAGCCGCTCCGCCGTGGCCTCCTCCACCTGCGCCAGGGCTGCCGAGCGTTCGGTGACGACTTGCGCCAACTCCTCTTGACGCGCCTCGAGCGTCGCCTGCAGTTGCTGCTTCGCGTGCGATGACGCCTGCAGGGACTCCTTCGCGGTCTGCACCTCAGCCGCGAGAGCCTCGTGCCGTGCCGCCGCGTCCTTCAACTCGGCTTCGAGGTGACGTCTTGCCGCTGCCGCTTCTTCCAGTTGCGCCAGGCCCGCTGATCGCTCGGCCACTGTCTGCGTCAACTCTGCCTGCTCGTGCCTCGAGGGCGGCCTGCACCTCCTGCCTCGCGTCCAGCGACGCCTGCAGCGAGGCCTGCACGCTCCGCACCTCTTCTGTCAGCTGTTCCCGCCGGCTTGCCGCCTCGGCCAGCTCACCCTCGAGCCGACGTCGCTCCGCCGTCGCCTCGTCCATCTGCGCCTGCGCCGCCGCGCGCTCGGCGGCCGCTTGGGCCGCGTGCGCCTGGCTTTCCTGAATGGCTGACTTCACCCGACGCTCGGTCTCCTCCAGCTCGGCGGCCAACTGCTGCTGGCGTTCCGTGCTCTCGCGGATCCGGTTCTCCCAGTCCGTCGGCGCCTTGAGCTGCGCGTCATGCTCTCGGAGGAACATCTGGAGCCGGGCTTCGGCCTGGAAGCGGCCTGCCATCGCCCCCGCCAATTGCTTCACCGTCGTCACACGCTCGGTGTCAAGCGCCTCCAACCGCGCCTGCTGTTCCTCGATCTGTCGCTGGAGGCGATGGATGCTTCCGGGCGCCTCACCCGACGTCTGTTTCGGCTGCTGCGCAGCCGCAAGACGCTCCTCGAAGTCTCGCTCGATCCCCTGCCGGGCCTCGACAGCCTCCGCAAGGGCTGTCTGTGCCGACTGCTGGGCGACCGTCAGTTGCTCGATCTTCTGCTCTAGCTCCTGCTGAAGACGCTCCTGGTCTTTGGCCGCTTCGGCAGCCGCCGCCATGGCCGACGCGTGATCGGCCGCGAGCCTTTCGAACCGCTCTTGCAGCGACTCTCCGTCGGCCACCGGCTCGTCAAGAGACACCTCGGTTTCGCCGTCCAACTCGCCGGGAGACCCATCGACGCCCTCGTTGAACTGGCGCATCCGTTCGATCGTGGTCTCGAGAACCATGCGCTCGGAGATGTCGTGCACCGCAACCAGCAGCGAAGAAACGCCGTCGGGATGGTCAAGAAGGGGCGTACCGTGAAAAAGGACTTTTCGGTGGAGTTCGCCGGTGATCAGGCGGGTTTCGAGGGACCTGCGACCGCCCGCGACAACTCGGCTGACGAAGTCATACCAGGTGTAGATCTCCGCGGGAGCAATCCAGTTCGTGAGCAAGGCGCCGAGCGCAAGCTTGCGCTCCCCCGCACCGAAGCAGTTCGACGGCGGCGTCGTTTGCGGCGAGGATCTCGCCTGTCGACGCAACCCGCATCAGGCAGCCGGGTTGGGTGTCGAGGAGCCGCCGCAAGTGGCGTGCTTCGACGGCCTTGTCCTCCACGGAGGCGGTCGCGTTCCAATTCCTAGTCAAGAAGCCTGATGTCCTCGGGCGATGTGGGGAACCCGCGTGAACAGGACTACGCGAATCGACACGTGAGTGCGCCCGTCCTGAACTATCGGCTAGAGCCGAACCGGCGACAGGGCCTTCTTGGGGAAAATACGTCGATTTGGCGTATCCGGAGCCAATTCTCGGTCTGGACGACGTGACGTCTGGCGCCGATAAGTCACTCCGAGCGGGTGCTGAGTAGGCCAACGTCCGCTCGACGTTCTCTCCGTCCTCTCACCAGACACGGATTCCCCGCGTCGTGCCGGAGTGGCTGGCCGGAAGCGTATTACTCGTAGGCGGCTGTGCTTCAAAGAGATCGTCGCGACGTTGTGGCCGGTTCGAGCCGGCGCCGAGCGACGGCAGCGACTCAGGAACGGGAACACATGGCGAATCTGGCTGCGGATGGACGGTTCGACCGACGAGCGGCACTCGACAACGCGCAACGGCTTGTGCAGCAGAACAAGCTGTCCCCAGCGATCGAGGCGTACGAACGGCTGACTCGGCAGGATCCGAGCGACTGGGCGTCAGCCAATACTCTTGGCGACCTCCTCGTCCGCGCACATCGCGCCGATCAGGCCATCCGCGAATATCTGAGGGTCGCGCACTACCTGACGAGCACGGGCTTTCTTGCCCGAGCTGGCGCAATCTACAGGAAAGTGCTCCGCCTCGATCCAACTCACGTCGAGGCGCTGCGTGAGACCGAGTCTCTCAACATCCAGCGGTTCGCGAAACCGGGTGACCAGGCCAGGCGGGTCGAGGAGGCGCAGGCCCGAGTTGACCCGGCGCCGGCTCGCCGCGTCGATCATCCAGCGACACCTGAGACGACACCCGCGTCAACGATTGCCGAACGCGACGACAGGCACGATTGCACATGGTCGCTGGACCAGCCTGACCCATCGCCCGCATAGCCTCGCGATCATCGCCACAGTGACGCTTGGCGGCGACGCATCACGCAGTGACCGTCGACTACCTCGTTAGAGCTCGCTCGAATACGACGATCTGAGCCCCAAGGTTCGGTTGGGCGGTCCGACCGGCCTGAATCCACGCCTCTGATTGCGCGTGGTCCCTGGACTGGGCCTCCGTCGTTGTCCACCACTCCTGCTGAGTACGCGCCAAGGCAGGCAGCGCGGAGCCCATCACGTCCTCAATCTGACCGAACGTCAGTGTGACGACGTCGGCATAGCGTTCGATCAGGTACTTGTGAAGTGCCGCGTACTGGGTTGGCACGGCGCTCTTGCGACGTGATACGAGAACGGTCTCGGTGACGGCCGGGGCCTGACCGGGCGTCCTCCAATACTTTCTGATCCACCCTGTTATCAGTTGACTGTGCTTTCAGATGCGAGCGCCAAACGCGGCGTGTCGGAGATATTGATGATAGTGAACTTGTGGCGCCGACAGCTGTTTTCTTTGCCCCCAGGTTGACGTCTCCCGCCTCTACCCAGCAGCCTCCACCAAGATCGGACGAACCGTGCCAAGTGCGCGCGCGATCGCGCTCGTGTCGGCGTATGACTGGTGGAAGGTGACGAGGCCGTCTTGAACCTTCCACCGCATCGCCCAATCGGATCGGAACCTGGCGCCCGTGTGGCGATCTCGGCCTTCCAACCCGCCGAACACGACGACATCGAGGCCGCTCGTGACGAACGTGTGAGCTTCAAACGACGTGAGCTCCACGTGTACCCGGAGGCTCTGAAAGAAATCGGCAACTCCTTCGCGTCCACTACGCACGCCGGCGTACGGCACATCGGGGAATCCCGGGTCGACCCAGGACACATCGGGAGTCACTCGACTGAGCACCTCGGGGATGTCACCTCGCCCGAACGCCTCGTAGATTTGCTTCACCACCTCGACAGGTTCCATCACGATGCCTCATCTCGATTATCGTCGTTCACGCTTCTAGCTTCTCGGTGCTCGGTTCGTGTTCACGTTCGGTTCGAACCCCGAATCGAATTCGAACTTCGAAATTCGAACCGAACGTGAACACGAACCGAGCACCAAGAACCCAGAAGTGTGAACGACGAGTTCTTATTCCACGAAGGCTTGAATGCCCGCGGCCTCGAGGACCGGGGCAGCGGCGGCGGCTGTGAAGAATTGCAGCATCGCGCGCGCCGCTTCGGGCTGCGTCGCGACGCTGCACACGCCCCCTGTGAAGCCAATCCAGGTTTGCAGCTCTTGCGGAATCCGTCCCACGAGCCGGACGCCTGGAACGCCAGTGATCCGCGAGGCAACCACGACGACCATCTCGGCGCCGCCCTCCGCGACAATCTCGACGTTGTATTCCGCGGGCATCGGGCGCATCTTGGATTTCATCTGACTTGTCAGGCCGAGCCGCTCGACGACGGTCACGAAGTATTTTCCGCTGGCTCCCTCTCCCGGGTACGCGACCGAACCGGCATTGAGCAACGTGCGTGTGAAGGCAGCTACGGTGGAGATATCAGGCAACGGCGCTCCCTCCTTGACCCCTACGCCGATGCCACTTCGCCCGAGGACCACACGCGTGCCGGCGACGACCCTCCGTTGTTTGATGAGTTCGTCCAGCACCGGTGGATTGAGGATGGCGACATCGCACGCCTCGCCGGCCTCGATCCTTCGCTGCACTTGCGGATTCACCTCGAAGCGGATCGTGACCTTGTGTCCCGTCGTCCGCTCGAACCGCGCGGCCAGCTCCGCGACCGCCACCTTCGCCCCGTTGCCGCTGAGGACGGTGATTTCAGCCGCCTGCACCGGTTTGACGACGGCGCCATGAAGTGTGACGGCCAGAGCCGCCGCCAACAGCGAATATCTCATCGAATCCCCTTACTGCGATCTGTCGTCGCGCGAACTGAAGCCCTGACCCTACGGGTGAAATACTCGAAGCGCGACCTACCTGGTGCCGGTTGCGCGAGCCCCGGTCCACTTCGCCCGCAACGCGGCGCGATCCACGGCCGACCCGCGCAAATAGACTGCCGATATCCGGCGCGTATTGTTGATGTCGTCGAGCGGATTGGCGTCGAGCACGATGAAGTCGGCGCTCTTTCCCGCCGCCACCGTGCCGAGCCTTTCGAGTTTCAGGATCTCCGCCGAGTTGCGCGTCGCGGCAGCAATCGCTTCCGCCGGGGTCAAGCCCGCCTCGACCATGCTGGCCATTTCCAGGTGGGAGCCGAAGCCGAAATAGAACGACCCGTTGGTGGCTCCGGTATCGTCGCCCAATCCAAACTTCACCCCCGCCGCCTTGAGCGCCAGCACGCCTCGCGGTACGACGCCGGCCTTCCACTTCGCCATCGCATCTTCACCGACGGCCGGGTTCTCCAGCATCGCGATCTCGGCGGCGGTGAACGTCTCGCGCAGAAGTGGATCGTCGATCCACGACGGCCGGCGCCCGAAGATGTCGTTTCGTGTGCTCCACAGCGTCAGTATGACGAAGACGTTCGGGCGCTCGCGGAAAAGGCCGAGGACTTCCTCGTCCACCGCCGCGCCGCTCCGCCAGGGCGGATGCGCAAGGCCGTCGATGCCGGCTCTCAGGATTCCCTTCACGTCGGACAGCTCGAACGTATGCGTGACGGTGAGGAGCCCGTTCTTGTGCGCCTCGTCGATTGCGGCTGAGTAGAGATCGCTCGTCAGTTTCGGAACCGTGCCGCCGCGATCGTCCACCCAAATCTTGACGTAGCCGTCGACCTTCCTCGCCCGGAGCTCCTGGACCGCCTTGCGTGCCTCGGCCTCGGTTGAGACACCGTAGGGCGCGTCCCGCAACGGAGGCGCCGGCCCGCCGTTCGGCATGGCCAGACCCTGGCCGGCCGTGAGAAAGAGCGCGGCATTCGCGCGGGGCGACGCTCGCAACTCGTCGCGTAGCGCATAGCCGAGCTCACGCTCCGCGCCCATGCTCATCACCGCTGCAACACCGTGATACGCCAGCCGCTCCAGGTGGTCGATGATGTTCTCGCGGGTGTAGTTCTCGACCGCGAAGCTCGCGCCCTTGCGGTAGCCCATGTGACCGTGGGCATTGATGATGGCCGGCATGACGGTCTTGCCCGTCAGGTCGACACGGGTGGCGCCATCGGGAAGCGGCACCTCGCCCTTCCGCCCGACGCGCGTCACCGTATCGCCTTCGATCAGAAATGCTGAGTTCTCGATCGGCGCGATCTCCTCACCCGCAATGAGCCTCGCGCCCTCGAACAAGGTGGCGTTGACCCTGGGGCTGACCGGTGTGGTCGAGGAACAGGCGCTGATGACGAGCAGCGCGCCTGTGACAAGAATCAGACGAGGCATGTGGTCCCCTGACAGGATGCGCGCTACGGAGTGGAGAGCCATCGCTTGGCAAGTTCGCTGTAGGTGGCCGTATTCGTCACGCGGCTGAGTACATCCGGCGTCAGCGGCGCTCGAGGGGTCGCCTCCCCGTTCTCCTTCAACTCGCGGAACATCGCATCGGCGAGCGCCATGGCCGCACCCGACACCATGTTCGGATAGATATTCACTTTCATCCGCGTGTTGGGCAGGTGGGTCTTCGGCACACCGATGCCGAGGAGCGGTACCGGGATTTCTCGCGCGATCCGATTGATCTCCTCGGCGCTGAAGCCGGTGAGGCTGTTCATGACGACGTCGGCGCCCGCCTGGGCGAAAGCGACGCCGCGCCGGATGACGACGTTGGCGTCTTCTGCCACCGTACGACCGATGATCACGAAGTCCCGATCCGTGCGCGCATCGACAGCCGCCTCGAGCCGTTCGCGCATCTGCTCGATCGACTGCAGAGCGGTTGTCGTCGGTCCGCCCGGTCCGGCCCAGGTTTCCATCTTCTTCGGATTGCGGCTGTCCTCGATGTGCAACGCGGCGATCCCGGCCTGTTCGTACAACCGCACCGTGCGATAGACGTTCAGCGACGTCTCACCCGCCTGATCGGCATCGGCAATGGCCGGAATGGATACCTCGCGCGCGATGCGTCCGGCGATGTCCACCATGTCCGTCGTGGTAATCACGCCCCAGTCAGGCACACCGAGATACGTCATCGACATCATGTTGCCGCCGATGTAGATCACGTCGAACCCACGCGCCTCGGCGAGCTTGCCGGCAATCACGGTATACGCCTCCGGAGCGATCAGAAGGCCAGGGCTCCTGAGAAGCGCGCGCAGCCGTGCTCCTTTCGACATCGGCGCAGCCTGCGTCGGCTGCGGCGCCTGCGCGGCCGCTGCTGCCGATGTGACGCCCATACCAAGGGCGACTGCTCCGCCCGCCGCCGTTCCCGCGCTCCGCAGGAAGTGTCTGCGCGATGCTGGCTTGTCCATTTCGTTCCTCTCGGGATGTGTGCGTCCGACCGGGCTCGATGGTCGTCGGCGGCCTCAGTGTAAGTCACTCCCATCGCCAGCGACAACGTGCGTACGCGATTTACCGGCGGCACCAGAGTGTCACCGTCCGCGGCCCCAAAGACCTGACGTTCGGCGTAGAGCGGAGTGGGACGCGTCTCGTTCGCGCCTCGACGAGCGCGCCACCTGAGTTGCCCTGGTTGATTGGCGCGTCGGTCTGCAGGAAGTCTTCGTAGCTCCCGTCACCGACGCCGGTCGCCCGCCCCTTCCCGCTCACGATCCCCATCGTGACCGTCTGACCGACGCCCAGAGGATTGCCGAACGCGAGCACGACGTCGCCCACTTTCATGCGATCTGAGTCACCGAAGCTGAGCGTGGGAAGGTCGCGGGCTTCGATCTTGAGCACCGCCAGATCGCTGGCCTCGTCAGCGCCTACCAATGTCGCGAGCAAGGTCCGCCCGTCGGCGAGATCGACGCGAATCCTGTCTGCGCCGTCGATGACGTGATGATTGGTCAGGATGTGACCGTCCGGACGAAAGATCACCCCGGACCCGAGTCCGCCCTCTCGTCGGCCCCTTGGCTCCTGGAACTGCGGGCCAAGGAAGTCGCGGAAAGGCCCCGGAAGCGCCGTGCGCGAGGCATCGGCTTGCTTCTCGACGCGAACAGTCACGATGGCCGGGGCAGCCATGTCGACGATAGCGCTGTACGAACCCGTGATGTATTGCGGCGTAATGTTGCCAACATGGGCCGGTGGCGTCACGGTCGGATGTTGGGCAGCGGTGAGCGTCGCTCGTCCGCCGGCGAACCCAACCCCGACGGCAAGGGCGACCAGGCCCGCGATGGCAACTCGAGTGGAGAGTGGTCGAAAGCGACGTGGGCGTGGATCGGATGCGGTCATTGTGTCCTCACTTGTTCTCAGGCGCGGCCATGAGGGCTGCACACAATCTATTGGACGGCACCCTTGCTCTCAGCGTTCTGTCCGGAAGATGACAAATGTGACACCTCGGGTCCTCAGCCTCTCGAAGGAGCCATTGGAAGGGAGACGGAGAATGTGCTCCCTTGTCCAGCCACCGACGAGACCCCGACGTGGCCGCCGTGAGCCTCGACGACGGCCTTGACCAACGACAAGCCCAAACCCAGGCCTCGAGTGGTCCGGCTGGAATCGGCCCGATACAACCGGTCCCAGACGTGCGGTATGTGGATCGGATCGATGCCCACGCCGGTGTCGCGCACTGTTAGCGTGACGAACCCGTCCATCGCGCTGGCCTCGATGTCAATGTGACCGTCGCGTCCTGTGTACTCGACCGCGTTCTCGATCAGATTCGCGAGCACCTGACGTAGACGCGTCCGATCACCGATCACGTGCAGGTCTCCCGGGACGTTCGACCGGAGCGCGATGGCTTTGTCATCCGCTTCATCGGCGTAGAGGGACAGGGCTTCATCGACGACGCCCGCCAGATCCACCGATTCGCGCGTGAGCGCCATCGTCCCCGTCTCAGCTTCCGTAATGTCCATCAGCGCCGTCAGGGTGGCGCTGACGCGATCCGCCTCTTCCAGGGCGTGCGCGAGACCGTCGCGCGCAGCGTCAGCGTCGCCCGCCACGAGCGCCGTCTCAGCGACGTTCCGAAAGCGGGTCAAAGGCGTCCGCAGATCATGGGCGACGTTGTCGAGCGCCCCGCGCATGCCGAAGACGAGCGACTGAATCCGTCCCAACATCTCGTTGACGCGCGCTCCCAGCTCGTCGAGGGGATCGCGTGAGTGCCTGATGGGCACACGCGCGTCGAACTGCCCGGTCTGAAGAATCGATCGCACCGTCGTCTCCAGATCTCGCAGGGGTGCAAGGCCCGCACGTGTCAGGAGAAACCCTCCGACCACAGCCGCCAGCGCGATCAATGCCAGCACCTGCAGACCCCGTGCACGAAAGTTTGCCAGTAACTCGTCTCTCACGTGGGAGCTTCGTCCCACCTGGACAATCACACCGTCGGACAGGGTTACCGTGCCAACCTCGAGCACGGCGTCGTCGGGTGGGCTGGCGATGGTGGCCCAGCCGGAACTGCGAACCGCGGGCTGGTCGAGCGGGGACAGATCGAACGTGCCCCAGCCTGGAGGTGCGGCGAAATAGACGACCTCGGTCCGCCGATTCATCGACCCGCACCAGGAGCCGCTCGTGGCGGCCCTGCCCGGCGTCGGCCGCGATCATGTCCTGCAGCCCGTTCAAACCCTCGCGCTGGTACTCAAGGGCGTAGCGCGACAACATCGACGCCAACGCGTCATGGTCCTGTGACGCAAGCGCCCGTGCGAGCAGGACATAGGTAGCGCCGGAAAGCGCGATGGCGCTCGCAATGAACAGTCCCGCGTACCAGAGCCCCAGCCGGAGCGCGAACGCGCGTCCAATCGACCTACTCCAGTTTGAGGACATACCCGACGCCGCGCACCGTATGAAGCAGCTTGGGCTCGAATGCCCTGTCGATCTTTTCTCGCAGGCGGTAGACCAGGACGTCGACCGCGTTGGTGCCTGTATCGAAGCCGTAGTCCCACACGTGCGACACGATCATCGCCTTCGAAAGGACCTTGCCCGCATGACGCATGAGGTACTCGAGCAACGCGAACTCGCGAGGTCGGAGCTCGATGGGCACACCGGCACGCTCGACGTGCCTGGTCAGACGATCGAGACGCAGGTCGGCAAAGGCCAGCTCGGTCGGCTCCTGCGCAACCTGTCCGCGTCGCGTCAATGCCTGCACCCGGGCGAGCAGTTCTGGAAACGCGAAAGGCTTGGTCAGATAATCGTCGCCACCCGTCTGCAGTCCCTTGACTCGATCGTCCACCGAGTGGCGCGCACTGAGGAACAGGACCGGGGTTTCTACGCCAGCTCGACGGAGAGCGCTGACCAGGCTCAAGCCATCGAGGCGCGGCAGCATGATGTCGATGATGGCGGCGGCGTAGGGCTGCCCCTGGGCAAGGTCCAAGCCGTCTACCCCGTTGTCAGCGACGTCGACGGCAAACCCTTCCTGCCGCAAACCAGCCGACACGAAGTCCGCAATGCTCCGATCATCCTCCACGAGGAGCACGCGCATGCGGTCATCGTCGTGCGCGTGGGCAGGCGGCGTCAAGAAGGGTTTTCACGCGCGGAGAGACTGGTATCGCCTCAAAGACGTGTGGGAAGGCCACGCCTCCGGCAGGAATCAGTTCATCGTCTACAGTGATGGAGGGACACCGCTTCGCGGTCTTCCGGACCTGCCGACCATGACCACGCCGACACAGCGCTGGAACGCCACCGACTACGCGACGAACGCGCGGTTCGTCGCCGATCTCGGTCAACCCGTCCTCGACTTGCTCCAACCACAGCCGGGTGAACGCATCCTCGACCTTGGTTGCGGTGATGGGGCGCTGACGGCACGGTTGGCCGAACGAGGCGCAACCGTGGTGGGCGTCGACGCATCCGCGGAGCTGCTCGCCGCGGCGAGTGCACGCGGCCTCGACGCGCGACAGATGGATGCGCGCGCGCTCACGTTCACGAACGAATTCGACGCGGTGTTCTCCAATGCCGCGCTTCATTGGATTCCGGATTCTGGTACCAGTGCTCGAGGGGATCCATCGCGCATTGCGGCCGCACGGCCGGTTTGTCGGTGAGTGTGGTGGGCACGGGTGCCTGGCCGCCGTCGTCACGAGTCTGAGGGCGGTTGCCGCGAGACGCGGGGTCGAGATTGCGTGGCCCTGGCGCTTCCCGACGGTTGAAGAGTTCGAGGCGTACCTCGTAGCGACGGGTTTCGAGGTGGTAGACGTGCGTCTGGTGCCGAGACCCACGGAGCTCCCGTCCGGGATGGCCGCGTGGCTGCACACATTCGCCGGCTGGGCTTTCGAACGCCTCCCCGACGCCGATCGGACCGCTGCGTTCGCGGAGACGGTGGAGCTGCTTCGCCCGTCGCTCTGCGACTCGCGAGGGCGCTGGACAGCCGACTATATGCGTCTGCGCTTTGCCGCACGACGAGGCGGGACGCGGAGCTGATGCGCTACTACACACAGCTGGTGTTCGTCAGGCCGGGCAAGGAAGAAGCCTTTCACGAGTTCGAGGATCACGTCCTTCCCCTGCTCGCGATGTACGGTGGACAGCTACTGCTCCGCTGGAGGTACACGCCAGGGGTCGTCATCGATACCACCGTGGGCGACCCGTACGAAGTACATGTGGTCGCCTTCCCGACCGCGGACGACTTCCGCAGATATGCCAACGACGAGACCAGGACTACCTACCTGCACCTCAAGGACAGCGCGGTCGAACGCGTGATGCTCATCGAGGGTGGCCTGCTGCCGTAGCCAATGCGCGCTCACTCCTCATACGCGCAGGCGGATCGCGCCGAGAGGGGCTGAGCAGTTATGTGAAATACCGGACGGTTCTTTCTGCCCGTTTCTCCACGGCGCGGACTTCTACGAACAGCATTCAAGGCCGGGCGGCCGTGAGCCGATAAACCAAAGTGGGAGACAGGACGATTTGCACGAGATCGCTCACATGACCGTCGGCGCTCGAACGAATCCGTCGTCGTCAACGTCGGTGCAGCCCTCCCTTGGTGGTCGATGTATGCGTTCCGTAATGGCACGGCTTCTGCCTTCCCGTGACAGCGATCGAGTTGCGGTTCGCCGCTCGTTTGCCAGCCGTCATGTCCTGTAACCCGCGAGAACCCTATCACAGTGCGGATCATGAGTCGGACCGATGCCTCTCTCGCGGTTTCGTTGGTCGTCGCCACGATCACGCTGTTCAGCCAGCCGCTCAAGCAGTTTCTCGATATGGTCGCGTCGATCGAAGACCAGTATCACCTCGCGTTCTTGCCAGCCCTGACCGTGCTGTCGGTGGCGTTCGCCATTACGCAGTCCAGGAAGCGGGTCGAGGCCGCCGCTGAGGCCCGCCTTTCGCGTGCGAAATCGGCAGAACTCGGACGACTGCTGACGTTCGGAAACGCTTTGGCCTCCTCCCTCGACGAGGAGGCATTGCAGCGCACGCTTTGCCAACAGTTGCCGGCGTTCTTCGGCGACCGCGGCTATTGGCTGCTCGCTCGGCGGGACAAAGTCTGGATTGAGGTTGCCCAGGCCTCCCCGTACGGCCCCCAGCTATCTATCGAATCCCAGGAGCAGCTGGCGGAGCAGGCGCTGCTCGGCATGGCGACGCCAGGTGCAGATCGACTGGGTATCGAGCTCGAAGAGGTCGTATGTTTTCCCTTGATTGTCGGACCGACGGTCGTGGGCGTACTCGGTGTGCAGAATGCTCCGGAGCTCGCGCCGACCGATCGAATCGCGTCCACGGCGGCGGTCGCCCCTCTGGCCTTGGCGCTTCGCAACCTGCGTGTTCTCCACGAGCTACAGCAGCAAGGCATCATCGACCAGCTGACAGGATGCCTGAACCGCGCGACCGGCGTCATGAATCTGCAGGGAGAACTTCGACGAGCGAGACGTTCTCGCCGTCCGGTCTCGATCCTGATGATCGACATCGATCACTTCAAAACGATCAACGACACGCACGGACACCTGGCCGGCGATGCGGTGCTCGAGAAGCTCGGGGTTCTGATTGGTCAGGTCTTGAGGACCACGGACATTCGCTGCCGGTTCGGGGGCGACGAATTTCTCGTGATCCTCCCAGAGACGCCCCTCGCAGGCGCCGAACAGGCTGCCACCAAGCTACGAGCGGCCATGAGGACCCTCGATGCGGGAATAGACGGAAGCCGTCCTACGCTCAGCATCGGGATCGCCCAGGCCGAGCGGGGCGAACTGGACGCCGCCTCCCTTGTCGGCCGCGCCGATGCAGCCTTGTACAAGGCGAAGCAGTCAGGTCGAGATGCCCTCCGCGTTGCAGAGCCGAACGAGCCTGCGCGGGACTATCCCAAACTTCAGCCGTCGCCGACCACGACGGGCGATGACTTCGACGTTGAACCGACCCGCGCGGCCGTCGCCCGAGCAGCCTCCAGCTAGGCTGCGTCCCTCACCGGTCACGCGTCGTTCCCAGTTGCCACTGCGCACGTGTGAGCTCGCGCCAGCAAGAGCGCCTTCTCTCGTGAGTTCTTCGTGAGGCCGGCCGCGTGCTCGAACTCGCCACGTGCCTCGTCCAACCGTCCAAGCCTTTCGAGAAAGTCGCCGCGGGCGCTCGGCAGGTAGGAGTAGGTCGCCAGCGCCGGATCGGAGGCCAACGCGTCGACGAGATCCAGCCCGGCCTGCGGACCGTGGGCCATGCTGATGGCAACCGCCTGATTCAGCCTGACGATGGGCGACTGAGTAGTCTGCGCCAAGGTTTCGTACAACGCCGCGATCCGATTCCAATCGGTCTCTCCAGGAGTACTTGCACGTGCGTGGCATGCGGCGATGGCCGCCTGCAAGACGTAGAGGCCTGGGGTGCCGCCCGAGGCTTCCGCGCGCCGTAACGCCGTCAAGCCGCGTTGAATCAACAGCCGGTCCCAGAGAGCGCGGTTCTGGTCCAACAGTCGGACAGGCTCACCGGCGGGTCCCAGCCGGGCTCGTAGTCGTGACGACTGGATCTCCATCAACGCGACGAGGCCGTGCACCTCTGGCTCGTCTGGCGTCAGCTCCGCCAGGATCCGTCCCAGACGCAGCGCTTCTCCGCAAAGAGACGGCCGGACCCAGTCGTCACCGGCCGTCGCCGAGTAGCCCTCGTTGAACACGAGATATATGACTTCGAGCACCGCGGACAGCCGCACTGCGCGTTCGGGTCCATACGGCACCTCGAAGGACGCCTTTGCCTTCGAGAGCGTCTTCTTGGCCCGGACGATGCGCTGAGCAATCGTGGGCTCGGAGACCAGAAAGGCGCGCGCGATCTCCTCGGTGGTCAGCCCTCCAAGAAGCCGAAGCGTCAGGGCCAACCTCGACTCGGGCGACAGCACGGGATGGCACGCGATGAACATCAGGCGCAAGAGGTCGTCGCCGATGTCGTTGTCCAGGGCGATGTCGCTGTCCGGCGATTCAGCCGATCTGCCGGCCTCGAGTTCATAGGCCAGCTCGGCGTGCTTGCGATCGAGCCTGGCGTTCCGGCGTAATGTGTCGATCGCACGACGTTTGGCCGCGGTCGTGAGCCAGGCGCCAGGGTTGCGGGGAATGCCCTCTCGCGGCCACTGCTCGAGGGCAGCCACGAGCGCGTCCTGCGCCAGATCCTCGGCGATACCGACGTCGCGAACGAGCCGAGTGACAGTGGCTATCACCTTTGGTGACTCGATACGCCAGATGGCTTCGATCGAGCGATGTGCGTCGGACGTCGTCGCGGCCTCCGATCACATCATCGCATCCCCGGACCTGACATCCGGTCGGATGTGGGTAGTGGTCTCAGATATCCCAGACCACTACCCGGATGCAGACTCAGCGACCGGGGTTCTGCTTCTGTGCCTGCTCGCGGATCCGTTCCTCTTGGGCTCGAAGTTCCGGCGTGAACGCCTCACCGAAGTCCTCGGCCTCGAACACCTGGCGGATCTCTATCTCGGACTCACCCTCATGGGGATTGGGACAGCGTCGAACCCACTCGATGACCTCTTCCTTCGATCGCACCTGCATCAACCAGAAGCCAGCAACCAGCTCCTTCGTCTCCGTGAACGGCCCGTCGATGACCGTGCGATTCTTGCCTGAGAACCGCACACGGACGCCTTTCGAGCTGGGATGCAGTCCTTCCCCGGCCAGTATGACGCCGGCCTTCACAAGTTGCTCGTTGTACTCCCCCATTTCCCGGAGCAGTTGTTCGCTGGGCATGACGCCCGCTTCCGAATCCTTCGTTGCCTTGACCATCACCATGAACCGCATCGCGTTCCTCCTTCGGTGCGCATCATGCGCTTGCCGTTTCGTTATGTGTTCGCTGAGCCCCCAATCGGGGCGCGCGACACTCTCCGTCTTCCTACCTACACGTCGAACGGGAAGGAGTTGGATCGACAGGTCAGCAGGCCCAACCCCAAGATAAACTCTTCCGGGCCTCAGGACATGTTGAGAACCGGTCGCGGACTCCGATGGCGCAGCGGACAACTACCGTCGGTACCGGAAGGACCACGAGCCTGCCGGAGCAGCGGCACCCTGCTCCTGCGCGCCGGAAAGCTGAGCGAGGGCGTCTGACCAGCAAGCCCACATCGTCGTCGGTCGAGAGTGAGGTCGCATTTGCGCTCGATTGGTTGAAGCGCCACGGTTCGACAGCCGGCCGCGACGGCATGGCGCGATACGGCCTCCCGTCAGATCGCGCTTACGGCGTGGCGATGCGCGATGTTCAGACCCTGGCGAAACGTCTCGGAAGGAATCACGATCTCGCGGCGGCGCTGTGGAGTACCGGCTGGTACGAAGCGCGTCTGCTCGCGGCGTACGTGGATGACCCGGGGCGGTTGACACCCGCCCAGATGGACCGGTGGTGTCGCGACTTCGACAGCTGGGGCCTCTGCGATACGGTGTGTTTCGTCCTGTTCGACAAGACACCTCACGCATGGACGATGGTCAAGCGATGGGCCGGGCGCCGCGGCGAGTTCACGAAGCGAGCGGCGTTTGCCTTGCTGTGGGGTCTCAGTGTTCACGACAAGAAAGCCGCCGATCGCGCGTTCGTCGAGGGTCTCGTCCTCATCGAGCGCGCTGCAGACGACGACCGTCACTTCGTCAAGAAAGGGGTCAACATGGCCCTGCGAGCCGTCGGTAAACGCAGTGCCACTCTTCATGCAGCTGCCGTGAAGGTTGCGACGCGGCTCGCGACCTCATCCCAGGAATCCGCGCGGTGGGTTGGGAAAGACGCGCTCCGCGAGCTCGGCAGCTCCTCGGTGGCTCGTCGGATTGCGAAGCGTTCGTGACTCGGCGGACACCCCACGATTCGACATCGCCCACACCCGACCCGCTGCTCCGTCAAACAATGCGGCGAGTGCGCTGCGTGAGGTGCGCAGGCATGGTCCATCGACTGTCGATACCGAAGCAGTCACCAAACCGCTTCACGGCGACATCCATCGCAGAGGTTTCGGCCTTCCCCAACTTCCGGTACAGCGCCGTCTCCACGGTAATCTCCTCCGCGCGCCGTACATACCTCCAGTGGCCGATTAGCTGTCCGTCGAGCAAGACCGCGTGCAGGTATACGTTCGGGTTGATGGCACGTGAAGTCACTCGGCCGTCGCTCGAACGCAGCACATCCTTGCTGTCGCTGTAGGACATGACGTACTCGTCGTAGCCCTGAATCAGATCGATCCTGGGTGACGAAGGTGGTTGTCCCGAAGCGGCCTTCACGAAGAAATACGTTCGCCCGTCGATGTCCCGTTGGCGAAGTTCTGATCTGACCGAGCTCAGGCCGGCCTTGGCCTCTGCGACCGTCAGGCTGGACCAGCGGATGAAGTCCTTGAGCGTCGTGGGGCCTCGGCTGCGGAAATAGCGGAGGGTCAGTTCCGCGACCGCTTCATCATGTGAGACGGCCGCCGTTCTCGGGGACTCGCTCGTCAAAACATGCAAAGGTCGGCTGCTTGCCACCCACGCTTCCACTGACGATCACGGCGTCGAGCTCGGCCCTCATGAGGAGGTATCCCATGCGCAGGCCCGCCGCCTCGATCCCGGCGCCCTTCTTCAGCACTTCCACAAGCTCTCTGCGATTGAGCTCGTTGCCGCCCTTCAGCGCCTTGGTGAAGGCCTTGGCGCATCGCTTGAAGGTGTCATCGTCAACACCACATTGCCGGTAGTAGGTGCCATTGATTTGGTGCACTCGGTACTTCGTGGCTTCGATCACCCAGCGGATGTCATCACGGTGCACGAAATGCCAGGTGGGGCGGATCAGATGCGTTCGCAAGATCTCACCGGTCGCATAGAGCCTTTCGATCTGATCGTCGTCGGCACGTCCGCAACGCTGTGCGATAGCCCATTTCGCCGGGACGAACTCCTGTGCCTGCATTGCACCGAACCAGCGCACCACCTCGGCCGGCCTCGCCAGCGGTGCAGTCCACAGGCGATGCGTGCGCATACGCCAGTGGGCCAGTTCCTTCCTGTTCATCGTCTCGGGGTTCTCTTCGCCGCCGGCGCCGCAAGTTCGTGGGCGTGCCGGAGTCGTTCCGCGACTGCGCCCCAATCAGGACGATCGTCGAGGTAGATGCCGACCCAACCGCTCGGGCCCACGTAGGGCGGGCGGAAGTAGCGCTCGGGGGCGCGTCCGAGCAGAAGGTCCTGCGTCACAGGGTCGGCCTTGCACCACACCGCGTGGCGTCCGGCGCCGTGGTGGTTCGCGGCGTTCGCGAAGCTGGCGAACATCTTCTTGCCAACCCAGAACGTGGGCTCGCCGTGCGACACCTTCTCCCACGCGCCTGGAAGCGCCAGGCACATCCGTCGCAAACGATTCAGCGGACTCGGCATTCGTTTACCTGTTGACCTGGAGCAGTCTATCGCGGTGCCACTGCTGTCCAGGCGCTCCCTTGACAAGTCTCGGCTGGTCGCGTATAAAACCTATTAGTTATTTAACTGATTGGTTTATTACAAATGGCCATCGATCATCTGAGCGCCACCTTCGCCGCCCTTGCCGACCCCACCCGCCGAGCCATTCTGGCTCGTCTGGCCTTGGGCGAACTCTCGGTGACCGAGCTCGCCGAGCCGTTCGACATGAGCATGCCTGCGGTCTCGAAACACCTGCGCGTGCTCGAACGGGCGGGTCTGATCGCTCGCAGGAAGGAGGCTCAGTGGCGACGATGCCGAATCGACGCCGCCCCCTTGAAGGAAGTTGCCACCTGGGCCGAGCGCTACCGCCAGATCTGGGAGCAGCGACTCGATCGCCTCGATCAATACCTACATCAAGTACAGACGAAGAAGGAGAAAAGCCATGGTCGTCAGTCACGCCGCAAATAGCGATAGCTTCACCGTCACGACGCCGTCGGACCAGGAGATTCGGATGACACGGCTATTCAGCGCCCCGAGATACCTGGTCTTCGAAGCGATGACGAAGCCCGAACACGTGACGCAGTGGTGGGGACGTCTCGGCGACGGCTACTCGGTGCCCGTGTGCGAGATCGACCTGCGGGTGGGCGGCCGATGGCGCTTCGTGAACCGACATCCACGGGGAGAGGCAGCCTTCCACGGCGAGTACCCGGGAGATCGCATCGCCGGGCCGACTCGTCTTCACCGAGATCTTCGAGGAGTTTCCGGACGTCGTCTCCGTTGTGACGGCGGAGTTCGTGGAAGAAGGTGGCAAGACCAGACTGATCGCCACCGTACAGTATCCCTCGCGCGAAGTACGCGATATGGTCATCTCGACAGGCATGTCCAAGGGCGCGGGCATCAGCTACGACCGCCTCGAAGACCTTGTGGCGAACCTGCAGCGCTCGTAGGGGCTGGCCATGCGAAGGACACTCGTGGGTGACTCGAAGGCGACACGCGGCAGTGTCGATGCCTATCTCGCCGCGCAACCCGGACCCGTCAGGCACGTCCTCGAGGCCCTTCGGCGGACGATTCACTCAACGGCACCCGAGGCCGAGGAATCGTTCAGCTATGGAATGCCGGCATTCCGGGTGCGTGGTCGTCCGCTCGTGGCTTTCGGCGCGGCCTCGGGGCACTGCGCCCTCTATCCCATGAATCCTGAGACGATCGACACGCATCGACGGCTTCTTGGGAGGTTTGAGACCAGTAAGGGCACCATTCGCTTCACCGTTAGCCAACCTCTTCCCGCGAGCGTCGTCAGAACACTGGTGAAAGCGAGACTTCAAGACATGACCGCCTCGCTGGCGCCGCCACGGCGCCAGCCGGTTCCACGACGGAGCGCCACGTCATCGCCAGGGTCGGGCACACCGCCTGATCAGGTGCGCTCCTACTTTGCGGGGCTCCCGGCTGGCCCTCGCAAACACATGCAGAAGCTGCGGGCGGCGATTCGTGCAGCCGCGCCTGGTGCAGCCGAGAGCTTTGGCTATGGAATGCCAGCTTTCAAGCTCGATGGGAAAGGTCTCGTGTGGTACGCCGCTTGGAAGCACCACAGCAGTCTCTACCCAATCAGCCAAACCACGGCACGCACGCTCGCGGCGGATCTCGCGACATACGCAACGTCTGGTAAAGGCACGATTCGGTTTCCCCTCGATGAGCCAATACCGAACACGCTGGTCAGGCGATTAGTAGCAGCCAGAATCGCCGAGGTGCGAAGGACCACGCCTCGCACGACGCGCAGGACGACAGGAGCCAGGAAAGGGCGACCCTCATGACGACAGAGCAGAACGTGCGCGCACGCATCAGCCGGCGATTTCCGTTCCCGGCGGAGGCTGTCTTCGACGCGTGGCTGAGCCCGGCCTCGGCACGAGAGTGGTTTGCCCCGGGCTTGGGCGAGATGACACGGATCGAGATCGACGCCCGTGTCGGAGGCACCTTCTGGCTGGTCCAGCGGCGCGGGGAGGAAGAAGCCCAGCACACCGGCGAGTACCTCGAGATCGATCGTCCGCGGCGTCTCGTTTTCACGTGGCGGACGCCGCCCCTCGATGAGTCTTCCGTCGTGGTGATCGAAATCAAGGCGACCGACGAGGGCTGCGAGCTCACGCTGACCCACGAGATGGACGCACAGTGGGCGCCCTTCGTCGATCGCGCGGCTGGTGCGTGGCAGAAGATGGCAGACGCGATCGCCTCGCTGTTGCGACGGCAGACTCAACCCGGCTCGAGCACAGGCTGATACGGAGAGGGCATGGTCGTGAAAAGATAGGCATATCTCATCCCTGAACGGGCTCCATGACGACCACGCAGAGCATCACCGGCATTCACCACGTCACCGCCATCGCGAGCGATCCGCAGGCCAACGTGGACTTCTACACAGAGCTCCTCGGCCTTCGTCTGGTCAAGCTCACGGTAAATTTCGACGATCCAGGTTCGTATCATTTCTATTTCGGGAACGCCGCCGGCGCGCCGGGATCGATTCTCACGTTCTTTCCGTGGCCTGGCGCCGCTCGAGGGACCGTCGGGAACGGCCAGGTGTCGGCCACCAGCTTCACCGTGGGACACGCGTCGTTGGACTATTGGCGGCGTCGACTGACCGACTATCGAGTTCCCGTGGAGGATGCTGACCCTCGATTCGGCGATCCCGTTCTCCGGTTTGCCGATCCTGACGGCCTGCCCCTCGAGCTCGTGGGCACGGTTGACGCGAAGCCGGCCGAGGCGTGGGCCGGCAGCACCATCTCGGCGGCACATGCGATCTGCGGCTTTCATAGCGCCACCTTGTCGGAGGAAGGGTACGAAAAGACCGCGACCCTGCTGCAGGAGGTCATGGGCTGGCGGCACGTCGGCAGCGAAGGCTCCCGTTTCCGCTACCGCGCGCCGACCGAGGGTGGTGGCACGATCGTGGACGTCGTGTGCAAACCCGACGGCAAGTTCGGCCGGCTGGGCGCCGGCACCGTCCATCACATTGCGTGGCGGACGGCCAACGCGACCGAACAGCTTGCGTGGCGGGCCACCTTGGTTCGGGAGGGATATAACGTCTCACCCGTGATGGACCGGACCTACTTCCAATCGATCTACTACCGCGAACCTGGTGGCATCCTCTTCGAGATTGCCACCGACCCACCGGGATTCGCACTCGACGAATCCCCGGATCACCTGGGCGAACGGCTGATGCTGCCTCAGCAGTTCGAGAAGCACCGCGACACGTTGGTGCACGCGCTTCCTCGACTCACGCTGCCGCATCAGAAAGCGTAGCGCTCTCCAATGACCAACACCATGCAGGACGATCCACACGCGGGGCAACCGGTGCTTCGACACGGGCCGCCGGTCGATCGAGCGCGGATCGCTCTCATCCTCCTCCATGGGCGGGGAGCGTCTGCGGAAGACATTCTGGGGCTGACGCGGGAGTTTCAATCGGAGGAGGTGGCGTGCCTGGCGCCGCAGGCCGCCGGACACACGTGGTATCCATACTCGTTTCTCTCACCGATTCCCCAGAACGAACCGAACCTGAGCGCCGCGCTGCGCGTCATTGGTCGGCTGGTCGCAGAACTTCAGGGGCAGGGCCTCACCACCGATCGCATCGCGCTGCTCGGCTTCTCGCAGGGCGCCTGTCTGGCGTTGGAGTTTGCCGCCCGCAACGCGGCGACGTATGCCGCGGTCGTCGGTCTGAGCGGTGGCCTTATTGGTCCGCCGGGGACCCCACGTAACTACCCCGGCTCGCTCAACGGAACGCCCGTGTTTCTCGGCTGCAGTGACATCGATGCGCACATCCCTGTAGAGCGCGTGCGCGAGTCAGCAGACGTGTTCCGCCGGATGAGTGCCACCGTGGACGAGCGTATCTACCCACGGATGGGACACACCATCAATCAGGATGAGCTGGACGCCGTCGACGCACTCCTCGGATCTCCGCCGCGGCGGTAGCGCTCAGCGGAGATGTCAGAACGACGACGGAACGTTCGTCACGTCCGGTGGCTGGACCGTGAGCAGATCGATTGAGACCGACTTGATCAGCGCGTGCACGGGCATCCCGACTGCCAGGCGCAATCGTCCGATCGCGTCGCGCGTGACTTCCGCCAGCAGGAGCACGCGACCGACCGCGACCTGGACGATCACATGATCGAACGCCGGATCGGCATGGATCGCTGAGACCGTACCCGACAACACGTTGTGAAGGCTGACTCCCTCGGGCTCTCGCGTCGCCAGGATGACTTCGCGCGCGGGGATCCGCACGCGGACGTTCGTGCCCATGGCGAGGTCGCGATCCGCCGCCAGCAGCGTGCCGCCCTCAAAGGCCAACTCGACGAGCCCGCGGTCAGGCCAACGGCGCGCGACGCTCGCGTCGAATACCGCGCCCAGTCCCACGGCCTCCCGGAGCCACGAGAGATCGGGACGACTCATCAGTGTGCTGAGTGTGCCGGCGGCGACACTCTTGCCGCGTTCCAGGAGTAGGACATGTGTGGCCAGCCGCACGACGTCCTCGAAATCGTGGGTGACCAGAATCAGGGGGATGTCGAGTGTCCGACGCAATTGGTCGATCTCGTCCTGGAGGCGCCGCCGCACCGTGCGGTCGACCGCCGCGAAGGGCTCATCGAGCAACAGCACCGCAGGCTCGCGCGCCAGGGCTCGCGCCAGCGCCACCCGCTGCCGCTCGCCGCCCGACAGTTCGTGGGGCCGCCGGCCAGACCGCTCCGACAGGCGCACCAGATTCAACAGCGCGTCGGCGCGACTGCGGCGTTCGCGTTGCGGTCGATGGCCGAGCGCGGTCATCACGTTGCCCGCCGCGCTCAGATGCGGAAAGAGCGCGTATTCCTGAAAGACAAACCCCACCGCGCGGCGATGCGGCGGCGCGAACGTCCCCGCATCGGTATCCACCCATGTCTCGGCGCCCGATCGGACTGATGCGTGCGCGGGCCGATAGAGTCCAGCGATCGATCGAAGAATAGTCGTCTTGCCGCTGCCCGACGGGCCGAAGATCGCCAGCACGTCGCCGGCGTCGCACGTGAACTCGACGTCGAGAGGAATGGCGACAGGTTGACGAAGGCTGACCGACAGGCGCCGTTCAGGCACGACGCGGGCCCACACGACGTGACAGCGCCGTCGTCGCCGTGAGCGTCGCCACCGCGATGACCAGCAGCGTCGCGGCCATGACGCCGGCGCTCCGATCGTCGAACGCCTGCATGCGGTCGTAGATCGCGACGCTCAGTGTGCGGGTCTGCCCCGGAAGATTGCCGCCCACCATCAGGACGACACCGAATTCGCCGAGGGTATGCGCGAAGGTGAGGATCGCGGCGGTGAGGATGCTGGGCCAGGCGAGCGGGACCTCGATGCGCAGGAACCGCTGCCACGGCGTCAGGCCACAGCAGGCGGCGGCATCGCGGATGTCTGCCGAGATCGCTTCAAAACCGCGTTGGATCGGCTGGATCACGAACGGGATGTTCGCGATGGCCGAGGCGAACAGCAGTCCTTCAAAGGAGAACGGCAGCGACTGGCCCACGAGACCCTGGAAGGCCTGGCCGAGCGGCGAGCGCGCGCCGAAGGTGACGAGGAAGTAGAAGCCGAGCACGGTGGGGGGAATCACGAGAGGCACGGTGACCAGCGCTTCCACGAGGAGCTTTCCGCGAAACTGGTGGAACGCGAGCAGCCGCCCGAACCACATCCCGAACGGAAGCAGGATCGCGATGGTGCCCGCCCCAAGCCAGAGCGAGACGCGCAGAGCCGTCCAGTCCATGGGCGCTATTCTGGCACCACGAAGCCATGTTTCTTGAGGGTCGCGCGCGCGGACGGAGTCTGGAGGTACGAATAGAACCGTGCGGCCACCGGACCAGCCCGTTTGAGCAGCACCATCCGCTGGCGAAGCGGCGGATGGTCGGCGGCGGGAATGAGCGCGTAGGTGCCGCGATCCGAGAAGTCGGCTCCGATGACGAGGGAGTAGGCGATGAGACCGCCGACGGCATTTCCGGTGGTGGCGAACTGCGCGGCCTGCGCGATCGTGTCGCCGAGCACCAGCTTCGCCCGGAGGGCATCCCACAGCCCGCGCTTGCGGAGCACCGCTTCGGCCGCTCGGCCATACGGGGCTACCTCGGGGTTCGCGATGGCAAAGCGGCTGACGCCATCGGATTTCACAAGCTGGCCCAAGCCCTCGAGCCGTTCGTCGACGGCGAGGGGAGAGCCTGTGGGAGCGAACAGCACAAGGCGTCCCACGGCGTACACGACACCGGCATCGCGCGTCAGGCCTGCCCGCGAGAGCTGATTGGGAAACTCCTCGTCCGCCGCCAGGAACAGCTCGAACGGTGCGCCGTCCTGAATTTGCCGCGTCAGGGTGCCGGATGCGCCGAGGACCAGCTCCACACGCGCGCCGCTGTCACGCGCAAATTGTTCCGCGATTTCGGTGACCGCGAAGTTCAGGTTCGCCGCCACGGCAATGGCGGGAGGGCGCTGCGCCGCCACCTCCGAGGGGACCCCAAGCAGCAGCACGCCCGCGATCAGGCAAAGGAGGATGCGTGTCATCGCGGATTCGCGATCGCAGGCCGTGGATCAAGTTGTCGTCGGTCAGCTGCTGAAGGAACGCGCACCAATCCTCCCGAAGGTAAACAATCGATTTGTATCGTATGTGATCCTATTAAATCAATATAATCCGATTCTATGAACATGATTGAGTCGATATTACCTGACTATGTCCACAACGCCTCAGCGCCGTGTGCGCACGGTGATACGATTTGCGTCGATTTTCACACCAGGGGAGTTGAATGGCACTCGTCACAGTAAGAGCGGCGGCCGAGCGGCTTGGGGTCGGATACTCCACGCTCAAGCGATGGGTCCACACGGGGCGCGTGCGGACGACCCGGACGGAAGGCGGTCACCACAGAATCTCGGACGCCGAGATCGACCGCCTGACGACGCGCCAGCAACCCGACGAGCGCCGTCGCGTTCGTGTGGCCGATCCCGATGAATCCCTCGGGGGCCTGAGTGCTCGCAACCGTCTTCACGGGTTCATCGAGGAGGTCCGAATCGATGGGTTGCTCGCGCAGGTGCGACTGCGCGTGGGCGATCAGCGGCTGACAGCCGTGATTACCGCCGACGCCGTGCACGCCCTGAAACTGCGCCGGGGCAACGATGCCATGGCGATCATCAAGTCGACGGAGGTGATGATCGCCATCATGGGAAACGCGGAGACGAAACCAAAGGGACGCAGGAGGTAGTTAGTTCGGATGGGCTCCGGCGCGACAACCCGCGTGCCCTTCAGAATCCAAGTTGCGCTCTCGAGCGCGAGCGTGTTCTCGGCCCGCGTGCGGAGACCCGCTACTTCCAGGTGATCTCCATGCCGAAGAAGTGCAGGAAGACCTGGCGGTTTGGCTTGTTGCTGGCGTTCGGCTGCGGACTTCTGATGTAGAAGTCGATCTGTTGCGTGGCGGGATTGGTCTCACCGCCAGGTAGCCGTTTGTTCGCCAGCGGATAGTTCACTTTGAGCGTGGTCCGGTCGCGCAGTCCTTGCGTGACCATGAAATGCATCTCGTAGTTCTCGTAGAGCGGACGGCCATCGAGCGTCGCGTGCCCGAACCCCCAGCCGGCGAGGAATCCAACGGTCTTTGGCCAGTTGTTGTCTCCGCATCCGGAATCCGTTCCATGCTCGTGGGTGTAGGCGGCAATGCCGCCGTTCTGGCACGAATTGAACTCATTCCAGCGGTCGACCGTGAGGACGAGGTCGCCCTCGGGGATCCGCAGGCGCGCCTCGAACGTACCGGTGTTCTGGATTTCGTTGACGTCGATCTCGGCCGTGCCGACCACCGGCTTGAGGTTGCGGGCTTCGTTGTCGAGGTGATCCCATCCCTCGGGATCGTTCAAGCCGCCCACCATGTAGATACGGTTCGCCGAGATGACGAAGTGGCCGTCGTAGAGATCGTGTTGCTCGGGCGCGAAAATGTGGACCGTGGCGCCCGGCTGCTGCCGGGGGTTGATCGGCTGCTGCGCGAGCGTGGTGGCGCCAAGCAGTACGACGAGAACCATCCGTGCGGCGTATCGCATGCAGCCTCCTTTCTGACATCTGAACATGCAACAGATGAACACTATAGTTTCACGATCGGCGACAGTCGGTCCCCAGTCGGGAGGCCGGCCTCCGAACGTGTGCAGATCCCCTGCTATGTTTCACGGTAGTATCGTGGCCAATGGCAGTGTCCGGGCCGATGGCGTTGTCGCCTGAGTGCGATGCGTTTCGCGAGGAATTCGAGGCCCTCTCCGCTGCTGCCGATGCGCTCGTCGAGCCCCTCAGCGACGAACAGTTCACCTGGCAGCCAACGCCCGACTCCTGGTCGGTGGCGCTGTGCATCGATCACCTCAACACCACGGCGCGCGAGTACCTGCCGAAGCTGGACGAGGGCATCGCGAATGCGATTCGCCGCGGCCAGTTCACCGCGGGCCCCTATCGCTACAACTGGATCGGCCGGTTGATGGTTCACGTGGTGAAGCCAACCACGCGTATGCGCAGCAAGGCGCCGCAGGTGTTTGTGCCGACGCCAGGACGGCCGCGGCCGCAGATCATGGCGGCGTTCCGCGCGTACCAGAAGCAGTACATCGACCGCCTCCAGCAGTCGCACGGCCTCGACCTGGCGCGCGCGCGCATCTCGTCGCCGGTAGCGCGGTGGATCAGAATACCGCTCGGCTCGGCCTACGCCCTGGCGATCGCCCACGAGAAGCGGCACCTCGCGCAGGCGCGGCGTGTCTGCGAGGAGCCCTTGTTCCCGCGCTGACTACGCGGCCGTCACGGCCGCGACGATGTAGCGAACGGAAATGCCGTAGCGATCGAGCAGCTCGTCCGGCGTGCCGCTGCGCGGAATCTCCGTCACAGCGAGGCGGCGCACGGTGAATCCTTCGGGCGCGATCGCCGACGCCACGGCATCGCCGATCCCACCGCCCGGGTAGTGATCCTCAACAGTGATCACGCGGCCCTTGGTCGCCTTCGCGCAGCGAATGAGCGCGGCGGCGTCGATTGGCTGGAGCGAATACAGGTCGACGACCCGGATGCTGACGCCCTGCTTCTGCAGCACGTCGTACGCCTTCAACGCCTCGAACACCGTCACGCCGCCGCCGACGACGGTCGCCACGTCGGCGTTGCTCTGCCGCAGCACCTTCAACCCGCCCACCTCGAACGATTCGTTCGGCCCGTAAATGACGGGCGTCTTCGGCCGTGATGTGCGCATGTAGACAGGGCCCGGATGGTACGCGGCCCGCTCGACCAGCTGTTCCGTGCTCACGCCGTCGCACGGGTAGAGCACCGCGATATTCGGCTGCGCCCGCATCATCGCCAGATCCTCGAGCGCCATCTGGGACGGCCCGTCCTCGCCAATCGACACGCCCGCGTGGGACCCGGCCATCTTGACGTTGAGGTTGCTGACCGCCGCCATGCGGACGAAATCGTAGGCGCGCGTCAGGAACGCGGCGAACGTCGAGGGAAACGGAATCGCACCACGGCTGGCCAGCCCCATCGCCGCGCCCAGCATGACCTGCTCGGCAATGAAGTTCTGATAGAAGCGCTCCGGATGCTGCTGCTCGAACTTGTCGCTGAAGGTGGAGTTCTTGACGTCGGCATCGAGCGCCACGATGCGATCGTCGGTGGCGCCCAGTCGGGCGATCGCGTCGCCGTACGCCTCGCGCGTCGCGACGCTGTCGCCCAGCTTGTACGCGGTGGGTCCGACGGTGCCACGACGAACGGCCGGTCGTGTCACCGCGTTCGGCGCGGGGATCGAGGGCGCCGGACCGTTCTCAGGCACGAGCTGCGCCTTGAGCTCGGCGAGCGCCGTCTCCAGCTCCGTGCCCTTCTTGACCGCCTTGCCGTGCCAGCCGCCCTTGCCTTCCATGAACGAAATCCCCTTCCCCTTGAGGGTCTTCGCCAGGATCATCGTCGGCCGGCCTTTGGTCTGCCGCGCTTTCTCGAGCGCGCCGAGTACTTGGGGAATGTCATGGCCATCAACCATGAGCGCGTGCCACCCAAACGCGCGCCACCGGTCGGCTAGCGCCTCCAGGTTGTGCTGAAACTGCGTGGGACCGCTCTGTCCCAGCGCGTTGACGTCGGTGATGCCGCAGAGCGAATCCAGCTTGTCGAAGGCCGCCACGTCAGCGGCTTCCCACACCGATCCCTCGGCGGATTCGCCGTCGCCGAGCAGTACGTACGTGCGGTAGTCCGACGCGATGCGTCGGGCGTTGAGCGCGATGCCGACACCCGCGCACAGGCCCTGCCCGAGCGACCCGGTGGCGACGTCCACGAACGGCAGTCGCGGCGTCGGGTGCCCTTCCAGGTCCGAGTCGAAACGGCGCAGCGTGAGCAGGTCCTCGCGCTTCAAGAAGCCGGCCTCGGCCCACGCGGCGTACAGGAGCGGCGCCGCATGCCCTTTCGACAGCACGAAACGGTCGTTGTCGGCATGCTGCGGATCGCGCGGGTCGTACCGCATCTCGGCAAAGAACAACGCCGCGACGATGTCGGCCGCCGAGCAGCACGTGCTCGGATGCCCGTTGCCGGATTCGCTGGTGGCAAGCACCGAGTCGATCCGCAGGCGGGTGGCGATGTTCGACAGCGCGGACACGGACAAGGATGTGTGAACGGGCAACGAGATGACCTCCGGTCGGGAATTATAATGCGCGGATGCTCGCACTGCGGTACGTATACGTGCTCGCGCTGGTCACATGGCTCGGCGGGATGATTGTGCTAGGCGCGCTCGTCGCGCCAACGACATTCCAGATCCTACAGGCAACCGAGCCAGCCACGGGCCGCGAGTTGGCCGGCGAGGTCTTTGGCGCCATTATCGCCAAGTTCCACTACATCGCGTACGGCGCGGGCGTCGTTCTCCTCCTCTCGCTCTCGGCCATGGCAGTCCTCGGTCCCCGGCCAAAACAGTATGCGGTGCGCAGCGCCCTCATCGCCGCCATGCTCGGCATCTCGCTCTACTCGGGCCTGATCGTCCTGAGCACCATCGATGCCATTCAAGTCGAGGCAGGCGGACCCGTGTCACGTCTGCCGGCCGATGACGCGCGGCGCATCCGCTTCGACCAGCTGCACCTGCTCTCCACTCGGCTCATGATGCTGAACATGGCTGGCGCCATGATCCTCCTGTACTGGGAGACCAGAGAGTAGCCGCCGTGGCTACGGACTCGGGACGACGGTTGCCGCTGAAGTCAAGGCGCACGCCAGCATCGAGGGGCCAGGACCCAGATGATATAGTTCGGTCCGTGGCCACGCTCGACGAGATCACCGAGGCTGTTCTCTCGCGCCAAGAGGTCGCCCGGTATATCGAGGGAAGTCACGGAGAGAGCGGCGGGGTGGCGCGGAAGCGCATCCGGGGCTATCTCGAGGAGCTGCGCACCACACAGCGCTATCCGTTCTACCGCGCGCTGAAACACCCCCTCTACCCGATCCTTCGCAAGATCGAGCGAATCCCGGAGCACCTCGACGCGGCGAGGGCGGCCACGAGAGCGGGCCGCGTGATCTACGCCTCCAACCACAAGAGCCACACCGACTATCTGGTGGAGCTGCTCGTGCTCGACGAGAACGGCGTCCGCCCGCCCATCGTGGCCGCGGGCATCAATCTCTTCGGCGGTCCGCTTGGCCTGCTCCACAAGCACGTGACCGGGGCGATTCCCATCCGGCGTAACACGCGCGATCCCGGCTATCTGATCACGTTGAAGGCGTACGTGGCGGAGCTGCTGCGCAAGCACGACCTGTTCTTCTATCCGGAGGGCGGCCGCAGCTACAGCGGCGAAATCAAGAGTCCGAAGACGGGCTTGATGCACGCGGCTCTCCAGGCCGAGCACCAGCACATGGTCGTGCTCCCCACGGCCGTCGCCTACGACCTGGTGCTCGAGGATCACGTGCTGGCGCGCCAGCGGGTCAAGCGGACCCAGCGCCCGTTCAGCCGCGAGCTCGCGGAGATGGTCCGCTGCGCGGTCGGATACCGGTCGCGCGCCTTCGTGACCTTCGGCAAGCCCATCACCATCGACATCGATGCATCGTCACGCAGCGAGGTCATGGACTTCACGCACGCGGTGATGGACGCGGTCGGGCGTCTGTACAAGGTGCTGCCGACCGCCGTCATCGCCAACGCCATGCGTCCTTCGATCACCCTGCACGACCTCGAGGGCCGCGCGGACGCGGTGATCGACACGCTCCGGGCGCGCGGTGCGAATCTCGGCGTACAGAGCGGCGCCGAGGCTCTCGACGGCGCCATCGAGCTGCTCGAAGCGCGCGGCATCCTGGTCGTCGAAGACGGTCGTGTCCGCGTGCGCGATCGCAACGTGCTCCGGTACTACACGCGAACGCTCGAGCACCTGCTCGCCTCCCCCTCGCCACATACACACTGATGTACGCCGGGTCGAAGGCGTTCTTCTACGCGCTCTCCCGCAGCGCCGTACTGAAGCGTCTGGCTTCGCGACACGGCCTGGCCACACCCACAAGCTTCGCCAGCCGGTTCATTGCCGGCGAAACCATCGAGGCCGCCATCGATGCGTCGAGCCGGCTGCAGTCGCAGGGTCTGCTCGTGACCCTCGACTACCTCGGCGAGCGCGTGCGGACGGTGGAGGAGTCAACGGCCGCCGCCGTGGGCTACGTGCGACTCCTCGAAGCCATGGTCGCGGCGGGCATCGACCGAAACATCTCGCTCAAGCTGACGCAGTTGGGAGTCGACATCGATCACGCGATGTGCGTCGACAATCTGCGCCGTATCCTGGAGCCGGCCTCGCGCCAGGACTGCTTCGTGCGGATCGACATGGAGAACTCGCCGTACACCGCGCGCACGCTGACGATCTTCGAAACGCTCTGGGAGCAGAAGTATCGCAACGTGGGTGTGGCCCTGCAGGCGTATCTTCACCGGACCGAGGACGACATCCGCCGCATGAACAAGCTCGGCGCACGGGTGCGGCTCGTCAAGGGCGCCTACAAGGAACCCCCGGCAACGGCGTACAAGGAAAAGAAGGTCGTGAATGCAACGTTCCTTCGACTCGCCCGGCTGCTGCTGGACGAGGGTCACTACCCGGCGATCGCCACGCACGACCCGGCGTTGATCGAGGCCGTGTGCGCCTATGCGACCGAGCAGAAGCTGGCGCAGGACCAGTTCGAGTTTCAGCTGCTCTACGGCATCCGGCGGGATCTGCAAGCCTCGCTCGTCGCGGCCGGGTTTCGCGTGCGCGTCTACGTGCCCTTCGGCCGCGAATGGTTCCCCTACTTCATGCGGCGGCTCGGCGAGCGGCCGGCAAACGTCGCCTTCGTCTTGAAATCACTGTTGGCAGAGCGCTGATTCGCGATCCGCGCCTAGACTAGCCGCTTTTCGATTCGGCGTAGAGCGGCTTTAGCCTCCGCGGACACGCGCACGCTGAAGCGTGCGCTCTACGGGGAAATGCAAATCGCTCTAGGCTAGCTCACTGCGTGAACCGATGCGCGAGCGCCACCAGCGCGTCGCGACAGAGCAGCACGTCGTCCAGCCTGACGTGTTCCTCCAGACTGTGAAGCCCGGCTCCACCAGGTCCGAAGAGTACCGACGGGATTCCCGCGCCGCCCAGAATCGCGGCGTCGCTCCAGTACGTCATCCCCGCGAACTTGGATGCACATCCCGCCGACAGCGCCGCCGTCCGCAGCATCTCTGGTAACGCGTGCGAGGGTGCGATCTCATAGGCTTGGCGGCTGAAGATCGGACGCGCGGCTGCCTCGAACTCCGGGTCGTCTCGTTCGAGCTGCGCGAGAATGTCTTGCGCCTCGAGCCACGCGGCATTCAGGGGCTCTCCCGGAAGCGTCCGGCGTTCGACCTGCAGCGTGCACCGGTCCGGATAGCTGCTCAGCTCGCTGCCGCCGGCGATGATCGACGCGTGCAGCGAGGGGGCGCCGAGCAGCGGATGCGCAGGGCCAGCCTGCAGCTTCCGATTGAGCGACTCCAGGCCTGCGAGCACCCGCCCCATCCTCAGAATCGCGTCGCGCCCATCGCCGGGCCGGCTCCCGTGCGCGGCGCGGCCCCGCGTCTCGATCTCGACCCACTCGAATCCCTTGTGCCCCGTCGCCACCTGCAGATCGGTCGGCTCGGTGACCACGGCAGCATCCGCGTGCCAGCGCTCGACGAGCGCCTCGGCACCGAGGCTGATGTGCTCTTCGTCCACGACCGCCGCCACGATGAGACGGCCGCGGGGCAGTCCTCCACCTTCGGCGAGTGCACGAGCCGCGCCCAGCATCGCTGCAAGCCCGCCCTTCATGTCTTGCGCACCACGGCCGTACAGAAGGTCGCCTCGGCGCACCGGTTGAAACGGCGCCGCCATCCCTGCGACGCCAACGGTGTCCATGTGGCCACAGAACATCAGCGTCGGCCCGGGCGCATTACCCTCGAGCACCCCGATGACATTGGGCCGACCTGGCGCGACCTCAGTGATTTCGACGGTGAGGCCCGCATCGAAGCATTCGAGCGCGATCCGGCGCGCCACATCCTGCTCGCCCCTGGATCCCGGCGCGAGCGACGGGTTCACTGAGTCGATGGCGACGAGTTCCTCGAGCAGCGTGATCGTCCGGTCGGGTTCCACTGCGCCTTCTCCTGGAGAACGAGTCCGCGCCCACCCCTGTGGTGTCCGCAGCATAATCTGAGCGTGAGTCAGGACACTGCCCTCGAGCTCGCCCGTGCAATCGCCGAACGCGTCCGCGACGCAGGAGGCCGCGCCTTGATCGTCGGCGGCTGGGTACGCGACCGCCTCAGAGGACAGTCCTCCAAAGACATCGATCTCGAGGTCTTCGGCATCGTTCAAGATCAGCTTCCGCCCCTGCTGGCGCCGTTCGGACGGGTCGAAGCCGTGGGCCAGAGCTTTCCCGTCTACAAGGTCGCCGGCCTTGACGTCGCGCTTCCCCGCCGTGAATCGAAGTCGGGCCGTGGCCACAAAGGCTTCGATGTCACAGGCGATCCGACGATGACGCTCGAAGAGGCCGGCCGGCGGCGCGACTTCACGGTCAATGCGATCGCCTGGGACCCACTGTCCGACCGCTACGAGGACCCGTTCAACGGTATTGCGGATCTCGACCGCCGTCTACTCAAAGCGGTGGATGTCACGACGTTCGGTGACGACAGCCTGCGCGTACTGCGAGCCATCCAGTTTGCCGCACGATTCGAATTCGCATTGGAGGAACAGACCGCTGCCCTCTGCAAGAGCATCGCGCTCGACGATCTGCCCGCGGAGCGTATCTGGGGTGAGGTCGAAAAGCTGCTGCTGGCCGCCGCGCGCCCCTCGATCGGGTTTGCTCTCGCGCTCGAGCTTGGGACCGTCGATCGGATCCTGCCGGAGATGCGGCCGCTCGTGGGATGCGTGCAGGAACCGGAATGGCACCCGGAAGGGGACGTCTGGATTCACACGCTGATGGTCATCGACAAGGCGCGGGCCATGAACGCCGACCTCGGGCGCCCCGCCCTCATCGCCGTCATGCTTGGCGCCGTGTGCCACGACCTCGGAAAACCGGCTACCACGGCCTTCATCGACGGCCGCATCCGGTCGCTCAATCACGAGGAGGCCGGCGTGGCGCCCACGTTGAGCCTGCTCGATCGCCTCAACGTGCACACCATCGACGGGTTCGACGTGCGGGCGCAAGTCGTGGGACTCGTCGCGCACCATCTGAAACCGGGGATGTTGCGCAAGGCCGAACAGGTGGGCGACGGCGCCTTCCGGCGCCTTGCCCAGAAGGTGGATCTCGAACTGCTGGCACGCCTCGCTCGCGCCGACTGCCTGGGCCGCACAGGCACGTTCGACTGTTCAGCGATGGACTGGTTCCTCGAGCGGGCGCGGGCGCTCGGCGTGGAGCACCGTCCGCCAGCGCCTTTCCTGATGGGTCGGCATCTGCTCGAGCTTGGTCTGACACCAGGACCGGCGGTCGGCGAGCTGCTTCATCGGGTGTACGAGCGTCAGCTCGACGGTGAGGTGCGCAGCGTGGAAGACGCGATCGCCGTGGCGAAGCAGTTGCTTGGCGCGAACCCACGCGCGTAGGACATCAGCGCGCTCTTTACCCCGGCTCGAGAGAACTCTAGAGCGCGCGATCGCACGTGCTCTTACCGTTGACGTACAGCCTTACGCGCGCCGAAAATCACATCAATCGGTATCGATGTTGCACCCCGAGTGCCTTCGAAAGGAGATCGATCTGATGACGAAAACCAAACGCCTGCTGAGCCGAGCATGCGCGGTCGTCGTCCTCATCGCCGCAGCACTCGGCGCCAAAGACCTCGTCCAAGCTCAAGATGCGACCCCTCAGATGCTGGATCCGTCGCTGCGCGTAAGAACGGTCGTCTCGGGATTGACAGTGCCCATCGGCATAGCCTTTCTGGCCGCAAACGACCTCCTGGTATTGCAGAAGAACTCCGGCGAGATCAAACGGGTAGTCGACGGCCTTGTCACGAGCACGGTGCTTGATTTGGGTGTCAATTTCAATTCCGAGCGGGGACTCCTGGGCATTGCGCTGCACCCAGACTTTCCATCAGATCCTGGCGTGTACTTGTTCTGGACCTGCCGCAGCACCGCGCCACCAGCCGACCCCTTCTTTCCCGATGAGCGTCGCTGTCTTGACGCGAGCATGTTTGCGGCGGACAGCGGAGAGGTACTCGAGGTGCCGCTCCTTGGGAATCGCGTTGACCGGTTCGTCTGGGATGGGCGCGCACTGCATTTCGACCGCAATCTGATCATGCTGAGAGCGTTTCAGAACGACGGCGCCGACACTCCGCCTGACCAGGGAGATGAAGAGCAGCAAGCGCGCGGCAATCATGATGGCGGCGTTCTTCGATTCGGACCGGACGGGAAGCTGTATATCTTCATGGGCGACAACGGTCGCCGCGGGCAACTGCAGAACCTCGAAGACGGGCCAGGCGGTTCGACGCGCGCAGACGATCAGTTTGGCGGCCCTGAGCCGGATGATGCGCATCTGACCGGAGTCATCCTCCGCCTCAACGATGACGGCAGCACGCCCGAGGACAATCCCTTCTTCGATGCAGGCGCCACGATGGACGACGAGGTGGGCGCCAACATTCAGAAGATCTACGCCTATGGCCTGCGCAACGGATTCGGCATGGCGTTCGA
Source organism: uncultured Acidobacteriota bacterium (assembly GCA_963827515.1). GTDB lineage: Bacteria > Acidobacteriota > Vicinamibacteria > Vicinamibacterales > UBA2999 > JABFSA01. The sequence continues at coordinate 131,269 of CAWHBF010000001.1, read as the reverse complement.
TCCCCGTTCAGGGGACCTCTGGGAGCAGGAAAATGGCGACGATTCGTTCAGTGAACTGAATCGCGTCCAGCCGGGATTCAATTCAGGATGGGTCCAGATCATGGGTCCGCCGAACCGAATCGCACAATACAAGGCCATCGAGACGACGGTGACCCCCGTTCCTGAAGATCCGTTCGCCCAGACCTACTTCGGTTTGCAGCAGCTCCGCTGGTCGCCGGAAAACATCGCCGACACGCCCGCCGAAGCGCTTGCACGTCTGTTCATGCTCCCCGGAGCGCACTACAGCGGCCCGGAATTCTCGTGGAAATTCGAGGTGGCTCCTGGCGCTATCGGTTTCATGACTGGTCCCGGTCTCGGCCCCCAATTCGAGGGAGACTTGTTTGTCGCGGCCGCTCGGCCGTTCCTCGAGGGTGGCCACCTGTTCCACTTCAACCTCACAGGTAACCGTCGTGCCATCGGCACCGACGATCCTCGGCTCGAGGACCGCGTCGCAGACAACCTGCACAAGTGGGAGATCACGGAGAGCGAGAGCCTCTTGATTGGCAGGAACTTCGGGGTTGGCACCGACGTGCACACCGGACCCAACGGCAACCTGTTTATCGTGTCGTTGAGCAACGATGCGGTTTACGAAATCTTCCGGGCGAGGCAAGGTCCGCGGTAGCTCCAAGACCGTCCGGTAGAATCTGCCAGTCCGTCCGGTAGAATCTGCCGGACGGATTTCGTCCACTTCGATCGTCATAGAGGAGAACCACCGGATCCACCATCATCCTGCACCACGCGTCGCGGCCCCGCGGATCAATACGAAAGGCTGTCTCGTCGGCCCCAGCGTAGTCAGATCTCCAGGGGCCTTCTCCATCCAGCCAGCGTAGAATCGTCACCATGCACCAGTCGGTGGGATCCGCGGGGGAGGAAGGGAATCCTCTGGCCTCTTTTCACGATCAGGTCGAGGCCGAGCCCTCGTCTCGATCGTTCGGATTCCTCTTTGCTGTCGTTTTTGCGCTGATTGGGGTCACGCCATGGCTGCGCGGAGGCTCGGTGCGAATGTGGGCGATCACAGTTGCGGGGGTTCTCGGATTGACCACACTCGCAGCACCTCGAGTGCTGGCTCCGCTGAGCTCGGCTGTGGCTGCGGCTCGGGCTGGCGATGCATCGGGTTGTGAACCCGTTGGTCATGGGTGCGCTGTTCTATTTGGTCGTGACGCCGTTTGGCCTCGTTCGTCAGGCGATGAAAAAAGGGCTGACTCCTCGGCTCGTCAAAGATCCGCGGGCATCGACGTATTGGATCACCCGCGCGGGCCAGCCGGCCTCACGCATGGACCAGCAGTTCTAGGAACACGCGCATGAGCTTCGCCCTGGAGTTCTGGGCCTACATGAGAACCAGAAAGAAGTTCTGGCTGCTGCCCCTGATCCTCGTACTCCTGCTCTTCGGCGGTCTCATCATCCTCGCGAAAGGCAGCGTCGTCGCGCCGTTCATCTACACGATCTTTTGATGCGCATCCTGGGGGTGTCGGCCTTCTACCACGACAGTGCCGCGGCACTCGTGGTCGATGGTCGAATCGTGGCCGCGGCGCAGGAAGAGCGTTTCACCCGACGCAAGCACGACGACCGATTTCCCGCGCATGCGATCCTGGCGTGTCTCGACCAGGCGGGACTGACGCCGGACGAGATCGACTATGTGGCGTTCTACGAGAAGCCGTTTCTCAAGTTCGAACGGCTGCTCGACACGTATCTGGCCTTCGCGCCCCGCGGCTACACGAGTTTCTCGGCCGCTCTGCCGATCTGGATCCACGACAAGCTGTTTCAGAAGTGGCGGCTACGCGACGCGCTGAGTCGCCTCGGGTTCAAGCGACAACTCGACGAACGGCTCCTCTTCGCGGAGCACCATCAAAGCCACGCGGCCAGCGCATTCTATCCATCCCCGTTCTCCGAGGCGGTGATTCTCACAATGGACGGCGTCGGAGAGTGGGCCACCACGTCCGTGAGCATCGGCCGCGGGAGAACGCTCGACACGATTCGAGAGATTCAGTTCCCGCACTCCCTCGGCCTCTTGTACTCCGCGATGACCTACTACACCGGCTTCAAGGTCAATTCGGGCGAATACAAGGTGATGGGACTTGCGCCGTACGGCACCCCGCGATTTGCGGCGTTGATGCTCGATACGCTGATAGACGTCAAGGCGGACGGCACCTTCAGACTCAATCTCGACTATTTCGACTACTGCACCGGCCTGCGGATGACCAACGACCGCCTGGATCGGTTGTTCGGTCGGCCCGTACGGCAACCGCACGAGCCGCTCGAACAGTTCCACATGGACGTCGCCGCGTCGATCCAGGCGGTTACCGACGAGATCATGCTGCGACTGACCCGCGCGCTCGCCGCGGAGTTCCTGCTGCCGAACCTCTGCCTCGCCGGCGGCGTCGCCCTCAACTGCGTCGCGAACGGCAAGATTCTTCGTGACGGCGCCTTTAAGCGGCTGTGGATTCAGCCTGCCGCGGGCGACGCCGGCGGGGCCATCGGCGCTGCGCTCGCCGCATATCACCTTGCACAGGGGACACGACCGGGTTCCTCTCGACCGGGTCGGATGGCATGTCGGGCAGCTATCTGGGTCCGGCGTTCACGCAGCCGGACATCGAGGCACGCCTTCGCGTCGTTGGTGCGCGGTTCGAAACGGTTCCTGACGAGGATGGTGTGGTGGCCGTGACGGCTGACGCACTCGCTCGCGAAGAGGTCGTCGGGTGGTTCCAGGGACGGATGGAGTTCGGGCCACGAGCGCTCGGCGCACGATCCATTCTCGGGAATCCTCGCTCCCCCTCGACGCAGAAGGTCCTGAATCTCAAGGTGAAGTTCCGCGAAAGTTTCCGCCCCTTCGCGCCGTCGGTCATCCGCGAGGAAGTGGCCGACTGGTTCGAACTGGACGTGGACAGCCCGTACATGCTGCTCGTGGCTGACGTCCGTCCGGAACGGCGCCGCCAGATGACCGAGAGCGAGCAGCGTCTGTTCGGTATCGACAAGCTCAACGTCGTGCGGTCTGATATTCCCGCCGTGACGCATGTGGACTACTCAGCTCGAGTGCAGACGGTGCATCGAGAGACACACCCGCTGTACCATCAGCTGCTTGAGGCGTTCAAAGCCAGAACCGGATGTCCGGTGCTCGTGAACACCAGCTTCAACGTGCGCGGCGAACCGATCGTGTGCACTCCCGAAGATGCCTTTCGCTGCTTCATGGGGACAGGCCTCGATCTGCTCGTCGTGGGCCGCTGCATCCTGCGAAAGGATCAGCAGGACGCGTCGCTCGCCCTGAGTTATCAATCGGCGTTTGCTCCCGACTGAGGGTCGACGTGGCACGACGTTATCTGGGGATCGTCGCGGTCAACCTGATTCTGCTCGGTCTCTTCGCGGAAATCGCCGCCCTGTTCCTGTACTACGTGGACACCGGCGCCCTCTTCTACGCCCACGAGAAGTCCTACGAACGCCTCGTTGACGCGCCAGAACGCCGACTGACTGGTGACGCACTCCACCCCTACTTCGGGCCGACGCACGTGCCTGGCCTGCCCTTGCAGATCCCCGCGGAGCTCCGTGAGGCACAGGCTGGAACGGCCGACCCCGCCAACCCAACCGGTGCGCGCACGAACAATTTCGGGTTCGTCTCCCCGTACGATTTCCCGTTCGTGAAGACTCGAAGCAGCCAGTTCGTCATCGGCATTTTCGGCGGCTCGGTGGGCGCATGGTTCTGTCACGTCGGCACCCCTCGACTCCTCGATACGCTCAAAGCGCAGGGGGTCTTCAAGGACCGGGAGCTTGTGCCGCTCTGTTTCAGCCATGAGGGGTACAAGCAACCGCAGCAACTGCTGGCCCTCACGTATTTCCTGTCCATCGGCCAGCAGTTCGATCTCGTCATCAATATCGACGGGTTCAACGAGGTGGCCCTGGCGGCCATCAACGACGCGCGCGGTCTCGATATTTCGATGCCCAGCCCGATGCACATGGAAGGGTTGATCAACGTCATCGACCGGTCCACGCTCACCCCGGAAAGGCTGCGGTCGATGGCGGCGATCGACAGCTACCGTGAGCGGCTGAACGCGCTCGCGGAGCGACTTCGCCGCACCCGATTCGCAGCGGTGCACGTGATCCTGGACCGGTTCTACCAGAGGACGAGAACCCTCTACTACACCGAGCTGGGACGTCTGAGTAATCTTCCGGGAAGCGGATCGGACACGTCGATGATTCGCGTCACGCCAAGGGTAACGCCGCGCGACGAGCGAACCCTGTTCACGGATATCGCCGCGCAGTGGGCGCAGTCCTCACTGATGATGCACGCGATGCTGGATGAACGAGGCGTACCGTATTTCCATTTCCTGCAGCCGAATCAGTACTTCACGACCCGGACGTTCGACGAAGCCGAGCGGCGCATTGCCCTCAATGTGGCGTCGCCCTTCAAGAAAGGCGCTGAGCAAGGCTACCCGGCGCTCATCTCGGCGTCAGGCTCCCTGACAGCCGGGGAACGATTCTTCAATGCGGTGGGCATCTTCGACCGGGAGACGTCGCCGGTGTACATCGACGACTGCTGTCACTACACGCTGGTAGGCAATCATCGGCTGGCTGATTTCGTCGCGGCGTCCATCCTGGGCACTGCCGGGCCCTGGCAGCGCTAGACCGCTTCTCGATTCGGCGTAGAGCGGAGGCTTCCGCCTTCGCGTAAAGCTTCGGCGGACCGCCGTAGCCTTGGCGGAGGCGGTTAGCCTCCGCGGACACGCGCACGCTGAAGCGTGCGCTCTACGGCGAAACGCAAACCTCCAGGGTCTACGCCGCCTCGCTCTTCGCGCGAAACTCCTCGAGCAGGCGCGCCACGCTTCCCGCCACGGAGTGCGAGGTCGGCGCCCATCCAAGAGCCCGGGCACGCGGGCTGCGCACGATCTGGTTCAGGGCGAGGGCATCGGCGTACGGACCCATCTTCGCCCGCGCCTCGTCGATCGGCACGTTGCGGATGTCCGGAAGCGACTTCGCGTGCCGCGCGATCGATTCCACGATGTCGGCCACGCGCTCGTCGGCCTCATCGGTGGCATGGAACACACCAGAGGCATCGGGATTCATGGTCACCCGAAGATAGAGATCCGCAAGATCCCGATCGTGCACGCACGCCCAATGATTCCGGCCGTCCCCAATCGACCCGCACGAGACCGTTTGCCGCGGTCTTCAGCAAGTCGGCGATGACGCCGCGGCCGCCGCCATAGACGATGCCCGGGCGTACCACGACGGTGCGGAGCTGACCCTGGCCGGCCTCGAGAACAATCCGTTCGTGCTCCGGCCGCCATTCGACGTGGGCTATAGCCTGCACCGGCGCGTCCTCCGCCGCCTGCCCGCTCGTGTTACCCAGCACCCACGCGCTCGACGTGTACACGAACGTCGCACGCTGTCCCCGGTTCGCGCGCCGGGCGGCCACAGCCAGCAGCGCGTCGATCGCCTGACGGTCGACCTGCGGCCCGCGCTTCGAGGCTTCGAACGCCGTGTGCACGATCGCGTCGCACGCTTCGGCCGCGGCGGTGTAGGTTTCGGGCTCCGACAGATCCCCCACGACGGTCCGCGTATCCGGCAACGAGGCATGCGCTGATTCACGTGGGTTGCGATGCAGGGTGGACACCTCGTGCCCGCCGCGCACGAGCGCCTGGAGCACCGCCGATCCGACGTACCCGGTAGCGCCCGTGAGGAAGATACGCATGGGGGAGGTGCATTGTAGTCGGTCTGGCACCGCGGCGCGAAATCCGGGTTGGTGGAATGCCCCATTCGCCGAAGACGCGCAATAATCCGAGCGTGCCGCGCGACACCCTGATCGACTTCTTCCGTGACCTCACGGTGATTCGCGGAGAGTTTCTGGTGTACGACGACGGGTATCGGCACCGGAGCTACACGTACGAGGACGTGGGGCGCGCAGCGAGAGGGTTCGCGTCGAAACTCCACGCCGCCGGACTCCGCAAGGGCGACAAGGTCGTCTTCTGGGGCGAGAACCGCCCCGAATGGCTCGCGTGCTACTGGGGCTGCCTTATCTCGGGAATCGTCGGCGTCCCGATCGACTACCGCTCGTCGGTGGACTTCGTGGCCAGAGTGCGGGGCCTCGTGCACGCCCGGGTCGTCCTCATCGGGGACGACGTGCAGCCATTCGCTGAGATCACCGACTTCGGGGGCGCCGCGCAGTGGCGCTTTTCCGACTTCGACTGGCACAGCGATGGCCCGATGCCCAGCGTCGAGGTGTCGCGCGACGACGTCGTGCAGATCATCTTCACGTCGGGCGCCACGGCCGAACCCAAGGGCGTCGTCATCCGGCACCGAAACGTCCTCGCCAATGTCGTCCCGGTTGAACGGGAAGTCCTGAAATACCGTCGGTACGCCAGACCGTTTCACCCCTTGCGGTTCGTCAACCTCCTGCCGCTGAGCCACATGTTCGGCCAGTCGATGGCCGCCACCATCCCTCCCATGGTGCGCGGCACGGTGATCTTCACGCGAAGCTTCAACCCGCACGACCTGCTTCACCTGATTCAGTCGCGGCGTGTGTCGGTGCTGGTGTGCGTACCGAAAATCCTGGACGTCCTGCGCGACCACGTCGTGCACGCCTTCCCCGAGTCGAACGAGCCGCCACCAGCCGGGACATCCATCCCCGGACGATGGTGGAGGTATCGCCGGGTGCATTCCGCATTCGGCTTCAAGTTTTGGGCGTTCATCGTCGGGGCCGCACCGCTCCCGCCCGATCTCGAAGAGTTCTGGCGGCGGATGGGTTTCGTGATGATTCAGGGCTACGGACTCACGGAGACCGCGCCGATCGTCACGCTCAACCACCCGTTGAAGAAAGCCAAAGGCGGCTCCGTCGGAAGCCCGATTACCGGTGTCGAGATCCGTATCGCCGACGACGGCGAAATCCTCGTGCGCGGAGAGAACGTGACGTCCGGGTACTACGTGGACGAGTCGCAAGGGCCCGCGGCCGCTGTTGCCGCCACCGACGCCGACGGCTGGCTCCACACAGGCGACATTGGTGAGCGCGACGCGGACGGACGTCTCTTCATCAAGGGCCGGAAGAAGGAGATGATTGTCACGCCGGAAGGGCTCAACGTCTTTCCGGAGGACGTGGAGGCCGTGTTGAACGAGTTGCCGGGCGTGCGCGAATCGGCAGTCGTCGGCACGGACAGAGACGGCGAGGAACGCGTGCACGCCGTGCTGGTGCTCGAGCCCGGCACCGACATCAACTCGATTGCACGCGACGCCAACGCGCGACTGCAGGACCATCAGCGCATTCGCTCGACGTCGGCGTGGCCGAGCGGCATGCTGCCCCGCACCGAGGGCACGCGCAAGCTGAAACGCGCCGCGATTCGCGCGTGGGTTGCGGCCGGCGAGCAACCTCCGGACACAGGCGGCACGGACACGGTGGAAGCGCTCGTCGCACGCTTCGCTCGGGGCCGGGATCTCAGTGCCTCGACCACCCTCGACGATCTTGGCCTCAGCTCGCTCGAGCGGGTCGAGCTGATGGTGGCGCTCGAGGATCGGTTCCAGACGCGCATCGACGAAGGCCGTTTCGCCGGCGCGAGCAACGTCGGGGATTTGAAACAGCTGATCGAGGAGAAGGCCTCCCCTGAAGAGACCGAGCAGACGGCGGATTTTCCGACCTGGAACCGGTCGTGGCCCGTGCGGCTCGTCCGGCGACTGTCACAGGCGACCTGGATTCTGCCGCTCGGGCGTGTGTTCGCGCACATCCGTGTGGAAGGCCTCGATCACCTGAAGGGGATCGATGGACCTGTGCTTTTTGCGTCGAACCATCAGAGCCACATGGACGTCCCGGTGATCCTTGCGGCACTTCCGGGCCGCTGGCGCGCGCGGATCGCACCGGCGATGCTGAAGGAGTTCTTTACTGCCCACTTCCATCCAGCCGAACACACGTGGCGGCAGCGGTTCACGAACTCGCTGAACTACTACCTCGCGTGTTTCTACTTCAACACCTTCCCCATCCCGCAACGTGAAGCCGGTGCGAGGCATACGCTTCGCTACATGGGTCAACTGACAGGCGACGGCTGGTCGATCCTGATCTTTCCCGAAGGGGTTCGATCTCCCACCGGTCAGATCAAGCCCTTCCGAGGGGGCGTAGGTATGATTGCGTCGCGTCTGGGAGTACCCGTCGTGCCCGTCAGGCTGGACGGCCTCGACGCGATACTCCCCACAGACGCCTACTTTGTGAGGCCCGGCAAGGTCCGGATCGCCTTCGGCGCGCCGATGGTCTTGCGCGGCGACGACTACGCCGCGCTGGCCCTCCAGGTCGAGGAAAAGGTGAGATATCTGTAGCTCCCGTCAATGTTTTACTTCGCGTTGCGCCTGGTAGCTCAATGTGGCACACTCATTGCTAAGTTGCGTGAAAGGATGAGCTATTGAGCAAAGACGATCTCATAGATATGCAAGGCACGGTCGTCGCCGTCCACTCCGGGGGTTTGTATCGCGTCCAATGCGACGCAGGGCACGAGGTTCTCGCACAATTGAGCGGACGGATGCGGCGCTTCCGCATCAAGGTGGTTCCGGGCGATCGGGTGACTGTCGGTGTCTCTCCTTATGACCCCGTGCGAGGCATCATCACCTTCCGCGCGCGGTAGCCATCACCTTCATTGAAGACTCCCACGCATTCATCACCTCACAACAGCGGCCGAGGCGGTCCATCACGTCGTCGGGGACCTCGCTCCGGGGGAAGACCAAAGCCGAATAGCCACGCGGCGGCGGTGGACACGGCAACGGTCACCTACGAGCCCACACCGTTCGACCCAGCCCCGATCGCTTTCGATCGCCTGAATCTCGATCCGCGGCTGCTCAGCGGTATTCGCGACCTTGGATGGCGCGACACGCGCTCCGTGCAGAGCGGCGTCATCCCGTTCGCACTCGAGGGTCTCGATGTGATTGCGTGCGCCGAGACGGGCACGGGCAAGACCGCGGCGTTTCTCGTGCCGATTCTGCAGCGCTTCTTGAACGCCCTGCCCACACGGCCCGCGGCCACCCGGGCGCTCGTGCTGGCGCCTACCCGTGAGCTGGCGGTGCAGATCGAGGATCAGGTTCAGGGCCTCACGTACCACACCGCTGTCTCGAGCGTTGCCGTGTACGGCGGCGTCCCCATGGACATACAGGAACGCGCGCTCAAGGCCGGCGTGGACATCGTCGTGGCCACGCCAGGGCGACTGATGGACCATATGCGACACGACTCGGTAAACTTCGGCGGCATCGAAGTGCTGGTGCTGGATGAAGCCGATCGCATGCTCGACATGGGGTTCTGGCCCGATGTGCAGCGGATCCTGTCGGCGCTTCCGCCGGTCCGCCAGACGCTCCTCTTCTCGGCAACGATGCCCGGCGAAGTATTGAAGCTGACGCAGGAGTTCCTGCGCAGTCCGAAGTTCGTCCAGGTAGGACGCCGTGGCGGGCCGGCGCAGACCATCTCGCACGCGATCCAGGTCGTCGCCAAGGGAGAGAAGGCCGAGTGGCTCGCACGCTGGTTGCGGGACGTGGCGGAGGGTCCTGTCCTTGTGTTCTGCCGAACGAAGATCGGCGCCGATCGGCTCGCGTCGTCGCTCAGCCGGATGGGCATCCGAACGGCGGCCCTGCACGCCGATCGCACGCAACAACAGCGGATGTCGGCGGTCGAAGGGTTCAGGACTGGAACCTATCCGGTACTCGTCGCCACCGATGTCGCCGCTCGCGGGCTCGACATCGACGGCATCGCGCACGTCGTCAACTTCGAGGTACCCGACACGCCCGAAGCCTATGTACACCGCGTCGGCCGTACGGGCCGAGCCGAATCAACGGGAAGCGCGCTGACGCTCGTCGCTCCCGAAGAAGAGCGCGCGCTGCGCGCGCTGGAGAAAGCGGTTGGAGTCCAACTTCAATAACAACCCCCCGCCCGACTCAAGCGATCCGACGGCCGTCCCGGCCGACGGGGTCACGCCCGAGCCTGCGGCGATTGAGAGTCCGCTATCAGCGGCGCTGGCCCGTTTCCGGTCCTGCCGGTGGATGCAGCCTATCGACGGCAACAATAGCGAGTTCTGCACGCACCGCGAGGTCAAGCCTTACGCCGGCACCACCAGCTTCGACGCGGCGGCCTGGTGTCCCGAGTGCGTGCACTTCAAGCTACGCCGCGTGCCGAAGAAGCGCAGCCCGGACGACTACGCCTACTGATCTCCTGATCGGCGGGTCCGTTCCGCGCCACCCGCCCCACGAGGACGTTAAGCCGCTTTTCGATTCGGCGTAGAGCGGAGGCTTTAGCCTCCGCGGACACGCGCACGCTGAAGCGTGCGCTCTACGGCGAAACGCAAACCGCTCTGCTTCCGCGACGACTCACGAGTAGGCCGGGTTCCGCGAAGCGGACCCGGCGATTCAATCCGAAAACTCCTGCGCCAGGTCGAACCACTCACCATCGGGCGCCAGGTGTTGGTAGGCGCGCCAATGGGCGCGCGCATCCTGTGACTGGCCGTTCTTCTCGAGAGTGACGGCCAGATAGAAGTGCGCGTCCGCGTAGCTCGGATTGAGCATCAGCGCTTCGCGGTAGCACTCCTGCGCTTCGGGATAGCGGCCCAGATCGTGAAAAATGTTTCCGAGATTGAAATGCGCCTCGAATATATCCGGCTCCAGCGCGATCGCTCGCTCGTAGAGCGCCTGCGCCTCCGCGCTCTCGTCGCGGGCGTAGTGGATGTTCGCAAGGTTGATGAGCGCCGGCACGAGACCAGGGTCCACCGCCAGCACCTGACGGTATGCCGCTGCTGCCTCGTCAAAACACCGCGGATCGCCCTGGTCGAGCATCGCTGCCGAGTGGAAAAGCGCCTCGGCCGAGGAGGTCTCCATGCGGGGAACTGGGTCGAGGAATGCGTTCAGCGGAGGGGGCTCGCGCCGTGTCAGCTGCAGCACCTTGGCCGGCTGCGCCTCGATACGAAAATCGAACGCAAGCTGACCTGACCGCGACGCGACAAGCTTTCGCAGCACCGCACGAAAGCTCATCCCCTCGGCCAACATCTCGTCGGCCTGTCGCACGACCGCCAGATCCTGAAACGTGTACGCGGCCTCTTCCCCTCGCGGCTCAGGACGGATGAGACCCCACTTCTGCATGTAACGCAGATGGTCTTCGCGGACGCGTGGATACCGAGCGAGAAGCTGGCGCCGGAATGTCGAAGTTGAACCGATGGTCACCTTGCGCTCACTATAATCCACGGCGCGGAAGACGACGAGCCGGGCTGGCACAACCCGCGCTGAATCAACGGCTTACCTTGACTGTCCAGCAGCGCCGCAGTACGCTGTGACGTCTCGCGGCCCGATCCTTTGCGCATCACGCTCAACGGTGAACTCTACGAACTCGACGAGCCGCTTTCGGTCGCTGACCTGCTCGTGAAGCTGTCGATCGATCCGCGCCGCGTGGCTGTCGAGCACAATCTCGAGATTCTCAGGCGACCCCTCTTTGCGGAGACGCTCGTTCACGACGGCGACCGCATCGAGATCGTGAATTTTGTGGGTGGAGGCTAGTCGAATGCCTGGCGATACGTCGCTCGTCATTGCGGGCCGCGCGTTCACGTCGCGGTTGATCATCGGCAGCGGGAAGTACAGCTCACACGCGGTGATGGCGCAGGCCCACAGCGCCTCGGGCGCCGACATGGTCACCGTCGCGGTGCGGCGGGTGAACATCTCGGATCGCTCCAGCGAGTCGCTGCTCGACTTCATCGATCCCGGGATCTTCATCCTCCCGAACACCGCCGGATGTTACACCGCTGATGAAGCCATCCGCACGGCGCGTCTGGGGCGCGAAGCCGGGCTGTCGAACTGGGTCAAGCTCGAGGTCATCGGCGATGAGCGAACGCTGTTTCCGGACAACGAAGCTCTCATCGAAGCCACGCGCGTGCTCGTCAGAGAGGGCTTCGTGGTGCTGCCCTACACCAATGACGACCTGATCGCGTGCCGCAAGCTGGAGGATGCCGGGGCGGCCGCGGTGATGCCGCTGGCGGCGCCGATCGGCTCGGGGCTCGGCATTCAGAACGTCAACAACCTCCGCATCATCCGTGAGTTTGCGCGCGTCCCCCTCATCATCGACGCCGGGGTCGGAACGGCATCCGACGCCGCGCTCGCGATGGAGATCGGGGCCGATGGCGTGCTCATGAACACCGCCATCGCCGGCGCCCAGGACCCGATTGCCATGGCAGAAGCCATGAAGCACGCGGTGATCGCAGGACGCCTGGCCTATCTCTCAGGACGAATCCCGAGAAAGTCGTACGCGACCGCCAGCAGCCCCATTGAAGGCATGGTCGGACGCTGAGGCGATGAGCGATTCGCTGCCTCCGCGTCCGGCGCCAATCCCTCCACCGGATCAGCATCAGATCGAACGGCTCAACGCCACGTTCAACCTGACGGCGTTCTCGCCGGAGAGCAACTGGCGAAGACGACTCGTCCGCCATGTCGACTTCTTCCTGTCCCGGCTCCTCTTTCGTCAGCGGGAGTTCAATGCAGCGGTCGTCGATCACCTGAACCGCACCACTCGGCAGGGACTCGAAGCGCACGATGCCAGCAGTCGGGCCATCGAGTGGACGGAATCGCGAATCGAAGGCGCGATGGACGAACTGCGACGCTACCAGCAATCACTGATGGCCCGGGATCGGCGTCAGGAGGGCGCGATCGCCTCGCTCTCGGCCTCGCACGAGGAGATCAGGGCTTCGATCGGCGGCTTGCACCAGGCGACGCAGAACCTGAAACGAGAGATCGCCAAGCTCGTCGACGGCGGATCCGCCGTCCGCGTGTCCACCACCGGCGGCGCAGAAGCGGGACCGGTGTCGGTCGAGTCGCTCGATAGCCACCAGTACGTCGGATTCGAAGACAAGTTCCGCGGCTCCTCGGAGGACATTCATCGACGGGTCTCGGAGTATCTCCCGCTCTTCGAGGGCGCCCGCGACGTGCTCGACATCGGCTGCGGACGCGGCGAGTTTCTCGCGCTTCTTCGCGACCATGGCATCTTCGCCCGCGGTATCGACATCAACAGCGCCATGGTCGAGGTCTGTCGCCAACAGGGTCTGGACGCGAGCGACGCGGATGCGTTGTCCTATCTTCGTGCGCAGCCGGATGGCTCGCTTGGAGGGCTGTTCGCCGCGCAGGTCGTCGAACACCTCGAGCCGCGCTATCTCACCGCGCTCCTCGGCCTTGCCTTCGACAAGCTGCGCCCGGGCGCCCCCATCGTGCTCGAAACGATCAACCCGGCCTGCTGGTTCGCGTTTTTCGAGAGCTACATCCGCGACATCACGCACGTCCGGCCGCTCCATCCAGACACGCTGAAGTACCTGTTGATCGCCAGCGGGTTTCAGCACGTGGACATCCGATACAGCGCGCCCTACCCCGAGCATGACAAGCTCCAGCCCATCGCGGCCAGCACGTCGCTCGGCACGGTCGTGGACACCTTGAACGCCAACGTGGAGCGTCTCAACAGCCTGCTGTTCACTTGGCTGGACTACGCCGCGATCGGCCGACGCCCGTAATGGGATTCGATCCTACGTCGCTGCCAGGGAGGGCGGCGCCGCAGCGCTGGGCTCTTCTCGAACGCGTCAGCAAGGTCGCCACGATCCTCTCGATTCTCCTGGTCGGCCCCGTCCAACTCGCCGTGGCCCCCGAGGCCGGCTGGCCAGTGCGGCTGCTGGCTGGCGGGGCTTTCCTCGTGGCATGGATGTGCGGGATCCGATGGAATCAGGGCACGTCAGCCGCCGTGCTCTTTCGTCGCGCCGATGGTGCCGGTCCTGCTGGCCACCCTGGCTGCTGTCAGCGGCCCCACGAGCGAAACCGTGTGGCTCGTGGCGGTCGTCGGATTCACACTGCCGCGGATCTCGTGGTCGCGCTGGGAACTCCCAAGCGTCTGGGGTCTGCTGCTGGGAGGGTGGGCGCTGACGGTGTCGCTCGCCTGGCCTGTGCTCGTCGCCCGTGAACTGGGTTTCGACGTCCGGGTCGTCACCGACGTAGCAGCCATCAACTCATGGGCCGGCCTTTCAGCGCCGCACGTGATCGCCTGGATTCTCCATACAACGCTGGTGCATCTGACGGGGCTCTTGTGGCTCGAGTGGCTGCTGACGCGAAGTCTGACGCCATCCAGGACGCCGCCGGTCGGGCACGCGCTCTGGATTGGCGTCACCGTCGCCAGCGTCGTCGCCATCGTGCAGGGCGTCATCGACATCGAGTTCATGAGCACACCTGCCTGGGCTCCCTCCGCCGGGCCACGGCCACGATGCTGGACGCAAACGCTTACGGCGCGCTCGCTGCGCTGGCGGGGCCGGTGGCGGTCATCTCCCTGGCGCCCTTGCGCCTGACCGCCGGACCACTCCTTGCCGGACTCGCGCTTGGGATCAACTGGCTGGGGTTGTGGATGTCCGGATCGCGAACGGCGCTCGTATGCGGCATCGTCGGCACGCTCGCCCTCGCGGCAAGCATGCTGCGATCGGGTTCATGGTCACGAAGCGGCTTTCGGTGGGTCGCCTGGATGACCGCTGCCGTGGTTGTCACAGGACTTCTGTGGTCTTCGGCGGCCATCGGACCACTTCAGCGGTTACGAGCGGTGAACGAGATTCGCACCGAAGAAGGGGTGCAGAGACTGTGGGCCCGTGGAGGGTACGGAACGATCGCGCTTCAGATGATCCGCGAGCATCCACTGACAGGTGTCGGCTTCGGCACCTATCACTGGCTCGCACCGGACTACTGGCGTGTGCAGACAGACCAGGCCCTTCCCTTCGACAATGCCCAGAACTGGTGGCGACATCAGATTGCAGAGTTCGGCGTTGTCGGAGCGCTGCCACTCATGGCCTGGTCGTGTTGTCTCTGCTGGCTGATAGTCTCAGGTCGGCCCAACAAGACGCACGTCCGGCTGACATCTCCGTGCGAGGGCTGCTCGATCGGGCTCGGACTGATTTCACTGGTGGGGATGCCGACCCAGAACCCCCTCGTGATGATGTGGTTCCTGTACCTGGCCGCGTGGCTCGCCTCCCTCGGCCAGCCGTCGCACCGGTCGCTCCACTGGCCGTCGGCTGCACGCCTTGGCTGGCCCGTGGCTGCAACGCTCGCCGTTTTCTACGCAGGAGGGCACCTCGTGCTGGCCCGGGGTTCACTCTCGGTAGCGGAACGGGCAGTACGAGCCCACCGCGACTATGCCGTTGGCACATACGCGCCAGAATCGACGCCAGGTGGCGGTGAGTTCCGGTGGACACGGGCAGACGCGAGGATCTCGCTTCGCACGCGGTCGAGAGTGGCGGTTTTGCGTTCGTGGGTGGCGCACCCGGACGCGGCCGTGCGACCGGTGACGCTTCGGATCGCGACTCCCTGTCAGGAGATCTTGGTCGAGGAGCTACACAACGAACGGCTGGTCAGTCTGGCTCTGGAACTGCCGGATGACGGCCCCCTTGTGCTGCTGACGCATGTGTCACGCACGTGGCGGCCATCCGACTACGGCGAGATCGATACCAGGGAACTCGGTGCGGGCCTGACGGTTGACTTCGTGGATAGCCTCTCGACAGCTTCCGATATCGACCGCCGCGTCCAGATCATGCCGTGCGCGGCTTCGGCCGGCCGGCTGTAACGCGGCTAACAGCGGTTGCGTTTCGCCGTAGAGCGCACGCTTCCGCTTTCGCATGAAGCTTCGGCGGACCGCGGTAGCCTTGGCGGAGGCGGTCAGCGTGCGCGTGTCCGCGGAGGCCAGAGCCTCCGCTCTACGCCGAATCGAAAAGCGGTCTCTAGAGCCGGAAGATGTGCTCCGACTGAATCCCCTTCAGCGCATTTCGTGTATCGACGATCAACGGATAGCGACGAACGATCGCCGGATAGTCGAACGCGCGGTGATTCGTGCAGATCACGGCGCAGTCAATCCCTTGCGCCGGTTCGGGCTCCGGGACGGCTCGAAGATCGATGTCGCCGTGCTGCAGTACGGGGACGAAGGGATCGGAATAGGTGACGACCGCGCCGCGTCGCTGCAGGAGTTCGATGACGTCCAGCGCCGGTGACTCGCGCATGTCGCTGACATCTTTCTTGTAGGCGACACCGAGCATGTGAATCCGCGATCCGTTGACGGCCTTCTTCTTTGTGTTCAGCGCCTCACCAATCCGTTCGACGACGAACCCCGGCATCGAGGAGTTGACGTGGCCGGCCAGCTCGATGAACCGGCACTCGAATCCGCTCTGGCGCGCCTTCCAGGACAAGTAGAAGGGATCGATCGGAATGCAGTGTCCGCCGAGGCCAGGCCCCGGATAGAACGGCATGAACCCGAACGGTTTGGTCCCGGCCGCGTCGATGACCTCCCACACGTCGATGTTCATCCGGTGGGCCATGAGCGCAATCTCGTTGACCAACCCGATGTTGACCGCCCGGAACGTGTTCTCGAGCAGCTTGACCATTTCGGCGACCTGCGTCGAACTGACCGGGACGACGGTTTCGACGATCGCCCTGTACAGGTCGGATGCAAGGTCGGTGCTCTGTCGATTGACGCCTCCAACGACCTTCGGGATCGTGCGAGTGCTGAAGGACTCGTTGCCCGGATCGACCCGCTCAGGAGAAAACGCCAGAAAGAAATCGACGCCGGCTTTGAGACCGTTCTCTTCGAGGGCGGGCTGCACGACCTCGTCCGTCGTTCCCGGATACGTGGTGGATTCGAGGATGACGAGCTGGCCCTTCTTGAGGTGCTTCTTCACCGCGTCCACGGCCTGGACGACGTACGACAAGTCGGGATCCTTGGTCTTACGCAGCGGCGTGGGCACGCAGATGTCGATGGCGTCCATGTCCTTCAGGTGAGACATCTCGCTCGTCGCTCTCAGGCGGCCGGCATCGACGCACTCTTTGACCTCGTCCGTCTTCACGTCGAGGATGTAGCTGCGACCCGCATTGATCTCGCCGATCTTGGACGCGTCGACGTCGAACCCCGTGACATCGAAGCCCTTCTTCGCAAATTCCACCGCGAGGGGCAACCCGACGTAGCCCAGCCCGATCACACCGACCCGTGCTTTTCGATCCCGAATCTTGTCCTTGAGGCTCACACTGTCTCCTACCGCGGGGCGCTCGTGCGCCGCGTCTGACTCGAAAGCCGCTCGATGTCTGCGTCGACCATCATCGCGACCAGTTTGTCGAAGCTGATCGCCGGCTCCCAACCGAGCACGGTCCGAGCCTTGTTCGCGTCTCCGATCAAATGATCGACCTCGGCGGGTCTGAGGAACGCGGGATCAATCTTGACGTGCTTCTGCCAGTCCAGCCCTGCGTGGCCGAATGCGCTTTCCACGAGCTGCCGAACCGAATGCGACACTCCCGTCGCGATGACATAGTCATCGGCCGTATCCTGTTGCAGCATTAGCCACATGGCGCGCACGTAGTCTCCGGCAAATCCCCAATCCCGGCAGGCATCGAGATTGCCGAGACCCAGGGAATCGGCCCGGCCGAGCTTGATTCGCGCCACGCCATCGGTCACCTTGCGCGTGACGAACTCGATCCCCCGGCGCGGCGACTCGTGATTGAAGAGGATGCCGGAGACGGCAAAAATGCCGTAGCTCTCCCGATAATTCACGGTGATGTAGTGCCCGAAGACCTTCGACACCCCGTAAGGACTGCGGGGGTAGAAGGGTGTCAGCTCCGTCTGCGGCACCTCACGCACCCGGCCGTACATTTCGCTCGAGGACGCCTGATAGATGCGGATGCCGGGGTCGACCTGACGGATGGCTTCGAGCACCCGCGTCACGCCCTGCGAGTTGAACTCGCCGGTGAGCAGCGGCTGATCCCACGAGGCCGGCACGAAGGACATCGCCGCGAGGTTGTAGAACTCCTGCGGCCGAACGTCCTGGACGACACGTATCAGCGACAACTGGTCCAGCAGATCGGCCGGCCGCAACGTGATGCGATCCAGCAGATGCTCGATCCGCCAGAAATTCGCCGTGCTCAGCCGGCGTACGATGCCGGTGACCTCGTAACCTTTATCGAGAAGCAGCTCCGCAAGATAAGAACCGTCCTGCCCCGTGATCCCGGTGATGATTGCGCGTTTAGCCATGTGAGTTGTCCATTTTACCGTGCGACGTTTCCCGAACCGTCAGCCAGCGTCGAAGCGAGTCGTTCCACGTGGGCATCGCGAACCCGGCATCCGCCAGCTTCTGGTTGGCGAGCGCACAGAATCGAGGGCGTGGCGCCTTGAGCGCGGCCGTGTCGATCGTGATCGGTTGCAGTCGAGGCACGACGCCCAGAAGACGCGCGCTCTCTTCCGCCAGCTCGTACCAGGTGGCCAGCCCTGAGTTCACGCAGTGATACACGCCAGGTGGCGCGTTGGTACCGACCAGGTGATCGACGGCGCCCGCAACGTCGTGGACGTAGCTCGGAGACACAACCCGGTCCGTAAAAACCCTGACCTCGACGCCGCGTTCCAAACCATCGATGATGGCGTCCAGTGATCCCTGACGTCCCCGCCACCCTCGGGAAGCTCCGAAAAGACTCTCAACCCGAAGTACGTATCCACGCGGCGAATCGAGCGCGAACCATTCACCCAAGAGCTTCGTGGCGGCGTAGGTGCTCCTGGGCGACGTATCGTCATCCTCGCCATACGGCCGCTCGCTCGTGCCGTCGAAAACGAAATCGGTGCTGAAGTGCACGAAGGTCGCGTTGGCTAGTTCGGCCGCACGGGCGAGGCTTCGAACGGCGAATGCGTTGACGGCCAACGCCTCGGTCGGTCGATCCTCCGCACCGTCGACATCGTTGAAGGCGGCGCAATTGACGACAATGTCTGGTGCCGCATCCGCAACCACCCGACGCACCGCCTGGGGATCCGTGATGTCGAGCGTCGCCCTTGTGTGCGCGACCACCTCACATCCGGTGCAAGCCTCGACAACTGCCGCACCGAGCCGTCCGGCGGCGCCTGTCAGGAAGATACGGCCCGTCATCGCACTCTATACTGGCCCGGCACAGGCGCTCGCAAACTCTGTATCGTACCATTTTCCGAACACTGCATGGACACAACTCGCATCGATACGGTCATCATCGGGGCCGGCGTGGTGGGCCTCGCGGCGGCAGGCGCTGTCGCCCGGCGCGGCCACAGTGTCTGCGTCCTCGAACGCGAGTCGCGCCCGGGACGCGGCACGAGCACCCGCAACAGTCAGGTCATCCATGCCGGTCTCTACTATCCGGCCGGAACGATCAAGGCCAAGGACTGCGTGGACGGGGCGCGAATGCTGTACGACTTCTGCGCCGCTCACAGCGTTCCCCACGCTCGCTGCGGCAAGCTCATCGTCGCGCAGGATCTCCGCGACAGTCCGGCGCTCGAGGCGCTGCAGATCCGGGGACGAAACAACGGCGTCGAAGGACTCGAGATCGTCGACACCGCGTTCATTCGCGCACGCGAACCCCACGTGCGTGCGGCGGTGGCTCTCTACTCGCCCAACACGGGCATCGTCGATGCCGAGCGACTGGTGTCGGCGCTGCACCGATGGTGCGAGCACGTGGGTGCGGTGACATTGCTTGGCACACCGCTGCTTGGGGCGGACGTGCGCGCAGATGGCCTCGAACTTCGTACCCCTTCCGAGCGCATACTCGCCCGGTCGGTCGTCAATGCCGCCGGACTGTACGCTGACGACACGTCAGCCTTGCTGGGCGGCGATCACTTCACGATCTATCCGTGCCGCGGGGAGTACGCGGAGCTCGTGCCGGCAAAGAGGGCGCTCATCAACGGCCCCGTATATCCGCTGCCCGACGCGACAGGTCATTCACTCGGGGTCCACATGACCAAAACGATCGCTGGCAACGTGACTCTGGGACCCACAGTTCGCTTTCAGACGGGCAAAGACGACTACGAGTCCGACCGGTTGCCGATCGAGCGCTTTCTCGAACCAGCACGCGCGCTGTTCCCGGACCTCCGCCTCGAAGATCTCCGGCTCGGCGGCAGCGGAATACGCCCGAAGCTCCACCCTCCTGACGCTGTCGTTTGCGGATTTTCGAGTGTCAAAAGACGGGAAGTGTTCTCGCCTGGTTCAGGCGGTGGGGATCGAGTCGCCGGGTCTTACGGCATGCCTGGCGATCGGTGAGCGGGTGGCCACGCTAGTGGAGGAAGTGTTGGGGAGTTGATACGCGCCGTGCGCCAGGGCCGCACGCTAGAGAGCGATTTGCGTTTCGCCGTAGAGCGCACGCTTCAGCGTGCGCGTGTCCGCGGAGGCTAAAGCCTCCGCTCTACGGGGAAATGCAAATCGCTGAGCCGGCGTAGTGTCCGCCTTGAGGCGGACATCCCGCTGGTCCGGCTGAAGCCGGACACTACGTACAACAGCAAAACGCTCTCCAGGGGGCAGGAAGGCGGGGTCAGCCCCTCTCTGACAACAGCTTGAGCCGGCAGCGCAGGCTCAAAAGCAGACGCGCGAGCAGACGCTTGGACCAGGCCTGCGGGGCAACGTGGATGGCGTAGTAGAGATACGCGCTCTCGTGAAACGCGCGGACGGCGGCGGCTCGCCCGCCTCGGCTGGAATGACCGACCTGGTGAATCGCGGCCGCGGTCGGCACGTATCGCACCTGATACCCGAGCGCACGCACTCTCCGGCACAGGTCCGCATCCTCCCAGTAAAGGAAGTAGCGCTCGTCGAATCCCTTCACCTGCACGAGAACGTCCCGGCGTGCCAGTATGCAGGCGCCCGACAGCCAGTCAACGGTCACGCTTGGTCCTTCGCTTCCGCCGGAGTCCACCACCACGTTCCGCCTCGATGCCGCGAGATTCGGCAGCAGCCTCCGTGCCACGGTGGTTCGCCCGAACAGCCCCGTCAGCATGTCAGGGTCGCCGCGCGCGCTCCCCTGCGCCGACCCGTCCGGGTTCAGGATTCGGGGTCCTACGATGGCGTGTGTCGGTGATCGATCGAGCTCGCGCAGCAGCGACGCGAACGCGCCGGCCACCAGACAACAGTCGGGGTTGATGATGAGCACTACCGGCGCCGACGTCGCGGCGAGACCCTGGTTGACGCCGCGGGCGAAACCCAGGTTCTGTTCGTTCCGCAGCACACGGGCGCGTGGAGCAAACCGCGCGACCGCGGCCGAGCTGTCGTCGGATGAAGCGTTGTCGACGACGACCGCCTCCCAGGGCCTTGCGCCGAGGTCCACGGCGATCGACTCGAGAGCAAGCGTAAGCTCGACCCCCGCGTTGTAGTTCACGATCACGACGCTGACGTCGGGTGCCGTCATTGGCGACCCTCCGCGAGACCGACGTCGAACTGCTTCTCCTTGATCTTCGTGGCCAGCCATCCCCGCTCGAGATGCGGCTCGATCCGATCGGCGCCGACACGGCGTGTCCTCTGGATCGCCGTGCGCTTTTCCAGGACGCGCGGCAGCCCGGCAAGCGCAGCACCCTTGGCTTTCAAGAACGTACCGAGCAGGCCGCGTCGAGCGAAATGAACGGCCGCGGCGGCGTTGTACAACAGGTGGCCCGGGAACGTACGGATGAGCAGCGACGCCGGGGTGTTCTTGAGGTACATCCACTCGAGGTTGCGCTGACCATGAAAGACCGCGAACGAACTGATGGTGCCGAGCGTGGCGCTGCCGTGATGACGAACGAGGGCGGCCGGAACGTATCGGCACCTGTATCCGTGGAGCCTGGCCCGATACGACAGATCGACGTCCTCGTGCGAGGCGAAGAAGTCTGCGTCGAAGCCGCCGAGCTCCTCGAACACGGCTTTCGGCATCAAACAGGCTGCTCCGCAGACACCAAATACCTCCATCGGCGTCTCGGCCGCCTCGACGCGCTCGCCGTGGTGCCACTTGAACGCGGCACCCGCCCTGAAGAGTCCATCGCCGGCGCTGTCGATCACTCCGGGGTCGTGCATGTAGACGATGCGCGACGTCACCAGTGCAAAGCCGGCCTCCCGATCGATCCCGAGTCGCAGGGTCGAGAGCCAGTTCGATTCCGGCACCGTGTCGTTGTTGAGGAACGCCAGAAACTCGCCCCGCGCCTCGTGCGCACCTGCATTGTTGCCGCCGGCGAACCCGCGATTCTGTTCAAGGCGGACGATTCGCACGCGCGGAAACGTCGTACGCACGAGATCGACCGTCCCATCGGTCGAACCGTTGTCCACGAGCACGATCTCTGCCCTGACGTCGCGCTGCCCCTCGACCGCACGCAAGCAGGCGTCGAGGTAGCGGCGTCCGTTCCAGCTGACGACGATGACCGAGACATCCGGATCTGTCGATGCCTCGCTGGAGGCGCGTTCGTCAGCGGTCATCGCGCGAGGGCTCGTCGATATACGTCGAGGGTGAGACGGGCCGTCCGATTCCACGTGAACTCGGCGGCCCGGCGAAGTCCAGCCTCGCGCAGGCGCTCTCGCTCTTCGCCCCCGTTCATGAGGCCGACGATCGCCTGAGTCCACGCTCCTTCGTCCCTCGGGTCGATGAGAATACCGGCGTCACCGAGCACTTCAGGCATCGACGCCACATTCGACGCGATAACCGGCGTACCGCACGCCATCGCCTCTACCAGTGGCAGCCCGAACCCTTCATAGAACGAGGGATACGCCAGGGCGACCGAGCCCTGATACAAGGCCCGCAGCCGTCTCTCGTTCACCGAACCGAGCCGCACGACCGTATCGGCAGCGCCCGCACGCGCGGCAATCGCGCTCACGGCGTCACCAACACCCAGGTCGGTGCCGACCAGCACCAGGGACAGTGATTGGGCCGCCTTCGACTGGCGCCGTGCCGACAGCACGGCGCCAATGAGCATGGTGAGGTTTCGACGCTCATGAAGGTCGCCGACATGCAGTAGATACGGTGGGGTCACTCCTGGCGGCAGTTCACCGCGGCGGCCCGGATCCGTCGCTACGAAGGCACCGTCCACACCGAGCGGCGTCACCGTCAGATGTTCCGGGGGAATGCCGTAGGCCGCGGTAATCTCGGTCGCCGAAAACATGGAGACGGTCAGAATCTCCGACGCAACATGCGCGCTGCGACGGTAGAACGCCCGGCGTGCCCAGTCACGCCTGTACGGATACCACTCGGGATGCCGCTCGTAGCTCACGTCGTGGATGGTCAGCACGACCGGTGCGGGCGACCAGAACGGGGCTGTGTAGGCGGGGGCATGCACGACATCCACGCCGGCCCGTCGTGCCGCGCGCGGGAGTCCGACGAGCGTCCATCCCAGATTCGTCGGGGGGTGCGGCGGTTCCGCGACGTGGCCCATCCCGGGCGGCAGCAGGCTGGTGTCCACGCCGCCGAGCGCCACGAGCTCGAGCGGCTCTCCCAGCGTCAGCAGCGCGCGCGTCAGTCCCTTGATGTATCGCCTGACACCGGCCGCCGGTGAGGCAAACGCGCGGCCGTCGATGCCGATTCTCAGGGTGCCGGTCACGCGTCGAGATCACGGAGTTCCATCCGCAGTCGCCGTACCGGCCGCTCCATCCGCGTGCAGATCTCCCGAATCCGATGCTCGACGTGGCCGTTGATCGACGGACTGCTCAGCACGACCTCATCAACGGAATAGCGTCGCATTGTGGCCTCGAGCTCGTCGAGCGTGCCTCGGACCTGGACGCCCATGATCCAGCGCCGAACCTTGCCGGGATCGTCATCGATGAAGGCAATCGGGTTCATGTTCCATCGTGCGTTCGCGCGCATCTCCCGGACCAGTGTCTGGCCGAACTGGCCTGCGCCGTACACCAGCACGCGTCGGCTGCGCTTGTTCCGAACCGCCGCCGCGAGACTCATCGTCCGAAACGACGCGCGGGTCGCCACGATGGCAATCCCAAGAAGCAGCGCGTCCAGGAGAAAGACCACGCGGGAAAACCCTTCGAAGCGATAGAGGTAGGCGACGGTGAGCACCGCGAAGAGGGAACCCATCCCCACAGCTCGCACGACCGCAGTGAGATCGCGCAGACCAAAGGTTTCCCACGAGCGTTGGTAGAGGCCCGAACCATAGAGCGCTGCCAGCTTGCAGCCCAGGACGACGGGCAACGACGCGGTGAAGTACGGCAGGAAGTTGTCGAAGCCTTCGCCCTCGAATCGGAACCGGTAGGCGAGGTAGTAGCACACCGCGATGAGGACGAAGTCCAACATGACTTCCGCCGCGTGCCACCGGAACGCCAGGTCCTTCAAGAATGGCGCGAACGAGGACTTCTGAAGCGCGATGAAATCCTCCGCGTCGTAGGCCGGGACACGCGCCAGGTAGATCCCGAGCAGCACGACGAGGACGCCGAACGCCGCGACCAGCGGAAGCATGGGCTCGGCGCCCTGCCCCCGCAGGAGAAACCAGGCGGTCGTACCGCCCACGAGACCGAGGAGGTACAGCGTCCTGACGGCGCTGCGCTCGGAGAACCCGAGCGACACGAGCCTGTGAGAAACGTGGTCGGTGCCACCCTTCGTGGCCTTGAGACCGGCGAGCCTCCGCAAGACCAGGACGAACGCGGTGTCAAAGAGCGGCACGATCAGGATCAACACCACGATCACCGCGGGATTGATGAACGCCAGCGGCGCGTTGTAGACGGGTACGAGTGAGGCCGCGCCCAGCATCGCGCCGATGAAGAGGCTCCCGCAGTCACCCATGAACAGGCGGGCTCGATTCCGGTTCCAGGTACAGGAACCCCAGCAACGAGCCGGCGAGTGCCGTCAAGAGGACCACCAGGGTGGGCCCGAGATACCCTGGGAGCAACGCCGCCAGGAACACCGCGGCGATAAGTCCAACCCCGGCAGCCAGACCGTCCATGTTGTCGAGCAGGTTCATGGCGTGGCAGATACCGGCGAACCAGACAGTGGCGACCAGCGTGTAGACCGACGGCAACGCGTCCTCAGCTCCGGCTCCTGCCAACGCGAACACCAGAAACGCGCCGATCGCGAGCGATGATACGAGCTTCGCCAACGGCGACAGCTGAAGGCGATCGTCGAGCACGCCAACCACGAACATGGCCAAGGCTGCGAGAGGGACCGGAAGCCAGTCGGCTGGAGGCCCGACCAGGTCCGGCCTGATCGCGACCATCACGAACGCGCCCAGCGTACCCGCCGCAATGGCCACGCCACCCATCGTCGGCGTCGGCGTGGTGTGCCACCGATCGGGACGCGGGGGCACCACCGTCCCGCTGCCTCGGGCGAGACGACGGACCACTGCGCCGCCCGCGAGGCTGCAGCTCGCAGCGACGGCGAATACCGTCGCGAGGAAGATCAACACAAGGGCTTAGCCACCCATCACGCTCGCGAGTTCAGGCGGAGCGGGTTCCGGGTCCGAGGCGTGCAGAACAAAGGGCTGGTGTTTCAGGATGCCGGCGCAGATCGTGTCGAGACCGCTCGACGCTCCAGGCAGCAACTGCTGAAGCCCATCCAGCTTGAGGCGATAGATCGGATAGCCCGCCTTCGGGTCGATGAACGGCAGCGGAATCATGCGGTTGAAAAAGAAGTGGTACGCGTACTGACGGGCGCGTGCAAGCTGGGTCGCACCCAGCCGCTCCCGGAACGGGAGCTTCTGAAGGATGCGGAAGTACTCCGCAGGGGAACTGGCATCGTGCGTCAGCCCTTTATTCCTGATCCACGCCTCTCCCGCGACGATGACCGGCAATCCGATGCTCGTCAGTTCCACACCCATCTTCGTGCCATAGATGATGGCGGCATCACACAGCGACATGAGGGTGTACGTGCCGATATCGCTCTCCGGCGGAACGACGATGATATTTGAGGCGAGCTCGGGGACCCGCTTCCGCAGCTCGTCGAGAATCGGCTGGCGCGACGGCGGAAAACCGCTGATCTCCGCCGGGTGCACGCGGATGAGCAACTGCAGGTCTCGTCGCGTCGCGAAGTACTCGCACGTCTGCACCAGCCACTCGACGATGTTCGGAAACGCGTTGGCTGGGTAGTGAAGCTGTGCGTCCCAGGTGACGTTGGTGAGCAGTCCGATGACCGGCTTCGACGGGTCCAGACCAACCCGTCGGGCGATGTCCTTGGGATCCTGGTGACGGGCCCGGTGGAAAACGATCCAGTCGAAGAGCCCTTCCCGACGGCTCGCGAGATATTTCGTGAGCTCTCGATCCTGAGTCGGTGACAGCGGCGTTCGCTCCCAATGAGCGCTCGGCTCCGTCATCAGGGTGTGGTGATACGTGTCGTCGTGGCTGAAGATGAAACGCCGCTTGCGATAGGCCACGTTCCAGGTGGAAACGTGCACACCTTCCTGACGGGCGACCTCACCCACGATCCCCCAGGGGACATAGATGCCGTGCGTCAGCACCGTCGATGTAAACCCGACGCCACGCATCAGCCGTCGGGATGCGAACGCGGTCAGCAGGGCCGACTCGAGATAGCGCCGCAGGACCGGCTCCGCCGCCGGCTCGGCCTCGAGAGACCCTGTTGCAAAGAAACGCAGGGCGCCGGCGTGGGCGTGCTCGCCAACGGCCAGGCCGTCGACTACCAGAGATCTGATGCGATCGAAGGGCTCTGACGCCGCGCTGCGTCGCGCCTCTGCTCGATCGGAAGGCGTCAGCCAGTCACTGTATCGATGGACCTTCAAACCGAGCTGGGCGTACACGCGTTCAGCCGGCCACGTGCAGTCCCGACACAAATCCCGAGACGGTCCGCGTTCGACGAAGGTCGAGATATTGGCGTAGAGGGACGCGTCGCACTCCGCACACGCGGTCATGACGCCGTCGCAGAGCAGGGCGTGAACCTCGGCACCTCTGAACGTCAGCGCCGCGGCAACGGCACTTTCGAGCGTGATGCCATGCGCATACGAACCGATCGTGGTTGCCATCAGCACACGGGGGCCGCCTATCGCTGCCCCTCGCGCAGACTGCCAGAGCGCGGTGTCGGCGGCCAGTTGCACCTGCCAGTCGGGATACGCACCGAACCTCGCGTGGTACCACCGTCGCGCCAGGCGGGTGGCACGCCACAGCGTCGGCAACCGTCTGATGCCGTGCCTCACGCCACGCCGCCCTCATCGTCGATGAGTCTCACGAACGCATCAGGACCGGGAAGTTCGCTGAAGACACGCCAGGGATCGCACGCCTGAAGCTCTTCGAGCGCGTACCCTCCCGTCGCAACGGCAATCGTTCGCGCGTTGATGGCGCCCGCGCACTCGACGTCGTGCGGTGTGTCCCCGATGACGAACAGCTTCTCCTCGGCCACAGGCCCCCGCTGCTTCGCCAGATCCAGCGCACGCCTGGCGATCGAGGCACGATCACCGGTATCCTCCGCGAACGCGCCGTCCGGAAAGTACTGCATGAGGTCATAGTGCCTGAGTTTGGCACGAGCACCTGCACGCGTATTTCCCGTCAGAAGATACGACTGGACGTCGGAACGGCCTTGCAGACGCTCGAGAATCTCGCGCACATTCGGCATCACGCGACCCTGTTTTCGAGGCAGACTCGTCGGCAGGAGCTCGCCGTAGCGATCGACGAAGCGTCGCAGCGTGTCCTCGTTGGATTCGACCCCGAGCATCTCGAAGGTCTTGACCGCGATCTGATAGTCCGTCAGGCCGGCGATCCTCATGCGCGCGAGCTCGAACTCCCCGCCGATCAGCTCGCGCACGGCATCTTCCCAGGCGAACACCCCGGCCTTGGCGGTCGAGAGCAGGGTGCCGTCGATGTCCCAGAAAAGAGTCGTCATGCCGGCTGCGGCACCGTGCCCGCCCTCCGCCGGTCCACCGCGGCGTGAAAGGCCTTCACGAGCGATGGGATATCCAAGCCGTGATGCGAGAGTACTTCGTCGTTGGTCCCACACTCCGGCAACGCCGTGACGCCGACGCGTGCAACGCCTGCCGCCGGCTCCAGCCCGAGCGAGGCAATCGCCGCAGCCAGCATTTCGCCTTGCCCGCCGTGCACGTAGTGGTTGTCCAGCAACACGACCGTGCGGTGATCGCCGATCGTCTTCTCGAGCCAGGCAGGATCGACGCGATTGAGCCACGGGAGGTTGACGAGCCGCGTCGTGAGGCCGGTCTTCTGGTGCAGCTCCTCGGCCGCGTGCCACGCATTGGACAGCAACCATGGACCGTAGCCGAACACGACGAGATCGCGTCCCTCGCGCACGACCCAACCGTGACCTGGCTGCACCGGCTGCCCAGCCGGATACGCGAAGGGCACAGGCCACTTCACGGAAACTAGCCGTAGGTACGAGCTCTCGGCGGCCGTGCTCACCAGGTAGTCGAACAGTGCGTGCACCTCATCGGCGACGGCCGGTTCGGCCATCAGCAGATTCGGCACCGACCCCAAGACGCTGATGTCACGCACAGACTGGTGCGAGTGACCGGGCCCACCGGGCAGAAGACCGGCAAGGGAGCCAACATAGATCGCCTTGGAACCCTCACTGCACTGGTTGTAGATCTGCTCGTTCGGCCTCGCCGACAGAAAACAGGCAAACGAATGCACGACCGGGAGGGCACCTCGCCGGGCCAGCCCACACGCCATCGACACCATGTCCTGCTCGGCAATCCCGCACTCGACGAAGCGATCCGGATACTTCTTCGCGAACGGCACGAGGCCGCAGTCCTTCACGAGATCCGCATCGAGTGCCACGAGGTGCGGGTGGCGGTCTGCCTGCGACAGCAGCGCGTCACTGTAGGCGTTGATGAGATTCTGCGTATCGCGCGGCTCGCGTCGCTCTGGACGCCGGCCCCCCTTCGTGACAACCGCGCCCAGGCCACCCGCCTTGAAGAGGCGTGCGGCGTTCTCCAGCAGCTCCTTCGATCCGTTCGCGTACTCGGCTTCGGTCGGCGCGCCCGAATGGTACGCGTATAACGCACCCGCCATCAGGGCCGGCCCTTCCATGAAGGACACGCCCTTCCCTTTGACCGTGTCGGCGATCACGAGCTTCGGACGATCGACGACACGATCGAGCGCGCGGATCGTCTTCTCGATCGCCCGCACGTCGTGCCCGTCGCAGCGGGTCACGTGCCATCCGAAGGCGCGAACCTTCGCCTCGACGTCGCCCAGATCGCTCACCTGCTCGACCCAGGTGTCGGATTGGATCTTGTTGTGATCGACGATCACGACGATCTCGTCGAGCCGCCGGCTCGCGGCGGAGGCGAGCGATTCCCAGAACTGCCCTTCTTGCAGTTCGCCGTCTCCAGTCAGCACGAAGATTCGGCGCGGACGACCAGCGAGGCGATTCGCAATCGCCATGCCCTTGGCCTTCGAAATTCCCATTCCGAGCGAACCCGTATTCGCCTGGATGTACGGTGTCTCCACATGGGGATGACCGGGCAGTCCGTGCAGGCGACGCAGATGATCCGCCTTGTCTTCCGGTAGCAACCCGAGCCCGATCAGCACCGAGTACAGAGCGGGCGCGTCGTGCCCTTTCGACGAAAAGAAGATGTCGCAGGCGCCTGGCCCCTTGTCGAGATCCCGTATCTCGTTGAGGAACAGCCAGCTCATGATCTCGAGCGAGCTGAAGCTCGTTCCGATATGTCCAGACCAGGCGCGCGCGATCATGTAGAGCGTGTTGATTCGCGCGAGCGCGGCGAACGCTTCCGCCGTGTCGGCGGCCGGCAGTCCGGCCCCGCAGAGCCGGCGAAACTCCACCGCCGGCACGTAGACGAGTTCGTCGCTGGTAACCTGGTCTAGTTGCTGTTCGCCCATGGTGCTCCGTACGGAACCTGGGATATCCGTGGCAGCGTCACCTGGCCATCCGCCAGCAGGTGTTCGGCCACGATCCAGTCATGCGGGTCGTTGATATCGAATCCCTCGTAGCCTTCGGTCACAAACGGCACGAGGACGTCCCCCGCAATGGTACGTCCTTGGAACACCAATCTGGTCCAGGCGATCTCGAGGGAGGCATTCTGCACGTGTACCGGCGGCAGCGCCTGATACGGCGTGCTATGCCAGGGTTGCACGCCCTCCGGAGTCTGCAACAAAGGTCTCATCCGGTCGCCCTCGACGACCCACATCTTTCCGGGGTGCTGCGCGCACGGCTCGACGGCACGTAGGGAGTCAACCCCCACCTGTGATGTAAATCGTGCCCACGCCCGCTGAATCGTGGCCGCGGTGCGAAACGGACTGGTTGGACGGAGAAGGCTGAAGCAGTCCCACGTCCGTCCCTCCAGCCTCAACGCCGTCAGCGTGTACTCCAGCCACTCGATATCCGGGGATTTATCACCCGCCAGCTCAGCCGGGCGCAAAAACGGAACCTCGGCACCATAGTGCCGTGCAATGGCGGCGGTCTCTTCCGAGTCGGTGGAGACGATCACGGATTCGAACAGGCCACTTTCGATCGCGGGGACGATCGTGTACGCGAGCACCGGGTGCCCACCGAGGATCCGCACGTTCTTACCGGGAACGCGTTTGGAGCCCTGACGCGCGGGAATCAGGGCGACAGCAGACAGTTTTCCGTCGTTCACTCTTCTGTTGTTCTCGCTTCTCGGTTCGTGTTCAGGTTCGGTTCGGGGTTCGAGGTTCGAGGTTCACGAGGTTCACGAGGTTCGAAGGATTGATGCCTGTGAACCTGAACACGAACTGAGCACCGAGAAGATAGAAGCGTGAACGACACGGTGCAGTTCAAACGTTCGCCGGGTTGTGATTGATATAGACGGTCTTGAGATCCGAGTACACGTCCAGCGCCTGGGTACCCGCTTCCCGCCAGCCGTTTCCTGAGTCCTTCAAGCCGCCAAAAGGCATGTGCGGCTCGCTGCCATACGTGCCGCCGTTGACAACGGCAACGCCGGCCTGGACGCGGCCGACGAACGTCATCGCGCGATGAAGGTTCTGCGTGTGGATGGAGGCGGTCAGCCCGAACGACGAATCATTCGCCAACGCCATCGCCTCTTCGAAGTCGCGAACGCGATAGAGACACGTGATCGGGCCGAACAGTTCGCTGCGCGAAATCTCGTCATTCGGTCCTACGCGCGCGAGGATCGTCGGCGCCACGAAATAGCCGTTTCCATAGGCCCCGCCGGTCAAACGATGTCCGCCCGTGAGCACGACTGCACCTGCGGCCTTCGCGCGTTCCACTGACGCCAGCATGGCTGCCATCTGCTCTTCGTTGATGACGGGACCGTAGGTGTCGGCGTCGCTCGTGCCGACCGTGAGGGCTTTGGTGGCCTCCACCAGGAGTTGGGTGAACCGATCGTAGACCGCGTCGAACACGATGATGCGACTGCCCGAGGCGCAGCGCTGACCCGCGTTGCTGAACGCGGAGCCCAGCGTCCATGTCACCGCATTCTGGAGGTCCGCGTCATCGCACACGACGAGCGGATTCTTACCCCCGAGCTCGAGACAGACCTTCGCGAGCCGCTGTCCGGCGGTGGCCGCGATCCATCGGCCGACCGTGCAAGACCCGGTGAAGCTGATGACGGCCACATCCGGGTGCTCTACGAGCGGGGCGCCCGCCTCCTCACCGAAACCATGAAGCGTCGCGTAGACACCATCAGGCACGCCCGCTTCGCGCGCGAGCTCGCCGAACACCCACGCCGACAGCGGCGTGTCTTCGGAGGCCTTCAGGATGGCCGCGTTCCCACACAACAATGCGGGAAACGCCTTCCAGGCCACGTTCGCAATCGGTGTGTTGGCCGCGATGATGAGGCCGGCGACTCCAAGCGGCTGACGGACCACCATCGCCGACTTGTTCGGCACGGCGCTCGTGGTGGTCTGGCCGTAGAATCGGCGACCTTCGCCGGCGACGAAAAACCCCATCTCGATCGCGGCATCCGTCTCGCCCAGGGCATCCTTGCGCGACTTTCCGGTCTCGCGAGCGACGAGTTCAGCGATCTCCTGGCGATGCTCGCGCATGAGGAGCGCGATCTGGCGAAGAATGTCTCCTCGCTTCACGACCGTCGTGGCCGCCCACGCCGGCTGCGCGGCCTTGGCTGTCTCAACAGCGAGGCGCACGTCGGCGGCGCCGGATCTGGCGACCTCACAGATCGCTCCGCCCGTCGCGGGATCCCGTTTCACGAACGTTCGACCGTCGTTCGCCGCGACGGCCCGCCCGCCTATCTGATTGGGAATCGTCGAGGGGATCGCACCGAAGCCCTGAGCGCCGCTCACCACGCGGTGAACCCTCCGTCGACTCGTAATTCGTGTCCGGTGACGTAGGATGACGCCCGCGACGCGAGAAATACGAGGGGCCCCTTCAAGTCATCGGCCTGCGCCATTCGCCCCAGGGGCGCCCGCGACCCGTATTTCGACCGAAACTGTTCATCCTGCCCGCCCAGTACACCGCCA
The DNA here is from genome assembly GCA_963827515.1 of uncultured Acidobacteriota bacterium. Taxonomy (GTDB): domain Bacteria; phylum Acidobacteriota; class Vicinamibacteria; order Vicinamibacterales; family UBA2999; genus JABFSA01. The sequence goes on along the minus strand of CAWHBF010000001.1, from coordinate 99,164 downwards.
GGTGACAAGGTATTGACCCTCACACCGCGCGAGCCCCAGAGCGTGGAGAAGTACTTGGTGAGGTTCACGACGGCGGCTTTCGATGCACCGTACGCGGGAGATTTCAGGAACGGGAGGTTTCCGGGCAAGTGGTCGTAGAACCGCTGATCCGGCGAGACCGAAGCATAGAGCGAGCCGATATTCACGATGGCGCCGCCCTCGCGCTCGGCCATCCTTCCACCGATCACCTGTATGACTTGGAAGGTTCCGAGGAGGTTCACCTCGACCATTCGACGGAACTGGTCGATCGCCAGCTGCTCGATTGACGTCCGATGACCACCGGAGTCGGGCGGCTGGTCGATGCCCGCGTTGTTGATGAGGATCGACGGCTCTCCGATTTGATCGACCACGGCAACGGCCGCTTGCTGGATGGACGCTCGATCCGTCACGTCGCAATCGAATCGCCGGATCCGGTCTCCTGCACGCTCCATGAGAGCCTGGTAGGCGGCAGACGCCGGAGCACCAGCTAGCTCCAGCGCGGCGACGCGGGCTCCCGCGTCCAGGAGCGCCTCGGCCCACACCGGACCCAGCTTGCCGCACGCACCGGTTACGACGGCCGTCTGATTGTCGAGTCGGAAGAATGCGTTGGTCACGAACGCGCGAGCTCGGCGCTCGGCTTGCCCAGCATCTCGAACGAGAGGAACTCATCTGCGTGGATGGCCTTCAGCGTGGCCCGCCCGAGCACTTTCTGGAGATCGTACGGCGGGATACCGCCGCCGGGAGACTTCATCACGATGTCACCGGCGGTCAACACATGGCCCGCCGGCAGATCGCGGGCCACGACCAGGCTCTTCCCCATCTTGATGATCGGGGCGCGTTCGCTCTCGTAAATCTTCTTTCGTCCGTCGCCGAGCGCTTTGTAGGTGCGCTGCAGGTCGCGCACCATCTTGCGCAGGCCGACCGGCTCGAGCGAAAACGCGTGATCGGTCCCCTTCATCGCACGGTTCAAGGTGAAGTGCTTCTCCACGATCCGCGCACCCAGCACGTACGCGGCCAGCGGCATGGCGATCCCACTGTCGTGCCCCGAAAAGCCGATCACGGCGCCAGGGAATCTCTCGCGATATTGCGCGATGACTCGAAGATCGAGCTCCTCGAACGCGGCCGGGTACCCGGCGGTGCACTGCAGGATCGCGACCTGCGGATTGATGGCCATGACCGTGTCGTAGGCCCGCTGTACGTCCTCGACCAGTGCCCCACCGGTCGAGATGACCATCGGCTTGCCAAACCTCGCGACGTGCTCGAGCAAGGGTGTGCTCTTGACGTCACCCGACGCGATTTTGAAGGCCGGCATGTCGAGCGACTGAAGAAAGTCGGCGCTGGCGACATCGAAGGCCGTGGCAAAGAAGTCGATGCCGAGCTCTTTCGCGTAGCCCTGCAGATTCCGGTACTCGGCGGCGCCGAATTCAAGGAACTCGCGATGCTCACCGTAGGTGGCGCCAAAGCTGTTCTCGTTATCGTAGGGTTTCTCGTACGCCGCGCGGGTAAACAGCCCACGGTTGTCGCGCTTCTGCAGCTTGACTGCGTCGGCTCCGGCCAGCTTGGCCTCGCGGAACAGTTCCCGCGCCTTCTCGACGCTGCCCTGATGGTTGTGACCGATTTCCGCGATCACATAGCACGGGGTGTCGTCGCCGATCTCATGCGTTCCGATCCTGAGCGTCCCTGGCAAATCGTCTCTCCTAGACACGCACAGCCGGCCGAAGCTGCGCCACGAGTTGATCCCACCCGTAGTCGGCCTGCGCGATCTCGCGTGCCGCACGACCGATCCGCTCGGCCTGCTCGAAGTCCGGCAGCCGATCGCAAGCGTTGATGTCGATGATGTTCTTCATGTGTGCGAACCCCCTGGGTGAATGCTCGTCCAGGTTGGTAATCACAGCAGATCCGCATTCCATCGCCGCGATCACGCTGGTGTTGTTCGCCCGAAGACCCTTCTCGAAGAACGCGGCCAAGAACGTGCAATCCACGATGTGGTTGAACACGGCCGTGTCCGACAGGTAACCCATGAAATACACGTGCTCACCGAAGATCGCCTGGAGCTCCTCGAAACGAACAACGAACGAGCCGTCGAAACTGGTGTTCTCGTGGAGGGCCGTCGAGACGTAAACCGAGTAGCTCTTGCCGGTGGCCTCGAGCAGGCTGTGGAGCCGCCGGTAGAGCGGAACCCGGATCTTGTGGGCCATGCCGAACGTGAAGACCGAGAGATCCGTCCGCTGGAACCGCTGTGGATTGAGCAGGGTGCCCGGACAGAACAGCTCCACGACGTCCGGTCGAATCGGCACGAGCATGTCCGACAGCTCCCGATTCCCGACGCAGACCCGGGCTGCGCCGGCGATCAGCCGCTCTTCGGTTGCCGTGCCGTCAAACGCGTGCAGGAACAGCTCGAATCGACCGCCGTGCGTCGCCACCCATCCGTCGAGGACCCGGGCATCGTCGGCCGAGAACTCCGACATCTTGATGGAGAGTAGGGGGCGGGCGTACCGGCCGAGTTCCGGCGAACCGATGCCCACGACCGGCAGCGACAGGTGCCTTCCGAGGATCGTGTTGAACTTGGCAATGCCACACGTCCAGGGGTTAAGGTGATATCCGGCGATGCAATCGATCATCGGCGAGCGGCTATTGTAACGCACGCAGTGATCAGCGGGCCATGTGTCTGTCCCCTATGGGCTTACGCCACAGTGCCGACCGTGTCCGGCAGCCCTGCGCGGAGCACGCCCGCCACCTCCTCGACCTGCTGATCGGTCATCTCGGGAAAGAACGGAAGCGAGAGCACTTCGCGCGATACCGCCTCCGCCACGGGAAAATCGCCAACGTCGTATCCCAGGTCTCGATAGGCGGGTTGGAGGTGCAACGGAACCGGATAGTGCACACCCGTCTGGACACCCATTTCGGTCAGGCGGGCACGCCATCGATCGCGCTGTTCGAGCCGAACCGCAAAGACGTGATACACGTGGCGCACGTCCGAGCGTTCCTTCGGCGCCCGCGCCGGGGTGCCGTCGAGCAATCGACGGTAGGTCGCGGCCAGCTTTCGCCGCGCCTCGGTCCAGGACTCCAGGTGTTTGAGCTTGACGCCGAGAATGGCGCCCTGGATACCGTCCATCCGGTAGTTGAACGCCCTCATCGAATGCTCGTACCGAGTGCGTTCGCCCCAGCTACGAAGCAGGCGCATGGTGTCGGCGTAGTCAGCCCGACTTGTCACCGAGGCTCCGCCCTCGCCATAGGCACCCAGGTTCTTCCCCGGATAGAAGCTGAAGCACCCGATATCCGCCAGGGACCCTGCGCGGCGCCCCTTGTACTCGGCGCCGTGCGCCTGGCAGGCATCCTCGATGACGATAAGTCCGTGCCGACGAGCGATCTCGTTGATCGGATCCATGTCGGCTGGCTGGCCGAATAGATGGACGGGGATCACGGCCTTCGTCCGCGGCGTGATCGCGCCCTCCAACGCCGAAGGATTCATCGTGTAGTCGTCAGGATCGATGTCGACGAAGACCGGCTTCGCGCCCGCATGCTCGATCGCCGCGACCGTTGCGACGAAGGTGAACGGAACGGTGATGACCTCGTCACCCGGACCAATCCCCGCCGCGAGCAAGGCCACGTGCAGCGCGCTCGTTCCCGAGTTCACCGCGACCGTGTGGGAGACGCTGCAGTACGAGGAGAACTCGCGCTCGAAACTCTCCACGGCCGGCCCCAGTACGAACTGCGCGTTTTCGAGGACACGACCAACCGCAGCCTCGATCTCCGGTTTCAACCGACGGTACTGCGCCTGCAGATCGACGAGCGGAATCATGCCGCTGCCACGTGCCCCGTCAGCATCGGCCGTCCGCCCTCCCGAGTGTCGCTCAGAGGTCTCCTCGGGCACGTCATCGTCCTTGCGTCTCCAGGACGAGCACACGTCCCTTGTTGCCCCAGTCCATTCGCGCTTCGAGGTCCGGCCTCGACCGGCATCCCTCGAGGACGAACATCAGCCGCAACATGTCCTTGTTCAACAACGTGATGTGCGACGGATCGACGTCGAACTGTGTCGTGAAGTCCAGAAGGCTTGCCGGACTGGGATGAAAGCGGGTGGTGACGTAAATGTACTTCGACGTCATTCTCGCCATGTTGGCGACCGTCTGCCTGACCTGCAACACCGTCAGATGCTCGAGCACCTCCCGACAGATGACGAGATCATACGAACCGGCCGGCTTGAGCGTGGGGTCACCCACATACCCGACAGTGATCCGGTCGCGCACCTGTGGGGTCGCCAGCTCCTTGCTGCTCTGCGCGAAATCGATCCCCTCCACATCGACGCCGAGCTCCCAGAGAAGGTGCATGAGCGCACCAGGCCCACATCCGAGGTCGAGCACCTTGTTCGGCTCGAAGACCTCCTTGATGAGGGACGGGTTCTTCGCCTCGATCTGGCGTCGTGTTTCCAGGTTGTAGTTGTTGCCGGCGTCGCGCCAGTCGCCGGTGAAGTACTCCGCGTCGTAGTGACCGGAACCAACGGGATGCTGGTCGAGGACCCGCTGCTCGAACTCGGTAATATTCATCGTGTGCTCTGCTTCCCAGACAAGAACTCATTGAGAATCCGGCTCGACGAATCGAGCACGGTGTCGAGATAGACGACGCCGATGCCGTGCTCGGCGCAGATTCGCACCTGTTCGGTCGGCAATTTGCCTTCCCAGTCCTTGCCCTTGACGTAGTACTCTGGGGCGTAGTTCCCGGAGAATCGTCTCCGTATCGAACTGGTTCACGTGGGTATACGAGATGTACCTGATCGCATCTACGACGGCGGCGCGCTGCTCCTCCGGCAGGAGAGGCGGGTGCTTCGTCCGGACGTAGGCGTCCGACGCCACGTTACAGAGCAGCGGAACATCGAGCGCGCTCGCAGCGCGGAAGTACTCGACATGCCCACGGTGCAACGGGTCGAATGCACCGTCCACCATCGCCACCCGTTGACGATAGTCCTTCAGTTGATCGAAGCGCAGCATCATGGCATGAAGCAGGGCAGGCCGAGTGGTTCGTAACGACGGGCCGGCGTCAGGTCGCCACGCACCAGCACCCGCAGCGGCCGTGGACCGCCGAACTCCACTTCCCCGACGTCCGTGTATTCGTTCTCCAGATACCCGTGGACCTGCTCGAACACCTCGCGGTAGTCCTCGTCGTAGGTCGACCCAGATTCTGTCAGCACGATAGGCACCTTGGCGGCTCGGAGCCTCGCTACGATCAACGCCTCATCGGCGTCGCCGCTGTAATAATACGGGAGCAGCCACGCATGACCACCGGCGAATCGCCGATTCGCGAAGTAGTACAGCTCCGGATGCTCTCCGAGGACAAACAGCCGATCGTCCGGCGACGTGCACGCACTGATGAAACCTGCGACCCGGAGAATCCCGGGCTGCTCCTCGTCCGCGACAAAGGTGGACGGATGCGCACCGAGCCGGTCCCACACGAGACCCGCACGTCGCGCCAACTCCGACGGACCGTCGGTGAAACCTGCGTTGTCCAGCGCCCGTATACCCTGCGCCAGGCCGTTCGCGCTGAGGACCGTCAGAAAGAGCAGCGTGGCTGCCGTGCCGCGTACGAGCACGCGGGCCCCGAGGCTCCTCATGAGGATTCGACCGTCGCGTCCGGCCAGAGCAGACAGGAGCCAGGCCAGGAGCACGGTCGCTGTCACTCCCACGTCGGCAATCCGGATGTTCGTGCTCCCACGACTCAGAAAACCCGCGTTGAGCATCACCGCGAGGACCAGGAGAGGCACGACGTGCGCGGGGCTGGACAACACGTGCGTGGGGACCGCCGCACCCCTGAGACGCCACAGGGTGACTGCACTGGCGACAGGGAGCAACACAATCGCGTAGTACAGGAATGCCGTCGCGTTCTGCACCGTGTCGAGTTGACTCGTGAGTATGAGCCGCCTGGGCTCGCCCGACAACGCGAACGCGGTCCTGTCCAGACCTTGTGTGTCATCGACGAGCGGGTCACGAACGAGAGCTTCGATATTGCCGCGAGACGTATCGCGAAGAACATACGTCCAGGTGCTGCCGTCGAGCGACCGGCCGTCCAGCAGCCCCCAGCGAGTCTCGCGCGCGCGCCGATCCTCCTCGGAGACTGGATTCCACCGGACGTTGACACGCGCGTTCGGGTCTGCACCCTGACGTGAGAAGCCGATCAGCGGTTTCGAGGAGTCGAGTGACAGGCGAGGGAGCGAGAAGCTCGTGCGCTCAGCGTCACGCGTGACGTAGACGAGCGCCGTGCGGAAGTACTCGACGACGCCCCCGCTCAACGCCAGAAACACGAGAAACGGCACGACGAAGATCGCCGCCGCACCGCACAGGCCGGCCGCCGCACGCACGCCGTCACGGAGGGACGACCGGTGCACGAACGCGACCGTCATCAGCGACAGGGCGCCGAGATAGACGAGGTGATCGTGCCGGAAGAGGAACGCCAGGCCAACGAGCGCGCCAAGTCCCGCGCGTCGGATACCGTCAGGCCTGTCGACATAGGCCCAGGCCAGCATCAGGCCCGCGGCGTACAGGACGATTTTCGGATAGTTGTAGTGACGAGCGTCGAGCGCGATGGACACGCCCACCGCGACGAGAGCGACCACCGTCGAACCCGCGGCACGACGGGCCAGAAGAAACGTCAGCGCCGCGCCCAGCGACAACATGCCGACGGTCAGCAGCGCCTCGGAGCGCAGGTTATACCCTCCGAGCCACTGTGCCGCCGCCGACAGGCAATCCGTGAGAAACCAGCCCGGGTCGTTGAAGTCCCGAAACGGGACTTCACCAGCCTGAATCTGGCGCGCCCGTGAGAGGTATCCGAACTCGTCGTTCGTGAAACCACCGAGCCCGCCGCCCAGGGTGTTGAACCGATAAAAGAAGGCTGCGAGGAAGACGACAGCCGCCAGCGAGACGTCGATGACGTTCCGCCGGGCTGCCGCTGTCACGGCGTGGCCGTTCCCGTCACGAGCAGGCCCTTGTCCTGCAGCTCCCGCAGCGCGCGGTCGAAGAAGTCCTCCGCGACGTCCGGCGTGGTTTTCGCCCACTGAATCAGTTCGCTGAACCCCTGCTCGAGCGTCACCCTGGGCTCGAAGCCGAGCGTCTCTCGCGCGCGCGTGATATCGGCGGTGTTGTGACGGATGTCGAACTTCCGGCCCGTTTCAGTGACGAGGGGTTCAATCGAAGAGCCGAGCAACCGAGCGAGCAGCTTCGCGATGTCCAGGATGCTGACAACCTCGCCCGAACCCACGTTCACGGGCAGGAAGTCCGCGCCCGACTTCTCCAGCATCAACACCAGGCAATCCACGACGTCGTGAATCCAGCCATCCTGAGAGTAGATGACTGTTGATGACAGGTACCAACCTCAACATTTGAGTGATTAGTCCAAAAAAAAAAACGCCCACCGAGAATAGTAGATCTCTTTATCGTGTGGACCGCCAATTGTCCTGCTGAAGATCTTGTTTTTTGCCCGGAAGTGTACTCACTATCTCAAGAAGGCGGGAAGAGTGGATCCTACTGGTGTTGATATCAAAGTATATTGATTCTTTTCATCTTTAAGTGCTTTTTATGGTAGTGGTGTGAGCCTTACGAGCGAAGCCTTTGCCGGGATGGACAATTCTTTACATGCCCTTGACGCAAGCGACGCCCGGCGTTGTCGTCATTGATGTGGCCACAGGGAGGCAGTCCGTTTGCTTCTCGATGATATTTTCATGTCTTAGTTAGGACTTTATCCGAGTTACTTATGACGAGATCGACTCCATCTCATCATTGTCACTTGTCTTTATGTGGACGATTGGCGGCTGAGCGACGAGGAGCGAGTGATGAGTGGTGAGCAGCGGGGTGCAGAATCGCGATCCTGCCAAAGAATCGACATTCTGATACGATGTCTTCTACCTCAGTTTGCAATATCTGTGCATCTCGATGAAGACGGCGAATGCGGCCGTGCTACGCGGTCACCCCAAGTTTCATGGCGACCGAAATAGAGGCACCCAATAGTCAAGAGGACTGCACTAACTGAACTAATTCCGAGGACAGTTCCCAAATACCGCAGCACCCTGTGGATCAGATAACAATCCCAGCCTGTGGGACTGGTGCTCAGACCGCAAAGTGAAGGCAAGAATTCCGCTCCTTTTCAGGCGCTCATAGCGCTTATCACATGGGGGTTGGTCGACAGGTAAGCCAGGCGCCTGACGGGGCGGTGCCCCTTTTGCAGTGCAAGCTTGAGATGACCCATGCAATTTTCCTCAAGATCTTGCGCCATCATTGAAGAAGAGAAATGTCGCCAATCCAGGCAACAGCACCGGCAGTCAAAGAGCATTGCGGGCTACCTGGTTGGGGCCGGTTTGTAAGCCGACGACTAATTAGCAAAAGGGTTGAGGCGAGTCGTTGGGGTAGTCAGTCTCTCCGTAACGGTGGCGCTTTTTATGGGTGCCTATTTGGATTCTACATGAAGGGGCAGGTCTATCGGAAATTCTCCACCAGCATCAGATCGCTACCAGCCACGTCAGTCTGCGTCCAAAGGATCCATCGTTCGTCAGGCGAAACCGACAACCCTTGGGAAATTGCTCGGCGGGACCCAATTGTCAACACCGGTTTCACTCTTCTCGAGTCTCGAGGTCGAGATATTCGATGAAGTACTGGTTGTCGCGACGGGCGCGGAATGTAGTAGATCCCCTTGGCGTAATCAGCGAAATTGATAAACCAGGAGACCGAATCAAGAACCTTTTCCTCCTCTCCACCGCGTCACGGGCATCCTCCAAAGGCTTGAGGTCGCGAATCCGCTCCCGCATGTAGTATAAAAACTTCCCATCTGGCGACTCTTGACTGGCCGCGCCGCCGTTCTTGGTCACCTGTGCGGGCTCTCCTCCCTGTGCTGGCATCTTGTAAACCTCGTACCGGCCAGTACGGTTCGAAGCGAAATATACATGCCGGCCGTCCACGGAAAAGCTGGGCGAAACATCTTCGGCTGGATCACTGGTGAGTTGCCTCGGCAGCCCACCATCTCCGCTGACCGCATAAATGTCCGCCGGACCTCCTGGATTTGCGAAAAAACGATCTGACGTCCGTCAGGGGACCAGTGCGGGCCGCCCGCAGCCGTGCGGAAGTCTGTCAACTGAACCGGGTTCGACCCGTCGCTGTTCGACGTCCAGATTTCCCTGAATCCCCGTGCGAGTCGATCGAAACACAATCCGCTTTCCATCCGGCGAGTACCGCGGTGCGTAATCGTTGCGAGTCGACGCGATGAAGCTGGAAGGATCTTTGGCGCTGCCGCCCGGCTCGGGCAACTGAGCCCGCCAAACGTTGTCGTCTGATCACGTCGCGCGTGAAGGCAAGGCGGTTCCCCTGACGTGAAACGCAAGGCATGAAACCGTCCCCTGCGAAGGACAAGGATTGAGGACTGCCGATATCCCCAGATCCGGGTAAGGTGAAGCGCCACAGGGCATAACTAGCAATCCCATACGTATAGATAATGCTCTTGCCATCAGCAGCCCATGCAGAGCCCGGGGCGCCCCTCTCTTCAAAAGTCAACCGTTGAGGTTCTCCTGAGGGCTGGAGTTCAGCCGTCAGCTTCAGCAGATAGAAGTCACGCGATCCTCCTAACCGCCACGCGAGAATACGATCGCTCGCCCGTCGGGAGAAAACGCAGGGCTGCCATCGCCGTGTGAAGACGCTGGGTGGCGACGTTAAGCGTCGCTTCTCGCCGCCGGAAAGGGGAATCAGAAACAGCGCCCCAGGCGCTTTGGGAGCCGGCTGCACGCTGGTCACCAACCACTTGCTGTCAGGCGACCAGGACGGACTGGAATAGTACCGAGGCCCGCGCCCGTCTCACTGAGTTTGCGCTCTGGGCCACCCAGGGCCGGGACGACCAGTAATTCCGCATCATCGTCTCGCGACCTTCGCAGGAACGCAATCCACTTTCCGTCAGGCGACCAAGCCGGACTGGTGTCCTCCGCCGGATCGGTCGTGATCCGCAGGGGCTCGCCAGGCCCGATCAGCTTCACATAGATGTCATCGTTGTCCTGCTTAGGGCCATTCCAGCTAGAATGCCACTTGGTTTCCGTCTGGCGAAAAGGTTGGGGCATCCTCAGAGCCTGCGTAGGTCGTCAGGGGGACGGCCGTCAAGGCTGCTTGCGGCGCCTCGCGTCCCTGTTCGCTAGGCCGTGAAGTTCGCGTGCGCCAAGACCAGCCAGGCCGCAAGACCTGCTGCTGTGAACAACAGGATGGCAGCGACAATAACCAGCTGCTTCCGGCTGCGACTCTGGAGACCAGCCGTTGCGATGCCTCTGCAGCGTTCCCGAATCGGACTCTTCCTTCAGTTCCTCCAGCGCCAGCTTCAGGTCGTCCATGTGCTGGTAGCGTCTGCCGGGATCCTTGCGCAAGCACTTTCTGACGAGTTTCTCTATCTCGGGCGGGATACCCGGAACGATGTCCGAGACCGGCTTCGGATCGCTGTTCAGGATTGCCGCCAGCGTAGACATCTTGGTGTCGCCGTGGAAACGCTCGCTGGCCAGTTACCATCTCGTAAATGCAGAGCGCCGAAACTGAAGACGTCGGACCGCTGCGTCCACCTTCTTGCCCTCGGCTTGCTCGGGAGACATATAAGCCGCGGTGCCGAGGATAGTGCCTTCCTCTGTAGAGTGCCGCAGGGTGCGCGTCGACTCCTCTTCACTATTCCCTGAGGTCTCAGTGAGTTTCGCCAGCCCGAAATCGAGCACCTTGACCAGGCCGCTCTCGGTGACCATCACGTTGCCCGGCTTGAGGTCGCGGTGCACAATGCCCGCTGCGTGCGCCGCCGCCAACGCGTGAGCGATTTGTACGGAGATCTTGAGCGCCTCACTCGAGACGCATTCCTTTGCGGGGAATTATCTGGTCGAGCGTCTTGCCGTGCCACGTACTCCATGACCATAAAGTCCGCGCTGTTTTCCTGGGCGATGTCATGGACCGTGATGATGTTGGGATGGCTTAGAGAGCGATGCGGCTTTCGCTTCCTGGACGAAACGCTGCCTGCGACTCGACGTTGGCGACTTTGTCGGGAGGTAGAACCTTGATGGCAACGAAACGGTCAGGTGGGTGTCGCGGGCCTTGTAGACCACGCCCATGCCGCCTTCGCCGAGTTTGTCAACGATCTCGTAGTGGCCGAGAGCCTTGTTCATCCGTGCTCCTGCGTCAAAAGTGTGAGCGAATGGCTTCTAGTTCTCGGTTCCAGAATCCGCCGAAGAGTCTACAACATTTCTCGGATTGCGTCCTTTGATAGGGGTGTTTGCTGGCGGCTCCCTGTCCACGGTTGAGTGGGGGCTGGCGTGGGGAGAGAGAGGATGCATGCACAACAGTTAGACTTGGCGGCTTTCCAGAAAACACATCCGGTGCTGCGGTTTGGACCCCAACAGCAAGGTTCAACAAGAAACGGGCTAGCCGGGTGCGATTGAAAGTGACGTCCAGTTTTCTGGCGGCTTTGCCGCCCTGAAGCAGTGCGCCTCTCCAGCAAGCCGGAGGCTTCGCTAGCCATTAGGCAGGGGTGGAACGTAAACGCTCCACCCCATGGCCTGCTCCGGGAGAAGCATGACCCCAAAGGGGTCGCAGCACCGTCGGCATCGATCAAAGACGCTTCAACGAAGACAACGGCTTGCACCCCTCCGGGGTGCCTATCGCCATGAGACCATTAGCCAGTGGTGTCGCTAACGCTCGACCACCAGGTAATGGCTGGCAAGCCTCCGGCCTGCAATCGTCTAGGCGAGCACCTTAGAAAGGTAGAATAGAAACTTGACGGGAAGCAGACCCTTTCCTCACCTCAGGGGCGGAGCCGCCAATGGTGGTTCAGCGTGTACGCCATTTTCAAGTCGCAACCCGGGTGTAGCCCAGGGCTTACCTTCGGGTTTCAACTTCTATTAGAATGTGAGGTGCGGCTCGAGGGTCTGTCAAATCTCGTTTGGTCGAAGGGGAACAGCGGGTTCGCAGAAACCGAGTAGTAGTTGTTGTGACTCGGTGTCCGAATTTGGCAGGATAACCGCCCAAGACCTCAGCCTTTGCCCGTTTGTTCAGAGGGATTGTTTAGCAGCTTAGCGTTTTCGAGCCGAACTGTTTCGGTTGCATCATGTTTGCTTGCTGTTTCATTGTCATGCTGTCCTTGGTTTCGCAGGCAGAACCGCAGCCGGGTCTCGGTCCGGCGAGTATCGCGAGCCAGAGGCCGTTACAGATGATTGCCCGGCTGATCGATGAAGGAAAAGCTGGCTGTTGCGCGGAAACAGCTTCAGAAGGAACTGACAGCGCGTGGAGAAAACTATCAAACCCTTTTCTTGAAGCGCGCATTCTGTTTGGTGAAAAGCGGTATGAGGAGTCGCTCAAACAACTGGAGCGGAGCTTTGCTTTGCACCGTCAGGGATGCGCGGGTGTACCTGCTGGCTGGCTTGAACTGGGTGATTCTCGAACGGCTGGACTTGGCGCGGCCTTTTTTTGAGGAGGCTGTGCGGTTGGCGCCTGGCGATGGAATGATGCACTATCATCTGGGCCGCTACTACTACAGCGCCCAACGTTTTGCCCAGGCCGAGCAGGCGTTTCGAGTTGGCCTGAAGTTGAATCCCGACTCGGTGAAAGGGTATGACAATCTGGCATTGGCGCTGGAGGCCCAAACGAAAACGGATGAGGCTGAGGTGTCTTACCGGAAAGCGATTGAATTGGCTGGGGCACAGAAGCTGGCAACGGAGTGGCCCTGGCTCAATCTCGCAAAGCTGCTGATCGAGAAGGGTCGACATGAAGAGAGCTTAGCGTTGCTTGAGTCGGCGCAGCGCATGAATCTGCAGTCGGCGGAAGTCTTTTATGTGCGTGGCAAGGTGTTACAAAAGCTGGGGCGGGAGGCTGAGGCTGAAGCTGCTCTGCAACGGTCGGTGCAAAACGACGCCAAGTTTCCTGATTCGCATTATCTCCTTGGGCGCATTTATCTCAAGCAGGGACGCAAGCTGAATCGCAACGCGAGATGGAGATCTTTCAGGGACTCAAGCAGTCTTCCAGAACGAAAGGTGGGGCGATGGTTTCGGGGACCAGGCCGTTAAGGCTGGTGGAAGAGTGTAGAAAAGGCCACTGCAGGTTGGCTATTCCCCGCGTTAGAAGGTTCCCGCGAAGTTTGGACTGGTCGACATTGACAACGCTCATGTGACTCCCATCCTGGAACGCAGGCGAAAAACCTTCGCTGCACAATGCTATAAGATGGTGCCTCGTTTGAAATTTTCGAAATTCCAATGCAGCAATGGGGTTCTGTCTGGCCTCATGTTGCTGCGTTGCAGCCTTGCAGATGTTGAGTTCTCCTCCGGACCCATCTCCTCTAATACCCACTTTTCACGACCAGGCAGTCAAGGCTGGCATCACGACCGTTATGGTCAGCGGCGATCCGAAAGAGAAGAGATTCCTGCTGGAGTCGGTGGGTGGTGGCTTGGCGGTTCTCGACTACAACAATGATGGCTGGATGGATCTGTACGTTGTCAATGGCGGGACCCTTGAGACCGCGCGGTCGGGCCAGGAAGCCGGTATCCCGGTGCGTTGTACCGCAACAATCGCGATGGCACGTTTACCGATATCACTTTGGTTGCGGGCGTCAGGAACTCAGAATGGGGCAAAGGGGCACTGGCGGCAGACTTTAACAACGATGGTTGGGTCGATCTTTACCTGTGCAACCTTGGGCCAAACATTCTGTTCCAGAACAACCGCGACGGCACTTTTTCAAATGTTACGAAGCGGGCCGGTGTGGCTGATCCCCGTTGGTCAGCCTCCGCGGCAGCTGCTGACTACGACCGCGACGGGGATCTCGATCTGTTCGTGGTGAATTATCTTGAATACGACCTGAATCAGCTGCCGGTGTCGGGCAAGTTCTGCTCGTATCGCGGCATACCCGTCGCGTGCGGCCCGCGGGGGTTGAAAGGCGCTGGCGACACGCTCTATCGCAACAATGGGGACTGGCAGCTTTACCGACGTTTCAGTGGTGCTGGCGTTCACGATCCGCAAGGCTTGTATGGTTTGGCTTGCGTTTGGGGCGACTACGACAACGATGGGGATGCCGACTTGTTTGTTGCGAACGATACCACGCCCAACCTGCTCTACCGGAACAACGGCGATGGAACATTCACCGATGTTGCGCCCGGTGCCGGCGTAGCCTTCAGCGAAGATGGCCGTGAGCAGGCCGGCATGGGAGCGGAGTTTGAGGATCTGAACAACGATGGCTGGCTTGATCTGTTTGTCACCAATTTTTCGGAGGACTGGAACACGCTGCGGCTGAATCAGAAGAACGGGTTATTTGACGATGTTACCATAGCTTCGGGCATTGGCGAAGACTCGATGCGCGACTTGAGCTGGGGCGCCGGTTTCTACGATTTCAACAACGATGGATTCAAAGATCTCTTTGTGGCCAACGGGCACATTTATCCGCAGGTGGACAAGTACGGGCTGAAGATCTCCTATCGGCAGCCGAACAAGCTCTATCTCAACACAGGCAAGCCGAGGTTATTGAACGTGAGCCAGCAGGCGGGCCCTGGTTTGCAGATTGCAAAGTCTAGCCGCGGGGCCGCCTTTTCGGATTTCAACAATGACGGCAGCGTCGATATCGCCGTGGCTGTGCTGGATGAGACGCCCCTGCTCCTGATCAATCAGCCGCTTGCCGGGCAAAATTGGCTTTGGGTAACGCTTGAGGGAAGGAAGAGCAACCGGAGCGGCGTGGGAGCGCGCGTCATCGTGAAGTGCGGCCCAGAAACTCAGACCCGGGAAGTCAAGGCAGGTGGTAGCTTTGCTTCATCGAGCGATGTGCGCGCGCATTTTGGCTTAGGCGCGTGCCGCCAGATTGACGAGATTCTGGTGCGCTGGCCCTCCGGGCAGGTGAGCAAGTTGAAGGGTGTGGCGGCTGGGCAAGTCGTGACTATCAAAGAGTGAGGGCGTTTCTTACAGCTGGCCTGGAGTTTCTTTCTACATTCTCGGTGCAAGAGAGACGCCCGCACCACAGCCGGAAGCAATGAACAGTCAGCATTGTGGTGCAGGCTTCTAGCCTGCAACGCTTCAACCCTTTCAGGGTTGGATCAGAAGCATTCTTGCTACCGTGGGTTTCGCTCCGCTCTGCTGCGCTCACCCACGGCTATTCACATTGGTCCCCTCCGGGAACAGCGGAGAATCAACCTCCTGTGTCCAGCAAAAAACTTATGGGCCAGGTTCAGTATCTAAGGGGTGGTGCTTTTTTCCCCGGCTTCTCCCCAAGGCCAGCGGAAGCGAAGATCAGCCTTAACCGAGCCTTAACCGAGGGGAGCCCTCACTGTTTTTGGACAGACACTAAATGTCGTAATACAGCGAAAACTCATACGGATGCGGCCGCAGGCGAATAGCGTCGACTTCCTTGCTTCGCTTGTATTCCACCCAGGTCTCGATGACATCCTTTGTAAAGACATCGCCTTTCAGCAGAAACTCGTGATCGGCTTCCAGAGAGTTGAGCACTTCCTCAAGGCTCCCCGGCGTCGACTTTACGTGGGTCTTCTCCTCCGGTTCCAGATCATAGAGATCCTTGTCGATCGGGTCGGGCGGCATGACCTTGTTCTGAATTCCATCCAACCCGGCCATGAGCAGCGCCGCAAACGCCATGTAGCCGTTGCATGAAGGATCGGGGAAGCGCACCTCGACCCTCTTGGCCTTTTCGCTGCGGGAGTAGGCAGGAATTCTCACAGCGGCACTGCGGTTGCGTTGTGAATAGATCAGATTGATCGGCGCCTCGTAACCGGGAACCAGGCGCCGATAAGAGTTCGTCGTCGGCGCGCAGAAGGCCAGCAACGCAGGCGCATGTTTCAGGATGCCGCCAATGTAGTAGATGGCAGCTCTGCTGAGATCCGCGTATCCTCCCGCTTCGTAAAACACGTTCTTACCGCCTTTCCAGACGCTCTGGTGAACGTGCATTCCAGAGCCGTTGTCCTGGAAAAGCGGCTTCGGCATCAGCGTCGCCGTCTTGCCGTGCTTGCGGGCCACGTTCTTGACGACGTATTTGTAATTCATCAGGTTGTCGGCCATTTTCGTCAGCGTGTCGAAACGCATGTCAATCTCGCATTGACCTGCCGTGGCCACCTCGTGATGATGCACCTCGACGCGAATCCCGATCTGTTCCATCGTCAGGATCATCTCGCTGCGAATATCCTGCAGCGTATCCATGGGTGGCACCGGGAAATAGCCTTCCTTGTAGCGGATTTTGTAGCCGAGGTTATGGCCGTTCTCCTCGCGCCCCGCGTTCCAAAAGCCTTCATTGGAATCGATGTAGTAGAACCCACGATTCACTCCTTGATCGAAACGGATGTCATCAAAGACAAAGAACTCCGGTTCAGGACCGAAATAAGCTGTGTCCCCGATGCCCGTTGACCTCAAATAGTTCTCCGCTTTCTGTGCGATGTAACGCGGATCCCGCGTGTAGGGCTGGAGTGTAACCGGATCCTTGACATTGCAAATGACGTCGAGCTGTGGATACGAACTGAATGGGTCGACGCAGGCCGAGGTGGCATCTGGGATCAGAAGCATGTCACTTTCTTGAATCTGCTGGAACCCGCGGATGCTGGAGCCATCAAAGCCCACCCCTTCCTCAAACATCGACTCTTCAAGTTCTCCGGAAGTCATGGAAAAGTGCTGCCAGAGTCCCGGCATGTCGACAAAACGAAAATCGATGATCTTGATTCCCTTGTCTTTTACGTACTGGACGAGCTCTTTAGGGTTCATGACTGCTCCTTTTGTGTCGAATTTTGTGTCGAACTGAAATTTGGATTGGGTCGGAAGAAGAAAGTCGTCCGAGAATGCTCACGCGGCGTTGCGTGGAACCCAGAACTACCTCATGCTGCGGCGCATGAATCCAGAAAATGGCCTGAATCTTAAGTAAGAAATCTGGGGATTGTCAAGAATCAAGAAAGAGAAATGCAGGGCGGGGCTTCCAGCTGGATTGGGGCGGCTGGAAAGCCGCCCCAATCCGGCAGGCTCGAAAGCAAAAAGGAAGCTGTTAAAGAATTAGGGAGGCGAGGCTCCGGCCGAGCCGCGCCCTACGAGCTTTTGATCCAGAAAGGCTCGGCGGGAGAATGCCCCACCCAGCACAAGTTTTTCACAGCTTCAGGCGCAAGGGCCGCAGGCCATCGGGGATGTCCTTGACGGGTTGCGCACTCTAAAGACCACAACACCCGCGCGCTTTCTGCGAAACCGCTGTCCCGGTTGCTGAGGGGGATTCTGGTCAGATTCTAGGGCCAGCCAACCCAGCCAGCGGGCTGCATTGAATTTGCCAAACTGCTTCAGTATAGTCGAGGCGACCGTGCAAGGATTCCGTCCTTCCAATCATCTGTCTGCGCACCTGTGTATCGATGTCACTCAGTCAAAGCCATTCAACTGACTCCGCATCGTCAGTGACCATCCAGCATTCCATTGCTTCCAGAATTGAGCGCCTCCCCCTGAGCGGATTTCATCGCCGCTTCATTGCCCTGATTTCTCTTGGTGGCTGGTTCGATTTCTATGACATTTTCATGATGGCCTATATCGGCGCGGCGCTGCAGGATTCGCGAATGCTGACACTGGAGCAGTTCAGTCACATGATTGCCGCAGGATTTTCCGGGATGTTTGTTGGCACGATCGTTTTCGGAATGGGTAGCGACTACTTCGGACGGCGCACGTCATTTGTGTTGATGCTGCTGATCTATTCGGTTTGCACCTTGTTTGGTGCGTTTGCGCCGAATGCATGGGCTCTGATCGTTTGGCGGGGCCTGGCAGGTGTCGGCATTGGTGCGGAACTGGTGGTGATCGATACCTATGTGACTGAGAGACATATGCTGACGAAGTAGGGGAAGGATGTCATTGCTGTACGGATTGCGGCTTGATCGACATGTGTCCGGGCCGTGTCGTGAAAATGTCTCGACGGATGGTCCGGCTTGGCGGAAGTCGACGGATGTATCCGCCACTTCTCGCGGCCGGTTATTCTCATGTCGATTCTGACGGAATCCGTTCGTATAGAGGGTGAGACGCCGGCATGGTGCTGGCGATAATGCCACGAGGAGCACTCAATGACGCAGTACCTGCTCAGTATCTATCAGCCCGACGGAGAGCCTCCACCACCAGAGGTTCTGGCGAAGGTGATGCGAGAGGTGAACGCTCTCAGCCAGGAAATGAAGGCCGCCGGTGCGTGGGTCTTCGCCGGCGGCCTCCACCCTCCGAGTACGGCCACCGTGGTGCGGCTGGCGGATGGCGACGTGCTCACGACTGACGGACCGTTCACCGAAGGCAAGGAGCACATCGGCGGGTTCCACGTCATCAAGGCGGCCGATCTCGACGCCGCGCTCGAATGGGGCGGTAAGCTTGCCAGGGCGCTCACTCTTGACGGCCGGACCAGTCTTCCAATCGAAGTTCGGCCGTTCCATGAGGGAGGCGGAGACACATAGGTCGCATGCCGGCTATTCCGACCTCGGAGATTGGACATGTATTCCGCAAGGAGTACGGTCGCGCGGTGGCCGTCCTGGTCCGTGTCTTCGGTGACATCGATCTCGCCGAAGAAGCAGTCCAGGACGCGTTCACCGTGGCGATTGAACGGTGGCCGTCAACCGGCTTGCCCCCGAGCCCAGCGGGTTGGATCATCACGACCGCCCGCAACCGCGCGATCGACAGGCTGCGACGGGAGGCATCCCGTGAGGACCGGCACGCCCAGGCCGCTCTGATACACGCGGCTCACGAACCGGCCGAGGAGGATGTCATGCCGGACGACCGTCTCCGCCTGATCTTCACCTGCTGTCACCCTGCGCTCGCGTCCGGTATCCAGGTCGCGCTGACGCTTCGGCTCCTGGGAGGACTCACAACTGCGGAAATCGCGCGCGCCTTCCTGGTGCCCGAAACGACGATGGCCCAGCGGCTGGTTCGAGCCAAGGGAAAAATCCGCGACGCGAGAATTCCGTACCGTGTTCCGAGTGAGGCCGACCTCCCCACCCGCCTTCGGGCGGTGACCGCTGTCATCTACCTCATTTTCAACGAGGGCTATACGGCGAGCTCGGGCGAGCGGTTGGTTCGAGAAGATCTTGTACGGAGGCCATCCGCCTCGGACGGCTCCTCGCCGAGCTCATGCCCCACGAACCGGAAGTCATGGGGCTGCTCGCGCTCTTGCTGTTGATCGAGTCGCGTCGCCCCGCCCGTCTCACTTCGGAGGGCGGTCTCGTTTTGCTGGCCGACCAAGACCGCGATCGCTGGAATCGTGTCCTCATTGCCGAAGGGCAGGCCATCGTGCGGCAGTGCCTTCGGCTCAACCAGCCTGGCCCGTACCAGCTCCAGGCGGCGATCAACGCCGTCCACAGCGACGCGCCGACCGCGGCGGACACCGACTGGCGGCAGATCCTGCAGCTGTACAACCAGCTCTTGACGCTGGCGCCGGGCCCGGTCGTGGCGCTCAATCGCGCAGTCGCGGTCGCGGAGGTTGAGGGTGCCCATGCTGCGCTCACCCTCGTTGATGGCCTCGACCTTGGTCGCTACTACCTGTTCCATGCGATCCGCGCCGACCTGCTCCGACGACTGGGGCGCAACGCCGAAGCAGCGCTGGCGTACGACGCCGCGATCGAGCGAACCGAGAACACGACCGAGCGCGAGTTCCTTCAGCGCAGACTTCAGGCGCTCAGCCGACCTTGACACTTGCTTGACGCCGTTCCGCCGAATGTGCATGCCGCTGTCGTGGCGCGGAGAAACGTTTGCCATGACATCGGGCGCGCCGGGCATCGGCCGCGTGACCGTATGCCTTCAGAATCCGGGCAATGGTCGAGCGGCCCAACGCTACTCCTCTTCTTGGAGGAACTTTCAACAAGTTGACACGGCCCACATCTTTCGTTATATATCTAAATTGATAGTATCATGAATGACCTAATCATCCTGACGGCGCTGCTGCCTGGGGCATCCTACGGCTATGCCATTAAGAAGACTGCAGGCCGGGCGTTCGGTTATTCCGAGCTGCACAGCAATGTGGTCTACCCGCAGCTGCGGAAGTTCGTGGAGCAGGGTTGGGTGGAGCAGTCGATTAAACCAGGCGAGCGGGGGCAGCAGCGCAAACAATACCGGCTCACGCCAGCGGGCCGGGCCGAGCTGGTGCGGAAGCTTGAGCAGTTCGATGCCGAGGCGGCGCGGGATCGCGGGGCGTTTCTGCTGCGGGTCAGCCTGTTCGGCGTACTGTCGCCGGCCGCGCGCCAAAATGTCTTGGAGAGACGGCGCGCGTACCTGGAACGCCGCCTCGAGCAGTTGCGGTCGCTCGAGCCTCAGGCGCGCTCATCCCCGTTCGCCAGTCTGGTGCTGAGCTTCAGTCTGAGCGGCATGGAGCACGAGCTCGCCTGGCTCGATGAGGTCGAACGCCAGCTGCGCGCCCGCCCGAAAGCAAAGTCAACACGAAAGGACAAACCGCGATGAAACCGACAAGTCATTCTCAATACGCTTGCTGTCATTCTTGCGATGAGCTCTGTGTCGGGAGCTCAGGATGTGCCAAACGTGGACCACAAGACCATGCATTCCGTTCATCATGAGATGCACGCTGCCGGACCCGCGGTCAGCTTCGCGGAACTCAGAGCGACGATCGAACAGCTCAACCGTGCGGTCGCTGCTACCGCAGAGGTATCGCGACGTCCGCGCCGCGCGGAGATGATGGATACGAGGCGGTCGGACCGTATGTGACCGGCATGGGTTATCACTATGTGAAGAACCCGCGGCCGGACGACTCCATTCGACATCGAACACCCGCCGATTCTGCTATATGAAAAGGACGCCGACGCATGCCGGAGGCTTGCGGCTCGCAGGCGTGAGCTACCTCTTCAATGCGTCGTCGGGTCCGGATGGTCAACCGGTGGGATCTCCGTTCCCTCCGGCGCTGGCAAAGTGGCACAAGCACGCGAACCTCTGTGTGATGCGGGATCGCAGCGTGGAAACCCAGACTCGACGCCGATGAATGCGCGCGGAGCGGCGGCAGATTTTCAGCTGAGACGCAGTGGATGGTTCATGCCTGGATTTGGAAGGACAGCCCTGCGGGAGTCTTCAGCCCGTTTAACCCGGCCTACGGTAGCGGTGTTGGCGCTGTCGCGGTGCCGTGTCACCGCATCGCGAGGCGCCGATCGCG
Organism: uncultured Acidobacteriota bacterium; assembly: GCA_963827515.1. Classification (GTDB taxonomy): domain Bacteria; phylum Acidobacteriota; class Vicinamibacteria; order Vicinamibacterales; family UBA2999; genus JABFSA01. Next base: position 78,044 of record CAWHBF010000001.1, on the reverse strand, counting down.
CGCTCCCAGTGAGGATGCTATGTTCTCGCCTGCCCGTCTGATGCTCCTTCTCACCGGCCTGACGATGTTCCTGTTCCAGACGCACTGGGTTGACGATCTCGGCACGGACGACCGCGATGTCTTGGGTATCACTGTCTCCGCCGTCGGCAGTGTGCTCCTCTTCAGCGGGCTCCTGCTGCTAAGGCGCGGCTGCCGACGTGCCTTGCTCGCGCTGGGCTTTCTGTTTGTAGCCTTCGTGAGTGCCGCGGACCTCCGTGGACTGGACGCGGAGGGGGCCTTAGCACCAGACGTGATTGCTCATTGGCGGGACAACCTGGGTTATGGCCTGACGCTGGCGGTGGCCCTCACCCTGTTTCTTGAGCCTTGCGGGCGTGGTGTTACTCACGACAATGGTACGCGCTCCCCGAGCCCAGGTCGATCAAGCTCCGTGAAGCAGTTGAGCGCGTCGCTCACGGTGGCGACGGCGAGCCAAGACAGAGCGCATCGGCCGCCGGCCATCAGCATCCAGCTGTTAGGCTGTGCGCCTACAAGCCGCCATTCATGGTTGGCGACGATATACAGACTCAAAGGCAGAGTAACTCGGCGCCTTGGCCGCTCTGCTCAGCTAGGAAGCTGTACGACTTGTCTGTTTTCTTCAACCTGCCTAATGGTGAGTCTGTATATGAACGGAACGTTTTTCTCCGTGCCCCACTGGGTGCTACGCGTCTTATTTCAGTAGCTCGACGCGACCTTCGCCCTCGGTGTGCCTCGTTGGCTTCTGGAGAAGATGCAAGACCTGACCTGGTCTCCTGCCACGTTCGTAAATTTCAGATTGCGCGCGACGAGACTTAGGAGTAGCGTCGCGCATCGTGGGGTCACTGGCTCAGCTCCGTTAATTGCGGCGGCGAGAGGAGATCTGGAAATGGCGCAGCTCGTCATGGAGTCAATGCAGTGGAGCGCATTGACCCACATCGCCGACGTCGAACCGATTGGTGAGAGTGACGCGGAGTGCCTCGAGGAGATCCGTAGTGTTCTCGAGAAGCACAATTGCCTTGGACGATTTGGGTCGACGCTTCTTCACAGCCATTTCGACCTGCAGAACGACGAGAATGACGCTGGAAACTACGGATGTTGAAAAGCGAGAACACTGGGTTCGCCCTGTGAAGCATTCCTTCTTGGAAGAGAACGGAATCACTGCTCAAACAACGGTCGTGAGTTTCGATGAAAATGGATACAGCCAACGGTGGGTTGTAACCCGCGGGCTTCCGGCCATCATCATCTCTAGACAGACCGATCGGCGTACGAACTGCGCTTCGGCGGACACTGACGGGTAGTGAACGAGGCCGGCGGACGAGACTGCGGCCATCGCGTTCGTCGGCTTTGACGACCCGACCCTTGCCGATGAGGTGGTGCGACGGCGCCACCAGCGCGTCAGGCTGACGTGGTGCTCCCGCCCTCGCGGGCCGTGACGAGCACGTCACGATGCGTCAGCTGACCGAGCCGCTCGTGGCTCCAGACGACGACCGCGTCGTTGCCGTCGAAATAGCAGAGGGCGCGCCCGCCGGGCTTGTCCCGACCGTGCAGCCACTGGAGCTCACCGCCCCAGATGAAGGCGTTGCAGCGACCGCTGTCTGGCGAGAGGTCCTCGTGGCGGCGGAACTCCGCCCGGTAGGCCGATATCAAGTCGGAGCCGCTCCGGTACGAGGAGATCTCCCAGCGGTCCGGCATCCCGTCCGGTGGAAGGCACACGGCCGTCTGGATCGCGTCGGGCTGGGCCACCGTCTGCAGGCTGCAGTCCTTCCAGATCGCGGCCGGCACGATCGCGTCGAGCCCCGCGTTCGGGGCGAGCGCCCTTTCCGGTGGTGATCCGGCCGCCGTGCTGCCGGTCCCGGCCGTCGTCGTCGGCGAAGCGCTCCCGAGCTCGGCACCGCCGCCGGCGGTCAGGTAGACGACGCCTGCGGCTGTGGCGGCGGCGACCGCGACGACGACGAACCCAAGCCTCCAGCCGATCGATCGTCCGGGCTTGCCGAAGAACATCAGCACCCAGCTACGGGTTGGCGGTGCGTCGAGCTCGGAGTAGACCTGGAGGATGTGGATCGGCTCGTCGATGTTCTTCAGATGCACCCGCCCGCGATCGCTGTACTGGAGCCCGGCGAGACGGCCGGCCAGCCTCGAGGTCGCCTCGGTGATGACGACCTCGCCGCCGTGAGCCCGCCCGCAGAGACGAGCCGCGACGTTCAGCGCTGCCCCGCGGTAGCCGCCGTCCTCCAGGTGGACGGCCTCGCCGGAGTCGATGCCGATGCCCACTTTCAGCGGCAGGTCCGAGTCCGCCTCGGTCTCCTCGGCGAACCGCGCCTGCAGATCGACGGCGGCCCGTATCGCCTGGCGCGCGGAGGTGAACACGGCGAGCCCTTCGTCCCCTCGGACTTCGATCAGCGTCCGCCGTGAGCCTCGACACCCTCTTCGACCAGGGCGACGAACTTGTTGGCGAGCCGCGCGGCGGCCTCGTCCCCGTACTCGTCGGTGTAGCGGGAATACCCCCGCACGTCGGCGATGAGAAACGCCATGCACGCCCGTCTGGCCATCGTTCGGACCCACGTCGGTTTGTCCCGCGGTTTCGCGCATGTAGATCCTGACGGGCGAGCGACTCCGGATCTTCCCTAGTCGCCGGGATCAGCAGAGCTGCGAGACGCCCGGTATCGACGTCGTACATGAACCCACCCACACGAAGGCGCGTGAGGTACGGCCAGGAGCGCACGCGCTGGACGTCGGCGCGGAGGGTCGCCTCCTGGTCGTCGGTGACGAGGAACGCGAGGCTCCGGGTATCTGGGCCGCCGGCGTCGTCCAACGCGGCGTGGATGTCGTCCTCGTCGCCCGAGCCCACATGCGGCACTTCGTGTGGGCGACTACCATCGCGCGGTCGACGCCGAGGAGATAGGACGCGAGCACGAGTGTACGGAGCACGTCGTCGGTAACGCGGGCGCCCGCGTTGCGGAGGATCTTCGCGTCGCCGGGCTCGAGGCCGAGCATCCTCAGCGGCTCGATCCGTGAATCCATGCACGTGAGCACCGCAAGGCCCATGGCCGCGCGCGGCGCGAGCCCCTCGAGGCGGAACTCCTGCGCATACGCCTCGTTGGCTGCGAGCACGTCCGCCAACACCTGATCGCCGGTCACCGGCGCATCGTACGACCTGCGCGCGCTGACCCGCCTGGCCCTAGGGCTGCTTCTTCGCCTTCGCGTCGGCTGCGGGGTTGGCCGCCTGGCCCTGCCGGGGCGGCCTCGCTCTTGCCGCGCACCGGCTCGGCCCTGTCGGCGAGCGGCTCGACCTTCTCCTTCGGCTGCGGCTTCGGCTTCACCTTCGCCTCCGGCTCAGGCTTCGTGAGACCGGGCGCCGTTGCGCTTTTGCCCTTCGGCTTCGGCGCCGTCTCGCGTCTCGGCCGGGCGCAGCGGCGCTCTTCTCCTCCGGCCCGGTTCCGGGCTCCGTTGCGGCCTTCGTCTGGCCGGGAGCCGTGGCGCTGCGGCCCTGCACCGGGGACGTTCGCTTGCGCCGGCTTGACGGGATGAGCCTTCCTGGCGATCGGCTTCGTCTTCGTCTTCCCGGCGACCGGCTTCGTCTTCGCGACCGCAGGCCTCGCCCTCGCGACCTTGGGCTCCGCGCGCACGATCGCCGGCTGCGCGGCCGCCGGAACGAGAGCGGCGGGCGCGGCCCGCGCCGGCCGGGCGGCAGGCGGCGCGGGGCTCGGCACCACCTTCACGCCCTCGTAGCCGGCACCGCCGGCCACCGCGACCGCTGCGATGCCGATCGCGATCTTCGCCGTCACGCCACCCGCCCCGACCCCCGCGGCCGTGCCGACCGCAGCGCCGCCGCCGATCGTCGGTAATCCGACCGCGGCCGACGCACTGGGCGCGCCCTTGAACAGCGTCAGCGAGAACGGCAGCGGCAAGAGCGCCAGCCCCTTGAACGCGCGGCGGCGCTTCGCGCCGAGCATGGCGACACGCGCGCAGTTCGGGCACTCGTCCAGGTGAGCGACGAGCGCCTGCGCTCCTTCCGGCTCAGGCGCCCGTCCGTCTGTCGCGAGAGCGCGAGCTCGGCGCGATCGCACGTGACCAGGTTCTCGAGCTCCTCGGTGAGCGAGCGTCGGGCGCGGGAGAGAAGGGCCTGGAGGGCGGTCAGGGAGACGCCGAGGATCGCGGCGATCTCCTTCGACGGCGTCCTTCCAGCTCACGGAGGACGAGCGCCTCGCGCTGGGTCTCCGGGATCCGCTGGAGGGCGCGGACGAGGTCTTCGATCGAGGGGCCGTCCGTGTCGGGCTCGACCGTCCCACCGTCCCGGTCGAGCTCCACCTCGTGCGGGGCGTGCCCGCCGCTGCCGGAACCGCTGCCGGATGAGGTTGTGCGCGATCGTCATCAGCCAGTTCGCAGGTTTGCGCGGCCGCTCGCCCCGCTCGAGCGCCCGCAATGCGTTCACGAACGTCGTCTGGGTGACGTCCTCCGCGTCGGCGCGGCTGCCGAGGACGGCGTAGACGTAATGGAAGGTGCGCGGCGGGACCATCCTGGGCATCATGCAGGATGCGGGGAGATGGGCCGACTTGTTCCATCGCACCCGTTCCAGCCCGACGGCAAGCCGATCATCGGCTGCATGCGCAACGCGATCGTGGATGCCGGCCTCAACCCCGACGACATCGACGACGGCAATCCGCACGGCACCGGCACCCTGGAGAACGACAAGACGGATATCGTCGGCGTCTCGGCCGTGTCGCGGAGCGGGCGATATCGGTTCCGCTGTCGTCGAAGAAATCCATCATTGGACACACGCTGTCGGCGACCGGGTACGGTCGAGGCGGTGATCACGCGGTGACGCTCGCACCACCAGCGCCTGCCGCCGACGATCAACGACAAGGTGCCGGACCCCGCGATCCCGCTCCACGTGGTCCCGACGCCGCCCGCGATGCCGACGTGCGACATGCGCTGTCGAACTCGTTCGGCTTCGGCGGCCAGAACGTCTCGCTGGTAACGAGCCGCGAGCCGGCCCGACCGATGCGGGCGCTCACCCTGGTCGCCGACCGCAGCTCGAGCTGGCGGAGTGCTTTTCGCCTCCGCCGCGCCGGTTGCGGACGAAGTCCAGGTCAGGATCAAGGCGGTCGCGCTCGATCACCTCGATCTCTGGGGCTTCGGGGAAATGGCATTCGCCAGCGCAAGCTGCCGGTCGTGGCCGGGGTCGAAGCGGCCGGCGAGGTGGTTGCGGCCGGCTCCGGCCGCCGTCGCCTTCCGACCCGGCGACCCGGTGGCGACGACGGGACATTGACCTGCGGCAGCCTGCCGGGCCTGCCGCGAGGGCCGAGACAATCTGGCGAGAACGTCGGTGGCATCATGGGGTTCCATGTCGACGGCTTCGCGCGCGATCTCGTCAAGATGCCGGCGCGAACTCGGCGATTCCGGTTCCGTCCGGCATCGCGCATCCGCGATGCCGCCTGTGCGCCGATCGCCTTTGCGACGGGTGCAGCATATGCTGTTCGACAATGCCCGGCTCGAGCCGGGAGAGACCGTGCTCGTCCATGCCGGGGGTTCCGGCATCGGCACGGTGGCGATCAAGATGGCCAAGGCGATCGGCTGCCGGGTCATCACGACGGTCGGCGATCAGGCCAAGGCGGAAAAGGCCGCGGCTCGGGCGCGGATCACGTGATCAACTATCGGACCGAGCGCTTCGAAGGCGTCGTGCGCAGGATCACCGGCAAGAAGGGTGTCGACGTCGTGTTCGAGCACGTGGGCGCCGAAACCTTCAACGGGTCGCTCCTCTGCCTCAAGCGTGGCGGACGACTGGTCACCTGCGGTGCGACCTCGGGACCATCGACGACCATCAACCTGATGCAGCTGTTTCAGCAGCAATATCGCATCATCGGCTCGTTCGGCGCCTCGATGCGCAACATCCGCGAGAGTCTCGCCAAGATCGCGGCCGGACTGCTGCCCGTCATCGATACCGAGGTTCCGCTCGCCGAATTCGAACGCGGGCTGGCGCGGCTCGAAAGCCGCCAGGTCTTCGGCAAGATCATCGTCGGATTTTGACGAGCCGCCGGCCATGATCGAAGCGCGGGGCCTCGCCATTCGTGCCGGCGCACGCATCAAGGCGGGCGCGGATGCGATGCTCGGATCTCTTGCCTCGGGGCTGCTGCGCGCGATCCGTACGACCGACCGCAGGCGTACGGCCGATCTCGCCGCACGCGTCATGCGCACGGTCGGCCCGGCTCTCAGGGAGCACAGGATCGGGCGCGCCAACCTCGCAGCCGCATTCCCGGAGAAATCACCGGCCGAGATCGAGAATGTCCTGCTCGGCGTCTGGGACAATCTGGGCCGGGTCGCAGCCGAGTTCCCGCAGATCGACCGCCTCCTCATCCTCGAGCCCGGCGAGCCCGGATTGGGCGACGTCCTCTACACGCAGGAAACCTACGACCGGTTCCACCATCTTCGGCGCGACGGCAAGCCTGCGCTGATCTTTGCCGCGCATCTCGCCAACTGGGAGCTGCCGGCGCTGGTCGCCAACAGGTATGGGCTCGATACCACCGTCCTCTACCGGCGGCCCACATCAGTGGCGTGAGCGATGCGGTGATCGGCATCCGCAAGGGCAGCATGGGCCGGTTGATTCCGACCGGTCTCGATGCGCCTCTCCAGCTCCTGCGCGTGCTGGAGGAAAACGGCCACGTCGCGATGCTGGTCGACCAGCACTACGTCAACGGCGTCGACGTGACGTTTTTCGGCCGCTCCTGCAAGGCGAACCCTTTCATCGCGCGCCTGGCGCGGCACGTCGAGTGCCCGATTCACGGCACGCGCGTGGTACGATTGCCCGAGCAACATCGCTTTCGCGTCGACCTGACCGACGCCATCGAGCCCCGCCGCGACCGCGATGGCCGGATCGACGTCGCGGGAACCATGCAGGTCATCACCTCCGTCGTCGAAGGCTGGGCACGCGAGCACCCCGAGCAATGGCTGTGGGTGCATCGAAGATGGCGCTGAGCACGCCGGGGACGGTGACTTGTCCACCCGACAGGCGCTGCTGCAAGCGGTCGCAGCAAGCACCCGATCCCGAGGCGAACCTTTCGCACAAGTCCGGGCATGATCATTTCCCGGTCTTGATGCGGGTCCACAACCGGTTCATGAATCGCACCGTCTTGGCATCGTGCGCCTGGTAGGTGTAGAGCCGGCTGATCATCGCCGCATCCGGATAGATCGTCTTGTCCTCGCTGATCGCCTTGTCGATGAACTTCTGGCTCGCCAGATTGCCGTTGGCATAGGAAATGAAGTTCGAGTTCTTCGCCGCGACCTCCGGCCGCTGCAGGTAGTCGATGAACGCGTGGGCCTCCTCGACGTTCCTGGCATCGCGCGGGATCGCGAGATTGTCGAACCACAATTGCGCCCCCTCCTTCGGGATCGCATAGGCGATCTCGAACGGGCGCCTTGGCCTCCGCGGCACGCTTCTGCGACTGCTTGATGTCGCCGGAGAATCCCACCACCAGGCAGATCTCGCCCGATGCGAGCGCATCGATATAGGCGGAGGAATGGAACTTGCGCACCGAGGGGCGATCCTGGCGACGAGATCGGCAGCCTTCTGCAGGTCGGCTTCCTTCGACGTATTGGGATCGAGCCCGAGATGCTTCAGCGCCGCCGAGAGAATGTCGTCGGCGGAATCGAGCATGTGCACGCCGCAATCCTTGAATTTCGCCAGCTTCTCGGGATTGAAGACGATATCCCAGCTGTCGATTCCGCCTTCTCCCCCGAGCGCCTCGCGCGCCTTGCGGACGTTGTAGCCGATGCCGGTCGTGCCCCACATGTAGTTCACGGCGTACTGGTTGCCGGGGTCGTAGCGCGCGAGCCGCTCGGCGATCTCGGGCCAGACGCTGGCCAGGTTCGGCAGCCTGGTCTTGTCGAGCTTCTGGAAGATGCCGGCCTTGATCTGGCGTTCCAGGAAATAGCCGGTCGGCGCCACCACGTCGTAGCCCGACTTGCCCGCCAGGAGCTTGGTCTCCAGGATGTCGTTGCTGTCGAAGGTGTCGTAACGGACCTTGATCCCGGTATCCCTGGTGAAGTCGGCTATGACCGACGGCCGATATAATCCGTCCAGTTATAGACGTTGACCGTCCGCTCCTTCCCTGGCTGGGCGGCAGCTACGGCGACCGCCACCATGACGGCGGCGAAGGCGAGGCAGACGGGTCGTTGCATGGGCGCAGATCCTCGGATCATCGAAGGAGAGGCGATCGCGCCGGTCAGCTCTCGGTCGGCAGCCCGAGCGCCTTCCAGGCGCTTGATGCCGCCGGCGAGGTGGGTGTCGTAAGGAAGCCCGGCGGCCTGCGCCATGAGAGACGCGGTCACCGAGCGGTTACCCGAACGGCAGGCGAACACCACCCGACGACCCTGCGGGTCCGGATCGCGGCGGGGTCGAACTCCGACATCGGCAGGTGAAACGCCCCCGGGTAGCGCTCGACCTCGGTCTCGCTCGGTTCCCGGATATCGACCAGCAGGATCTCGCCTTCGGCGAGACCGCGCGCCACTTCGTCCGCGCTCATGTTGTGGACACGAGGATCGTCGGCCATTGCCTTCCCGCTGCTCCGGCGGGTGTTCAGCGCCGCCGCCCGACATGTCGCGTGCCGCGAACCGGAAATCAAGAGGACCGACCGCACCGCGGCCTTCCGCCGGCGACCGATCGGCCCGGTCAGATGGTGACCTGGGTGCCGATCTCGACCACCCGACCGGTGGGGATCTGGAAGAAGTCGGTGGCATCGCTCGCCGACTTCGCCAGCCCGATGAACAGATGGTCCTGCCACAGCGGCATGCCGGAGTGCGCCGACGGCTTGAGCGCGCGCCGCGACAGGAAGAACGACGTCGACATGATGTCGAATCTGCCAGCCGTGCTTGCGGGCGATGGCCAGCGCCTTCGGCACGTTCGGCGTCTCCATGTAGCCGAACTTCAGCGCCACGCAGCTGAAACTGCTCGGTGACCGGCTCGATCCTCACCCGCTCGCTCTCCGGCGACGTGCGGCGTGTCGGCGATGACCATGGTCAGGATGACGTTGTGCTCGTGCAGGACCTTGTTGTGCTTGAGATTGTGCAGCAGCGCCGTCGGCACGAACTCGGGCGTGCTGGTGAGGAACACGGCGGTCCCGGGCACGACGTGCGGCGGCTTCTTCTGCAGCTGTCGCAGCAAGGTCGTCGAGCGGCACCTCGATGCGCGCGGGTCTTCTGCGCGAGTATGCGCGTGCCGCGTCCCCAGGTCGTCATCAGAGCACGACCAGCGCCGAACGCGACCGGCACCCAGCCCCCTTCGCGAGCCTCAGCAGTTGGCGGCCAGCAGAAACGTGACGTCGACCGACGATGAACGGCATCATCAGCAGCGCCGCCGCCCACAGCGCGCCACTTCCAGAGCTTCCAGATCACGATGAAGCCCAGCAGCGATGCCGACCAGCTAGTCGCCGGGACGGCCAGGCCGTAGGCGGAGGCCAGCGCGCTCGAGGTGCGGAAGAGCCGACCAGCAGCAGCACGCCGACCAGCAGGAGCGTGTTGACCCGCGGCATGTAGATCTGCCCGAACTGCGCTTCCGAGGTATGGCGGATCTCGAGACGCGGCAGCAGCCCGAGCTGGATCGCCTGCCGGGTGATGGAATAGGCGCCGGTGATCACCGCCTGGCTGGCGATCACGGTCGCCGCGGTCGCCAGCGCGACCATCGGCAGCAGCAGCGCAGTCCGGGCACCAGCCGGTAGAACGGATCGTCGATCGCGGCGGGATTGGCGAGCACCAGCGCACCCTGCCCGAAATAGTTGATCAGCAGCGCCGGCAGCACCAGGAACGAGCCAGGCGGCCTGGATCGGCTTGCGGCCGAAATGGCCGAGATCGGCGTACAGCGCCTCGCCGCCGGTGACCACCAGGAACACCGCCCCCAGCGTCACGCAGGCCGATGATGCCGTTGCTCGACGAGAAAGTTGCACGCCGTAGAGCGGATTGACGGCGGCAAAACGCCGGGTCGTCGAAGATGTGGATGCCGCCGATGACGGCGAGCACGACGAACCAGATCACGGTGACCGGCCCGAACAACGCCGCCACCCTGGCCGTGCCGTGCGACTGCACCGCGAACAGCGCGAACAGGATGACCACCGCCAGCGGCAGCACGTAGCCGTCGAAGCCGGCGTGCACGATCTTGAGGCCCTCGACCGCCGACAGCACCGAGAGCGCCGGCGTGATCAGCGAGGAGCCGTAGAACATCGCGGCGCCGATGACGCCGAGCATGAGCACCAGGGGGTGCGCCGCCCGAGCGCGCGGAACGCCAGCGCGGTCAGCGAGAGCGTGCCGCCCTCGCCGTTGTTGTCGGCGCGCAGCAGGATCACGATGTACTTGAGCGTCACGACGATGATCAGCGACCAGACGATCAGCGACAGGACGCCGAGCACCGCTGTCGCGCGTCACCGGCCCGTCGCCGTGCGCGGCGAGCACCGCCTCGCGAAACGCATAGAGCGGGCTGGTGCCGATATCGCCGTAGACCACGCCGACGCTGCCGAGCGTCAGCGCCCAGAAGCCGGACCCGCTGCCGGATGCGGGGCGAGCAGCCGAACGGCCGGCGGCCGGCGCGGCATTTTCGTCAGCGACATCGGCCATGGTAGCGGGGTCGGGTCCGGGCACGTCGCACCAAGCGCAGCGGCCTTATATCACTGGGAGCCGGCAATCAACATGCCCCGAACGGGCATGCCGCCAATGACGAGCCGGAACTCGATCCCAGGTTCCCGGCGGCGTCGAGCGCGCGCAGTGGAGAACGCGAACCGGTCGGGGAACGCAACCGCGACGGCCGCAGGAGTTTGAAGCGCCGGCCGGTTCGGCGGGTCAGGCCGCGATGCTGAACACGCCACGCTTGCGTGATTTCATTTCCGACCCATTCCGGAGCGCGCGTCTCCCTGGCCGTTAAGATGCGCTCTCCGAAACCTTCAAGGTTGGACATGAAGCGACGCGATTTTCTCGGTGCCCTCGGCGGTACGTCAGCCGTGCTGGCAATTTGGCCTCACACCGCAGACGCGCAGCAATCGTTGCCGGTAATTGGGTTCCTCAGCAGTAAATCGCCTCATCTGTTCGCAGGCTTTCTACGCATTTTCCGCCAAGGACTGAGCGAAGCAGGCTATGTCGAGGGTCAGAACGTTGCGATCGAATATCGTTGGGCGGAGGGCCAAAAACGATCGGTTACCTGCCCTGGCGACCGATCTGGTTAATCGCCAGGTGAATGTGATTGCTGCGCCCTGGCCACCACTCCCGCGGCAATGGCCGCAAAGGCGGCAGCCGCGACAGTTCCAATCGTCATCTTTACAGCTGGCGACCCGGTTGCCCTCGGCCTTGTCACCAGTCTGCACCGTCCGGGCGGCAACGTAACTGGCGCGACCTCTTTGGGCCGGTGAACTTGCGCCGAAGCGGCTGGAATTATTGAGGGAGCTGATGCCCACGGCGACCGTTATCGGGTCTCTCCGTCAACCCGACCAATCACCGCTCTCGTCGAGAATCCACCACGAAAGCAGATACAGGCCGCTGCCGATATCCTTGGGCTAAGGCTCCATATCCTGCGCGCCAGCACGGAACTTGATTTCAGAGTCAGCTCTTTGCGGCATGGGTCCATTTGCGGGTAGGCGCGCTGGTAATCGCCATAAACTCATTTTTCACCGGCCGCAGAGAACAGCTCGGCCGCGCTGGCCTCTCCGCCACGGTATACCCGCTATCTATCAGTATCGCGATTTCGCCGAGGCCGGCGGCGTCATGAGCTACGGTGGGAGTTTACCGATAGCTTTACCATCTGGCTCGGCGTCTATACCGGCCGTATTCTCAAGGGCGAAAAACCGGCCGAGCTAGCCGGTCCAGCAGGTGACGAAAGTCGAGTTGATACTCAACCTCAAGACCGCCAAAGCGCTCGGCCTTACCGTGCCGCCCGCGCTGCTCGTGCGCGCCGACGAGGTCATCGAGTAGCTCCAAACGAAGCAGCCTTATACGTCATTTGCTGCATGTCGCTTCGGGACATGCGATGGGCCGGACCGATCCGCTGCCATGGCCAATGTCGCCGTGGAAAATGTCGCGAGCCGACCGCTCGGTCGGAGCTCGACCCGATGGTCCCTGCCGCGTCGGTTACGCGTGGTGGCGAGGGCGAGCCGGTCTGCGGCGGAACCGCGAGGTACGCCGGAATTAGCGGCGTGAACCGTTCGGCGGTTCAGGCTGCGATATTGCCGTACTCTTCCTCGAGCAGGCCGAGCCGGGCATAGATGTCGCGATCGGACACCTGGAACAGGCGCGCGGCACCTTCCGCCGCAGCGGTGGACGATCGGTTGCCTTGCGGCAGCGTGAACACGTCGCGCTTGCGCCACCAGATGGTGTTGCCGCCCACCTCGCTTTCGCCCGTGCCCTCGACCACGCAGCAGACGGAGTTGGCGGAGGTCCGGAACGGCAGCGTGGTGGTGCCGGGATCGAGCTGCACCAGGAAGCAGTCGATGAGGGCCATGCCGGTGCCGCCGGTCAGCGGATTGACGTAGCGCACGCGCCGCGAGCCGTCGCGCGACGGCGGCGCTGCCGCGACCGCGGCGGCGGCGCTGCCGTAGGGATAGCGAAACACCGGAGAATAGTCCCTGGCGGGTAGCGCAGTGTCGGGCACGACATTGGCGACCGCGAACGCCGCGTCCGCGACCGTCTCGGGCAGCCCGGTCGACCGGGCCGGGCTGGAACGCGCCGGTCCCATGTAATGGTGCAGCGGCACGTCGAGTGCGTCGAGCCAGACGATCGGGGCCTTGCCGTTGTGAACGTGCTCGTGCCAGGTCCAGGCCGGCGTGAGGATGAGATCGCCCTCCTCCATCGGGCACGACTTGCCGTCGACGATGGTGATCGCGTCCGAGCCCTCGAGGACGAACCGCAACGCATTCATGGTGTGGCGGTGCGGCCGCGCCTTCTCGCCCGGCAGCAGGATCTGGATGTTGGCGGCGAGCGTCCTCGAGGTCTGCTGGCCGTCCTCCCCGATGATGCGGCGGCGCCAGCTGCAGCACGCGCCGCTCGATCGCCTCCGGCGAGGCCGCCGCGATGGCGTGCGCCGATCAGTGGACGGATCGTCTCCCACGGCCACCGGCATTTTGCCTCCGGCGGCGGCGGCGGGCGGTGCGCGAGCTTGCTCTCCCACAGCGGAGCGAGGTTGGCATCCCTCCAGGCCTTGCGAAGCGTGTCGGTATCGCCGCCGGCGGCTGGTGCGGACATGGCGCTGGACCTTTCTCGTCACCCGAAATCGTGCGGGTGCTCTCGAAGTCTAAATCACGTCCCCCTGCCGGTCGCAACGCTCGCCGCTCGACGGCGCCGCGCCGGCAGCCGGCCGCAGCGTTCGTTTGAACTGCCGTTCGCGGATCTTTTTAGTGCGCCGGTTTCCCCCATCGCGATCAGGGCCACGAAGGCGAGCGCAACGGGAGCACGGCGCCAGATGCAGGTCGGTGTGCAGTTCTTTCCCGCGATCGATCATACTGACAAGAGCGCCGCCGAGTTGGCGAGGCTGACGATCCCGTTCCCCGTGCTCGCGCGCTGGCCGCAAGGATGCCGCGCATCATCGATCCGCGAGAAATCCATGCCCAGTCGACCCCTGGCCTCCGGATTTCCACGCGGCATCAATTTCTCACGCCAACGTCGCATGTCAACTCGAATTCAACCTGACGTCCTGGTCCCCCCTGCCGCCTCGCCGTCTCACAGCCTTTCCTTCAGGAACCGCATCAGCCGCGGCGCCATGAAGCCGGAATAGCTTCCCGGCTCCTCGATCGGGTCGCCCACCCAGTAGTGCGGCGCCCCCTGCACGATGCAGGTGCGCGCGAAGAAATTCGCCTGCTTCAGGCGCATCAGGAAGGCATCGGTCTGGGTGGGACGGTCGACCAGGTCGTCCTCGGTGCCCACGCCCAGGAACACGCCGAGCTGATTGTTGGCGAAGGTCGCGTAGTTGATGGGCGAGGCGTCGAAATAGAGCCTCGGATCGTCCATCGGCGCTGCGCCCATGAAATTCTCGATATTGTTCTCGCGCGGACTCTGCAGCTGGTAGCGCTGCCACATCGCGAGCGAGATCGTAGACGCCGTAGACGCCGACCAGCGCCTTCACCCTGGTGGCCACGGTGGCATGCGGATCCCTCGGGTAGCCGCCCTTGAAGATCGGGGCTGGCGCCGCCGAGCGCCGCGAGCGAGGCGAGATGGGCGCCCGCCGATGCGCCGAACAGGCCGATGCGCTCGGGGTCGATGCGGAACTGGCCGGCGCCGGCGCGCACGAACTGCACCGCCGCGAGCACGTCGTGGACCGCCTGCGGAAACATCTTCTCGCCCTTCTTCGCCAGCCGGTAGCTGATCGCGAACAGCGCGTATCCGCGCTCGGCGAGATAGGGGCCCCAGAACTGGAAGGCGCTGCGCGCGCCCGCCTGCCATCCGCCGCCATGCACGGCGACGAGCGCGGGATGGCGTCCCGCGCCGGCCGGCAGATAGAGATCGCCCAGCAGCGAAACCCCGTCGTGATTGGCATAGCCGACGCCGCTGCGGGCCTCGACCTGTTGCAGCTCCGCCATTCCGCTCGCTCCCCTGTCACGCTTGGGTATCACGCCCGGGCATAGCGGCCGCGGTTGAAGAAACGATCCTTGTCGTCATCCGACGCGGTCTCGCGATTGGACTTGATCACGCCGATCTTGGCGAGCGCGGCCTTCACCGCCGGCCGCTCGCCGATGGCATTGAACCAGCGCGCCAGATTGGGATTGTCCTCCCACTTCACGCCCTGGGCATCGTGGTTCCTGGTCCACGGAAACGTCGCGATGTCGGCGATCGAATAGTCCTGGCCGCCGAGATAAGGCACCTGCGCGAGCCGCTGCTCGAGCACCTCGTAGAGCCGCTTGACCTCCGAGGTGTAGCGGGTCGTCGCATAGTCGCTGCCCTTGGGTGCGAACAGCTTGAAATGGGTCCATTGCCCGAACATCGGCCCGACGCCGGTGAGCTGCAGCATCAGCCACTGCAGCACCTCGTATCTCTTCGCGGTGTCCTGGGGCAGGAATTTTCCGGTCTTCTCGGCGAGGTAGAGCAGGATCGCGCCGGACTCGAACACCGTGAAGGCCTTGCCGCCCGGTCCTTCGTGATCGACGATCGCCGGAATCTTGTTGTTCGGATTGATCTTGCTGAAGTCGGAGTGATACTGCTCGCCCTTCCAGACGTCGACGAACTTTTCCCGGTAGGGAAGCCCGCACTCCTCGAGCATGATGTAGATTTTCTGCACGTTCGGGCTGGTGAGCGCGTAAAGATCGATCATGGCGATGGGCCTTTGTTGTGCGAAGAGGCGGCAACGGTAACGACGAGCGGTGGCGGGGGCAAGCGCCCCGCCCGGGCTGTGCTGCCTCCTGATCCGCCTCGTCATGAAGCGACTGGATGCAGGTTTGCACGCCCGCTGAACGGGCCCAGTAATCGGGAGGCTCGCGTGACTGTCGAGCACAAGCGGCTGACCGGACGCATCGCGGCCGAGAACATCAGGCTGATGGCGGTGCCGCGCCCGCCCGACGGCGTCGTGGAGCGTTTCATGGCGCTCGGCGATCCGACCGGAATCATCGCCGACACCATGGACGAGCTCGGCATTCCGCCGGGCGTGATCGGCGCCTCGGTGCTCAGGCCGACCATTGCGGGCACGACCATCGTGGGGCCGGCACTGACCGTGCGCAACATCCTGCAGCGCATCGATCCGCTGCGGGGCGCGCGCGACCACGTCAACCGCATGGCCGAGTTCGAGGCCCACAACCTGGCGCAGCCTGGCGACGTGCTGGTGATCCAGGGCGTCGCCGGCATCTCCAACATGGGCGGCATCTCCGCCCAGACCGGCAAGCGCCAGGGCGAGGTCGGCGCGATCGTGCAGGGCGGCGTGCGCGACGTCGCCCATTCGCGCGCCATCGGCTATCCGGTGTGGGCGAGCGACATCACGCCGGTCACCGGCAAGTGGCGGCTGGAGACGGTGGAGATCAACGGAGCGATCCAGATCGGCGAGGTGCGCATCGCCGCCGGCGACCTCGTGGTCGCCGACGACACCGGCGTGTGCTTCATTCCGCGCGACATGGTGCTCGAGGTGCTCGAGGCCGCCGAGCAGAAAGCGAAAGCCGAGATCGCCCGTTGCAAGGCGATCGACGACGGCGTTCCCGTGCCCGACATCTCGCGTTCGACCTTCGGGGAGAAGTAGCCCGAGTTCCCGGTCGCGCGGACCGCCGCCGTCAGCGTTCCGGTGACGCACGTCGGTGCCATGCGGATTCCGGCGAAACACGCATTGGCGGACTGCAAAATGGACGCACGATGGTGCCGCTCGCTCACCTCTCCCCGCTCACGGGGAAAGGTCGGATGACTCCGCGGAGCGTAGCGACGCGGAGGCAGCCGGGTGAGGGGGAGGCTCGTCCGCACGTGCTTTGGAAAGTCCCCCCTCACCCGACCGCCTTGCTCGCTACGTCGCACAGCCGATGCTTCGGATCGGCGTTCTTGACGCCAAGAACGGCGGCCGAAGGCCGCCTATGCTCTCCCCGCAAGCGGGGAGAGGCAACGCAGTTGCACGGCGTGCGTCGATTGCGCCGAAAAACGATTCCTACGTCGCGGCGCGCTCGAGCAGCTCGATCGACACCCCCTCGGGCGCACGGATGAAGCAGACGCGCACGCCCGGGCGAACCGTGGTCGGCTCTCGGGTGAACTCGACGCCCTTGGCCTTGAGCTCGGCGGCGATGGCGTCGATGCCGTTGACGGTGAGGCCGAAATGATCGAGGCCCTGATAGGGCGTGGTCGGTGGCGGATTGACGCCGTCGCCGGGCGTCACCGGGGCGATGAAGATGTTGGCGCCGCCGAGCTTGAGGTCGATGCGCGGCTGGCCCTGCTGCACGCTGCGGATCACCTCGGCGCCGAGCATGCGTTCGTACCACTGGGCGGTCCCCTCCGGATTGGTGGTCCGCAAGTGAATGTGGTCCCAGGTGTACCTTGGCATCGTCTCGTTCCTCCCTGCGTTACCTTGAAACCGTAGCGACTACGCGACGCTTGCCTCGTGCCGGTCGAGCCCGAGCTCGGCCAGGATCTCCTCGTTGTGCTGGCCGAGCGTGGGCGGGGGCGAGTCGATGCGCGGCCCGCCGTGGGCGAAGGTGAATGCCGCGAGCGGCACGCCGAACCCGCCCTCCATTCCGGCAGCGCCGGCGTGACGGTGGATGATGCCGCGGGTCGCAATCTGCGGATCGGCGATCGCCTCGGCCATGGAGCGCACCCGCGCTGCCGGGACATGGCGGGCCTGCAGGAATTCCTCCCATTCGTCCGCGCGTGCGGGTGAGCATGATCTGCGACAGAACCTCGATCTCGCGGTCGTGATCCTGGTCGCGCTCGTCGTTGGTGCGCTTGATCATGTCCGGACGCCCCAGCACCGTCCACAGCCGGCGCTGCTGCCGCAGGTTGCTCGCGCCCAGCATCACCAGCCCGTCCCTGGTCTCGAAGGCGCCGTTGGTGGCGTGCGGATGACGGTTGCCGTGCGGCTTGGGATGCACGCCGTTGCGCAGGTAGCCGGTCATGTGCGAGCTCATCAGGATCATCGCCACGTCCAGCATCGCCATGTCGATGCGCTGGCCGCGCCCGGTCCGCTCGCGCTGCAACAGCGCCGCCGACAACGCGAAGGCGCCGGTCATGCCGGTGGCATAGTCGATGGCCGGGGCGCCGAGCTTGACGGGGTGCACGTCCTGCGTCCCGGTCATCGCCATGATGCCGGAGGTGGCCTGGATCACGTGATCGTAGGCGGTCTGCCGGCCGCGCGGCCCGTGCTGCCCGAACGCCGAGAACGAGGCGTAGATCAGCGCGCGGATTGATCGCGGACAAGGCCTCGTAGCCGAGCCCGAGCGCCTCGAATGCACCGGGGCGATAGTTCTCCACGAACACGTCCGCCGTCGCCACCAGCCGCCTGAGGATCTCGCGATCCCGCTCGCTCTTGAGATCGAGCGCGATCGACCGCTTGTTGGAGGCCTGGGTCAGGAACGCGGTGCCCATGTTGCGGCGATTGAGCGCTTTGTCGGTGCCGGAGCCACGGCTCTGATCGGGATCGTCGGGATGCTCCACCTTGATCACGTCGGCGCCGAGCACCGCCAGCTGATAGGCTGCGAACGGACCGGCCAGAACATGGGTGACGTCGATCACCCTTATGCCTTCGAAGGGTCTCGTCATTCCCGTCTCCGTGCGGCAGCGCGAGGCGTCGGGCACTCGGTGGCGGCCGGCAACCACCGGACGCGCCACGGTTTTCCGAAGCTAGAGCATGGCCACCCGGAAAGCCAACAGCATTGTTCGCCCGAAGTGTGACGCTGGTCACAGCGGCCCGGGATGCATGCGCGTATGCTGACAATGCGCACACCTCCATGCGCGAAGAGGAGGAAACCATGAGCAAGCGTTGGCTCTTGGCCGCAACCATGTCGGCCACGATTTTGTTGACGACCGCCACCGCATGGGCATGCCCTTTCGGCTATGTCGCTTGCGGCGAGAAGCAGCAACTGTGTTGCCCCGCACGCTGATGCGGCACCGGGGCATCCAATGGAGTGCGATCCTTCGAGGATGGGAGTGGATCCAATGTCACGGCAACATGCCCTGAGCGCCTCCTATTTGCTTCCGCGCACCGACATGCGCGAGGCGAAAGCCTCGCGCGAGCGCCACTGGGCGGCCCGATGGCTCGAGCTCATGTCGGCGCTCGTCACCAGGAAGAACCTTCCGCGTACGCTGGGCGGCGTCGCCGCGATCTCCGTCGCGATCTGGTACCTGCAGCCGCTGAGCAACGGCCCCGCCCTGGCGAATCTGCTCGAAGACCAAGGCTACTGGGAGATCGCGTCTCCCGCGGAATTCTACCTGCCGGGCACCATCAATACGATGGAGGTCAGGAGCGATGGAAAGATCGAGCTGCATCCCACCTGCACGATCGACCCGGAGCTGCTCGCGAAGGTCACCATCAAGTCGCGCACCATCGACCGTGACCTGGCTCGGCGGCTCGACAGAAAATTCGACGCTTCGGTCCAGCTGCAGGAGCTGGTTTCCGCCGGCATCGGCGGCAACAAGAGTGCGAAGCTCAACATGTCGTTTCGAAACTCCGGCATCCTCACGGTCACCGACGAGGATCTGTGGCGCCTCCAACGCGAGGTCGTCAAGGAGGCGTGCCGGGAAGCCATCCAGTGGAACATCAACAACGGCGGCCGCGTGTGCCAGACGCGATCCGCCCTGAGGGGGGATCTGGTGTACGACATCAGCTACGGGGAAGGCATCTCGGTCGAGCAGAAGGGAAGGCTGACCGCGGAGATGGCGGCGACATTGAAGCTCGCGGCCGATCAGGAGCAGGCGGACCGGATGCTGGGAAACGGACTGATCTACGGCGTAAAGCTGCTGCCTGCGGCCATTACGCTCGACACGCTCGATACCAAAGTCGCCGATTGCCGCGTCGGCCGGATCTGAAGCGACCGGCTGCGCGCGCCGGATTGCGGCCGCCCGAACCGGTCATTTCCGCAGGCCGGCCGCGGCGACGACCGCGGTCCATCGCCTCCTTTCGTTCTCGATGTGGCGGCGGAACTCCTCCGGCGTGCCGCCGATCCGCGCCACCGACTGCGCCTGCAGGGCCTTCCCGGCTTCGTCCGACTTGAGCGCCTCGTTGGCGGCGCGCGCAAGCCTGGCGATGATCGGCTCCGGCGTGCCCGCCGGCGCCACCAGCCCGAACCACAGGACCAATTCGAAGCCCGGCACGCCGGCCTCGATCATGGTGGGAAGGTCGGGGAGGATCGGGCTGCGCTCGGCGTCGGTGACCGCGAGTGCGACGAGCTTGCCCGCACGCACGTGCCCCATCACGGTGGAGGCGGGAGAGAAGTAGCCGTGGATACGGCCGGCGAGCAGATCGGTGACGACCTGCGGGCTGCCGGTATAGGGAACGTGGGTGATCTTCACCTGCGCCAGCGAGTTGAGAAGCTCGAGAGCGAGATGGGTGGAGCTCGCCACGCCGGACGAGCCGAACGAGATCGCCTCCGGCCTGGCCTTGGCGAGTGCAACCAGCTCCTTGACGCTTTTCGCGCCGAGCTCGGGATGCACCACGAGCACCGTCGGCGTCGAGGTGAGGAGCGCGATCGGAGCGAAGTCCTTCATGAAATCGAAGGGCAGACCGGGGTTCATCGCCGCGTTGACGACGTTGGCGGCGGAGCCGACGAACAACGTGTAGCCGTCCTTGGGCGCGCGCGCGACCGCGGCCGCCGCGAGACTCGATGCCGCGCCGGGCCGGTTCTCGACCACGAACTGCTGCCCGAGGATCTGGCCGATCCTGGCGCCGACCACGCGGGCGGAGATGTCGGCGGTGGTGCCCGCAGGGAAACCGCTGATGATGTGCACGGGTGCCGTCGGATAGTCCTGCGCGGGCGCGCCGGCGGCCCATGCCGACGCGGCGGCGGCGACGACGAGCACTAACGGGATCGTTCTCACGGCCTCCTCCTCCCTGCTTGCCGCCACGGGCTACAGCTGCGGCGGAAAGCGCTCGAAAATCGGCAGCTCGTGCGCGCGCTCCATCCAGCCGATACGTTCGGCGACCTGGATGTGCGCGCGGGCCGGGACGGCGTCCGGATCGTCGTAGGTCGCGCTCTGGACGTCGATGATCCCGGGCAGCATCTGTGTGTTGGTGTAGAACAGGCCGGTGCCGCAATCCGGGCAGAAATGCCGCCGGCCGTTTGGGAGGACTCGTAGATCTTGGGTGTGCCCTTCGTCACATTGACCGCCCCCAGCCGGTACATCGTCCAGCCGACCATCGGCGCACCGGCGTGGCGCCGGCAATCGCTGCAATGGCACAGCGCATGGGTCAACGCCTCGCCCTCCACCCGGTAGCGGATTGCGCCGCAATGACAGCCGCCGGTGATGGGCATTCGAGCTCCTGTCGAATGATTGATCAGTTGGTCGGAACGAGGTTGATGTCCTTGGCGAGCTTGACGGTCGCTGCGACGTCGTCGTTGTAGAACTTGCCGAACTCCTCCACGCTCAGCGGCATCGGCTGGACGCCGAACGTCGCCAACCGCTCCTGGACCGCAGGCACATTCAGCGCCTTCTGCGTCTCGGCATGCAGCCGATCGACGATGTTGCGCGGCGTTTTCACCGGCAGAGCCAGACCGCCCCAGAACAGATATTGCGCATTCGGATAGCCTGCCTCCGCCACCGTCGTCACGTCCGGCAGCGCCGGCGCCCGTTTCGGCGTGCTCACCGCCAGCGCCACGACCTTGCCGTCGCGGATGTTGGGCAGCGCCGGGGCGATCGGCAGGT
Source organism: uncultured Acidobacteriota bacterium (assembly GCA_963827515.1). Lineage (GTDB taxonomy): Bacteria > Acidobacteriota > Vicinamibacteria > Vicinamibacterales > UBA2999 > JABFSA01. The sequence goes on along the minus strand of CAWHBF010000001.1, from coordinate 56,756 downwards.
AGTAGAAATCGACGCGTCCGGTGAGCACCTCGGTGAACGCCTCGACCGGACCGCGGAATGGAATGTGCTGGACATCGATGCCGGTCGCGAGCCGCAGACGCTCGGCCGCCCAATGCGAGGCGGAGCCGACGCCGGCGGAGGCAAAATTCAACGTGCCCGGCCTGGCCTTGGCGGCAGTCACGAGGTCGCCGACGGATTTCCAACCCTTCGAGGGCGCCGCCACCAGCACGCTGGGCTGGACCCCGAACAGGACCACCGGCACGAAATCGCGGATCGGGCTGTAGGGCAGGCTCTTGTGCAGCACCATGTAGGAGCCCTGCGACGACGTCAGCAACAGCATGGTGTAGCCGTCCGGCTCGGCCTTGGCGACCGAGGCGCTTCCGATCGTCCCGCCCGCGCCCGGCCGGTTCTCGATGACGAAGGACTGGCCGATCTGCTTCGATACCTGTTCGAGCACGACACGGGCGATGATGTCGCCGGCATTGCCCGCGCTGACCGCGCTGACCACCAGCATGGACCGGGTGGGCCAACTCTGTGCGAACGCAGCCGAGCCCGCGACGAACAGAGCTGCGCCCGCGACCGCGCCGCACCCCCACGTGCGAAATGACGTCATCTGATCCTCCCTGGGCATTTACCGGACGATACGGTCCACTTCGAACTCATTTTTCGACATATGAGGAAACCGTAGCACGGTTTGCGTGCGACCGCAGCAGAACGAATCCACGCTCACGTCCCGCTCTTCGCGGTGGGGCTCGCGCTCGGCGTCACCGTGGCGATCTTGGTGGCGGTGTGCAGATGGCCGTCCCAGCGCTTGGCGAAAGGCGCCGGAAGGTCGAACTGGTCGAGCACGCGCGCCACGATGTGATTGACGATGTCATCGACGGTCTGCGGATGGTTGTAGAAGGCCGGCACCGGCGGCACGATCGTCACCCCCATGCGGGCGAGCTTGAGCATGTTCTCGAGGTGCACCTCCGACAGCGGGGTCTCGCGCACCACCAGCACCAGCTTGCGGCGCTCCTTGAGCACGACGTCGGCGGCGCGGTGCACCAGGTGCTCGCCGTAGCCGTTGGCGATGCCGGCGAGCGTGCGCACCGAGCAGGGCATCACCACCATGCCCTCGGTCCTGAAGGAGCCCGAGGAGATCGACGCTCCCATGTCGCCCTGGCTGTGGACGATGGAGGCGAGCGCCCTCACCTGCTCGACGGTGTAGCGGGTCTCGTGCTCGAGCGTGCGCTGCGCCCATCTGCTGATGATGAGGTGGGTTTCGATGTCGCTGCCTTTTAGCGCCTCGAGCATGCGCACGCCGAAAATGGCGCCGGTCGAGCCGGTCATGCCGATGATGAGACGCCGCATTCCGGTATCTCCGCCAGGATCGATCGGTCACAGCAAGCGCACGAAAACCGCCCTGGTGCAAGCGTCCGCGCGCCCGTCTAGTCGAAGACCCCTTGCTCCCGATACGCCTCGCATTCCGCGTCGCTCAATCCGACGAGATCGCGGAACACGACGTCGTTGTCGGCGCCCACGCAAGGCGCCGGTCCCGACGATATCGCCGGGAGCGCTCGACGAGATCGAAGCCGGGAAAGCAATAGGCGTGATCGCCCATCTCGGGATGGCGCCGCACCCGGAACTGGCGGCGGGCGACGAGCTGCGGGTCGGCGAACAGGCCCGCCATGGTGACCACCGGATAGGCGGCGATGCCGGCCGCCTGGAGGGCCTCGTGCCGCCGCCTCGGCGCTGCGGCCCGCCGTCCACGTCGCAATGACGGCATCGAGCGCCGCGACATTGGCCCGCCGCGACGGCGCCGACGCGAAACGGATATCGGTCGCGAGGGCCGCGTCGCCGACCGTTTTCGCCAGGGTCGCGAACTCGGCGTCCGACCAGCACGACAGCGCCAGCCATTCGCCGTCGCCGCACTTGTAGGCCCCGTGCGGCACCGCCACCGGATCGTCGTTGCCGCAACGTTCCGCAAGACGCCCGCTGGCGAAGTAATCGTTGCAGCGCCGCGCCCATGAAGGTCAGGCCGCATTCGTATTGCGATAGATCGATCAGCGCGCCCTTGCCGCTCCTGCGGCTGCGGATCGACGGCGGCGATTGCGGCCGAAGCTCCGAGCGTGGAGGCGATGTAGTCGATATAGGGCCCGTAGAGCAGCATCGGCGGCCCGTCGGGAAAGCCGGTCAGGCCGCACATGCCGGCGAGCGCCGATAGCTGCGAGCCGAAGCCGGGCTGGTCGGCGCGCGGTCCGGTCTGTCCCATGTTGCAGGTCGACAGCATCACCAGCCGCGGATTGAGCGCCGACAGCGCGCGGAAAGCCGAGGCCCAGCCGCTCCATCACGCCGGGCCGCATGTTCTCGATGATCAGGTCGCACCACTGCGCCATGCGACGCGCCAGTGCCACGCCCTCGGGCTTCTTCAGATCGACGGTGACGCTGTATTTCGAATCGTTGAAGAAGGCGAAGCAGCCGCTGCGGTTGTAGCCCGGACGGTCGTCCTTGAACGGCGGATATTGGATGCGGAAGCCGTCCGGCCGTTCGCGCGATTCCACGTGGATGACGCTGGCCCCGAAATTGGCCATCAGCTTGCCGATATGCGGGCCGGCGGCAAAGCCGCCGAACTCCAGCACCCTCACGCCCGCGAGCGCCTGCGCCACCGCGGTCATGGTCGGCCCCGCACGCCTTCTTCGCTGGCGCGAGCTGCGGCTCGCCGCGAATCGCGGACGAACGGCTCGCCGGGCGCGTGGCGCAGCGGCGGCCGCTCGCCATCGACGATGGCGAAGCTGCCGCAGAAGCGCTCGTCGCGAACCGGCAACGCTCTGGAAGAAACCGCGCGCCTCGAGCTGCGGATCGCCGGCGATGTCGGCCACCGTTGCGACCGGGTAGCCCAGCATCTCGCGGCGGTGCCCTTCGATCAGGAACTCGCGCTTGGTCAGGCCGGCGAAGAATTTCATCACCGGCGCCTCGATGGCATCGACCTCGGCCTGGTCGGCCTTGGTCGGGTCCCAGCTCTTCCAGTCGATCGCTTGCCAGCGCGCCCAGCTCGGCACCGCGCTCGCGCATCCAGGCGACGAGCTGCTCGTTGGTGCGCCTCCCGCGCAGCCCCGCCGTAGAAGATGAAATTGATGTAGCCGTCGCGACAGGGCCAGAACACGCGATAGCGCGCGCCCTTGATCGAGCGGCCGGTCATGAAGGCGCCGGCCCGCGTCGGCTCGATGCCGACGAGATCGACGAAGGCCGGCGCGTGCGACAGCGCGGTCACCACCGAGGCTTGGCCGGACACATCGACGAGGTCGCCACGGCCGGTGGCTGTCGCGATGGAACAGCGCGACGAGCGCGCCGATGGCGGCCTGCGCCCCGGCCCAGCCATAGGATTGCGGCTCGCTGACCCGCACTGGCACGCCGTCCGGCTCGCCCGCCAGCGCCATCGCCCCGCCGGCCGCCATCAGCTCGAGGTCGCTCGCCTTCCATCCCTTGCGCGGACCGACGCCGCCGAACGGCCGGATGGCGACGACGACCAGGCGCGGATGGCTCGCTCGCAACGCATCCGGATCGAGATCGGCATCGCATGACGCGGGCGTGACCAGGCAGATGTCGGCGGCGGCCAGCAGTTGCCCGAGCTCCGCCCGATCGTGCCCGGGACCGAGCTCGAGCACGCGCTTGTTGACGTTGAAGGCGCGCCACTCCGGGCGGCTGCGATCGCTGCCCGCCGGCTCGAGCTTGATCACGTCGGCGCCCAGATCGGCGAGGATGCGGCCGGCGAGCCAGCCGAGCCGGTCGGTCGCATCGATGATCATGACGTCGGACAGCAGAGGCATCGCTCACACGATCACGAATCGCGCATAGTTGTCGGTTGGGTCGAGCATAGCGAGACCCAACGGTCTGCACCCGATGGAGCGCCTGTTGGGTCTCGCAAGAGCTCGACCCAACCTACGAGGGCTACGAGGGCGGAGATCACCGCCCGGTGCGGGCCAGCGAATGCACCCAGCCCACCATGCGCGAGCGTGCGTTCTCGATGTCCTTTCTGGTGAAGAAGTCCTCCGGACGCACGCGGTCGATCGGATAGACCGGCCGCAGGAAGTCGCTCTCGTAGCCGAACGGCACCGTGGCATCGATCCCCATGCCGCCTTCGAACTGCGTATTCGAGGCCGTCCACTGCTTGTCGCCCGCGGTCATGCGCTCGGCCGGCATGAAGGTCTGGCCGCGGCCGCCCGGGATCGGATTGAGGATGTCGGCGCGCGGATTCACGCGAGTGGTGAGGCACCACATGATGTCGTCCATGGAATAGGGATCGACGTCCTCGCTGACCGCGATGGCGAGCCGCATGCCCTGCGAGCAGGTGAGCGCGGCGGCCAGGAAGTTGCGCTGCCATCCCTCGTCGAGCTGGTGGCGCTTCTTCACCTGGATGATGCAGCCGCCCCAGTCGGTCATGCAGTAAGGGATCACCACGTTCTGCACGATGCCAGGCTGCAGCCGCTGGCACAGCTCGTAGATCGCCGCTTCGCGCACCGTGGTATCGATATTGTGGTCGTCCAGCGTATGCACGCCGAGAGCGAAGATGATCGGCTTGCTCTTGGGATTGCGCATGGTGATGCCGGTCACGTGGAAGGTCGGCGCCTTGTAGGCCTTTCCCATGTAGCCGGCCCATTCCGGATGGAAGTGGAAGCGGCCCTGGACGCCCGCCTCCTCGGATTCCTTGGTCTCGAACCGGCGGTCGCGCGGATCGACGTAGCCTTCCAGCACCAGCTCGCTGTCGGCGAGCGCCATGGCGTTCACGGTGCGCGCCTTCACCAGCCGGATCGGCGTGCCCTGCACGGCGCCGGCGATGCCGATCTCGTCGCATCCCATCGGCAGCACCGCATAGTCGAAGCCCGCGCCGGCGAGCAGGGTGCAGGCGGGCGGCACTCCGAAGCACATGGTGATCGGCACCGGCTCGTTCGCCTTGTAGTACTTGTTCACCACCTGCCACATGTGGGAGCCGGGCGAGATCTGGAACGTGCCGACATTGCCCCAGCGGAAGTTCATGCGGTTGTAGCCGAGGTCCGAGCCGCCATCGAATTCCGGGCCGGTCACGCAGCGGATGCCGGAGCCCACCGTGAGCTCGGGCTCGTAGGTGGTGTGCCGGATCGCCACCATGTGCTGGTTCACGTCCTTGGGATTCTTGATCACATGCTCCTGGCAGGGAGCTGCGTCCTGCGGGATCTCCACCGGGGCGAGCGGGTGGCTGAGCGCATAGGCGAGCTTCTTCACCCGCTCCGCGTCGTCCTTCCAGCCGAACATCTTGTTGATCACCTTGATGTCGCCGAACAGGTTGGTGAGCACGCGGTGGTTGGGCTTGCCCTTGACGTTGCTGAACAAGACGGGACAGCCGCCGTCCATGTGCTTCTGCAGCCCGGTCACCTCGAGATCGGGATCGACCACCTTGTCGGTCTCGATCAGGTCGCCCTGCTCGCGCAGCCAGTCGAGCGCCGTGCGCAGATCCTGCGCATGGTGCTGCTTGCCGGCGGCCGGCCGTTCCTTGCGCAGTGCCTTCTGCATTGCTCTCGAGCCTCCCTCATACCGGGCGGAAGCGACACCGCCCATCTGCTTGCCCGCCGACCGGACCCCATTCCGAAATCGCCGTACCGACGGACGCCGATCGCCGGGTCGCCGGTGTCGCCGGTTCCCATTGCATAGGTTTCTAAGTATTATGGGACGGATCGAAATCTTGTCAACGCCGGCATCGTCCACCTTGCCGGCGTTGCGGTGTCGCATGACATGATAGCCGCGAGGAGTGCAACCGTTGACAGCGAGCAAAGCCGCGAGGGGCGGCAAAGCCGGCGAGGAAACGGTCGAGTTTCCGCTCGCTGAAAGCTCGGGCTTCCTGGTGCGCGACGCCAATCGGGCCTTTCAGCGCCTCTTGGAGAAGCGCATCGCCGCCTACGGCGTCACCCGCGGCCAATGGTATTTCCTGCGCGTGCTGTGGTCCGAGGACGGCCTGTCGCAACGCGAGCTCTCCGAACGGGTCGGCACCATGGAGCCGACCACCGTCATCGCGCTGCGCAGCATGGAACGGTCCGGGCTGATCCGCCGCGTGCGCAGTCGCGACGACAGGCGCCGATCGCAGGTGTCACTGACCGCAAAGGCGCAGCGTCTGCGCAACGAGCTGCTCTTGCTCGCGCGCGGCATCACCGATCAGGCCGAGGCGGGAGTAGGCCGCGCCGATCTCGCCACGTTCCGCCGGGTCATCAGGCGAATGACGAAGAATCTCGACAACATCGAGGCATAGCGCTTTAGTCGCACACATGCAAACGCATCGCGATGCGCGCAGAGATCACGCGGCCGAGTGCCGTGGGACCCGACCGGCCCATCACGGCTGCCGGCTCTGCGCGTTCCAGTAGCGCTCCAGATTGGAGATCAGGGCCGGGCTGAAATGGCAATAGGCCTGCTCGCGCGCATAGATCGCAAAATAGGCGCGGAACGTATCGAGCGGCTCCTGCGGTTATGCGGAACGCACGCCGGTTGCCGGCCGCGCTCACCACCCCCGAACTGGTCAGCCCCGCCACCACCCGCTCGACCGCCGCATCCATGGCGCCCGGCTCGACGATCTCGTCGCAGATGAGGCGCCCCTCCGGGCTGTCGCAGTCGAGCCGGCGCTCGTACTGGATCGCCTGCCGCGCGATGCGGTCGCCGGTGAAGCGCGGCAGGCGCATGTTGGCGGCGCCGGGAATGATGCCTTCCTTGCGCGCGGGCAAGGTCAGGAACGCGTTGCGCTCCGCCAGCACGTAGTCCATCACCAGAAGGGCCTGGCAATGGCCGCCGATGGCGAAAGCCTCGACTGCCGCGATCCACGGCTTCTCGATGGTGCGGCCGCCGAATTCGTCGGGCGGCGGATCGTCGGCGAAGGCAAGCCCGCGATAGACCTTGTTCACCCATCCGAGATCGCGCTGCAGATACCACACGAACGGAATGCGGCCGTGATAGAGGTGGGTGAGATTGATGCCGGCGCCGAAGACGCGCCGCCCCTTGTACTTGGGATGCTCGACCACCGCCCCGCGCATGACCGCGATCTCGCTCGCGCGATCGAGCAGCGCGAGGTCGACACAGATCTCCGCGCCATCGAGGGTGGTCTGGTCCTCGGCATTGAGGAAGCGCGGGTTGATCTGGGTCACCACCGCTGCCTTGCCGGCGCGCTCGACCGAGGCACCGGCGAGCTCCACCCTCCCGTCGCGCTCGAGCTGCGGCAGCAGCGCCTCGGCTTCCGGCCGCGGCAGCAGCATGGCGTGACAGAGGTGCCGCCCGCAGCGCGCGCTGCCGAGCACGGCCGACAGAAACAGGCCCTGGTCGATCTCGAGGCCGTCCTTGTCGCGCTGCAGGCAGCCGTCCTCGGCGGCGATCTCCTGCGCGGTCGGAACGAGGCCCGGCACCACGCCGGCCGCCCGCACCACCAGGTCCTCGACCCGCACGAAGCGCGAGCGCCGCACCGTCAACGCCTCGTAGACCGCCTCGCCGTGGCGGCGCAGAAAGCGCGACCGCGCTTCGCGCGAAAGATCCGTCATCACGGCCACCGCAGCCTGCTCGCCGGCGTTGCGGCGCGCCTTGTGCGGCAACCGCCCCAGCAGGCTCGCCGCCTTCTGCCAGTAGCGGGAGAACCTCCTGCGATCGGCCGGGAAGTCGGTCGTCTCCCCCGGCTCCGCCTGCACCCAGTCCCGCACGTCCCCGGCCGGCAGGCCGGCGGCGGTCAGGCATTCCACGGCGGTTGCGTCGGTCGCGAGAACGGTCATTACGATATCCGGTCGCAGCGTTGCAGCCCCGCCCCGACGCGTCGCACGCGCGGCTGGCCGCTCACGCGGCGAGCCCGAAATACTTCTTCACGTTCGCGCGCACGCGCGCCAGCGGCTCCGTGGCAAGGTCCGGCAGCGGGAATTCCCGCCCGGTGAGCCTTTCGTAAACGTCGACATAGGTCGCGCAGGCCTGCAAGACGACGTCCGGCGGGATCTCGGGAATCGGACCGCTGTAGGGATCGCAGCGCGCCGCCACCCAGCGACGGACGAAATCCTTGTCCAGGGTCTCCGGCGGCTCGCCGGCGGCGAACCGCGCGTCGTAGCTCGCGGCAAGCCAGTAGCGGCTGCTGTCGGGAGTGTGAACCTCGTCGGCGAGAACGATCGAGCCCCGTTCGTCGAAGCCGAATTCGTACTTGGTGTCGACGAGGATGAGGCCCTGCCGCGCCGCCATCTCGCGCCCGCGGGCAAACAGCGCCAGCGCCTTTTCCGACACCTCCCGCCACTGCGTCTCGGTCAGGAGCCTGCGTGCAACGACATCCTGCGCGCTGAGCGGGGCATCATGCTCGCCCTGTGCCGCCTTGGTGGTGGGAGTGATGATGGTCGCGGGAAGTTTCTGATTGTCGCGCAGGCCGTCCTCGAACCGGTGCCCGTACATCTCGCGGGCGCCCTTCCTGTACATCTGCAGGATCGAGGTGGAGGTGGTGCCGGCGAGATAGTCGCGAACCACGATCTCGACCGGCATCATCGCCAGCCGCTTGCACACCAGCACGTTGGGATCGGGATACTCGATCACGTGGTTGGGGCACAGGGAACGCGTGGCCTCGAACCAGAAGCGCGCGGTCTGCGTCAACACCTGCCCCTTCAACGGGATCACTGCGAGGTTGCGGTCGAAGGCGCTGATCCGGTCGGTGGCGATGATGATGCGCGTGCCGTCGTTGAGGTCGTAGTTCTCGCGAACCTTGCCCCGGTAACAGCCGGGAAGCTCGGGAATGACGGCTTCGGGAAGGGTGTAGTGGAGGTAGGGAGCGAGCGCGGACGGGCTGGGCATGGAGGCGTGTGCATATCCGGTCGGAAATCGGGAAGCGCATCGCAGTCTAGGGCCGCAACCTTCACATCACAATGCTTTCTGGCTATACGGCCTCGCGAGCGCGTCGCGCTCCACTGGAATCGTGACATGCTCCAGGTCCTCGGGCGACGCATGCGGTTGTCCGCGAGCCGCCTCCCGCTCGCCGGAGCCGAAGTGGGAGAGACCGACATGAAATCGAGCCTGCGTCCCGGCGCGATCCCGGGTCAGTCGCATCACCGTCGGACGTGACCGCACCATCGGATTCCTCGGCGAGGAGGCGCGGACCTATGGAACCCCCTCGATGATCCTGGACATCGAGCAGACCTGCCGCGACCTCATCAACGAGCACGCCGATGCGGGCGAGGATTCGGTGGGGATGGAGGTGGCGGTCAAGCACCTCGCGCCCACCCTCATGGGGATGACGGTCGAGATCGCGGTGCGGGTCGTTGCGGTGGAGGGGCGCAAGGTCGTGTTCGAGGCCGCGGTCAAGGACGAGCTCGACGAGGTCGGCACCGGTACCCATGTCCGCTTCGTGATCGACAAGGCCAGGACCTTCGAACGCCTCAAGGCCAAGGCTGCCCGTTTTGCTGCCGGGCGCGGGTGAAAGCCGATGGTCGACGCGGCTCGCAGCGATGATCCCTTCATGTTCGATCGCGCGGCGGAGACCATGCCGCGCAGCGATCTTGCGGCGCTGCAGCTCGAGCGCCTGCAGCACACCGTCGAACGCGCCCACGCCAGGGTCCCGCATGTACGACAAAAGCTCGCAGCAGCCGGCGTGAAGCCGGAGCAGATCAAGGCGCTGGCCGATCTTGCCCGCGTTCCGTTCTCGACCAAGGCCGACCTGCGCGACAACTATCCTTACGGCTTGTTCGCGGTCCCCCTCGACCGGGTGCTGCGGCTGCATGCCTCCTCGGGGACCACCGGCAAGCCCACCGTCGTGGGGTACACCAGGGACGATCTCGATCTGTGGTCGGACCTGATGGCGCGCTCGCTCGCCTGCATGGGAGCGAGACCCGGCGACATATTCCACAACGCCTATGGATACGGGCTGTTCACCGGTGGGCTCGGGTTCCATTACGGCGCCGAGCGGCTGGGCTTGACCACCGTCCCGGTATCGGGCGGCGCCACCGAGCGGCAGGTAACGCTGATCAAGGATTTCGGCGCACGCATTCTCGGGGCGACGCCGTCCTATGCGCTCAACATCGCCGAGGTCGCGCACGGCATGGGGGTCGATCTGCGCCGGCTCGAGCTGCGTTACGGCTGCTTCGGAGCCGAGCCGTGGAGCGAAGCGATGCGCGGCGACCTCGAGGCGAGATTCGGCATCAAGGCCCAGGACGTCTACGGCCTGTCGGAGATCATCGGCCCCGGGGTGGCCAGCGAGTGCTACCAGGCCCAGAGCGGCTTGCACGTCTGGGAGGATCATTTCCTGTGCGAGGTGATCGATCCGGACACCTTGCTGGTCCTGCCGCCGGGCGAGACGGGGGAACTCGTCCTCACCACGCTCACCAAGCAGGCGTTGCCCATGCTGCGCTACCGCACCCGCGATATCACGCGGCTGATCGAGGAGCCGTGCGCCTGCGGGCGAACCCACCGCCGGATCCAGCGCATGACGGGCCGCAGCGACGACATGCTGATCATCCGCGGCGTCAATGTCTATCCCTCGCAGATCGAGGCCTTTCTGGTCGGGTTTCCCGGGCTTGCACCGCACTATCAGATGGTGCTCACCCGCGACGGGCCGATGGATGCCCTCACCATCGAGGTCGAGCTCGCCTCCCCTGCCCGGCTCGACGATCCCTCGATCGCAAGCCTGGCGAACGCCGTGCGCGTTCACATCAAGGCGATGGTGGGTGTCACCTGCGACGTCGTGCTCAAGGTCCCGGGCGATGTTCCACGCTCCCAAGGCAAGGCGGTGCGTGTGAAGGATCTACGGCAAACGGGCAAGACATGACGCTCATCATCCGGCCTGCTCCACTCCGGCTTTCGGTCGAGACTGGCCGGGTATGCATCGAACGGGAGCATCGTTGATGGCCGAGGATCAGCTCATTCTGGTCGACGAAAGCAACCGCGCCGTCGGATCGGCCGGCAAGACCGCCGTTCACCGCCAGGGACTCCTGCATCGGGCGTTCTCGATCTTCATCGTCGACGGCCGCGGCAGGATCGTGCTGCAGCGACGCAATCCGAGAAAATATCATTCGGGCGGGCTGTGGGCGAATTCCTGTTGCGGGCATCCGCGCCCCGGCGAACGCACCATGTCCGCGGCGCGCCGCCGGCTCGACGAGGAGCTCGGGGTGACCAGCGCGCTGTCGTTCGGCTTCTTCGCACGCTACCGGACCACGCTCGACAACGGGATGCACGAGAACGAGCTCGTCTACGTCTATTTCGGGCGGCTCGAGTCGGAGCCGCGTCCCGATCCGGCCGAGATTGCCGACGTCGCGCTGCTCTCCTGCGCCGCGATCAGCCGGCGCATCGCGCACGACCCGGATTCGTTCGCGTTCTGGTTCAAGCATTATTTTCACGGCCATGGCGCCGACATCGTCCGGCTGGCGAAGGCGGCGGCAAGGCAGCCATCGAAGTGAGATTGAGCCTGTCCCGGCGCGCGGGCCGGCTCGGCGCCGTTGGCCTTGACAGCTACCGGGCGCCGGATCACGCTCGCAACAATGCTGGGAGAATTCCATCCAGTTGGATGATTGCCTGAGAAGTCCAGTCCAAGCACCGGGAGGAAGCACATGACCCCAATCCGTAGGGCGTTGGCGGTTGCGGGCGCGCTTGCGTTCGCGATCTCGCTGACGGATATCGCAACCGCACAGGAGGTCCCGCAGCCGGCCCGGCCCGGCGCTGCCGCACCCACGATCACGCCCAGTAACGTCACGCAGGAGATGCTCAATCGCGCGGCGGCCGACGCCAACAACTTCCTGCACACCAATGCCGACTACACGCAGCGCCGCTTCCATCCGAGTGCCCGGATCAACGCCTCGAACGTAAGGCGCCTGCGCCCGGCCTGGATCTTCCAGACCGAGGTCAAGGAGTCGATGGAAACCTCTCCCATCGTCGTCAACGGGGTCATGTACGCGACCACGTCGTTCAGTCAGGTCTATGCGCTCAATGCCCAGACCGGCGAGCAACTGTGGCACTACAAGCATGCGATCGGGCCGATCACGACGTATTGCTGCGGGCCGAACAATCGCGGTGTCGCGGTCTTCGAGGACAAGGTCTATCTCGCCACACTCGACTCCAAGCTGGTCGCTCTCGAAGCCAAGACCGGCAAGAAGGTGTGGCAGACCGACATCGCCGACCCCGAGCTCGGCTACAGCGAGACCATGGCGCCGACCGTCGTGAACGGCAAGGTGCTGATCGGCACGAACGGCGGCGAATACGGCGTTCGCGGTTTCGTGCGCGCGTACGACGCCAAGGACGGCAAGCTCATCTGGAATTTCCACACCATCCCGGAGAACTCGGTCGGCGTCTGGGCGGAGAAGGACGCTACCGGCCGCCACATGCACCGAAACATCCAGGCCGAGAAGGACCAGCTCGCCAAGACCGGCGATCCCTACAAGACGCTGGGCGGCGGCGTGTGGCAGAACCCGGCGGTCGATCTGGCGAACAACCGCATCTATTTCGTGGTCGGCAATCCCTCGCCCGATCTCGACGGCTCGCTGCGGCCCGGCGACAATCTCTACACCAACTCGCTGGTCTCCCTCGAGCTCGATACCGGCAAATATGTCTGCCACTTCCAGTACATCGCCCACGACGTGTGGGATCTCGACGCCGTCAGCCCGCCGATCCTGATCGACGTCCGCGACAAGAGCCGGCAAGGTCATTCCCGGCGTGATCCACGGCGGCAAGACCGGGCATGTCTACGTGCACGACCGCAAGGATTGCAGCCTGATCCGCTTCTCCGACGCGATGGTGGCACAGGAGAACATGTGGACCCTGCCGACCAAGGACGGCGCGCGCATGCTGCCGGGCGCCAACGGCGGCGTGGAATGGTCGCCGATGGCGGTCAATCCGCGACTCGGGCTCACCTACGCCATCAACCTGCACCAGCCCATGACCTACCACGTCGAGAGCACGCCATATCCGGGCGGCAAGCTCTGGCTCGGCGGCGCCTTCAAGGTGATCCCGACCGAGGAGCAGTCGGGCAATATCACCGCCGTCGACTACAACACCGGCAAGATCCGCTGGCAGGTGAAGACGCCGCAACCGATGATCGGCGGCATCCTCGCCACCGCGGGCGGGCTGGTGTTCACCGGCGAAGGCAACGGCCGCTTCCGCGCCTATGACGCGCGCAACGGCAGGGTGCTGTGGACGTTCAATGCCGGCGCCGGCGTGAACGCGCCACCCTCGTCCTATACAGTTGCCGGCAAGCAATACATCGTGGTCGCCGCCGGCGGCAACGTCCAGCTCGACTACAAGCGCGGCAACACCATCATCGCCTTCACGCTGGATTGATGACGCGAATCAGACAGCAACCTCGGTTCGTTGCGAGCGAAGGCGGGACCGCACGGTCCCGCCCTTTTTTCGTCGGTGCCCTGACCCTCGTCGTCCTCGGAACGCTCCTTCTCCTCGCCGCCGCAGCTCGCGCCGATCCGGTCGCGGAGAAGGCACAGCTCTGCGCAGCCTGTCACGGGGAGAACGGCATCCCGCAGGAGAAGACGACCCCGGTGATCTGGGGTCAGCACCAGGGCTACACCTACCTGCAATTGCGCGATTACAAGAGCGGCGCGCGCAAGAACGACATCATGTCGGCGCTGGCGCAGACTTTCGAGCGCAGCGACATGATGGCCCTGGCGCTCTTCTTCTCGCAGAAGCGCTGGCCCGATCTGCAGCAGCCGCGGGCGCCGCCCGATGTCGCGGCGCGGGCGCTGCGCGCCAACGTCGCGCTCGGTTGCACCGGTTGCCACCAGGGTGAATACCAGGGCGAAGGCACCCAGCCGCGCCTCGCCGGCCAGTCGAAGGAATACATGTACCGGACCATGATGGACTTCCGCGCTCGCACGCGCGGCAACAATCCGGGCATGTCCGATCTGATGCTCGCGATCTCCGAGGACGATATCAAGGCCTGCGCCGATTACCACGCGGGCCTGCGATAGGAGGCTCACTTCACCCGCAAGCTGCTCGCGCACGCCCTCGTTTCCCGCGAGGTCGAGTGCGCGCTTTCCGGCCTTGTCCGCGATGGTGCGGTCCGCACCGCGCTCGAGCAGGAGCGCGACGATCTCGGCGCGACCGAGCTCGGCGGCGATCATCAAGGCGGTGCGGCCGCGATCGTCGAGCGGGTCGATGGCCGCGCCCGCGTCGAGCAACAGCGCGATGGCGTCGAGAGCCGCGCCTGAGCCTACTCCCTCGTCGTGGCCTGCCGCCCACATCAGTGCCGTCAAGTCGTTGCCGTAGGCTCGATTCGGATCGACGCCGGCATCCAGCAGACGGCGAATGACGAACGTGAACGCACGGGCAGCCGCGTAGGTCATCGCCGACTTGCCGGTCCGGTCCACGACATTCGGATCGGCACCGCGCGCGAGCAGCGTTTCGACGATGCGGCCATTGCCCTTGAACGCCGCCGCGGCGAGCGGGGTGACGCCGGACGGCCCGGGCAGATCGGGATCGGCGCCGTGGGCGAGCAGGCGCGTGACGCTCGCATGCCGCTCGTTCTCGGCCGCCCCGTAGAGCGCGGTCGTCCCCACGAGATTACGCGCGTCGATCGCCGCACCGCGGGAGAGGAAGAGCTCGATCAGCGCGACGTGTCCCGACGCGCGCCGCACGCGCCAGCGGCCGGGCGCCGAATCGATCGCGGGCCTCCAGCGAAGCTCCCGCCTCCAGCAGCCGGCGCGCAAGCGGCGCGCAGCCCGCATCCGCCGACAGGAACAGCAGCGGGTTCAAATGGGCCGAGACGATCTCCAACGGGAGACTGTCGAATTTCTGCTCGAGGTCCCGGCAGGTGGGTGCCGGCGTCGCCGGCGCCGATGCGGCTTGCTCCATGCCCGTCCCCAGGCAGGCGGCGGCGAGCAACAAGGATCGGGCGAGGCGGATTGCGGAGGTCATGGGCGGCAGCTCGTTCCACCTTCATTGTCGGGCCGGGGTGCAGCGATGTAAATTGGCCGGCAGCGACCCGCGTCTGGATCCGGGTTAGGTGGACAATGACCGGCATTCCATTGCTGACCGTCGAAGGCGACGCGCACGCGCGCGGGCTCGCCCACGGACGGCGGTTCGCGCAGGAGATCGCCGGCAACGTCGACACCTACCTTCGCCGTTTCGCGCTCTCCGGACTGGGCCGCGACCAGGCCCTGGCCGAGGCCGCGCGCTGGCGCGACGCGATCGCCGCCCAGAGCGTCTCCTATGCCGAGGAAATGTGGGGAATTGCCGAAGGCTCCGGCCAGGACGACGTGATCATTGCGCTTCTCAATGCGCGCTATGAGCTCGCCTTCACCCTGTTCGGACAGGAAGCGACCAAGCGGGAGGAGAGCGGGCTGCTGCCGGTAGGGCCCGACGGCTGCACCACATTCGGCCTCGCACCCGAGGCGACCGCCGATCGCCATACCTGGCTCGGCCAGAACTGGGATTGGCTCGAGGGCGTGCACGGGCGAACCCTGGTGCTGAAAGCTCGGCGCCGCGACGGTCCGAGCTTCATCTGCCTGACCGAGGCCGGCATCGCGGGCGGCAAGATGGGCGTGAACGAGTGTGGCGTCGCCCTGGTCGAGAACGGGCTCGCATCGAGCCACGACGGCCGCAATCCCTACCGAACGCCGTTCCACGTGCGCTGCCGGGAGGTGCTGGACGCCGAATGCTGCGAGGATGCGGTCGAGGCGGTGACGGGAACGCCGCGCACCTGCTCGGCCAATTTCGTCATCGGCGAAGCAGGCGGCACCATCGTCAATGTCGAGACCAGTCCCGACCACGCCAGCCGGTTGCTTCCCCGCGACGGCATCATCACCCATTCGAACCATTTCCTGTCGGCGGGCCACGGCCGGTCGCTGCTGGAGAAGGTCGCGCCCAATACGCTCTATCGCGCCGATCGCATGCGGGAGCTTGCTCGAGCCGCACCGCGGCGTGCTGTCGTTCGAGCACATGCGTGCTGCCGCGAGCGACCATTTCGGTGCGCCATTCGCGATCTGCCGCCACCCCGACCCCCGGGAGCCTGCCGCCAAGCGCACCATGACCGCCGGCGCGGTGCTCATCGATCTCGAAGAGCGCGTCATGCACGTGGCCAACGGCCCGCCGTGCAGCAACGAATACGTGGCATTCCAGATCTAGGTAGGCAACGGCGCGCGACGCAGTGCACGACGCGACGGCACGTCGTGCGCCGTTGCCTACCTGATCTATGCACCGAACATCCGCTCCTGCGCCTCCGCAGCGGCGTCCTCCATGGTCATGAATACGGCGCCGGCGGCCTCCAGGTTCTCCACCAGCTGCTCGAATGCCAGCATCCGGTAGCCGCGGCCGATCACGTACGGGATGCATGGTATAGGTCAGCACGCCCCAGTCGACGGTCTTCTGCATGTAGCGGAATTCGTCGAGCCAGCTCTCCATCACGGCGCGTGCGGGCTGCAGGCCGGGCAGCACCGTGGTCGCGGTGCGCACGAACTCGAAATGCGGGATAGTCGTCGAGCGACCAGCTGATCGGCATCTCGATCAGCGAGGTCTCGTCGCCGAAGCCGTACGGCTTACCGAGCTCGGCGCGATCGCCGCGCCGCGCGCGATATGGCCAGTAGTCGGCGCCCATCAGGCTCGAATCGTAGCGGAAGCCGTGCGCCAGCAGGAGATCGATCGTGTTCTCGCTCAGGTCCCACGAAGGCGAGCGATAGCCGCGGGCCTTGCGGCCGCTCAGCCGGGCGATCGCCTCGTTGGCGCGCACGAGGTCGGCCTCCTCCTCGGCGCGGCTCTGCTGGGCGGGCGGCACATGCGCCCAGCTGTGGTGCGCCACCTCGTGGCCCTGCTCCAGCACCGCCTCGCAGGCGCGCGGGTGGCTCTCGATGGTGAAGCCCGGAATGAACCAGGTCGCGCGGATGCCGTGCGACTTCGAGCAACGCAAGGATGCGCTGCGCGCCGATGAGGCCGAACTCCCCGCGCGACAGCGGCGTCGGCGTGGTCAGGCCGCGGGCGATGAAACCCGACTGGGTATCGAAATCGAAGGTCAGGCAGACGATGTGGCGGGGCACGCTCGGCCTCCCGGGACGTGGACACGGGCGCAACCGCGCATAGCATAGTCCGGCAGCGATCTCCCTCGCCCGTTCCGTCAGCCCTGCCGGGCCTGTCACCATGGCGACCCAAACGATCGGGATCATCGTCAACGGCGCCACCGGACGCATCGGCTCGACGCAGCACCTGGCCAATGCGCTGGTCCCGATCATCGAGGAAGGCGGCCTGCCGCTCGGCGATGACCGGCTGCTGCCGCGGCTGCTGCTGGTCGGCCGCGATCGCCGAGCGCCTCGCGGCGGTCGCACGCGACGCACGATATCGCGCGACTGGAGCACCGATCTCGACGCGGCGCTGTCGGACCCCGACTACGCGATCTTCTTCGATGCGGCCGCGACCCAGCAGCGCTTTCGCACGCTCGAAAGGGCGATCGCCGCCGGCAAGCACGTCTATTCCGAGAAGCCGGTGGCGCCGACCGCGGCGCAGGCGCACGGCCTTGCTGCGAGCGGCGCGCGCCCGCGGCCGCAAGCACGGCGTGGTCGAGGACAAGGTCCACCTTCCGGGCATGCGGAAGCTTGCGGCGCTCACGCGGCAGCGGCGAGCTCGGTCGCATCGTGGGCTTCCGGCTCGAGTTCGGCTGGTGGGTGTTCGACGGCACCGACCGGCCCTGCCAGCGACCGAGCTGGAACTATCGCGCCGGCGGCGGAGGTCTGATCCTCGACATGTATCCGCACTGGCGCTACGTGATCGAGACGATCGTCGGGCCGCATCGTGCGGGTCGCATCGGCGCAGTGGACCGCGACGCCGGAGCGCATCGACGAGCGCGGCGCAGCGCTATCCGGTCGCCGTCGAGGACTCGGCCGCGACGCTGGTCGAGACTCGAGGGCGGCGCCTTCGGCACGATCTGAGCTCCTGGGCGACGCGCGTGCGGCGCGACGACCTGCTCACGCTGCAGGTCGACGGCACCGACGGGCTCGGCGGTCGCCGGCCTGCATCGCTGCCATGTCCAGCCGGCGGCGCAGACCCCGGCGATCGCCCATTTCAGCGTGATGAAGGACCTCGGCGCCGACTATCGCAGCGGCTGGACCGAAGCGCCGGCGCTGCCGTCCTACCGCAATCCCTATCGGGTCGGCTGGGAGCAGTTCCTGCGCCATGTCGCCGGCGATGCGCCGCTGCCGTCGGATTTCGCGGCCGGCATCCGCGACGTGGCGTTCGCGGAAGCCTGCCATCGCAGCATGGCGGAGCGGAGCTGGATCGCGTTTGCCGCCGAACGCGTGCGCGAGAATATGTGGGTGCGCGCGAAGCGTCGACCGGCTCGATCGGAGCCGTTCCGCGAGCGACGATCGACGGCTACGCCGCAGCGGCGGCCTTGCCGATCGCCGCATTCACCCGCGGCATGACCTCCTCGGCCATCAGCTGCATGGAGCGCTTGTTGAGCGCCGGCTCGACCCAGTCCATGCCGGCATAGACCAGCTCGCCGAAGTCGCCGATCTCCTCGCGCAGCGCCAGGATCTGGTCGACCACCTTGTTGACGCTGCCGTAGATCACGCAATGATCCATCACGTAGTCGTGGGTGATCTCCTCGTCCGGCTGATCCTTGTAGCGACTTGAACACGTAGAGCCGCTTGCCGCGCTTCATCTTGCGGCGCATCTGCTGATAATAGAACCGGTAGGGGCTGTTCTCGTCGTGGCGGCCGTAGCGCGCCGCCACCTTGTCGTCGTCGTGCGACGAAGATCGCGCGCGCCACCCGCCAGTCCTCGACCTTGGCCTCGGCGCCGGCCTCGGCCTTGCCCTTGCAGTAGTTCTCCCAGTGCGACTTGAGGTGCTTCGAGAGCAGGAAGTTGGCCGAGAGCGGATGAAAATCGCGCTTGCCCATCAGCACGACGCCGGGCGAGAACGGCGCCACCACCGTGCCGACGATCTCGGGCCGCGGCTTCTGGTACGGCTTGCCCATGATAGCCGACGCCGAGATCGAGCGTCATGGTGCGCCCGGTCGAGACCTTGTAGCGGTTGTCGGGAAAGTCGATGTCGTAGGGCGGGTCGCGCTCCCAGATCGCGAGGATGACGTCGATCGCCTCGGCGAACATCTTGTTGCGGTCCTGCTCCAGGTTGCCGAGCGCCTCGGCGTCGGTGGTGAGCGCGCCGGGGCTGATGCCGAAGATGAAGCGGCCCTCCGCCAGGTGATCGAACATCGCCGCATGCACGGCGATCAGCACCGGGTGCATGTGGGAGAGGTTGGCGGTGCCGGTCGCGAGCTTGATCTGCCTGGTCTCGCGGGATCAGCGAGGCCTGGAACATCATGCTGTTGGTGATGTTCTCGCAGGCGTCGGTGAGGTGCTCGCCCATGAAGGCGTCGTGGAAGCCGAGCTGGTCGGCGAGGATGATGGCCTCGCGATCCTCCTTCAGCGTCTCGCGCCCAATTCCGGTGCATGGGGTGGACCGGCATGGTGAAGTAGCCAAGTCGCATTCCTTGTCTCCGCTCGCATCGCCGCCCAGCCGACCCACGCGGGCGCGCCCATGTGGCCCAATTTATCGGGACGGCACAAGCGCCATTTTGCTGCGGTCGGCCGTGGTTCGCCGCGCAGTCGCTCGCAAGCTCCCGTGCGGCGCCGGACTTCGGCAGCTCTGTGACCCAGGTCACATTGCCGCGGCGCGAGAATTCTCTAGATTGCGATCGACGTATCGCCAGGAAGGAGGCGGAAATGGCAAACCGCTTGACCCAGCTGGCCGTCGGTGTCGCGCTTGCAGGCGCGATCGGCACATCGATTGTATTTGCCCCAACCAAGCGGCCGCACGAAGAGGTGGCGTTTCTGGAGCGGGTCGCGTCCGCGGTCGAGCGCACACAGGCATTGCCACCGCAGACGCGCCACCAGCTTTCCGCGCTGGCCGACCGCCACCGATCCGCCCTTGCGGATGAGCGGCTGGAGCTCAGGCGGCAGCGAGCCCTGGAACGGATCATGGTCGCCGCGATGCCTCCCACCGACCGGGTGGCAGGATCGGTTCGGCCGAGGCACCGCGCGGCGCAGTAGCGCGCCGGCGCATCGCCATCTTCGGAAGCAACGCAAGGTTCGGCTGCCGTCTCGCGGAACGAAACGTAACGCGGCGCCGTTCCATCGGCGTGATATGATCACAACCGATGCTCGACGGCGCGCCGAGAATTCCGACGGGAGAGGTCCGATGCCTACGTTCCACGCACAATTCAAGCTCGAGAAGGAAACGAAGGGAACGTTCAGGTACGAGGAGGTCGACGAGCAGGGCAACCCGGAGACTGCCTGGGGAAAGATCGGGACGCTGTATGTCAAGAAGACAGCGTTCGAGCGCGGCACGGAGGCGCCCACCTCGCTGCGGGTGACCGTGGAATATTAGACCCAAGGACGTTGGCGCAATTTCTCGATCGGTCCCGACCTGCGGCACCGGGTGCACCAACCTCGGCGAGGCGCGCAGCACGCCGCCGCGCCAGGGGACGTCAACCGCGCGCCCGCGACCCCGGGTACGCGCAAGCGGATCGTCGAAAGCCGATGAATGATTGGCGTACGGGAAGGCGGAGGCACAAGAAGTTCAGGCCGCCCGAACCGAGCCGGGCGGCCTTTGGAGACAAAACAGTGTCGACAGCTCAGAACTCGGCCGGAAGGTCGCCGTTGATCTCGAGCCCAACGCAGATTTCCACGAGTGTGGGAGTTGTCCACGTCATTTGCATCTCCCTTTCCTCCAAGAGGATCGACCTAGACTACTTGAACGACTTTCGCCGCGCAAGGTTTAGATGCCTGCCGCGGTAGTCAGGGGGAACCGGCAAGAGTTCCCGCGTGCAGGCTTTGCCGTGCGCGCACGTTCATTCAGGCTGCCAAGGCTCCCGATTGCTTGGCGACATGAGTGGCAATCGCATCCATCAGCGCCGGCGAAAGGCAATCGTAGGGCTCGAGATCGAGCTCCTTCAGCCGAGCCCGGATCGCCGGCATCTGATCCGGCGGGGTGCCCGGACTCGATGATCGAGGAAACGAACGCGGCGAATTCGGGCGGCGCCCAGCCCTGATCCCTCGACAGCTCGGTGTGGATGAAATCGAACCCGTAGAAAGGATGCTTGGTGTTCTCGATGCGGCCGTACATGTGCACGCCGCATTCCTTGCAGGCGTATCGCTGAATGGTCGCGTTGGCGTCCACGACCTTGAGCTTGTCGGCATTCTTGGTGACGCGAAGCTTGTCGCGCGGCACGACGGCGACCTGCGAGAACAGCGCGCCCGCGGGCTTCCAGCACTTGGTGCATCCGCACACGTGGTTGTGGGCGCACTGGGACCCGTGACGGTCACCTCGACGGGATTGCTTGCGCATTTGCACACAAGCGCCCCGCCTGCGAAGTTGGGCGAGCCGGGCTTCACACCATTGTCGACCGCGGGATGAATTGAGATGTTGCCATATCATGTCCTCCCAACCTTGGTAATGGCGCGTTGCTGCGCAGGCGGCTCACCGACGCTGCTCTTGCTGCGCCGGGCAGGACGTTACGTCTTCGTGAGAGCTTGCTCGAGGACTCCACGGTCGCTTTCCACGCGGCGGCCTTGCAGAGGCCCGATTTCCGCCAAGCTTCCTGCGCAAGCCGCTCAATCTATACTAGGCATCATTTGGAACAAGGGATTTCGGTTGATCACGCCGATCCCGATACGTTGCGCAGGCCGAGGACGCACCCGCTGCGCGGGCCCGAAGCACAAGGTGACCTCCCTGTCTGGAGCCTATGCGAGAATTTCCGCTGGCGGCGCGACCTCACGCGACGCCCGTCATCAACCCGTGCCGACCGCAACACGAGGAGGAACCCGCCATGAAAACGCGTGCCGCCGTCGCATTCGAGAAGGCCAAGCCGCTCGAGGTCACCGATGTCGAGCTCGACGGGACCGAAAGCCGGGGAGGTTCTGGTCGAGGTCAAGGCCACCGGCATCTGCCACACCGACGAGTTCACGCTTTCCGGCGCCGACCCCGAAGGGCTGTTCCCCGCCATCCTGGGCCATGAGGGCGCCGGCATCGTCGTCGATATCGGCCCGGGCGTTACCAGCGTGAAGAAGGGCGACCACGTGATACCGCTTTACACGCCCGAATGCCGGCAATGCCCGTCGTGCCTCTCGCGCAAGACCAATTTGTGCACCGCCATCCGCGCGACACAGGGCCAGGGTGTCATGCCGGACGGCACCTCCCGCTTCTCGCTCGACGGCAAGAAGCTGCACCACTACATGGGCACCTCCACGTTCTCGAATTTCACCGTGCTGCCGGAGATCGCCGTCGCCAAGATCCGCGAGGACGCCCCCTTCGACAAGGTCTGCTACATCGGCTGCGGCGTCACCACCGGATCGGCGCCGTCCTCAATACCGCCAAGGTCGAGCCCGGCGCCAAGTGCGTCGTCTTCGGACTCGGCGGCATCGGCCTCAACGTCATCCAGGGCCTGCGGCTTGCCGGTGCCGACATGATCATTGGCGTCGACATCAACAACGCCAGGAAGGAATGGGGCGAGCGCTTCGGGATGACGCATTTCGTCAACCCGAAGGAGGCCGGCGGCGACCTCGTCCCCCATCTCGTCAACATGACCAAGCATGGCGCCGACCAGATCGGCGGCGCCGACTACACCTTCGATTGCACCGGCAATGTCACGGTCATGCGCCAGGCGCTGGAAGCCTGCCATCGCGGCTGGGGGCAATCCATCATCATCGGCGTCGCCCCGGCCGGCGCGGAGATCGCCACGCGACCGTTCCAGCTCGTCACCGGGCGGGTCTGGAAGGGTACCGCCTTCGGCGGCGCGCGCGGGCGCACCGACGTGCCCAAGATCGTCGACTGGTACATGGAGGGAAAGATCGAGATCGATCCGATGATCACCCACACCATGCCGCTCCGGACATCAACAAGGGTTTCGACCTGATGCACGAAGGCAAGAGCATCAGGAGCGTCGTCTCTACTGATCCCTGCGGCCGCCGGCCGGCCGTCAAATCTTCCGCGGACCCGCTCTGCGTGGTAGCGTTGAGCGGCCACCGTAGCGGCGATTTCATCGGCGAGGGGCGTGGGAACGCGGTCATTCGCAGTTTCAGATCGCACCGGAGTCCGACGGATGAGGCAAAACGAGCGTCCCCATGGCAGGATCGCCCGCAACAGCCTGTGCGCCTTCCTGTTGGCGGCGCGTCACGCTGGCGGCGAACCCGCTAGCCGTTGGCCGGTCAAGCCGCGCAAGCACCTGTGGCAGGCCAGACGCATCATGGATTGCGATCCTGCTCGCCCGCGAGCGGCGCGACCTGCCTGCCGCCACTCTCGCCTCTCGATGTGCGCGCCGCCGGACGATGGCGTTGCGGGCGCACGGCTCGCGATCAACGACAACAACACGACCGGCCGATTCCTGAAGCAGGAGTTCACGCTCGAGGTCGTCGAGAGCAGCAACGCCCGAAGAGCTGGTGGCGGCAGGTCATGAAGCGAGTCGAAGCGCGGGATTTCCTTCGTCGTCGCCGATGCCAGCCGCGCAGACGGTGATCGCGCTTGCGGACGCGCTCAAGGGCCGCGCTGCGCTGATCCTCAACGCCGGCTCCAGCGACGATCGGTTGCGGGAGAAGGATTGCCGAGCCAATGTCGTGCATACGCCGCCTCACGCGCCATGCTCGGCGACGCCTTGGCGCAGTATCTGGTCTGGAAGCGTTGGCACGCTGGTTCCTGGTGCGCGGGACCGAGCCCGACGATCAGGCGCTTCGCCGAGGCGATGCGGCGCGCCGCCAAGCGGTTCGGCGCAAAGATCGTCGAGGAACGCCCGTTCAAGTACGAGGTCGGCAGCCGGCGTGCCGATGGCGGGCATGAGCAAGTCCAGGAGCAGATCCCGGCGCTCACCCGCAGTGCGCCGCCCATGACGTGCTGGTGGTTGCCGATGAAAGCGGCTTATTCGGCGAATATCTTCCATACCGCACCTGGGACGCGCGGCCCGTCGCCGGGACGCAGGGCCTGGTGCCGACCAGCTGGCACCCGGCGCTGGAGCAGTGGGGCGCGACCCAGCTCCAGAACCGCTTTCGACGGCTTGCCGATCGCGCCATGCGCCCACTCGACTATGATGCCTGGGTCGCAGTTCGCTCGATCGGCGAGGCGGCGACGCGCAGCAGATCCGCAGTCGCCCGCGCATCTGATCGCATATCTGAAATCGGCCGATTTCGATCTCGCCGCCTTCAAAGGGCGCAAGCTCACCTATCGCGCATGGGACGGGCAACTGCGCCAGCCGATCCTGCTTGCGACCGCAAAGCTACCGGTGACCGTCTCGCCGCAACCAGGGCTTCCTGCACCAGTTCACCGAGCTCGATACGCTCGGCATCGACAAGCCGGAGACCAATTGCCGGGGCTATGCGCCATAGAATCCGATAGTCGACATCGGGCCGAGTGCAACGAAGCGTCGAAAGCGGGACCTCGTGAACGCGGCGACATTGCTCGCATAAAGCCGGAGGAGCGATGCATGCGCAACATCTCGGAGCGGCGGCATCTTGTCGCCCTGCGCTGGCGGGATGGCTGTTCACCGCGGCGGCGGCAAGCGCCTATACCGTTTACGTCACAAACGAGAAGGACAATACCGTCACCGTGATCGACAGCGACAAGCTCGAAGTGATCCAAGACCGTCAATGTCGGCCAGCGCCCGCGCGGCGTCACCCTGTCGAAGGACCACAGCTGGCTGCTGATCTGCGCCAGCGACGACAACACGGTGCAGGTCTACGACGCCCGGACCATGGAGTTCGTGAAGAGCCTGCCCTCCGGGCCGGACCCGGAGCTGTTCGTCCTGCATCCCGACGGCAATCCGCTCTACATCGCCAACGAGGAAGACAATCTGGTGACCGTTGTCGATATCGAGAAAGACACGGTGCTGGCAGAGATCCCGGTCGGCGTCGAGCCCGAGGGCATGGGCATCAGCCCGGACGGAAAGCTGCTGGTGAACACGTCAGAAACAACGAACATGGCGCATTTCATCGATACCGCGACCCATACGACCATCGACAATGTCCTCGTCGACAGCCGGCCGCGCTTTGCCGAGTTCACCGCCGACGGCACGCAGGTCTGGGTCAGCTCCGAGATCGGCGGCACGGTGACCGTCATCGAGACGAAGACGCGCAAGATCGTCGCCAAGATCGAATTCAAGATTCCGGGCGTGCCGCCGGATGCCATTCAGCCGGTCGGTGTGCGCATCACCAAGGACGGAAAGCGGGCCTTCGTCGCGCTCGGGCCGGCCAATCGCGTCGCCGTGATCGACGCCGCCACGTTCAAGGTCGAGAGATATCTGTTGGTCGGCCAGCGCGTCTGGCAGCTTGCCTTCACGCCGGACGAAAAGCTCCTGTTCACCACCAATGGCGCGTCCAATGACGTCACCGTGATCGACGTGCAGAAGCTGCGCGCCGTGCGCTCGATCAAGGTCGGGCGTTATCCCTGGGGCGTCGTCGTGGCGAGCTTCTGATCGATGCGACTGCCCTCTCGCACTCCCTGCGGCGAGGATCAGGATGGAGGACGATCGCTCATGCTGAGCCACGACCGCTTGTCCTGATCGCGGCTGGCGCGTGCTCGGCGCGGCTGCCGGCCCTCGCCGCGGATGCCGACCAACCCGGATTGGCCATGCGTCCAACGCAAGGTGGCCACGCTGACTTCGACGCAGATGTGGGACGGCCGCAGCCGTCGACGATCTCACGCTGGCGCGACCACGATGACGATAGAAAGCTCATCGCAGTCCTCGCCAGCCGCCGCGTGCCGCTCGATCAGGCGGCCGAAGCCGTCGCGCAGTTTGCCGATGCCCAGCCGCCGGACAAGCGCGACGACGCGCTCAAGCTGTTGTTCGCGGGCCTGCTCGACATCGTCAACAGCGACCGCGCGGCGGTGATGAGCGGCATCGAGCGCTTTCAGCAGCGGCAGAAGGCGCGGGCGGCCGAGATCGAACGGCAGGGTGCCGTGCTCCGGCAGCTAAGGGAACGGGCAGCAAGCGATCAGAACGCGCGCTCCGAGCTCGCCGCCGCCGAGGACAGATATCAATGGGACGTGCGGGTGTTCACGGAGCGCCAGCAGTCCCTTCCGCTCGCCTGCGAGGTGCCGGTCCTGATCGAGCAGCGCCTGTTCGAGCTCGGCCGCGAGATTCGTTCGCGCATGAACGATTGATCGCGAAGCGCAGGCCGGCGGCGACTCGATCGATCGCGATCGGCTCACCGCCGCGGCTGGGTGATCAGATTGGATTGCTCGTCGAGCAGCGGCACGCCGAATTGCAGGAGCACGGCGTCGAAGTCGCCCTGCCGCTTGGCGATCAGGACGTTGAGCTGGCGCTTCCAGTCGTCCTCGAGATGGCGCACCCCGAAGGTGATGCGATAGGCCATGCGCGGGCCGCCGATCTCCTTCAGCAGCGGCACGACCGTGAGCGCATCGCCGCGCCTTGGCCGCGAAATATCCGGCCATCGGTCCCCACAGCACGCCAGCATCGATGTCGCCCGATCGGATGTCGGCGATCATGCGCTCGGCCGGCGATTCATACCGGCGGTCGACCATAAGCGGATAAGGCTTGGCGCCTCGATGAGACCGAGCCGCGCCATGATGCTGGCGGGTGGCGTGCCGGCGACCACGCCGATGCGCTTGCCTTGGAGGCGCGGGTCCGAGAGAGTGTCGATGCCGTCGAGCCCGGCATTGCGGCGATGCACGAGCGCATAGGTCGAGCGATAGTAGTGGTTGGTGTTGAGCACGAGCTCATCGCCCTGGGCATAGCCCATCACCACATCGCAGCGCTTGGCAAACAGAGTCTGGCGGATGAAGCCGGTCGCCTGCGGAAACCAAGTATACTCGACCGGCAACTTCAGCTCGGCCGGCCACGATCTCCGCAATCTTGTTCTCGAAGCCCTCGCCCTTCTCGTTCGAGAACGGCATGTTGGCGGGATCGGCGCACACACGCAGCGCCGTGCGGTTGACCAGGTCGATCCGCTGCCCTTTCGCCAGCGCGCGCTGATGCAGCGAGCACCGATGCCCACAGCGCGGCAAAGCAGCGCTGCGGTGCTTCTATTTGTCACCCGAAGCAAGCCTTCTCGTGCTTGTCGGCGGCTGTCGGGCTTGTCGGCCCGCTTGGCCGGTCGCCCACGCGGCAGCACGCCGTCGGCGCGCGCCTTCAGGTAGACGTAGATATCCTCCATGTAGCATCGCACGTTGGCGTTGTTGCCGAGCGCCGGCATGCTGCTCTGCTTGTCGGCGCGGACCACCTCCCGCCCGGCGGCGACGACCATCATGAACTCGGGATAGGTCATGGTCTTCAGCGACTCGATCAGGCCCGGCGCGTAGGTCGAGCCCTCGCCATCCGGCCCGTGGCAGGTGTGGCACTCGGAATGGTAGCGGCGGAAGCCCGAGAACGTGTACCAGTCGACCGTTCCATCGCCGGCGATATTGTAGGTCGGGCTGCCGTCCGCGGTTTCCCATTTGCCGTCCTTCTCCTTCTTCTCCGTCTGGCCGACGGCCTGGAGGCTCGACAGCAGACCGAGGGCGGCAACCATTGCCAATGCAATGCGAGCTCGCTTCACGAGCGACCTCGAGACTGATGTACGAGCTACGATGACGAGCTCCAGTTGGTCGAGGACCGGCGCAGGCGGGCCGCGCCGGTCCGCTTCCTTGACGCGCTGACTACGGCAGCGTGAACACGGTCAGCGAGCCGCCGAGGGCGGTATAGTCACGCAGGGCTGCATAACCGCCGACCGCGCCGAGACCATCCGTCGGGTTGGTCAGACCGGCCGCGAGGCCGATCCCGGCCCAGCCGCCGACGCCCGACAGCACCGCGATGTACTGCTTGCCCTTGTGGCTGTAGCTCATCACGTTGCCGATGATGCCCGAGGGGGTCTTGAACTTGAACAGCTCCTTGCCGTCCTTCTCGTCGACCGCCTTGATGTAGCCTTCGAGCGTCCCGTAGAACACGATGCCGCCGGCGGTAGCGAGCGCCCCCGACCACACCGAGAACTTCTCCGGGACCGACCAGGCGATCTTGCCCTGGCCTGCATCCCACGCGATGAAGTTGCCCATGCCGCCGTGGCTGCCGGGCGCCGGGAACATCGACAACGTCGCCCCGACATAGGGCTGACCTGCGGTGTACGACACCCTGAACGGCTCGTAGTCCATGCAGACGTGGTTGGTCGGCACGTAGAACAGGTTGGTCCGCGGCGAGAATGCCGCGGGCTGCTGGTCCTTGCTGCCGAGCGCCGCCGGACAAACCCCCTTGGTGTTCTTGTCCTGGCCGGTCTGGAAGGTGGAGTACTCCTTGACCACCTGCGGACGCCCATATTGCGGGCTGTTCTTGTCCATCACGACGCCGGTCGTCCAGTTGACCTTGGGGTCGAACTTGCCGGCGACAAGGAGCTCGCCGGTGACGCGATCGAGCGTGTAGCCGAGACCGTTGCGATCGAAGTGGACCAGCGCCTTGCGCTGCTGGCCGCCCACATTGATGTCGGCAAGGATCATCTCGTTGACTCCGTCGATAGTCCCACTCGTCGAACGGCGTCATCTGGTAGGCCCATCTCGCCATGCCGGTATCGACGTCACGGGCGATGATCGCCATGGTCCATTTCTGGTCGATCGGCTTGCCGTCGGGCCCGGCGCGCTGAACCGGGTTCCAGGTCGACGGGATTGGCGGTGCCGTAGAAGAACAGGTTGGTCTCGGGATCGTACGAGAACCAGCCCCAGGCCGTGCCGCCGCCGATCCTCCACTGGTCGCCGTTCCAGGTCTTGAGCGAGGAGTCCTTGCCGACCGGCTTGCCGAGCGACATGGTCTTCTCCGGATCGAACAGGATCTCGTTGTCCGGTCCCAGCGTGTAGGCGCGCCACACCTGCCTGCCGGTCTTGGCATCATAGGCGGTGACGTGGCCGCGGACGCCGAATTCGGCGCCGGAAATGCCGACGATGACCTTGTCCTTCACCGGCAGCACGGTCGCGGTGTTGGTCTCGCCCTTCTTCGGGTCGCCGTTGACGACCTTCCATTTCTCCTTGCCGGTCTTGGCATCGAGCGCGACCAGGGTGGTGTCGGCCTGGTGGTGGTAGATCGTGCCGTCGGCGTAGGCGAGGCCGCGGTAGACGGTGTCGCAACACATCACCGGAATGACGGAAGGATCCTGCTTGGGCTCGTACTTCCACAGGATCTTGCCGTCGGCCTTGAGGTCGAGGGCATAGACGATGTTGGGGAACGGAGTATGGACGTACATGACGTCGCCGACCACGAGCGGCGAGCCTTCATGGCCGCGCAGCACGCCGGTCGAGAACGTCCACGCCACCTTCAGGTTCTTGACGTTGTCCCGGTTGATCTGGTCGAGCTTCGAGTAGCGCTGGTTGGCATAGTCACCGGTCTGCAGCACCCATTGCTCGGATCTTGCGGTCTGCCGCAGCACATCCTCATTGGCCATCGCTGGCATCGCAAACGCGATCATCGCCAGCGATGCACTTGCAAGTGCAATTCTGTGCATAGCGCCACTCCCTTGGGTCTCGAGCACTTATGAGGCGGTAGCGTTCGCCCGCACGACGCAGCCTTCCACGTGGCATTCAGGACTTGCGTGGGAACGTAGGTCGTGCAGTTGCGGCGTTCCCGAAGACGCGTGCTACCGATCGAGCATTCTATGCAGCATTGTCTCGCGTTCGCAAGCTGCCAGGTCGCTGCCAGGGCGCAAATCGGGAGCCGGTGCCGCCACCCGTACCAGGCCGCATGCCCACCGCGATCGGCTCACCATGGTTGGGATCTGCGCCACCGTGCTGGAATTTTGCCCCAATCCGCCGGACCGGGACCCGGTTGGGACGATCAGAAGCAGCGCAGCTCGGCTTCGACCTGCGCGCGCTTCAACTCATCCACCTTCGCCCGCAGCATCGGCATGGACAGGAACATTGACGCGTTCTTGCCGCCGCGCTGGCGCACGCGCATGACCGTCTCGGCTACTTCGTACTGATCATAGGGGAGGAGCGAGGCGATCACGTCGATGGAGCATGAGCATCGCTCGAGGGAGTCGCGCGTCTGCCCGTTGACCTGCATGCAGCCGAAAACGTAGTCGGCCCTGGCTGCGGTCGGATAGTCGTTGGCGGGAAGCTCGGCTGCTTGCACGGCGCCGGTACCCCAGTGTGCGACCAGCGCGGCCGCCGCCAGTGCGCGAGGCATAAAGCCCATGTTGATCACTCCGCAGCCATTCCGGGACCGCGACCCCTCCGCTCAGCCCATCCATAGGCGTACAAAATAGGTCCGACGCTGCTCACGCAATCCGCTGGCAGGCGGCCCCGGGCATCTCCCATCGGTGACGGAAACTCTGGTGGTCTGGAAATTGCATCGAACCGGATCGTGCGCGGCAAGCCCATACCGCCAATGGATGATCCAGGCGGAAAGAGCTCCACGAAATCAGCTAATAGGATAATTCATGATTGCCGTCATCCTGTCTGCCTGCCTGCTCAGCGAACCGAGCGTCTGCCGGGAACATCGGATCCTGCTGTCGTCGGAGATCTCGGCCATCGGGTGTATGATCACCGCGATGCCGCATGTCGCCCGGTGGACGGAGCAGCATCCGAGCTGGCGCGTCGTGCGCTGGCAATGTCGCGCCGCGGACGAAAAGAACATCTGACCGAACGCGAATGAGGGTCGTGCCGGGAGGCCGAACATGAAACGAAGTTGTCCACCCCGTAGGCGCATTCACAGCCGCTTTCGATCCGCGTTGACTTTGGCAGCGGTAGTGGTCTGCGCGCTGCCACGGTTCGCTGCGAGCGAGGACCTGACCCGCTTCCTCGATCTCAAGTCGGACGAATTCACCAAGGCGGACATGACCCGCGCCGAAATCACGGCCGCGCTTGCCGCGGCCGCTCCGGCCGGATTCGTCGATCTTTCCGGCCGGCGGCTCAATGGCCTCGATCTCTCCGGCATCGATCTCAGAAAAGCCAGGCTGCAGGCAGCGCGGCTCAATGGGACCAGGCTCGTCGGCGCCAACCTTGACGGCGTGGTTCTGGATCAAGCGTGGGCGCTGGATGCCGATCTCACCGGTGCCAGCCTGCGCGGCGCGAGCCTGTTCGCCACCCAGCTGAT
The DNA here is from genome assembly GCA_963827515.1 of uncultured Acidobacteriota bacterium. Lineage (GTDB taxonomy): Bacteria > Acidobacteriota > Vicinamibacteria > Vicinamibacterales > UBA2999 > JABFSA01. The sequence goes on along the minus strand of CAWHBF010000001.1, from coordinate 25,776 downwards.
GGGCGCGAGGCTCGACGGGGCCGATCTCTCCGGCGCGCGAATTGCCGCCGACCTGTCGCGGGCGAGCCTGCGCGGGGCGCGCCTCGACCGGGCCGACCTCTCCGCCGACATGCGCAACCAGTCCATGGGGCTGATGCGGGGCGTCCTGCGATCGGCCAAGCTTGACGGCGCAAGCCTCGAGCATGCCAATCTCTCCCGCGCCGTGCTCGAATTCGCCTCCTTGCGTGACGCAAGTCTGAAGGGTGCGAAGCTCAACGGCAGCGAGCTCGGCGGGGCCGATCTTCATGGCGCCGATGTGAGCGACGCCGATTTCGACAATGCCGACGTCACGTCGACGCGGCTGACCGGCCTGCGTGGGCGCGACCAAGCGAGCAATCTCGACCGCGTCAAGAATGCCGGACGCGCGTTCCAGGATTAGCCTCGTGGCAGGCCGGACCGCATCATCCGTGGCGTACGGCTGCTGCGGTCTCATATCAACCGCGCGTAATGGCGATAACCTTGACGATTTGGGTCAGCTGGTCATGCACGATCTTGGGCAGCCGGTGGGCAGCCGGTCATCCATCTGGAACGATTTGAAGTGGACTGGTACAATTCGCGTCGTGCTCGGAGCACAACAGAGATCAGGGAGGAAATGATGCAACCACGTCTTGGGGTCTGCGGTATTGCGCTGGTGCTCGGTACATGCCTCTCGGTGCAAACAGCTGCGGCCTGCCCGCAGGCAGCGGTCGTGGCTGCGGTGGAGAAGTGGACCGCAGTCTTTGCCGAGAACAATCCCGACACCATCACGCCACTTTATTCGAAGGACGCGGTGCTGTGGGGTACTCTTTCCCCGACGGTGCGATCGGACCCTGCCGCGCTGAAAGCCTATTTCGTGGGCGCGTTCCAGGCCTTGCCGAAGGCGACCGTCAAGTTCGGAGACCAGCTCGTCCGCGTATATGGAGATACCGCTGTTAATACGGGCTACTACACGTTCTCCTACACGAAGGACGGTGAAACCAAATCGATACCCGCCCGCTACAGCTTCACGTTCGTGAAGGACGGCAACGACTGCAAGATCGTAGACCACCATTCGTCCGCGGTACCTCCGGCACCGAGGTGATCGGCAATCGAATGCGGTTCGTTGCCCTGGCCCATGAGAAAAACTGCGGAAATTTGGTGGGCGCACTAGCAGGCTGCTGAAAAACTCCCATGGGCATCATCGCCACGCAACAATCGAATCCAGGCGCTCGGACTTTTGAATCATTGTTGCGTCGGGGAAGGGGCGCGCGAATCAATCTTGCGTGGTCCTGACGGTTTCGATGCTCCAAAATCGTTTTTCAGCAGCCTGCTAGGAAGGCGGCGGCCACCGCCCGCGACTACCGCGCCATCCTGGCGAACCACGTCCGTCCGCACTTCGGCCCCCACGCCAAGGTCACGGACGTGGCCTTCGCCGACTGCGACGGCTTGCACCGCAAGATCAGCAAGACCGGGGCCACCTACGTCGCCAACCGGACGATCGCGGTGCTGTCGAAGATGTTCAGCTTGGCGATCCGCTGGGGAATGCGAGAGAACAACCCGGCGCGGGGCGTGGAGAGGAACACCGAGCACCACCGGCGGCGCTACCTGATCGGCGACGAACTGGCGCGGCTGGTGAAGGCGCTGGCCGCGCACCCGGACCGGCAGGCGGCGGACATCGTCCGGCTGCTGCTGCTGACCGGCGCGCGGCGCGGCGAGGTGCTGTCGATGCGCTGGGCCGACGTCAACTTGAGCGACGGCGTCTGGTCGAAGCCGCCTTCGAGCACGAAGCAGCGGGAGCACCACGCGGCGGTGCTGTCGGCGCCGGCCCGCGCCCTGCTCGGCCGCCTCCAGGAGGAGCAGGCCGGCAGGCCGCGCCGCGCGCTGGGCGAGTTCATCTTCCCCGGCGCCGGCGCGACCGGCCACGTGGTCGAGATCAAGAAGAGTTGGAGGGCCATCACCAAGGCCGCGGGCATCGCCGGGCTGCGCATCCACGACCTGCGCCACTCGTTCGCGAGCCAGCTGGTCAGCAGCGGGCACAGCCTGCCGCTGATCGGCGCGCTGATGGGCCACGCCAGCCCGACCACGACGGCTCGCTACAGCCACTTGTTCGTCGACCCGCAGCGCGCCGCGGTGGATCGCGTCGGTGCCATCGTCGAGAATGCCGGCAAGCCCGCTGCGCCCGAGACCGTCGTCGTGCCGCTCAAGCCCCGCGGGGGCGCGTCGTGAGCGGGAAGCGGCGCAAGAAGGCGCGCGCGGGCGAGGCCGAGGCCCCCGGCAACGACCTCGCGGGGGTCCTCCACGCGTACGCCAACGACCCCGCCTTCGCGGCGCGCGTCCTCATCGATACGGTGCTCGCGTTCGCCCGGGTTCGCGAGCAGGCCCTCGACGCGGGACTGCCCGATCCCCTGTACGGCGATCTCGACGAGATCGCGCGGTGCGCGCAGGAGCGCGCGCGGCAGCACACGGAGCAGATCGCCCGCGGCGAACCCGTCCCCATAGACGACTTGATCTTGGACGAGCTGTACCGCGTTTCGGCCGACCCCGACGGGCACTTCTTCTGCCAGTACATCAAGGGCGTCAGCGAGGAGGACCTCCCGGACGCGATCGCGGAGGCGGAGGTCGCCCTGCTGCGCAGGGAGACCCCGCCGGGCCCGCACACGCGCCGCAGGCTGTCCAACCAGCTGGTCGCCTCGCGCTGGCCGGACAAGAAGCGCGAGAAGCGCATGCTCCGCGTGTTCAACGCGGTGCTGATGCGCATGGACCGCGACGGGCTCCTCGACCAGATGGACGGCAAGCCGAAGGCAGAGGTGCAGGTGGCGCTGCGGGAGCTGGCGAAACGCTGGGGCCACGCCAGCGACGAGGCGCTCTGCAAGGCGATCCAGCCGAGGCGGCTGCTACGCTAGCGGACAATTCCGGCGCCGGAATTGTCCGTGGAGCCGGCGCGCGTTGTCGTATAGATAGTCGTGCTGTCCTTAACTACGCCAGAGACAGCGCCCCTATGTCAGTCACATCCACCGACGCCCTCGCCGGCAAGAAGCGGCGCGGCCCGCAGCCGCGGCGGCGCATCGACCTGCCGGACGGCGACTACCTCGAGCCGCGCGCCGAGTTCGCCGGCAACACGCTCGGCGTCAGCGACCGGACCGCCGCGCGCCTGAACCTGCCGACGACCTACGTGGGCGGCCTGGCCTACGTCCCGCACGGCGCGAGCCTGGCGATCATCGCCGGCGACGTCCGCCGCCCGCGCCAGCCCGAGACGCCGACCGCGACGCGGCGGCGGAGGGCGCGGTGAGCGCGATCGACGAGGCCTACGGCGAGCTGCGGGCGAACATGCACTTGACCGGGTACGCGTTCGAGCGCGGGTCCACCATGTTGATATGGCTGCTGCAGGAGGATCGCTGGAAGCGGTGTGGTCCCGGCTTCGACGATGTCGGCGCATTCATGGACAGCATCCGCATCGAGGGCTTCAATCTGGTCATCGAGGCGCGCAAGAAGATCGCGGCCCTGCTCAAGGCGGCACAGCCGAAGATCAGCAACCGCTAGCAAGGCGCTCGGGGTCGCGAGCAGGACCATCGACCGCGACCTTGCGACAAATGTCGCAACCAGCGGCGGAAAGTCTAGCAATAACAACGGTGGCTCTGCGACAAATGTCGCAATGTCCGGCCGCGAGGTGCTGGCCGACATGCGGTCGAATTCGGTCGCGCTGGTGCTGACCGACCCGCCGTACGCGCGGGAGGCCGAGCCGCTGTACCGCTGGCTGGCGGAGTGGTCGGCGCGCGTGCTGGTGCCGGGCGGGTCGCTTATCTTCATCACCGGGCATTGGTCGCTGCCGCGCGACGTGGCGATCTTCGGCGGGCACCTGCGCTACTGGTGGACGCTGGCGATGATGCACACCGTCTCGCGGCGGCTGCCGGGCAAGTTCGTCATCGCCGGGTTCAAGCCCGTGCTGTGGTACGTGAAGGGCACGCGCTGCGGCCGCGCGCTCGTCCCCGACGTGCTGCGCTCGGGCGGGCGCGACAAGGAGGGGCACGAGTGGGGCCAGGGCGAGGCCGGGTTCACGCCGCTGATCCGCGACCTGACCGAGCCGGGCGAGCTGATCGTCGACCCGTTCGCCGGCGCGGCGGCGTGGGGCCGGATCGCCGCCGGCATGGGCCGGCGCTGGATCGGCGCCGACATCGTCGAGGGCGGCGCGACCGAGATCGAGGCCGGGGGGCGCATCGCCGCGGCGAGGCGGGAGCGATGACGTTGCACGTCACGATAGCAGAGCGAGATCGCGGAGGTCCGCCGCGCCGACAGGGAGAACCCCATGGCCGCGCTAGTTCGAAGATGAAGAGCCCGGCGCGCACTTCCAGGGCAACGCGCCGGGCTTCGAACACTGTGAACCGCAACACCGATGCGAAGGTGCCGCGATGCCCTCGTCTACTATCCTTCCCCCTGCTCCGCAAGTTGCACGAGCTCGCAAGGAACGCCGCCCGCGCGCCAAGGTGATCCAGCTCGAACAGCGCGGGCGCTCGGCCACGCGGCTGTCGGCATTCTCCGATGATGCGCTCGCGCTGCGCTTCGCCGAGCTTCACGCGAGCGATCTGCGCTACGTCGCCGACTGGTGCAGTGGATGCGCTGGGATGGCACGCGCTGGCAGTCCGACGACACGCTCGCCGTGTTCGACAGCGCGCGCGTGATCTGCCGCGCGGCGGCGGCGAATGCAACAAGCCGAGGCTCGCGAAGGAGCTGGCGAGCGCCAAGACCGTAGCGGCAGTCGAGCGGCTGGCGCGCTCCGACCGCCGCCTCGCGGCAACCGTCGACCAGTGGGACGCGGACCCGTGGCTGCTCAATACGCCCGAAGGGCGCGATCGACCTGCGCACCGGCAGCATGCGCGCAGCACCGCGCCGACGACTATCTCACCCACATGACGGCGGTCGCGCCCGGCGGCGACTGCCCGCTGTGGCACACCTTCCTCGACCGCGTCACCGGCCGGCGACGAGGCGCTGCAGCAATATCTGCAGCGGGTGTGCGGCTACGCGCTGACCGGCGTGACCCGCGAGCATGCGCTGTTCTTCCTGTACGGCCGCGGCGCCAACGGCAAAGGCACCTTCGTCAATGCCGTCGCCGGCATCCTCGGCGACTATCACCGCACCGCGCCGATCGAGACCTTCACCGCCTCGCACACCGACCGGCACCCGACCGAGCTTGCCGACCTGCGCGGCGCGCGCCTCGTCACCGCCACCGAGACCGAGGAGGGCCGGCGCTGGGCCGAAGCCAAGATCAAGACGCTCACCGGCGGCGACCGATCGTGCGCGCCGCTTCATGCGGCAGGACCTCTTCGAATTCACGCCGCAGTTCAAGCTGATGATCAGCGGCAACCACAAGCCCGGCCTGCGCTCGGTCGACGAGGCCGATCCGCCGCCGCTTCAACCTGATCCCGTTCACCGTCACCATCCCGCCAGAGGAGCGCGACCTGGAGCTCGGCGACAAGCTCAAGGCCGAATGGCCCGGCATCCTGCAGTGGATGATCGACGGCTGCGTCGATTGGCAGGAGCGCGGCCTCGCGCCGCCGGAGGCCGTCACCGCCGCCACCGCCGCCTACCTCGATGCGCAGGACACCATCGCGGCGTGGCTCGACGAATGCTGCGAGCTCGATGCGAACGCCTGGGAGCGGTCGCAGACGCTGTTCGCAAGCTGGAAGGCATGGGCCGAGCGCTCCGGCCAGTTCGTCGGCGACACCAAGACGTTCCGCGACCGCCTCGACGGCCGCGACGGCATCGAGTTACCGCGAAGCCGGGCACCAAACGCGCCGGCTTCCAAGGCGTGCGCCTCAAGCCACCGGAGGAGCCGCCCGAGGACCCGTATTATGGCGATCGCTACCGCTGAAAAAGGCCCGCAAATGGCCGTCCGGAAGCCCTCGGAAGGGGTATTCCGGTTATCACCGTTACGCGCGCGAACGCCCATAATCCGGAAAGGCCTTCCGAGGGCTTCCGGGAGGCTGGCCGTGTCGATCAAACCCGGCTGGAGCGTGCTCGACCGCAAGTCAACCCCGAGCAGATCGAAGTCTCCTACAACGGCGTCAGAGTTCACTGACACGGGGCACGACAAGACGCCTCGAAGCCAGCGGGGCGAACCACACCGGCGAACCAGGGAGAGCGAGCATGACCGACCGAAGACCGGGCGACCGAAGACCGAGCCAGCTGGGGGAGCAGGCGTGGCGCTCCTTCCAAGATCGTCACCAGCGTGTTCGGCGGCGGCGGCCACTGGGAACCATGGAACCAGGACGCCCTGGTGCTGCTCGCCTTCCTGCGTTGGCATAATTTCGGCGGCGACGGGGAGCCCTTCAGCCTCGAAGGCGTCAGCCTCGCGCTCGGATGGGACCGCGGGCGGCTGGTCACGGCCACCAACGCGCTGGTCGAGCGCGGCCCACCTCGAGCGCTCGCCGTCGGCCCAGAAGGGGAAGGCCGCGTACTGCTGGCCCCGCCCCACCGCGCCTCGACCCACCGCGTAGGCCGACGAAGGACCGCACCACTCATTATACGTACACGCATCCCAACACTGCGCGCGCCACCATCCCACCGCCCACTCCACCGACCCACCGCCCGCGAGGGGCTACCCGCCCACCGGACCCCGCGGACGGCCCCGGAGCGCCCGCCCCGCCCGCGGCCAGGATCGCGGCGCGACCGCGCGGCCCGCCGACGCCGTTTTCGGCCGCCGGGGAGGCCCCCGCCCGGAGCGCCCGGAGGCGGCTCCCGGGAGGCGGGAAACGGCCGGAAAACGCCGGAACTGATACCATATCAGCGGGTCCGTCGGCGCAAGGCCCTTGCGATGATTGACTTATCCGGCACGAAATAAATAACATGTTCGCCGGGTCCTCCACCGCCCGGCCGGGATCGGGCCGCGCGGCGGGCGCGGACCCTCGCCGGTCTGACCCGGCCGGGCCCACATGTAGGCAACCTCGGCGATCGTTCCTTCAGCTTCAGCTGCCGTTCGCCTGATCTCTTCGCCGAACTTTTTGCCGGTCTTGTCCACGAAGTCGACCAACTGTTTGCCGACTATGCCGGCATCAAAGCCGTGCGCACTGATGCGACCATCCGCGCCTGAGCAGAAGACATAAAGATCGCGATCCTTGAATCCGCCCTCACCTTTCGTGAACTGGGACAACGCCGTGGCCTTGTCGGCTTTCAGCGCGGCGACGACCTTCTCCAGCATGGCCTTGGCCTCGGCGGCGGTGCCGAACTGAGTTCTGATACCGGCTCCAGAACAGCATGAATTGGCGTATTTAGTATCGGAAATGCGGTCGACGGGGGAGTGTTTTTGGAATTTGAGGTGTGATTCGCTGTGACCATCTGATTCGGGAGGAGCGGATGGCCAAATGCAGCAAAGTCGAGGTCCGGCGGCTGAGGACGGCGCTGCGATGGAAGCTTCCGTCGACGCAGCGCGAGCGCATCCAGATGGTGCTGCTGCGCGAGGGCGGAATGACGCAGCCGGCGATTGCGGCGGCCATGGGCGTTTCGCTGAGCACAGTCAACCGCGCGCATATGGCTTACAATCACGGTGGCATCAAGGCGCTCAAGCCCAAGGCGAACGGCGGACGCAAGCGTGAGAACATGACCGTGGCCGAGGAAAAGACCTTGCTGGCGCGCTTCGCCCATGCCGCGGGGGCTGGCGAGTTGTTGAACATCCACGATCTCAAGGCGGCTTACGAAAAGGCGATCGGGCACCCGACCAGTGACAGCACGGTGTACAATCTGCTGCATCGGCATGGCTGGCGTAAGCTGATGCCGCGCCCGTTCCATCCCAAGCGGAACCTGGCGGCGCAAAATGCTTTTAAAAAAACGGTTTTCGTGATGCTGTGAGGAAGGCCAAGCGGGCGGCGGCCAAGCGCGGTCGTCGCTTGCGTGTCATGTTCGCCGACGAAGCGCGTTTCGGACGCATGAACCGCCCGCGGCCTTGCTGGGCTCCAACTGGCGTCAGACCCGAGGTCGCCGCGCAACTCATTCGCGAATATATCTACCTCTACGGCGCGGTCTGTCCCAAGGATGGAAGATGCGTCTATCTGATCATGCCCGCATCGGACACTGCCTGCTTCCAGATCTACCTCGATGTTCTGTCCCGAAAATACCGCGGGCAGCATATTCTCTTGGTTCTCGACGGTGCTCCCAACCATCAGTGCGGCCTGCTCGCGGTTCCCGACAACATCACGCTTCTGTTCCTGCCACCCTATTCGCCGGAGTTGAACCCGAAGGAGAACCTCTGGGACGAAATCCGCGAAAAGATCTTCAAGAACCTCGCCCTCAAATCCATGAACGCCGTACGCGCAAAACTCAGAGAGGCCGTTCTCTACATCGAGCGCAATCCAGAACTCGTCAAATTGATCACAACCTTCCCTTACATTGCCAAGTCAATCTGATATGGCGGTGGTATGAGCTATGGCAAGTGACGATACCGCCAGGGCGGCAGCAACAAACATGCCTACCTCTGCTTGTGGTACATTGAGACGTCTCCTCTGCATTGGCATCATCCCCGAGGGCGACCAGGAGATAGCTGATCTGTTCGAGGGGTCGCGGCAGAAGCAGAGGAGGAGTCTCTCGCCGATCCCTTGTGCCGGCCGGTCGTTGCCGCCTTTTTCGTTGTCACCTTTTTCGTTGTCTTTTTCGGCACAGTATCGGCAGTCTTTTCTGTGGACTCCGATACTTCTGCCGCGACTGTGGGTGTCGGTGGTTTCGTTTCGACACGAGACAGCAGTTCTGAGCGAACGGGAGATGCAACCGGCGGGTCTGAGTACTGTACAATCGTTGCGAGAGGCGGGTCGTAAGAGTCTGCCCCCTGATTTTTCGCCAACGTGGGCGCTATCAACCAATCGAAGGCCACGGCAAGGACGACATAGAGCCCAAGGCCGCTTCCGACCACTGCCAAGGGGGATCCCCGAAGCCGTGAAGTGTTCAAATGCAATTTGATGCCTCCATCGAGTTTCGGCGCGGAGTCACCTTAGATGGTGGCTTGATACGGGATGGATGCGCTCATTGACCGGTGGCGTCTGTATAAAATTGCTCACCAAGCCCCTGTCCGACTCCCGCCGATACCGTCGCCTAGCAGCGACGTTGAGGCCGCTACCCTCACACCGAACGGGTCTCCCCCGATTACCCGAACCATCTTTCCGACGTGCCGCGCCCACTACCCCGGCGGATCGAGCGAGTGCTCATGTCGATTACTTTCCCCGCTCACACGGCCTTCCCCTTCTAGCAGGAGGGTCGGCGTCCGCATTGTCACTTTCGAGGCCTGCTCAGGCTTCACTCACGTTACGGCCCGCCGGATCGCTCAGCCGCCCATAGGCGACCTTTGTCACGAGGGTCCAGCCCGTGCAGTTACCCGCACAAGCCGCTCGTCAGCTACCGGATCAATCGACAACTCTCCGGGTGGAATCTTCCTCCACTGATGATTCGCGCCTTCGGGGCGCACTGCCAGACTTGGACATTGCCAAGCAATTCGATCACCGTCGGCCACGGCCGATGAGCGGCAGCGGCACGGTGAGGCCGAGCGCCTTAGCGGTCTTGAGGTTGAGCCGACTGAATGAGGATAGCCTCGCACCGAACTGGCTCGGCGATACAGACGATACAAATCGACCATCGACGTCACATCCAGATGATACATATTGCCTCTAGTCTGCCCGCATGAGCAAAGTAGTGTGCCGCTGTTGGCTGCAAAGCAGCTCACCGAGGACGACATGCTAGACCTTTCAACCGCCACCCTCGTTCCACGCCCTGCAATCCACTCAAAGCTCGACACGCGCCCGCATCCGGGGATGACGATCGCCTTTGCGGCGTTTCTCGTCGTCGGGCTGCTGTTCACCGTTTATAGCCTCTATGACGATATCGAGGGTACGACGACCTGGCTGCCTTTCCTGCTTCTCGCGCTGGCCCTGTTGATTGCCCTGGGGTTCGAGTTTGTGAACGGCTTTCACGACACCGCCAACGCAGTCGCCACCGTAATCTACACGAATTCGCTTCCACCGCTGCCGGCGGTCGTCTGGTCCGGGTTCTGGAATTTTCTGGGCGTGATGGTGTCGTCGGGGGCGGTCGCCTTCGGCATCATTGCGCTGTTGCCAGTCGAGCTGATTCTGCAAGTCGGATCCGGAGCGGGCTTTGCCATGGTGTTCGCGCTTCTCACCTCCGCGATCATCTGGAATCTCGGCACCTGGTATCTCGGTCTGCCGACTTCAAGCTCCCACACCTTGATCGGCTCGATCATCGGCGTCGGCTTAGCCAACGAGCTGATCGGCGCCAAGGGAGCGACCAGCGGCGTGGACTGGGGGCACGCAGTGCATGTCGGCGAATTGCTCCTGTACTCCCCCCTGATCGGCTTTGTCTGCGCGGCGCTGCTGCTGCTCCTGCTCAAATTTCTGGTGCGCGTGCCGTCGCTCTACGCGGAGCCGCAGGGAAACACGCCGCCGCCGCTCTGGATTCGCGCCATTCTCGTTCTCACCTGCACCGGTGTGAGCTTTGCGCACGGCTCCAACGACGGGCAGAAGGGCATGGGCCTGATCATGCTGATCCTGATCGGGATCGCCCCCACCGCCTATGCGCTGAACCGCACCATGGATCCGAGCCAGGTCGACAGCTTTCAGGTCGTGGCGGCCGACGCCGAGCGGGTCCTGACGGAGCACAGCGGCGGCGTGGCTGCGCCGGCCGACCCGCGCGAAGTTGTCGGCGACTATCTTCGCGAGCGCCGAATGGCTCCCGATACAATACCGGCAATGGCAGCGCTGAGTGCCGACATCGCCCGCCAAGTGCGGGAATACGGGTCGTTCAACGCTGTCCCGGCGCAGGCGGTTCAAAACGTACGCAACGACATGTATCTGGCCGGCGAGGCGCTGAGGCTCGTGGCCAAGACCGGCGAGGGCAACTTCAACGCGGCTGAGAAGGCTGCGCTCGCCGAGTTCCAGAATTTTCTGGAGGATGCCACGAAATACATTCCGGATTGGGTCAAGATCGCCGTCGCCATCGCGCTCGGCCTCGGTACGATGGTCGGCTGGCGTCGGATTGTGGTCACCGTCGGAGAGCGGATCGGCAAGCAACACCTGACCTACGGCCAAGGCGCTTCGGCCGAGGTGGTGGCCATGGTGACGATCGGCGCCGCCGACTTTTACGGCACGCCGGTATCGACCACGCAGGTGCTGTCCTCCGGCGTTGCGGGGACCATGGCCGCGAACGGGTCGGGATTGCAATGGGGTACGGTGCGCAATCTCCTGCTCGCCTGGGTGCTCACATTGCCCGCCGCAATTGTCCTGTCAGGTGTTCTCTACGTTCTGCTTCGCCAAGTGTTCTAAGCATGCGACTGCCCGTCCCCATCCAATCGGACCATCGTCATGCAGTCTGCGGCGATCGACTTCGCGGCCGGCTTGATCGCCCGTAGCCTCAGAGACATCGCGGTCGCACTGATCGAGGACGAGCCGGTGGCGCCGTCCGGCTTCGGCGCGCGCGGTCGTGGGCTGTTGCGGCCGTGACCGCCGCCGCGGACGTACTAAGCAAGGTTCAGTCGGTTGACCAACGGATGCGCCTGGAATGCGGTGTCGGCTTTCGCCAACTGCGGACGTGCCGTCGCACACGTCCGGGGCAGCTATGTGCCAGAAGCGGACTCATGCACTGCAGCAAATTGCAGCTTATTCGATCATCTCGTCGGCGCGCGCGAGCAGCGGCGGCGGCATGTTGAGGCCGAGCGCCTTGGCGGTCTTGAGATTGATGACCAGCTCGTACTTTCGTCGGCTGCTGCACCGGCAGGTCAGCCGGTTTTTCCCCCTTGAGATTGTTCCCGGCATAGACGCCGACCAAACGGTAATATTCCGTCTGGCTGAGCGACATAATGAAGAACATAGCGATTTATCTGAAGGGAGGTCAGCCGCGATCAAGTGAACGCGGCTGCATCGAGGCTGTCTTGCAGGAAGCCCAGAAGAACGCGAGCATTCACTCCAGTTCAGGAAGTCATACGGGGAATCCCGGTTTAATCTTCGCGCGATTGCTGCGAATATCTCGGAACTCTTGCGGTCCCTTGATAAGCCTCTGCTTGCGGAGTTGCCGTTCCTCGTCGGTTGCTAACGGGTCACCCAGACGATCTATTTCCTCACCCGCCATTTCTGATGCTTTGGCAGCATCTGTAGGTCGCAGCTCTATGCCCTGATCAATGCTCTCCGCATTGAGCTTCATCCACTTTTTGGCGAGTTCGAGAAATTGCTCGCGCTGATCGTCAGAGGTCGCGATGCGCGCCCACGCGATGCAGCCATTGGCAAACTGGCGGTATTCGTCGGTCTTGGACACGGTGCCCTCCTCTAGCCGTACAGGCGGGAGCACAACCGTTCTCTCAGTCACCAACGCCCCAGGGAAGCCCTGTCGGTGATGCGCAAGTATGCGCCTCTCTCACGACAATAGCGAACCTTTAATTGCCATTCCTCGGGTGGCGCACTGAGAGGCTGCTTCGGGTCGATACTGTTGAAAAAGTCACCGCGGAAAATCTGTAGAATAAGAATGCGCAACAATAAAATCATTGGCGTTAACTTCTCAAATCGATCTTGCGCGTTAGAAGCCCTTCGTCTTTAAATCAATATTATCGGGGTCCCCCCTCAAAATCCTTTTTCAACAGCATCGGTCAATTCCGAACTAGTGCAGCGCAGCAAAAGTACCTCCTCTTCGGTCAAACCGCATAGCGCAATGCAATCCTCAAGTGTGATCATGTTCGCAATACACCGTACAGGCGCTATTCATTCGATCGCCCCGTCGGCCATCGCCGCCACACCAGCGGGCACTTCGAAGCCGAGCGCACGCGACGCGGAGAGACGCCCGGCATCGAGGATGGGTGTTGCGCGCGCGATTTCTCGCTCGAGCCTACGAGCGCCCGGCGCTGCGGAAGCCCTTCGCTGCCTTTCCAGCGGATACGAAGGTGGCGTGAGCATCTTTCGCCGTCATCGCGACGGTTGTCTCGATTTCAGATAAACTGCCTCCCGCGGCAGCGGCCAGTATCGCAGAGGCGGCGGCTTTCTCGTCAGGGAACTCGCTAATAACCAGCCAATCATGGCGGCCGAAGGTCAAGTACCACCCGATGAGTCGGCCTCCCACCTCTTGAAGAGTTTGGAGACGGCTTCCTCACGATTTTCCGGCTTGGCGAGCATGCCCTTGACGGCGTCCGAAGTGAAACGCCCGCGCGAAATGTAGATCGGCATGGCATCTCTCCTTGAAAGAAAAACTATGCTTGCTCGATCCTCTTGGCGACGAACATTACTGTTACGGCCGTTGTGAATTCAAGAGACCATGATCGGGAAGGCGCATCTGCGCCGCAGGCCGCAACATCGTCACTTCTCTCGCAACAGAAGGCGACATTGGAACTGCGTGCAGCCCGAAATAGAAAGATTTTTGATCCATATCAAAATGATTTGAGGTCGCTACTGTCCTACAATGTAGACTTTCCAAAATTGTCACGCGCGGAGGATTTTACCATGGCTGAAATAAACAGACTTTCCGGCGGAAAGTGCTCGATAAGCTGCGTAGCACCGATGCGCCAAAATCGAAGATCGCGCGGCTCAAGGAGAAAACCGAGTCGCTTGACCAAGAGATACAACGCTTGCGCCGATGCGGGAGCAGTCATGATCTTGAAATCATCAGCACCGTCGGCGTTGGTCCGGATCAGTAGCCAATCGCCCCAGTCACTTATGTGGTATTGGATATTGTGCTCGCGGGCCGCGACCAATACCGGCGCGCTCGCGGGTTGCGCGACATCGATCAACCAGTTTTCGGTGGTGTCTTGGCCGTCGGTCGAGATCACGACGAACCGCTTCGTGTGTGTCAGGTCAACCGAAACCTCGAAGCGAAGATCCTTCTCTTGGTAGACTAACGGGTCCTTCGCTGGATTGTTGCCCAGGCGGTGTCGGTACACGAAACGCGCGCGATGTTCGGCGTCGTGTCGGACATAGAACAGCGTCGCGCTGTCGGATGCCCGGGTGAAGTCCGAGACGCCGGAAATCTTCAGCGGCCGGTCGCGTCCCGTGGCAATATCGCGCACGCGCAGTTCATAGCTCTCGTTGCCGGTCACATCGATCAAATAGCCCAAGAGCCGATGATCGGGGCTATGATGGTACTAGCTTGCCTTGCCGGTCGCGAGCGCAGCCGCATCGAGCAGCAGTTGCTCTGCCCCGCCGTCGCGCGGCGAACGGACGATGCGCGGGTCCTCGTCCCAGGGCAGGTACTTTGACCAATAAACATAGGGGCCGTCCCCCACCGGCACGCTGGACTCGTCTTGCTGGATGCGGCCTTTCATTTCCTTGAGGAGCTGACGGCGCAGCCCAGCAAGCGGCGCCAGCACCTTCTCGGCGTAGCGATTCTCAGCTTCGATGTGAGCACGAATTTCGCGTTTCAGCACGGACGGGTTCTTGATCACCTCGCGCCAGTTTGGGTCGCGCAGCCAAGCATAATCGTCCACGCGCTCGATCCCGTGAACGCTCAGGCGCATCGGCCGGCGCGCCGGGACCGGCGGTTCGACCTTCGCCGCGTGCGCCGCGGGCGGCTACGCGACCGCCGCGCCGCCGAGAAGCGTGATGAACTCACGCCGCCTCATGTGCTGCTCTCAATCCAAGGATTGCACGCTACCACACCGTGATAGGAAATGCCGCGTTGTGCATCACAGCATACTCGGCGGCCCAATGTCTCAGTTGGGTCATGAGCGACCCAAAACGCATCGTCCGCATTGAGTCCGGTTTACCTCAAACTGCGGACATTCGCAGGCGTGGGTGGCAGGTCTCCTGAGTGCCAGGAGCCGACATTCGCCCGCCGCCGCCGGGAAATCATGGAATTGTCTACGAGTGTCGCGGCTCGATCCCTTAATCTCATGGCGTGACTATCGACCGGGATACCGTCGATTAACTGCGCGCGCGGCTGCTCAGGTAGGCCCCTTCGGCGATATTGCTCCAATCCACGATCAAAGCACGGAACTCTTGATAGCTCGCGAAGATTTTCCTGGAAAGGTCATCGCCGGAGCCGGCCTCGGCTGCGATATCCTTGCTCGTTTCAAAAAAGGCCTTCAGCAAGGCGTCGTCGAACTTCACGATCTTGACTTTGCCTTCGTCCCGCAGCTTGCGCAGCCACCGCGCGTTGTTCGCGTTGAACTCCGCGAACCCGCGTGCGTACTCAGCGGCAGCCGCGTCCGCGATGAGACGCCGGTCGCTGGCGTCGAAGCTTTCCCACAACGTGCTGTTTATGCCGAGCGATAATCCGGTGCCCGGTTCGTGAAATCCCGGATAGTAAATATAGCTGGTCACTCGGTGCAGATCCAAGGCCATATCGGTCCACGGGCCGACCCATTCGGTCGCTTCAAGGGCACCGGACCGCAAGGAGGTCACGATCTCGCCGCCCGGCACGTTCAACACGTTCGCGCCGTTGCGCCGGAGCACTTCGCCGCCGAGGCCCGGCATCCGGTAGCTCAGCCCCTTCAAGCTCTCCGGCGAGGTGATCGCGCGGGTGGACCAGCCACCCCCCTGGTACCGGTGTTGAGGCACAGGAAAGGCTTGACGTTGAACTGCCTGCTAAGGCCATCCCACAACTCCTGTCCGCCGCCGTACTCGACCCACGCGAACAATTCGTTTCCAGTGAAGCCGAAGGGAATCGCCGCGAAGAAATTGAACGCCGACGACTTCCTCCCCCAATAGTAATCTGCCGAATGATACATGTCGGCAATCCCGGCCCCAACGGCATCGAAGACCTCAAACGGACGAACGAGCGCGTCCGCCGGGAACACCTCGATCTTGATGCGGCCGCCGGCTGCAACGCCGATACTGTGAGCCAAGCGCTCCGCGCTGGACTGAAGGCCCGGCGAGCCTGCCGGCCAGGAGGTCACCATCTTCAGCTGTCGGATGCCCTGCGCGATTGCGGGTGCCGGGAAGTCCAAGGTCGCGCCAGCGGCCAGCGATCCCGCGCCGACCAGGATGTCGCGCCGTCTCATGTCCATACCCCTTCAGGAGAAGTATCGTAATGACGAAGGCTATCACACCGGAAGGGGGGAAGGGGGCGGGTTTGGGTTGCAATTAGATATTGTTGAATGACGGCTGATGTCCGCTAATGGGATGGTCCGGCCGTGCTCCCGCCCTGCCAGCAAGCGAAGCTGGCAAGGGGCGCTAAGACAAGGAGCACGCCATGTCGGAGAAAATCAATCCTGGGACCGCCGTGATCGGTATCGATATCGGCAAGAACTCGTTCCACGTCGTGGGCCACGATAAACGCGGTGAATCGTGCTGCGGCAGAAGTGGTCGCGCGGGCAAGTGGAAACGCGGCTCGCCAACTTGCCGCCGTGCCTGATCGGCATGGAGGCCTGCGTTGGCGCGCATCATCTCAGTCGGAACTACCGGCGCTTGGCCACGACGCCCGGTTGATGCCGGCCAAATACGTGCGCCCGTATACAACGGACAGAAGAACGACTTCAATGATGCGGAAGCGATTGCCGAGGCGGTGCAACGCCCGACGATGAAGTTCGTCGCGACCAAGACCGTAGAGCAACTCGATCTGCAGGCGCTGCACCGCGTGCGCGAGCGATTGGTCAGTCAGCGCACCGCATCATCAATCAGATCCGCGCCTTCATGCTGGAGCGCGGCATCGCAGTGCGCCAGGGTATCCGTTTCCTGCGCGCCGAGTTGCCGGGCATTCTTGCAACGCGCTTCTCTCGCCCCGCATGCTGCGGGTGATCGAGGACCTGGCAGGCGACTGGCGCCGGCTGGATGAGCGCATCGAAGGGCTATCCAGCGAAATCGCGGTGCTGGCCGAGCAAGATGCGGCATGCAAGCGGCTGATGACGGTGCCCGGCATCGGGCCAATCATCTCGAGCGCGATGGTGGCTGCGATCGGTGCCGGGGACGTGTTCTCCAAAGGCCGCGACTTCGGCGCCTGGCTTGGACTGGTGCCCAAGCAGATCCGACCGGAGACCGCACCATCCTCGGCAAGATATCGAAGCGTCGTATCTGCGCGGGCTGTTCGTGCAGGCGGCGTGGGTCGTGCTGGTCAAGGTCAGGCCAAAGGATTGGGAGCGCTATGGGCTCAAGTCGTGGATCGAGGCCGCCAAGAAGCGGCTCCATCACAACGTGTTGGCGATCGCGCTCGCCAACAAGCTCGCCCGCATCGCCTGGGCCGTCCTCAACAAGGAGCGCAACTTCGAATGCATCAGGACGGACAAGATGGCGTCCCGATCGGCTTGAGCGTCGCGCCGTGCTCGCGCCCGTCAAGGTGTGGCCGGAACTGGCCCAGCCAGAGGCAAGCCAAGCGCGACGGCCAGCCTTGACGCCCCCCTGCGCGCGGCGCCTGCACAAGCACAGGCCGGGACGAAGGAACGACCCGCACGGCACGAACAAAGGAACTGCACGAGATGAGGAGCGATCAATGACGTAGTCCCACACCTGTTACCCGCCGAGGTCTGCGAGAGGATGAGACGAGATGGAGGATCGGTCTTCCCGGCGCATGCGAACACTGGTGACCCAAATGGCCCACTCGAGGCCTGTCCGCTAATGAGATCGCACGCGCGCTGATATCCATGATGGCCGGGAGCACAAACATGCTCCAATCAGAGGCCGGATACATTGATGCAAGACCACACATCCGCCAGCTCGACGAACCCTCTTGCGACGCACGGCCGGACCATACATTCGGGTCATGAACGGCCCAGAATCCCATCGTCCGCACTGAGTCCGGTACCCCAAAGTGCGGACATTAGCAGGCGCGGGTGGCAAGTCTTTCGAGTGCCACAACCGGACTTATGCACTGCAGCAAACCGCAGCCGTTGACGTACAGAATTTGTTCCCGCGCCGTGGCGTTCAGCTGTCCTGAATGGCGCGTTGAGCAAGCGACGACTTCCTTAGGAGCTTCCACAATCCTCGGCAGCCGGATCGTAAAGGTCGAGCCGCGACCGGGCTCGCTTTCGACGGTGATGTCGCCGCCCATCATCTGGCAGAAGCGCTGGCTGATGGCGAGCCCAAGGCCCGTGCCGCCGCTTGCTCGCCGTGGTCGAGGAGGCCTGGGAAAAACGCGCTGCTTCGTGTCGATGGTGATGGTCCCTTGATCGGTGAACTTGTTGGCGTTGCTGAGGAGGTTGAGCAGCGCGCAGAGGACGGGCACGACTGGATCACGATCGCGGTGACCGACACCGGCATCGGCATGACGGCAGAGCAGATGAGTCAGCGATCACTCCATCTCGGCAATGATCCCTTCGAGCATTGCAACGTTTTCACTGTCGCGACCCGCGTTGTATTTGAGCAACACGTTTCGGAAAAAATGATTAGTCGCAGTCTATCTTGCTCGAAGCGGTCGTGATCCAACAATCGAGCTATCGTGTACCCGGCTGTGTGGTGGAGCGCGGGGGGCTGAGTGATGAGACCGCGGCAGCTGTTTGCGTTGATGGTATTGTACGGAACGGCCGCTCTCGTCGGTGGGGGCGCTGCCAGGCTTGGCGTCTTCGATTCGTCCGGCATCGAGAATATCGCAACGCCGATCGGGGACCGCGGGGCGACAAGCGCCGCAACATCTTTAAGCGCTTACGCCGGGGGGGCCGTCGACGCACCTTTAGCAAGCGCAATGTCATCTTTAGCAAGCGCTATGGCATCCAGAGCCGCCGTGGGGATGTCCCATCTCGAGCTTCCCGAGCCTGCCGTCGCGCCCGCGGCCATGTCCGTTGGCAAGGCGGCGAAGGCTGATCCAGACCCAGCCGAAACTGCCTTCGTCACCGCGGGCTTTTCCGCCGCCGAGGTGCTCGTCGTCGAGGCGCCTTTGCCCGATTCTCGTCCGCCGCCGCCGCCCGAAACACGCGAGCAGCTCGTGTCCCTGTCCACGTTGAAGGAGGTGAAGGAGTATCCGATACCAGTCGTGCGCCCGGCTGAAACTCCCGACGAATGCCTCGTGGCCGAAATCTGCATCGACGAGTACCTGTGGTCGCTGTACGAACGGACGCCCAAAATCGACACGAACAAGGTGACGGAACGAATCAAGGCGACGGTCAAGAAGAAGGGCAAAACGCGGACCATAACCAAAACCATTACGAAGTACGTCGTGGGGGACTTCACCTGGAAGGATCCGATAGCGGCACAAAAAGCCGGCATGTCGCTCAAGGATTACGTGATCGGAGGCATGGATCGTAGGTTCAAGCTGAAGCTTTACCACGCGCTGCGCGCGATGGACGACGCCGGGCTCATGCCGGGCATCACCAGCGCATTCCGCTGCGATTACCGGCAATCGATCGTAAGCGGCACCAAGGCTGCGAGCGACAGCTCATACCATGGCGGGAGCCGCCGCGGCGGCTACGGCCGCGGGCTTGCGGCCGATGTCGTGAGCGTCAAGGGCGAGACCCGTCTGCAGCGATTCGCCTCGAGCCAAGAGCTGTGGAAGTGGATCGATGCGCACGAGCAGGAGCTCGGGATCGGGCGCCCGTATCTCGATCGAGACCCGCCGCATGTCGCGCCGATCGATGGCAAGGAATATACCGCCAAGCGCGGCCGGCCTAATGTGCAGAAGGCAGGATCGAAAACAAACAATGCCCAAGAGGCGGGATTGGAGACAAAGGAGCGCCGGCTGGGTTCGCAACAATCCCGGCGCAATGATGCGCGCAAAGCCGACAAAATCGTCGAAGGTGAGCCGCCTTCAAACCGGGCAAGCGTACAACGTTGAAATGATCCCCGCGCGAGCTTCATGCGCACGCTTGCCCGCTCATGCCTCTTGGGTTGCCATGGACGTATGAGAAGTCCGCCATGGGTCTTTTCGACTGGCTCGGCAAAATCGTTCGTTTCTTCGCTTTCCGCAAATTCTAACAGAATTCAAAAAATTGGGCAAGCTCATTGCTGGGCTGTCCAGCCGTCAAATCCTCTCCACCGCCGCAACCCACAAATCTCTGCCCCCGCTTCCCCGGCACCCTTCGCCCATTTAGCAGCCACGCAATCACGCTGAGCCCATACTGCCATCGCCGATGTGCGGTCGCGCGTGCGATGCTGAATTGCCAGCAGATCGCCTTCCACGGCATACCATCCGCGATCGCAAAATCAACCTTGACAGCGCGGACGATGAGTTCGAACGTCCGCTACGCGCCGCGATTTGGCGCTGTCATCGCAACGATGAGACGAGGCACTCGTGACGCGCGGAAATCGAGGTCATGGTTGCCTGTGGCGGAACGCTCGTCGATCGCGAATTCCTCATGCCGACCATGGCGAGAGCAAGACCCAGTCAGGTTCCGCGGAAGTGTCTCCAAGAAGCCACAGCCAAGGAAAAAGCGGAGGCAGGTATCTTCGTCCACATCGCTCTCACTCTGCCCCGGATAGGCTACGATCGCAGACTTCCTAGGGGATCGGAGGTCCATTTTAGGGGAGTCTGGCTTCCCACGCCGTCGCCCCAAGGGGTTATGACGTCCTCCCGATGGGCGTCGGGGCGACGGCACCCTTTTTTGCCATGCCAACGGATGTCGGCGCCGACCTCTAGTACGGAGATGCCCTCCGTCTGGAACGGCAAGATGGAGGGCGCGCTGCTCGCAGGTAGGCGCGCGACTGAGGACGTGCTGCGGGTACTCAATTCGCAGAGCTAGGCGGTCGTTAGATGAAACGGGAACTGAAATCGCGACGCCGGCCCTTAGGACGGGGCCGTGAGGTTCGACTGCCAACCAACGGCGCTCGTTCTGCAAAAAAAGCTCGACGGTTGAACCGTACCGGGGCCTGGCAGCGACTAACGGTTCTAAGTCGCGCTCGACGGCCCACCCCCCGATATCCCCCGGGCCGACTTGCGTGCGAAAACCCCGCCTTCCCCGGCGGGGTTTTCACTTTGCAGGGTCTCCCAGCAAAAAAACCCCGCCCGCAGGTAAAAGGCCCTGGGGGGCAGGGGCTGATGGTGAGCGACAAGTAAAATTACAGTTCGTCAATAAGATGCGGTTCACCAGCGGCGCAAAACCCGCCGACCATAATAAGCCGGGGCATAGCCGCCGCCATAGTAACCCTGGGTGTTGTAGCCATAGCCATAGGCGGGAGACGGCGAAGCGTAGCCATAGCCATAGCCATAGCCATAGCGCGGGGGCGTAGCCACTGTAGGAGGGGTAGCCTAGCTGTAGGCGGGGTAAGTTGAAGCGGCGATTGCGCCGCGGCGATCCCGACGGCAAGTCCCACGCCCACGCCACGCCGACCCACCCAACCACGGCGATACCGAACGGTTTCCACCATAGGAGTGGATGCGTCCCGCAATGATAAAGAGGCACCGCCCAGGGGAACCGCATTGGCCGAACCGGCAAGCGACCAGCCGCCCCCGGCAATCAGGGCAGCGGCCAAGGCCTTGGTGAGCAAGTTCATGAGTTCCTCCACGGATTGTTAAACGCACACTCTGCGAGCCGATAAGGCCGCAGGGGGGAGGTTAGCCCAACCGGGCCCTCGGCGATATTTCCCTTTGGTCCAACCCCGGAACGGGTCCGGCGCCGTAGGCGAGCTCGTACAGGCCGATTTGAGCCCCCATGTGCGGCGTCAAGGCTTTCTGCTAGCGGGAATCGGGATAGGGGGGAGCCTCGCGGCTCCGCCCCTCCCACACCACCGTACGTACGGGTCCGTATACGGCGGTTCGGCGAACTAGGCGACACGTTTGGCTGCCAGGGTTGCGAGGCCAAGCGAGGCGAAGAAGGCATTTGGCAGGGCGATGGTGAGCGCCGGGCTGTTGCTGAGCCGCCAGGGACCATGTGGGCTACCGGCGGTTTGCGCCGCCAGATCCCGGCCGACGCCGCGGCGTCGCAGCCTCGCAAAGCGGGTGCGCCCACGCTTCCACTGCTTCCAGGCGATGGCACGCAGCCGCCGCCTGGTCCACTGGTCGAGATCGCGCAGCACTGAAGGGGTTTCGCAGAAGCCGAAGTAGGCGCGCCATCCGATGAGATAGCACGACAGCTCCTTGGCGACTTGCGAGAGGCTCCGTCCGCCCGTGCGGATTCCGACGAATTCGGCGGGGGATTCCGACGAAGGCGGCCACCGATTCCGATCGAAGCCGGCCGGGGATTCCGAACGAAGGCGGCCACCGATTTCGATCGAAGCCGGCCGGGGATTCCGATGATCCCGGCCACCTCGGGGCGGTTGCACTCGTGTCGGCGTTTTCATCAAGTCAGGCGGCTGGCTCGGCGCCAAGGTTGTGACGCCTGGCGGCGGCTTTGCGCAGGCTCTCGCCCTTGAGGGTGAGCCAGTAGGCATTGTGCACGAGGCGGTCGAGGATGGCATCGGCGATGGTGGGGTCACCGATGATCTCGTGCCAGTTCTCGACGGGAAGCTGGCTGGTGACGATGGTCGATCCGCGTCCGTGTCGATCGTCCATGATCTCGAGCAAGCCGCGGCGCCGCTCGGCGGTCATTGGGGCGAGCCCCGAGTCGTCGAGGATCAGCAACCGGCTGTAGTGGATGCCCCCGATCCGGGCGCCAGCCGCAGTGGCAAACCGTCCATTCCTTATGAGTAGTGCCAGCCAGAAATAGCGAAAGCGATTAATGCCAATGCCGGTGGTCTTGCCGTGGTTGTGAGCTAACACCCAACCGGGCGGGCGCCGCCGCCCGCACGCCACATAGATCAGCCCTGCAGCAAGCTCTTGCTCGGACACCATTGTCATTTTGAATCACCGCATTTGATAACAACGCCCCCATTTGCTGGCGCGCACAGCTCTTGTCCATTGGCCAAAGGCCCAATGTCTGCCGCGAGCAGGGCACATTGTTTATTGTTGGCGAAAGGCGCATGCTCGCCGGCAATCACGGCTGATTGTAATGAAGGCGGCAGGCGCACCCGCGGAAGTGCGGCTCATCGCCTTTCAATGAAGGTCGAGGAGCGAGCGGAGGTTATCATGAGTGAGAGCATCGAGATTTCGCGTCGAGGGGCTTTTTCCTCTTGGGGCTAGCGGCTGCGTTGAGCCTCGCAGTGCCGACCACGGTTCTCACCGGAACGAATGCCGATGCCCAAACGCCTGGCATGGAGCGACGTGACGAGCGACGCACAGACCGCAGCGAGCGACGTGATGAGCGGCGCAAGAAGAAGAAGAAGAAGAAGGCGGCAGAGTAGCTGAATAGCTCCGCAACGATCTGAGCAGGGTGTTTGAGGGGCTACCTAAGGGTGGCCCCTTGGCGCGAACATCCTCGACGGCGCTTGGTCTCGAGAACGCGCAGCGCGTGCGCGTGCCAACTGCAGATGCCACCAAGCGTTCGTCCGACGATGGAATGACGACCTTCATCCGCGCCTCGTTGGCCAGCCCGTCAACCCAGACTAAGGAAGGTTTGCTGGTCAGCCAGCCGCCATGCTCCTCGTTGTTCAGGCAGTGAAGAGGTAGAGGATCTACAAGAACACCCTCCCAACTCACGCAGGAACAATCGCCCACGCGTAGATGAAGAGAGCCGCTAGGATCGTATAGATCACGACCCAGGCGCTGTTCGAAGACCAAGTCACAACGCTCCAATCGGAGGCCGGATACATTGATGCAAGACCGCATCTGCCAGATCGACGAAAACCTCTTGCAACGCACGGCCGGACCATACATTGGGTCATCATGAGAAAAGGCTCAAACCGAGCAAATCTGGTCCGGTTTACCCCGGATAGCGATCCTCGTGCTGGAAATGTCCTAAATATCGGAACAAGTCGGCAGAATTGACCGAAGAGGGCCAGCCGGGGTAACGAGCCGGGTAACGCCACGCGGCCCTCGGCCGAGATCGCCCCTCCAGGGGGGCCGCGCATCCCGGGTCCCCGCCTATCGGCCCCGCCCGGAGAGCGCGCATGCGGGCTCCACGCTGGCTCTCCGGGGCGCCCGGCAGAGGTCGGGGGGATCGAAAAAGATAACTACGTTGGTCGCCCCCCCGTAGGCGCGGGCGGATGATCCGGGACCACGAGAAGCCGCCCGCCAGAACTAGATCGTTTATATCAGCTGACCGGTTGCATAATGCGAGTCATGAACCGCTGACTGACCGTGCCGAAGGTCGAAATTGGCCCGGAGCTGCCCGATCGCGAGGGGTTAGGATTCAACTTGCGGGCCGAGCATCGCGTCTAACCCGTACATGTTGACGGTCAAGCACCAGGGCTAAAACACTCCCAACGATGTCGACCAGCGCATCTGGCGCCGAAGGACGTTCGTCCGGGTCGAATGCGAGTCCAATGACGGCATTCTGGCCTTCGGCCGTCTCCACAGGCCAAAAGTCAAAGCGCGAGGCCAGATCCGGGTAGACGCCGGCGCGCACGACAGTTCCAGTCGCCAAGGACGATCGCGCCGCCTCCAATTCGGCCTCCTGGGGCTCTACGTCGCCAACTCTCTCGAGGGAAACCACCTTGCCCTCCGTAACGAGCATCACGACGACAGGAACCTGGAAGAGCGCTGCAAGAGCCTGGGAAGTGATTGAGACGATCGCCTTCGTATTATCGGCCGCGACGAGGTCACGGCTGTAGCCTTGCAGCACAGTCGCCTGCCTTCTTAACAGTGCCGCCTCGGTCGCCCTCCGGTGGGAGGTGAAGGCAACGCCACTCACGATAAGTCCGACGACAAACAGCAGTCCGATCGCCCAGATGTTTGCCGGGTCGTCGACGGCGAGTGAGTAGCGAGGCTCGGTAAGGAAGAAATTGAAGGCGAGAGCACCAAGTATCGCCGAACAGAGTGACGGACCCAAGCCGAGGCTAACCCCCGCGATGATCACCGGCACTACAAATACGAGGGATAGGTTCGGGATCGTCACCGTGCTGTCGACACCGACAGCCACGACCGTCGCGACGGCGGTCATTGCAAATGAAGCAAGGTAGCGCACCACCTCCGATGCTACCGAGCCTAAAAGCGGATCGGCATCGGGCATCGGTGTGATGTCCTGCCGCAGCTTCGATTTAACACCGGCCACCGGTTCAACTCCTGCCTGGTACTTTAGGCGACAACGCGTTGGCTGAAGAGCAATCCAGCCAAAGCGGAGGTCGCGGCTCTGATAAGTATACACCGGCTTCATTGGCGCTGAGCCCGCATGAAACACGAATTCCATGTCTCTCCGGTGGTGCCGTAGATTCGAACCTTGGGAAGCGAAGAAGGGAATGCGCCGCGTGTGCCCCTAACGCTTATCTAAAGGCCGGCACCAGCGGACCGTACCTTGAACGCCTGTTCGAGAGCTTCGGCATAGCTGAGGAGTTGCGATTGAAAACCAAACGGACCGAAACAGACACAGTCGGAGAGTTGGTTGCTCAAAGCGAGGCGGAAATTGGAGTCACGGCGATTGCGACTCTGATCGCCACCCCTGGCATCGAGATGGTCGGGGCACTGTCGTCCGAGATTCAGTGCTACGTTGTCTTCGAGGGGGCCGTCAGCGCTAATGCGGTGGCAGCGGACATCGCCAAGGACTTGATCCGTTCGTGACCGACCCGACGCCGAGGGCACCATCAGGTCGAAAGGAATGGAGCCTTGGTCGTAAGTTCCTCCACGCAGCTGGCACGAGGCTGCGGATGCAGAATGTCTGCGGATCGGTCGCGATCGGGGGTAGACCGGACAACATTTGCTCGTTCTGAGACTTACCGCCCCTGACCCACTATCGGACGTTTGGCAGATTCACGGGCTGAATGGCCGGGCCTGGAAATCGCTTCGACAATAGATACCATCGGCTCATCATGGCCAGCTTCGACGCGCGGCCCCGATAGTCGGACCAATTTCACTGGGCAATTCCATGCGCCGGCGGCTTTTCGCATATCTTGAAAGTGCTCTGGCCGTCGCCGTGGCGGCCCTCGTAGCGGGAGCGGTAAATCAACTTTTCGTATTGCCCCACATCACCGTGTTGCTGCTCGCCGCCGT